>VXMB01000009.1:0-1412115 GCA_009841265.1 Gemmatimonadota bacterium | reverse complement strand
GCAGTTTGTCGGAGAACGGCGGCACGGACACCTACAAGGTGCGGCTGTCCTTGCGGCCTACGGCCACGGTGACGGTGAGTCCCTCTTCAAGCGACACCGACGCCATGACGGTAAGTCCTGCATCGTTAACCTTTACAACATCAAATTGGGCCACGAAGCAGACGGTGACGTTGACAGGTGTGGACGACAACGTAGACAACGCCAGCGACCGGAGGAACACTACCCTATCGCATGGAGTTAACGGCGGGAACTACAGCGGGGTGACCGTCGCCGACAGGACCATCGCGATCACCGACGACGACGATGTACCGACGTTGAGTCTGACGCTGTCGCCGTCATCGATTTCGGAGAACGGCGGTGTAAGCACGGTGACGGCGCGTCTGAGCGGGGCGTCGAGCGCGGATACGGAGGTTACGGTGTCCGCGTCGGCGGTGTCTCCGGCGGACTCGAGCAATTTCACGCTGAGCAGCAACGACGAGCTGACGATAGCGGCGGGGGCCACGGTCAGTACGGGCACAGTGACGATCACCGGCGTGGACGACGTGGTTGTTGGTCCGGACAAGCGGGTGACAGTATCGGGCGATGCGAGCGGGGGCAACGGCGTGTCGGACCCATCGGACGTGACACTTACGATCACCGACGACGATACTCCGGTGATCACGATAGCGGCGGACGCGGATACGGTAGCGGAAGGCGAGACGATCACCTTCACGCTGTCAGTGGCCCCTGCGCCTACCCAGGCACTGTCGGTGAACGTGTCGGTGGGCGAGGGGACCATCTTCCTGACGTCGAGCGTGACGATCGCCGCGGATTCGTCGAGCGCGCAGTTCACCCGCGCCACCTATGACGACTCGGTGGACGAGCCGGATGCCGCGGTATCGGCGACGATCGTATACGGCACGGGATACACGGTGGGCACTCCGAATACCGCGTACGTGGTGGTGACCGACAACGACGACCCGCCGGAATTAAGCATATCCCGTTCCTCCACCGCAGAGGGCGACAGTGGCACGAAGCCCTTGGTGTTTACCGTGACGCTCAGCGGTTCGGCCACTGTGGACACGGTGTCCCTCAGTTATGGTACGCAAAACAGTACGGCGACGGCTGGTTCGGATTATGTATCCAAGAGCGGTACTTTGAAATTTATACCGGGGGTGTCAGGAACCAGAACCAAGACGATATCTGTCACAATCATAGGCGATCAGGTCCAGGAGCAAGACGAGCTGTTTACCGTGAGACTGAGCAACGTGACCACTAATGCAAAGGTGGTAAAAGGTCTCGGTATTGGCAAGATAGATAACGACGACGGGTTACAACAGGTCGTACCGCAGATCACGATAGCGGCGGCCACGGATACGGTAGTGGAAGGCTCATCGATCACCTTCACGCTGTCGGCGATCCCTGCACCAGCCGAGTCGATTTCAGTTAACGTGTCGGTAAGCGGGGGTACGAGCTTCCTGAGCGGCTCGCCGCCATCGAGTGTGACGATCGCCGCGGGTACGAGGAGCGCGTCGTTCAGTCTGGCCACCGAGGACGACGCGGAGGACGAGCCGGATGCCACGGTGACGGCGACGATCCAGACGGGCACAGGCTACGCGGTGGGCACCACTTCATCGGCGCAGGTGCTGGTGGCCGACAACGACGTTTCCGGCGGACCGACGTTGCGGCTGGTGCTGACGCCGTCATCGATCTCGGAGAACGGCGGTGTGAGCACGGTGACGGCGGTGCTGATCGGGGCGAAGAGCGCGAAGACGGAGGTGACCGTGTCCGCGTCGGCGGTGTCTCCGGCGGAATCGGGCGATTTCACACTGAGCGGTACCAATTTGACCATAGCGGCGGGGGCCACGGCCAGCACGGGCGAGGTGACGATCACCGGCGTGGACGACTCGGTGGTTGAACCGGACAGGCAGGTGACGGTGTCGGGCGCAGCGACCGGGGGCAACGGCGTGGCGGATCCACCGGACGTGACGCTTACGATCACCAATGACGACGATCCGGTGATCACGATTACGGCGGCCGCGGATTCGGTGGCCGAGGGCAGTCCGGTCCCCTTCACGCTGTGGGCGTACCCTGCGCCTGTCGAGGCGCTTACGGTAAACGTGTCGGTGAGCGGGGGGTCGAGCTTCCTGGAAGGCACACCGCCAACGAGTGTGACGATTGCCGCGAACTCGTCGGAGGCGGCATTCAACCTGCCCACCGAAGACGACGCGGAGGACGAGCCGGATGCCACCGTGACGGTGACGATCGTGAACGGCACGGGATACACGGTGGCCACAGCGGATTCGGCGGTGGTGGTGGTGACCGACGACGACGCCGCGCCCAGAGCGCTGTCACCGCCAGGCAACGTCACGGTCACGCCCGGGGACAGTCAGCTGACCCTCGACTGGACCGCGACGCCGAACGCCACCGGCTATCAGGTAAAGCATCGAGTAGTAAAGGGGGTTAGCAACCCTGATACGTGGTCCTGGACCGACGTGGGCAACGTCACGAGCCACACGATACGCGGACTGGTAAACGGCACGACGTACAGGGTGCGATTGCGCGCGGTAAACGCCACCGATGCCAGCAAAGCTGCCATTGAGATCGGGACGCCGACGGCAGGAAGCGATCCGGTGATCACGATAGCAGCGGCAGCGGATACGGTGGCCGAGGGCACGACGATCAACTTCACGCTGTCGGCTTCCCCGGCGCCTGCCGAGACGCTTACGGTAATCATGTCGGTGAGCGGGGGTACGAGCTTCCGAAGCGGCACGGCGCCCACGAGCGTGACGATCGCCGCGGGTACATCGAGCGCGCAGTTCAGCCTGGCTACCGAGGATGACGCGGTGGACGAGCCGGATGCCACCGTGACGGCTACGATCGTGAACGGTACGGGATACGCGGCAGGCACCGCGTATAAGGCAGAGGTTGTGGTGACCGACGATGATGTACCGGGCGTACTATCCCCGCCAGGCAATGTCACGGTCACGCCCGGGAACGGGCAGCTGACCCTCGATTGGACCGCGTCGCCGAACGCCACCGGATATCAGGTAAAGCATCGGGTAAAGGGGGTAAGTAAACCCGATCCGTGGACCTGGACCGCCGTTAGCAATGTCACGAGCCACACGATAAGCAATCTGGTAAACGGCTCGACGTACATTTTACGACTGCGCGCGGTTAGCGCTTCCAATACGAGTTCGGTGGTCATCGAGGAAGGGAAGCCGTCGGCGGGAAGCAGTCCGGTGATCACGATAGCGGCGGCCGCGGATACGGTATCCGAGGGCTCATCCGTTTCCTTCACGGTCACGGCGTCATCCGCTCCCGTGACGGACTTGGAAGTAAGCGTGTCGGTGACAGGGGGGACGGGTTTCCTGAGCGGCACGCCGCCCGGAAGCGTGACGATCGCCGCGAGTTCGTCGAGCGCGCAGTTGAGCCTGGCCACCACCGACGACCCGGTGGACGAGGCGGATGCCACGGTGACGGCGACGATCCAGGACGACACGGGATACGATGTGGGCTCCTCTAACTCGGCCCAGGTCGTCGTAACCGACAACGACGCTGCGCCGTCGGGCATAACGCTGTCGGTCTCTCCCGCCGTGGCGTCCGAAGGAGACAGCGTGTCGGTGACGGTAACGGCCACGCCATCGGGCGGCACCCTCTTCGGTACGGAGCAGACGGTGGGGGTGACGGTGTCAGGCAGCGGTACGTCGAACGCGGTGGGCTTCGATTCAGTATCTGACTTCGACGTGGTCATCGGCGCCGGTGCGTCCAACGGGAACGGCACGTTTGCACTGGTATCCACGGACAACAGCGACGACAACATCGACGAGACGATCACGTTGAGCGGAACGGCATCGCCTTCCGGCGTGCCGGTTACTCCGGCTACAATAACCCTGAGCGACGACGACGATCCTGTGATCACCATAGCAGCGGCGGCGGATACGGTGGCCGAGGGTACGTCCGTTTCCTTCACGGTTACGGCTTCATCCGCTCCTGTGACGGAACTGAGTGTCAAGGTGTCGGTGAGCGGGGGGACCGGCTTCCTGAGCGGCACGCCGCCGACGAGCGTGACGATCGCAGCGAACTCGACGAACGCGCAGTTCAGCCTGGCCACCGCCGACGACCCGGTGGACGAGGCGGATGCCACGGTGACAGTGACGATCGGGACCGGCACGGGATACGCGGTGGGCGCCTCGAACTCGGCCCAGGTCGTCGTGACCGACAACGACGCTGCGCCGACGGGCATATCGCTTTCGGTCTCTCCTGCCTCGGCTTCGGAGGCAGACAGCGCGAAGGTGGTCACGGTGACGGCAACACCGTCAGGCGGTACGCTCTTCGGTACAGAGCAGACGGTATCGGTGTCGGTGTCGGGCAGTGGTGCGTCGAACGCGGTGAGCTTCAGTTCCGTATCTGATTTCAATGTAACCATCGGCGCCGGCAGTTCCAGCGGAGACGGGACATTTACCTTGGTCCCCGTAGATAACCAGGCGATCAACGTCGCCAATTCGATCACCGTAAGCGGGACGGCATCGCCTTCCGGGGTGACGGTGACCTCGGCGACGATTGTGTTAACCGACGACGACGTACCACAGGTAACGATAGCGGCGGCCGCGGATACAGTGGCCGAGGGCACGTCGATCACCTTTACGCTGTCGGCGT
Organism: Gemmatimonadota bacterium; assembly: GCA_009841265.1. NCBI lineage: Bacteria > Pseudomonadati > Gemmatimonadota > Gemmatimonadota bacterium. Next base: position 1,407,477 of record VXMB01000009.1, on the reverse strand, counting down.
CTCCTGAGCCCGCAGATACGCTTTCGGTAAACGTGTCCGTGAGTGGGGGTGCGAGCTTCCGAAGCGGCACGGCGCCTACCAGCGTGACGATCGCCGCGGGTAGTTCTAGCGCGCAGTTCAGCCTGGCTACCACCGACGATACGGTGGATGAACCGGATGCCACCGTGACGGCGAGGGTGGGGACCGGCACCGGATACGAGAAGGGCAATCCGCACTCGGCGCAGGTGTTGGTGACCGACGACGACGATGCGCCGGGAACACTGTCCCCGCCAGGCAACGTCACGGTTACGCCCGGGGACGGCCAGCTGACCCTCAGTTGGACCGCGTCGCCGAACGCCACCGGCTATCAGGTAAAGCATCGGGAAAAGGGAGTAAACATACCCAATCCGTGGCCCTGGACCGACGCGGGCAATGTCACGAGCCACACGATAGGCAGTCTGATAAACGGCACGACGTATATACTGAGGCTGCGCGCGGTAAACGCCACCGATACGAGTTCGGTGGCCAGGGAGGAAGGGACGCCGTCGGCAACGTCCGCACGTGCTGTAGTCGCATCGCCTCCCGCGGTGGCGCACCCCCTGGAAGACATCACGCTGGAGGAGGGCGATTCGCGCAGTATGGATGTGGCCGCCACGTTTACAGGTCCGGGGCTCGCATATGGGGCGTCGGTTTCGGATGCGGCGGTGGCCGCCGCCGCGGTAACGGGTGGGACGATGACGGTGGCGGGACTTGCGCAGGGCAGCACCACGCTATCGGTTACGGCCGTCAATGAATCGGGCACGGCGGGCTACAGCATCACGGTCACGGTGAAGCCGTCGTCTGCAGAACGCGACGCTTACGAAGCGGTCCTCGCCGCCATGGGCCGCGGTCTGATGTCGAGCGCGCGGGCGACCATGGAGGACCGGTTCGCGCTCGTTGCGGAAGAGCGCCGGCTTGCCGTGGCCGGCCGCAGAGTGGACGGCCTGGCCTCCGGCGTGACGGCTTTGATAGGGCTCACGGGTTATCATATCCCGCGGAACTGGAATGACCCGACCCAGCCGCGTGCTCCTGGCCGCTCGGGCCGGGTCGACGTCCTTCGGAACAGTTCGTTCGTCTATACGCTGCCGCGTTACGGGCAAGAGGGATATACCAACAGGGTGACGCTGTGGGGAACGGGCAACGTGCAGGCGTTTCGTGCGTCGCCTGACAACTGGCGCTATGGCGGCGGCTTGAGGACGGCCTATCTGGGCGTGGACGTATCTGTCCCCGGTCTGATTGCCGGCGTTTCGTTGTCGCGCACATCGGGTGCGGCCAGTATCGACGTTCCCGGCGCTCAGGGCCAGGTGCAGACGCGGCTTACCGGCGTGTATCCCTATGCGCGATGGCAGAGCAGCAGCCGTCCACTCCAGGTATGGTCGATCCTGGGTGAAGGCCGTGGTTCGGCCGTCACCGAAGGGGAGAATCGCGACCTGTCCATGCGCATGGCCATGCTGGGTCTTCGCACCCGCTTCATGTACCTGTCGGGTGTGAGCTTCAGCGTGGTGGGGCACGCGGGTGTGATGTCGCTTAACGCTTCATCGCCAGCAGCGTCGATCCAGGGTGATCTCAACGCCGACATCCGGCAGGTACGACTCGGACTGGAGGGTTCGAGCGGAACCGTTCGCATGGGGCCGTCGTCGCTGACGCCCTTCGCACAGGTCGCCGGACGCTACGATGGCGGCAAAGGCGAGACGGGCGGCGGCGTGGAGATAGCGGGCGGCTTCAGACTGACCGGCGGCCGTCTGGGTCTGGAGGCCCGCGGCCGCCTGCTGGCCGCCCACTCGGCATCTGGCTACCAGGAACGGGGGCTTTCCTTTATCGCCTACGTACGGCCGAACACCGCGGGTGGCCTGTCCATGTCGATTGCGCCTCGCTGGGGCGCGGATACCCGGAACGTGGACATGACCTGGCGCGAGGACGGCGGCATCTCTTCGGGCAGGCGGTCCGCAGGTCACACGGGCGCCGTCCGGGCGCAAATTGGTTACAGCATGTTGAACTCGGCGCTCCGGGGCGTTTCCCTGACGCCCTTCGCAGAGACCGACATTTCCGGGGCCGACCGTCGAAGCATGCGGCTGGGCACGCGACTTGGCGCGAAGGAAGGCAAGCTCAGCGTCGAATTCGCCGGTGAGAGAAGACAAGACCCCATCCGTTCGGCCGACCACCGCGTGGGATTCCTCGGGAGATATCGGTTCTGAATCGTGGTCAAAATCGCTACGTATGGAAATCAAGCCGATATGCTTAGTATAACCAACCTGCTTTTTCTCCCACGATCGCCGGTGACTACCCCTCCCGTTTAAGCACCCCGTATACCTACCTAAATCGCGCTTGACCGATAACGGTCAGAGGCGTAAACTCTCCGCAACCGCCTGCCTTGACAGATTCAACCTAACTATATATATTTTATGCAGTTATGACGGATTGAAAACAGTCTACACCTTCGGCGTTTCGGAATGAGCAGGTAGTTTATACATTGTATATACACGGAGACGAAGGAACCATGGCGAGCTCATCAGGATCAAATCAACTGGAAGAAGGAACACGGGAGACCCTGGATTTTTCGAAACTTCGGCAGGTCGCCGGCATCGAAGAGGATGTCCTGCCGGTGGTCGTGCAGGATTCCACGACGAAGGAAGTGCTTATCCTGGCCTACATCAATCGCCAGGCCCTGGACGAATCCCTGAAGACCGGGATTGCCACGTTCTGGAGCACTTCGCGGAACGAGCTGTGGGTGAAGGGCGCCACGTCGGGAAACGCCCTCGGAATCGACGAAATCCGGGTCAACTGCGAGCAGAACTCTTTAGTTTTCCTCGTAACGCCCAAGGGCGAAGGCGCGTGCCACACCAGGGACGCCGAGGGCCGCTATCGGACCGGTTGCTACTATCGACGTTTGGAGTCGTCGGGGGAGCTTGAGTTCGTCTGATCGCAGCTGGCTCAGCGTCGTGAAAATGTGACCATTTTTGGACATGTCTCCGAATTTATCCTACTTTTTTGGAGTAAGATCGAAAAATAGCCAGAAAACAACCCGAATTTCCAGGTTTAATACAGGAAGCGGCCCCGCCTTACTTCCCGAACGCGGCCATATAGACTTTCGTACGGTCGTTCAGGACGCCGTAGAAGGCCCGGGTCTCCGGGTCGTCGCTGTCCCGCCAGAGGGTGGCGGGAATCCCCGAATCGTTGGCCAGCGGATCCCTGTCCCGGTGACCGTAATAGATCTGCGCGGTCTTCCGCACGGCCCGCGTGGGACGCGTGGTGGCCGTGTGGAGTACCGACACGTTGAACAGGGCACAGGTGCCCGCCGGTCCGTGGAGGTCGTAGACACCACGCTCCAGTTGCGCGCTGTTCTCCTTCATAACAGGCTGATCGACCCCTTCGGGCGAGATGGAGAAGCAGTGGGTATGCTTGTCCACGTCGGTGAAATAGACCATGAGCTGGATGTAGTCCATGCGGAGGGGGTGCTCGAACCAGTGGGCCTTGTCGCGGTGCCACCGCTGGTGGAATTCGCCCTTGTACGGGCCCATGGACCGCAGCCCGATCTCTCCGAAACAGAGCGGACCGCCCATCAGTTCCTCTATGGTGCCGTATATGGCGGGATGGCGGATCAGATCGTCGAAGGCCGGCGTGGTGATGAGCGCGTCGTAGTTGGCTTCCTGGTGATGGCCGTAGGGATGCCAGAAATAAGGATACTTGCGACGATCCTCGTCGAAGAGACCGTGAAAACGATCCACGTCCTCGTCCGCGAGGACCTTGCCCAGGTTGATGAATCCGTTCTGGCGAAAAAACGCCAGGTCGGCCTGCTTCATGATCTCCCCTCAGACTGACCGCGTGATGCCCCCGTCGACGCGCAGGTTCTGCCCGGTGATATAACCGGATCCGGGCGACAGCAGGAAAGCGGCCGTTTCAGCGATCTCTTCCACGGTGCCGTAGCGTCCCATGGGAATGCGTGACTTGAAGGCCTCCGATTCCGGGAGACTGTTGATGAACCCCGGCAGGATGTTGTTCATCCGGATGTTGTCGCCTGCGTGGTTGTCGGCGTAGATCTTCGTATAACTCGCCAGGGCCGCCCGAAAAGCGGTCGATACGGGAAAGTAATGCTCCGGTTCGAAGGCGGCGTAGGTCGAGATGTTCACGATCGATCCACCGCCCTGGTCCACCATGATCGGGGTGACGAGGCGCGCCATGCGCACCACGTTAAGAAACACGATGTCCAGTCCCTCGTGCCAATCTTCGTCCGGAATGTCCAGGAGACTGCCCTTGGGCGGATGCCCGGTGCTGTTGACGACGCCGTCGATGCGGCCGTGGGCGTCCATGGTTAGATCGACAAGTTTCTGCAGGTCGGCTTCGTCCGTGACGGAACCCGTCACGCCGATTCCGCCCAGCTCACTGGCCAGTGATTCCGCCGCACCGGACGGAGACAGCAGCGCGACCGCATAATCCTGGCTGGCCAGGTTCCTCGCGATGGCCGCCCCCATGCCGCGTCCCGCACCCGTAATGACCGCTACACGTTGCGCACTCATGCTGCTCCCTTCGTCGTTACGATCCGTTGTCCGCTGTCGGACCCTGTCCGTTGACGCCTGTCCGTCAATATACTCCCGTTTCGTTGATATGCTGCCGAGCCACAGGCTACCATCTGCCTCCACCCCGGCCAAGGCGTTATATAAACAAATGCGTTGCCGCAATCAATGACAGAATGTAGCGTTAGAACATGAAGATAACCGCCCTGAAGACCCACGCCGTCCACGTGAACCACCGGGGAGACTGGACGTTCCTGGCGGTGCACACCGACGAAGGGATCACCGGCTATGGCGAGGTGAATCCCGGCGGCGCACGGTCCGGAAGCGTGGACTTCCTGCAGCAGGTCGAACCCGTGCTGGCCGGCCGCGATCCCGGCGCCATCGAACGCATCCTGGCCGAACTTCTCCCTTCGCCCGTCGACCGGTCGAAAGTGATGGCACTGAGTGCCCTGGACCAGGCCCTGTGGGACATCAAGGGGAAGGTCCTGGGCGTGCCGGTCGCCGACGTCATCGGAGGCCGCTGCCGCGATGAGATCCCCCTCTACGCCAACATCAACCGGGCCACCACCGAACGGACGCCCGCGGGATTCGCCCGGAACGCGGCCGCCGCGGTCGCGGATGGATTCGACGCCGTGAAGCTCGCGCCCTTCGACGGGATGCCTGCCGGCATCGACCGGGCTTCGGACGCCCGGGAGGGCATCGCCTGCATGGAAGCGGTGCGCGCCGCGATCGGTCCGGACGTGTCCCTGCTGATCGACTGCCACAGCCACTTCACCGCCCGGGGCGGGTGCGAGGTCTTCGATGCGCTCAGGGACCTGGACCTGTACTGGTACGAGGAACCCGTGCCCGACGAAGACCACGAGGGATACCGGGCCATCAAGGACCATATCGACGTACCGCTGGCCGGCGGCGAAAGCCTGATGTACCGTGAGGGGTTCTGGCCCGTCCTGGACCAGGGGCTGATGGACGTGATCATGCCGGACGTAACGATCGTGGGTGGGCTATGGGAACTGAAGAAGGTCGCCGCCATGGCGGAGGGCCGGGGGGTTCCCACCGCGCCACACGGTCCCTTCGGGCCGCTGACCATCGCGGCGGGCGTGCAGGCCATGGCCGCCCATCCCGGCTTTCAGATCCTGGAATACGCCTGGGGAGAAGTGCCGTGGAGACACGAACTCATCGAACCGCCGGAAAGGATCCAAGGCGGACGGATCCGTGTATCCGACCGGCCCGGCCTGGGTGTCTCGCTGAACATGGAGGCAATTGAAACCCACAGGGCGGACCGGGACCGGAAGGCGGTCCCTTAGTCAGTCCCGGGACGCTGGCCTGTCAGCTCGGGGACGCTGGCCAGCCAGCCCGCGGACGATGGCCGTCTACTTCTTTGCCAGCGCGGCCTTAATCGCGGCCTCGAACGCGTCTTTCGTCTGGTTGTTGACGAACCGTTTCGTGACGGTGCCTTCGCGATCAATCACGAAGGTGTGGGGTATGGTAAGCACGTTGCCGTACGCCTGGTAGGTCTTCCGGTCCGCTTCCACGATGGGATAGGATACGCTCAGCTTGTCTACGAAGGGTTTCGTGATGGGAAGCCCCTCTTCGTCGAGGGAAAGTCCGAGTACCTCGACCCCCTGTTCCCGGTAAGTCTCGTAAAGTCCGTTCAGCATCGGCATTTCCACGAGACAGGGCGGGCACCAGGTGGCCCAGAAGTTCACCACGACCACCTTCCCTTTCAAGGCGGATAGACTGGCCTCGCCGCCGCCCAGGACCGGCAGGTTGAAATCGGGCGCGGCGCTGCCTTCCTTCAGCATGAGCCGGGCCTCGATGGCCTTCAACTCGGCCACGACGGCCGCCCGGACGCGGGGAACCATGTCCGGGGTGACCTGGATCCCGAGCTCATTATATACGGCCATGGCCGTTTCCGGACCGAAGTTCGGCTTGCCGGCCTTGGATTCGGAGACCTGCTTCATGATGTAGGCGACGATCTTCTGCTCGTCGTCGGTCAGGGGCTCCTGGCCCTGCTCCGCGGTCTGCGCCTGTACGTTGGAAAGGACGAAGGCCGCGGCGAACATTGCGCACAAAAATGTTTTAAAAATGCTTCTCACGCTTTCCTCCCATTCATTCGATCATTTTCTGTTTCGATCGTGCCAAGTCAACACCAACAACTATTATCTCTGATAGTCGAGCCCCCAGGATCGGCGTATCCGACCCGGGACGCGGCACATCAGGTCTTGCTGCCTGCCTTCTCGGCCTTGGCCGCTTTCTTGAGCAGTTCGTTGAAATTCATTTCGAAATTCGCCAGGTCGCTGCGGTCCACGATCGTGGCGGCCGCTACGCCCACGGCAATGGCCACGGCTTCCCGGATCTCCGCACCTTCGGCGCCGTATTTCATGGCCTTCTTGAGATGGCCTTCCAGGCAGTTCTGGCATCCGGCGCTCAGCGACGCGGCTATGGCGATCAGTTCCTTGGTCTTGTTGTCGAGCGCCGTGCCCTCCCGGTAGGTCTCCCGGTAGAAATCGAAGTAGATGTCTTTCATCCGTTCTTCCAGCAACTCGTATGACCTGAGAACCTTACCCACGTATGTAACCTCCGGAACCCGATGCGAAGACGTCAGGAATCTGTCAATGTATCAAAACGATCCGCCTGTGATCCGGCTGTCATCCTGCCCATCCGAACCCATTGGAGTATTCAAAAACCGCACCGGGATTATTCAAACTTAAACCCGGGAACGGCTACAGACATACTAAGTCGCTTCCCCCTCCGGCGCAATCTGATTCGGCGAACCCCGCGCATTCTGATTCCGCGCCGCCTCGGGCCGCTTCTGACTGCCCGGCACGGACCGTTCAGGATGCTTCCGGATGGAAATACCGGTACACCTTTCGCGCCGCGTCTTTGCCCACGCCCTGGACCGTCCTCAGTTCCTCTTCGGAGCACTTCCGGATGTTCTCCACGGAGCCGAGCGCCAGGATCAACTGCTGTTTCCGCTTCGGACCCACCCCGGGTATGTTGTCCAGTTCCGACCGGATCATGCGTCTTCCCCGCTGTTGCCGGTGAAATGTCACGGCGAAACGGTGGGCCTCGTCCCGGGCCTGCATGAGCATCTTCAAGGCCGGGGACGACCGGGGAACGAGGATCGGTTCGGACTGGCCCGGCCGGAAGACTTCCTCCAGGCGCTTCGCCAGGCCGATGACGGGCAGGTCGACCAGGCCCAGTTCGTTCAGGACCTGCCGAACGCTGGAGAGCTGTCCCTTTCCGCCGTCGATGAGCACGAGGTCCGGAAGGGGCTTGTTCTCGTCGATCAGCCGCCGGTACCGCCGGCCGACCACTTCCTGCATCATGGCGAAGTCGTTGGGGCCGATCACGTCCCTGACCTTGAACTTCCGGTAGTCCGACTTGCGGGGGCGGCCGTCCACGAAACAGACCATGGAGGCCACCGGGTCCGAACCCTGAATGTTGGAGATGTCGAAGGTCTCGACGCGTCTGGGCGGCACTTCGAGTCCGAGGATTTCCTGCAGGGATCCCACCGAGGCGGGCATGCTGCGGCGAACCCTGGCTTCGGCCCGTTTCAGCGCGTGGGTGTTCAGCTGCAGTTCGGCGTTCTGCACGGCAAGCCGGACCATGGCGGCCTTGTCGCCCCGGCGGGGCACGGCGATTTCGACCTTGGATCCACGCTGCCGGGCCATCCATTCCCGGAACGTATCCATGCCGTCCGGTTCCCCGCTCAGCAGGATCTCGTCGGGCCAGAGCTGCGCGGCGAGGTAGTACTGGGTCAGGAAGGCGCCCAGCGTCTCCGGTTCCGTCGACTCCTCCGGCGCCGTCAGGAAGAAATGCTCCTTGCCCAGCAGCTTGCCCTCCCGGACCTGCAGGACCGCCCCGCACACGTCGGTCCCGTTCCTGGCGAGCCCGATGATGTCCCGGTCTACTTCCCTGCTCGAAAAAGCCCGTTGGCGGATCGTCGTCTTCTCGATGGCGACGATCTGGTCCCGAACCCGTCCCGCCAGTTCGAACTGCAGTTGCTCCGACGCCCGCGCCATCCGTTCCTTCAGCTGATTCAGCAGGTCCTTCGTCCTGCCGGTGAGAAACTGGCACACCTGCTCGATGATTTCGCCGTACCCCTCTTCGCCGATGTGCCCCTTGCACGGTCCGGGACAGCGGTCGATGTAGTAGTCGAGGCAGGGCCGGTCCATGGACGGCCACGCCTTCGCGCTGGGACAGGTGCGCAACGGGAAGACCTTGCGGACCAGGTCGATCGTCCTTCGCATGGCCTTCACGTTGGTGTAGGGGCCGAAGTACCGGGCCCCGTCCTGCCGGACGTTGCGCGTAACGACGACCCGCGGAAAGGCCTCGTTGGTCACCATGATGAAAGGAAAGGACTTGTCGTCGCGCAGCATCACGTTGTACTTCGGCTTGTGTTCCTTGATGAGATGGTCTTCGAGGAGCAGCGCGTCGACCTCCGATTCGGTGGCCACGTAGTCGAAGTCACGAATCCGGCTGGCCAGGGCGACGGCCTTGGGCGCGGTGAGACGGGTCTTCTGGAAATACGAGCGGATCCGTTGCCGCAGCGCGCGGGTCTTGCCCACGTAGATGATGCGCGACCGGGCGTCTTTCATCAGGTACACGCCCGGTTTGCCGGGGAGGGATTTGAGCTTCTTTTCGATTTCCGTCTGTTCGACAGCCATGGGAAGGGTCGTCCGTTACGTGGATTCGAGCGGCGTGGCGTCGGGATTCAATTTAACCTTGACTTCCGGCGGCTCGCCAGGTAATTTGGTGCTGGTTTCAAACCGGAACTTGCGCGCCGGAAGACAGGCCGCATCACAACGGGCCGCTTCGGCCGAGACACCGTGCTGTGTATTGACGATTCAGCGTATTTAAGGGAGTAAAAGTTGCCGACCCTCGTTTCATCCAAGAAGCGTTTGCGCCAGGAAAGCGTGCGTCAGCGGCGTAACGCCACGGTCAAGTCCGCCCTCCGGACTGCCATCAAGCGCCTGCGCGAGAATTCGGACGCCGAAGCGGCGCCCGGACTCCTCGGCCAGGCCTATTCCAAGCTGGACAAAGCCGTCAAGCGCGGCGTGATGCACCGGCGGACCGCCGCCCGCATCAAATCCAGGCTGACGAAACAGGCCAACTGAGCCCGTTCCCGGGTACCTGCCAGGCCTGACCGGACACACCGCCGTCACCGCTGACCGGACGCGCGTCCATCTTCTAAGCTATTCCGCTTGCCCGGCCTCCATGGCCACCTGCCGGTTTTCCGCTGATTCCGTGTATGTCAATGCGGCCTGGACCAGGCCTCTGAACAAGGGGTGGGGTCTGTAAGGACGGCTGGTCAACTCGGGGTGGAACTGGGTGCCTACGAAGAAGGGGTGCGTGGGGATTTCCAGGATCTGCATGATCTCCTCGTCGGGCGTCATGCCGGAGAATACCATGCCCTTGTGCTCGATGAGTTCCCTGTACTGGTTGTTGAACTCGTACCGGTGGCGGAACCGTTCGACGGCCGCTTCAGATCCGTAGCAGCGGTGGGCTTCCGTGCCGGCCTTCACTTTCACTTCATGTCCTCCGAGCCGCATCGTGGCCCCCATGCCGGTCAGTTTCCGCTGGTCGGGCAACAGGTAGATGACCGGCGTTTCAGTCTCCGCGTCGAATTCCGTGTGGGCGGCTTCCAGCATGCCGCACTCGTTACGTGCGAACTCCACCACGGCCAGCTGGAAGCCGTAGCATAGGCCCAGGAACGGCAACCCGTTCTCCCTGGCGTACTGTATGAACCGGATCTTGCCCTCGGCGCCCCGCTCGCCGAAGCCGCCGGGCACGATGATTCCGGAAATCCCGTCCAGCATGCCCTCGTCCAGCGCCTGATCATTCGAGAAGTCGGTCGTGTCTATCCACTCGGTGGTGATCTCAGCGCCCACGGCGACCTTGCTGTGGTCCAGGGCGTTCAGGATGCTCACGTAGGAATCGTGCAGTGCCGTGTACTTGCCGGTGATGGCGATACGTATTTCAGGGTGGCTACCGGACAGGTACTTCAGGTAGATGTCGAACATCTCGGGACGCTGGTCGGTACGCTGCGGGAGGTTGACGTTGAGCTTGTCGGCGACGATCTGCACCGTCTCCTGGCGGTCGAGCAGGGCCGGCACCCGATAGATGGAATCCGTATCCGGGCTGCTGACCACGCGGTCCTCGGCGATGTTGCAGAAGAGGCTGATCTTCTGGCGGACGCTCTTGTTCAGGGGTATGGCCGAGCGGCACACCACGATATCGGGCTGGATGCCCAGTTGCAGCAGCGCCTTGACGCTGTGCTGCGTGGGCTTGGTCTTCAATTCCCCGGCGGACGCATTGTAGGGCACCTGCGTGACGTGGACCGACATGACGTTGTCCCGTCCCTCGTCGTAGAGCATCTCGCGGGCGGCTTCGATGAAATGGATGTTCTCGATGTCCCCGACCGTGCCGCCGATCTCGACGACCAGGATGTCGTAGGGGCCCTCGTGGGCCTTTGTCCGGATCAGGTTCTTGATCTCGCCGGTCACGTGGGGGACGACCTGCACGTCCCGGCCGAGATACTCGCCCCTCCGTTCCTTGTCGAGAATGATGCGGTACACCCGGCCCGACGTGATGTAGTTGTTCCGGTTCAGGTTATCGTCGAGGAAGCGTTCGTAGGTGCCCAGGTCCATGTCGCATTCGGTGCCGTCCTCGAGCACGAACACTTCTCCGTGGCGGTAGGGGTTGATGGTGCCGGCGTCCTGGTTCAGGTAGCCGTCGATCTTGATCTGGGAGACCGTGAATCCGTAATGCTTGAGCAGGTGTCCGAGGGAGGCGCTGAAGACGCCTTTGCCCACGCCGGACATGACGCCGCCTGTGACGAAGATGTACTTGGTCCGGCCGATGCGGTAATCGGTGGGGAAGAATTCGATGGCTTCGGATTCTACGGTCTTGGCGCTGTGGGCGTCCAGGTCGACTTCATTAAAAAACACGTCGTCGCTATAGTCCGGGGCACCGGCCAAAGACTCGCTCCTTTTCAGGATTTAGGATTTGAATAAGGCCGCATCTAAGATAGGGCGGGAAAGGCGACTTCGCAATACAATTATGTCAGAAATCCTATATCAGTACTCCCCGATCCATTTGCTCCTCAGCGCATCCAGCATTCCCTTCTGTTCCATCTGGTACAGCCACAGGTTCAGGAAGTTGATGAAGGGTTGGTCGCCGCGGACGGTCATGTAGCCAAGGTCCTCGCGGGTCAGCGGATCGTCCGGGTCGAGGGCGAAAAGCAGGGGATTCTGTCTTGCGTAGATCACCGCTTCCACGTTGTCCGTGAACATGACGTCTACGTCACCCGCCGCCACGGCCGGTTGAACGTCCAGGTTGTTCTCGAACATGACAATCGTGGCCTGCACGATATTGGCGCGAACGTAGGCTTCGTTGGTGCCGCCGTAGTTGGCGCCGATCCGGACGCCGGGACGGTCGATGTCCTGCAGACTCTTGAAACGCTCGCGGTCGGCTTTTCGGATGAGCGGCGACTTTCCGATGGTGGCATAGGGGTCGGTCAAGGCCAGGTCCTTCTGCCGCTTCAGCGTCCGGGTTATGCCGCCCATGGCCAGGTCGAACCGGTCGTTCATGGTGTCCCCGGACAGGTTGCTCCAGGTCGTGGGCACGAACTTGACGCTGACGCCGAGGGCTTCGCCGAGGAGATGGGCCGCGTCGATGTCCATGCCCTCGTAGGTACCGGTCTCCGGATTCAGATAGGTGAAAGGCTTGTAGTCGCCGGTCGTCCCGATCCGGATCTCGCTCCGTTCCTGGATCCGGTCCAGCAGAGAGGTCTGGCCGTGGACGTGCACCGAAAGGGCACTCAGGAACGCAAGCAGAAGAAGGGATGGGATGGCGCGCATATGGAAAGTCCTCATTGATCACTCCAGTGGGGTATGATTCGCTATGGGAATTTTGATCGACCCTCGGGTCAGGCTGTCGGTGAGTTTATAGTGCTTCCGGCCGGCCGTGTCAATCCATCTTGACAGGCCAGTGCCGTACTTCTACCTTGAAACGGCACTCGGACCCTTCTGAATACACGTGACATTCCCGTCTGTCCACCCGCTGGACAACTTGTCCCTTCAGGCCATGTCACCAGTCTCCTCCAGTACGATTCGGACACCGGCTACCGCGCTGTTCATCATTCTGATCATTGCTCCCTTCTTCCTCGACCGATGGCTGTCGCCCGAGACCGGCGTGCGCACGACAGACGTACACGAGACGGACGCGGCAAACCCGGGACGGTACGGGTTCCTGTTGACCGATGCAACGGCGACAGCCGGCATAGACTTCATTCATGAAAAGCCGGAACTCGATCCGAAGCTCGATCCGATCATGCCCCATATCTCGGCCCTCGGGGCATCCGTCTCGGTCGTGGATTTCGACAACGACGGGTGGCAGGACCTATACGTGACCAGCAGCCGTAAAGGGACGTCGAACGCCTTGTACCGGAACCAGGGAGACGGCAGCTTCGCGGAGATCGCCGGGGAGGCCGGCCTGGCCGATGTGAACGGGGACGGGGGCGTGTCCATGGGCTCGGTGTGGGGGGATTTCGACAACGACGGATTCGAGGACGTCTTCATCTACATGTGGGGCCGGCAGCGCCTGTACCGGAACCAGGGCGACGGTACTTTTGAGGACGTGACCGTTGTGGCCGGGCTTGACCGGTGGATGAACGCCAACAGCGCGGTGTGGACGGACGTCGACCGGGACGGCCTGATCGATCTCTACGTGGGCGGTTATTTCTCGGAAGTCCATGACCTGTGGCAGGTTACAACCACGCGTATCATGCAGGAAAGTTTCGAATACGCCAACAACGGCGGGCACAATTACCTCTACCTGAACCGGGGAGACGGCCGTTTCGAGGACGTGACGGAAGCCTACGGGGCGGACTGCACGCGGTGGACCATGTCCGTCGCCGCGGCGGACCTGAACGGCGACGGATGGCCCGATCTGTACCTGGCCAACGATTACGGTCCCGAGGTGCTCTTCCTCAATATCGAAGGGAAGCGTTACGAGCAGCCCGCCGGGACCTCGCTGGAAGAGACCTCCAAGAGCGGCATGAACGTGGCCTTCGGCGACCTGTACAATGACGGGCGCGCGGACGTCTACGTGACGAATATCTCGAAGCGCGGCTACCTGTTCCAGGGGAACAACCTCCGCCGCAACCTGATCGCGGAGAACGGCCGGATGATCAACATCGCGGAGGGCGAGATCGCCGACGCGGGCTGGGGCTGGGGCGCGCAGTTCGGGGACCTGAACAACGACGGTTTCGTGGACCTGTTCGTCACCAACGGCTTCGTTTCGGCCGATCCGGAGGAGGACTACTGGTACGAGATGTCGCGGGTCGCCATGGGCAACAACAACATCTTTCAGGACGTGAAGAACTGGGCGCCCATGGGCGATCAGAGCCTTTCGGGATTCGAGCGGTCCAGACTGTACCTGAACGACGGCACCGGGCGCTTCTACGACGTGGCGGAATCCGTCGGCGTGAATGACCGGTACGACGGCAGGGGGGTCGCCCTGGCCGACCTGTTCAACCGGGGCGTGCTCGACGTGGTGGTGGCTAACCAGGACGGTCCCCTGGTCCTGTACAGGAACGAGGTCGAGCAAGGGAACGCGTGGATTGCCTTCGAACTGAAGGGCACCCGTAGCAATGCGAGCGCCATCGGCGCGGAGGTCCGGGTATTTTGGGACGGCCGGCAACAGCTCCAGGTCGTGACGGCGGGCGCGAGTTTCGCCGCCCAGAGCCAGCGCAGACGGCACTTCGGCCTGGGGGACGCCACGGAGATCGAACGAGTCGAAATACGCTGGCCGGGCGGGAAGGTGCAGACGCTGGAGCGTCCCGAAATCAACCGGTTGCACACCGTGACTGAACCGGAGGGATGATGGACGCATCGAAGGCCGTGGCGGCCGAATCCGCGCCGGGACCGCCGCCGGGACCGCCGAAGGGAGCGGGATGGCAGATCGATCCGCGGTACCTGTCCTCCGGCCTGATCACCCTGATCCTGGTCTTCGGCCAGCTCTACGTGGGATTCCTCCACGACCTGTCGCAACTGTTCACGGCGATCGCCGTGGCCCTGGCGGCGGAACTGGCCCTGGGCCGCCTGCTGACGGGCCGGTGGCTCAACCCCGCCAGCGCGTACATCACCGGGATCAGCTGCGGGATCCTGCTGAGGTCGCTTTCCCTCTGGCCGTACGCCATCGCCAGCCTGCTTTCCATCCTGTCGAAATACGTCCTCCGTTTCAGGGGACGACACCTGTGGAATCCATCCAACCTGGGCATCTGCGTGGTGCTCTTCGCCGCGCCCGGGACCGTGGCCGCCCTGAGCGAGCAGTGGGGCAACGACCTCTGGGCCATGGCCGTGATCTGGGTGCTGGGTTCGGTCATTCTCTGGCGGGCGAAGCGTTTTCACGTTACCTTCACCTACGCCGCGTCCTTCGTCGCGCTCGCCTACGTGCGGTCCATAATGACCGGAACCCCGTTCCTGTCCGAAGTCGCGCCCATCACCGGCCCCATGTACCAGCTCATGGCCTTCTTCATGGTCACGGACCCCGCTACGTCCGTCTCCTCGCGCAACGGCCGCATCGGGGTGGCTTTTCTCGTGGCCCTGGCGGAAACGGTACTGCGACTTTACGAAATCGTGAACGCGCCGCTGTACGCGCTGTTCCTGGTGGGACCGGCGGCGAAGATATTGGATTTGAGACGTTCGGCCTGAGTAAACAGGAGATCGACATGGCCCTCAGGGTAGGCATCGTCGGCGTGGGCGGCATCGCGCACTGTCACGGCAGGGCGGCACGTGAAGCGCCCGAAGCGGAACTCGCCGCGATCTGCGACGTCTCGGAGGAGGCGATGGGCCGTTTTGGCGGGACCTTCGGGGTCACCCGCCGCTACACGGACCTGGAGCGCATGCTGCGGGAAGAGGAAATCGACATCCTATCCGTCTGCACCTGGGGCGATTCACACGCCGACATCGCCGTACGGGCCGCGCGGACAGGCCGGGTCAGGGCGATACTCTGCGAAAAACCCATTAGTTCGACGGCAGCCGAGTGCGAAGCCATGATCGAAGCCGCGCGGGAGCACGGCGTCCTGCTCGCCGAGGCCTTCAAGTTCCGCCACCACCCGTGCCATCTCAGGGCGAAGGAGCTCATCGAAGCCGGTGAGATCGGTCGGGTCAAATTGATCCGCAATACCTTTACCGCGGCGGTGGATCCAGGTAATCTGAGACCGGACTACAACTGGCGGTTCAACAAGACCAAGCGCGGCGGCGCCACCTACGACCTGGGCTGCTACTGCATACACCACGCCCGGTTCATCACGGGCAGCGAACCGGAACGGGTCCATGCACGCGGCCATTACGGACAGCGATCGCAGGTGCCCGAGGACGTCACCGCGCAGCTTGAATTCCCGGGAGAGATCAGCGCGCAATGCGTCTTTTCGTTCCGGTTCTACGGATCCCAGGAATTCGAGGTGTACGGTACGGACGGCTACATGCGGATGGACATGGCTTGGAACAACGAAGACCACCCGGTCGCGCTGGTAATCAGAAAAAACGACGGGGAGGAAAGAACCATCAGATTCGCCCCGGTCTTTCAATTCACCGACCAGTTGCGGCACCTTTGCGACTGTCTCATAACGGAACGGCCTCACCGGATTCCACCGGAGAACAGCCTGGGCAACATGCGCGTCATCGACGCCGTTCACGCGTCCATTGACGCGGGACAGCCCGTGGTTTTGGATCCCGGCTAGTTACCCGGGTTCACACTGCACACCCTACAGAGGAGGACAAGGAGCAATGAGAATCACCCTGACCAGCGTCGCGGTAGATGACCAGCAGAAGGCGCTTCGCTTTTACACTGAAATCCTTGGTTTCCAGTTGAAGCACAACATTCCTATGGGCGAACACGCCTGGATCACCGTGGTTTCCGCGGATGATCCGGACGGGACGGAGCTGGCGCTCGAGCCTGACGTACATCCCGCAGTGCGTCCGTTCAAGAAGGCCCTTGTGGAGGACGGCATCCCCTGGACCGCCTTCTCGGTCGACGACGTCGCAGCCGAACACGAACGTCTCGAGGCTAAGGGTGTGCGATTCGTACAGCCGCCAACGGATGCCGGGACTGTTGTTATCGCCGCCTTCGACGATACATGTGGCAACTTGATTCAGATTATGGAAGAGAAAGATCAAGCGTGACCATCGCATAGCCCCGTCGACCATCCTGGTCCACGGGCATGAGATTCGATTTAAGGGAGGCACATGATGCTCAGGAACATTCTTGCTGCCATCGTCGGCTACGTCGCCATGGCCGCCGTACTCTTCGTACTCTTTTCGCTGCTGTGGGTGGCGGTAGGACCCACGGGCGCCTTCCAGCCGGGTTCGTGGGAAGTACCCGTAGGCTGGGCGCTTGGTTCGCTCGTGCTGGGGTTCGTGGGGGCATGTGCCGGCGGAAAGGTCTGTGTGAGGATCGCGCACGATGCCAGGGCCGCCACTATACTGATCGGCCTCGTCATCGTGATGGGGGTGGTGAGGGCCCTGATGCCGGTGGAGATGGCGGCGGGACCGCGTCCCGACGATGTGTCGATGATGGAGGCGACAGCGAATGCTGTTCATCCGGCATGGTTCAACTGGCTCAACCCGCTTATCGGGGCCGTGGGCGTCTGGTTCGGATCGCGTAAATCGCGCGCGTAGCGGTCAACGCGTAGCAGTCAACACGTAGCAGTCACAAGGACAACCGGCGGTCTATCGTCCCGAACCGGATTCTTGGAGCAGTTCACACCATGACCTTAGAAGAAATGACCCTCGGCGTCGAAGAGGAATACCAGATCATCGACCCCGAGTCGCGGGAACTGACCTCCTACATCTCCGAGTTTCTCGAAAAGGGGAAGCGGGTCTTTCGCGACCAGGTCAAGCCGGAATTCCTTCAGTCCCAGGTGGAAATGGGCACCGAGGTCTGCAAGGACATCAAGGAAGTCCGGAGGGAGATCGCCCGGCTTCGAAGCATGGTATCCGAAATTGCCGAAAAGAGCGGCCACCGGATCGTGGCGGCCGGCACCCATCCCTTTTCCCGCTGGCAGGAGCAGGAAATCACCGAGAAAGACCGGTACCGCAGCCTGGTCGCCGACCTGCAGTACGTCGCCCGCCGCCTGCTCATCTTCGGCATGCACATCCACGTCGGCATACCCGACCGGGAACTGCGGATCGACACCATGAACCAGATCAGCTATTTCATGCCCCACGTCCTGGCTCTTTCTTCTTCGTCCCCCTTCTGGATGGGAGACAACACGGGGCTCAAATCCTATCGAAGCATCGTGTTCTCCGAGTTGCCGAGGACCGGCATACCCGATCGTTTCGACTCGGCTGCCGAATACGACCATTTCATCCAGACGATGATCAAGACCGGCTGCATGGACGAGCCCACGAAGATCTGGTGGGACGTGCGGCCCCATCCCCGTTTTCCCACGCTGGAGCTGCGGATCTGCGACTGCATCACCGAGATCGACGAAGTGGTGGCGATCGTAGCCCTGGTCAGGGCGGTGGCGACCAAGTTGATCAGGCTGCGCCGCGAGAACCAGTCATGGCGGTACTACCGGCGCGACCTGGTGGCCGAGAACAAGTGGCGCGCCATCAAGGACGGGCTGGACGGGAACCTGGTCGACTTCGGCAAGGAAGAGGAGGTGCCCTTGCGGTTCCTTATCGAGGAACTGCTGGATATCGTGGACGACGTCGTGGATCCACTCGGAGTACGTGAGGAGATCGAATACATCCGGGTCATGCTCGAGCGGGGCAGCAGCGCGGACCGGCAACTCAGAACTTATGATGAAACCGGTGACCTGAAGGCGGTCGTGGATCAATTGGCCGAGGAGACGGTGACGGGACTGTGATCGGGACGTAGAACAGTGGTGATTTCCATGGCCGGACAATACGAAAACAACTTTGTACGACTGGTGAGTGTTCTTTGGAACGTCTGGCGCACATTCTGGTGGTGGCTTTTCGTGATTGTCGTGATCTACCTTATGAACCGAATGCTCTGTTCGTGAACCACTGAAACCCGAAACCTTTTGTTACTTTGTCCTGCTGTATAAAGTGAGACGAGTGCCCCCCGTGCCCACACGATCCAGACCCAACATCCTGTGGATTTCCTTCGAGGACACCGGCCCTTACTACGGTTGCTACGGCGACCCAGTAGCTCGTACTCCGAACGTGGACCGATTCGCGGAAGAGGGGTGCCGGTGGACGCGCTGCTTCTCCACGTCGGGGGTCTGCGCCCCTGCCCGCTCTGCGATCATTACCGGGATGTACGCCACCTCCATCGGCACGCACCACATGCGGACCACCCACGCCGATCCCGCTGTACCCAAGTTGCCCACGCCCTACTCCGCGGTTCCGCCCCACTACGTCAAGTGCTTCACAGAATACCTGCGGGCGGCGGGCTACTACTGCACGAACAACTTCAAGACCGACTACCAGTTCGATCCGCCGCTGACGGCCTGGGACGACCAGGGCGACGCGGTCCACTGGCGAAACCGGCCTGATCCGGACCAGCCCTTCTTCGCGGTCTTCAACCTCATGCGCAGCCACGAGAGCGGGATGTGGCCGGAAAAGTGCCCTTCGCCCGAGTTCGATCCCGCAGCCATCGAGCCGCCGCCCCACCTGCCCGACACACCGAAGGTCAGGGAGGCCCTGGCCCGCATGTACACCCATATCGCCCACAACGACCGGGAATTCGGCACGCTACTGGAGCAACTGGAAGCAGACGGACTCGCCGACCATACCTACGTCTTCAACTGGAGCGACCACGGACCCCTGCCCCGGGGCAAGCGCTGGCCTTATGACGCGGGCATTCACGTGCCGCTCATCGCGCGGGGACCGGACATGGAAGGCGGGCGGGTATGCGAAGACCTGGTCAGTACGATCGACCTGGGTCCCACGATGCTGTCCCTGGCGGGCGTCGAAATCCCGCACCATATCCAGGGCCGCGCCTTTCTCGGGGAGCATGCCCGGCCGTCACGGGACTATGTCTACGCCAGCAGGGACCGCCACGACGTGTCCTACGACATGGTCAGGGCCGTGCGCGACGGCCGGTACAAGTACATCCGGAACTACCGGCCCGATCTGCCGTATCTTTCCTGGATCCCCTATCGAAACCGCCATCCGATCATGCAGGAAATATGGAAGCTGCACCTGGAAGACGGTCTGGACGAGGCGCAGTCGGCCCTGTTCCGGTACCCCAGGCCCGTGGAGGAGTTTTACGACACGGCGGTTGACCCCCATGAAGTAGACAACCTGGCCGCCAATCCCCGGTTCCGCGGTGACCTGGAACGGATGCGCGACGCGCTCGACACCTGGCTCGATGAGACCGGGGACATGGGCAGGATCTCCGAAAGCGAGATGGTCCGGAACTGGTATCCGGAGGGCCGCCAGCCCGAGACCGCCCCCGTGGTCTGCGTGCCCCTATGCACTGAAAGTCCCGGAATCGATCCTGCGCTGGAGGGCGGCTCGTTCGAAGGCCCGGTGCTGCTGCAGCTTCACTGTGCCACACAGGGCGCTTCCATCGCTTACACGCTCGAGACGGGGGATGATCCCCACTGGCTGTTGTATACCGAACCGCTGTGTCTTGATGCAGGTGAGTACCTGGTAAGGGCGCGGGCGATACGCATCGGATACCTTGAAAGCCCGGAGATCCGGGCAAAGTTCGTGGTTCGGGAAGCGTGACCGGCGCGACAGCGTAAGACGGACCAATGCCTGGTTGCGCTAAGGCCCCGTCTTCAAAGAGGTTGACCATCTGGTTGTGAATCATTAAGAAAACACTGGTACGTTTCTTGACGCTATTGC
Source organism: Gemmatimonadota bacterium (assembly GCA_009841265.1). Taxonomy (NCBI): domain Bacteria; kingdom Pseudomonadati; phylum Gemmatimonadota; species Gemmatimonadota bacterium. The sequence goes on along the minus strand of VXMB01000009.1, from coordinate 1,387,115 downwards.
GTTCCGATCCCGGAGGTCCGCCATGGACCCTTCCTGTCTTGTCTACTGCCTGACGGACGAAGAGCGGCACCTCTTCGATGAACAGGGTTTTTTCATCGTGAAGAACGTGCTGCCGGGCGACATGGTGGAAGCGCTGGACCGGATCGCGGACCGCATCGATGCGGAACGCCGTCCCAACATGGGGGGCAGCCCCTACAGCATCAAGAATCATTTCGACATCATCGGACAGGACGATCTGCTGCTGGAACTGCTCGACTGGCCGAAGACCTTCCCCAAGGTCTGGGGCATTCTCGGGTGGCACATCCAGCTGTACCATTCGCATTTGATTGTCTCGCCTCCGTCGCCGGCGGATCAGAAGCCCAAAAAACGGCGTCTGGGCTGGCACCAGGACAGCGGCAGGCTCAATATCGACCTGGAGACGACGCCCCGTCCGCGGGTGTCGTTGAAGGTGGCCTTCTTCCTGAGCGACTGCACGGCGACCGACCGGGGCAACTTCCACGCCATTCCGGGCAGCCACCAATGCCAGGCGATCGACTTTCCCGAAAACGCCGAGCTGGATCCGGAAGATGCCGTTCCGATCCGTGCCGCGGCCGGCGACGCCGTGTTTTTCGATCGACGTCTCTGGCACGCCTCGGGGATCAACTACTCCGATATTACCCGCAAGGTGTTGTTCTACGGTTACAGTTACCGCTGGCTGCGTCCCCGGGACAACATGACGGTAGATCACTACATGGACCGCTGCGACCCCATACGCAGGCAACTCCTGGGCGCCGGACCATCGGGCGGCCATGGCTATACCTCGCCTCTGACCGAAGACATCCCCCTGCGCGAATGGATCGCTGAACATGCGGGCCGGGAGTTCGTGGTAGACTGAGCAAGGTGATCAATTCATTGGCTGATTCATCAGAGACCCTGGCGGAGCAGCAGGCCCTGCTCGATCGGATCGCCGAAGCCATAGTCGCGCGCGAGCTCACCGCGCCCGCGGTCCTCTTCCTGGAATCCATGAAACCCCTTTCGTTTCTGGGCGGCCAGTTCATGGCTTTCCTGAGTCCCTTCATTCACATGGTGGTGGACGCGTCGGACTACGACCGGATCGCCGAGGCCATCGAGCGCCGGGAGAACGTGGAGTTTCTGATCCAGCGCATAGAGCATCACGCCTCCGGGGCGGATGACACGGCAAACTGACTCCATGTCCCTTCCAACAGAAATCAACGTCATCCTGGCCACGGACTGCGGCAGCACGACCACCAAGGCCATCCTGATCGAGCGGCGTGACGGCGCTTACCGTCTAGTCGTTCGTGGCGAAGCGCCGACGACCGTTGAGGCGCCATTCGAGGACGTCACGCGGGGCGTCCTCAACGCGGTGCGCGAGGTGGAGGAGCAGTCCGGCCGCGAGATCCTCGACGGAGAAAGGATCGTGTCGCCCGCCGAGGGCGGCCGAGGGGTGGACATCTACGTTTCGACGAGCAGCGCGGGCGGCGGGCTTCAGATGATGGTGGCCGGCGTGGTCAAGAGCATGACCGCCGAAAGTGCCGAACGGGCGGCCCTGGGCGCGGGCGCCATCGTCATGGAAACCCTGGCGTCCAACGATGGGCGTCGGCCCCACGAGCGCATCGAACGAATACGCCAGCTCCGTCCTGACATGATCCTGCTGTCCGGCGGCGTGGACGGCGGCACGAAGTCCCACGTGGTCGAGATGGCCGAGTTGATCGCCGCGGCGGACCCAAGACCCCGATTGGGCAGCGGCTACGATCTGCCGGTGATCTACGCCGGGAACGCCGACGCCCGTGAAGACATTGCCCGGATCCTGACCGAACGGACGGAACTCAGCCAGGTGGACAACCTGCGGCCCGTGCTCGAAGCGGAGAACCTGGGCCCCGCCCGGGAACAGATCCACACCCTGTTCATGGAACACGTAATGGCCCAGGCGCCTGGGTACGGCGACCTGATGGCGTGGACACACGTGCCGATCATGCCTACGCCCGGCGCCGTGGGACGGATGGTGCGGGTCGTCGCGGAACGAAACGGAATCGACGTGCTGGGCGTTGATATCGGCGGTGCGACCACCGACGTGTTTTCGGTCTTCGGCGGCGCGTTCAACCGGACCGTCAGCGCCAATCTCGGCATGAGCTACAGCATTTCCAACGTGTTGACGGAGGCAGGACTGGAGAACATCGCGCGGTGGCTGCCCTTTGAATTGACCGACGCCGACCTGAAGGACCGCATGGGCAACAAGATGATCCGGCCCACCAGCATTCCCCAGACCATGGAGGAGCTGATCATCGAGCAGGCCGTGGCCCGCGAGGCCCTGCGGCTGGCCTTCGAGCAGCACAGGAACTTCGCCGTCGAGTTGAAGGGCGTGCAACAGCTTAGAACGATATCGGACACCTTCGACCAGCAGACGGGCGGCCGGACCCTGGTCGACCTGATGAACCTGGACCTGGTCATCGGCAGCGGGGGCGTGCTCTCCCACGCGCCGAGCCGGGCGCAGGCCGCGCTGATGATGGTGGACGCCTTCCAACCCGAGGGCATCACGAACCTGGCGGTGGACAGCATCTTCATGATGCCCCACCTGGGCGTGCTGTCGACCGTACATGAAACCGCGGCGCTGGAGGTCTTCGACCGGGATTGCCTCGTCCATCTCGGTCCGTGCGTCGCACCCGTGGGTACCGGATCGCCCGGCACCCCGTGCGCGACTGTAAAGGCGAGGACGGATGACGCGGAATGGACGCACCAGGCGGCCGTGGGCGAACTGGTCGCGATTCCGGCCGGGGAGGCCGAGGAGGTTGCCCTGGAGGTCGTACCGTCCCGGGGATTCGACGCCGGCGCTGGACGGGGCGTGACCGTCGCCCGTACCGTACGGAGCGGCCCCCTGGGCGTGATCATCGACACCCGCGGCAGACCGCTTCAACAGCCGGAGGACGCGGCAGAACGGGTAGAAACGCTGCAGAGGGACTACCGCGCACTCGACCTTTTTCCGGAGTCCGGCTGATGGCCCACGCCTATACATCCGGCCTGCGGGTATCCCCCCGGACCGTCGTTGCCAGGACGCGCCGCCTGCCCCTGAGCGGCCAGGTGCTGGTGGATGTCGGCGACCGGGTACGGCCCGACACGGTGGTCGCCGAAACCTATCTGCCCGGCCCGGTGCACAACGTCAATGTCGCCAATGCCCTGGCCATCGCACCGGAGGAAGTGCCGGGCTGCATGCTCAAGCAACCGGACGAACCGGTGGCGAAGGGCGAGTTGATCGCCGAATCCAGGGGGATCTTCGGTCTGTTCAAGTCCAGCGTTCGGTGTCCCGAAAGCGGCACCATCGAAATGGTCTCGGAAGTGACCGGCCAGGTGCTCATCCGGGAACCGTCGACCCCGGTGCGGATCAACGCCTACCTCGACGGCACGGTCACCGAAACACTGCCCGGGGAGGGCGTCGTGGTGGAAACGGCCGGCGCCTGCATTCAGGGGATTTTCGGCGTGGGGGGCGAAACGTACGCGCCCATACGCCAGATCGTCCAATCGCCCGAAGACGAGGTTACCGGTGAAATGATCGATGACCGCCTGCGGGGCCGGATCGTCTGCTGCGGATCCATGATCACCCTTGACGCGTTGCGTAAGTTGATAGAGGTCGGCGCGTCCGGCGTGGTCGTGGGCGGCATGCGGTACCACGATATCGGCGACCTCCTGGGATACCAGATCGGTGTCGCGGTGACCGGCGGGGAAGACATAGGACTGACCATGATCGTCACCGAAGGTTTCGGACGGCTGCCCATGGCCGAACGCACCTTCGAACTGCTCCGTTCCATGCAGGACCGCGAAGCTTCCCTGAGCGGGGCCACGCAGATCCGGGCCGGTGTGATTCGTCCCGAGATCATCATAAAATCCGATGGCAGCGAGGCGTCCGCGGATCGGGCGGGTCCGGCCGGCCGCGGCCTGGAAGCCGGTTCGCTGGTACGGCTGATCCGAGAACCCTGGTTCGGGGAACTCGCCACGGTGGCGTCGCTGCCCGAACAGCCCGTGCGGCTTCCCACGGGCGCCTTCGCCCGGGTGCTGGAAGCGCACAGGACCAACGGAGCGCTCGTGACGGTGCCCCGTGCGAACGTGGAGATCGTGGAGACCTGATGCACCGTTTCCCAACCACCCGCATACTGTGTGGCGTTCACCATTCGAATGCGCGGCCGCGTGCGGTCTGCGTGTACGCGGCGATCTCCACCTTGCTGCGTGCGGTCTTCGCGTCCGCAGCGGTCTTCTCCCTGCTGCAGGCGGATCCTGTGCTGGCCCAGGCCGGTACAGAATCCGGCTGGTTCAACACGGACCGGACCCAGGCCCTGGTCCTGGGGATCATCCTGACGGGCGCTATTCTGCTTTACGTGGTGCTAGCCTCCGCGGGCCGGCCGCTTTTCATACGCAAGATCGCCGGCCTGGACACGGTGGAGGAAGCCGTGGGACGGGCGACGGAGATGGGCAAGCCCATCCTCTACGTCCCCGGCCTGAACGACATGGACGAGGTACAGACCATCGCGTCCATGAACCTGCTGGGACATCTCGCCACCATCATCGCGGGCTACGACTCCAGGCTGCACGTGCCCGTACGCAAGTCCCTCGTCATGAGCGTGGCCCGGGAAACCGTGCAGCAGTCCTACCTGACCGCGGGCCGCCCCGACGCCTACCAGGAAGACGACATACACTACGTCTCGGATGCGCAGTTCGCATACGCGGCGGCCGTCGACGGCATCATCGTGCGGGAAAAGCCGGCCGCCTGCTTCTACCTGGGCGGGTTCTACGCCGAATCCCTTATCCTGGCGGAAACGGGCAACTCCATCGGGGCCATCCAGATCGCGGGAACGGCAAGACCTCCCCAATTGCCCTTCTTCGTAGCGGCCTGCGACTATACACTGATCGGAGAGGAATTGTTCGCCGCCAGCGCGTACCTGTCCAAGGAACCGCGCATGCTGGGCAGCCTGAAGGGACAGGACGCCGGCAAGGGCATCGCCATCATATTCATCCTGGCCGGCAGTGCGCTGGCCACCCTGGAATCCATTACCGGAAGTGAAACCGTCCGCGAAGTCTCCGAAATCGTACTCTGGCTATTCAGGTAGATCCCATGCGCCGTAGAATACCCCTTATCATCACCTTCATCATCGGCGTGGTCCTGATCACGGGATACTTCGTGACACGGGGCCCCTTCAATACGCTCTACGAGAGTTTCTCGGACTACTTCGCCATCATTACCGTCTTTGCGTTTATCCTCGGCGGAGGGAGCCTGCTCAAGATACACCTGAAACGCGTTTCCAGCCGCGCCGCGGACTGGCCCTACAGCGTGGTCACCCTGGTGGCCTTCCTCGTCACCCTGGTGATCGGTCTGTTCAAGGTGGGCAACCCCGGCGGGATGGGCGGGGAGATCCTGGCCTCGGGTTCCTGGCTTCGGTTCATGTTCGACGGGGTCTACAACCCGCTGTCGGCCACCATGTTTTCCCTGCTGGCCTTCTTCGTCGCCTCGGCTTCCTACCGTGCCTTCAGGGCGCGCACGAAGGAGGCAACCATCCTCCTGTCGGCCGCCATGGTCATCCTGCTGGGCAGGACCCCCGTAGGGGCGTGGCTGACGGCCTGGATGCCGGAAAGCCTGGCCTTCCTCGAGCTGCCGAACCTGGCCAACTGGATCATGGCATGGCCCAATACGGCCGGCCAGCGGGCCATCATGATCGGAATCGCCCTGGGGGTCATCGCGACTTCCCTGCGCATCATCCTGGGGATCGAACGCAACTACCTGGGCCGGGGAGAATAAGCATGCGGATTCCCGATTCCATCCTGCAGATCGACCGCCGGATCATCTTCCTGCTCATCGGGGCGGCGGTCTGCATCCCCCTGCTGCTGAAACCCCGCTTCCAGGACAGCCCCACGCCTATCGTACAGTCGATCTTCGACACCGTGGAACGGCTTCCGTCCGGGTCGCGGGTGTTCCTTTCCTTCGATTACGGCCCGGATACCGCGCCCGAGCTGGATCCCATGGCGAAGGCCCTCGTGCGGCATACGATGACCCGCGGCCACGAAGTGTCCTTCTTCACCCTGTTCCCCGAAGGGGTGGGACAGATCAAGAAGATCACGGACAACCTGCTGCCCGTGGAGTTCCCGGACAAGGCGTACGGGCGGGACTACGTGAACCTGGGGTACAAGGCCGGTCTGGGCGGCGCGATCAACACCATGGTGGTCAACTTCAGGACGCTGGTCAACGCCGACGCGGAGGGCACGCCGCTCGACGATCTTCCCATAACCGCGGACGTGGACGAGATGGTGGACTACGTCATCATCCTGAGCCTGACCGCGGGGGACCCCGGACTGAAGGAGTGGATCCAGTTTGCGGGCGACATCGCGGGAATTCCCGTCATGGGCGGCGGCACGGCCGTGGTGGCGCCGGAACTCTATCCCTACTATCCCCAGCAGCTGGTCGGGTTGATGGGCGGCCTCAAAGGGGCTTCCGAGTACGAGTCCGCCCTGGTGGACCGGTATCCGGCCTACCGGAACGCCACGATGGAGGCCACCATGCGCATGGGTCCCCAGGTCGTGACCCACGTGCTGATCGTCCTGCTGGTCCTGCTGGGCAACCTGGCCTACTTCCTCGGCCGGGCGGGCCGCGCGGACCGGACAGGCCGAACGGGACAGGCAGGCCGAACGAGCCATGGGGGCCGGGTCTGACGCCGGCCATAGAGGACCATTTATGGACGTAACGCTGATGCTATGGATCGACGCGGCCCTCACGCTGATGATCCTCAGTTTCCTGTACCGGGACAATCCATTCTACAAGTTCGCCGAACACCTGTTCGTCGGCGTTTCGGCCGCTTACCTGATGGCCGTAGGGTTCTGGGACCACCTGGTGCCGAATCTGCTCGGCAAGCTGTTCCCTTCGCTCATGTCGGGCGTCGTGCCCGGCGCCGTGGACAGGTCGCCGGACTACTACTACCTCATCCCCGCCGTCTTCGGCCTGCTGCTGCTCACCCGCCTGATCGACCGCTGGGCCTGGCTCAGCCGCTGGGCCCTGGCCTTCATCGTCGGCGGCGCGGCGGGATTCAACCTGCCCCGCTTCCTCGATTCGGACTTCATCATCCAGGTCCAGAGCACCATGATCCCCCTCGTGGTGCTCGACGCATCAGGCAACCTGCTCTGGGGCGCCAGCTTTTCCCACATCGTGCTCGTCCTGGGCGTGATCTGCGGCCTGGTGTACTTCTTCTTCTCCGTGGAGCACAAAGGCGTGCTGGGACAAGTGTCCCGCGCGGGCATCTGGGTGCTGATGGTGACCTTCGGCGCGGCATTCGGGTACACGGTCATGGCGCGCATCTCCCTGCTGACCGGCCGGATGGAAGCCCTGGGCGCCTGGCTCGGTTCGATCTTCTGAATAAGCGTAGCGTTCGGCACCTGCGACCATGATTTCTGTTGCGCACGGCCCTGGTCCGCTGTTACTTACTGAACCGTTCTTTTCGGTCCCGGCGCGTTCCGCCGGGAGAGGGTGCACACGCGCAAGGAAGTTTCATGAAAGCCATCATTCCCGTCGCTGGCAGCGGCAGCCGATTGCGCCCCGTCACGCTTGAAACCCCCAAGGCCTTGGTCCCCGTCGCCGGCAAGCCGGTGTTGGAATACCTGCTCGACCAGGTAACCGGCATGGGCATCCGCGACGTCGTGCTGGTGATCTCGCCATCGGGTGACGCCATCCGCCGGTACGTCGACCGGCGGGATGACCTCGAAGCCCGGTACGTCGTGCAACGCGAGCCGCTCGGGATCGGACACGCCGTGCACCTGTGTGCGGACCTCGTGGATGACGAGCCGCTCCTGGTCCTGCTGGGAGACGTCATCTATCTTTCTGATTTCGCTTTCCTGGCCGGGGAGCCGTCCGGCAACGCCATTGGCGTCAAGCGGGTCTCCGGTGACCTGAGCCGGTACGGACTGGTTGAAGTCGAGGACGGTCGGATCACCCGGCTGGTGGAGAAACCCGATCATCCCGAATCGGATCTCGCGATCGCCGGGATCTACTGTTTCTCCAGTCCGCGGTCGCTCATGGAAGGTCTGGAAACCCTGGTAAGGTCCGGCCGAAGGACCCGGAACGAGTATCAGCTGACGGACGCCCTGCAGTGGATGGTGGAACAGGGCGAACACCTGGTCCCCTTTGAAGTCGACGACTTGTACGACTGCGGCACGCCGGACCGCCTGCTGGAGGCCAACAGGCGGTTGCTCGACCTGAATGGGGGACGTTGCGACATTCCCGGCAGCGTGATCATTCCGCCGGTAGCCATCGCGTCCGACGCCCGTGTCCACCGGTCCGTCATCGGACCCTACGTCGCCATCTCGTCCCGGGCTTCCGTCGCCCGCACCGTCGTCCGTGACGCCACCATCGGAAGCCACGCCCGTATCGAGAACTGCGATCTCAGGGGTTCCATCGTTACCCCCCATGCCGTCCTGGCCGATACAGTAAGGCGAGTTTCGGTCGGCCGGGGTGGTCTGGGCAGCCCGCACAGCCCCGAAGGCCCGCACAGTCCGGACGGCGTGGAAAGCGCACACTGCGAAGTTTTCGTCTGACAGATTACCGAAACCACGAACCCGATCGTTCCCGACCCACGGGTCGATCATCAGGAGCATGACGCATGACACCCGGTTACCTCTTCACTTCCGAATCCGTTACCGAAGGCCATCCCGACAAGGTCGCCGACCAGATCTCCGACGCGGTGCTGGACGCCGTCATCGAACAGGACCCCTACGCCCGCGTGGCCTGTGAAACCTTCGTCACGACGGGCCTGGTGGTCGTTGGTGGGGAAATCACGACGGACGGCCACGTGGACGCGCAAAGCGTGGCCCGCGAGACCGTCAAATCCATCGGGTATACGGATTCCGGGTTCGGGCTGGACTGGGAGTCATGCGGCGTGGTCGTCTCCCTCGACCAGCAGTCGGCCGACATCGCCATGGGGGTGGACCGGCAGGGCGCGGGCGACCAGGGAATGATGTTCGGCTACGCGACCAACGAGACCCCCGAGATGATGCCTCTGCCCATCACGCTGGCCCACCGGCTGACCCGGAACCTCGCGGCGATCCGGAAGAACGGCGCGGCCCCGTATCTGCGTCCCGACGGTAAATCGCAGGTCACGGTGGAATACGTCGATGGCCAGCCCCGCCGGATCGACACGGTGGTCATCGCCGCCCAGCACGACCCGGACGTTTCGAATGAGCAGATCCGGGAGGACATCGTCAACGAGGTAATCGGTCCCGCGTTGCCGGAGGAGTTGATCGACCCGGGCCGGATCAAGTACCACGTCAACGCGACCGGTCGTTTCGTCACCGGCGGACCCCAGGGAGACGCCGGCCTGACGGGCCGGAAGATCATCGTGGACACCTACGGCGGTTACTGCCGCCACGGGGGCGGGGCCTATTCGGGCAAGGACCCGACCAAGGTGGACCGCTCGGCTTCCTACGCGGCCCGCTACGTGGCCAAGAACGTCGTCGCGGCCGGACTGGCCGAGAAATGCGAGATCCAGCTCGCTTACGTCATCGGCGTGGCGGAGCCGGTTTCCGTCAACGTCAATTCCTTTGGTACCGGCGCGGCCGATGACCTGGAGATCACCCGTCTGATCCGCAAGCACTTCGACCTGACGCCCCAGGGCATCATCGAAAGCCTCGACCTGCGCCGGCCGATCTACCGCCCCACGGCGTCATACGGGCACTTCGGCCGCAACGAAGCGGGCTTCACCTGGGAGAATTGCGACAAGGCGGAGGAGCTCAGGAACCACGCCTGAGCTGTAAAGTGCTCACTTAGGCGCTCGGACAAGCAGTATAAGGGCCAGCAGGCAGAAGAGGGCGTTTGCGCCCCAGGCCGCCGCCATGGGCTCGAGCAATCCCGCGTGTCCGAAGGCCTGGGCAAAGCGGAGCAGCCCCCAGTATACGAAACATATGCCGATACTCAGGGCGAATCCCACCGCTACGCCGCCCCGTCTCAGGTGAGAGGCCAGCGCTCCGCCCAGCAGCACGATGATCAGCCCCGCGCTGGGAAAGGCGATCTTCAGGTTGAGGTCCACCAGGTAGCCCTGCACGTCTCCGCCTCCGCGCCGGACGTTCTGTATCAACTGGTCGAGTTCGTCGTAGCTCATCTCCTCGGGACGTTTCTGCCCACGCATGAAATCTTCCGGCGTTTCGGACCATCTGTCCTGTTCCAGTTCGGCGAATGTTATGTATTCGGACAATCCGCCTCCCGTCCGGAACCGCCGTTCCACCCCGTTGGAAAGCAGCCAGCGCCCGTCCTTCCAGGCGGCGCTTTCCGCCGAGAGCACGCTGGAGACGAGGCCGTCGCGGAATTCGGTGACGAAAACCCCCGTGCCCTCCGCGTCGCGTCCGTCGAATACGCGGATATAGAACTGGCGCCCTCCCTCTCCCCTGAAATACACGTCGTTCCGGACGTGCTGCCCTGCTCCGCCCTGCAGGTCGACGTGTTCCGACTGGATTTCGGCCCGTTTCATGCTCGTATGGGGCACGAGCCATTCCCCGGCCCAGAACAGGCACGCGCTTACCACCGCGCTGACGAGGAGCAGGGGCCGCAGCAGCCGGTACACACTGAGCCCCGATGCCTTCATGGCGGTCAACTCGCCCAGTCTGGTCAGTTGGCCGAATGTATACAGGCTGGCGAGCAGCAGGCTGACGGGAATCGTGAGTACGAAGATATAGGGCGTGTAATAGACGTAGTAGAGCGCGATGTATACCGGGGCCACCTCGCGGTCGAGGAAACGATCCAGTTGCTCGATGAGATCGACCACGAAGAAGATGCTGACGAAGGCGACCAGACTGACGGCGATGGCGGAGACGAACAGGCGGAGCACGTACCGGGTGATCAGGGACATGTAACGGCGTTCCTCCGGTGGTATCGAAGCGAATTGAAGCGTGTCCAGGCGCGACCAGGCTGTTCAGGCTGACCGTCAGATGCGGTCCCGGCCAGTAACCCAGACCAGGAAGGCACCGGGAACGCCGATGACGATATTCGCCGCCCACATCGCCCAGACGGGATCGATCATGTCGCGGTCCGCCAGTTCTTCACCGCCGAGCAGACAGGCCCAGTACAGCAGGAAGAAGCACAGGCTGACGCCCACGCTGACGCCGATGCTGCCGCGGCGGATGCGAACCCCCAGCGGCGCGCCGATCAGCACGAAGACGAAACAGGCCGCTGAAATGGCGTACTTCTTGTGGATCTCCACGATGTAGCTGTTCTTCTGCCGCTGTCTCAGCGAGACCGTCCGCTCCGCCCGTGCTCTCGCCGCCTCGAGGGAATCCGCCTTCGCATCCGGGTAAATCGGCCCGGGTACCAATTTTGCGGATGCTGCGTCGATCTCTTGTTGCCATTCATCGATTCTGGCGCGCATCATCTCGATGTTCAGCTCGCGGTCGCCCCGGATTCCCGCCTCCGACCGCTGGACGCCGGCCGGCTCGGTGCGGATCGTGAATCGCTGCCGCTCGAAGATCTCTTTGAAATAGCGCCCCGATGATTCGTCCTGCTGAAGCAGTTCTCCGTCGTACAGCATGAGATCGAGCCGGCTCCCCGTCTCGTTGACGTGGAATTCACCGGACTCCGCCGTCATGAGGCGCGGGTAGCGCAGGTTCCCCGTCTCGTAGATGGTGATACCGGAGATTTCGTTGTTTCTCGGGTTGACCCGGTCGATCAGGATGCTGTATCCCGGAATGTCCTTCATGAATATGTTTGCGTTGAAGAGCAACGTGGGACGCGCACGGTGGATGTCGTTCATGAGCGAACGCGCCCGGTAGTTGGCTTCGGGCAGTATGACGTCCATGAAGAACAGGTGGCCGCTCCCAAGGAGGATTCCCGCTGCCAGGACCGGCGAGACCATCTGGAAGAAACTGACGCCGCCTGCCTTGAGCGCGGTGACCTCGTTATCGGCCGAAAGCCGGCCGAAGGCCATGAGGCTGGCGACCAGCACGGACATGGGGATCGATACGGCGACGATCCATGCCAGGTTGAGGAAAAACACCTCGAGCACGATGAACAGGTCGAGGTTCTTTCCGATGATGAGGTCGGCGATCTGAAATATGATGTCCATCACGAGGATGAACGTGATGACCACGAAGGAGAAAAGAAAGGGACCGACGTGCGCCTTGAACACGTATCGGTAGAGGTGAACCGGGAGGGTCATGGGCCAATCGGGAGGATAACGGGCCGGGGGAGGGCATTCCGGCGCGTCCGATGTCGGGTTCCGTCAACAATAGTTACGATGTTTTTAAAAGGTCCCTCGACTATTCGAATATAGCGTGCGATACCGGGGATTAGCAAGCGGTTTTATCCCGCGCGGCGGTCCCGGGACAGGGGGAAATTCGCTTGACTCGCTCTGTGTATCGCGCTATACTCATTTCACTATTTTCCATATAAGGAGCATCCCCAATGGCCAGTTTGAATAAAGTCATTCTGATCGGTAATCTCGGCGCGGATCCCGAGATGAGGTACACGCCTGCCGGCCGGGCCGTAGTAAACTTCCGCATGGCCACGACGCGCCAGTGGAACACGCAGGACGGAGAACGGCGGGAAGAAACGGAATGGCACCGTATCGTGGCCTTTTCGAAACTGGCGGAGATCTGCGGCCAGTATCTCAAGAAAGGCGCGCCGGTGTATGTCGAAGGACGGCTGCAGACCCGTTCCTGGGAGGATCAGAACGGGATGAAACGGTACATGACCGAGATCGTGGCGAACGAGATGCAAATGCTGAGTGCCCGCCAGCAGAATGAGCTTGCATCGGACGCGCCCGGAGGAACCAAAAGCACGGCGACGGAAGTGCCGCCTTCTTCGCCCGAGTCCGATTCCGACGACGATCTTCCGTTTTGACGCCATTCGCGGGATAGCCCGTTCGTCGCAACCGGTTGCTCCTTCCAACGTGGGCCTGTAGTGAGAACCCATGACCGTTAGACTTAGCGGCAACGGGCTTCCCCGAATATCGATCCTTATTGCCCGCCAGGAACCCGTCGAACCGCTGATCAGGTGGTTGAGCGGCGCAGGTTACCCCTTAACGGAACTGCATTACACCGTTGTTGAAGACCTCCACGCTCGTATACCCGATTCAGACGTCCTGCTCATCCAGACGGACCGGCCCCGGTCGGTCCTTCCTTTCGTGATGGACGAACTGCGGTCGCGCGGGTTCCGGCACGCCCCCGCGGTCATCGTCCTGACCGGCTGTGACGCCATCGGCGACCTCGACGTCACCCGGGGAATCGACGATTTCATCTGCGCGCCATACAACGTCCGCGAGTTCGATCTTCGCATCAAGAACGTCCTCTGGCGGCGCCACAGCGTGCAGATCCAGGATATGATCGTCTGGGGCGACCTGCTGATCAACCTGGGCAACTACGAAGTCACGATCCGGGGCAAGGCGATCGACCTGACCCTCAAGGAGTACGAGTTGCTCAAGCACCTGGCCCGGCACAGGGGACGGGTGTTTACGCGGGACGAGCTGCTGACCGCCGTCTGGGGATACGATTATTTCAGCGGTACGAGGACGGTGGACGTGCACGTGAGACGGCTGCGCATGAAGATCGAACGCCACGGCGTGCATATCATCACGACCGTCCGGGGCGTCGGCTACAAATTCGGAGATTGAGATGCGCAGGACTTCCCTGATCCTGTTCACCCTGGTGTGCGTGATCTTCGGATGCGCGTACTACAATACGTTTTACAACGCCAGGAAAGCGTTCAAGGAAGGGGAGCGGATACGGCTCTACCAGCAAACTCCCGATGGCGGCATACCGCCCCTGGCCCTTGCGTCCTACGAGCTTGCCGTCGAAAACGCGGGTCTCGTCCTGCGGGATCACCCCGGAAGTTCCTATGTAGACGACGCGCTGGTACTGATCGGTGACGTCCGGTCGATCCAGGGACAGCATCTGCAGGCTATCAAGCGATATGAGCAGGTGCTGAGGCTGTTCCCGGACGGCGAATTTACCGGCCACTGCGTTTTTTCCCTGGGCAACAGCCTCCTCAACGCGGGAGATTCCACCCGGGCCGATGAGCAGCTGGAACGCTTCGTCAGGGAGTTTCCCGGCAGCGACCGGTTTCCGGACGCCCTGATGCTTCGGGGAAAGATCGCCCTGGGCGGCGCCCGCTACGGGGAATCCGTCGCGCGGTTCCAGGAAGTGCTGGAAACGCGGCCCGGCGATGAACGGGAGGCGGAAGCCAGGTACAACATCGCACTTGCCAGGCTGGAGGAGCATCGGTTCTCCGAAGCCAGGGAACAACTCGCACATGCCATCGAGCAGGCACGGACCCGGAAGCTCAAGTTTCAGGCGGCTTACATGCTGGGTGAAAGCCTGCGGCGCGAGGGGGATCTGCCGGCTGCGCTGCGGACATTCGAGTCGTTGCTGGATCAGCGCGCCTTCAGCGACTACCACCCAGAGGTCATGCTGGCGATCGCCGCGTGCCAGGCTGAAATGGACTTGCATGATTCGGCCGTCTCCACGTACGAGTCGCTCATCACCTATTTCGAGTCCGACCGGAGTCACGCGGAGGAAGTCTCCCGGGCCATGTTCGAACTGGGGGAACTATACCGGACCGCGGGGGATCTCGATCTGACGGAGCATTGGTATGACGAGGCGCGGCGCACGAGTCCGCGTTCGTTCTGGGTCGGGGATGAGGCCGACAGGAAGCATGGCGCCATACGCGAACTGCGGCGCTTGGACGGAAACCTCGGAAACCTGCTGGCCGCGATGGAAGCGATGAAATCCTCCGGCGATCCCGATTCGAATACCTCGTCGAACTACGCGAAACTGACGGAAGACGCGGTCGGCCTGCGATACCAGCTGGCGGAACTGTACCTGTTTCAGCTGGAGATGGCCGACTCGGCCCTGAGCCAGTACCGCGCCATTGAAGAAGGGTCGAATGATCCCTCCATGGCCGCCAAGGCCGCCTTCGCAAGGGGCTGGATACTCGACGAGATGCTGAATGACCCGGATAACGCCAGTTCGGTCTTCGATTCCATCGCCGTTCGGTATCCCGGGACCGCGCACGCCGTGGAAGCAGCCATCCTGCGGTCGAAACCCATCGTAGGTGAACTGCCCCCGGACCGGCTGTTTTCCGAGGCGGAACGGCTGCTTTTCGAAGCCGACCGGCCGGACTCCGCGCGCGGGCTCTACGAACTGGTCCTCCAACGGGATCCGGATGGTGAATACGCGCCGCAGGCGCTTTATGCATTGGGCTGGCTTGCCGAGACGCATTTCGACGATCCGGACACCGCCCTCGACCGCTATCGCGAAATCGTGGAACGCCATCCCCGGTCGGAACAGGCAAATTCCGTCCGTGACAAGATCCGCCTCATGGAGGAACTGCTTCCCGCCCCGGCCCCGGCTCCGGACAAATGATGCGTTGACATTCGGCCCGGCCGGCTGTATTGTAGTGGAGCATGTCCACCATCCCCATCTGCCAGTACGGCGCCGAAATCCTCACCAACCGTGAAATCGGTCCCGGCCTGTACTGGATCGACCTGCTGGCACCCGAAATCACACGACACGCCCTGCCCGGTCACTTCGTACACCTGATCGCTTCCGATGTCTCGGAGGACAGCAGCAGGCAGACCTGGCTCCGTCACACCCCCCTGCTCAGGCGTCCCTTCAGCATTGCCGAACGGGATCCGGAACGAGGCGTTTTCGGGCTCATATACCGGATTGTCGGCGGCGGCACCGAGATCCTGGCGACGCGGCGCCGCGGAGAACGGGTCGACGTGCTCGGACCCCTGGGAAAGACGTTCGAGCCGGTGCACGCGGGCCGGCCGGTGGTCATGGTCGCCGGGGGCGTCGGCGTGGCGCCCTTTCTCTCCCTGGCCCAGGAGACGGCAAGAGATGGACGGGCGCGGCCGGCCGAAATGACGGTGCTCTTCGGCGCGGCCACGGCGGGCCTCTTGAGTGGGGAAGAGAAATTCCGCGAATACGGGGTCGACGTCAGGCTGGCGACCGACGATGGTACGACGGGCTACCACGGCCTGGTGACGGACCTGCTGGAACGGGAACTGGCCTCCTCGCCCCGGCGATGCGCCTATCTCTATGCCTGCGGTCCGACGCCCATGATGCGGCGTTGCCAGGAAATCGCACGAGAAGCCGGTATTGACGGACAGGTCTCCCTCGAGGGGATCATGCCCTGCGGCGTGGGCGTGTGCATGGCCTGCGTCGTGGCCTGTACCGACCCCGGTGCACGGTCTTCGTCCCAACGCTACGAGCGGGTCTGCGACGCCGGTCCGGTGTTCGACATGCAGGAGGTCGTGCTGTGACGGCAACACCCGATTTGACGGTAAATATCGGTGCGCTGAAGCTTAGGAATCCCGTGCTCGCTGCATCGGGCACCTTCGGATACGGATCGGAGTACGGCCGGTTCGTGGATCTCTCCGATTTCGGCGGCATCGTCACGAAAACGCTCACGCCCGAGCCCTGGCCGGGCAATCCTCCGCCCCGGGCCGCGGAGACGGCCGCCGGCATGCTCAATTCCATCGGACTGCAGAACGTGGGCGTGAAGGCCTTCATCCGGGACAAGATGCCGTATTTGAGAAAGGTGGACACCGCGTTGATCGTCAACGTGGGCGGAGGTCCGGTTGAGGAGTTCGTCTACGTGACCGAACGCCTGTCGGACTGCGAGGGCATTGATGCCCTGGAGATCAACATGTCCTGCCCGAACGTGTCCGGGGGCATGGACTTCAGCACCGATCCACGGCGTGCGGCGGAACTGGTTTCCACGCTGCGGGGCATCACGGAACTGCCGATCATCGCCAAACTCACGCCGAACGTTACGGACATCGCGGAGATCGCCCGCAGTGTCGAAGAGGCCGGCGCCGACGCCATATCGGCCATCAACACCCTGCGAGGCATGGCGGTGGACATTCGCACGCGCCGCCCCATGCTCGGCGCCGTCACGGGGGGGCTGTCGGGTCCGGCCATCAAGCCCGTGGCCGTTGCGGCCGTCTACCGGATCGCAAGCCAGGTGACCGTCCCGGTCATCGGCATCGGCGGTATCATGAGCGGAGAAGACGCCGTGGAGTTCCTCGTGGCGGGCGCCACGGCCGTCCAGGTGGGCACGGCGACCTTCGTGGAACCCCGCGCCGGACCGTCTGTCGCGCGTACGCTGGCCGAATGGTGCGCCGCCTCGGAAGTGCACTCGGTCCGCTCGCTGATCGGAAGCATACAAACACCTTCACAAGAGGACGCCCCATGTCACCGTTCGTAGATAGTCTGAATCGCGCCCGGGCCGTGGCGAACAGCCTGGTCTGCGTGGGGCTCGATCCGGACCTGGATCGATTCCCGAAGCACCTCAGGTCGGGACCGGACGCGTTGTTCGAGTTCAACCGGGCGATCATCGAGCACACCTCGGATCTCGTTTCGGCCTACAAGCTGAACATCGCGTTTTTCGAGGTCATGGGCTCGAGGGGCTACGAAGCGCTGGAGCGCACGCTCACGGTGATACCGGATGGGGTCGTGGTCATCTGCGACTGCAAGCGGGGAGACATGGGGAACAGTGCCCGCATGTACGCGAAGGCGCTGTTTGAGCATTTCGGTTTCGACGCGGTGACCGTCAATCCCTACCAGGGACGGGATTCCGTGCAGCCCTTCCTGGACTACACCGACCGGGGGGTTTTCATCCTCTGCCTGACATCCAATGAAAGCTCCCGTGAATTCCAGTACCTGTCCGTCAACGGACACCCGCTGTACCTGGAGGTGGCCAGCGCGGCCAGGTCGTGGAACACCACCCGGAACGCGGGCCTGGTCGTGGGGGCCACGCAGGCGGAATCCCTGGCGGGTATCCGCGCCGTCGCGCCCGACATGCCTCTGCTGATCCCCGGGATCGGCACCCAGGGCGGCGACCTGGAAACGGTCATCCGCGAAGGCGTCGACGAGCATGGCGGCGGACTACTCATTAATTCCTCCCGGAGCATCCTCTATTCCTCCGGCGGCTATGACTTCGCCGAGTCTGCCCGGGCGGCCACCTTTCGGCTCAGAGACGAGATCAACGACCTGTTGCCCTGAATGCACGCCTCTTGGTGCATCTCCCGCCCGCGCCCGGCGAATGAACGCCCCGCGCGAATAAACGCCCCCTGTGAGTAAACGCCCCACGCTGTCCAGGAGAACCGAAGACATGGAGACGAACTTCGAGGTCCGCAGTTTCGACGCGGAGATCACGAAGGAAGCATATGACCGGCTGCCCAAGCTGCCCCTCTACATCGTCCTGGACAACCTGCGCAGCGCATTCAACGTGGGTTCCATCTTCCGGACCTGCGATATCCTGCGGGTGAAGGGCCTTTTCCTGTGCGGATACACGGCCTGTCCACCCCACGCGAAGCTGGAGAAGACCGCCCTGGGCACCATCGATTACGTCCCCTGGCGTTACTTCGAAACGGCCGTCGACGCGGTCGAATGCCTGCAGGATCGCGGCATCGCGGTGTGGGCCGCCGAAACTACGTCGGAGTCGGTGTCGTACGACGCCGCGGTGTTTCCGGACGAACTGGCCATTGTGCTCGGCAACGAGGCGCTCGGGGTGGGCCGGGATGTGCTGGAGCGTTGCGACGGCCTGGTCGAGATCCCTACGCGGGGCTACAAGAATTCACTGAACGTGGCGTCCGCCTGCGCCGTCCTGGGATTCAAGGCGCTGGAGACGATGGAAGATACTCGAGGCGGTTCGGGAGGATGACGCCGGTAGGTTACGGGTCGCTCGACCAGATCTTCTTGCCGACGAAGAACGGTCCGAGCGAATCGATGTACAATGCGGTCTGCTGGGTCTTGCGCATGTCCTGCACGACCCGCGACAGCGGGTAGAGTTCCTTGCCGATAAGTCCGATGACGAAGTCGTTGTCCGCCTCGTCCAACCCGTAGCAGGCCAGACGGATGTCGTGGGCGAAGTCGGCCCGGCCGTAGGCCCGACCGATGTGGGCGTGCTCCATCAGGATCTGGCGCTGTTCCTTGTGTTCGAGTCGTGCGAATGCGCCGTTGCGCCGCAGCGGGTACCAGATGACCCAGGGCCAGTCGGGGTTGAGCACGGTATTGCGCGGCCGGTGGATGAGTGATTCCATCAGATCCGGCTCGAATCCCATGGAGTAGGTCCTGCCGAGCATCGTCATGGACCCGCGGCGGTCCAGGACATCGAAAGGCCGTTCCGTCAGCAGGCTCCGTACTTCGGATACGAAGGTGTCGGGATCTTCGGCGAGAAACAGCACGCCGATGCCCACGGGATCGTTGACGTCGAGGTACACCGCGGCGTCCAGACCGGAATCCCTGAGCCTGGCCGCAATGTCCCCTGCCATTGACCGGGTCTGCCGAGGCTGGCCAGGCTGACCAGGCTGACCAGGCTGACCAGGCTGACCAGGCTGACCGGCGGATCCGGCGCCGGACAGGGTGAACACGTTGAGCTGCATGTACAGCCGTGTTTCGGCCGTCTGGGGCTGCCCGTCAACGGGCGCTCCGCGTTCAAGGATGTCGGGGGTTTTCCCGGTTTCTTCGCTCAATGCGCTTCCCTGTTGCGTATTCCGCGAAATCGTGCGAAATTCCGATGGATCCGACCTTGCGTAACTTACGCGCGAACCGGTAGCAAGGCAAGGAAATACGGGGTCTGAACACCATGCGGGGAGGAAGCTTGTCGAACTACGACGCACTGCTCCTGGTATCCTTCGGAGGCCCCGAAGGTACGGACGATGTCATCCCCTTCCTCGAGCGCGTGCTCAAGGGCCGGCGCGTCCCCCGGGAACGGATGATGGAGGTCGCGGAACACTATCACCATTTCGATGGGGTCAGCCCGATCAACGGCCAGAACCGTGCGCTGATCTCCGCCCTGGAAGAGGCATTGGAAACCCGCGACCATTCCCTGCCGGTCTACTGGGGAAACCGGAACTGGCATCCCCTGCTTTCGGAAACGGTCGGGCGCATGGCCGCGGACGGAATCCGGCGGGCGCTGGCCTTCGTCACGTCCCCGTACAGCTCCTGGTCAAACTGCAGGCAGTACCTGGAGAACATCGAGGATGCCCGTCGCGACGCGGGGTGCGGCGCACCGGTGATCGAGAAAATCAGGCCCTTTTTCAATCATCCGGGATTCATCGAAACGATGGCGGCGCGCGTTCGCTCCGCGCTGGATCGCCTGCCGGAGGAACGCCGTCCGCGGGCGCACCTCGTGTACACCGCCCACAGCATACCCCTGGCCATGGCCGGCGGCTGCGCCTACGAAGCGCAGCTCCGCGAAGCGTCCCGGCTCATCAGTGAGCGCGTGGGCATGTCCTCCTGGTCGCTGACCTTCCAGAGCCGCAGCGGGCCGCCCGCGCAGCCCTGGCTGGAACCCGACGTCTGCGACTACATCCGGTCATTCCACGAATCGGACGCGGCTGATCGAGAGATCGTGGTGATCCCCGTGGGATTCATCTCCGACCACATGGAGGTGGCCTACGACCTGGACGTGGAAGCGCGGGCCTGCTGCGATGAACTCGGGGTGCGCATGGTTCGGGCGGAGACGGCGGGGACCCATCCCCGCTTCGTGGACATGATCGTGGAGCTCGTCGAAGAGCGGTTATCCCCGGGGTCGGCCAGGCCGGCCGAGGGCGTCCTGGGTCCCTGGCCCGATCGATGTCCACCGGACTGCTGTCCTCCCGGCAGGTAGGCCAGTTGCTACGCGCCGATCGTCCTCAGTCCGGAATTCCCCACTTATCCATGGGTACGGTGGAACGCACCCGGTGCATGCCCGCATCGGCGAAACGGCCGAAGGCCTCCTCCGCCTCTTCGGTAAAGTCGATCACACCGGGCACGACGACCGGCGAGGTGCAGTCCTCCAGCAGGCAGACGCGCGGGATCATGGACGGCTCGCGCGCTGCGAACGCCGACCGGAGATCCTCCACTGTCCACGCCACGCAGTGGCTTTTGGCCTGCCCGGCCACGATGACAGCGTCGAAGGTCATCAGGTGATCGACCAGCGGGGTGTTCTTCACACCCAGCGGGGTGTTCTTCACACCCAGCGGGCGGCCTTCGGCATCTTCCGTCACTTCGGGGCGTAACGCGGAGTAGTATTCCGTGAGGGCATGGTTCCCCTTGATCTCGAAGCGCGTCTGCCGGCTCCGGGCGATGCCGTGAAAGATCGCCGCTTCCTCTACGGCGGAGACTAGGGCGTGGCCGATCCCCCCGAGCATGGCGTGGTAGGGCCAGATCATGAGGGGATACTTGCCGTCCCGCGTGAGGCGCCGGACGTAATGCAATGCGTAGGCGGAAAGATCGACCCGATCGCTGTACCAGGCCTCCACGGCCGGATTGACGCGCCAGGTTCCCGCTTCCACGTCGTCCGAGGTGATGATGGTCTCGCCCCCGGTGGGATGTCCGCCGTCCCGGTCTACCCAGAATACCGGATGGAAGACCTGCTGGGCCGTGTGGGTGTCCAACGTGGCGATGATTTCAGAAATGGAATGGAGGTTGCGGTAGATAAAGGCGCAAAGCCGCTTGTTGTCCTCCACGGCGCCTCGGCCGCTTCGGCCACCCACGAAGAGTTCGAACTCGGGGAGACAGAAGGTGTTCTGGCAGTCCACCAGGAGCAGCGCGGTGCGGCATTCATCTTCGATCGATGGTCGGATCCCGTGTTCCGCCGCCCACGCGCGGGCATCGGCCGCCCGTTCTCCGTAGGGGACGCGCCAATAGGACTCGACGGAATCGGGTCGGTAGTGGGGCGGTACTTCGCCGGATGGTCTAAAGCGCATCGGGGATGCGTTCCAGGTCCGCCAGCCAGGCAGCCGGCGAAGCATCGGACGGCATCCGCCAGTCGCCGCGGGGAGAGATGCAGGTCATGCCGACCTTGGGTCCTTCGGGCAGGCAATTCCGTTTGAACTGGTTCTGGAAGAACCGGACGATGAAGACGCGGAGCCAGGCCTTGATTTCAGGGAGTCCGTACTTCCCCTCGAAGGCGTGCAGCGCCATCCGGGCTATACGGGAAGGCAAAAAGCCGAAACGCAGGAAGTAGTAGATGAAGAAGTCGTGCAGCTCGTAAGGCCCGATCTCTTCTTCGGTTTTCTGTGCGATCTCGCGATCGCTCGGGGGCAGCAGTTCCGGCGAGATGGGCGTATCGAGAATGTCCAGCAATACCTCGCGGACTTCCGGCTCTTCCGCGAAGACCTCGTCGGCCGTCCAGTTGATCAGGTAGGAAATGAGGGTCTTGGGTATCCCGGCGTTGACCCCGTAGTGGCTGGCGTGGTCGCCGAACATGGTGCACCAGCCCAGCGCCAGTTCCGAGAGGTCCCCCGTACCGAGCACGATGCCCCTGACCTGGGCGGCCGTGGCGAGCTCCTCCAGCTTCCGCGTCCATGCCTGCGTGTTCTCGTAGACGAGGTCTTTCTTGTCCTCCGAATGCTCGATGTCTCCGAAGAACTTCCGCACCGCGGGTTTGATGTCGATCTCCCGGAACGTGGCGCCGACGGAGCGGATCAGGGCGCAGGCGTTCGTGTAGGTACGATCCGTGGTGCCCAGTCCCGGCATGGTCAGGGCCACGATGCGGGACCTGGGCAGGTCGAGGAGGTCCATGGTGTGCACCGCCACGTTCAGGGCGTGGGTCGAATCCTGGCCGCCGGAGACCGCCACGACGACGCGCCGGGCATCCTCGGGCAGCGATCTGAGCTTGGTCGCCAGTCCCGTGGACTGGATCATGAAGACCTCGCGGCACCGCTGGCTGCGTTCCGCCGGATTCTGGGGTACGAAGGGATGGGCGGGTATGTCGCGATGGAAGGTCCGATGCGCCTGTTCATGGCCCCTTTCCGTGGTATCGGTATCCGCATCCCCGGCCTGTCCGGACCGGAAGCCCGGCAGGGAGACGGACCGCCAGGATGACTTATAGTCCATGGCGTTCTGCCGGAACGAACCCTGGACGCCGCGCTCCAGCACCAGCGCCTCCACGTCCACGTCGGCCGTGATGCAGGTCCCGTCCAGTTGAAAGCGTTCCGTTTCCGCCAGCATGTAACCTCGCTCGGTGATGAACCCGTGGCCGTCCCAGACCACGTCCATGGTCGATTCCCCGAAGCCCGCCGCGGCGTACATGTGTACGGCCTCGTTGCGTCCCGAGGATGCCAGGATGAGGTCCTCGCGGTACTGCGCCTTGCCGATGACGATGTTCGACGCCGAGAGATTGGCGAGTATGGTCGCCCCCGCCAGCGCCGCCCGGCTGGCCGGCGGGACCGGCACCCAGTCGTCTTCGCAGATCGTCGGGTAGATCACCACCCTGGGATCGTCCGTGCGCAGGAGCACGTCTGGTCCGAAAGGCGCGTCCCGGCCGCAGAGGGAAACGGTATCCGTCTGCGCTTCAGCCGCCCGGGCGAAGTACCGCGTCTCGTAGAATTCGCGGTACTGGGGAAGATAGGTCTTGGGCGTTACCGCGAGGATTTCCCCGCGGCTGCAGGTCACCGCGACGTTGAAGACCGCGTGGTCCAGCCTCAGGGGCATGCCGATGCTGAAGGCCAGGTCGAGCCCATCCGTGCCGGCGAGCAACGCTTCCAGGGCCTCCAGGACGCCTTCCAGCAGCGCCTGGGAGTGGAAGAGGTCGGCGCAGGTGTAGCCGGTGAGACTCAGTTCGGGGAAGAGCACGTAAGAAGCGCCCTGCTTACCGGCCGCTTCAATCTGCTCGAGGTGATGGGCCACGTTCTCCGCGGGATCGCCCACGCGTATGCGGGGTACGGCGATGGCCAGGCGGACGAAGCCGTGGCTGCGAATGTCGAGGAACTGGTCGGGTGAAAATTTCGGGTCCATGGTCACCATATCTCGCAGCGATTCCGTGCGAACCGGCTTGATCCGGCATCCCGGCCGGCGGTCCACACCGCACGCCGGCGGGGTCCATACCACACGCCGGCAGGCTTTCCGTCACGAAAAAGATAAGGGATCAGCAATTGGACAGGCAAGACGCAATTTACGGCGCGCCAACGGGTTCAGGGTCGTCAGTCTTTCTCGATCAGCCGGCCCTTCCCGTCATGACCGACCTCCACGGTGTCGCGCCCCTGCCTCCTTCTGCGCATCCGGTCCCGGTACCGCAGGGGCATTTCCCGGCGGCGCCAGGCGAGGAATCCGCGCTCATGCCGGTCCCGGTTCCGAAGCGACGGCGGCGCTGGAATGGCGATGGTCCCATGAGTGATGGCGGTCTGCTTGCGGGACAGGGCCACGATTTCCCCTTTGCTCACGATCAGCGTGACGCCGACGTTGGCTTCGACGATGGGCACGCCGTTCTCGCGCGCCCGGGCGAGCACGGCCCGGTCCTGGGCGCGGGCCGTCGACCCGAAGGAAGGAATGAGCAGGTAGTTGGCGCCGTCGAGCACCGGTATGCGGGCGATATCCGGGTTCCACCGGTCGTTGCAGATGACCATGCCGGCCCGCCCGTAGGGGGTGTCGAAGGCGCGGCTTTTCTTGCCGAGGCGGTTGAACCACCAGGAACGGTGATGCCCCTCGGCCAACTGCATCTTGTGGTACTTGCCCCGCAGCCGTCCCCGGTGGTCGAGGAATACCGCGCAGTTGTAGACTTCGCCCCCGATCCGCTCGGCGAGACCGAAGGCGAGACAGATGTTCAACGATCTTGCGAGTTCGCGGAACCGCCCGATGACCGGGCTGCGCATGGTGAGCGAAACGCGGTTCATTTCCTCCGGTGAGATCTCGCCGTCGATGATCTCGTTGACCACGTAGCCTTCCAGCACGCCTTCCGGCGCGACGGCGAGTTCGGCCCCGTCGGCCGCGGCCTCGCGAAACATCTCTTCGAGCCGGGCCGCGTTCCTGCACAGGTCCAGCTTGACCGGTTTGAACGACAGCGCTGCAACACGCACGTCTCTGAACATGTTACGCCTCCTGATAACAGGCTAGAAGCATTGCGGTATTGCGACTCATTCAATATATTGCGCCCGATCGCTTCTGTGCAACGGTGGCTTAAACTGCCTCGCGGTTTGCCACGATCGAATCTCGTTTTTCCGCGATGGACGACAAAATCGATTCGAGGATTTCCACCGCTGCCAACAAGCTCCTGCTGGCGCTGGTCGTCATCACCGGATCCATCACCGCCAGTCTGCTGTACACTTCCTGAGGAATGGGACCGCCATGAAGGCTGCCGTCGTACTGCTCAGCGGCGGGGTCGATTCGGCGACCACGCTCGCCATGGCCCGGCACAATGGATTCGCGTGCCACGCCATCACCTTCGACTACGGCCAGCGCCACCGGTTCGAGCTCGAAGCGGCCAGGCGCGTCGCCGAGTCCATGGGAGTCGGGCGCCACGTGACCATACCCTTCGACCTGCGGGCCATTGGCGGGTCGGCGCTGACGGACGAAATTCCCGTGCCCATGGACCAGGATCCGGAGACCATGGCGGGGCAGATCCCGTCCACCTACGTCCCGGCCCGCAACACCATCTTCCTCTCCTTCGCGCTGGGCTGGGCTGAAGTGCTCGGTGCATACGACCTGCACATCGGCGCCAACGCCATCGATTACAGCGGTTATCCCGATTGCCGGCCCGAATACATCGCTGCCTTCGAGCGCATGGCCAACCTGGCGACGCGTGCGGGGGTGACCGGCGAGGGCAGGTTCAACATCCACGCGCCGCTCATCGAAATGTCCAAGGCCGATATCCTGCGAACCGGCGTCCGGCTCGGGGTGGACTACGCCCTCACGACCAGCTGTTACGACCCGGCGGACGACGGGGCGGCCTGCGGCCGATGCGACGCCTGCATCCTGCGGCGGAACGGGTTCGAAGAAGCCGGTATCGAGGATCCGACGCGATACGCCTCATGACGCTTCCGGCGCTCGGTTTTCCGCATCGATCCGGGCCAACAGTTCCTGCAGTCTCTTCGGCGATACGGTCCGTGCGGTCCCCAGTTCCTGGGCGAACACCGACACGCGGTATTCCTCAAGCATCCATCTGAATTCATCCAGCAGGACGGGATCCGCGTCCTCCCGGGCTTCCAGTGATTTGAGCGCATCGTCGAAAGGCTTGACCCGCTCCGCCTTCTTCAGGTCCTTCGAACGGTCTTCCCGGGCTCGGCGGGAACGCATTTCCATCGCCTCGAGGTATCGGACAAGGTTGGGCAATTCGACGGAAGGTGTTTTCCGCAGGAAATCGGGTGGAAACAACCGGTCGAGATCGTCTTCCATGCCGGGGTAGGCGCCGTCCTTTCCGATTCTTCCCCCGACTACCCTTTCCAGCGCCTCCATCTGTTGTCGAAACCATTGGGGGAGTTTCTTCAACAGCCCCCGCGCGGTCTCCACGTCTTCTTCGAAGCGCCGGGCCGTCAGCGGATACAGGGGTTCCCGGGTGAACAGGGCGGCCAGGAGGTGGTCGTAAGCGGTATCCTGCAGCGCTTCGAACCCGCCGGCATGGTCCGACAGGGCGGGTAGGCTCCGAAGAAACGCCAGATCCCTGCGCAGCCAGGCCATTTCGTCGCCCATCCGGCGTTCGAGCAGGCGAACCAGACCCCTGCGGCTTTCCCGCAGCGCTTCATGCCGGTCCCGGAACAGGCGCAGGTCCACCAGGTCGTCATCCGCCTGCAGTCCGGGATAGGCGTACTGGGGCACGGTTCCCGACAGACCGATCTCGACCCTTTCGGGCAGGTCCCCGATCGACCAGTCCCGCAGGTCGTACTTCTCCCAGATTTCCGCCGCTTTACGCCAGCCTTCCGATTCGACGGCGGCGGCGCGGCCTGTGACTTCGGCGTGCAGGCGGTTCGGATCGCGGGTGGAAAAGACGGTGCTCCCGTCCTCCGCGGTCACCAGGACGCGCATGCTCAGGTGATCGGGAACGGAATCGGGCGACCAGTCCGCCGGTTCGATTTCGATCCCGTGCCGCCGGGCGATGTATGCCGCGAGCGCATCGGTCAGGGAGGATGCGGAAGGATCCAGGCCCTCCGCGATCGTCCGGGCGGTTTCCGGAATGGGCACGAGCTGCTTGCGTTTCCTTCCGGGCAGTCCTCGGAGCAGGGCTTCGATCTTCTCGCGCAACAGGCCGGGCACGAGCCATTCCAGTGTTTCGGGATCCAGCAGATGGACCCGGTTGGCCGGCAGCGAAAGAGTGACCCCATCCTCTTCCCGGCCCGGCCGGCAGGCATACTGCAGGGGAAGCTGGTCGCCTTCCAGGTTGAAATGTTCAGGAAAACCCTCCGGCCGGCCTGGTCGGCCCGGTCTGCCTGGTCTACCCGCTCCGTCCTCTTCCTCCTCGGTCCCCGTAAGATCCCCGATTTCCATGTGCAGGAAGGAAGCATTGTCCGCGCCTGCAGTCTTCATCAGGCGGTTGAGGTCGTGCACCGACGATACCCCGGAAATCCGTTCTTCGTAGAAACGGAAGGCGGCCTCGTCGAGATCGACGCGATAGGCGTTTCGGTGTTGCAGCAGCCAGGTCTCGGCATCCCGCCGTATCCCGCGGTTATGCTCCAGGAAGTCATGCCGGGCTTCCAGGTTTTCGCCGACCAGGTCTTCGCCGACCAGGCCGACCAGGCCGACCAGTGCCTCGCGGATGAAGATACGCGTCGCGTCATCGGGATCGATCTTCTTGTAGTCGACGTTTCGCCGGGAGACCATCAGGCCGTACAGGTGCAGCGTTTCCGTGGCCGTCACCCGCCCGGCGGACCGGTCCCAGCCCGGATCGGAAAAGGAAGCGCTGCACAGGTGGCGGCCCAGTTCGGCGGCCCACCCGGGTTGTATCCGGGCCACCGTGCGCGCGTAGAGCCGGTTGGTCTCGACCATCTCCGCGGCTACGATCCAGGTCGCGGCGCCCGTCCCTTTCCGTGGTCTTTCCGCGGCATCCTTCCCAAGATCATCGTGCCCCCGTCCGGCAGGTCTTTTCTCCGGGTGCTGTTCGACCGTTTTTCTTCGAAAGAGGCCGGATCCGGGGAAGATCATGGCGGTGCGGTTCCGAGCCCCGGAATAGAGATTGCCTTCCCGGTGTTCAGCGACCTGGCTGAGCAGTCCGCTGAGGATCGAACGGTGGATCGCGTCGTAGTGTGCCCGGTCCGCACGTCCCGCCCTTCCGCGGAACCCGCCGGATTCCCGCAGCGCGCGCCGGAGTTGCACGTAGATATCGCGCCACTCGCGCATACGGTTGTAGGACAGGTAGTGTTGCCGGCAGAACCTGCGCACGGCGCCCTGGGTCTGCAGGTGCTCGAAGGTGCGGTGAAAGGCCTCCCAGATATTCAGCAAGGTCAGGAAATCCGAGGTCCTGTTCCTGAATTTGCGGTGTTCGGCGTCCGCCTGTTCCTGCTGATCGAGCGGCCTTACGCGAGGGTCCTGTATGCTGATGGCCGACGCGATCACGAGGACCTCCTGCAGGGCGCCTTCCTGCCGGGCCTGCAACAGCATGCGTGAGACCGTGGGCGATACCGGCAATCTCGCCATGTCCCTGCCCCGGCCGGTCAATCGCCGGTCCCGGTCGATAGCCCCCAGTTCGGCGAGCAGCTGGAACCCGTCCCGGATCGCCTGGGGCGTGGGCGGGTCGAGAAAGGGGAAGGCGTGGACGTCGCCCAGTTTCAGCGCCAGCATGCGCAGGATGACTTCGGCGAGATTGGCGCGCTGCAACTCGGGCGTGGTGAATTCCGGCCGGCTTTCGAGGTCGGCCTCGCTGTAGAGCCGAAGGCAGACACCTCCCGACACGCGACCGCACCGTCCGGCCCGTTGCAGGGCGCTGCTTTTAGCAATAGGTTCGATGGGCAGTCGCTGGGTGCGGGTCCGTGCGGCGTAACGGCTGATCCGCGCGAGACCGGTGTCGACGACGTACTTGATGCGCGGTATGGTCAGCGAGGTCTCGGCGACGTTCGTGGCCACGACGATGCGCCGGTTGTTCCCCGGCCGGAAGACCCGCTGCTGATCCGCGTTGGTCAGCCGACCGAAAAGCGGAAGCACGTCGGTGTGTCGGTAGGACCGGCCGTCCAGCCTCCTGCGTGTCTCGTGGATGTCCTTCTCCGTGGGGAGAAACACCAGGATGTCGCCCCGGCCGGGTTCTTCCATGATCCTGTCAACCGCGTCCACCGCCCCGTCGACATAGGTATATACTTCGGATTCGCCCCGGGTATCCTCGAGGGTCAGATAGCGGATCTCCACCGGGTGCAGGCGTCCGGACACCTCGACGACCGGCGCCTGGCCGAAGGCGTTCGAGAAAGCGGCGGCGTCGATCGTCGCCGAGGTGACCACGATCTTGAGGTCCTTCCTGCGCCGGATCAGCAGACGCAGGTAGCCGAGCAGGAAGTCGATGTTCAGGCTGCGTTCGTGGGCCTCGTCGATGATGATCGTGTCGTATTCAAGCAGGTCCGGATCGTGCTGTATCTCGGCGAGCAGCATGCCGTCGGTCATCATCTTGATGCGGGTTTCGGCCACGGTCTCGTCCGTGAACCGTATCTTGCAACCAACTTCCCGTCCCCAGGTCGTGCCGAGCTCCTCGGCGATGCGGCGCGAGACTGACAGGGCGGCGACGCGCCGGGGCTGCGTGCACGCGATACGGCCGTATACACCCCGGCCGGCTTCGAGACAGATCCGGGGCAACTGCGTCGTCTTGCCTGAACCGGTCTCCCCCGTCACGATGACCACCGGGTGGCCGCGCAGGGTTTCCAGGATTTCGTCTTTCCGGGTTGAAATGGGCAGCTGGGGGTCGATGTCGACGGTGGTGTCTGAGCGAAGGCGCGCCTCCACGAGGCGGGCCGACGCGGCCGCCTGATCCTTCAACCTGCGAAGCCGGCCCTGGTCTGCGCTTCCGCCGCGTGCTCCACTTCCGCTGCTCGCACCGCTCCCCCTGCGTGCACCGCTCCCGCCGCGCGCACCGCGCGACCTCTTCAGCTCACGTTGGATGTCCCGACGGTCCTTGAGCGTGCATCGGGGGAGCAGGTCTCGGATCTCGGCCGCCAGCCTATGGTTCGTGGAGGCATCCACTACATCAGGAGGCCCGCCACGGTGGCGGTCATGTTGGCGGCCAGGGCGCCGCCGATCATGGACCGGATACCGAACCGGGCGATGTCCTTGCGCCGTTCCGGCACCAGTCCGCCGATCCCCCCGATCATGATCGCGATGGTCCCGAAGTTGGCGAAGCTGCACAGCGCGTACGTGGCGATGGCGAACGACCGTTCCGACAGTTGCTCCTGCATGGCGCTGAGGTCCTGGTAGGCGAGGAACTCGTTCAGGATGGTCTTCTTGCCGATCAACATGCCCACGGCCTGGGCGTCTTCCCACGCCACGCCCATGAACAGGGCCAGCGGCGCGCAGAGCCATCCGAGCATCCGTTCAAGGGAAAGCGGTTCACCGCCCACGTAGGGGGCGAGCCCCACCGCCCAGTTGAACAGGCTGACGAAGGCAATGGCTATGATGAGCATGGCCGCCACGTTCAACGCCAGTCTCAACCCGTCCGACGCGCCGCTGCAGGCCGCATCGATGAAATTGACCCCCGGTTTCGGGACGTCCACGGTCACGACACCCATGGTGCGGGAGGTTTCGGTCTCGGGGGTCATGATCTTGGCGACGACCAGCGCCGCGGGCGCCGACATGAGCGAGGCGGCCAGGAGATGGCCGGCGTCGGCGCCCAGGGCGACGTAGGCGGCCAGCACGGAACCCGCCACAGTCGCCATGCCGGAGGTCATCACGGCCATGATCTCGGACCGGGTCATGGTCTTCAGGTAGGGCAGGATGACGAGCGGCGCGGTGGAAGCCCCGAGATAGACGTTCGCTGCCGCGGCCATGGATTCCGATCCGGAGGCGCCCATGACGCGCACCATGACACGGGCCATCTGCCGGACGATCCACTGGATGCAGCCCAGGTAGAACAGGATCGAGGTAATGGAGGATACGAAGATGATCATCGGGAGCACGGAAAAACCGAACAGCGCGGTTTCCACCAAGTCGCCGAAGACGAACCGCGCGCCCTCGTTGGAGAAGGCGATCACCTTGTTGACGGCCAGCCGGGCCACGTCGAACACCACCTGGCCCGGCGCCGTGTGCAGCAGAAGCAGAGCCAGCAGGCCCTGAAGCCCCAGGCCGCTGCCGATGAGCCGCCAGTTCAGCCGACTGCGGTTCTCCGACAGGAGCCAGGCGATGGCCAGGAGAACGACCAGGCCGAAGAGACCGAAGACACGTTCCATGGGCGGCTATCCTTGGCTGGCGGTTCCCGGCCAAAGGGAGGCCAGGCCGACGTACAGGTAACCGGCGAAAAACAGGCACAGGAAGGGTATGGAAGCGTAAATGCCGTTGATGGCCGTGTAGTAGATCAGCAGGCCGAAGTGCACGGCGAACAGCAGTTCCAGCGCGGGAAGCCAGTTCCGGGTCCCCCGGTAGCGCAGACCACGCCATGAGGCCGCCCGAGTCGCCTGGTTCAAAGGGGCCGACAGGTCGACCTGGTCCGCCTTGTCCGCCTGGTCGGCCTTGTCCGCCTGACCCGCCTTGTCCGACTTACCGAGGATACCGTATTTGGGCGTCCGCTGGAAACCCGACTTGAGGTTAAGCAGCGCTTCCAGAACGGCCCGCGTGTTGTTGAGGCAGATGCCGATGCCGATGGACATGAGTACGGGGAGGAAAAAGGGGGACCATATCCACCTGGAGCGGTTGATTTCGAACTGCGCGAACAGATAGAAGAGCGAGACGGAAACCGTGGCCGCGCAAAGAAAGGGCAGGTCGATCCAGAAGGAATTGATCCATCCCGCCTGCACCCGGATCACGATGGACGGGAAGATCAGGACCGAGAGCAGCAGCATGAGCAGGTAGGCCATGTTGTTCGTGAGATGATAGGTCGCCTCCAGCTTGAAACGGAAGGGCAGCGCGCTGCGCCACACCGGGGGCAGCATTTTCTTCGCGGTCTGTATCGATCCCTTGGACCACCGGTGCTGCTGGGTCTTGAAGGCGTTCATTTCCACGGGGAGTTCGGACGGCGTGGAGACTTCCTCCATGAATACAAAGCGCTGGCCCCGGAGTTGCGCCCGGTAGCTCAGGTCGAGGTCCTCGGTCAATGTGTCATGCTGCCAGCCGCCGGCCGCCTCGATGCACTCCCGACGCCAGATCCCCGCTGTCCCGTTGAAGTTGAAAAACCGTCCCGACCGGTTCCGGGCGCCGTGTTCCATGACGAAATGACCGTCCAGCATGATCGCCTGGACCCGGGTCAGGATCGAGTAACCCCGGTTGAGATAGGTCCACCGGGTCTGTACCAGGCCCACCCGCTCGTCGTGGAACCGGTGCATGGTGTTCCTGAGGAAGTCCGGCGGCGGGATGAAGTCGGCGTCGAAAATCGCGATGAACGCGCCGCGCGCCACCTCGAGCCCCTCCTGCAATGCGCCCGCTTTGTATCCGGTGCGTTCCTTCCTGTGAAGGTAATGGATATCGATGCCGGCAGCCCGGTGACGTTCGACGCAACGGGCCGCGAGACCGCGGGTTTCGTCGGTCGAATCGTCCAGTACCTGTATTTCCAGCCGGCCGCGGGGATAGTCGATGCGGCAGACGGCGTCGATCAGCCTTTCGACCACGTACTGTTCGTTGTAGAGGGGCAGCTGCACGGTAACCAGGGGGGGCGGATCTCCAAGGGCTTCCGGCTTTACACGCCTTGCCCGGTCCTTATATTTGTAGTACAGATACACCATCAGGTACCGGTGGACCCCGTAGACCGCGAGCAGGAACAGGACGAGGAAGTATAGAAGTATGAAGATCAGCGAGAGATAGCTCATACATGTCCGTTTCTGCTTACCGCATCCCGGCCGGATTCACTGAACGGCTTGCCCCGATAGCCATCCCCGGCCTCCTGCTCGTGGCCGCCTGTGTCGTCATAGTGGCCATCGGCGACCTGCGGGAGGGTCTGATCGGGCCAGGCGGACCGTTCGTTCCCGACGCGTTCCTGCCTGCCTTCCTGTCCTCGTGGGTGGCCCTGCCGGACGCCCTGCTGCTGTTCTGGATCCCCTTCGCCGCGGCATTCATCGCCTACTCGGTCGCCGTCGTCCACCAGGTCCGGGCCGGTGCGTCGTCGGGCCGGGATACGTTCTGGTTCATCCTGGCCGCGTCCATCCTCTGCCGCGTCATCCTGCAGTTCAGTCCCCCCACTCTGTCCGACGACATCTACCGATACCTCTGGGACGCCAGGATGCAGTTCCAGGGCGTCAACCCCTACGTATACGCCCCGGAAAGCGACGAAATCGCCCACTTGCGCGATGAATACCATGAGGGAATCAACAACAAGGACGTCCCCACGGTCTATCCGCCCCTGATGCAGGCGGCCTTCATGGCCGCGGCGTATCTGTGGTACAGTCCCGCTTCGATGAAAGTGCTCTTCACCCTGTGCGACGTGGGCGTAATCATCCTCACGATCCTGATGCTCCGTCGCCGGAACCTACCGCGGGAGCGCGTGCTCATCTACGCCTGGAATCCCCTCGTCCTGGTCGAAATCGCGGGCAGCGGCCACAACGACTCGCTGCCGGTCGTCCTCATGCTCGCCGCGTTGCTGGCCGTGGACGGCCTCCGTCCGGCCCGGGCGGTTGCCTGGCTTGCCCTTTCCATGCTCGCCAAGTGGTTCACCGCCATGCTTGTCCCGTCCTTCTACCGGAAGATACGCGGCATCAGGCCGTTCTGGCTGATTCCGGTCCTGCTGCTCGCCGGCTACCTGCCCTACCTCGGCGCTGGACCGGACCTGTTCAGCGGACTCCTGGTCTACGGCGACAAATGGCGGTTCAACGACAGTCTCTTCTCGATCTTCTTCTATCTGACGGATTCGCTGAACGCGTCCAAGATCATCGCGGCATTGCTCTTCGCCGCCCTGGTCGCGTACTGCGCGGTCAGGATAACGGATCCGTTCCGTTCGGCCTTCGTACTGCTCGGAGGCTATCTCGTGCTTACGCCCACGGTGCAGCCCTGGTACCTGGTCTGGATCATCCCCTTCCTCTGCCTGTACCCCAACCCGGCGTGGATCCTGCTCTCCGGCCTGGCCGCCCTTTCGTACCATGTCGTAATCGGGTTCGTCCTTACCGGGACCTGGGAAGAGGAAATCTGGGTCCGCTATGTACAGTACGTCCCCTTCTACGGCCTGTTGATCGCGCGCGTCGTGAGGGACGGATCGTGGCGGAACGCGCTGAAACCGGCTTCCTGAAGCACACGGAATTTCACGGAAGCACCAGAGGCGTCGCAACCATGGCGGCGCACCGGCGTAAAGTAACCGGCGCGGGCGTCGGAGGCAAGCGCTAAGGCGCCGCGCGGCGCGGCGGCGACGGCCGAATTCGATTGACGAAATCCCGCCTCGATTGTACACTCCTCCGCCGATATCAGCCAAATGACCGTGTGGATTTCATGACAAAGCAAGACCAAGCTAGACCGATCTGACCGGAGGATTCAATGCCCGACACATCCCTGTTTTCCCTGGAAGGCAAAACCATGATCGTCACCGGTGCGAGCAAGGGCATCGGTAAGGCCATCGCGCTGGGGGCCGCCCGCGCGGGCGCCGACCTGGCGATCGGAAGCCGCACCCGGGCCGACCTGGAGCCGGTGGCTTCCGAGATTCGTTCGATGGGCCGCGACTGCGTCGTTCATACGGTGGACGTGGGCAAGTTGGATTCGATCCGCGCATTCGTGGACCAGGTGCTCGCGGATGCGGGAGACATCGATATCCTGGTCAATAACGCCGGGTGCAACCGGATCATGCCGGTGCTCGAAGTCACCGAGGAAGTGTACGACGAGATCATCGACGTGAACCTTAAAAGCGTCTTCTTCCTCAGCCAGGCCCTCGCCGCGCACATGATCGAACGGGGCCGCGGCGGGCGCATCATCAACATATCCTCCCAGGTGGGCGTCGTCGGCGGTCCGCTGCGGGCGGCCTACACGGCGGCCAAGGGCGGCGTGTGCACGCTGACCAAGTCCATGGCCGCCGAATGGGCGGAGCACGGCATCACCGTGAACGCCGTGGCGCCGACCATGACGCGAACCCCCATGGTGGAGAAGGCGATGGAGAACCCGGGGTTCCGGGCCAATATCAAGAAGATCCTGCTGGGACGGCTGGCCGAACCGGACGAAATCGCCAGTTCGATCATCTACCTCGCGTCCGACGCGAGCGCCATGGTAACGGGCCACACCATGGTCGTGGACGGCGGTTACACGGCCGTGTGAAGGAAGGCGGCGTTCCGTTCGGCGGGTGGTATTCCATTCAGCGAGCGGTATTCCTTTCGGCGGGCGGTATTCCGTTCGGCACGCTGCCGGGCGCGGCCTGTTCGTCCCCTGTTCTCCCTGCTACCGACTATTCCGCTGGCGTCTGACCTGGGCCCGGGCCCGGTTGTGCTCGCGGTTGGTTTCGGAAAAGATGTGCCTGCCGTCCCCGCGGGCTACGAAGAAGAGATAGGGCACGTCCTCCGGGTAGAGCGCGGCGTGAATGGACGCCTCGCCGGGGCTGCAGATCGGTCCCGGCGGCAGCCCGGCATGCACATACGTGTTATAGGGCGAGGGGTGGACCAGGTGCTTCTCGTAGAGTCTCATGTTCGGCCTGCCGATCCCGTACTGGACCGTGGGGTCGGCCTCCAGTCGCATGCCCCTCCGCAGCCTGTTGTGAAATACCCCCGAAATGACGTCCCTTTCGTCGTCCACCATCGCTTCCTGTTCGATGATGGAAGCCAGGGTGACGATCTCGTGTAAACTGTACTCCAGTTCTTCCGCCCGCTTACGGTACTCCTCGGTGATGGATTGCAGATGTCGCGACGTCATCTGCTTGAGGATGTCATCGACGGTCATGTCCGGGTACATGTTGTAGGTCGCCGGGTACAGGTATCCTTCCAGGGTGGGCGCTTCGATCCCCAGCGATCGCACGGCCTCCGGATCGACGGACCGTTGTACGAACGCAGTGGAATCGATGCCGATCCTCGTCCGCAGGATCCGAGCCGTTTCTGGGATGGTCAGGCCCTCCGGGACATTGACGCGATTGACCACGATCTTGCCCTCGACGAGCATGCTCAGGATCTGGCCGGCGTCCATGTAGGTCTCGATTTCGTATCGTCCCGCGTTTATGCCGTGCCCGACCCCCCTGTAACGCGCCAGCAGCTCGAACAGGATCGCGTGACGTACCACGCCCCGGTCTTCCAGGTCCCCGGCGACGTCGGACAGGGTCATGCCGGGTTCGACGGTGTACTGGATGACGGTATCGCGCTCGACCGCGAGGTTGGAGAACTGGTAGGCCGCGACCAGCACGGCCGTTCCGATCAGCACGACGAGGACGTTGGAAGCGGCAAGTAGCTTTTTCATAGGCGTGAATCCGGTTCTGTTGCCTTCCCCCGGCGGAAGTCCAGGTAGTTCTGCAGCAGCAGCGTGGCGGCGATCCGGTCCAGGCTGCCCTTGTTTCCCCGGGGCGTGCTGCCCATTTCATGCATGGCCCGACGGGCCGAAACGCTGGTCAACCGCTCGTCCCACGTACGTACATCGCAGGACACCTTCTTCCGCAGCTCGTCCGCCAACGCCTCGACCTTCCCGGCCATTTCGCCCGCGGTTCCGTCCATGTGGACCGGCAATCCCAGGATGATCTCACGCACTTTCTGTTCCTCGACGATATCCACGATGGACGCCAGGGATTCGACCGTGTCTGCCGTCTGGATCGTCTCCAGTCCCTGGGCGATCAGACCGGCCGGATCGCTCAGGGCGAGCCCGACCCGTCGCTCTCCATAATCTACGGCGAGTACCCGCCCCACCGAAGTTTGGCCTGTTCCGGTTCCCGAGGGAGCGACGGTATCGGCGAGATCACCGGCCATGCCATCGGCCACCATGCGGTCACCGGTCATGCCATCACCGGCCATGCCATCGGCGCCATGCGCCGGGAGGCCAGTCTGCCGTCCGCGCTTCGACTTCTGACGTCGCGGCGTCGTGGCGCTGTTGGGTCTGTTTTTTCGGGGCATGTCGATCTTTCCTGTCTCACGCGGCACCGGTAGCCGCTCAGGGCGAAGCCGCCCGCTCCCGTTCGATCATCGGCGGCAGCCCGGTCACGCTGATGCGCCAGAGCAGGCGGCTGTCACGGGATCCCGTGGCCGGTTGCAGCACCGTGGCCTTGTGCAGGGTCGAAAAAGTGTCCCACGCACCGGCGTCGCCCACCCTGAAGTCGTATTCGGTCACGTATTCCGGCTTGATGGCGTGGGCGGCCAGTTCATCCAGCAGATCGAAAGCCTCGTCATCCGGCATGCCGACGATGCCGAAGGAACTGCCGCAGACGCCGTAGAGCGCTTTGCGGCCGGTGACCGGGTGGCGCTTGACCAGGGGATGGTAGACGTTCTCGACCCGGTCCTTCTGGTCCAGCGTCAGTTTCTCCGCCGAGGTCGAGGACTCCTCGTTCATGTCCGCCCGGTTGCCGTAGTGATGCAGGACGGACAGGTTGTCGATGGTGTCTTTCATCTTCACGGGCAGGTCGTCGTAAGCGGTCATCTGGTCGGCGAAGTAGGTCGGACAGCCCCCATCGGGCCACTGCCGGCCGTAAACGACCGTGGAACTGTTGGGCGGATCCTGGTAGGCCACGTCCGTGTGCCAGAATGCCGCGCCTTCGTAAACGCCGATCGGACGTCCGTCTTCGAAAATGTTAGAGAGGTTGAGAATGGCCGGATGGTTCTCGTGACGCAGGTGATCCAGGAAATGGGGCTTCTGTGCGCCAAACTCCTTTGTCAAGGCATCGTAGCGGTCGAAGGTCATTTCCTGGCCGGGGATCACGATCAGGCCATGCACGTGAAACACCCGCAGGATCTCCCCCATGACTTCCGGTTCCAGCGGTTCCGACAGATCGACTCCGGTTATCTCCATGCCGAATCCGGGCAGGGGTTTCGTGGAAATTCGCATGGCGGTCACCTCCAAGTTCCTCAAGGCGCCATCTCCATTACGCCGTCCTATGCCGGAGCGCCGTAGGGACTGTCTCGAAACACGGTCTTCAGGTCACGCGCCCATCCCGATTCGGGCAGAAAGCGCGCGCAGTCGTTCCAACCCGATTCGAGGGCCGCGCGGAACAGCGGTTCCGCGGATGACCGCGGCCACGCGCCGATCAGCCGGAACAGCGCGGGCGAATACGCGCCGGGCCTGGGTGGCCCGTTCGATCCGTCCGGTCTGGCCGGTTCGGGCTGTCCGTCCGACGCAGGCGATCCGGCCGGTGCAGACGACTCCGACCGGATCATGGCGTGGACGGCCGCGGAGTAAAGCCGGTCATCGTACCGCGCCAGCAGCTCGTCTACCGGGGTCTCGCCATCCCGCACGGGTTCGTCCTCCGTCTTGAACAGCAACTGCAACAGGGGGGCTATGGCCTCGTCGGGCAGCGTTTCTGCCGGGCACTCCAGCAGGGAGACATATACCGCGTCCCGGGTATATTCCGCACCCAGCCTGCCCAGGTGGCGGTACCGATCGCCGACCGGCGGCGGCGCTCCGTACGCGACGGGCGCCAGGGTCCGTTCCGGGGGGAGTACCGTTTCCCCGTCCGACGGGAAGACTTCCCGGTAGGCCGTGAGGGTGAGCCGCTTGACCTCGTACGCGTACATGTCGGGGTGGACGTCCTGTACGCGATCCGCGGCGAACAACAGCCACCCGGGCGCGTATAAGGCCTCGTCCCGGTAGAGTACTGCGCGGATCGGCTCGGATGCCCCGTCGGCCAGGATACGCAACT
Organism: Gemmatimonadota bacterium; assembly: GCA_009841265.1. Classification (NCBI taxonomy): domain Bacteria; kingdom Pseudomonadati; phylum Gemmatimonadota; species Gemmatimonadota bacterium. Next base: position 1,348,561 of record VXMB01000009.1, on the reverse strand, counting down.
CGGCGGTATCGAGAGGAAGGCTTTGGACGGTCCGGTGCGCCACGTCGAACAGCACCGCCACCTTCTGCAGATCATCCTCGCCTTCGAGTTTCAACGACGATTTCAGGATGTTTTCGGCGGCCTTGCCGAGCCTGCCCAGCGGTTCGACCACCGCCCAACTGCCCTTTATTTCGGACTGTCCCCGTCCGATCCAGCCGCCCCGGTTGAACCAGTTCGCGATTGTTCGGACGAGCAGGATCGCGACCACAACGAAGAGGGCGATGATGAGAAGGCGTTGAAACATGATGGGCTAACGCGCGACTCCCAGCATGTCGACCACGATGCCGCAGTAGGCCCGTGCGACACGGAGAGTGGACTCGATACTGACGAATTCGTTGGCCTGGCAGGTGTTTCCCCCTTCGGGGCCGTACACCAGCGTCGGGATGCCCCCGGTCACGGCAAAGTGGTTCGTGTCGGCCACGCTCCTTGCCAGGGCGTATCGCACCGGCCGACCGAGCTGCTCCTCGACCCGCTTCCGGGTGGATTGGACGAACTTCGACCCGGGATCCACGATGTAAGGCGCCGGCGCGGGCGTGGGCCGGTCATCCCAGGTGACGCGCCACTCGGACGCGATCGACAGGGACCGGATCAGCGCCTCGACGTCCTCCGCGGCCTCGTTGATCGACTGTCCGGGCAGTATGTGCCTGTCGAGAACGACCTGCGCGTGTTCCGGCACGAGGATGATGTTTCTCCCCCCGCTGATTTCAATGACGCAGATCGTACCACCGAGGTCGAACTCCTCGTTCCAGCCCAGTTCGATCCGGTCCAGCACCGTGATGATCTTCGCGGCGTCATGAACCGCGTTGACGCCCTCTCCCGTGTACGCGGCGTGGGCCGTCCTGCCCGCCAGATCGATCTTGATCACGTGGCGGCCCCGCGAACCGATGCGCAGGCGTCCCGGCGGCGTGGGTTCGGGTATGAGGCAGCCTTCGCACCCCTCGAGCAGCCCGCTGTCGATCAGGGCGTGGGCGCCTCGGGACCAGTTCTCTTCGTCGGTCGTGGCGGAGACGATCAGGTCGCCGGCCAGTTCCGTCCCGGACCGGACGATGGCCTCTACCGCGGCGAGCACGGCCGTCGCGCCGGCCTTCATGTCGTGCGCGCCGAGTCCGTACATGCATCCGTCTTTGACCACGGGCGACCACGGGTCCGTTTCCCAGCCATCGCACGCGTCGAAGGTGTCCTGGTGGAAATTGAGCATGAACGCGCGGCCGTTCCCGTTGCCGCGGCCGGGAATACGCACCGCCAGGGTGTCGCCCGAATCCTCTACCGGAATCCGGTGGATCCCGGCAAGACCGATCTCGCCGAAAAACCCGTGGAGCATGTCGCCCAGTGCCCGTTCGTTTCCCGTGATCGACGGAATGGCGACCAGCCCTTCGATCAGTTCGGTGATTCGCCCGTGTGTGATGGACGTGGCAATGGCTTCCAGGGTCATATGTCCTGCCGTTTCGGTACGCGCTCCGATGCCCGTATTCATCGGTCCTCCGCTCCTTCTCATGATACAACGTAAAGCCCTGGCAGACAAGAGAATTATCTTGACATAAAGGGCCATGCGCGTTAGTTATACCAGCGCTTCAGGGGCAGTTGGGATTCATTCATTTTTCCGGAGTCAGACATGGCATCAGAGATCTACGACGTGGCAGTGGTCGGCGGCGGCCCCGGGGGGTACGTTTCGGCGATTCGGGCGGCCCAACTGGGCTTGAAATCGGTGGTGATCGAGAAGGACAAGCCTGGCGGCGTGTGCCTTAACTGGGGGTGCATTCCCACCAAGGCGCTGCTGAAGAACGCCGAGCTTGTACTGACCCTGCGCCACGCCGAAGATTACGGCATTTCCTGCGACAACCTGCGATTCGACATGGGTAAGGCCGTGCAGCGCAGCCGCAAGGCCGCCGACACACTGGCCGGCGGCATCAAGTTCCTCCTCAAGAAGAACAAGGTGGATCTCGTCAGCGGCCACGGCCGCCTGGCTTCGGCCACTTCCGTCGACGTGACGAACGGCAAGGGTGAAACGCAGACCGTGAACGCCCGTTCGATCGTCCTGGCGACGGGTTCGCGCTCCAAGGCGATCCCGGCCGTCCCGGTGGACGGAAAGCGGATCATCACCAGTACCGAGGCCATGCTGATCGAAGAGCCGCCCGGGTCGATGACCATCATAGGCGGCGGTGCGATCGGCGTGGAGTTCGCTTACTATTACGCGGCCTACGGCACCGAGGTGACCATCGTCGAGATGCTTCCTCACCTGCTGCCCGTGGAAGACGAGGAGATCAGCGAAACGCTGGAAAAGAGCTTCGCGAAACTGGGTATCGGGATCAAGACCGGCGCGCGCGTCGAATCGGCCGAATCGGGTTCGGACGGCACCTCGGTGACCGTAACCGTCGACGGGAAAGAAGAGACGCTGAAAGCCGACGTCACGCTACTGGCCATCGGCCGCGACGCGAATATCGAGGATATCGGGCTGGAAGCACTCGGCGTCGAGACCGACCGGGGCTTCATCAAGGTGGATGATGAGTGCCGGACGACGGTGTCCGGCGTGTACGCCATCGGCGACGTCACGGGCCCGCCCCTCCTCGCCCACAAGGCGTCCGCGGAAGGGATTAACCTGGTGGAGCGGCTCGCGGGCCATCCATCGGCGCCTATCGATCGCGAGAACATCCCCGCGTGCACCTATTGCCAGCCCCAGGTCGCCAGCGTCGGCCTGACCGAGGCGCAGGCCGCCGCGGAACGGGAAATCCAGGTTTTCAGAATGCCCTATCGCTCCAGCGGCAAGGCCGTGGCAGCCGGCCAGACGGACGGCATGGTCAAGCTGATCGCGGACGCGAAATACGGCGAGATCCTCGGCGCGCACATCATCGGGGCGGACGCCACCGAACTGATCGGGGAGATCTGCACCGCGCGCACGCTTGAATCGACCACCCGGGAACTCCACAAGACCATTCACGCCCACCCCACGCTGTCGGAACTGGTCATGGAAGCCGCCGCCGGGTTGGAAGGCGCGGCGATCCACATCTAGGGCTGCCCGCATGCCTTGCTCGGCCCGCTTTTTCCTCGCCGCCTTCGTCCTCATCGCCGGGACTGCGGTCCTGGGTTGCGATGCCGGACCGGGGCCTCCCTCAAACAGGCTGTCTGGAGAAACCAGCCTCTATCTGCGCGCCCACGCCCGGAATCCGGTGGATTGGCATCCCTGGGACGCGGAGGCGATCGAACGCGCCCGCGGGGAGGGGAAACCCATCTTCCTTTCCGTCGGCTACGCGACCTGCTACTGGTGCCACTTCATGGAGCGCGAGGTGTTCTCCGACCTCGACATCGCCGCGGTCATGAACGCCCATTTCGTAAACATCAAGGTAGACCGGGAAGAACGGCCGGATATAGACGAGATCTACATGACGGCCACCCAGCTCATCACGGGCGGCGGCGGCTGGCCCAATTCGGTGTTCCTCACGCCGGATCTCGAACCGTTTTTCGCCGGTACGTATTTCCCGCCGGAAGACCTGCCCGGCCGGCCCGGTTTCCCCCGCGTGCTGAACCTGTTGAGAGACGCCTGGGAAAACCGCAGGGACGACCTGGTCGAACAGGCGGGCCGGGTGGCCGAAGCGATCCGTTCGTTTCAGCGCGACCAGGTCGCGTCCGACGGGACGGCCGAACCGGACGACGCCACCCTGGCCGTCGCCCGGTCTCACCTGAAGACGCGTTACGACGCCGTAAACGGCGGATTCGGTCCCGCGCCCAAGTTCCCGGCGTCGTTGCGTATCGAACTGGCGCTGAGCGCATACGAACGCACCGGCGACAGGTCCCTGCTGGCCATGGCCACCCACACCCTGGACGTCATGATGCGGGGCGGCCTCTACGACCACGTGGGTGGTGGATTTCACCGGTATGCCACGGATTCTGCCTGGCGCATACCCCATTTCGAGAAGATGCTGTACAACCAGGCGGATCTCGCCCGGGTCTACCTGCTTGCCTTTGTCATGACCGGCGACACAGCGTACCGTGCCGCCGCCGAAGACGTGCTCGCCTTTGTCCAGAGGGAGATGCAGTCCGTCGACGGTGCGTTCCACGCGTCGGTGGATTCCGAGACCGACGCCGTGGAGGGCCGGTACTACCTCTGGTCCGAGGCGGAGATCACGGAGACGCTCGGGGCGGACGCCGACGTGTTTCTGGGTAGGTATGGACTGACGCCGATGCCCGGGGTGGAAATCGACTCGGACGTTCCCGCCGGATCCGGCGTCCTGTACGTCCGGGAGGAAGCGGACTCGACCGGACCTTTCGCCGGCCTGGAAGCCATGCGCGAAGTGCTGCGGTCGGCGCGGTCGAAGCGCAAGCGTCCCGTGGTGGACCCCAAGGTGATCGCGGCCTGGAACGGCCAGATGATCGACGCCTTCGCCTACGCGGGGCTTGTGACCGGAGACGGGCGGTACATTGAAACGGCCGCGCGGGCAGCGGACTTCATGCTCGACCGGCTCTGGGACGACGAACTCGGCCTCTACCGGATCTATTCCGACGGTGCGGTTCGCAGACGCGCTTTCCAGGAGGATTATGCCTGCCTGATCGGAGGGTTGCTCAGTCTGTACGAGGCCAGTGCGGATTCCCGCTGGCTTGTCGCGGCCGAAACGCTCACGAACCGGATGAACGAGCGCTTCTGGGATCCGGATACCGGCGGGTACTACTTCGGGGAATCTGAGGAATACCAGCTCCTGCGCACGAGAAACGCCTTCGACGGGGCCCGGGCATCGGGGAACGGCGTGGCCGCCCGGGTGCTGCTCTCACTGGCGCGCCACACCGGCGATACGCGGTACCGTACGCGGGCCTCGCGTCTCTTCAGTGCCTATGCCGCGTCCATGAAGGAGGTCCCCGGTCGGTTCACCTCCATGATTCTTGCGTTGCAGGCTTATTTGCACGGTGAATGGGATGGGGTGCGCACGGGAGACGGGGCCGGCGGACCCAATGCTGCGGTCGGCGGCGCCCGCGAAGTCGGCGGACCAAATGCTGTGGTCGACGGCGCCGAGACCGGATTCGGCGGCAACGCGAAGGTCGAGGCCTACCTGAACGCCGTGCCGGGCCCGCGCGACGGGGAGTTTGACGCGACCGTATCGATCCGTATCGAGGACGGCTGGCACATTATCGGCGACAGGACCGATGTACAGGGCCTGGTTCCCACGGCCCTGACGTTCAATGCGGATCTGCCCATCCGGACCGCCGCGGTCTCCTATCCACCGGCGGATACGCTGCGGTTCGGCTTCTCCGATGTTCCGGTGGAAGTGTACCAGGGGGAAATCCGGCTGACCGCTCGAATCGAAGTGGACTCCAGACTGCTGGCGGAAGGCGGATCGCTCGCCGAAGACGGGCGACTTTACGCGACTCTGTACTACCAGGCCTGTAACGACGCCGTCTGCCTGGCGCCTGAGGAGAAGGCCCTGTCCGCCCCGCTCGATCCGTGAAAGGCCTCCGGGAGGACCGCCGCGCGCCGAGAGGTCCGCGGCCCTCCGGCGGATGGCCTGAAACCCGCCGCCAGCCCCGAACGGGTCGTGAAAGCAGTTGCCGAATACATCCGCAATGGTGTACAGTAACGGGAATACCGGACTTACACAGGATTCGCCATGCCTGAGACCCATCTCGAGGCCGACCCGCGACTGAGCGCACCGATGCGCCGGCATCTCCGTTCGCTTCACCTGGATACGGTGGAAGCCTACAGGACCTGGTGCCGGGAGAACGGTTTCAACATCCGCCTCAACAAGACCCTGCCGCAGCGCCGTCGGGAACTGGCCTCGTCGCAAAAGACCACGAAACAGCACCGGATCGACGCGGAACTCGAGGCGCATATCACCGCCCTGGGTCTGGGTACCGTCGCGGAGTACCAGGCATGGTGCCGGGCGCACGGTGCCGGGGACGGCCTGCAGAAAAGCAAGGCGCAACGCCGGCAGGAGATCCAGTTGGGGCAGCAGGCGCGCAGCCGGGAGAAGGCCGACCGGTCGTCCGCCAGCCAGCACCGCAGGCGCCGGAAAGACCTGCTGAAGCGGATCGCCGCCGGTGAGGTCGACGACCGGGAACTCACCAGTCCCGTACTGCTCCGGGTGCGCCATCTCTTTCAGAACGCGCCGCTCGATCCGAAGGCCCGATCCGCTTTCCTGACGCTCCTCCTGCACGTCGAAAGACAGGGCAGACTGTTTCATCTCAAGCCGGTGGTGCCTCAATACGGGCCGCAGCCGGCCAACAATTACGTGGACGGGCTGGCGTCGCTGGCCGCCTGGCACGACCGCTGGATCCGAAAGGTCGAGTCGTGGAAACCGGACAGCCACAACGGCCGGCGGCAGTTCGGCGCGCTGGCACGACATCTCCTGGCCGAATACGACGTGCCCGCGTGCATGGATACGGCATTCTTCGCGGGTATGGATTCCGAGGCGAATACCCGGCAGGATTGGTTCGTTCATGTCGGTACCGGCCAGAACATTCGCAAGGCCGCCATCCCGCTACGATTCACCAAGCGCATGGCCCATGCTTTCATCGTGTCCGCACCGACCGGATACACGGTGGACGCGGCCCTTCGCTGGGCCCAGGTGATCGGGATGGGCGGCGACGACCTGCTGGCGGAGGCGGTCTGCGATTCGATGCTCGGTGAGAGGTTCGAGGAGGGACCGTTCTGGGAGACCGTACTGCACTTCTTCGTGAACCATCCCATGCTCGACGTGGCGCACGTGGGACCGATCGTCGACTACGTCCATCACCGGCGGACGGTCGCCCAGGAGCGGAGGGACCCGGACGGAAGCGTTCGTCTCATCGATCCGCCCGAACCGGATTTCACCATGAAGGGCCGAACGCCCGAATCCATGCTGCGGCGGGTGGACGCCTGGCACCGCGGGTTGAATCGATCTCAGCCCAGGAAACCCCGCCAGTGGGCATCCTGCGGGGTAGATGGGTACACGTGGGTGGACGAGGACGAAAGGGCGGGGGAGATCCGGACCTGGCGTATCGAGGAGATCCGCAACAGCCGGGACCTGGCCTACGAGGGCAAGCACATGAAGCACTGCGTGGCTTCGTATCTGACCTCCTGCGCGAATGGGACCCGGTCCATCTGGTCCATGAAGGTCGATTACCTGGGATCCGGAGCGACCAGAAACGTGTTGACCATCGAACTGCTCAACAACAGGAAGTACATCCGGCAGGTGCGTGGTCGCAGCAACAGCCGGCCCCTGGACGCCCACAGCGGTCGCGCGCAGGAAGGCTGGAACGTGCTGACCATGTGGGCGGACCAGGAGGGCCTGACGCTTCCGGGCGCAAGGTCGTGGGCCATGCGCAGGATTTAGCTAGAAAGAAAGCGACGGCATTTGGGCGGCCGCATGGGAAGCGGCAAGGAATGCCGTCGCTTAGATGATTGGATATGCTCCCGCGGGGCGCCGGAGTCATATCGAATCCTTGATCATTGGCGGGCCATCGATCGTGGCCGTGATGCAATCACATGTTCGATGTCCGCCTGTACTACTTTGTTAGACTCCGGAACGCCGAAAAAGATGCATTAAATCGGTCGTGGCCTACGTATACACGTTCCCGGAAAAACAGGACCCTGCCCGAACGATGCCTATCGAAACGATTACCTTTCTCGCGGCGATTACGGGCTACGCCGGGTTGACCGCGAACATGGTCCTGGTGGCCGCAGGCCGGCACCGGCCAATACACATGACGCCGGTCGCGCTGATCGTCTTCGCCCATGTGCTGATGGTCTGGCACTACCGGTACGAATGGGAGATCGCCCTGGCCACGCGAAACGGGTACGCGGGGTTCGTTATATTCCATGCCGCGCTGCTCGGCATCGTGGCCGCCCCGCTGGCCGGGAACCTGTGGGCAAAGCGGCTCGTGGCCTTCTCGTTCCTCGTCGCCGCCATGGGAGCCAGCGGCGCCGTAATGCGTTACGACGAAGTGGCGGTATACCGTCTGCCCGTTTTCGTATGCGATCTCGTCGGCCTTTCCGCGCTGGCTTACTGGATATTCGGACGGTCCAGACCCTAGGAGGACTCAGCGATGATGAGCCTGGCTGAACAGAAGGCCTTTTTCGAGGAAGAGGGATATCTGGTCGTTGAAGGCGTGCTGTCTGAAGACGAATTGGCCGCGTGCCACGAGGAAATCGAACGCCTGCACCGGGTATCGGCGGAACTCGAGTCCGCCGGCGATCCGGCATCCTCGCAATTCCAGCGCGAGCCTTACGCGAAGGGTGCGAACCGGCCGGACGGCCTGCCCGTACTGAGGAAAATCGAAAACACACGGGAGATCTCGACGTTCTTTCGCGACCTCTCCGTCCATCCCAGGCTGCTCCGGGTGGTGGGTGGATTGCTCGGTCCCGACCTGCTGCTCTTCCGCAGCACCCTGATGCTCAAGCCGGCCTTTCACGGCTCCGCCCATGCGCCGCACCAAGATTCGGCTTATTGGCCCATCGAACCGCCCGCGCTCGTGACCGTCAGCATCGCCCTGAACGACGCCACGACCGAGAACGGCTGCTTCAAAGTCATCCCGCGCAGCCACACCTGGGGGTTGAAAGACTGGGGTCTTATCGCGCAGGCACAGGATGCGGAGCCCGCGCATGAGCGCGACCTGCAGGATGCCCATCAGGTCGAGGTGCCGCTGAAGGCCGGCAGCGCGCTCTTTTTCCACAGCCTGATGGTACACGGATCCGGTCCCAACCGGTCCCCCCACCCCCGCAATACGGCGCTATACGCCTACTTCCCACCCCATGTCCGCTACGTCCCCGGCAAGGGCGGCCCCAGGGAGAAAACCTATCCGGTGGCGTGCGGTCTGGATGGCAGGAAGACCTTCACGCTGGAGCCCGCGGGTCAGCAGGTTCAGGCCGGACCAGGATCATCTTCCCATGTTGAAACAAAAAAAGTGAATTAAACTTCCGTTTGAAATAATAATAAACTATATAGTAACTATACATCCTGTTTAATGATGGCATCCCGGCTTCCGCACCGGCTGCTGTTCATGCACGCACCCGTTCCTTAAGACCAGTCCGCACCGAATCGGGAGAGTATTCATGCGAAACACGGAAGCACAAGAGACCTGCGAAGTACTGAATGAACTGCGTGGCGAGCTGCACGAGGTGGTCATCCTGTTGTCGACGATCGCCAGGCACATCGACGACTTTCGTTACGAGACCCACAAGTTGAACCGGTATCTACGCAACATCCCGCGCGAAGAACAGTCGAGCGCATAGGCCACCCAGGCTGACCATGCCGGCCAGGCTGACCATGCCGGCCAGGCTGACCGCGAGCTTTCGATGTACTATGACCAGGGTTCGTTCGATATCCGGTGCGAGTGGGGCATGGAGGGGCTTCAGGAACTGCTGCCCGTCAGCCGGGCCGTGGTCATTGTCGACGTCCTGTCCTTTACCACCAGTGTGGACATTGCCGCGGGAAACGGCGCGCTGGTCTACCCGTTCCGTAGCAAGGACCATTCGGCGGTGGCCTACGCCAGGTCCCTGAATGCCCAGTTGGCCAATGCCACCCGGGAATACGAAGGGGGCGGCTATTCGCTTTCCCCCTCCTCCCTGGTGGACATGCAAGCCGGCACTGCGCTTGTCCTGCCCTCTCCCAACGGGTCTACCTTATCCTTGTCGACCGGCGATATCCCCACATTCGCCGGCTGCCTACGGAACGCAACAGCCCTTGCCGGCGTTCTGCGGCAATACGAAACCGGCATCAGTATCATTGCCGCGGGGGAACGCTGGAAGCAACAGCAGACCCTCAGGCCCGCGATCGAGGACCTGATCGGCGCAGGGGCCGTCATCCACGCGCTGGAAGGCACCCGTTCGCCGGAAGCCGAAACCGCCGCCCGGGTTTTCGAGGCGTTCAGGGACGATCTGGAAACGGTCCTTTGTGGATCGGGTTCCGGCAAAGAGTTGATCGGCAGGGGATTCGCGGAGGATGTGCGGCTTGCCGCGGCTTTGGACGCGAGCCGTTGCGTTTCGGTGTTGAAGGACGGAGCGTACCGGTCATATCACGCACCCGGCAGCGCCGATGCGTGATTGCAGGTTCCTCACACTTCGTACGCCTGCCACGTACCCAGACAACCGTGACCGCGTCTCACGTGAAGCAGCCGTTTTTCGGGTTCGGCGATGTACCCTGAAATCGAGTGCATCCCGACCGCACCGTGCCGGCAGATCCCGCCGGGATCGTTTTCGTGATCGGCCAGGATTTCTTTGATCGTTTCGACGGTGATCGTCCCCCAACGCGCCTGGACCAGTTGCCGGATGCGGTCCAGTCGGGGACACGAATCCGGCAGGAATCCGGTTTCATGACCGGCGAACGCGGGGGTCAGGTAGTGATTGGTGTGCAGGCAGGCGTCCGGATGGGCGTCCCGGTACCGGGCAATGCCCTCGGGCCGTATTTCCACGGTATCGATGTGTCCCTGTCCGTCGCACAGCACCAGGTTGGCGGCCGAACAGGTGCGGTGCCGGGAAAGAAGTGCCACGCAGTCTTCGACCGTCCGCTGCTCCAGGACCAGGCGCTTGATCGGGTAATGGGGCAGTCCCATCCTCCAGGTACATCCATAGAGGGCATTGGCGAAATGGGCCACGCCGTGCTCGTTCATTCCGGAATAACCCAGCTGGCCGGCAAAGGTGAACATCAACGCCCGGGGCCGACCGTCGCCGGGTCTTACCCGTAACAACAGCGCGACGTCGGCGTATTCCGGCTCGAGGTCCTGGTTCTGTCCCGCCAGCGTGTTCCCATCGGCCGTGGCCGACCGCGTCAGCGCGAAGGCGGTGCAGGCCCCGACCGATTGCTGCGCGGCCTCGGCGCGGGCCTGGCACAGGACCGCTTCTTCCAGGCTGATGCCCGCACCTGCCGCCAAGCCCCGAACCTCTTCCGAGAAGGCCGGACTCAGGCGCTCCATCAGCGGCCAGAAACTCATGGCGTTCCGGCACAGCGCATCCCGGGACATCCCGGTCAACCGCTCGATCCACCGCAGGTACCGCTGGACGAGACCAGCTGCCTGCGCGCCGTGCTGATAGCCCATCTCGTAGCCGCTGCCCTCGACTTCGATCAGCGGGAAATTGTGATCAGGCATGGTGTCTTTACCGGGTTTCAATGCCGGTTCTCCCGGTACGTCCAGGACCGCCATCCCTGCAGCATCGGGAAATACAGGCCCAGGTTGACCGGCCCGGATTCCAGCGACTGCATGACGCCCGCATAGCCCTCCAACTGGCTTCGGTACCGCTGCTGTTCGTTATCCAGAAAGCCCTCGAGATCTCCGCCGGTATGGGCGCTGGTCTTGTAGTCGATGATCCAGCGCGTCCCTTCGAAGACGAAGGTCCGGTCCACGACGTACTGTCGGGGCCGACCGTTGAGGACCGTGGTAAGGGCGAGTTCTCTTTCGTCGTGGGCGTGCCGGGACAGAATCCAGCGTCCCCTTTCGTCGGCAACAATGTTCCCCAGGGCGGAAAGCGCCCGGGAAACCGCCTCGTCCAGCTTTTCGCCCGCCAGCCCTTGCTGCCGGAGCGCCGTGCGAAGCCTGTCCTCGCTGAAGTCCAGGAGATCCGGCGCGTACATACGCTGCAGCATCTGGTGCACGACGACGCCTACCCGGCGCTGAAGTTCGGTTACCCATTCGAAGGTGGGATGTCCCGGCTCTTCGCCTTCGGGATCCGACGGATCGTAGAGCGGTTTGAAGTCGATGTCTTCGGGCAGCGGCCCGGGCGTCCAGCCCGCTACCAGGCGTCGGAGCGGCACTCCCAGGGTTTTCGCCGCGGCCGTGTCACTTTCCGGATCTTTTCCTTCGTAGTCCTTCAGCGCTTCCATGAAATCCGGTTCCACCGCGTGCCAGATTCTTGCCAGCAGCGTCCGCGAACTCGGTATCTTCAGGGATTCGTTCTCCGGATCGGGTACGGCGTGTCCGAGCAGATGCAGGCATTTCCGGGCCCGGGTGGCGGCCACGTAGAGCAGCCGGGTCCTTTCGTTCTCGCGTTTTTGCGTTTCAATGCGGGCCAGGTAGGCGTAGAGTGGGTCCTTTTCGCCGCCGGTAGCGCGAATAGGCGCCAGTAGAAGGCGGGACTGCCTGCCGCGTGCGTATTCGTGCCACATAAGCAACCTCGGGTCCTCCGATCGGGGAAGGCGGCCCAGGCCGGGCAGGATGACCGTATCGAACTCCAGCCCCTTGGCCCGGTGAATGGTCAGCAGCTGCACGTCCCCGGCGGCTTCGATGTCGGAAGGCGCGAAAAGGCGCGCGACGTCATCGGCGAAGGCCTTCTCGTCCGGGATTCCCAGGCCGTCCTGAACCCGTTCCAGGAGATCGAGAAAAGCGGTGGCGTCTTCGCGTTCGGTCCGGGTCTCCAGGCAGGCCGGTCCGCCCAGCGCGGACCAGACGCCTTCCACCAGCCGGCGGATGGGCAGCCTGGCGCGGAGAGCGAAGGCATCGGCGAGTACGGGCATCATGCGGTCAATCCTGGATCGGGCGTCCGGTGACAGCCGCTCCCGCCGCGCAGGATCCTGAAGAAGATCCCATACCGTGGACGGGGCGTTGACTCCGGCAAGGGCCTCGAGGTCCGTCAACGTGAGGCCGCACCAAGGCGCGCGCAGGATGGCCAGCCAGGCCACCCGGTCGCCGGGATGCAGGAGCGCCCGCGTGAGCGCGAGCAGGTCCCGCACCACGGGACGGTCCCCCAGGGCGTCGATCTCCAAGGCGCGGAATCTCACCCCGTTCCTTCTCAGGGCGGAAACGATACCGGCCAGATGACTGCGGGCGTGGACCAGCACGGCGATGGTCTCGTCCGGTCGGCGCGCCTGCGCGTCGGCGATAATCTCAATGACGCGTTCGGCTTCGGCCTCCTGGTCGCGTGCGAGGAAGGGATGGAAGCGGACGCAACTGTCGGGCTCGTCGGCCTTGAATGCCTCGGAGGGCTCATAGGTCACCGCACCCGAAAGGAAGTCCTCGCTCAGGGGGAATGCGTCGCGCAACACGCGGTTGACCCAATTCACGACGGGTGGATGCGAGCGGAAGTTCACCGAAAGCGCGAGAGGGACCGGGTTGACGGCGCCTACCCCGTTTTTCCGGGCCTGAAGGAAAAGCCCCACCTCCGCTTCGCGAAAACCGTAGATCGACTGCATGGGGTCGCCCACCAGGAACAGCGTCCGGCCATCATTCGGGCGCCAGTCCCTGATCAGGCGGGTGAGCAGGCCGCACTGACTCTGGGAGGTGTCCTGGAACTCGTCGATGAGCAGGTGCATGATGCGATCGTCCAGGCTCCGGGCCAGGTCGGTGGGCGCCTCGTCCGGACCCAGGGCGGCCCGCGCGCCGATGCCGATCTCCGTGAAGTCGACGCATCCTTCCTCCCGAAAGACGAGCCTGAGCTGCTCCACCGCCACGGGAAGCAGGAGCATCAGCGCGTTCAGGACGTCCCACTGCCTTTCATCGAAACGCGGAGGGGGCAGTGTGCGCAATTCGTGCAGCGATTCGGTGGTTTCCGGGTCCAGGTCGATGCGGGCAAGCCGTTCTTTGGCGTCACGGCCGACATCGGTCGCCGGGAATCCCTGGTTGACGTTCAGGGACCGGCGACGGGTTCCCTGGCCGGTCAAGAGCATCTCCGCGATACCGATCCAGGAGGGGAGCGAATCGGCATCCGAACCCGGAAACCCGGTCATCTCTTGACACGCGTTGATCGCACTCGCCCGGTTCCCCGCACGCAGGTTCGATGCCGCGAATCGGGCGAGCGCGGCGGTTTCGTCCCTGAAGTGTGGCGGGAATCCTTCACGGACATCTTCCAGGGCGCTTTCGATGACTTCCCCGAGAGAGGACTCCAGGTGGGCACGCAGCGCATCGGGGTGGGGAAGCGCCGGGTCATCGCCGGCAGCACCGGCTTCGCCCTCTGAGTCGGGCCCGCGAGGCGCCGGTGCTTCACGCAGTACACTGTGGTGCCCACGATGGGCTACGTGGCGCATCCACTGGTCCCTGGTGCCGAGCATGACGCTCAGCAGCTGCTCGACTCTTCCGAAATGGTTATCCAGGTGGGCAAGCAGTACGGCCACCGCTCCGGCGACTTCCGACGGCGCCCCTACGTCATCCAGTATGGACACCGTACGGCGGGCCGCGCGCGCGTACAGGTGTCCCGCGTCATCCACCGGCCGGAGCGCCGCGCCCATGCGGGAGACCCAGGGCATCCTGCGCACCAGCATGGCGCAGAGCGAATCGATCGTCTGGATGCGCATCCGCGCCGGATGCTCGGCCAGCCGCCAGTCCAGCCGGTCGTTTCGGGCAACGGCTTCCCGCGCGAGCTTCCAGGTGTGGGCTTCGTGCGGCGTCGTGGGCCGTGGTCCGGCGGCGCTTCCCAGGGCCGCGACGATGCGATGGCGCATCTCCGCGGCCGCCTTGCGGGTAAAGGTAATGGCCACGACCGCCTCCGGCCGGTCCACCCGGGCCAGCAAGGCCAGGAACCGCTGGATCAGCAATTCGGTCTTGCCGGACCCCGCGGGCGCCTGGACGATGAACGACCGGGCCGTATCGAGCGCTTCGAGACGTTGCTGCTGGTCCGCTGCCGGTTCAACCACGGTCATTTTCCGCTTCCTCCGGTTCGTATAGTTCCACCGTCCCCTGGCTTATCCGGCACAGGGACGGCAGTTCGCAGTACCTGCACGTCTTTGCGGGGTCCTTGGGATCCACGTGTGCCCGGCCCTCCCGGAAGCCGCGGCCTAGTACATCCAGCACCGTCCTCCAGTCGCTAATGGTCTGGGCAATCGGCGGCTGCTTTTCCGGTACCCGGACCCCCGGTGCGATATCCGGAGATTCGGCCAACCCCCTGAACCCCAGGTCGCCCGTCCGCAGCCTTGCGAACAGGACGCCCGCCACGTCGGCTTCCGCAGTAACGGCGTAAATAGGCAACTGGGGTTCGTCCGGTCTCGCACCCGCCCAGTCGGCGGGACCGCATTCCCCGGACTTGTAGTCCAGGATGACCAGCTTACCGTCCTCCAGGCGGTCCACCCGATCCACCTGGATTTTCACCTCAATGCCGCCGACTTCGACCGGCCGAATCTCCTCCTGGTCGACTACCGTGAATGGCTTCCGCTGCTGTTCCAGCTTCATCCATTCACCGATCATGCGCACCAGCCTGACCTGCTCGATTTCCGCAAGACGGGGATTGCGCGCAAGCCGGCCGCCCAGGATCCTTCGGACCTCGGGTTCGACGTGACCGCGTACCAGGTCCGCCAGCCCCTCTTCCGTCGCCGAGAGCAGGTGCCCGTGTGACTTCAGCCGTCCCCAGACCCGTTCGAGCACGCGGTGCAGGAGCCTTCCCCGGTCGAGCGCGTTCAGGCCGGGTTCTGGTTCCTCCAGCGCCCTGGCGCCGAGCCGCAGTTCGGCAAAGGCCTTGAACGGGCAGGCCGCCTGGAGCTTGAACAGGAAGGTCCCGCCCCTGAGCGTCCCGTCACCGCACGCCGGTCCGTAGTGGTCGTCCAGCACCTCCAGCGCGGAATCGCCGGAGATCCCTTCCTCGTCGCCGCAGAACCCTTCCCCACCGCCGGGCAGCGGCGGGATCCCCAGGCCGGCGGCCGAGGTTTCGGGCAGCATGCGGACGAGCGGACTGAAGGCCAGGTCCGCATCCTCTTCCCGTTCGGGGTAGCTGACGACGACGGAAGGCGCGGACGAGAGCAGGCGTCCGGTGAGCATGCGGGTGAACTCGAGTACCCGGTTCGGCGATGAACCGGGGAGGCCGTAGCGGCGCTGAAGGCGTACCGGAATGAACGGGTCGGGCACGGGGTCGGCCGGCCAGGCGCCGTCATGAAGGCCCATCAACCAGAGCCGGTCGAAACGGAGGCCGGAGCTTTCGAAAACGCCCAGGATCTGGACGGGGGCCGGCGCTGATTCCGGCTGAAACTGCCTGGCCGAAGCCAGGTTCCGCAGCACGTCTACGGCCTGGTGGAGCGAAATGCGTCCGAACACGTCGTCCAGATTGGCCAGATTGGAGAGCAACTCGCGCCAGACTTCAAGGGTCTGGTATTCGATACTGTCGAGCGTGCGGTCACCGGGCCATCCGATGTCGCGAAGGAAGGCGGAAAGGACCGGCGCCCAGTCGCTGGGCAGCCGCGAATCCTGAAGCGTCCCGTACTTCTCCGACCAGGTCGCGAGGAGCGTCATGAGTCCGGGACACCGGTCCGTGCCCTTTCGTTGCCGGGCCAGCCCGATCACATCCGACAGGGACACGTCCGGTGCGCCGCCGGCGCGCAGGTCCGCGTCCAGCAAGGCCCGGCCGGTCATCTCTTCCGCGGCCCCGGGCAGAAAGGGGGATCTCAGCACGTGGCCCGCGCGTTCGACGGAGAGGTCTCCGGGGTCGATTCCCAGAAACAGGAACGCTGACTGGATGACGGGATATTCATCGAGCGGCCTTCCGAGGGAAATGTTGAAGCACCGCAAAGAATCGAGGTCCGGCCGCAGCCGGTTGCGGGGGTGCATCACTTCGCCGAATACCCGTTCGATCTCGTCTTTTTGCTGTTTCAGGTCGGGCACAACGATGCCAATCCGAAACGCCGGATCGCGCGCGTCCGGATCGCTTTCCAGGCAACGGCGCGCCCATTCGGCAGCGGCGTGGATTTCCCGGCCAGCGTCGGCAAAGCCCACGCGCAAGGCGTCGCCGGCTTCATCGATCCGAGTGCGCTCCCGGACCTTTATGCCGCGTTTTCTGAGGGCGTCAATCAGGCGTTCCTGCACCGGCGAAAACTCGAGGAATCCCGCGAATTCAATCTCGTCGGGAAACGGTGCCGCGCCTCGGTCTATGAGTTCCGTTACCGACGCCGGCAGTTCGGCGCTCGAAATCCAGCCGTTACGTTGGCAACGTGCCTGGAACGCCCGGACCCAGCCCAGAAAAGTCCTGGCGTCTTCGGATTCATTCCATGCCTCGGCGTCATGCGGTATCGCCCAGCTACACAGGCGTTCCCAGGACAGGGCAGCGGCTTCCGCCGTCGAGGGAACGTCCAGCAGAGAGCCTTCGGCCATGGATCGAATGACGTCTTCCCAGATCAACCGTTCTTCGGCCGGCCCGAGCAGGCGGAGCGCCGCCAGGTCCGCTGTCGCCGGGTGATCGGAGAACAGCCCGTTCTTCCAGGTTTCCGCAAGCCATGCGGACAGCGGCAAGATCTGTGCGGTAGGCCAGGAAGGCCTACCCGCCGCCTCCTGGAACTGATCATGATCGCGACGGAGTTCGCGTGCAAGGCGGATGGTCGCGGTCAATAGGGTCATGTCGTCAAATTCCGGGTGAATTCGTAGGGCGGTTCAGGCGGAAGAACGGACGGTTTCAGCCCGTGTCCGGGGCTCAGATAAAAAAATGTGACGATGTGCGTGATTTGAGGAAAGCAGTTTCTGATTGAGCAACACCCTGTTAATAATAAAATAAATCTAATTGTTATGTATTTTAACCCGTATTATTCGTTTTTTCAAGATATTGCTTGACATAGCCTAAGTGTCACCGACATAAGTAAATAGAAAGCCATGCACACGTGTTGCAGTTCGTTTTGCACCGCAGTGTGCATAGAAGCCGGGTCTTATTCAAAGCCGGGTTCTATACAGTATACAGAAACCAGGTAGAAGGCGCATACGATTGTCGAAGTGCGAGCGTGATTATGGATAAACACCGGAGAGGGAATCTAACGGACCGGTTCGTGTCCGTGGTGGACCAGCTGAATCGCCTGATGTCCGGGGGGAACTGGGTCAGGCTGCGGATACTGGATCTGAACGTCCATCACGTCAACACGCTTCAGGTGTTGAATCAGAATGGGCCGCTGCGCATGAGCACGATTGCCGATCATCTGGGCAGCACGCAGTCGCACGCCACGAACGTTGTCAAAAAACTGGTCGACCGGAAGTACCTGAACAGAAAATCGGATCCGGATGACCGAAGAGTCGTAATCTGCGAAATCACGGCCATGGGCAGGCTGATTGCAGACCGGTACCTGGAACTCGTCACGCAACGCGCGACCAGCATGGCCGAGTTGTGGGACGAAGAGCAATTGGAATCCGTCGTCGTGTCACTGGAGGTATTCTGCCGTGATGAAGCGACGTCGCGGGACCGGAGCGGTTCCAGTTCGGGCTAAATCATGTAGCGGGGTACAATAACGTAGCGGGAAAACTGGATTGCTGACTCGAAAAACCGGTTCCTGCCCTACCGTGCCAACCGCTAATCCACCTCCCCCGCCAGGGTCGTGACCGCTTCGACCAGCGTGTCCAACTCACCATCGCTGGTGTAGAACGCCACCGAGATCCGCACGCCGGTCGGTTCGTTGATGTAGGTGGCGCGTTGGGTGATCTGCCAGCGGTTCCGGAGCGCCTCGGAAACTTCGGTCCCTTCCATGCCCTCGATGGCGAAGGCGACGATTCCGGATTGGGTTTCGGCGCGGCGCGAACTGATGACCCGCACGCCGGGAATGGCGTCGAAGCGCGTGCGCAGCGATTCCGCTTTGCGGCCGGCCTCCTCCGCGATGGCCTGGGGTCCCCCGATGCCGTCCATGAAATCGAGGCTGGCTCGGAGACCCTGGTAGAGCATGCTCGACGGCGTGCCGGTCTCGTACTGGCGGGCCGTGCCATCCGGCGTGTGCGGCCGCCGCAGGGGCTTCAGTACTTGCTGTGCGTCTTTTTGAACATAGAGAAACCCGGTACCCATCGGCGAGAGCATCCACTTGTAGCAGTTGGTGGCGTAGAAATCGCAGCCCATGTCATGCAGGTCCACCGGGAACTGTCCGACGGCCTGGCAGCCGTCCCAGAGGGTCAGTACGCCGCGCGACCGCGCCAGCGCACAGACCTTCCGGGCGGGCAAACGGGTCCCGGTATCCGTCGTGACATGGCTGAAGCAGAACAGCCGGGTCCGCGGGGTGATGATGTCTTCCAGTCGTTTCAGGAAAACGTCCTTGTCCTGGTCGACCTCGACCACCCTGATGACGGCCCCTACCCGGTCCGCCAGGCCCTCGGCGGCCTGCAAGGGTACCGGGTGTTCTTCATTGGTGATGATCACCTCGTCGCCCGGCTGCCAGCTTAACCCGCCGAGTACCATGCCGTACCCCTCGCCGGTGCTCATGGTCAATGCGATTTCCCCGGCATCGGAGCCGAAGAATTCGGCAATCCTGGCCGGCATTTCCGATGCCGCCTGCTCCACCTTCGTATACAGGTCGGCAGGACCCACACTGCCGCTGAGCATCTGCTGATAGCCCTCGACCATCGCCTTGTTTACACAGACCGGCGCCTGGCCGATTCCACCGGTGTTCAGGTAGGTACCGAACCGCAACCCCGGCATCTGGTCTCGAATCTTTTCAATATCCATGGGCTTTCCTCTCATGGGCTTCCTCTTCTCCCTAATTCGCGAGGTGTCTACGGAAGAAGCCCACGGTAAGGTTCCACGCCTGCGCCGCCGCCGCCTCGTTGTACCGAGGCGTCGAGTTGTTGTGGAAACCGTGGAGCGTACCCTCGAACATGTGCATTTCATACGTAACGCCGTTCGCTTTGAGCGCCTCCTCGTACTCCGGCCACATGGCGTTGATGCGCCGGTCGGTCCCCGCGTAGACGATCATGAGGGCCGCCTCGATCTTCGGCACGTCCTCGCTCGCGGCCGTGGCGCCGTAGTACGGAACGCCGGCGTCCAGGTCGCTGCCGAGGGCCACCGCGAGGCGATTGGTCATCCCCCCGCCCCAGCAGAAACCCGTGGCGCCGAGACGGCCGTTTGAAAGGGCATGGTCCTTCAGAAACCGCGCGCTGTTGATCATGTCCTGGTCCAGCTTCTCCCGGTCGAGGCTCCGCTGCATGGTACGGCCGTCGTCATCGTTTCCCGGGTAGCCGCCGATCGGCGCCAGGCCGTCCGGGGCCAGCGCGAGGAAGCCGGCCACAGCCGCCCGCCGCGCCACGTCCTCGATGTAAGGGTTCAACCCCCGGTTCTCGTGGAAGATGATGACGGCGGGAAAGGGCCCGTCGCCCGTGGGTTGCACGAGGTATCCCCGCATGGTCCCGGAGTTGCCGCCGGGCGATGGGTACTCGACGTACGTCCCCTTGATGCGCCGGTCGGTGAAGGAGATCGTCTGGGCCTCGGCGTAGCGCGGCAGGAGCGCCTGCGCCATCGAGAGCGCGGAGACGCCGCCTATCGTGATCGCCGCGGCACGGCTCAGAAACGTGCGCCGGTCGATGTAGCCGTGACAGTATTCGTCATAAAGCTCGAAAACACGCGGATCGATCTTCTCTTCGGATGGCTTTGATTCTGGTGGCTTTTCTTCTGGTGACATGGGATGTCGCTCCTTGGGGTAGTGGGTGCTGATTCGATCATGCAGGCCGGACTGATGTCAGTGGTCGTGCTTGCTTACGCCGGACGTTGGTCTATAACCGGGATAAGCACGGTTGAATGCAACTGAGCAGTTCAGGCAAGTGTGTACGACAACTTGCATTTCGAAATGGCAGATCGTCATGTCTTCGGAAGAGCAGGTATGAATTAGGCCTCAAAGTACCCTGGCTTCAATCTAAAGTCCAGACATGATCCAAGAACTAGCAGAACATTCGGTGATCGACCCTGTCAGGTTAAAAAGAAATCACGAGATTACGGAACGTAACGCTGACTAACAGGATTAGAAGTATCACCGATTCGATCTACATCCGAATAGATTGAAGGCTGAGAGGAGGAGAGGAAGATGAGTACGCTGACGGACCTACTGGACAAGTTGCCCCTGGTCCGACGGAAGAAAGTCGAAGTATGGTCCGAGGAACGGATCGCCGAAGAGTTGTCGTTGCGGGACCTGCACAAGCTCGAAGGTAACGTACCGAATATGGAAGGAGTCAAACGATGTGCGAAATGTTCCGCGACAACTGGGCCTTCGGCGCACAGGTCATAACCGCCGTCGGCATACCCGTAATAACCATCCTGACTTTCGTCAATCAGGCCAACAGCGAGTTTCGAAACGAGATCAGGACCGAGCTGGCCGCAATACGGGCTGAGGTCCGAGATATAAACACCCGACTCGCCCGTGTTGAAGGTTATCTACGTGTACCGGATACAGAACAGGATGGAATGATGGAGGTGGGGGGAATCGAACCCCCGTCCGGAAGTGCCTAAGCGGGAACGTCTACATGCGTAGCCTGTTTTTTGGTCTCGTTCCGGAGAACTCCAGCAGGCAGGATTTAACCGGAACCAGCCTCAGTTGAGTCTCGCCTGGCGCCCTGAGGCGCGACGCCCGGCCAGCCTGCTTTATCGTCGCTTTTAACCATCCCGCAGGCGGGGCTGATCAAAAACGGGTTGCGCTAAGTTACCTTAGGCAGCCATTGCATACGAAGGTTCGTCTGCAGTTAATTTTGTTCCCAATGGTTTAACGAGGTTATCGGGGACCTCGGCACGCGATTCCCACCGCATCCACTCCCGTCGAATCCTTTCACCCCCATGTCAAAGAAGGTAGGACATTTGCCCTTCCCTGTCAAATCCACCCGTGTTTGAAGGCACCGGTGCGACCGGGAGAGGGCAGTGCACCGCCAGGGAATCGAACCCCGAACCCACTGATTAAGAGTCAGTTGCTCTGCCAATTGAGCTAGCGGTGCATCCATGAGCGCGGAAGGAATCGAACCTTCGACCCACAGATTAAAAGTCTGTTGCTCTGCCAACTGAGCTACGCGCCCTCGCAGGCGAAGCAAGATAAGCGGTTTCGCCCCGAAGGTCAACCAAATTGCGGTAATCCTGCGCAATCTCTAAACGCGGCAGACCTGCGAATCCCTACAGGAATATGGTCGCGTCCCGGTGCGATCCGACGGAGACGATCTTCACGTCGGTCTTCACCAGTTCCGAAACCCGTTCGATATAGGCACGGGCTTTAACGGGAAGATCGCTCCAGTTACGGATGTGCCCGGTAGGACAGTCCCAACCCTCCATCTCCTCGTAGACGGGTTCGCACTGGCCGAGGACGTTCGCGTCGCTGGGAAGGTGGGGGATTACGTCGCCGTTCAGCCGGTAGCCCACGCACAGCCGCAGCGTCCGGAGACTGTCCAGCGTGTCGAGCCGGGCGAGCGCCAGGCTGTCGATGCCGTTCACCATGACGGCGTAACGAACGACCATGGCGTCGAACCAGCCGCAACGCCGCGGGCGGCCCGTCGTGGCGCCGAACTCTCCCGCCATGCGCCGGAACTCGTCGCCCCAACGAGAGGGAAACTCCGTGGGGAAGGGCCCGTTGCCCACCCGGGTGGTGTAGGCCTTGGCCACGCCGATGACCTCGTCGATGCGCGTGGGGCCGACGCCGGCGCCCATGCAGGCGGCGCCCGTGGTCGTGTTGGAGGACGTGACGTAGGGGTAGGTCCCGTGGTCCACGTCCAGCAACGTGCCCTGGCTGCCCTCGAAGAGGATCTCCTTGCCGTCGTCGATGGCGTCGTTGAGGTATTCCGAGGTGTTGATCACGTATGGACCAATTTGCCGGGCGAAAGCCAGGTATTCGTCGATGATCCGGTCCGCGTCGAGTGCCTCGGCCTGGTAGAGGGAGTCGAGGATTCGGTTCGCTTCCTCGATGTTTCGCTGCAGCTTCTCCTTAAGCACGTCGTGGTCGTGCAGGTCGACGATGCGTATGCCCTTGCGGGCGGCCTTGTCCGCATAGGCCGGTCCGATACCGCGTCCCGTCGTGCCGATGCGCTCTTCTTCCTGTCTTTGCTCCTCCCCGACCCGGTCGATCAGCTTGTGATACGGCATGATGAGATGGGCGTTATGGCTGATGAACAGCCGTCCCTCCACGTCGATTCCGTGCGATCCGAGCATCTCGATCTCTTCCATCAGCGCTTCGGGATCGATCACGGTGCCGTTGCCGATGACGCAGGTCTTGTCCGGCCGCAGTATGCCCACGGGAATCAGGTGGAGGATATACTCCTGTTCTCCGATCTGGACGGTGTGTCCGGCATTGGCCCCGCCCTGGAACCGCACGACGATGTCGGCCTGCTCACTCAGAAAATCGACGATCTTGCCCTTGCCCTCGTCGCCCCAGGCTGCGCCTACGAGAATGCGAACGGCCATCTTTGCTTCCATCTCCCTCGTATACACCCGGCTGGCTGATTCTACTTTGAAATCGAGGCCGATCCCGGGTCCACAAACAACAAAAGGGCGAGTCATAAGACCCGCCCTCGAGACCATTAGATCTTACAGTTCATTTTATGTGGTATAGACGCGGAAGGTCAAGAAAAAACGGCTTAAAAAAAACTAGACAATGTCCATCGCCGGAACACCGCTGGCGGGACGCCCGCGCACCGCCAGCAAAGCGCCGCATAGATCGGTTGACAATCGAAACTTACTTGGTACTAATGCATGTAAGACTGAAAGCGTTCTGGAGCGAAGGACGCGAAAGATCAGGTTCAAGCAGCGGCCCGAAGCACGGGCCCGAAACTGCCGCGATCCAAAAAGAAAAGAGGAAGCGAGACCTGCCATGTATTCATGCATCAACGGCGCGACGACCATGCCCTATACGCTCGAGCAGGACCTCGAAGCCGCGGCGAAGGCGGGGTTCGACGCCGTGGAGATCTGGTCCAGGAAGCTCGATGCGTACCTGGAATCCCACGATACAGCCGAATTGAAGGCACTCCTGGATGCGTACGGGCTGCGGGCAGCTTCGCTGTGTCCCTACGGGCTGGTCGGGTTCTCCGACAACCGGGAGCAGCTTCATGCTATCGAACGCGCGGCGGAGGTGGCCGCGGCGATCGACTGCCCCGTCCTCCTCGTCTGCGCCGACTCGCCGCCGGACGGCATGGGCCGGGATGAGGCGTACGACATCATGGCCGCCACGGTCAATGCCTATGCCGAGCGGGCCGCCGCCCACGGGGTGAAGATCGCCATCGAGCCCCTCGGACAGCATCCCTTCATCCCGGGACCTCGCGAGGCCCTGGAGGTGATCGAACGTGCCGGACACGACAGCCTGGGACTGATGGTGGATTTCTTCCACTACTACAAGTCGGGCGTCCCACTCGAGGACATACGGACTATCCCCACCGAATTGCTGCTGATCGTCCACGTCGACGACTGCGAAGACCTGCCGCCGGCCGACCTGACCGACCAGCATCGTGTCTACATGGGTGAAGGCGTGCTTCCCCTGAAGGACATGATGGGTGTATTGCGCGAGAAAGGCTATGCGGGCGCCCTGTCGGTCGAGATTTTCCGGGAGGAATACTGGGAGAAGGACCCGATGGAGATATCCGCCGCGGCGAAAGCGGCGTACGACCGGATGATGGCCGGCTGAGGGCGGGATCGACGGCGGGGCCGCCTCGACTGGCCCTCACCGATCCCGAACGGCCCTACTCCGCCAGGGACTTCCGGTACCGTAGGTTCAGGGTCTTCGGATGGGCGGCGCGCGCCTCGTCGAGGCGGCCGACCGGTGTGGTGTGCGGGGCGTTCCGGACCAGTTCCGGGTCGTTTTCCGCTTCTTCTGCAATGGCCGTCATGGCGTCGATGAACCGGTCGATGGACTCCTTGCTCTCGGTTTCAGTGGGTTCGACCATGGCCGCCTCGGGCACGATGAGCGGGAAGTAGATCGTCGGCGCGTAGAAACCGTAGTCGAGCAGGCGCTTGGCGATGTCCAGCATCCGGACACCGTGCGCGCGGAACCGGGTGCCGGAGGCCACGAACTCGTGCTGGCAGGGCACTTCGGCGGGAATGGGCGTCTCCTTCTGCGTGCCGTGGACGAGGACGGTGCGGGGGTAGCTTTTCTCCAGGCGCCGCATGATGTAGTTGGCGTTCAGGATGGCGTTCTCGCTCACCTGGCGCAGGCCGTCGGGACCGTTGGCCCGGATATAGGCGTAGGCCCGGACCATCATGCCGAAGCTGCCGCCGAAACCGCGGACGCGGCCGATGGAATCCGGCCGGTCGTAGTCGAACCGGTACCCGTCGCCGTCCTTCACCGGCACGGGTGTTGGCAGGAACCGGACCAGGTCGCTCCGCACGCCCACGGGTCCCGCTCCCGGACCGCCGCCTCCGTGGGGCGTGGAAAAGGTCTTGTGCAGGTTGAAGTGGACGACGTCGAAGCCCATGTCGCCGGGCCGGGTTATGCCGAGGACCGCATTGAGATTCGCCCCGTCCATGTAGAGCAGCGCACCGGCGTCGTGGACGATGTCCGCGATGGTCCGTATCTCCGATTCGAAGAGCCCCAGCGTATTCGGGTTGGTGAGCATGAAGGCGGCCGTCTCCTCGTCGATCAGCTCCGCCAATTGGCCGGTGTCCACGAGCCCGTGGGCATTGGTCGGGATCTGCACCGTTTCGTAGCCCACCAGGGTGACGCTGGCCGGGTTGGTGCCGTGGGCCGAATCGGGGATGATGACCTTGCGCCGGGCGTGTCCGCGCGCCTCGTGATAGGCCCGCATGATCATCAGGCCGGTCAGTTCGCCGTGGGCCCCGGCCGCGGGCTGCAGCGTGACCCCTTCCAGTCCAGCGATCTCCGCGAGGTCCCTCGAAAGTTCGTACATCAACTGAAGACCGCCCTGGCAGGTCTCGTCTTGTTGCATGGGGTGCAGGCGTGCGAATCCCGGCAGGGCCGCCATGTCCTCGTTGACCTTCGGGTTGTGCTTGATGGTGCACGAACCCAGGGGGTACATGGCCCGGTCCGGATGATAGTTCAGGGTGGACAGCCGGGTATAGTGGCGGACGACGTCGACCTCGCTGACTTCGGGCAGCTCGGGCGGCGTGCCGCGGAGATCCGCTTCGGGCAGGTACGACGCAACTGGCTTGACGGGCACGTCCGGCGCGGGCAGCGAGACCCCTCTTCGTCCGGGAGAACTCAGTTCGAAAATAAGCGGTTCCAACAAACTCCGACCTCTCACTCTCAGGATGTGTCTGTTTCGTGTTCGGCGGTACTCAACTGAATCGCCCCAGCGCTTCGACCAGCCGGTCGATCTGGGTGCACGTCCGCCGCTCCGTCACCGCTATCAGCAGGCCGTCTTCCATTTCCAAGGACGGGAAGCGCGCCAGGTCGATGCCGGCAAGCAACCCGTCGTCCGCGAGCCGGGTCACGATCTCGCCGGGCGGTGCCGGCGTCCGCACCACGAATTCCTTGAAGAACGGCCGGTCGAAGGCGAGTTCGAAGCCCGGCAGGTCCGCGATGCGCGCCGCCGCGTAGTGGCTCTTGTGGAGGCACAGTTCCGCGACCTGCTTCAACCCCTCTTTCCCGATCAACGACAGGTAGATGGTCGCCATCAGGGCGTTGAGCTGCTGGCTGGTGCAGATGTTCGACGTCGCCTTGTCCCGCCGGATATGCTGTTCGCGGGCCTGCAGCGTCAGGACGAACCCCCGTCGGTTCTCCTGGTCGACGGTTTGCCCCGCGATGCGCCCGGGCATGCGCCGGACGAAGCGGTCCCGCGTCGCGAAGAAACCCAGGGCCGGTCCGCCGTAACTGACCTGGTTGCCCATGGATTGCCCTTCCCCCACGGCGATGTCCGCGCCGTAGGCGCCAGGAGACTCGATGACCCCGAGGGAGATCGGGTCCACGGCCATGACCAGGAGCGCGCCCGCGCCGTGCACGACCCGTACCAGGTCGTTCATGGACTCCAGGCAGCCGTAGAAATTGGGATGCTGTACGATCACGCAGGCCGTCTCGTCGGTCAGGGCCGACGCCAGTTGGCCGGGATCCAGCGCGCCGTTCGGGCAGGGAAGCGTCTCCACTTCGATGCCCGGCCCGTGGGCGTAGGTACGGACCGTCTCGACGTAATGGGGGTGCACGCTACCCGCCAGGATCACGCGGTCGCGCCCCGTGGCCGACCGGGCCAGCATGGCCGCTTCCGCCGTCGCCGAGGCGCCGTCGTACATGGAGGCGTTGGCCACGTCCAGGCCCGTAAGTTCGCAGATCATCGTCTGGAACTCGTAGATCCCCTGGAGCGTGCCCTGGCTCACTTCCGGCTGATAGGGCGTGTAAGAGGTCAGGAATTCCGAGCGGCTGGCCAGGTGGCCTATGGCGCTGGGAACGAAGTGATCGTACATGCCGCCGCCCACAAAGGACGCCATCCGGTCGGCGGATCTGTTTCGGGCGGCCATCTCGCCCATCGAATCGTGGAGTTCGAGTTCCGACAGGGCGGGCGGGAGGTCCAGGGGACCGTCGAGCCGGACGTCGTTTGGGATTACGGTCAGCAGTTCTTCGACCGACCCGATGCCGATGGCTTCCATCATGGCCTGGCGGTCGGCGTCGGTGTTGGGAATGTACGTCATGGATTCTCCGCAGGGGCCGCCTCAGGCGCCGACGAAGGAACGGCAGTCCGCAGGGGCCGCCTCAGGCGCCGACGAAGGAACGGTAGTCCGCGGCGGTCATCAGGCTGGTGAAGGCGCCCGCGTCATCCACCTTCAGCCTGATCATCCAACCGTCGCCGTAGGGGTCCTGGTTGACCGCCTCGGGGTTGTCTTCCAGGTCGTCGTTGACCTCCGTCACGGTCCCGCCCATCGGACTGTAGAGGTCCGACACGGTCTTCACGGCTTCCACCGCCCCGAAGACGCCCATCTCGGCCACCGGGTCGCCTTCCGAAGGCAGTTCCACGAAGACGATGTCGCCGAGTTCGGACTGCGCGAAATCCGTGATGCCGACGGTGGCGATGTCGCCCTCCAGGCGCACCCACTCGTGTTCGGTCGAATAGCGGAGATCTGAGGGCGTGTTCATGCGTTCCTTTCTCCGGCGCCCGGGCCCGACGCGGGCTGCCGCCGGTCATTTCGTCAACTCAGGGAACTCAGGGATTCAACGAAGTCCGTATCCGCCTGCCCGGAACGGAAGGTCGGGTGTTTCAACATGAACTGGTGGAACGGAATCGTCGTGTTGATGCCTTCGACGATAAACTCCTCAAGGGCCCGCTCGGTCCGCGTCATGGCCTCCTCCCGGTCCTTTCCCCAGACGATCAGCTTCGCCAGCATGGAGTCGTAGAAGGGCGTGACGACGTACTGGGCGTACACGTGGCTGTCCACCCGCACCCCGTAACCGCCTGGCGTGTGAAAACTCGTGATCTCACCCGTGGAGGGCATGAAATTCCTGTCCGGGTCCTCGGCGTTGATCCGGCATTCGATGGCGTGTCCCCGCATTTGCACATCTTCCTGCGCGAAACCCAGGGGATGGCCCGCGGCGACGCGGATCTGTTCCTTTACGAGGTCCTGTGAAACGACCATTTCCGTCACGGGGTGTTCCACCTGGATGCGCGTGTTCATCTCCATGAAATAGAACTGCCGGTCCTCGGTCACGAGGAACTCGACGGTGCCCGCGTTTTCGTAGTCGATCGCCCGCGCCGCGCGCAGGGCGGCCTCTCCCAGCCCGGAACGAAGCTCGTCGTCGACAAAAGGGGACGGCGACTCCTCGATGAGCTTCTGCCGCCGCCGCTGGATCGAACAGTCCCGCTCGCCGAGGTGGACGACCTGGCCGTGGCGGTCGCCCAGGACCTGCACCTCGATATGCCGGGCCTTCTCTATATACTTTTCCAGGTAAAGCGCGGGGTTGTTGAAGGCGTTCTGGGCCTCTCGCGAAGCCAGGCGGAAGGCTTCGCGCAACTCGCCCTCGTCGCGGACGATACGGATTCCCCGCCCGCCGCCTCCGGCGGAGGCCTTTATGACCAGGGGAAACCCGATATCCCTGGAAGCCTCAACCGCGGCGTCCTCGTCGTCGACGACATCTTCCGTGCCCGGGATGGTGGGAACGTCAGAGGCCGCCACCGTCTTTCGCGCTTCGGCCTTGTCGCCCATGAGGCGGATGGCCCTGGACGGCGGTCCGATGAAGGCGATGTCGCAGGACTCGCAGACTTCGGCGAAGTGGGGGTTTTCGGACAGGAAACCGTATCCGGGATGCACGGCGTCGGCGTTCATGATTTCCGCCGCGCTGATGATGCGGGGTATGTTCAGGTAGCTGTCGTTCGGCGCGTTGCTGCCGATGCAGACCGCCTCGTCGGCGAAGCGGACGTGGAGGGAGTCCTGATCCGTTTCGGAGTGGACGGCCAGCGTCGCGATGTTCAACTCTTTGCACGAGCGGATGACGCGCAGGGCGATCTCGCCGCGGTTGGCGATGAGGATCTTCTGGAACATCGCTTCCTATGCCGGTTCGATCAGAAACAACGGTTGGCCGTATTCGACGGGCTGGGCGTCTTCCACCAGGATGGCCATCACGCGCCCGTTCAATTCGGACTGGATGGGATTCATCAGCTTCATGGCTTCGATGATGCACAGCTGCTGGCCGGTGCTGATCCGGTCCTGCTCCTGAACGAAGGGGTCGGCGTCGGGCTCGGGTGACCGGTAGAAGGTACCCACCATGGGCGAGGTCACCTCGACGTAGGTACTGTCCGCGGAGTCCGCCTGGCCGTCGTCCTGCCGTACGTGTTCCGCGGGTGGCGCGGCGGCCTGCGCGTGCGTATCCGCCGCGGGTGCGGGGACGGCGGCCGCGGTCGCCCCGGGCGTCATGCGCACGATCCGGATCTTCCGGTCGCCCTCGGCCACCTCGACTTCCTGGATGTCCGTATCCCTCAGCGATTCGATCAGCTTGAGCACCTCATCGATTCCCATGTCAGGCTCCTCGGAAGGGCGGCTACACCCGCTCTACGTATTCGCGGGACCGCGTATCGATGCGCAGCACGTCGCCGGGGTTGATGAACAGCGGAACCTGCACCACGGCGCCGCTTTCGAGCGTGGCCGGCTTGGTGCCTCCCGTTGCGGTGTCGCCGCGGATACCCGGATCGGTCTGCGTCACTTCCAGCTCGATGAAATTCGGCATCTCAATGCCCACGACGCCCTGGTCCGCGGTGAGCAGTTCGAGCGTCATGCTGTCCTTGATGTAATCCTTGTTGTCGCCGATGATCGACGTGCTTACCGGCACCTGTTCGTAGGTCTCCAGGTCCATCATGTAGTACATGTCGCCGTCAGTATACTGGAACTGGAACTTGCGCCGTTCCACCCGCACGTCTTCCAGCTTGTCCGAGGCCTTGTAGGTCTTCTCGATCACGGCCCCGGTGTGG
Organism: Gemmatimonadota bacterium; assembly: GCA_009841265.1. Classification (NCBI taxonomy): domain Bacteria; kingdom Pseudomonadati; phylum Gemmatimonadota; species Gemmatimonadota bacterium. Next base: position 1,318,627 of record VXMB01000009.1, on the reverse strand, counting down.
ATATGCTTCAGTCGGGTGCGCGAAAAGGCCGTTCCCTTGCCCGGTTTGATGTGTTCGCAACCCGTGATGAAGTATATGGATCCATCGATCCTGATGGTCATACCGGTGCGCAGGTCCGTAGCGTTCACCATAAAATCGGGCTGGTCTCCTTTGACGGCTTCATCGGCCGTTACGCGGCATCCGGTTCACCGCCGAAACTTTGGCGCGCCGTGGACCCGGTCCGGACGGGTAGAAAACGTCCCCATTTAAAGGGTGGGCAACGGGATTCGAACCCGCGACCTCCAGAGCCACAGTCTAGCGCTCTAACCAACTGAGCTATGCCCACCATCACCGACGAATGGAGCAGGCAATATAGGCGGGATACCAAACGACTGTCAAGGGAATTGTCGGGAATCAGACGTCCCCGGTTACGGCGCTCCGTCCACGGTTTCGAAGACCGTCCCCGCCTCTTCCAGGGGACGTCGGACGACGGTTTCGGGTAGACGCACCCCGATGTCGGACGGCCGCAGCCCGCGGTTGATCGACTGGGTCCGGTAGGTCAGTTCGAACGTCCCCGCACGGGGGCCGTCCCGGGTGATGCGGACCTTTTCCGGTCTCCAGACCCCGTTCCGGTTTCGAAAGCGGTCGAAGGTCCGGGTGATTGACCTGGTGACGGACCCCTGGTTCACGGGAGATTCCGACGCCTCGCGCGTGACCGTCATCCTGTCCGTGTCGATCCACAGCGTCCTCCGGCCGGAATCGTCCCCAAGCGTAACGGCCGCCGTATTTCCGTCGCGGCGGTAGTCGGTGACGGGCAACCCCTGGTACCTGCCAGGCGCTATAGTCCCGGTCACGGCGGTGTGCACGTCGTCCAGCGTCACGTCGAGTCCGGGAATGGACGCGTCGCGTGTCTCGAGCGTACCTTCGAACACCGTGTTTTCCCGAGGCATGTACAACCGCACGCGGAGGTCGTGGATCAGGACGACGGCGAGGATCTCGAAAAGGGCGCCGTGTACGTCGATACGGAATCGCGCCGGGCTGAGATACCGGATGCGGAGGGACGCGCGGCCACGGTGCCCCGCGAAGGAGGTCTCCACGCCCGCGCTGCCCCTGAAATCCTGGAGGCGCCTGGAGGCCGCTTCGATCTCCTGGAGGAGCAGTTCGACCGGCAGGGGTGGCGGAGCTGGAGGCGGCGGTCGGCAGGACAGCAGCAGGAGACCGAGGCAGGCGAGTATCCAGAACCGGCCGGTCCGACCGTGCCGGTCGGTCCAACCGTGCCGGCCGGACGTATTATCTGGCATCTTGGAGCTTCTGCAGGATCTCTTCGGATTCCTCGGGGGTTATGTCTTCCATTTCGAGGGCGCGCTGCCAGTACCGAACGGCGCTTCGGTGCATGCCGAGCCGGCTGTATATGTCCCCGAGATGGTCGTGCACCGTGGCGCTCGTGTCTTCGTATTGCAGGGCCTTTTCCACGTACTGCCGCGCTTTCCGGTAGTCGCCCAGCCGGTAGTACACCCACCCCAGGCTGTCGAGGAACGCGCCGTTTTCCGGGCTTTTCTCGAGGGCTTTCTCGATCATTACCTTGGCTTCTTCGAGCCGCAGGCCCCGGTCGGCCAGGATGTAACCCAGGTAGTTCAGCGTGTAGATGTCTTCGGGGTCGATTTCAAGGGCGGTCTCGAAGGTGGCCACGGCTTTCTCGAACTGGCCCGACTGGTCGTAGTTCTGCGCCAGCAGGAAATGGAGGCGGTGGTGGTCGTTGAACCGCTCGACCGCTTCTTTCGTGATTGCGATGGCTTCTTCGTAATTCTCCTGCTCGGTATGGGCATATCCCAGGTAGAACCAAAGGTCGGGGTTCCCGGGCGCCTTTTCCAGCCCGTCACGAAGGGCCTGAATGCCGGTCTCGTAATCCTCCTGGCGCAGATGGGATAGGCCGAGATTCACCCACCCTCTTCCATCCTGCGGGTTGAGGTCCACGACCTTGCGGAAGTGCACGCCGGCCTGGCCGAATTCTTCCCGGGACATGAAACTCACGCCCAGGTACAGGTAGAACTCGGGCATATCGGGCAGGATCGACAGGGCCTGGGTGAGCACGCGTTCGGCCTGTTCGTTCTGGTCCTGACGGAGATAGGCCAGGCTCAGGCTGATCCACCCGCGCGGATCATGGCGGTTGATGCCGATGCTCTTCTGCGACTGGTCGATGGCCTGGTTGTACATCCCGTTCTCGAGGTAGACGTTCGCCAGGTTCAGGCGCAGGGTAACGTCGTCCGGCAATATCTCCACACCTTCATGCAATGCGGCGATGCCCTCCTGCGTCTGTCCCTGATCCATTAGGGCGTATCCCAGCGAAATCCAGCTTCGGCCGTGGGCGGGATCCGCGGCGACGGCCGATCGGTACGCGGCGACGGCGAGGGGATAGGCGCCGGTTTCCTGGTAGACGAAGCCCAAGTTCAGGTAGAGGTCGGGGTGGTCTCCCAGGACGCCCAGGCCCTCGTTCAGCGCGTTCACGGCCTGTTCAGTCCGTCCGGTGGCGCGGTAGGCCATCCCCAGGCCGATCCTGAATCTCACTTCGCGCTCGTCCAGGGAGATCGCCTGCTGCAGCGGCGCCACGGCCTCCGCCGGCTTGTCCTGGTCGAGCAGCACGTCGCCCAGTGCGCCATGAAGCTCCGCCGAGCCGGGGTGCAGTTCGAGGCCCTCCTCCAAGGTGGAGAGCGCCTGCTCCGCTTCGCCGAGGTCCTGGTAGGCCTCCCCCAGTTCCGCCCAAAGGGCCGGGGAGGTCCGGTTGTGCTCCAGCAGCACCCGGTATTCCTCCACCGCTTCGCCCGGCCGGCCGAGGAACATCAAGAGGCGCGCGAGCCGGTGCCGCAGGGCTGCTTCGCGGTCGGGGCCCAGCGCAATAATCTCACGGTACATGACGACGGCCCGGTCCCACTGCCGCCTTTGCTCATAGATCTCCGTCAGGCCCACCCGCGCAGGGATCGAGTCGGGATAGTCGTCGAGCACCTTCTGCAGCGCGATGACCGCCTTGTCGTACATCCCTCTCTGCCTGTAAACATCGGCCAGTTTGAAGTGGAATTCGGGATTGCGCGGCGCCAGGCGGCTCACCGTTTCCAGTTCCCTCAGCGCGGCATCCGGGTCGTTCAGCCGGCTCGCGAGCTGGGAAAGGGCGATATGGGCCTCGATGTGACCCGGATCCAGCGTGACGACCCGTTCGAAAGCGGCCCGGGCCGGCAGGTACCTGCCCAGTTCGGCGTGATACCTGCCCAGCACGAACCAGGACTCCGTGGCCGTCGAATCGAGTTCCACCGCCGTCCTGGCGTGTTGCTGCGCCTTGTCGCGCTCCGTCACGCGGTAGTAGACCTGGGCGAGGGCGGTGTGGATTTCCGCCGAGGTGGAATCGTATTCCAGCGCCTGTAGATAGGATTTGATCGCGTTGACCGGATCGTTCCTGGCCTCGTGAAGGCCGCCCTCCGCGTAATGCTCCAGGGCCCTGGCCCGATCCACCTGTCCGAGTGCGTACTCCGGGGGACAGACGGCGGCCAGCATCACGGTGACGACGAGGACGTACCAGTTACGACCGGCGGCGCCGAGCCTTCTCCCGACCGGCATGTTTACTCCCTTCGCCGTGTAACTACCTGAAGATCCGGGTGACATCGTTGAATACCACGAACACCATCAGCACCAGCAGGAGGGCCATTCCCGTCTGCTGCCATACCATCCGGTACTTCAGGGAAAGCGGACGCCGGATGATCTTCTCGACGCCCAGGATGAGGAGCTGGCCGCCGTCCAGCGCGGGTATGGGCAGCAGGTTCAGGATGGCGAGGTTGATGCTCAGAAAGGCCATGAAACTGAAGAGGCTGCTCGCGCCCTGGCGGGCGCTGTCTCCCGCCATCTGGGCTATGGCGATGGGACCGCCCACCGAGTCGGTGGACACTTGCCCCATGACCAGTTTCCCCACGAAGTCGACGATGGTAACGGTGACGGCCACCAGTTGCGTGCCCGCCAGTCCCGCGGAGGTGGCGATCCCGATCGGACTGCGTTTGATGTGGTCCTGCTGGGTGATGCCGATCTGGCCGATGTCGATGACGTCTCCGGTCTCCCGGTCCAGGTCCTGGGCTGTATTGGGTATGATGCTCACCAGGTGGGACTGGCCGTTCCGGGTCCAGGACACCGCGGTCTCCATGCCCGGCCGGACGCGTATCTGCTCGACCATCTCGTACCACTGCGTGACCGGAACGCCGTTCACGGACGTGATCACGTCCCCGGGCCTGAGACCGGCCTTCTCGGCGGGTGAATCCGGGATGACCGTGCTCACGGCCGACGCGCGGAAATAGTCCAGTCCGCCCAGCCGTTCCGCCGTCCCGCCATCGTCGTACCGCACCTGGACCGTGCGGTCCTGCCCATCCCGGCGCAGCTTCAGGGACAGGGACGCCCCCGTGCCGGTCGAGAGCCGTTCCCGGACATCCTCCCAGGTATCGACGGCCGCCTGGTCGATTTCGAGGATTTCATCGCCGACCTGCAAACCTGCCGCGGCATAGGGGCTTGCAACGTCCACCCGGCCAACGGTGGTCGTATCGACGAGCATCACGCCCATGGTCGCGTAGAACAACCAGAAGATGATAAAGGCGAGGACGAAGTTCGCCCCTGGACCGGCCGCGATGACGAAGGCGCGGGCCCCCACGGACTTGGACTGGAACTCCCATGGCTTGCCGCCTTCCCCTTCGGACTGTGCGTCGGGCCGCTCCCCGGCCATGGACACGTATCCCCCCAGGGGGATCCAGGAGATACAGTATTCGGTTTCCCCCACTTTCTTTCCGATCATCTTGGGCGGAAAGCCGAGGGAGAACCGTTCCACCCTGATGCCCATGTGCTTGGCGGCCAGGAAATGGCCGAGTTCGTGGAAGAAGACCAGCAATCCCAGGACGAAAATCGCCGATAACACGGTGGTCAGCATGCCTAAGTCTCCGTTCTGCTTCTGCCGTCTCAGATCCGATTGCTTACGATGTTCCCGGTGTGCCTCCGCCCCTGCCGGCGCGCGGCAACTAATTAAGGAATATACAGGTTTTCGGCACTATCCGGCAATCAACTTTTCCCCGCAGAACGTCCGGGTCCACTGGTCCGCCGCCATGATGGATTCCAGGGTGACGGGCGCCGTGAGATCCGGCGCGGCCAGGTGTTTGTCCATGGCGTCGGCGATGATGCGCGGTATGTCGGTGAACCCGATCCGCTGCCGGAGGAAGGCCTCGACGGCCATCTCGTCGGCGGTGCTCAGGACGGCGGGCACGGTGGACCCGCGGCGGATGGCCTCGTAGGCCAGCCCCAGGCAGGGGAACATGGCCTCGTCGGGCGGGTCCAGGGTCAGGGACCAGTTCCGCGTGATGTCGAACCGGGGCCAGGGAGATTCAAGGCGCTCCGGGTAAGAGAGGGCGTATTGGATCGGTATGCGCATGTCGGTCGGACCCATCTGGGCCAGCAGAGACCCGTCGACCATCTCGACCATGGAGTGGATGATGGACTGGGGATGGATCACCACGTCGATCTTCGAAACGGGGAGGCCGAAGAGCCAGTGGGCCTCGATGACCTCGAATCCTTTGTTCATGAGGGTGGCGGAATCGATCGTGACCTTCTGCCCCATGTTCCAGGTGGGATGGTTCAACGCGTCCTTCAAAGTCATCTGCGCCAGGGCCGCGGGGGCGGTGTCGCGGAAGGGCCCGCCTGATGCCGTGAGGACCACGCGCTGTATCCGGTCCGGGTCCTGCCCGGCCAGGCACTGGTGCACCGCGCAGTGTTCGCTGTCCACGGGCAGGATCTCCACCCCGTTGCGCCGTGCCGATTCCATCACGATCTCGCCGGCCATGACCAGGATCTCCTTGTTGGCCAGGGCGATGGTCTTGCCCGCTTCGATCGCCCGCAGCGTGGGAACCAGCCCCGCGCTGCCCGGGAGGGCGCTGATGACCAGGTCCACGTCGGGGTGGGTGACCGCTTCGATCAGGCCCTCCACGCCGGTGTGGATCGACGGTCCAGGCTGACCGCCGCCTCGCGCGAACCCTGCGGACAGCCTGGCCCGCTTGGCCCGCTCGGCGCATTCCGCGTCCCGGACGGCAACCATGCGCGGGCCGAAACGCGCGCACTGCTGCTCCAGCAGATCGATCCGGCTCCTGGCCGTCAGGCTGTGGGCCGAATACCGGTCCGGGAAGGCCGCGATGACCTCCAGCGTCTGCGTGCCGACCGAACCCGTCGAACCCAGGATGGCGATGCGTTTCATGGCTAGTCGATACTCCGTCCGTATGTCCAGGCCGTCCGGACCGTCAGGACCGTCCAGGCCGTCCGCTGCATCATCCGGTCACGTAGGCCAGGTAGTAATACACGAAAGGCGCCGCGAAGAAAACGCTGTCGAACCGGTCCAGGATGCCGCCATGTCCCGGGATGATGTGGGAAGAATCCTTCAGGCCGGCGTCTCTTTTGACCAGGGACTCCGCGAGGTCGCCCAGCTGGGCGACGATGGCGCCGGCGGCGCCCAGGACGACACAGTGCAGCGGACTGAGAAAGGGAAACAGGGCGTACTGAAGTGCGAACATGAAGGCGACGGCGCCGATCAGCCCCCCGACGGCGCCCTCGACGGTCTTGCTGGCGCTGACACGGCGCAGCAACTTGCGCCGGCCCAACAACCGGCCCGTGAAATAGGCGAAGGCGTCGTAGGACCAGGGAATGGCGAAGGCGAGCAGGACCGGCGTCATGGCCCGCTCCCCCCATGCAACGACGTCGGCGCCGTCCATCGGCCACTTGCCCAGCAGGATCAGATGGCTGCCGAGCAGCCCGATCCAGGCTACGCCGAAGACCGTAGCGGCGATGTTGTGAAAGGGGTATTGCGCGTGCTTTCTGAATACTTCCGCGGCGGCGGTCGTGAGCAGGAGGGCCGTGAGGATCAGCGGGGCGTGGCGGCCCGCTTCGAGCCAGGCGTCGAGACATAGCAGAACAGCCGCGGGCACGCCGACGTACCAGTTGGGTTCCAGGTCCCTGGCCGCGGCGATGCCGTGGTATTCGCGCAGGCCGAAGAGCACGACAAGGCTTACGAATACGAAGAGGCTCGTCCCACCGAACCAGCAAATGAGCACGATGCACGGGATGAACACCGCGCCTACCAGGATTCGGATCCACGTCTCCGCGTAGGCCGCCATGGAGATCCACTCCGTTACGAGCTGTGTGAGGAGACCTGTTCGCCGGTTCGACCGAAACGGCGCTCTCTCGACTGGTAGTCCCGGATAGCCCCGATGAAGTGGCTTCGCGAGAAATCGGGCCAGAGGACCGGAGAAACCAGGAGTTCGGTATAGGCCAGTTGGTAGAGCAGGAAGTTGCTGATCCGCATCTCTCCGCTGGTCCGGATCAACAGGTCCGGGTCGGGCAGGTGCTCCGTGTACAGGTAGGACGCGAAAAGCGACTCGTCGATGGCTTCCGGGTCCAGCCGGCCGGCCTGGACGTCCAGGGCGATGCATTGCGCGGCTTCGACGATCTCCTGCCTGCCGCCGTAATTCAGGGCGAAATTCAACAGTAGGCGGTCGTTGCCCGCCGTCTGCTCCGTGATCTGCTTGATGACCTGCCGGTTGGATTCCGGCAACTCGTCCCACCTGCCCAGGAAGGAGACCCGGATCCCGTGCGCGCTGGCTTCTTCGACGGCGCCGCGGAGCGACTCGACGATCAACTGCATGATGGCCGCGACTTCACGCCTGGGACGATTCCAGTTTTCGGTGGAGAACCCGAAGAAGGTGAGGATCCCCACGCCGAATTCCCCGGCGCACCGGATCATCTCGCGAACGGACTCCACCCCCGCGGAGTGCCCCTGGTCCCGTGCGAGCCCCTGCTTCTTCGCCCATCTGCCGTTGCCGTCCATGATGAACGCGATGTGGCGGGGCATGCGCTCCGGATCCAGTCCTTCTTCCGAGACCGCCCGGTCTTGCTTTGCGTATCGACCCACGTCACCCCCGTAAGGCCGCCGCCGGGTATGGACCCGGATAGCCGGTATCCGCCTAGATCTCCAGGATTTCCTGTTCTTTTACCGATATGGCGCTGTCGATGGAGGAGGTATGCTGGTCGGTGAGATCCTGGATGGTCTTCTGGTGCCGCTTGCTTTCGTCTTCCGACAACCGGTGGGCCTTTTCTTCGGCCTTGATGCGTTCGTTCATTTCCCGGCGCACGTTCCGGATGCCGATCTTGCCGTCCTCGCCCAGTTTCTTGATCAGTTTTACGTATTCGAGCCTTCGCTCTTCGGTGAGCGCAGGTACCGGCAGGTGGATGACGTTGCCGTCGGAATTCGGCATGAGTCCCAGGTCGGAAGTCTGGATGGCGCGGATGATTTCGGGAACCATCTGCTTGTCCCACGGCTGTATCGAGATCGTGCGGGCATCCGGCGTGTTGATGGTGGCGACCTGGTTGATGGGGGTCATGGTCCCGTAGGCTTCCACCTGGACGTTGTCCAGCAGGGCCGGGTTGGCCCGGCCGGCCCGGACGCCGGCGAGTTCCATGCGCAGCACCTCGACGGACTGGTCCATCTTACGGCTGGTTTCCTTGATGATCTCTTTCGCTTCCACGATACACCTCTCTGGCATCGGAAAACCGGTTACGTTCCTGCCGGCAAGGTTGTTCGGCGGGTTATTCTCCGCCCAACTCGTACCGGACGAACCGTCTAACCATGATGTTCTCGCCCAGCGTGGCCACCGCCTCCGTGATCAGGTCCCGCACGGTCTTGTCGGTATCCCGTATGAACGGCTGTTCCAGGAGGCAGTTTTCCTGGTTGAATTTCTCGATTCTTCCCTGGACGATCCGGTCGATGATCTGGTCCGGCTTGCCCTCGTTCCGCGCCTGGTTCCGGTAAATCTCCCGTTCCTGTTCCAGGACGGCTTCTTCGATCTGGTCCCGGTCCACGGCGAGGGGCCGGGTGGCCGCCACCTGCATGGCGATATCGCGGGCCAGGGTCTGGAAGGACTCGTTCCGCGCGACGAAATCGGTCTCGCAGTTGATCTCGACCATGGTGGCGATGCGGCTGCCGGGATGGATATAGGTATGGATGATGCCTTCTTTCGCTTCCCGGGCACTCTTCTTGGACGCCGCCATTATGCCTTTCTCGCGCAGGAGCGTTACCGCCTTTTCGATACTGCCTTCGGTCTCTTGGAGGGCCCGCTTGCAGTCCATCATTCCGGCGCCGGTCTGGCTTCTCAACGTTTTTACGTCACTGGCTGATATAGTCATGAAATCGATTGAAATCTAGCGGATTTGATACGATCGGATCCGATCATCCGCTACGGCCGCCTTTCCCCGGCCACGTATCCACTTCAGGCTTGCTGTTCTTCGACTTCCTCGACCTCTTCGACCGGTGCCTCGTCCCCGGGTACAGGCCGTCCGGAATTGCGCAGCCCTTCCTCCGCGGCGCTCGCGACGACTTCCGTAATGAGGCTGATGGACCGGAGGGCGTCGTCGTTCCCGGGTATGGGATAATCGATCAGGTCGGGGTCGCAGTTCGTATCCAGGATACTGACGATGGGGATCTCCAGGGTATTCGCCTCCGCGACCGCTATCCGTTCCTTGCGGGCGTCCACCACGAAAATGACGCCGGGCAGGTCGCGCATTTCGCGGATGCCGCCCAATACTTTCTGCAGGCGCTCCCGCTCCTTCTCCAGGCTGGCTGCCTCTTTTTTCGTGAGCGCTTCCATGGTACCGTGCTCTTTCATTTTCTCGAGTTCTTCCAGGCGCTTGACGCTGGTCTGGATGGTCTGGAAGTTCGTCAACATGCCGCCGAGCCAGCGTTCCGCGACGTAGAACATGCCGCACCGCTGCGCCATTTCGATGATGATGGGCCTGGCCTGCTTCTTCGTGCCCACGAAGAGGACGGACTGCCCTTTCTCGACGGCCTTGCGCACGGCGTCATAGGCGATCTCGATCTGGCTGAGCGTCTTCTTCAGGTCGATGATGTAGATGTTGTTGCGCTCGGCGAATATGAACTCCTTCATCTTCGGGTTCCAGCGCCGGGTCTGGTGACCGAAGTGTACGCCCGCACCTAGCAGGTCCTGAATGGTCGGAATCCCCATAGGCGGTACTGATCTCCTTGTCTGGCAGGCGGTCAGGCCTGCGTCCTTTGAATTAACGCTTAGAGAACTGGAACCGCTTGCGTGCGCCGGCCAGTCCGTACTTCTTGCGTTCCTTGATGCGTGAATCCCGCGTCAGCATGCCCGCTTCTCGCAGCGGCGCGTGCAGGCTTTCGTCCATGTCCTTCAGCGCCCGCGCGATGCCAAGTCTCAACGCCCCGGCCTGGCCGGTCTTGCCGCCGCCGAAGGTCCGTGCGAACACGACGACCTGGTCGTTCATTTCGGTGAGCACCAGGGGTTCCTCGATCGCGGCGACGAGACCGGGCCGGTCGAAGTAGTCAAGCAGCGGCTTGTCGTTGACCTTATGACTGGCGCCTTCCTTCTTCGCGCGCAGCCAGACCTTGGCGATCGCGCGTTTCCTTCTGCCCACTGCGTGGTGTCCATGGGTATCCGAATTCATGCTTCTTTACGCTCCTTATATGTCCAGCGCGACCGGTTTCTGGGCGCTGTGGGGGTGTTCCGCGCCGGCGTACACGCGGAGTTTGCGAAAGATCTGACGGCCGAGGGCGTTGTGCGGCAACATGCCCTTGATGGCCATGCGCAGCGCCCGGTCGGGATGGCGGGCGGCCATGCGTTCGTAGCTGATCGTCTTCAGACCGCCGGGATAACCGCTATGGCGGTAGTAGAGCTTGTTCTGCGGCTTCTTGCCCGTCAGAACCACCTTTCCCGCGTTGATGACGATTACGTGGTCACCGGTGTCCAGGTGCGGCGAGTAGATCGGCTTGTGCTTGCCGCGCAGGATCTTGGCCACTTCGCTGGCCAGCCTGCCCAGCACCTTGCCGTCGGCGTCCACGACGTGCCAGTCCCGCTGCAGGTCTTCCTTTTTAACCGTTGGTGTCTTCATAGATGGTACACGCTCCTTTGATGGTACACGTTCCTTTACCCGGTGACGGCCGGTTCCCATGCATGGTGTGACAGTGCAGCGAGACGCTCGGCGTAGGGCGGTCTGGCCACGCCGCGTTCCGTGATGATCGCAGACACGTAACGGGCCGGGGTTACGTCGAATGCGGGATTGTACACCTCCACCTCCTCGGGGGCGGTGCGCCCACCCAACCCCTGGCTTACTTCGGCGGCTTCGCGTTCTTCAATCGGGATCCCGGCGCCCGATTCGATGGACAGGTCGATCGAAGAGTAAGGCGCTGCCACGTACAGGGGCACGTCGTGCGCGTCGGCCAGCACGGCCACGCCGTAGGTGCCGATCTTGTTGGCGACGTCGCCGTTGGCGGCCACGCGGTCCGCGCCCACGATCACGCAGTCGATCCGGCCTTCTTTCATGACCTGGGCAGCCATGTTGTCGCATATGAGCGTCACGCCTATGCCCGCCCGGGTCAGCTCCCAGGAAGTCAGCCTGGCGCCCTGGAGGACGGGTCTCGTCTCATCGGCGTACACGTGGACCCGCTTGCCTTCGCTGTGCGCCTGGTACACCACGGCGAGGGCCGTGCCCGCGCCGGCCGTGGCGAGCGCGCCGGCGTTGCAGTGCGTGAGCACCGTCTGTCCGGTGCGGAGAAGAGCGGCGCCGTGCTCACCGATCAGGCGGCACGTGTGCTCGTCCTCCGACTGTATGGCCTGGGCTTCGCTGAGCAAGGCGCGCTTGATGTCCTCCACGGGTGCATTCCGGTGTTCCCGGACGGTCCGGCGCATCCGCTCCAGCGCCCAGAACAGGTTGACCGCCGTGGGCCGGGTGGCCGCCAGCAGGTCCGCGGCTTCGTCGACTTCCCGGCTGAAGGCGGCGAAGTCGGCCGCGCGGCTGTGCTGAACCCCGACGACGACCCCGTAGGCCGCGGCGACGCCTATGGCCGGCGCACCGCGTACTCTCAGCCGCCGGATGGCTTCCGCCACGGACGCGATGTCCCGGCATTTGGTGTAGACCACTTCGCCGGGCAGGCGCGTCTGATCCAGCAATACCAGCACGCCTTCGTCGCGCTCCCACCGGATGGTCTTGAAATTCATGACTGCCGAACCTTTTCTTCCTGCTTGCTCTTCCTGCTTGCTGTTCCTGCTTGAGCCGGTCAGGGCGTAATCATCTCCATAAACCGATCGTGGCGGTCCGAAATTTCGTCCTGGGTAAGCGATTCGAGCCGCCTGACGCTGAAATCTTCCACGTTGAACGAGGCCATGACGCTGCCGTGCACCATGGCGCGTTTCAAGGCGCCTACGCCGGTATCGCCCGACCGGGCGAGGTAACCCATGAATCCGCCCGCGAAGGTATCCCCGGCGCCCGTCGGATCCACCACGGTGGCCACGGGGTATGAAGGGATACCGAACCAGGCGTCGCAGGTACAGAGCGTCGCGCCGTGCGCGCCTCTCTTGACCACCACCGCCCGCGGGCCGAGCTCCAGGATGCGTTCCGCCGCCCGCACGAGGTTGTGGTCATCAACCAGTTGCAGGGCCTCGCTGTCGTTGATGATCAGCACGTCCACTCCGCTGAGCGTCGACAGCAGCGACGTCCGTTGCCCCTCGATCCAGAAGTCCATGGTGTCGCAGGCGACGATTCCGGGACGGTCCGGATGGTCCGTTCGGCACGCCTGGGTCAGCACGTCGCGCTGAACGTCCGGATCGAGATTCGCCAGGAACACATGATCGTGCGCGCGGTGCCGCTCCGCCAGCACGGGCTTGAAACCGGAAAACACGTTCAACTGCGTGTCGATCGTGCGACGGTCGTTCATGTTGGCGGCGTATTCGCCCGCCCAGCGGAAGGTCTTCCCTTCCTTCACCTCCAGGCCCGATACGTCGACCTGTCTCTCCCGCAGGAAATCCAGGGACGCCATGGGGAAATCGTCCCCCACGACGGCAATGACGTCTACCGGCGCGTAGAAACTGGCGGCGGCCGAAAAATAGGTCGCCGATCCCCCGATCGCGTCGTTTGCCTCTCCTTCCGGCGTCTTCACCGAATCAAAAGCCACCGTTCCGACGACGAGAATGCCCAATCTATGCCTCGTGTTCCAGTGCGTCCACCCTGTCCCCGGGGACGCCCGCGTCGGACGTGCGGATGATCTCACCCGTTGCCGCGTCGGTCGAAACGGCGACCCGGGGCGCGTCTCCCCAGAGCCGCTCGAGTCCGTAGAATGCCCGGACTTCCGCTCTGAACACGTGTACGACCACGTCCACGTAGTCGAGCAGTACCCACCGCCAGCTCTGTTTGCCTTCCGTGTGCCAGGGCGTTGTATCCCGCTCTTTGAGATCCGACGCCACCTGCTCGACGACCGCCTTGATCTGCGGTTCGGAACCCGCCGTCCCGATGACGAAGTAGTCCGTGATGGACGAGAGCCCCCTGAGGTCGATGATCATCACGTCCGCCGCATTCTTGGCCAGCATGGAAAGGGTCGCCTGCTCCGCGATTTCCTGCGATGCCAACGCCACGATCAGTCGTTCTCCACTGAAAAGAGCAGTTCGCCGTAGTCCTTGCCGATCACCACCGATACGTCCACCAGGCGGTCATCGTTCCGCTGGAGCAGGACGTATTGCGTTCCCAGCGCGTTTCCGACCGCGCGGGCGGCCTCGGACGGCCCGTCCGTTCCCCGGCGGTCCAGCACGACCGTTTCCCGGTACTCGAAATGGTCGGCATTGTCGATATTGACCACGTCGAATCCTCGTTCTCTGAGAAACCGCATGGCCTGTTGTCCGATTCCCCGTTCACCGCATCCGTTCAGGACCTCCACCTGGATATGGAAGGCCGAGGGGTCGACGACCGACTCGACGGACCGTTCGGCGGACGTCGAGAATGCGGACGAGGTCGCCACCGAGTAGATCAGGTAGGCGTTCAGCCCGACCAGAATGATGATCACGCCTTCAAGCACCCGAACGCGCCAGCGGCCGCCTGACCCCAGTCTTTCCGGAACGGCGTCCGGCCGGTTCGCGGAGGGTTGGAAGACCTGTCTCGTCATGGCGGATCCCACGCGGATCGCGTCCTGAGGTACGGCCTGCAACGGGACCGTGCGACCATCGATATCTGCGTGCCAGAGATAACCGGAGAACTTACTAGGGGAATACACCAGGAAGGGAAACATAGGTAGGGTACCAACAGTGCTTCATCGACCAGCTCCTTTCACCATGCGATCCCCCTTTGTACCCCGGTCTCGACACAGTTCCGCCGTCAAATCGAACGCTGGTTCGACAGGCGGAATCCGATTCGCTTTCCAGACCACTATATATACAGAGTTGGAGGGTGCGGTGTCAACTGTTTTTTAGCTGTCACAAGGCCTCGCGCGGTCCCGTTCCAGCAGCCATGATTCGGCCGCCGACAGCTGCTCCGGGGTGTTTATCCCCATGGATTCTTCCGGCATGCCGGCCGGTGCGTCCGCGATGTGGCGGCCCTCCCGCCGGAGGATCTCGATGGTGTCCGTCAGGTAGTATTCGCCCTGCCGGTTCTCCGGGGTCAGCCGGTCCAGGGCCCGCAGCAGCAGGACCGGATCGAAACAATAGGTACTGGTGTTGATTTCCTTAAGCGCCCGCTGTTCCTCAGTCGCGTCCTTCTCCTCGACGATCCGGTCGATACGGCCTGCATCGTCGCGCAGGATGCGCCCCAGGCCCGTGGGATCGTCGACGCGGGCGGTGAGTACGGAGGCCGCGGCGCCGTCCCGGCGGTGCGCGTCGATCAACGATGCCAGGGTGGAAGGACGAATCAGGGGCGTGTCACCGGCGAGGACGAGGACGACGCCGCTTTCGCCGGCCAGCAGCGGTCCGGCCTGGCGCACCGCGTGGCCGGTGCCCAGCTGCTCCACCTGCACGGCGAATTCCGCGGCCAGCCTGGTCAGCCCGGGCTGACCGGGAAGTCCAGGCTGACCGGCCAGCTCCCGCCGCACCGCGCCGGCCTGATGACCGACGATGACGATGATCCGCCGCGGCCGGAGCGCCCGCACCGTGTCCAGCACGTAGTGAATCATCGGCCGGCCGTTTATCCGGTGCAGCACCTTCGCCAGGTCGGAGTGCATCCTGGTGCCTTTTCCCGCGGCCAGGATCAGCGTGATCAGATCGGCGTTGGCTTCTTCCATCGGGACTCCGGTTACGGCTCGGCGAGAAAGCGGACGAGAGGGTTCACGGGTTTCAGGTCATCCAGCAGGTCGGACACGGTCCGCCCGTATATAGGGTGGACCAGGTCCGGGTGGATTTCCGCCAGGGGAACGAGCACGAAAGCCCGTTGCGCCATGGCGGGATGGGGGATGTCGAGACCCGGCCGCCCGAGTACCAGGTCGTCGTAGAGCAACAGGTCGAGATCGATTTCGCGGGGCCCTTTTTCCCACGTGACGGAACGTCCCATGCGCGTTTCGACGTCCTTGAGCAATTCGAGCAGTCGCAAGGGAGCAAGCGTGGTCTCCACAAGGGCCGCGCCGTTGACGAAGTCGGGCTGGCCGGCGTGGCCTACCGGCCGCGTCTCGTACCATGACGAGCGCCTGACGATCCGGATCGCCTTATGCCCGGCCAGTTCGCATAGCGCCTGCCGGCAACTTGCGACGCGATCCCCGATGTTGCTGCCCAGTCCCAGCGCGACAGACGCCATTTCGCACCTTGCGCTCGCCTGATCCGATACGTCACGGTCCGGGTACGTCACGGTCCGGTACGTCACGGTTCGGTACGTCACGCCTCCCTGCTACGATGCACGGTGACCCCGGGGGTTCCCGAATGCGGCAATTTCGCGGCCACACCGGGCTTCCACAGTCTGACCACGACCTGATCCACAGGGGGGTAGGCGGAGAGCAGTTCGTCCGCCACCCGTCCGGCGACCGCCTCCAACAGACGGCACGGCTCGCCGCCGAGAATGCGTCCCACGCGCCGGCAGACGTCCGCGTAATCCACGGTATCGGACAAGCGGTCCGTCCGGGACGCCTCCGACAGGTCCAGGCGCAGTGCGACGTGGGCTTCGAATACCTGTCCCAGCGTCCGTTCCCGGGCCGTCACGCCATGATGGCCGAATGTGCGGATGCCCCGCACGCTGATCCAGTCTCCGGGCATGGGGAGGAACCGTTCAGGCCAGACTGACCGCGGGGAACGCCCGTTTGCGCAAACGGAACCGCGACATCTGCCGGTCGATGCGGTCGAGCGCTTCACGGATCTGCGACTCGTCGCCGTTGAAGGCCAATCGGACGTATCCTTCGCCGTATTCGCCCAGGTATGCACCGGGCACGACGAACACGCCCGCCTTGCGCAACAGGATGCTGAATCGTACGGAGGAATAGCGGGGCGGCACGGGTAGCCAGACGTAAGGTCCGCCGCCGGGCGCGGGCAGGTGCCAGCCGAGGTCCCGCAGCCCCGATACCATCAGGTCCCTTTGCGATCCGCACCGGGAAACCATGGCTTCCACGTGCCGGTCCAGACGGGGAAACTCCGCGGCCGCGGACGCGAGAAGGCCGGGCAGCAGCGGGGCATGCAGATGGGAGGTCAACTGGGAGATGGCGGCCAGCGCGGAAGGATTGCCCACCGCCACGCCCAGGTCGCGGAACATGCCCCCGGGCAGCACGGAAAGGGAAAACAGCTCGATGCCCACGTTCATCGCGCCGGGCGTCTGCAGGAGGCTCGGGGCTTCGATCCCGTCGTACGTAAGAAAATGCTGCGTCGCATCGTGACAGACGATGATGTTGTGCCTGCGCGCAAAATCGATGAGTTCCCGAAAGAACGAATGGTCCGCCACGACCCCGGTCGGATCGTTCGGAAAACCGACGTACATCAGTTTTGCTTGCCCGGCGATCCGGGGTTCGATCTGCTTCAGGTTGGGGAGGAAATCGTTTCGTCCGTGCAGGGGATAGGATTGGATCTGTCCATTCGCCAGCACGGCGCTTGTCCGGTAGGCCGGATGGGAGGGGTCGGGCGCCAGCACGGTTTCACCGGGGTTGACCAGCGCCATGGCCACGCATGCCGGGCCGACCGCCGAACCCGCGAAGGGCAGGACGTGCCTGTCCGGATCGATCTCCACGTCGAACCGGTACGCGAACCAGTTGCTGAATGCCCTGCGGAACTCGGCGCCTGTGAGCCGGGATGACTCGGCCGGTACTTCCGGACCGCCTGGGCCGCCCCGACCACCGGTGGCCGGAACGGAGTCGGATGCCCTTTCAATGGCAGCCTGTCCCGGGGGAAGGTCGTCGATGCCCGTGGTCAGATCTATGGGCTCGATCCCCCTGGCGGCCAGTCTTCTGAGGTATCGTGAATGTTCCAGGGGCCGGTTCAGCGGGATCTGGTGAAGCCGTTCCGCGCGTTCTATTATCACCGGGTTTCTCATGGTCGCTCCGTCGCCCAGGACCTGTCTCCCTATCCGCCGTTCGGTCTCGGGGAAATATAGAATCGGCGACCGGCCGTAGCAAGAGAAAACCCCCGGTGAAGCCACCGGGGGTTTACCTGCAACCGGTCGGGGACCGGTTCCTTTTCGAAGCGTCCCGCTTAGTACATGCCGCCGCCGTGGGGCATGGCCGGAGGCGGGGTGTCTTCGGGGAGTTCAGCCACCAGCGCTTCGGTGGTCAGCAGCAGGCCGGCGATGCTCGCGGCGTGCTGCAGCGCTACGCGGGAGACCTTGGCGGGCTCGATCACGCCCGTTTCGGACATGTCGCCGTAGGTATCGGATTCGAAGTTGTAACCGAATCCGCCTTCGCCTTCCCGGATCTTCTGCAGGATGATGGAACCCTCCAGGCCGGCGTTTTCCGCCAGCTGCCTAACGGGCGCCTCGAGCGCCTTGCGCACGATGCCGGCGCCGACGGTTTCGTCACCCTCGGTATCCAGTCCGTTGTCCAGCGCGGAGAGCGCGCGGATGAACGTGACGCCGCCGCCCGGTACGACCCCTTCCTCGATGGCCGCCTTGGCGTTGTTGAGGGCGTCTTCGACCCGTGCCTTCTTTTCCTTCATCTCGGCTTCCGTCGCGGCGCCCACGTTGATGACCGCCACGCCGCCCGCCAGCTTGGCCAGACGTTCCTGCAGCTTCTCCCGGTCGTAATCGGAGGTGGTCTCCTCGATCTGGGCGCGGATCTGGTTGATGCGTCCCTGGATCGCGTCGGTGCCGCCGGCGCCTTCGACGATCGTCGTGTTGTCTTTGTCGAGGTTGACGCGCTTGGCCGTACCCAGGTCGCCCACGGTCACGTTTTCCAGCTTGAAGCCGGCGTCCTCGGAGATGACCGTACCGCCGGTCAGGATGGAGATATCCTCGAGCATGGCCTTCCGCCGGTCGCCGAACCCGGGCGCCTTGACCGCGGCGACCTTCAGGGTGCCGCGAAGCTTGTTGACCACCAGCAGGGCAAGGGCCTCGCCCTCGATGTCCTCGGCGATGATCAGCAGCGGGGAACCGCTCTGGGCGATCTTCTCGACGACGGGATAGATATCCTTGACGGCGCTGATCTTCTTGTCGTGAATCAGGATCTTCGTGTCCTCGAGTACCGCTTCCATGGACTCGGAATCGGTAACGAAGTAAGGTGACAGATAACCGCGGTCGAACTGCATGCCCTCCACGACGTCCAGGGAGGTTTCCATGCTCTTGGCCTCTTCGACCGTGATGACGCCGTCCTTGCCCACTTTTTCCATCGCGTCCGCGATCAGGTCGCCGATGGTGGCGTCGCCATGGGCCGAAACGGTAGCGGTCTCGGAGATTTCCTTCCGTCCTTCCACGGCCTTCGACATTTCAGCGATCGAACCGACCACCGCGGATACGGCCTTGTCGATGCCCCGCTTCAGATCCATGGGATTGGCGCCGGAAGTCACGTTCCGCAGGCCTTCCGCGTAGATGGCCTGGGCGAGGACGGTGGCCGTGGTCGTCCCGTCGCCGGCCACGTCGCTCGTCTTCGACGCGGCTTCCTTGATCATCTGCGCGCCCATGTTTTCGTAGTTGTCCTCGAGCTCGATTTCCTTCGCCACCGTGACGCCGTCCAGCGTGAAAGTGGGCGAACCGAATTTCTTGTCGAGCACGACGCAACGTCCCTTGGGACCCATGGTGACACGGACCGCGTCAGCCAGGGCGTCCACCCCTCGTTTGAGGGCCTGCCGGGCATCGGCGTCGAATGAAAGTTGTTTTGCTGGCACTTCTGCTACCCCCTGTGTTTCGCCGGGTGGAACCGGGCGATTCTGAGCAAGGCGAACAGCTTGGCTGTACGCACTTTTTGAGTCAACTAAATACTTGTATATTCAACAAGTAGTGATTCTGTAATTAGCACTCGAATGTCCAGTCTGCTAATATATGAAAGGTCATTGGTTGATGCAAGTGTTTTTTGATTTGCGGCGCGCGCGTTTTCCGGCGTTCGCCGGTGATATGACGTTGCGCGGCTCCTCACCCTGGCGCGGGAGGACCGCACCCCGGTCAAACGATCCGCCGCAGCAAGGCGATATAGATCAGCGCGGTGGCGAACATGATCAGGCTGTAGGTCGCCGCCGGCATGGTCGCGAGCCCGCCGCCGAACAGCATTACCGCGACCGCGATCGCGAGCGTCCCGTTCTGGATGCCGCATTCGATCGAAATGGCGGTCCGCTGGGTCGGTCCGGAGGTGAACATCCGGGCGAGGAACCAGGCGATGGTCATCATCAGCAAGTTGAGAACGAGCGTGACCAGCCCGGCCTGCGCGAAATAGGGGACGAGGTTGGCGCGTTGATCGTAGATCGCGCCGGCGAGTACGAGCATCAACAGCACCGCAGAGACCTTGCGGGCCGCTGGTTCGAACCGAAGAGCGAAGCCTTCCGCGATGCGGCGGATGACAAGACCGGTCAGCACCGGAACGGCAACGATCAGGAAAACGCCGAGTGCGGCGCCGGCGACCGATATGTCCTGCTCCGCCGAATCGCCGATGAACTGCCCGTAGGCGAAGACCACGATGGCCGGAATGGTGATCACGCTTGCCAGGCTGATCACCGCGGTCAGCGAGATCGACAGCGCCACATCGCCGCGCGCAAACGCGGTCAGGATATTGGAGGTCGGACCGCCCGGCGCGGCGGCGATGATCATCAGGCCCAACGCGAGTTCCGGCGCCATCGGCCAGACGCTGGCGAGGACGAAGGCAACCGCCGGCAGCAGGACGATCTGGGAGAAGGCACCCACCGCGAAGTCGCGCGGCCGGCGCACCACCCGGGCGAAATCGTCGAAGGTGAGCCCGAGCCCAAGCCCGAGCATGATGAAGGCGAGTGCCAGCGGCAGCGCGACGTCGATTAGTAATCCCATGAAGCCTGGTCTCCCTTCGATTGCCGACTTCGCCCGTGCGCGGCAGACTGCGAAGATGGCCGGCAATCTGCCGATCAGGCACGGGATGAACTTCGAATCCGCTGATCCAATTTACCTCGATCCGCCATTCAATCGCAATGCCAATTATGCCGCAAAAGTGGTCGCCGGATTTACGTACGAAGTCTAAGCAGTCTGATGGATCCGGAACGGATGACAAGGGGGCCGCCGTCCTGTCGGTCGAGCACCAGGCCGCCCTCCTCATCGATGTGGGATACACGCCCGGCGGATCCGGCAGGGCTGTCGGCCTCGACCGTCAACCCTTGCCAGGCGAGGCGGGCGTCGACTTCGGCAAGGAGAGACGCGGGCCCGGATGCCAGGTAGTCTCCGTAGGCGGACTCCAGGGAGGCCAGGATGGCCAGGAACAGGTCCTCGCGACTCACGGGGCGGCCCGATTCGATGCGCAGCGAAGTGGCGGACGCGGAAAGCTCGTCGGGAAACTGTCCACGGGTGTGGTTTACGTTGATCCCCATGCCGATCACGATGACCGGCTCGTCACCGGACACGACGCGGGATTCGGCCAGGATGCCGGCGACCTTGCGTCCTCCCATGATCAGGTCGTTCGGCCACTTGATTTCCACGGACACGCCGGCGGCCGTTTCCAGGACGGGGGCCACGGCCGCGGCGGCACACAACGTAAGCGGCGGGGTCCGGGCCACGGACAGCCGGGGCCTGAGCAGGACGGAAGCCCAGATACCGCATCCGGGGGGCGAGAACCACCCGTATCCGCGGCGGCCCCTGCCGGCCGACTGCTCATCGGCAAGGCAGACCGTCCCATGGGGCGCGGCCTGTTCGGCCATGTCCAGGATCACGTCATTGGTGGACCCCACCCGTTCGTGGTATTCCAGAACGCGGCCAAAGATCCGTGATGACAGCTTCGCGCGCATGCGGACCGCGTCGTACCGGTCCTGGAATCCATCCAACTCATCGCTCGGGCACGGGGGCTTCATCGTCGTTCCGTTCCGGTACATCCGTTTCAGTCGGAGGCCATCACGTTCAGGCCGATATCGAGCGCCGGCGCGGAATGGGTCAGCGCGCCGACGGAGATCACGTCTACCCCGGTCTTCGCGATCGCTGTGAGCCGATCCAACGTGATCGCTCCCGACGCTTCGACCACGATGGATTGATCCGCCGCGGTCAGCGCTCGGATCCGGCCGACCGCCGTCTGCATTTCCGCATCGCTCATGTTGTCCAGCATGATCCAGTCCGCACCGCTGCGCACGGCCTCTTCGACCTGGTCCAGGCCGCTCGTCTCCACTTCGATGTCGTACCGCCTGCCCGATCGCTTCATATTCGATCTGCAGGTGCGAACCGCGGCGATGATGCCGCCCGCGGCGGCGATGTGGTTGTCCTTGATCAGCACCATGTCGAAGAGGCCGTGGCGGTGATTGTCTCCGCCGCCGTGCAGTACGGCCCTTTTCTCCAGATCGCGGAGACCGGGCGTGGTCTTGCGGGTATCCACGATGCGCGCGCCGGTGTTCCGCACGGCATCGACGTATTGACGGGTCATGGATGCGATGCCGGAGAGGTGGCGCATGAAATTGAGCGCCGTTCGTTCGGCGGTGAGTACCGACCGCGCGGCGCCCCGCACTTCGGCGATAGGCTGGCCGGGTTCCACCTGGTCGCCGTCGGTCAACAGGGCCCGGAATTCCAGGCCGGGGTCCACCTCCCGGAACGTGAGACACGCAGGGTACAGGCCGGACACGATGCCGGGCTGCCCGGCCTCGAATTGGGCGCGGGCCACAGCGTCGGTCGCCAGCGTCCACTCGGTGGTGACGTCGCCATCTCCCACGTCCTCCCGCAAGGCGCGGGCCACGATTTCCTCAAGCGACGCCGGGTCGAATTTCGTGTCCACGGAATCCTGCTTTCTAGGGTGAAACCCGTCCCCCGCCCGTATGCAGGAACGCGCCGGGCAAATAGTCGATGAGATCACCGGCCACCAGGCTGTGCGGCCCCATGGTCTCCGCGCCGAGATCGCCGGCCAGGCCGTGGAGGTATACCCCCAGCCGGGCCGCGTCCCATGCGCCGAGGCCCTGCCCGAGCAGGGCCGCGATGAGGCCGGTCAGCACGTCGCCCGATCCGGCGGTGGCCATCCCCGGGTTCCCCGTGGGATTCACCGAGACCTGTCCCTCGGGGGAAGCCACCAGCGAGGCGGCCCCTTTGAGCACGAGGGTGACCTGCAGGGAACCGGCGGCCTGTCTCGCGGCCGCGACCCGGTCCGCCTCGATGTCGTCGGCGGCCATGCCGGTCAGCCTGGACAGCTCGAACACGTGGGGCGTCATGATGACTTCCGGTGCCGTGCCGGCCAGGCCGTCCGGTTGACCCGCGAAGGCGTTTACCCCGTCGGCGTCGATGACGACCGGCCGCTCGCTGTTCGATACGACGCGGCGGACCAGCGCGGAGGTCTCCTGTTGGCGCGTGAGACCCGGCCCGATGGCCAGCACGTCGGCCCAGGAGAGCAGGGCGTCGATGTCGGACTCGGCCGCGAGAGAAAGCGATCCTTCGGCGGTTTCGGGCAGGCCGCGAAGCATCACTTCCGTGTGTCTGGCCGTCAGGGCATCCATCAGGCCCGCGGGCGCACCGAGCATGACCATGCCCGCGCCGCCGCGCAGGGCCGCGCGGGAAGCCAGCGTCGCCGCTCCCGCCATGCCCGCCGAACCGGCGACGACGGCGACCTTTCCGCGGCTTCCCTTGTGGTCCCCGGGCCGGTGAACCGGGATCAGGCCGGCCATCTCGCTTCGCTCGGGCATGGAGAGATACAACCCCTCCGCCTCTACGGCACGGTCGGGAAAGCCGATGTCCGCGACTTCCAGGGCGCCGCACCAGGAACGGCCGGGAAAGGTAGCCAGGTCGACTTTAATCAGGCCGATCGCAAGCGTATGGTCGGCGCGCACGCAGGTCCATTCCTCACGGGGACGGGACTGCGGACTTCCGCAGCAGGGCGCCAGGCCCGACGGGGTGTCGACGGAGAGCACAGGAGATGAGCTGAGGTTGATCACCGCGATGGCGGCGCCGTATGGATCGCGCGGCGGTCCCTTCAACCCGGTGCCGAGGAGCGCGTCGATGATCAGCGCAGGGGGCCGTCCGGGCTGGCCGGGCAATTCGAGCGGACCGTCGGGCCGGAAGTCAGGAACCAGGCCGGTTTCCTCGAGCCGTTCCAGGTGCTTCTTAGCGTCGACCGGCAGGGCCGGCCTGGCGGCGAGCACGTGGCAGATGACCGTAGCGCCCCACAGATGGAGATATCGGGCGGCCACGAATCCGTCCCCCCCGTTGTTCCCCTTTCCGCACACTACGGCGACTGTCTTGCCGGCCACGCCCTCCAGGAGCTGCTTCGCGATTTCCGCCACCCGGCAGCCCGCCCTTTCCATCAGCTCATAACCGGACAGGCCGTAGTCTTCGATGGTGCGACGGTCGATCGAACGCATCTGAAGGGTGGTACAGAGCTTCATGGTCAAAACTCGCAGTCCGGACCGCGCTATGCCCCTTCCGCGCCGGTTCAGCCTTCCGCGCTATGCACTTTCCGCGCCGGCCAAGCCATCCGCGGCATCTTCGTAAAGTAGCTTCCGGGCTTGTTCCCTGGTCCGAATATCATGTATGGTCTGGATCGTTTCAAGCTTATCCAGCAAGCGGCCGACCTCCGGCCCCTCGGTCAGGCCCAGGTCGTCCATGATATCCGCGCCGTTCAAGATCAGGCCCTTCGCCCGCAGGTTCCGGTGCCGGGTGTAAAGCCGCAGGAGCCGGCGCGCGGCCTTCGCGATCCTGCCGCCCGCCGCGCTTCCCTCGTCCGGTCCGTGCGCAATGGCGAGGAGCGCCGCGCCGGGGGTATCGTATTTCGACCCGCGCAAAATCCGGCAGAGTGCTTCGTCATCCGGTTCCCCTGGAGCGGTCCCTTCGAGCAGTCTCAACGCCCCGAACACCAGTTGGTGGAGCGCCTGCCTTTCCCGCTTGCTCAGCCTCAACCGGTCGGCCGCGCCTTCGACCCGGTCGAGGGCCGGTTCCGTCGTAACCGTCGCACCTTCAATCCGGTCAGGAGCCCCGTCCGCACCGCCAGCCGCACCGCCAGCCCTGATACCGCACAGCACGAGGCTGGCGAATCGGAGGATCCACAGGCTGGTCCGGTCGCCCGCCATTTTAGCTTCGTAACCGGTAAGATGGGTGTAAAGTCCCTGATCCTCCATGCAAACGTCCCGTGCGATAAGCCGGTCCGTCCGTTCCAGCCGATGAGACACCGATGCCGACGACGTTCCCATCCACCCGGGAAAGAGCGACGCGAACACGCCGGAGCGGATCATGGCGGACACCCGATCCGACGTGCGTCGCCTCCCCATGATCAAGGACAGTTCGTAAAGCAGGCGTTCTCCCGAAACCTCCCGCAGGTCTTCGTCGCATGCCGCGATCCACGTCTCGGTACGGGGCGTGATGTCCAGGCCGAACTGGCCGGCAAGCCGGAACGCCCTCAATACGCGTAGCGGGTCGTCGCGAAAGGACGCTTCGGAAACGGCCTTGAGCTTCCCTGCTGCGAGGTCGGACGCGCCGCCCAGGGGATCGATGATCGACGGTCGGCCGTCCAGCAGGTCCGCCAGGCGGACGGCCATGGCGTTGATGGTGAAATCCCGCTTGCGGAGATCCGCCTCCAGGGAATCGCCCTTGAAGGACGATATATCGATCGTGAACCGGCGCCGCAACACGACGCGCCCGGTTCGGTCCGTATCGTCGAGCGGCACGAAGGGACACCGCAGGCGGTCCGCCAGTTTCCGTCCCAGCGCCAGTCCGTCCGCCGCGAGCGTAAGGTCCAGGTCCCGTACTGTGCGGCCCAGGACGGCATCCCGCACGGAACCGCCCACGAGATAGACTTCGTGATTCACTTCCCGGCACAGGTCGGCCAGATCGGAGGCCAGTCGCCTATGGGCCTTCAACAGGGGCTGAACAGGATCGACAAAGGCTGACATCGGGTATTCGAAAGGCGTGGGGTCGTGGGGTCGGAGGGGAAGTCGGCCACCGCACGGGGAACCGGCGCAACATGGGCCGGGACACCCGGTAGCCATCGAGCCGGATTCCACCGAAAACTATGGGCCCGAGTTATCCATGTCAAGGGATTTGTCGGTTGACAGGCCGGCGCTTTACGGTCCATCTTTAGCACAGGACGCGCGGTTCGAAAGCGTGCCGTCGGACAGGGCTTCGGAGGGTGATGATTCCAGATGCAACTCTACCCCGCCATCGACATCAGACAGGGGCGATGCGTCCGCCTCGTCAAGGGAATGCGCGACCACGAAACGGTGTACGGTGATTCCCCGGCGGACGTCGCATTGAAATGGAAATCGCAGGGCGCGACCTACCTGCACGTCGTCGACCTGGACGGCGCGTTCACCGGCGATGCGGGCAACCGGACGAGTGTCGTCGCCATCCTGGAACAATCCGATATGCCGGTACAGCTGGGCGGGGGCATCCGTACGCCCGAGGCCGTGGAGGCCTGGCTGGCGCTGGGGGTGCGCCGCGTCATCCTGGGCACGGCGGCCGTGGAGCGTCCCGACATGGTGCGGCAGGTGGTGGAGGCGTGGGGACCGGAACGCATCGTCGTCGGCATCGACGCCAGGGCGGGACGGGTCGCGGTCAGCGGCTGGACGTCCGGCGGGTCCTGTTCATCCCTCGAACTGGCGGAGGCCATGAAGGAAGCCGGGATCCGCAGGATCGTTTACACGGACATCGACCGGGACGGTACGATGAACGGACTGAACACCGGTTCGACGGCGCGCCTGGCCCGTGAGAGCGGATTGCGGGTGATCGCGTCGGGGGGCGTGGCCACGCTGGAAGACCTCGAACGGGCCTCCGGGGCCGCCGCGGACGGCCTGGAAGGGGTGGTGCTCGGGAAATCCCTGTACGAAGGAACGATCGATCTGTCGGAAGCCGTGCGCAAATACCAGTCTGCCCCTGGCGCGCCGGATCCTGGCGCGCAGGACTCTGGAGAGTAAACATGCCGGAAAACACCGTCGAAGTCCTGATGATCGAAGACAACCCCGTGCACGTGCAGCTGATTCGCCACTACATGGAATCCAGCCGGCTTACGACCCGGCTACACGTCGCCGGGACGCTCCGGGAAGGGCTGGACCTGATCGGGGAGACGTCCTTCGACGTGGTGCTGCTGGACCTTGTCCTTCCCGACAGCGCCGATCTCGACACGCTTCACAGCGTCCGGGCGGCCGCGCCGGACCTGCCGGTCATCATACTGACCGGGCTCGACGACGTTTCCCTGGCCGCCACGGCCGTGGAATCGGGCGCCCAGGACTACATCGTGAAGACCCAGGCCAACACGACCCTGCTCTCCCGGTCCATCCATTACGCTATCGAACGCGTGCGCGCGCGTAGCGGCGAATGGGATTCGGTCATGTTCAAACTGGCCCAGCAGCAGTTTCTCAAGGCGGCGCAGATCATGGGACTGGACGAGAACATCCGGGAACGTCTGCTCTTTCCCCAGCGGACCCATATCGTGACGCTCCCCTTTCGCCGGGACGAATACCATCTTGTGGAAAACGTTTTCGGATACCGGGTGCAGCACCTGCTCACCATGGGCCCGACCAAGGGCGGCATCCGCTACCACGAGGATGTGAACCTGGGGGAGGTCTCCGCCCTGGCCATGTGGATGACCTGGAAATGCGCGCTGATCAATCTGCCCTTCGGCGGCGCCAAGGGCGGCGTCCGGATCGACCCGACCGACCTGTCCCGCCGGGAGTTGCAGCGCCTCACCCGCCGCTTTACGTCGGAAATCATCGACATCATCGGACCGGACAAGGACATCCCCGCCCCGGACATGGGCACCGACGAGCAGGTCATGGCCTGGATCATGGATACGTACAGCCAGCAGGCGGGCTACACGGTGCCGGGCGTCGTCACCGGCAAGCCGGTCGTGCTGGGTGGGTCCCTGGGACGCCGCGAAGCCACCGGCCGCGGCCTGGTCTACCTGATCGAGGCGGCCGCGAAGCACATGGGCATGTCCCTGGACGGCGCCACGGCGGTGGTCCAGGGCTTCGGCAACGTGGGCAGCAACACGGCGCGCTTCCTGGATGAAGGCGGGGTCAGGGTGGTCGCGGTAAGCGACGTCACCACCGGGATCTACAACGCCAACGGACTGTCGCTGGAGGACGTCTTCAAGTACTGCGAGGAAAACCGTTTCCTGAAAGGCTATCCCGAGGCCGACGAAGTCACCAACCAGGAACTGCTCGAACTGCCCTGCGACATCCTCGCCCCGGCTGCGCTGCAGAACCAGATCACCGGCGACAACGCGGACCGGTTGAAGTGCAGGCTTCTCGCGGAAGGGGCCAACGGACCCACCACGCTCGAGGCCGACGAGATCCTCGGGGAAAAGGACGTCTTCATCCTGCCGGACGTCCTGGGCAACGCCGGTGGCGTGACCGTCTCGTACTTCGAATGGGTGCAGGATACGCAGAACTACATGTGGACGCTCGAGGAGATCAACGGCAGGTTGCACACCATCCTCATCGACGCCTTCGGAAGGACCGTCCACCGGGCGGCCGAAGACAAGGTCGACATGCGTACCGCGGCGTTGATCGAGGGGATCAGCCGGGTGACCCAGGCGAAACTCCTCCGGGGGATCTTCCCCTGACGAACGCCGGCCGGCGTTGACCGGGAGGTAGGCCATGGCTTCAACGGAAACCAACGCGTCTTCGACGGAGATCGACGCGGCCTGGGTGCGGTTGTTGCAGAAAGCCGCCTACCTGTGCAGCGTGATCGTCATCGCGTGCTCGGTGCTCGTGCTCGCCGGCTGGCAGTTCGATCTTGCCGTCCTGCGGGGTCTGGTCAACCCCGGTCGGGTCCCCATGAATCCGCTCACGGCCGCCGCCTTTCTGCTGGCCGGCGCCACGTTGTGCGCCTTGCTGCCGAGGAACGCTTCGGCATATCGCCGCTGGACGGGTTTCGCCGGCGCGGGTCTCCTCATGGCGCTGGGGGCCGTCAAGCTGTTCGACGTGGACGTTGGCGGCAGGGGGATCGACCAGTGGCTCTTCGCGGCGTCCCTGAGCGGTAGCCGCATGGCGCCGCACACCGCCTTCACCTTCATGCTGGTGGGTCTCGCGCTCCTGCTCCTCGACCTGCGCGGGCCGAGACACTGGCTGTCCCACGTCTGCGTCATGAACGCCGGGATCATTGCCCTGCTGTCCCTGGCCGGTGCGATCTACAGCACCATGGTCCTGTACCGGGTTTCCGGCGTGATCCCCATATCCCTGAACACCGCGCTGGGTTTCGGCGTCGTGTGCGTCGGCATATTCTGCGCGCGTCCCCGCCGCGAACCGGCCGCCACGCTGGTCAGCGCCACGGCCGGCGGCCTCATGGCCCGCCGTTTGCTCCCGGCGGCCTTTCTCATTCCAATCATCCTGGGCTGGCTCCAGTTCCAGGGAGAGAGGGCGGGGTTCTACGGTGTGGAGTTCGGCCATTCGATCTTTGTGGTCTGTAACGTGATAGCCTTCAATATCCTGATCTGGTGGAACGCCCGCTCGATCGGGCAGATCGACGCGGAACGCACGCGAATGGCTCACGAACTGCACCGGCAGAACGCCCTGCTGGAGCAGACGACCCACGACATGGTGCTCTTCCAGGGGGAACTCCAGGAAGCCAAGGAGTCCGCCGAGGAGGCCAGCCGGGCCAAGAGCGAGTTTCTCGCCAACATGAGCCACGAAATCCGCACGCCGATCAACGGGATCACCGGTATGACCCAGCTCATGCTGCATACCGACCTCACTTCCCGGCAGCGGGAGTTCATGCGGCTCATCGATCAGTCCACGGAATCGCTCCAGGGCCTGTTGAACGATATCCTGGACTTCTCGAAGATCGAGGCGGGCCGCCTGGAACTCGAATCGATCCCCTTCGAACTGCGGGAGCGCATCGCCAATACCGTGCAGGCCATGTCGATCCCCGCCACGGAAAAGGGCCTCGAACTGGCGTACCGGGTCGCTCCCGACTTGCCCGACCAGCTCGTGGGCGACCCGGGACGGTTGAGCCAGATCGTGATCAACCTGGTCGGAAACGCCATCAAGTTCACGGAAGCGGGAGAAGTGGTCCTTTCCATGTCGCTGGCCTCGGAATCGGAGGAAACCGTGACGCTGGCCTGCGCGGTGGCCGACACCGGCATCGGCATACCGGAAGACAAGCAGCAGCTGATCTTCGACGTCTTCAGCCAGGCGGACAGTTCCATGTCGCGGAAGTACGGCGGAACGGGCCTGGGACTGGCCATCTGCGCGCAATTGACCGCCATGATGAACGGCCGCATCTGGGTCGAAAGCGAAGCAGGCCGGGGAAGCACCTTCCATTTTACCGTCGAAATGCAGAAACGTCGCGATGCGGTGGAAAAGCCGGTGGTGGACGCCGGGCCGTTGACCGGCCTGCGGGTACTCGTGGTCGACGACCATCCCACCAATCGGGGGTTCTTGATCGACATGCTGGCCGAATGGTCCATGCAGACTATGGAAGCCGGCACCGGAGTGGAAGCCCTCGCCGCCCTTACCGGCGATGACGGGGAGGCCATCCGGCTGGTCCTGCTGGACGAAACCATGCCGGAAATGGAAGAACACGGGCTCATCCGGGAAATCAACCGGTGTGCCGAAGGAAGGGACCTCGGCGTCATCCTGCTGGTCTCCGCCGGACAGCGGGCCGACCCCGGGATCGGCGATTACGTCGGGATCGCCTGTACGGTGAGCAAACCGGTCAAGCAGTCCGACCTGCTGAACGCCATCATGGATATCGTGGCCGGCACGTGCGCTCCCGCGCTGGAAGAGGGCGCCGGCGGCTTGTCCGAAGGAGTGGTGCCGCGGCGCATCCTCCTGGCCGAGGACGGCGTCGTGAACCAGCGCGTCGCGGTCCTCATGCTGGAATCCAGGGGCCACGCGGTCACCGTGGCAAACAACGGCCGGGAAGCGGTCGAGCGGTTCGAGGCCGGCGCCTTCGACCTGGTCCTGATGGACGTGCAGATGCCCGAGATGGATGGACTGGAGGCGACGCGGACCATTCGCGGCCTGGAAACGGGCAGCGAACATATCCCCATCGTCGCCATGACGGCCCACGCCATGAGCGGCGACCGGGAGCGGTGCCTGGAGGCCGGGATGGACGATTACCTGTCCAAGCCCATCCAGGCCCGGTTGCTGTACGCGGCGGTGGAGGGAATGCCTGCAGGGCCAAGAGAGGATCTCCCACCGATACAGGATTCGGAGGGCGTGGCTTCGGATGCCGCGCCCGTCGATTGGGAAAATGCCGTTGCGCAGGTGGGCGGGAACGAGGCCGTGATCGCCGAACTGGCCGGACTCTTCCTGGCCGAGTGCCCGGGGCTCGAGGCCGGCATCCGCGAAGCGGTTGATGCGGGGAACGCCGCCGACGTGAGACGGCATGCCCATACGTTGAAGGGCTCCGCCGGTGTTTTCAAGGCCGACGCCGTCGTCGACGCAGCCCAGCGCCTGGAGAAGATGGGAAGGGACAGCGACCTGGATCATGCGGAAGAGGCTTTGTCGACGCTCGCCCATGAACTGGACCGGTTGAAGCCGGTCCTCGCGGAACGCGTCGCCGAAGCGAAACTGCAGGCCGGGAGTGGAAACTGATGGGCACGCTTCAGGAACTCACCGCTAAACTCGTTTCGATCGACTCGACGAATCCCACGCTGTCACCGACCGCCGCGGGCGAGCGTGAAATCGCCGCCTTCGTTGCGGACTGGTGCCGGGACCGGTCCCTCGACGTGCGGATCGTGGATGCGGACGGACGTCCCAGCGTGGTTGCCGTCGCGCGGGGAACGGGTGGCGGCCGCTCGCTCATCCTGAACGGTCATCTCGATACGGTCGGCGTGGACGGCATGGACGACCCCTTCCGTCCGAGGGTCGAAGAGGGCAGGATGTACGGCCGCGGCGCCGGCGACATGAAGGCTTCCGTCGCCGCGATGATGGCTGTAGTGGCCAGCGCGCGGACCATGGATCTGAGAGGGGACGTGATCATGACGGCCGTCTCCGACGAAGAGGCCTACAGCGTCGGTACCACGGCTGTTCTGGACAGCGGCGTGACGGCCGATGCGGCCATCGTGACCGAACCCACCAACGGAGATGTCCTGGTCGCGCACAAGGGTTTCGTCTGGGCGGATGTCACCACGCACGGCCGCGCCGCCCACGGCTCCAGGCCGGAAGATGGGCTGGACGCCATCACGAAGATGGGGGCGTTTCTCCGGGGGCTCGAGGATCTTCAGGCCGAACTGGAACAACGAACCGGAGATTCGCTGCTCGGTTCCGGATCGGTGCATGCATCGGTCATCGACGGCGGCCGCGAGATGTCAAGCTATCCCGCGACGTGCCGCCTGGGCGTGGAAAGGCGCACGGTCCCGGGAGAGACGGCACGGAGCGTGATCGCCGAGCTGGAAGACATTGCCGTAGGATGCCGCCGGGCCGATCCGGGTTTTCAGGCCACGATCGATCTGACTTTCGAACGTCGGCCGTTCTCGATCGATGCCGGTCATGAGATCGTTGAACTGGTCAGGACGGTCGCCGCGCGGACATCCGGCCGCAGGCCCCGTGTCTCCGGAAGTGCGGGCTGGATGGACGCCGCGCTGCTGAGCGAACGCTCGATCCCGACGGTAATCTACGGCCCGGCGGGAGGCGATTTTCACGGGGATAACGAATGGGTGGACGTTGCGTCGATCGAAGCCTGTGCCGAGGTCCTCACGGAAGTAACTAAAACATACTGCGCATGACCGGCGCCCGGCGCGATGCGAGCCCTTCCCGGATCAAGTTCTCTTCCCGTACCGCTCCAGGTACCTGTTTTCCGCTTCGATCGTCCCGATGAGCAGGATCTCGCACCCGGTGGACAGTTTCATCGACGGCGGGGGACTCACGATGCTCTCCTTCCCGGTGAAAACAGCCGCGATGTAACATCCCGTCTCCGGGTAGACCTGCGACTCGGCGATGGTCCTGCCGGCAAGTTCACGGGGGAGCCTGACCCGGAAGAAGTTCAACCCTTCCGTGATCATGACAATATCGTTCCGCTTGAGCAGATTGAGGATGATGTTGGCGCCCATGGAAGCGTAGGACATGACGAAATCGGCCCCCGCCCGGTGCAGCGCTTCCACGTTCCGTTCCTCTTTCGCCCGGGTGATGATCTGGATATCCGGGCGCAGCTTGCGGCAGTAGATCGTGAGGTAGATGTTCATGTCGTCTTCATGGGACGTGATGATGACGGTGGGTGCGTCCATGAGACCGGCCTTCTTCATGGTCTCGATATCCGCCGCGTCGCCCAGTACGTAATGCTTTTCATCCCGGATCCGGTCGACCTGCTGCTCAATGATCCGGTAGTCCAACCCCCTCTCCACGAGCGTGCCCCCCGCGGACCGTCCCACGCGTCCTCCGCCGATGATGACGATGGGCGGATCGGATACGTTGTAGATGGCAAACAACTCATTGTAGGACGTGATCTGGCTTTCCGTCCCCAGGAGCACCAGGATCATCCGTTCGGTCAACGGCGTATCGGGCGCGATCACGTGGAACCTCCCCCGCTCCCACACGCCGACGACCGTGACGCCGGTCAATTCGCGAAGACGCGTCTCGCGCAGGGTCTTGCCGATGAGCGGGGTATCCACGATGCTCGCGTCGGCGACCATCAGGTCTTCGACGTTTCCGAGTACGTGGGACATGGAATCCACGCTCGAAGCGAGCCGGGCGAGGAGCTGCCCCATCTGCTGTCCCAGCTGGATCACGTGGGTGCAGCCCGCCAGTTCGAGGATATCCACGGAGTCGGGAGAATTCGCCGTCGCCAGGATGGGGATATCCTTGTTGATATTCCGGATCGTAAAGGCGATGCTGGTATTCAGCGTGTCCTTGCCGGTGGCCACGACGAGCGCCGCCTGGTCCACGTTCGCGTAGCGGTAGGTCTCGGCATTGTCCAGGTCGCCGTACACGACGTTGAGACCCCGGTCGTGAAGAAGCAGCGCTTCGTCCAGATTGGGTATGATGAATACGTAGTCGTTTCCGTACTGCTTGAGCCGGGCGGCAAGCGAACTCGTCACCTCGTCGTGATGGGTGATGACCACGTGTTCCTGGTATGCAGGATCCAGAGCTCTGGGCGCGCGTGCGATGGAGTGGGCGCTGAGCCAGGGCCGGTAGATGAACTCGACAAAGGCCACCGGAAGCACGATGATCAGCGTCGTCAGGCCCGTCAGCAGCACGCACAGTGAGAAAATACGGCCCAGGTCGGTGGTAAAGACGATGTCGCCGTAACCAAGCGTAGTCATCGTGACCAGCGTCCAGTAGAATCCGGTGAACCACGAATGTTCCCGTCCCTCCATTTCCTGGAGTTGGTGGAACAGGAACGTGTAGACCAGGATCAACAGGAAGAGGAAGATGAAAAACCGGTAGAAGAACTTCAGGTTTCCCGATCCGATCGTGGTGCGCAACACGCCCAGGTACTGTTTCAAGAAGGTCTGCATGGCGAATCCGGAGATGGCCGGTAATGGTTCGAGTCACGACGCGGCGAATCCTGCCCGCACCGCACACCGCATTGCGAAATTACCAGTCTAAGACCATCCCGGCGTACTGTCAAGCCCACACGGGAAGCCCGTGGCCGAAAAGTCGAATCCGCCCGGTTGCGTCCGCACCGCGGTCCCGTCCCCGTTCCCGGCCGCACCACGGACCCGTCCCCCGCCTCTGAGTTTTTCTCCTTGCTCCTCCGCCCGCCGTTCCTGTAACCTGCCAGATGCGCGCGGCGTTTCGGTCGCGGGCGTTCACGTCCCGTCCCGGGCGTTCACGTCCCGTCCCGGGCGGCCAGGTCCCGTCCCGGGCGGCCAGGTCCCGTCCCGGGCGACCGGAGGCCGGAACCCATCCCCCCATCCCCCCAACCCCAACGAACGGAATCGTAAATCATGGACAGCGTCATTTCGTACCTGGAAGGACAGCGGACCCAGGCCCTGGAGGGCTTGAAGGATTTCCTCCGCATTCCCAGCGTGAGCACCCATCCCCACCACCGGGAGGACCTGCGCCGGTGCGCCCGGTTCCTCGCCGGCGAACTGGAGCGGATCGGCATGCATAACGTGGCCGTGAATCCCACGCCCGGCCATCCCATCGTAACGGCGGATTGGCTCGGTGCGCCCGGCAAGCCCACCGTCCTGTTATACGGCCACTACGACGTACAGCCCGCCGAACCCTTTGAGTTGTGGGAAAGCGATCCCTTCGATCCCGTGATCCGGGGCGACAACCTCTACGCCCGGGGATCGACGGACGACAAGGGGCAGGTCTGGCTGCACGTGAAGGCGCTGGAGGCCCACCTGCGGGAGAACGGCCGGCTGCCCGTGAACGTCCGCTTGTTGATCGAGGGCGAGGAAGAGGTCTCGAGCGAGAACCTGGAAGCCTTCCTGGAAAACCAAAGGGAAGCACTGGCGGCGGACGTGGTGGTCATTTCCGACACGTCCATGTTCGACTACGAGCAGCCCTCGATCGGGTATGCCCTGCGGGGCATGGCCTACATGGAGGTCCGGCTCGAGGGACCCAACAAGGACCTGCATTCGGGCGTCTACGGCGGCGCGGTTCCCAACCCCCTGAACGTATTGTCGGAGATCCTGGCCAGGATGGTGGACGGCGACGGAAGGATCACCGTCCCCGGTTTCTATGACGACGTCCTGGCCCTGGACGATGAAGAACGTGCGTCGCTTGCCGCGCTGCCCTTCGACGAGGAAGGATTCGCCGGGAGACTGGGCCTGCCGGAATCCACGGGCGAGAAAGGCTACTCGACCCTGGAACGCCTGTGGGCGCGGCCCACCCTTGATGTAAACGGGATGCTGGGAGGATTCACGGGCGAGGGATCGAAGACCGTGATCCCTTCGAAGGCCATGGCCAAGGTGAGCATGCGCCTCGTGCCGAACCAGGACCCTGAAAAGATCGCCCGGTCGTTCGAAGACTACGTCAGAAGCCTCGCACCGCCCTCGGTCAAGGTGGAAGTCATCCATCACGGCACGGGCAAGCCAGTCCTCACGGCGCGGGACCATCCCGCTGTGACGGCCGCCCACGAGGCTATAACGCGGGGCTTCGGCAAGGAGCCCGTCTACATCCGGGAAGGCGGCAGCATACCGGTGGTGGCCATGTTCGAGGAGATACTCGGCCTGCCTACGGTCCTGATGGCTTTCGGCCTGCCCGACTGCGACGCCCACGCGCCCAACGAGAAGTTCCACCTGCCCAATTTCTACCGGGGCATCGACAGCGCGGCCTGGTTCTACGACGAATACGGACGATACGCGGACTGACAGGTCGTTACGCGGACTGACGGGCGGCCGCCCGTTTCTCCATGGCGTCCACCGAGGTCGCCACGGCGGCGTCGCCCGTGACGTTCACCGCGGTGCGGCACATGTCGAGGATGCGGTCGACGCCGAGGATCAGCGCGATGCCCGCGGCCGGCACGCCGATGGTCTCCAGGATGATGATCAGCATGATGATGCCCGCGCCGGGCACTGCGGCGGTGCCGATGGAGGCGAGGACGGCCGTGAGGACGATTTGCAACTGGGCGGTCATGTCGAGCCCGAGACCGAGGGCCTGTGCGATGAACACGGCGGCCACGGCCTGGTAGAGCGCGGTGCCGTCCATGTTGATCGTGGCGCCGAGAGGCAGGACGAAGGACGAAACCTCTTTTGAAACCCCGAGATTCCGTTGGCTCACATCCATGGTGACCGGGAGCGTGGCCCCGCTGGAACTGGATGAGAAGGCCAGGAGCTGGGCCGGGGCGATCCCCCGGAAAAACCGCCCGATTTTCATGTTGGAGAAGATCTTGAGCATGACCGGGTAGGTGATGATGCCGTGGATCAGCAGCCCCAGGAGGACCACCAGGCAGTAGAAGCCCAGGGCGCCAAGGAGTTCACCGACGGCGGACAGGTCGTCCTGGGCCACCTGGTTGATGGTCTTGGCGATCAGGGCGAAGACGCCGATCGGGGCGACGACCATGATCATGTTCACGATCTGGATGATGACCGACGTGAGACCTGAGAAGAAATCCACCAGGGGTTTGCTCTTGTCGGACGGGATCAGTACCAGGGCAATGCCGAAGAGGAGTGAGAAGAAGACGACCTGGAGCATGCGCCCGTTGTTGCTCAGCGCGCCGAAGATGTTATCGGGAGTCATGTCCACGAAGACCTGCAGCGGACCCCGCTCCCTGGCCGTTTCGGCCCGTTCCATGTCGGATTCCGCGTCGGTCTGGTAGGCCGCCTGCAGCTGTTCCTGCAACCCCTGGGGCACCCCCGTCCCGGGTTCGAGCAAATTGACCATGACGAGCCCGATAGTCACGGAGACGGTCGTCGTGAGGATGTAAATGGCGATCGTCCTGCCGCCGATGCGCGACAGTTTCCTCACGTCCGACAGGGAGGCGACGCCCATGATGAGCGAGCCCAGCACGAGGGGTACGGCGATGACCTTGAGCAGGTTCAGGAAGATGTCGCCGAAGGGCGAGATCCAGTCCTCTGTGAACCGGCTCCAGCCCATGGCCGCGGAGAGGATCCCGTAGAACAATCCGAGAATCAACCCGATGATGATCTTCCAGTGCAGGGGAAGGCGCCACAGGTTCATATAGTTTGATCGCTCCGCAGTCTCGGTCTATACGGGGACGTCGTGGAACAGACCCTGGACGGTCTGGACCAGTTTCGCCTCGTCGGGAATGGTCTGCGGTTCCAGCCCGGGACTGAAGGGTACGGGGACGTCCATGGCCCCCACGCGCTTCACGGGGGCGTCCAGGTAATCGAAGGCCTCGTCGGCGATCCGGGAGGCCAGTTCGCCCGTGACGCCGTAGCTCTGGTAGGCTTCGTCGACCACCACGGCGCGGCTGGTCTTCTCGACGGAACGTATGATCGTGTCCATATCGAGGGGGGACAGTGTCCTGGGATCCACCACCTCGATGCTGACGCCCTCCTTTTCCAGCATGTCCGCGGCCTTGAGCGCGGTATGCACCATGCTCGAGGTGGCGACGAGGGTCGCGTCCGACCCTTCCCGCTTTATGTCGGCCACGCCGAAGGGTATGGTGTAGTCGTCGTCTTCGGGCACTGGCCCCTTCAGGGCGTACATCATCTTGTCTTCGTAGATGACGGTGGGGTTGTCGTCGCGGATGGAGGACTTGAGCAGGCCCTTCAGGTCGGCCGGCGTGGAGGGGATGGCCACCTTGACGCCGGGTATGTGGGACAGCCAGGCCTGCAGGCTCTGTGAGTGCTGGGCCGCGGAGGAACGTCCCGCGCCGATCGTGGTCCGGATCGTCAGCGGCACTTTGGCCTGTCCGCCGGTCATGTAACACATCTTGGCCGCCTGGTTGACGATCTGGTCCATGGCTATGGTGATGAAGTCGCCGAACATGATTTCGACAATGGGCCGCATGCCCGTCAGCGCGGCCCCCACGCCGGCGCCCATGATGCCCGCTTCCGAAATGGGCGTGTCCCGCACCCGGTCTTCGCCGAACTCGTCGAGCAGCCCCACGGTGACCTTGAATACGCCGCCCGCGGCGGCCACGTCCTCTCCCATGAAGAAGACGGTCTCGTCCCGCCGCATCTCCTCCGCGATGGCCTCGCGGACTGCTTCGCCATAGGTGATCACACGCTCAGGCGTAGACATGGTCGGTCACCTCGTCGGCCGTGGGATAGGGGGATTCGTTGGCGAAGGCCACGGCGTCTTCCACCCTTTTCGTGATGTCTGCGTCGATGGTTTCAAGTTCCGTCTCGTCGACCATGCCCGCCTTCAGCATGCGCCGGGCGAAGCGGGGAATGGGATCTTTCGCGAGCCAGGTGTCCGTCTCCTCCTGGGTCCGGTAGGTTTTTTCCGGGTCGCCGTCGCCCACGTGGTGCCCACGGTACCGGTAGGTCTTGTTCTCGATCAGGCACGGCCCCTCGCCGGCCCGGGCCCGCTTTACCATCTCCACCGCGGTCTGGTGCACCGCAACGGCGTCGTTGCCGTCCACCACCGTGGCCGGCATGTTGAACCCCGCGGCCCGTTCGGCCACGTGTTCCCGGACGGCCGTTACGTCGCTGGCGGCCGTATATTCTCCATAGTGGTTGTTTTCACAGACGAACAGGACGGGCAGCGACCAGATGGAAGCCAGGTTGGCGGATTCCAGGAAAGCGCCCTGGTTGATGGCGCCGTCGCCGAAGAAGCACACGGCCACTTGCCCGGAACCGCGCATCTTTCCGCTCAGGGCCGCGCCGGTCGCCATGCCCATGCCGCCTCCGACGATGCCGTTGGCGCCCAGGATGCCCAGGCTCATGTCGGCGATGTGCATGGTGCCGCCCTTGCCGCGGTTGTAGCCGTCGACCTTGCCCATCATTTCCGCCATCATGCGGTCCACCTTGCCGCCCTTGGCGATCAGGTGGCCGTGGCCCCGGTGGGTGCTGGTGAGGTAATCGTCGTCGTTCAACGCCGAGCAGATGCCCACGGCCGAGGCTTCCTGGCCGATGTACAGGTGCGCCAGGCCGCGCATCAGGCCCTGGGTGTAGATCTCCAGAACGGCCTCCTCGAAACGCCGAATAGTCAGCATTTTGTCGTAGATTTCCCGGCACAGCGGCTCGGGCAGCGGCAGCGTTCCTTCGTCGCTGGAGGTCGTGATCAACTCCAGGGATTCGGACATGTTTCGAGCTCTCCTTAGCCGTAGCGGCGTGATTGGAGATTCGGTACGGACGTAACAGAATAAACGGTTCGGACGAATTGTGACATAATACGGGAGGGCCGGCGGCCAGGCAAGAGGAAAATACCCCCGCCGAGGCGCCGTTGATCCCACCCGGTTACAGCGGTTTCCACGCCTGCGCTCACCGGGTTTGTTCCGGCGCGAATCCACGGTTGATCCGGCGGACCAACGGCGGGGCGAAGAGGATCATCAGGACCGTCTCGGGAACGACGACGCTGGCATTGTAGAGCAGGGCGTAGAGCCACGGCGCCGACCATTCCTGGAGCAGGGGGGAGAGGGTGATCCCCGTGTAATCCCGGACCAGTTCGTAAACCTGCCGGTTCAGTTCCGGCGGTGTGAAGGCCGCGAAGTAGACCGCGCCGGACACCACGTGGCTTGCCAGGCGGAGTACGCCGGCCGCCAGGATGCCCACCCGGGGCCATGAAGGGAAGAAACCGATGATCCCGAGCAGCGCGTAGGGCAGCAGGTAGTCCAGGAAGACCTGTATGGGATGGAAGATGACCGGGTCGAGGATCAGCGTGACCAGGCCCGCGGCGAGCCCGCCGGCCATGCCCGCCCTGGGTCCGTAGGTGATCGCCAGGTAGACCAGGGGCAGGATCTTGAGCGAGAGCGAACCGCCCCACGGCAGCCGGTACAGACGGATGAACCCGAGGAGTACCGCGAGGGCAACGGCCACGGCCATGGCCGTCAGGCGGCGCGTGCCGGCGGCGCTATTCGCCGTCTTTGGATTCGCTTTCTTCGGGCTCGTGCTTGCCATGTCCGTTCATTTCGGCCACGCGCTTCAGTTTTTCCTGCTTGTCCAGTTTCTGCATCGTCACGAGGAGCGCCGTGTCGAGTTTCCTGATCCGTTCCGTGGTGGAAGTCAGTTCCAGCAGGGATTGCCGGTCCTTCAGCACCATGTCGATTGTCGACGCGATGATGAAGGAGAAGTGCACCGGGTCGAATATGCCGCGGATGGCGCCCACGCCCCTGGTCTGCAGGCGGATCATCTTCTGGTAGGCGTTCAGGACCTTCTTCAGGAGGTCGGAGGGGATGTCCTCGTTCTCGTCGTCGAAGTACTCCACGACGGCTTCCAGGTAGGACTCGCGGTTCAGTACGTCGAGGACCCGGAACCGCCTGCGGCCCTCGGTGAGGATATCCATGGAACCGTTCTCGAACTGTCTCAGGATCTGCGTGATCCGGGCCGTGCAGCCCACCTGGCACAACTGGGTTTCATGGAGGAGGAGAATGCCGAATTCCGTTTTCTCGTGGAGGCACTTGTGCACCATTTCCTTGTAGCGGGGTTCAAAAATGTGAAGGTGCAGGGGCATGCCCGGAAAGAGTACGGTATTGAGCGGGAAGAGCGGTATCTCGAGAGTGTTCATAGCCATGCTGGAGGTTCGGAATTCGAGAAAATGACGCGGGAAACCACTGTTGAAATGGATGACGAACGCGGCACGGTGGGCGGCGAATCCGGAATTCGCCGCGCGCGATTATCGCGATCAATAGTGTGATCGGGTCATGCGAATCTTAACCGGTGGGTGTCGAAAATGTCAACGGAATTCGGCAGCCCCCGCGGGTGTTTCAGGGGAGCACTTCCCGCTTGACGACCCCCTGCCCGTGGCTATATTACGGTGTTGATTGTGGGTGTAACTGAAATAGTTTGGCGCAATTAAGTCTTGCCGGGCGGACGCGATGGACGGAATGAAAAGAAAGCCGAAGGAAGCTGAAAACGGGGGGCGGCCCCTGCGCAAGCCTTCCTTCACCAATATCTCCGGGTCTCCCGTGGAAGGGTTGTATACGGCCGGCCGGCAGTCCGGCACCGGTTATCTGCGCGACGAAGGATACCCGGGGCAGTACCCCTACACGCGCGGGATCCACGCTTCCCTGTACCGGGGCAGGCCCTGGACCATCCGGCAGTTCTCCGGCTTCGGTTCCGCGGCCGATTCCAACGACCGTTTCAAGTTTCTCCTGGAACAGGGCCAGAACGGCCTGTCGGTGGCATTCGACGTACCCACGCTGATGGGGCTGGATTCGGACCACCCGTCCTCCGCGGGCGAAGTGGGCGTCTGCGGGGTCGCCGTCGACACGCTGGAAGATATAGAGACCCTGTTTACCGGCATCCCGCTTGACCGGATCAGCACGTCCATGACCATCAACGCCCCGGCCGCCGTGCTGCTGGCCATGTACCTGGCCCTGGCGGAGAAAAGAGGCATACCCTGGACCGGGTTGCGGGGCACGCTGCAAAACGACATCTTGAAAGAATACATCGCGCAGAAGGAGTGGATCTGCCCGCCGGCCTCCGCGGTTGGGTTCGTATCCGATACGGTGGTTTTCTGCACGGAGCGCGTACCCCAGTGGAACCCCGTCAGCATCAGCGGGTACCATATCCGGGAGGCGGGCGCGACGGCCGCCCAGGAACTGGCCTTCACATTGGCGGACGGATTTGCCTACGTCGACGCCTGCATGGCCTCCGGCCTCGAAGTCGACCGCTTCGCGTCCCGGCTTTCCTTCTTCTTCAACGCCCACATCGATTTCTTCGAAGAGATCGCCAAGTTCCGCGCCGCCAGGAGGATCTGGGCGCGCCACATGCGCCGGCGGTACGGCGCCCGGTCCGAGCGATCCTGGATGCTGCGCTTCCACACCCAGACCGCCGGGTGCAGCCTGACCGCCCAGCAGCCGGAGAACAACATCGTGCGCACGGCCGTCGAAGCGCTGTCCGCGGTGCTGGGCGGCACCCAGTCGCTGCATACCAACGCGCTGGACGAAGCCTACGCGCTGCCCTCGGAAAAGGCGGCCCGCATCGCCGTGCGGACCCAGCAGATCATCGCCCATGAAACCGGCGTGACCGACACGGTCGATCCATTGGGAGGATCTTACTACGTCGAGTCCCTGACGAACCGGCTGGAAGAGGAGGCCGAGGCGTATTTCAAGAAGATCGACGGCTTCGGCGGCATGGTTGGGGCGATCGAAGCGGGCTTTCCCCAGCGCGAGATCATGGCCGCGGCCAACCGGTACCAGGCGGAGATCGAAGACCGGGAACGGATCATCACCGGCGTGAACGATTTCGTCGCCCCCGAGGACCGCGACCTGGAGACGCTTCGCATCGACCCCCGCATCGAAAGGGAACAGCGCAGCCGCCTCGACGCGGTGCGGCGGCGGAGAGACGACCCGGCGGCAGGGCACGCCCTCGATGTCCTGGGGACCGCGCTGCGGAACGGGGAGAATATCATGCCGCCCATGCTGGCCGCGGTGAAGGCCTACGCCACGCTGGGGGAGATCGTGGGCGTGATGCAGGAAGTGCACGGTCTGTACGAGGAACCCGCGGCCTATTGACGCGCGTCGACCGCAATTGCCATTAGGATGCCATAGTAATAGGAAACCTTAAGGGAAACCGGATCACATGCCGCGTAACAAGAAGGGACTGTCCACCCGTTCCGTGCATGGCGGGGAACACCGCGACAAGCCGTTTTCGTCGGTGACCAATCCCATCGTCCAGACTTCCACCTACGTCTTCCAGAATACCCGGGAGTTGATCGAATACACGACGGGTGAGGTCGACCGGGAGGAATACGGACGCTACGGCAACCCCACCAAGTCGGTGGCGGAGCGCAAGATCGCCGAGCTGGAAGGCGGTGAGGACGCCGCTCTGTTCTCTTCGGGGATGAGCGCTTTCACTTCTGTGCTGCTCGCCATGCTATCCTCGGGCGCCCACGTGATCGTCATGGACGAGTGCTACCGGCGCAGCCGCCAGTTCTGCCGGCAGATCCTCCCGCGGTACAACATCGACGTGACCTTCGTCAAGACGGGCGATTACGATGAACTGGCCTCGTCGATCACCTCGAAGACCCGGCTCATCGTATCCGAATCTCCCACGAATCCGTACCTGAACGTGATCGACCTGGAGAAAGTCGTGGAGATCGCCGACCGGCACCGGGTAAAGGTGCTGATCGACGGCACGTTCGCCACGCCCTACAACCAGAAGCCGCTGGAATTCGGGATCGACCTGGTTCTCCACAGCGCCACGAAGTACCTGGGCGGCCACAACGACCTGCTGTCCGGCGCCGTCGTGGGCAGCGCGCCGCTTATTGCCGCCGTCCGCGAATTCCGCGACGTCACGGGGGGCATCGTCGATCCGCACGGCGCGTACCTGCTGATCCGCGGCCTGAAGACCTTCGCCCTGCGCATGGAACAGCACAACGCGAACGGCCTGGCCGTCGCCCGTTTCCTGGAAGGCCATCCGCGCATCCGGAAGACGTACTATCCCGGACTGGAAAGCCACGCGGGCCATGAAATCGCGCGCAGGCAGATGAGCGGTTTCGGCGGCGTGGTGAGCTTCGAGGTCGACGGCGACATGGATACGACTATCCGCTTCATCGACGCGGTGCGCATCCCCTACATCGCGCCGAGCCTGGGCGGTGTGGAGAGCCTGATCGAGCAGCCCGCCATCATGTCCTTCTATGAAATGGACCGGTCCGAGCGCCTCGAGATCGGCATCAAGGACGAACTCGTCCGGTTTTCCGTGGGGATCGAAAACGCCGACGATCTGATCGCAGACCTGGACCAGGCCCTGGGACAGATCTAGGCGGATCAAGGGTTCCGGGTTCGCAGGGACGGGAAACCCGCGACCATCCGTTACCGTTCCTCAGATTCCGTCCTGACGTTCGATCCATCTTCCTGCATCGGTAATTCGATCGCGACCGCGGGTTGGATTCGAATCGGTTGTTACTTTAGCAGAAATGTTTATATTAATAGAATAGTCGTTTTCTTAATGCGATGGGTGAACCCACGTTTCCAATAAGGCGATGATGCAGAGAAAACCGACAACAGGCCCGGAAGGCGAACTGATCGAAAGGTTCGTAAATTCGGTTGAACATCTGAATCGCTTGATGTTCAGCGGTCGTATCACAGAACTCCGACGCCTGCACGTGAATACGCACCAGATGAACACCCTGTTCCTGCTGGGATACTTCGGCCCGTTGAAGATGAGTTCTATCGCGGGCGAACTGGGCACTTCGATCGCCCACACGACGATCATAGTGAAGAACCTGGTTCAAAAGGAGTACGTTAAGCGAGGCACGAGTCCGACCGACCGCAGGCTGATTATTTGTGAACTGACTGATCTCGGCAGGGAAGCTTCGGAAATGTTCCTGCATCACGCGCGACAGCGAGCGATGCAGATCGCGGAGAGGTGGGACGCGGAGAGTCTGGAGTCCGTGGTGAAT
Organism: Gemmatimonadota bacterium; assembly: GCA_009841265.1. NCBI lineage: Bacteria > Pseudomonadati > Gemmatimonadota > Gemmatimonadota bacterium. Next base: position 1,274,474 of record VXMB01000009.1, on the reverse strand, counting down.
TCGTTGGAGTTGTTGTGGCAAACCGAAGATGAAGTACTGAAATCAGCAGAAGCAAATTCAAAGCAGCAAACTCCGGGGCCAGGACTCGAACCTGGATAGCCAGAACCAAAATCTGGTGTCCTGCCAATTGAACGACCCCGGAATACTCACGGACCGGTCGGCGTTTCGGACCGGAAGACTTCTACCCGCCACGCGATTTCGCACGCCCCCGTCTGCGCGTTTCTTTCAGCCCGGTACCTGAGAATGGTATCGGCGGCGACTTCCACCGAGTTGCGGTCGACTCCCGAACAGGTAGGGGATTCCACCGACAGGATGTGCGTCCCCGGCTTGACGGACCGGAACTCCGTGTACGCGCCTACCGGCAGTTCCCTCGCGTCCCCCGCCAGGTCGACCTGAATGGCTTCGGTACTCTCCAGCGTGTTGTATACGGTCAGCACGAAGGTGTCTTCGCCCCCGCAGGCCGCATGCACGAATGCCGCGAAAAACAGGGCAGCGACGCAACCGGCTCGCTTTCGCGTTGACCCTGAGCCGTTGTATCCATCCATAGCAATACCCGAAACCGTTGCCCCGTATGCCGCGGTACCCGCGGCCCGGCTCAATCTACCCGGCCGGCCGCCGCGTGTCAATCGGAAGTTGGCTGTTGACCCGACTTGACAGGTAGGCCGCGACAGCCGGCATCCCGCGTTGACCCGTGCGCCGGGGCCGTTATCTGCTTGACAGGCGGTCCAATCGATAGTAAAATGTTGAAACTCACACGATCCCCTCCTCCAGATCAGGTATTACTGGGCGGTGTTTTCATGCTGAAAGCACGGCATCTCACAGTCAGAAACCTGCTTGTCTGCACGTCGATCCTGGGCGTGTCCCTGCTTTGTCTGCCCGACGCGGTCCTCGGCCAGTCCCAGGTGCGTCCGGAGCCACAGGGGCGTCTTAATCCCCAGGACAGTCCGGCTTTGGAAGGCGGTGTGGTCACCATCGGCAAGGTGGCCGTCGGAGATCTCACCTTCCACCCCCTGTTCAACAGTCTCGGCGTGGAACGGGAGATTGCCGCGCTGATCTATGGCGAAGGCCTGCTTCGCGTGGATGAATCGGGCACGACGTCGGACGGATTGGCCTATCTGCCCATCAAGCTTTCGGGCGGCCACGACTGGGTGTTCCGGCTGAAACAGGGCATTGAATTCCACGACGGTGAGCCGATGACGGCCGCCGACGTGCTCTTTACGTACACGCGGTACAAGGCCGCCCGGGTGTACGATCCCGTCTTCCACCGCTATTTCCAGAATATCGGGCAGATTTCCGCCATCGATCCACAGACCGTCCGGATCACCATGAAATCGCCGATCGATGCCTTTCCCGACCGGCTCGCGACCCTGCCCATACTGCCCCGGCACCAGATGGGCCCCGGCCTCTTCGCCGATGCCGGCGCGCACCTGGAGACGACCCGGCCAATCGGACTGGGTCCGTACCGGGTCGCGTCATGGCCCGTCCACGATACGGTGACGCTCGAGGCCAATGAAACCTGGCACCAGGGCCGTGCGAGCCTGGACCGGGTGGTCTACCGGTTCTACCCCACGTCCGAATCCCTGCAAGCGGCATTCATCATGCGGGAAGTGGATCTCATCGAAGTGGAACGCGACGGCACGCTGAAGGACCTGAAGCGGGCGCGGTCCGATGCGAAGATCCAGGCGATCGTACCCGGAAGCCGCGCCTTCTCGGCGGTGTTCTACAATCACCGGCATCCGCTGCTTGCAGATTCGACCATTCGGCGCGCGCTGACCTTTGCCACGGACCGCCAGCGCATACTGGAAGAGGTGCTCGTGCGCGGCGCCGGGGTGTTGGCCCAGGGTCCCCTGCACCCGGATTTCGAGTTCAAGGGCGGCGACATGGGATTCGATTACCGTCCGCGCGAGGCCCTTGAGTTGCTGCGTCTGCAGGGCTGGGAGGACGGCGACGGCGACGGGTTCCTCGACCGGGAGGGACGGCCCCTCCGGTTCGAGCTGCTGTTTCCCAGGGGACAGACCTCGGCCGAGAAGACGGTGCGGGTCGTCAAGCTGAACCTGAACCATATCGGCATCCAGGTCGTTCCCGTGCCCGTTACCCAGAAGGAACTGGTCCAACGGCTCGGTATCGGCAGCTACGACGCGGCGCTGTTCGTGCAGGATTTCGAACCCACGGCAGACGATCTCTACGCCGTCTTTCACTCGGAAAGCATCGGCCTGGGGAACATGCTCGGATACCGGAACCGCCAGGTCGACCGCAACATAAACTTCCTCTTCGGGCTGCCCGACCAGTACCGGGCCGGACCCGTCTACCAGCAGCTCGAAATGCTTTTGGTCCGGGACCAGCCCTGCATGTTCCTCTACTTCGTGGATACCCGGTACATCGCGTACGATCCCACCTTGAATAACCTGGGCCGCCCAGGTGAAGCGCTCAGGTCGCCCGCGGCCTGGTTCCGGACCGAACACGCCCCTTGACGGCGCGCAAATCCATGTTTCCCATAAACTTACGAGAAGGATTGTGGCCACGGCTGCTCGTGTCCCATATCGCGCTGGCCACCATTCCGGTGCTGATCGTCGGACTGCTTCTGCTCGCGACGGCCCGCCGTTCGATTGAGGACACGGTAGCGGACGGCAACCTCGAGGTCGCGCGACGGGCGAGTAACGAGATCCGCTTGTATATCGAACAGGCGCAACGCGTGATCGACCTCGCCGCGGACAACATGGACATGATCGACGCGACGGACGCGATGTACCAGCAGTTGATCGACAACCTGGTCATCCGTCAGGACTTCCTCAGCGAACTGTCCGTGCTTGACATTGCGGGAAGCGAAAGGCTGACCACGCGGCTCGAAGGGCCGTTGCGGGCACGGCCGGACCTGGCGCTTCCTCCGGCGGACGGCACCACGATCTCCCCGGTGTTCATTGCGGACGACGGCCTGCCCGCGGTGACGATCACCGTGGCAGTGAGGCGTCTCGACGAGCACACGGGTTATCTCGCGGCGCGGGTGAGCCTTAAGGATATGTGGGACCTGGTGGACAACATTCAACTGGGGGAGGGACAACGAGAAGGATTCGGCAACGCCTACGTCGCGACCGGGAACGGCCGCCTGATTGCCCATCCGGAACGGGAAAGGGTGTACCGCCAGGACGATTTGTCCGGCTCTCCCGTCGGCACGGCGCTGGGTGAACAGCAGAGCGGCACGCTGGTCTACACCGGGGCGTCAGGCGAGATGGTCGCCGCCTTCGCGACCGTCACGCCGATCGGGTGGAAAGTCGTCATCGAACAACCGGCGGACCGGGCCTTCGCCAGGTCGCGGGACATGATCGTGGGCATCAGCGTACTCATGGTGATCAGCGCGGCGGTCGCTTCGCTGATCGGTGTTCTCGTCGTCCGAAAAATCGTCCGCCCGATCTACGAACTGGTGCGCGGCGCGCAGTTGTTCGCCCGGGGCAAGCTGACCCATACCATAGAAACGCCGGGCCATGGCGAACTGACGACACTGGCCCGGGAGTTCAACCAGATGGCCCGCGAGTTGCTGGAGAAGGAACGCCGCCTGAAACAGGCCGAGAGACTGGCGACGCTGAGCAAGTTCGCCACCATCCTCTCCCACGAGATCCGGAATCCGCTCAATTCCATGATCATCAACCTCAGGATTCTCAAGCGGGATATGGAGAAGCAGAACGGCGATCTGGATAAACCGGGCGGGCACTATGAGAAGGTGATTTCGGAAATATGGCGTATCGACAGTCTCGTCGAGAACTTCCTGAACTACGCCCGGCCGCCCGAACTGGTGCCTTACCCTCACGACATCAACGAGGTGCTCGACGAAGTCGTCGCCACCCACCAGGGCACGGCACAGGAACGGGGCGTCCGCATCGACACCCTTTACCGGAACGGCGAACTGCCGGTATCGGTCGATGTCAACCAGATCAAGCAGGTGTTCCTGAATATCATGCTGAATGCTTTCGACGCCATGGAGGCCGGGGGCACGCTTACGATCTCCACGGAACAGGCGCCGCCCCGCAACCGCGGTGACCTGACCCTGGAAGGCTTCGGCGTAAGCCCCCAGGTCCACATTAAATTCGAAGATACGGGAAGGGGTATTGATCCCGACCGGCTGGATCGTATATTCGAGGTGTACTACACGTCCAAGTCGACCGGTACGGGCCTGGGCCTGCCCATCGCCCAGCAGATCGTGGAAAAACACGGGGGCGTGATCTCGGTCGAAAGCACACCCGGCCAGGGGACGGCCTTCACGCTGACCCTGCCGGCGCTGAAAGCGGAAGTCGCCGAGCCTTCCGCCGGAAAAGAGGGAACAGAGGTCATTCATGGAACGCATCCTGATCGCGGAAGACGACCGGAACACCCGTGAGGGGCTGGTCGAGTTGCTGTCGGGCGAGGGGTACGAAGTCACGGGGGTGGCGGACGGGGAACAGGCCTATGAAACGGCCCGTAACGGCCAATTCGACGTCTTGCTCACGGACATGAAAATGCCCCGGGTCAACGGCCTGAACCTGATCAAGCGCATGACCGGCACTTCGCCGGAAACGAGTATCATCATGATGACGGCCTTCGCCACCGTGGAGACGGCCGTCAAGGCCATGCGCGACGGCGCCTTTACCTATCTGACCAAGCCGGTAAAGTTAGAGGAATTGCTCGCCACCATAGAAGGCGCGCTGCAGGAGAAGAAGAACCGGCGGCGCACAAATACATCACCCAGACCGTCTTCCATCCCCGACCCGGACATCATCGGCGAGAGCGCCCAGATCAGGGACATCTTCGACCGGGTGGAGAAGGTCGCCAGGGCCAATACCACGGTCCTGCTGCTCGGTGAAAGCGGTACGGGCAAAAGCCTGATCGCCCGGGCGATCCACGCCAGAAGCTACCGGAAGGAACATCCTTTCGTGGATGTGAGTTGCGCCTCCATTCCCGAAAGCCTGCTGGAAAGCGAACTCTTCGGGACCGAAAAAGGGGCGTACACCGGCGCACTGAGCACGACGCGCAAGGGGTATTTCGAGCGGGCGGCCGGCGGGACGATCTTTCTGGACGAAATCGGCGAGGTCAGCGGGGCCGTCCAGGTCAAGCTGCTGCGCGTGCTGCAGGAACGCCGGTTCGAACGACTCGGCGGCACGGAACCGCTGCATATCGACGTCCGGGTGATCGCGGCCACCAACCGCAACCTGGAGGACGCGGTCGCCGAGGGGCGTTACCGGCAGGACCTCTACTACCGCCTGAACGTCCTGCCCATCGTGGTGCCGCCCCTTCGAGAGCACCGGAACGACATCCCGCCGCTCATCGACTACTTCATCCGGAAGTACACGCGGGAGAACGGCCTCGGCGACAAATATATCTCCGAGGAAGCCCTGGAGATCTGCACGAGGTACGACTGGCCCGGGAACATCCGGGAAGTGGAGAACGCCATCGAGAGCGCCGTCGTATTGAGTGACGGAGAACGCATCCTGCCGGAACATCTGCCCGGCTTTCCCCACGCGCACGCGACCGAAGCGGCCGCGGGCCCCGTTCAGGGGTCGCTCAAGGACTCCAGGGGACAGGCCGAAAAACGCCTCATCCAACAGGCGCTGCTGGAATCCGGCGGAAACCGGACGCGCGCGGCGGAGGCCCTCGGCGTCACGGTCAGGACCATCCAGTACAAGATCAAGAAATATGGTCTTCAGTAACGGGCTTCAGGAAGGTACCGCATGGAATCGACAATCCTTCCCGTCTCCGTCGTGATTCCCACCTACAACCGGGAAGACCGGCTGCCGTCGGCGATCCGGTCCGTCCTGGAACAGACCGCGCCACCAGCCGAGATCATCGTGGTCGACGACGGTTCGACGGACGGTACCCCCGCCCTCGTCCGCACTTTTCCCGGCGTGCGGTTCCGTCGCCAGGAAAACCAGGGGGTGAGCGCGGCCAGAAATCACGGCATCAGCGCGGCGAAACACGATTGGATCGCCTTGCTCGATTCCGACGACGAATGGCTTCCCCGCAAGTTGGAAAGACAGTGGAGCGCGCTTGAACGGGATCCGCGGTTCAGGTTCTGCCACACCGATGAGATCTGGATCCGCAAGGGCAGGCGGGTCAATCCCATGAAGAAACACGCCAAGCACGGCGGTCACATCTTCCATCATTGTCTGCCCCTGTGCGTCATCTCCCCTTCTTCCGCGCTGATACATCGTGATCTGTTCGAGCGCTTCGGCATGTTCGACCCGGAGCTGCCGGTCTGCGAAGACTACGATCTGTGGCTGCGGATCTGCGCGCGGGAACCCGTGCTCTACGTGGACGAACCCCTGCTGCTGAAGTACGGCGGCCACGAGGACCAGTTGTCGCGCGCGTACTGGGGCATGGACCGTTTCCGCATACGCGCGCTGGAGAAGCTGATTCAAAGCGGCGCGGTGGAAGGCGAGGCCCTGACCGCCGCCCTGGATACCCTGTACCTGAAAATCGACATATACGCCGCCGGCGCGGAAAAGCGGAGAAGGTTCGAGGAGGCCGATCGCTACCGGGACAAGAAACGGCGTTACGCGGTCACCCTGGCCAGCCTGGCCGGCTACGCTGGGTCAGCGGGCGACTGAGCCTATGCAAAGGGCTGCTGAACCTGTGCAAATCCTTTCACATCGTTCCGAAAGGGATTTCCGGTTCACGCCCGCATTCCGCGCAGAATCCCCGCTTCCTGGGCGTTTTTATCCCGGAATTCCACGATTTTGAACGTTTCCGGCAGAAAATGAACGCCCTGTACGCCCGTCGGCATATTATTTGCGACCTGTCAATAACGGATGATTGTATCGAACTCGAGAGAAACTGGATGTCTATGAAGCGCATCGCTTTGCTGATCATTCTTTTGTGCGGACTCGTCCCGGGTTCCGCCCTGGCCGTCACCTCCGGCAAGATCACGGGGTTTGTACGGGACGCGGCTACCGGTGATCCGCTGGCCGGCGTCACGGTACGCGTAGAGGGTACCGAATCACGGGCCGTTTCCGGCTTGAACGGGGAGTATTTCATCCTCAACGTCCCCGTAGGCGCGTACCGGCTTGAAGTACAGATGATCGGCTACCTGCCCGTCCGCACCCAGGTGCTTACCGTCAACAGCGACCGCACCACGAGGATCGACTTCGAGCTGGAAACGACCATGCTCGACCTGGCAGAACCCGTTACCATCACCGCGCGGAGGACGTCCGTCCGGTCGGACCTGACCGCTTCGAGTGAATTGATCGTCCCCCGGGAAATCGAGTCCTTGCCCGTAACGGACCTGTCGGACCTGATCTTTCTCCAGAACGGGGTGGTCCGCGACGCCGAGGGCGGTCTGCACGTGCGGGGCGGCCGGGCGAACGAGATCTCCTACTACGTGGACGGCGCCACCCTGGAGGATCCCCTGCTGGGCGGCATGGGTACGCATATACCCCTGGCTTCGGTCGAGGAACTGGTCGTCAACCGGGGCGGCTTCAACGCGCAGTACGGGGAGGCCATGTCGGGTGTCGTCAATATCGTGACCCGTGAGGGAAGCGGTCCCCTGTCGGGTACCTTCAGGGTCGCGACGACGCTGCAGTCCCAGTACGACCTGGAAGCGGGGAGTTACGACGAAACCGCGGCGGGACGGGGAGGGCGCCTGGAGGGGACGCTCAGTGGCGCGCTGCCCTGGTTCGGGAACCGTGGCGGCTATTTCCTTTCAGGCCAGGTCCTGAGCGACGGGCACCATATCCCCCACAACAGCCGTTCGCTGGCCACGGTGGCGGGAAACCTGGTGTTCAAGCCCTATCCCCTCATGAAGCTGAAGATCAGCGGTCACTACTTCCGCCAGCGCCATTTCCAGTATGACCATCGCAATCAGAACGGGCTTTCCTACGATTTCAATCCGGACGGACTTCCGGAAAGACAGGCCGGCAGCCAGGCGCTCAACCTGTCGGTCAGCCAGAACATCAGTCCGCGACTCTTCTATACCGCACGGTTTTACAGATATGCCACCAACAGCATCCTGTTTCCCACCATGCTGGCGGACAGATACTGGTCGGAGTGGCCGGGCTATTCGGTGGACGATCATGGTCAATACAACGGATCGATCTACGAGTCCACCCAGTTGCCGTCCGATCGATACGAGGGACTGCCGTTCACGGAAGGCAACGACTTCTTCCCGCTGTACCGGGACGCCCGGGCAACCTATTACGGCGTAAGGGCGGACCTGAGCGGGCAGGCTACCTACTGGAACCAGGTCCGGGCGGGCGTCGAAGCGCAGTGGTACCGGCTGGACTGGAACGAGCGGTCGTTCCTGCAGGCCGTACCGCAGGGGCAGCGATACATCGTCAATCCCGTGGAAGGCGCCCTGTACTTTCAGAACAGGGTGGAGTTGAGCCGGTTGATCGTGGACGCCGGGCTCCGGATGGATTACCTGGACACGAGCCAGCGGTTTTTCGTCGATCTACCGTCGGGCCAGGCCGCGCAACGGGACAACTCGACCAAGTTACGGCTTAGCCCGCGTCTGGGCGTTTCCCATTCCTTCACGCCGCGTAGCCTGCTCCGGTTCAATTACGGATACTTCTACCAGCCGCCGGAGTTCCGGCATGCCTATACGAACCTGCGGCGCGACTTCAGCGGCGAATCCCCGCGCCTGGGGAATCCCGACCTGGCCCCCCAGAAGACCGTGGCCTATGAGTTCGGCCTCGAGCATATGCTGTCCGGGGACGTCCGCGTCGGGTTCACGGCATCCTACAAGACCATCTCCAACCTGACGTCGACGGCGCAGGTCCAGTATCCCGGCGGGATGTATTACATCTTCAACAACGCGGACTTCGGTTCCGTGCGCAGCGTGGAACTGATCGTGAAACGGGACGTGACGCGCATGGTTTCCGGGTCCTTCAACTACACCTACTCCATCGCCCGGGGAAGCGCGTCCACGCCCCAGGAGCACGCGGAGCAGGCCAGGCCGACCGGCTCCGCCGATCCCGCGGAGAGAGGCTATTTCCCGCTCGCCTTCGACCAGCGTCATACCATGAAAGCCGTGGTGAACGTGCTCGCGCCCGAAACCGTGCAGAAGCGCATACTGGGCGTACCGCTGAGGGGATGGGGGATGTCCCTGGTCGGTTATTTCGGCAGCGGCCTGCCCTACACGCCGACCAACGCCCTGCGCGAACGGACGGAAATCGAGCGGAACCAGGCGCGCCTGCCGGCCTTCGCCAACCTCGACTTGCGCCTGAGGAAGCGCTTCAGGGCCGGCCGGCTCGCCTACACGGTGTTCTCGGAAGTCCGGAACGTGTTCGACCGCCGGAACGTCGTCAGCGTTTACGCCAACACGGGCCGTCCGGGGGACGATGGATATACCCTGGAGTCGTTTACGGGCCGGTCGAATGAGTTTGTCCGGCTGCGGCGCCTTTTGAGCCTGGATCCCCAGCAGTACGCCCCGCCCCGGGAAATCCGGTTCGGTTTCGAAATCGGTTTCTGAAGTCTCGGCCTCAGAGCGGCTTCGCCCGTTGCACCAGTTGCAGCGGCGCGCCTTCCGGATCGCGGAAGAAGAGCAGGATGTTCTGCCCGGCCCGGACCGGCGGACCTTCCAGCTTAACCCCCTTCGATTCCAGCACGGAAACAGCTTCGTCCATGTCATCCACGTTGAAGGCGATATGCACGTGGGCGGTCCGGATGTCGGCGAGTTGCGTGTCATCTCCTTCGGGCATGGAAATGATCTCGATGAAACAGGTGCCGGCGGGATCGCGAACGAAGTAGAAATTCGCGTCGTTCCCCGGGTTGTTGAACTTGAGCGCGATTTCGAAGCCCAGCACGTCGCAGTACCATTTCGCCGCGGCGTCCGTGTCCCGGTAGGCCACGGCTACATGCTCCAGTGAACGTATCTTTACCAAGGAAATGCTCCTTCCTGTTCAGGATTGATCTGTAATCTGCCGCAATCTCAGCGTTCCCGACCACGGGTCGATTGCGACGGGACTCAACATGATTTCTTCACCCGGTGAAGGCCTGCCCTCCACCTTGACCGCCATCCTCGTTCCGAAATCCGGAAATTCGACCAGGATGTTCCGTTCCCGCGTCTCGAGGACGATCGCCCTGATGTGGACGTCTTTCTGTTGCTCTAGGTGCTTGAGCAACCAGTACCATTCCCGCCTGGCCTGGATCTTGTTAAGTATCCTGCTGCGTTCGAGGGCGGACAGTTCATCCATCATTTCATCGGCGTCGTAGGCCGGGGGGCCTTCCGCCAGGGCCGTCCGCAACTGCCGCTGAAGGACCAGGTCGGCGTACCGCCGGATCGGCGACGTGATCTGGCAGTAGGTGTCTACGCCCAGCGTGGCGTGCGGACGGGACTTCAGGCTGAGTTCGAGAGGCTTCATTCTTCTCAGTACCAGGAAGCGCCAGACTGCGTCGTGCTCGGCCTGCTCCAGGTCGCCCAGGTCGGTCTCGGCCTGGGTACGGTAGATCGCGGGTATGTCGCGGCCGGCCAGGTACGCCGCGGCGGTCCGGTTGGCGAGGATCATCAGTTCCGACACGATGTGTTCGGACCTTGTGGAAGTGTCCCGAAGCACGATCCGGATACGCTTCTCGCCGTCCACCTTGATCGAGACTACGCTGCGTTCCAGGTCGACCGCGCCCTGGTCGATGCGACGCTGGTAGAAGACGTCCACCGCCTGGTTCAGGATCTGCAGCACTTCGGCGTAGGGTTGCTCGATCGTACCCAGCAGCCGGTTGGCTTCGTCGTAGGACAGCCTCGCCCGGTTGACGATCAGGGACGGCATGATCAGGGAGTCCAGCAGCTCGAAGTCCGAAGACAGCGTGAAGAAGAAACTGATGGCACAGCGCCGTTCGCCCTCGAGCAACGCACAGTGGTCCTGGGAGAGGTTGGCGGGCAGCATGGGTATGTGCCGGTCCGGCAGGTAGACGGACGACATCCTTTCCCGCGCCGCGAGGTCCAGGACCGAATCCCGGGGCACGAGGTCCGCCACGTCGGTGATATGCACGCCGATCCGGTAGCCGTCCTCGGTCCGTTCCGCGGAGAGAGCGTCGTCTATATCCTGGGTGGATGCATCGTCAATCGACAGGATCGGCAACCCGGTCAGGTCTTCCCGGCCGGATTCGGAGGATCGGCAGGCCGCGGCGTATTCGAGGACCTCGTCGGAAAACTCGGTCGGAATCTCGTAACGCAGCAGATCGAGATTTTCGTCTTCGTCCCAGAACCCCTTTCGTACCATGACTTCGAAAACCGATCGCTGCGGATCGCCGCCGGCCAGGGTGGGCATTTCCTTCAGCAGGCTGCGCACCTGGTCGATCGCGGCATATTCGTCGCCCTGAATGACGTAATCCCGGAGGTGGGACAACCAGCGCTTCTGGCGGTTCGTCAGGGACTGAAGGTCCTGTTGCGTTTCGTCCGCGAGCCAGCGGTCGAACCCTTCCCGCTCAGTGCTCACGGCGCGCTGGCGGGCCTCTTTGTCCAGGATGCTTCTGACCTGGTCGGTCGTGCGGGACGTGAAGCCGTTGTCCCGTTCGCAGAAGTACAGGCACTGGCGGCTCAGGTGCAGCTGCATGGCCGCCCGCTGCTCGGGCGAACCGGGTTCGCCCCAGTACAATTCACCGATGTCTTCCGAAGTGAATACGGTGGGATCGTCCTTGAGGATGTCCCAGACCTCTTCAAGGTCTAAGGAAAGGGCCTGGTCCTCGATTTCCCGCCGGACGGCCAGCATTTCCGGAAGGTCGCGGACCCGGATATCGGTATACCGCACGATGGGGTCCGTGGAGATGTCCATGACCCGGTTAGCGGAGGTCGCCACCTTGAGTTTCTTCCTGGAAACCGCCTGGAGCATACCGATCTGAATGTCCCCGCGATGACGGAAGATGATCAGGTCGCCGATATGCACGGAGTGCTCTTTCCTTTCGGATTCAAGCCGTTTGAACACGCGTGTTTTCATACATTTATCCTGTGCCCGGGCCGGGTCGAAGTCAAGCGAATTCACGGCCGGCGGGTAACCGGTTGACTTCATCCCGCCGATGGGATATCATGCGGGAGGCCGAGTTGCAACGGCTCGGGGCGCAGGCGATTTATAACGGACAGTGGCGATAATCGAGGGACATGGTCGATTCGAAAGGGACGAGGATGATATTCGAACAGATCGAGAACGGGGGCGACCGGAACTTCGGTTACCTGGTGGCCGACGAGAAAACCCGGAAGGCGGCGGCGGTCGACCCCTCCTACCGGCCCGAATACTACATACACCGCGCGGGCGAGCTGGACGTGGAGCTGGCCTGCATCATCTGCACGCATTCCCACCATGACCACGTGAACGGCAACGACCACCTGATCGAGGAACTGGGCCTCGACGTGGTGATGTACCGGGACGCGGAGTATTTCTACGATATCGAAGTCACGGATGGGGAGATCTTCAGGCTGGGTGAACTAGAGCTGGCCGTGATCCACACCCCCGGCCACTGCGAGGACGGCATGTGCCTCCTAACGGAAGACAAGCTGATTACCGGGGACACGCTCTTCGTGGGCAAGGTGGGAGGCACGGCCACCGAAGAAGAAGCGCGGAAGGAATACGACAGCCTGCGGCGCCTGATGGAACTGGACGACGAAATTGGGGTCTACCCGGGTCATGACTTCGGTGTAAAGCCTACTTCGACCATCGGTTACGAACGAAACCACAATCCGTTCATCCTGCAGCCCACCTTCGCGGATTTCCTGCATCTCAAGGAAAACTGGCTCGCCTACAAGGTGCAGCACAACATCCCGTAGATCACCGCGAGATCCGATCATCGCTCGATCCGGGTCGCCCCGTGAGATCCGGATCAACGCACCTGTTCCAGCGCCGATGCGACCTTTCGCACCGCGCCGGCCACGTCGTCGATATCCCCGTCGGTATATTGTTCGTTGAAGGAGAGCATCACGAGTTGTCCGAGCAATTCGCGGGTCCTCGGACACAGTTCGTCCGCATGCTCGAAGGTGCGGTCCGTGTACGGGCTGTAGAAGGGGAAACGAGAGTCTCCGTAGGTCCGGTGGTCCGCGAGCGCCGCCGAACACTGGAAAATCGGATCGCCGATGTACCCGGCGCTCGCCCCGATTCCTTCGGCGTTCAACGCCCTGGCAAAAGTCTCATTCGAATACCCGGTGACCCGCATCGGGTAGGACCAGTAACTGTGCGTTGCGCCCGGTGTTACCGGCGCCGGCACGATGCCGTCGAGATGCTGGATCCCCTCTGACAGCCGGCCTCCAAGCCGGTTCCTCGATGCAACGACCCGGTCGACTTTTTCCAGCTGGGCCAGTCCCACCGCGGAATGAAGTTCCGTGATTCGGAAATTCATGCCCAGCGGTCCGTACATGCGCGATCCCGCCCGATCCCGGTCGTAGTGCTTGTCCGCGAAGCTCCGCATGCACCGGCTCAGGGCGTCGTCGTCCGTGATGGTCATGCCGCCGTCCCCGGTGGTCATGTGCTTCGACTGCTGGAAACTGAAGCAGCCGATGTCCCCGAAGGTGCCCAGCAGCCGTCCCCGGTAACGCGTCAGGTGAGCCTGGCAGCAGTCCTCGATGAGCGTGATCCCCTTGCGGCGCGAGATCTCCGCCAGGGCCTCCATCCGGCAGGCGTTGCCGAAGAGGTGTATGGCGATGATCGCCCGCGTCCGGGGGGTGATGAGCCGTTCGACGTCCTCAGGGTCCACGGTAAGCGTCTCCGGATCCGTGTCCGCGAAGACCGGCACGGCGTTCTGGTACAGGATCGGGATGATCGTACCCAGGTCGGTGATCGCGCTCGTGATGATCTCGTCCCCGGGTTCCGGGTTTACCGCGCCGATGGCGACATGCAGGGCTGCGGTCCCCGACGTGGATCCGGTGGCGTGCTTCGCACCGTAGGTTTCGGCGAAACGGCTTTCGAACAGCGGAGTGAGTTCGCCGCCCCACCGAAAGAGGTTCTGGGACCGCAGCGCCTTCGTGACGAGTCGTACTTCTTCGTCACCGAACGGCGTCCGGGCGGGAAAGGGGCGGGACTCCGTATCCCGGTAGGGCGATCCGCCGTGGAGGGCTAACATGGGCTAAAGATCCACCCGGTACCGGCACTTCCACTTCGTGTCCCACCGGTAGAGCGGATCGCTCGGGGGAATCGGGACGGTCTCCACCAGCGTGGAACCGATGATCTCGCAGGTCCTTCTGGACGCTGCGTTCTCCGGATTGCAGGTGATCCAGAGCGGGTTGATCCCGTGTGCCAGGGCGAGCGGCAGGATGAGCAGGCAGCTGCGGGCCGCCAGCCGCCGGCCTCGATAGGGCGGGTCCACGGAGTATCCGATATGGCCGGCGTACTTTTCGATGTGCTCCGTGTTGCCTATGCGCAAGGTCAGCCTTCCCATCACGGTGGCCGGGTGGTCCGGTTTGTCCGGGCTGTCCGCACGCACCATGTCGAAGATGTACTCGGGAACGATGCCGCGCCGCGCGTCGCCCTGCAGCGTCCCGTGGAGCCGCAACCGCAGATCCCCGTCCACAAGCACGCCCGGGTTGCGAAATTGAAACGGGACGTCCTCGACCTTGAATCGATTCCTGAGAGTGGCAAAAAACAAACTGAAGTTTTTCATCGAGAACGGTGGACATCCCCCGCGACTTCACGGGGAAGGCTGATGGTCCACGCCCCCCTTGCCCGTCAGTATCGGTAATGTTCGGGTTTGTAGGGGCCTTCGATGGGGACGCCGATGTAATCCGCCTGGTTCCGGGACAACCGGGTCAGCTTCACGCCCAGTTTCTGCAGGTGCAGCCTGGCCACCTCCTCGTCCAGGTGTTTCGGCAAGGTCGTCACGCCGGTTTCGTGTTCGTTGAGCCGCAGCTCGATCTGCGCAATCACCTGGTTGGTGAAGGAACTGGACATGACAAAGGAAGGGTGACCCGTGGCGCATCCCAGGTTCACCAGTCTCCCCTCCGCGAGCAGGAAAACGGCGCGGCCGTCGGGGAATACATACTTGTCCACCTGGGGCTTGATGGCCTGCTTCACGATACCCGGAAATTCGTTCAGCGCGTCCACCTGGATTTCGTTGTCGAAGTGCCCGATGTTGCAGACGATGGCCTGGTCCTGCATGTGCTCCATGTGTTCGACGCGGATGATGTCCCGGTTCCCCGTAGTCGTAACGAAGATCTGGCCCTGGTCCAGCACGTCCTCGATGGTGGTCACCTCGTAGCCTTCCATGGCGGCCTGAAGCGCGCAGATGGGATCGATCTCCGTGATCACCACGCGCGCGCCGAATCCCCGCATCGACTGGGCGCATCCCTTGCCCACGTCGCCGTATCCGCAGACGACGACCGTCTTCCCGGCGACCATGACGTCCAGGGCGCGCTTGAGACCGTCCGCGAGCGATTCACGGCAGCCGTAGAGATTGTCGAACTTGGACTTGGTCACCGAATCGTTGACGTTGATGGCCGGGAACAGGAGCTTGCCATCCTCCATCATCTGGTACAGCCTGTGGACGCCCGTGGTCGTCTCTTCGGAGACGCCGCGTATGTTCGCGCTCATATCGTGCCAGAATCGCGGGTTGCGGTCCAACTGCCGCCGGAGTATTTCGTTAATGATCTGCAGTTCCCGGTTGTCCGTGGGTTCATCCAGGATGGAGGGGTCGTCCTCCGCCTCCACGCCGCGGTGTATGAGGAGCGTGGCATCGCCGCCGTCGTCAACGATCTGCGTGGGGCCGGTCTCGCCTTCGAAGGTCAGTGCCTGCAGCGTGCAGGCCCAGTATTCCTCCAGGCTTTCTCCTTTCCACGCGAAGACGGGAACGCCGTCGTCCGCGATGGCGGCCGCCGCGTGGTCCTGGGTCGAGAAGATGTTGCAGGAAGCCCACCGAATCTCGGCGCCGAGGGACCTGAGTGTCTGGATGAGCACGGCGGTCTGGATCGTCATGTGTAGGGAACCCATGATCCGCGTGTCCCGCAACGGCTGTTCGCGGGCGTATTTCTCGCGGACGGCCATCAGCCCGGGCATCTCCTGTTCGGCGATGGCGATTTCACGGTGTCCCAGTTCCGCCTCAGACAGGTCGGCCACCTTGTAAGGCAGGCCGGAATAGTCGGGCAATTCGATGGTGGTCGGCAATTCCTGCGCCATGTATGTACTCCTTGGATTCCGTTAAAGGGCTGCGGTCGTAAAAACTCGTTCTGAAAATCGCACATATTATACGAGATAATCGCCTTGAACGCAACAACCACATTGACCGCTGCCGGCCGGTTCCGGCGTTCGTCCAGGACGGCCCGTTCCGGCCCGCACCGTGGCCGGTCCGGCCTTACTGGCAATCGGCGTCGCCTGAGAAATCGCTTGATCGCGCTTCCCGCGCGTCTTATAGTCTGTCCCGACCACAACATTCAGACACGCGGGACGCCAAAGGACAATCGACGCGGCGGCACAGGGCATCGGACGCGGCGGCACAAGGCATCGGACGCGGAGGGAAGCATGATCGACCAGGATTTGCTGGACATACTGGCCTGCCCGGAAACCAAGGAAGAGGTCCGTCTCGCATCCGATTCAGAAGTCGCAACCATCAATGAGATGATCAAGGCGGGCAATCTCGTCAACCGGGGAGGCGAGAAGGTGACGGAGCCCATCGACGGCGGGTTGATACGGGCCGACGGCAAATACCTCTATCCCATCCGGGAAGAGATCCCCATCATGCTGATCGACGAAGCGATTCCCCTTTCCACCGAGGCGGACGCATCCTGAACGGCACCGCGCGGCGCCGAACCGCCAGTCTCATCTAACACCCCGCACAGGCATCCGCATGTCCCGTGAATACGACCCTTACGCGCTGCTCCCCGAACATGTGAGAAAACCGCCCACCGACCGCTGGTCGACGATCCGCCAGTTGGGGCCGGGCCTGCTGTTGACCGGTTCCATCGTGGGATCCGGCGAACTCATCGCCACTACGCGGCTCGGCGCCGAGGTCGGATTCGTGGTGCTCTGGCTCATTCTCCTGAGCTGTGCCGTCAAGGTGCCGGTGCAGAGCGAACTCGGCCGCCATGCCATCGCCACGGGCCAGACCACTTTCGTCGCATTCAACAAAGTGCCGGGACCGCGCCTGCGGGTTTCATGGCTCGTGTGGGGAAGCCTGTTCCTCCTGCTCTGGAGCACGATGCAGGTCGGGGGCATTTTCGGTACGATGAGCCTGTCGCTGGACCTGATCTTTCCGGTTTTCGGAAACACGTCCTGGCTGATCATACTCACCCTGGTCGGCATGGGGCTCGGTCTCGTCGGCCAGTACATGACGCTGGAACGTATTACCACCATCCTGGTCGCTCTCTTTACCTTCACCACGCTGGCCAGCGCGCTGCTCTTGTTCTGGACTCCTTATGCCGTATCGCCCGGCGTGATCCTGGACGGACTGCGTTTCGCCCTGCCGTCGGACGGGGCCGTTACGGCCTTCGCCGTCTTCGGCATCACCGGCGTCGGCGCTTCCGAACTCCTGCTCTACCCGTACTGGTGCGTGGAAAAGGGATATGCCCGGTCGGCCGGGCCCCGGGACGACAGTCCGGACTGGCGGGCGCGCGCCCTGGGATGGATCGGCGTGATGAAGAAGGACGTGTGGCTGTGCATGGTTATCTACACGCTGGCCACGCTCGCCTTCTTCTTTCTCGGTGCGGCCGTGCTCCACGCCCAGGGGATGGTGCCCGAGGGATTCGGCACCGTGCAGATCCTCTCCGGGATGTACACCGAGACGCTGGGCAACTGGGCGTTCTACCTGTTCGGCGTAGGCGCCTTCGTGGTCCTCTTTTCGACCTATTTCGTCACCATCGTGGGACAATCGCGCATGCTGGCGGACGCCCTTTCGGTGCTCGGCCTGGTGACCTATGCGCGACCGAACGACCGGCAGCGCGTCGTGCGTATCATCGGCGTCCTGCTGCCCCTGGTGTACCTCGTCCTCTACGTCCTGTGGTCCGCGCCGGTCACCATGGTGATCATTGGCGCGCTGATGCAGACGATCCTCTTGCCGGCCATCGGGTGGGCGGCGCTGTACTTCAGCCGGACGACGGCGAAGGAAGCGGGCGTTCCCCCGTCTCGCCTCCTGATGGTGGCGCTGACGGCCGCCACGCTGATCATGGCGGCTTTCGCGATCTATGCGGTGTGGGTAAGGTTCTAGGCCGGGCGCCTGTCAGTCCAGGCCGGAATCCTGATCGCGGGCGTGGCCCGTGCGGGAGCGTGGCCCGATCAATCCAGACCCGATTCCCGGTCGCGTGAACGGCTGTCGGGGTCCCGCGATCCGGGCGGTCCGTAGCCACCTCCGCCGGCGGACAGGGCGATGATGCGGTCTCCGGGGAGAATGGGCACTTCGGTTTCCTTCGATTTCAGCATCCGCTCTTTGCCGTTGGACATCACCTTGTACCGGTGCGGCAGACCCGGCGCACCGCCAAAGAGCCCGAAGGGCGGGTTGACGACGCCGTCGCCCGCCATGTTCAGTTTCGCCGGCTCGTCCCCCTCGTAGACCATTTCGAACACGGCGCCCAGTCCGCCCCGCCACGTGCCGTCGCCGCCCGAGCCCGGCCGCAGGTCGTTCCGTACGATCTTGAAGGGGAAGCGTTCCTCGGTGATCTCCACGCTGGGGCTGCGGATCGCCCCGGCCACGTTGACTTCGCCCACGCAGGACCAGCCGTCGTACCCCCGGGAGGCGCCCCCACCGCCCCGCCCGAAGAAGAAATGCCATATGAACCGGTTCCCCGTGCGCGGATTGCGTCCGGTAATCGCGAATCGAAGCCTCCGGGAGAACCCGGCGTTCACGGCATCCGGCGCTACCGGGGCCAGCGCCTTGAAGACGGCCTCGACGATCTCCTCCCCGCAGTGGTTGGTGCTCATGCACACCGGCGCCGGCGGGTTCGGATTCACGATCAGGCCCCTGGGCGCGATGACCTTCACCGGCCGCATGGATCCCTCGTTCTTGGGTACGTCGGACGGCGCCATGTACATGATGGCGACGTGGGCCAGCGAGCGCGTGTTGGCATAGGCGCTGTTGATGAACCCGGTGACCTGGGGACTCGATTCGCTCAGATCAATGATCATTTGGTCGTCCTGGACGGTGACCTTTGCCCGGATGGGGATCGACTCGGCGTCGAACCCGTCGTCGTCCAGCAGTGTCTCCCCGAAGTATACGCCGTCCTTCCAGCCGCCGATGAGTTGCCGGATCCGCCGTTCCGCGCTGTCCAGGATGGCTTCGACGGACGCCATCAGGCCATCGGCGCCGTAATCATCGAGCAGCGCCTGCAGCCGGCGCGCGGCGATCTGTACCGATCCGATCTGGGCGTGCAGGTCGCCGGTGAAGTTCTCCGCGTGGCGCACGTTGACTGCCAGCATGTGCAGCAGGTCCTCTCTGGGCCGGCCCGCTTCATAGAGCCGCACGGGCGGAATGCGAAGGCCTTCGTGGTACAATTCGCTGGCCGAGGGGTTGTAGCCGCCGTGGGTTCCTCCGCCGATGTCGCTGTGATGGGCCCGGTTTACGGCGAAGAAGCGCAGGTCCCCGTCGCGGAACACGGGGTAGATCGCCGTGATGTCCGGCAGATGGCTGCCGCCGAAATAGGGGTCGTTCAGAATGAACAGGTCACCCTCATTGATGTCGTCGCCGAAGTATTCGCGCACTGCTTCGACCGACGGCGGCAGTGCGCTGATATGCACCGGAATGCCTTCGCCCTGCGCCACGAGTTGCCCCGTTGCGTCGAGGATCGTGGTGGAGAAGTCCCGGCTGGAGTTCAGGATCTGCGACATGGACGTGCGGATCATGACATCCGCCATCTCGCGGGCGATCGATTCCAGGCGGTGGGCGACGACCGAATGAGTGATCGGATCCGATCTGGCCAAGTCCGCGTCGGGCGTGTCGGGCGCTTCCGGAGCGTCCAGCGCATCCAGCGCATCCGACGAATCCGACACTAGCGCATCCGACGCTTCACGCGCGTCGAGCGCCGCCGGCGAAACGGCCAGGACCATCCCGCCGTAGGGATCGACTTCGAGGCGGTCGCCTTCCTCGACGAGCACGGTGGTGAAATCGGACTCGACGATGGCCGGTCCATCGATCGCGGTGCCGGGCGCGAGGTCGTCCGCCGCGTAGACGTCGGCTTCGGTCCAGGTTCCGGTATAGACCCGCCGCGTGCCCTTTCGGGTGTTCCCGGTCCCGTCGATCCGTTCCTTAACGGGCAGGTCGACAGACGGCAGTTTCCCGGTTACCGTGGCGCGCAGCGTGACCAGGCGGATCTCCTGGTCGAGCTGATGGTAGGAATACAGGGTCTGGTACCGTTCGTGAAAGAGCGAAGCCCACGCACGTCGTATCGCACCGTCGTCCATCGCAAGGTCCGGGACGGTCACGTTCACCTCGTAGATCTGGTCCAGGTAGCGCATGTCCGCCGTGAACCGGGTGGCGATGTCCTCGTCCGCCAGTCCCTGGTTCCTGAGCCGGGCGATGCCCTGGCCGGCCATCCGGTCCGTCAGGCGTCTTACTTTGTCGAGATCGACCACGTCCAGGCTGTCCGTGAATGACTGGGCGAAGTCGTACCGGAGGTCGGACGCGAGCATGCCGTAGGCCGACAGCACTGGGGCTGCCGAGGGCAGGTAGACTTTGCCGATACCCGTCTTCCGGGCGACCTGACCCACGTGTAAACCGGCCGCTCCGCCGAAGGCCAGCAGGGAATAATGCCGGGGATCTCCACCCCGGCGCACGGTCAATAGTCGGATGCCTTCGGCCATGGCCGTGGTCACCACGTCGAGGATGCCGAGGGCCGCGTCCACCGTGGACAGCCCGAGTGGTTCGGCAACGGAGTGCTGTACCGCCCGTTCAGACAGATCGGGAAACAGGGGGTTCCGTCCGCCCAGGAAATTCCCGGGATCGAGGTAGCCCAGGACCAGGTTCGCGTCCGTAACCGTGGGCTGATCGCCGCCCCGGCCGTAACAGGCCGGACCGGGATCGGCCCCGGCGCTCTGGGGTCCGACGTGCAGGGTTCCTCCGTCGTCCACCCGCGCGATGCTCCCGCCGCCCGCGCCCAGCGTATGGAGATCGATCATCGGCACGGCGATCTTCCATCCCCCTTCGTAGTGTTCCCCGGAGACCTGGGGATCGCCGGCTTCGATCACCGAGATATCCGTGCTCGTTCCGCCCATGTCGAATCCGATGAGATCGCCTTCGCCGATCAGTCGGCCGTAGGCGACGGCCCCGCTGACCCCTCCGGCCGGTCCGGAGAGTATAGCCTGCACGGCCTGCCTCGCCGCGACGTCCAGCGGCGTTACCCCTCCGTTGGATGTCATCGTGAGGATGTCGCTCGCGAGACCCAAACCGGACGCTTCCTCCTTCATGCGTTCGAGATACCTGGCGTAGACCGGACCCACGTAGGCGTTCACGGCCGTGGTACTCAGGCGGTCGTATTCCTTGATCTGGGGCAGGATCTCGGAGGAGAGCGAGAGGTACAGTTCCGGGTGCCGCTGCCGGATACGTTCGCCGATGAGCCGTTCGTGCATCGGGTTCAGGTAGGAGAAAACCAGGCAGACGGCGACGGATTCCACGCCGGCCCGCGCGAGTTCATCCAGTATCCCGTCCAGCGCCTCATTATCCACAGGCGCTTCGACGGTACCGTCGGAGCGGATTCGTTCCGCCAACGTATGCCGCAGGGGCCGCGGAACCAGGGGCTCGACAGGGGTCATCCTCAGATTGTACCGGTCTTCTTTCAGCCCTTCCCGGAGCGCCAGCAGGTCCCGGAAACCCTCGGTGGTGATCAGTCCGACCCGGGCGCCCTTGCGCTCCAGGAGCGTGTTGGTCGCGACGGTGGTGCCGTGAATGAACAGCCGGGTCCGGGACATCAGTTCGGCCGCGGAGAGGCCGTGGGATTCGGCGATGTCGCCGAGTCCGTTCATCACCGCATTGGACGGCGCCTGGGGCGTCGACGCCGTCTTGAAGTAGCGCGGCGCGGAATCGCCTTCCACCACGACAAAATCCGTAAACGTCCCGCCGACGTCGATGCCTATGGAGAAGGGTGGTTTCGAGGCGTCCGGTGAATCGGCGTCCGGTGAATCGGCGTCCGGTCTCGTGTCGTCGGGACTCGCGGCGTCGCTGGCGTGTTCGTTCATTTCGAATCTCCGGACCGGTCCGTGTTGACGCAACATGATCGGCATACTATACTGTGCTATACCATTTCAAGCGCTAAGCACGGTCTAAGGAGGTCCTGGCTACGATGGCGAGGACCACTTTTCATACGAAACCGGAAAACGCACTTTCTCCTACCAGGAATCCCACGGCCAAGTCCATGAATCCGGCCCGCATTTTCGAACAGAACGAGCACTGGATCAAAAGAAGGCTGGGTTCCGATCCCGGCTATCTCGACCGGCTGTCGCGGCCGCAGCAGCCGGGTATTCTCTACATCGGATGCGCGGACAGCCGGGTGATGCCCGAAGCCTTCATGGGCGCCGGACCGGGTGAGGTCTTCGTCCACCGCAACGTGGGCAACCTGGTCGCCCCCGGGGACCCGAACACGGGTTCCGCCGTCATCTACGGGGTCGAGCATCTCAAAGTCGGACATGTCGTGGTGTGCGGCCACTACGACTGCGGCGCAGTAAAGGCGGTGCTGCAGTCGGAAGACCTCGGCTCGCTCGAGCCCTGGCTTGAGAACCTGAGAGCGGTTTCCCGGCGCCATCAGTCGGAACTGGAAGCCCTCCCCGATGCGACGGACCGCTGCGACCGCCTGGTCGAACACAGCGTCCGCGCGCAGTGCGCGAACATCCTTGAGTTTCCCGAAGTGCAGGCGTCGATCCGCGAGACCGGCCTGCAGGTGCATGGCTGGGTCTTCGACCTGCGTAGCGGCAGGATCGTGGACCTGAACGTAGATCGCGGATGATGCCGTTTTCTTCGGACACCGATTAAGCCGAACGAATGGCGGACGGGCATCCCCGCCGCAGGCACTCAGACCGATCCCGCCTGCTTCCGCAATACCTTGCCCGGCAGCGCGCCGGTGTGTTCCCCACCATCAATGACAACCGCGCCGTTTACCAGGACGCTTTCGATGCCCTGCGCGTACTGATGGGGGTTCATGAAGTCGGCCCGGTCGATGACCGTGTCCGGATCGAACACCACGAGATCGGCGACCAGGCCTACGTCGATCCTGCCACGGTCGGCGAGTCCCAACCGCTGGGCCGGCTGTCCGGTCATCTTGTGCACGGCGGTGGGCAGGTCGAACAGTCCCTCATCGCGGCAGTACTTGCCGAGCACCCTGGGAAAAGTCCCGTAGTACCGGGGATGGGGCGTGGTTTCGCTCAACGGGCCGGAGACGGCTGCGGCCCCGCCGTCCGAGGCGACCATGACCAGCGGATGGGTCAGTACGGAAGTGATCTCCTCCTCGCTCATGCCGAACCCGACCATGCCCACGCTCCCGTTCTCCGCGATGAGCAGTTCCCGCACGAACTCGAAGGGATCCTGACCGCTTCGCGCGACGATCTCCGATACCCGCCGGCCCACGTAGTCCTGGTTTTCCGCCCTGCCGACCGAGGTGATCATGACGGCGCTCCAGTCCCCCAGCATGTCGACCTTGTCGACGGCCGCCCGTCTCATGGCGGGCAGGACGTCCGGTGACTGGAGTCGGTTGACGAACGCCTCGGCGCCGCCCGCGCGGAAGCGGGTCGGAAACAGGTTCTGCAGCGTCGTGGCGTAGGCGATGTAGGGATACCTGTCGAGGGTGATGTCCATCCCCTCGCCGATCGCCTGTTCAATCATGTCGAAGCATACCGCGACCTTGTCACGGTTCCGCCTGCCCGAAGCCTTGAAGTGGGCGATCTGGAGCGCGATCTCGGCTTTCCGCGCGGTGCTGATCGCTTCGCGCACGGCTTCCACGAGGAAATCGTCCTCGTTGCGCATGTGGGTCGCGTAGAATCTGCTGTAGCCCGCCGCCACCCGGCCGAGTTCGGAAATCTCATCCTCATCGGCAAAACTGCCGGGCGTGTATTCGAGTCCGGACGAAAGGCCCCAGGCCCCTTCCGACATGGCCTGGTCCACGAGGTCCTTCATCGCATCGACCTGGCGCGCGCTGGCCGGCACGTTCTCGTACCCCACGACGTATCCGCGTATGGTGCCCTGGCCCGCGAGCGAGATGAAATTGAGACCGATGCCCTGCTGTTCGAGGGTATTGAAAAGCCCCGTGAAATCCGTCCATCCTATGTCCACGCCGTAACGCCGTCCATAGCCGTCCTGCATCGACCTGAGCCGCGCGTCCGTCAGCGGGGCCAGCGAAGAACCGTCCTGGCCGGCCACCTCCGTGGTCACGCCCTGCCGGATCTTGCTTTCGGCCCTGGGATCGACCAGGAGCGATAGGTCAGTGTGGGAATGGATATCGATGAATCCAGGGCAGACGATCTTGCCGGTGGCGTCTATCGTATTCCTGCTGGAACCCTGGACCGGACCGATCTGGACGATCCGGTCTCCCTCGATGGCTATATCGGCGACCACGGGTGCTGCGCCCGTCCCGTCGATGACCTGTCCCCCTCGGATGATCACGTCGTAACGCTGGGCGATCGCACAGCCGTCCAGTATCGTGGACAGGCCGCCGACGGCCGCGCCGGCGCCCGCCAGGCTTGTTCTCCTGAGAAAGTTGCGTCTGGACCAATCCATGATTGCGCTCTTTTCGTTAGTTGGTCATCCGGATCTTCAGACCCTGATCGTGAAGATGCTGCTTAATGGAATCCACCGTATAGTGGCCGTAGTGCAGCATGGAGGCCACCAGGGCCGCGTCGGCCCCGCCTTCCGTAAGGGCGTCGTACAGGTGTTCCGGCCGGCCGCCGCCGCCCGAGGCGATGACCGGGATGCCCACGTTGTCAGCGATCATCCGCGTGAGTTTCAACTCGTAGCCTTCGAGCGTGCCGTCCGCGTCGATGGAATTGACGACGATCTCGCCGGCGCCGAGGACCTCGCCGCGGCGCGCCCATTCGAGGGCGTCCATGCCGGTGACGCGCCGGCCTCCGTGGGTCACAATCTCGTAGCCGGACGGCAGGGATCCGGAACCGGCCGCCCTGATGTCCATGGACAGCACCACGGCCTGGACCCCGAAGGCGTCGGCCGCCTCGGAGATGACCCCGGGATTGCCGACGGCCGCCGTATTCAGATTGACCTTTTCCGCGCCGGCTTCCAGTACCTTTCGGCAGTCTTCGACCGACCGGAGTCCGCCGCCCACCGAGAAGGGGATGAACACCTGCCGGGCAACCTCCTCCACCACGTCGAGCATGATGGCGCGCTGGTCGCTGGATGCCGTGATGTCGTAGAAGACGAGTTCGTCCAGGCCGGCTTCGTAGTACCGCCGCGCCGCGGAGACCGGATCGCCGATGTCCTTCGTGTTGACGAACCGGACGCTTTTGACCAGCCGGCCGTCGCGCACGTCCAGGCAGGAAATGAGCCGCTTGCTCAGCATGGATTCCCGTCCCAGCGCGCGAATTCGCCCAGCATCTTCAAGCCCACGGGACCGCTTTTCTCCACGTGAAACTGGGCCGCCACGATATTGCGCCGGCCGATGACGGCCGCGAACTCCACGCCGTACCGGCTCCTCGCCAGCACGTCCCGCTCATCGTCGGGAGCGGGGTAGAAGGAATGTACGAAATAGACTTCGTCGCCCGGCCTAACGTGACGGAGCACGGGGTGCGCGCGGTCGACCCTTAGTGCGTTCCACCCCATGTGCGGTACCTTCAGGGCGTCGTCGTCCGGCCGGAACCTGAGGCACCGGCCGCCGATCAGGTCCAGGCACGGCAGATCGGTTTCCTCGGAACCCGACAGCAGGATCTGGCAGCCCACGCAGATCCCCAGGATTGGCGTCCCCCGATCGGCGGCCGATATGAGCGCTTCGTCGAGCCCCCGTTTACGCAGCGTCTCGAGGGCGGAATGGGCATGCCCCACCCCGGGAAAGACGATACGCTCCGCCCGGACCAGTTCCTCTGAATCCGACGTGATGACCGAAGCCACGCCCAGGTGATCCAGCGCTCTTTTCACCGAGGTCTGATTCCCGGCGTCGTAGTCAACGATGTGAATCATTAAATGTGGATCATTTGAACGTACATTCTACGGGGTGGTCAGGTGGGACGGAATACGATCCTGGCGCATGTTGGCCGCATGTCCCTAGTAATCCGATTGCGCCTGTTTTGTCAAGGGAAAGATAGCTTTGCGGGCACGCCGGGGACGGCCCTGGAAGAGGATTCGGTCGTTGACATCGCCGGGTGGCGTTTCTATACTGGCTTGGTGCTTTTTCACAACGCCGCCGCCGCGCCTGACCGAAGGCGCAAACGGCGGATCCATCGCACCGAAATCCATCCTGCGGAATCGAGACCAAGATGCTCTTCAATGCCACGCGGGCCAGGGCATACATGCGGGATCGCGGACTCGACGGACTGATCGCGACTTCGCCCGTGAATATCACCTATTTCACGGACTACTTCATCTGGATCGACGGGCTCATGAAGTCGTACATGGTCCGGCCCGGCGCATCGGCGGATCTGTCGCAGGGGTACGCCCTGTTTCCCCTCGAGGGCGATCCCGCGCTGGCGGTGACCGGCGCGATGCTGGCCGTCAACGGCGTAGACCTGTGGGTGAAGGACCTGCGGATCAGCGGCGATTCCGGGCTCGACTGGTCCCTACCGCCGAGGCCGTTGTCCGACCGGATGGACCGTATTTACCACCTCCTGCAGGGCACACCGGACTACACTACGACCACCAAGGCCCTCGTAGGAGCTCTGAGCGACCGGGGACTTGCCACGGGCACGCTGGGCGTGGAGACCGACGGCCTGACCGCCGACCGGTACCGGCAGCTGAAGGAAGCCCTTCCCGATGCCCGGCTGCTGGACTGCTCCAACCTCATCCGGCTGATTCGCATGGTCAAGACCCGGGACGAGATCGACCGGCTCACACGGGCGGCCGAGATCAGCGAAACGGCGGCCATGACGGCCATGGAGCAGGCGAGGCCGGGAGACAACGTGCAGGAAGTCGTCCACCGGTTCAGGGCGGAACTGGGTGCCCGGGGGGCGGATCTGGACCACTTCGCCTTCGGGGTCCACGGACTCGGCATCGCGACGGAGCCGGACTTCATCCTCGGCGAGTCCGACGTGGAATACGTGGATTGGGGATGCCGGTACCGGTCCTGCTATTCGGATACCGGGACCACCTTTGCCATGCGGCCGCTGTCGGTCGACATGCAGGCCCGGTTCGACACGCTCCGCGCGTCCATGGACGCCGGCCTGGCCGCGATTCGGCCCGGTGTTAAATCCTCGACGGTACAGGCGGCCATGCAGGAGGTCGTCGACGAAGCGGGTTTTGCCATGTACCCCCATGGCCACGGGGTCGGCATGGAAGTGCGGGACTATCCCGTCCTGTCGCTGGACACCGGCCTGAGGATCTCGGACGACTGCGTAGACGTCCCTTCCGATCTGCCCATCGAAGAAGACATGGTGCTCAACGTGGAAGCGCCGCTGAGCCTGGCCGGGGTCGGATCCCTGCACCTGGAACAGTCTGTCGTCGTGACGGCAAGCGGATCACGTCCTCTCACGGAGCAGCGGCGGGACGGACCGGTGTTTCCCCTGGACGCGTCGGGGCAGGAGTAGGGCGGAACAGAATCGGCGGCAATCTCCCATGAAAATCACTAAAATCTCGTTGCATCAGCCCGCGGGCCTGCTTCGACTGGTGACCGGCGAAGGGATCGAAGGTCACTGTTCCGGGATCACCGCCTCGGGTATCGACGTTGATCTCGTAGCGCCCATCCTGGTGGGATCGAACCCCCTTGACCGTGAACGGACCTGGCGGGCCATGCAGGAACCGGACAAAGGATTGCCGCCAGCTCTTCGCGCCGGGATCGACGTCGCCCTCTGGGACCTCTCCGCGAAGATCGCCGGACGGCAGCTCTTCCGACACCTGGGCGGGTTCAGGGACCAGGTTCCGGTCTGCTGGGTTGGCACCGGAGGAGACACGTCACGCGCTGCGGGTATCTCCGGACCAGAGATCGTCACGGAAGCGAAAGACGCGCAGCGGGCCGGGTTCAAAGCCTACCGATTCGGCGTGATGACGGATGAAAACGCCCTCGTCCACCTGGTGCGCGAGGTGCGTGCGGCCGTGGGACCGGATTTCCCACTGATCCTCGACGGCCGGGCCCGGTGCGTGATCGACGAGGCCATGCGGATCGGCCGAGTGCTTGACGAGGCGGACTATTTTTACTTCGACCGCCCCCGTCCCCGAAACGATCACTCCGGCGGTAAGCAGGTGGCCGGCGAGATCGATACGCCGACCAGCGCGGTAGTGTGCAGTCCCATCGAGGCGTCCCAGGTCATGACGGTCCAGTCCGCCGACCATATCCGAACCAGCGTGCAAAGCGCCGGCGGGATCACGGATGTGGTGAAATCGGCCCGTTGCGCCGAAGCGTTCGGAGCGTACTGTCACCTTGAGGGTGCCGGGATCAGCGACGGCTTCGCCCATATCCATCTCGCAGGCGCACTCAGGAATATGCCTTTTCTCGAAATGACGGGTCATGAGGTCGCGCCGTCGTTCGTCCGGAACCCGGTGCAGATCGAAGACGGCTTCGTCCATCTGCCCGATCTTCCGGGCCTCGGCATGGAAATCGATTTGGATGCGGCCGGGGATATGATCACGGAACTGATCGAAGCCTGAAACGGTATGGCCAGCCGGTAATCTGTGCTTCCGTCCGAAAAAACCCGGCCACCAGAACAGGGAAATCCCATGCAGATCCGGGACGTCAAATGCTACGTGCTGAAGGATGAACCCGAAATCCGACGGGAGAGCAGTGCGGACCGGGGCAGCATGGCGCCTGTGCCGCCGGGCATCTCCGGGCTGTTCACCCATGACCAGGGATTCGGCGCCGGCGAACCCGACGGTTACACGTTCACCGGAGAAGGACCGGAACCGAAGTACCGTCTGGTGATCCGCCTCGTGACGGACGGCGATCTGGACGCCTATGCCGACTACGGCACGGGTTTCGACCCCAGGGAACTGGAATGGCAGGGCCGGCAGTTCCTGGCCCGGTACGCCCACATGCTCATCGGCGTGGACGCCTTCTACCGGGAATACGTGTGGCAGCGGTTCTGGATGGCCCAACGCTTCATGTACACGGGAAGAGGCTTGCTGGATACAATCGACCGGATGTTGTGGGACCTGGCGAGCCGGAGCGCTGGCCTGCCGATCTACAAGCTACTCGGCGCATGCCGGGAAAGCGTGCCCGCCTACTGCAACGTGGGCGGCCGCACCATCGACGACCTGGTGGCCCACGCGGTGCAGCGCGTGGAAGGAGAGGGATTTATCGGCTGCAAGGATCATTCCTACCGGGGCGTGAAAGCCAACGGGGAAATGGCCGTCAAGTTGCGCGAGGCCCTCGGCGACGAAATCATGCTCTTTCACGATCCCGTAGAGTCGTACACCTACGAAGAAGCCGTGAAAATCGGGCGCATCATGGAAAAGTGCCGGTACCGGTGGATCGAGGAGCCCCTGCAGGACTACGACATCCTGGGGCTGAAAAAGTTATGCGCCACCCTCGACCTCCCGGTCCTGACCCTGGAGTGGATCGGCGCCATCGGCGGTCAGCCGTACAACACGGCGCCGTACCTGGCCATGCAGGCCGCCGATATCGTCCGGCAACGGGGTATCGGCATTACCGGGCAGATTAAGCAGGCCCAGTTGGCCGAAAGCTTCGGCGTGGAGGTGCACGGCGGGGATCCCCACGTCATCCTGGCCATCGGGAACGACCCCGTCTTCGAAGCCTTCATGGGACTGCAGCCGCGTCCGCCCGAGGAGGAGCTCGACTGCCGGGGCACCCTCGTCGTGGAAGACGGCGCCATGTCCATCGCCTGGAGCGACCGTCCAGCGCCGGAACCGGACTGGGACGAGACGGCGCGGAGCGCGGTTGCGGTTATCTGAAGTTGACAAGCTCAAGCTGTAGATTGAAATTCGGGAAGGCAGGAAGTCGACGAGTACGAAGGACCAAGCCGTATGCGCCGAAATGAGATATGATGATGGAAGCAACGTGAACGATAAAAACAAGCGCCTCATCGGAGTCAGTTTTAGCGGAAGGCCAATCAAACACGTCAAAATGTGGAGCGAACATGTCTGAAACCATACGATGGGGTATTCTTGGAACCGGGAAGATCGCTCACAAGTTCGCCGAAGCGCTCGCGGTGGTGGCGGATGCCGAGCTTTCGGCCGTCGGGTCCCGGGCACAGGGGACGGCAGACGCCTTCGGCGACGAGTTCGATGTGCCCCGGAGACACCCGTCCTACGCGTCCCTGGCGGAAGACCCGGAGATCGACGTGATCTACGTGTCTACCCCCCATCCCATGCACTGCCGGGATACGCTGCTCTGCCTGAACGCGGACAAGCCTGTGCTCTGCGAGAAACCTTTTGCCCTCAACGCATCGGAAGCGGAAGCCATGATCCGGTGCGCGCGGCAGCGGGGGCTTTTCCTCATGGAGGCCATGTGGACGCGGTTCCTGCCGGCCATCGTGCAGGTACGCCAATGGCTCACCGATGGTACCGTCGGCGAAGTGCGCAATATGATGGCCGACTTCGGATTCCGTGCGGAATTCAACCCGGAGGGCCGCCTGCTGAATCCCGAACTGGGCGGGGGCGCCCTCCTGGATATCGGTGTATACATTGTATCTATGGCTTCGATGGTCTACGGGCAACAGCCGGACCGGGTCGCGGCGCTGGCGGACATCGGCGCAACGGGGGTCGATGAGCAGACCACCATGGCCTTCCGTTACGACTCGGGCGCCATGGCCGCGCTGACCTGCGCCGTCCGGACCAGCACGCCCGGCGCCGTGTCCATCCACGGGACGCAGGGGAATATCCGCATTCCGTCTGCATTCTATGACACCTATACCGCAACGCTGAACGCGGACGGCGAGGAACCGGTAACGGTTGAGCCGTCGCGCGTGGAGAACGGATTCAAGTACGAGATCGAGGAAGCGGGACGTTGCCTCCGGGAAGGACTGCTCGAGACTCCGGCGCTCCCGCTGGACGAGACGCTGGCCATCATGAAGACGCTGGACGCCGTCCGGACCGAGATCGGGTTGAAGTACCCGATGGAATGATGGTTCCGGATAACACCGTATTTAGCGAGTTTCAAGGAGCACCCATGGAGTACGGCAACATTGCGAATGTCGACAAGCCCGTATCGCGTCTGGTACAGGGCACCATCATGCTGAGTTTCGCCGAAGAGGAATACAGCTTCGACCTGCTGGACCAGGTGTACGACGCCGGGATAAATACCTTCGACAGCGCCCACCTGTACGGCGGCGGCGAATGCGAACGCGTGCTGGGCCGCTGGATCGAAGACCGGGGCCTGCGCCAGGAAATCGTCATTCTCACCAAGTGCTGCCACATGAATGCCGACCGGGCCCGCGTGACGCCCTATGATATCTCTTCGGACCTCCACGACTCCCTGGCCCGCCTGAATACGGACTACGTGGATCTCTACCTCCTGCATCGCGACGACGTAAGGGTTCCCGTCGCCCCCATCATGGATACGCTCAATCAGTACATCAG
Source organism: Gemmatimonadota bacterium (assembly GCA_009841265.1). Taxonomy (NCBI): domain Bacteria; kingdom Pseudomonadati; phylum Gemmatimonadota; species Gemmatimonadota bacterium. The sequence goes on along the minus strand of VXMB01000009.1, from coordinate 1,243,013 downwards.
CGCGGGCAACCTGGGCGTGATCGGTGGATCCAACTGGACCCATGACCGCATCGAAAGGGCGAACCTGTACGCCGCCACCAGCGGACAACAGCCCTTCACCGTGAGCAGTCCGAATTTCAGCCTGGCCGAACAGGCCGAACCGCCCTGGAGAGGATGTATCAGCATCAGCGGGAAGGACGGAGCCGACGCGCGGTCGTGGTACCTGGAAAACCAGATGCCGCTGTTTACCTGGTCCAGCATCGCCAGCGGGTTCTTCTCCGGTCGGGTGAATCGCGACAATTACGAAACGCTGGCCGAGCAGGGCCTCTTCGACGAAAGTTCCGTTCGGGCTTACTGCACGGACGATAACTTCGACCGGCTGGACCGGGTCGAAGAACTGGCGAACGAAAAGGGCCTGTCCATACCCCAAGTCGCCCTGGCTTACGTACTCAGCCAGCCGCTCAACATCTACACCCTGGTCGGCGCCCGAAACGGCGATGAGATCAGGGCCAACCTGCAGGCGCTTCAAACGAAGCTGACGGCCGAAGAAATGGCGTGGCTGAACCTGGAACGGGCGGCGCGATCCTGACGCGAGGAATACCGCTATGAGACCTGCAGCTTTATTGACCACAGTGCTGGGCCTTGCTGTGCTCGGACTTGCGATATACACCGGAATCCCGGACGCCCAGGTGCGCAACGCCGTCGGCCGAATCATGCCCGCGGACGCGGCGCCGCTCGAGCGGCAAGTCTTCCGCTTTCTGAACGACGAGCCGACCAACCTGGACATCGGCGTGGCCATCTACGAGGTGGGGGGCATCGTCTTCCTCTTCGAGCGCCTCACCATGCTGGATCACAACAACCGCGTGATCCCGGGCGCGGCCTCGAGTTGGACGGCTAACGAGGACCAGACGAAGTGGACCTTCCACATGCGGCCCAGCGCCCGGTGGAGCGACGGCCGGCCGGTCACCGCCCACGACTTCGAATACAGTTACAGGCGCATGCTGGATCCCGCGTCGGGCAGCGGCTACGCCTTCTTCTACTACAACATCAAGGGCGCGCGGGCGTTCAATACCGGGCAGACCGACGATCCGGACGCGGTCGGCGTGTACGCGGTGGACGATATGACCCTCGTGATCGAAACCGACGGGCCCTGTCCGTACCTGCCCATGATCGCCGCATTCTTCACGTCGATCCCGGTCCCCCGCTGGCAGGTCGAGCGGTTCGGCCCCCGCTGGGCGTCGGACGAGAATGTCGTCAGCAATTCGTCCTACAAAGTGGAGAACTGGCGCATCGGCGAGCGCCTTACGATGACTCTCGATCCCTACTATAACGGCCCGATCAAGGGCTATTTGTCCGAGATCCATTCCATGTTCAGGAGCCGGATAAGCACCGGACTGCTTTCCTACGAGAACGACGAGCTGGACCTGGTGCAGATCGACGTGCGCGACCTCAGCCGGATCGAGGGGGACCCGGTGCTGAACGGGCAGTTGCACAAGTACATGGACTTCAACGCGCTCTACTTATTCTTCCGAACGCGCGAAGGCGTATTCAGCGACCACCGGGTGCGAAAGGCCATCAGCCACGCCATCGATCGTGACGCCCTGTGCAACATCGTGCTCCGGGGTACAGCCCTGCCCGCGTACACCATGCTGCCGCCGGGCTTTCCGGGTTACTCGGGCGACGAACTTAAAGACGTCCAGCGGTACGATCCCGATCTGGCGCGCAGTATCCTGGCCGAGGCCGGATATCCGGGCGGCCGGGGCTTTCCTTCCGTGGACATCTGGCTTCGCAACGATCCCAACCGCATCATGGCGGCCGAAGCGATATCGGGCATGCTGTCCAATAACCTGGGCCTCAGGGTGGGCGTGCGGAACATGGAGCCCCGGGTCTACAGCGAGGCCATGGCCCAGTACCGGATCGACCTCAGCCTGATCCCCTTCCAATACGATTTCCCCGATCCCCATAACCTACTCGGCATGGTCTGGCACTCCCAGCCCGTGGGCGCGGGACGCCACGACTGGATGAACGCGGAGTTCGACCGGCTGGTCGACGACGCGGCAAGGGAGACCAACGAGGAACGACGGTTCGAGATGTACAACGAGGCCGAACGGATCCTGGTCGAGGACGTGGGCGGCGTCTTCCTCTACCACGACTACTTCCTGCAGCTCCGCAAACCCTGGCTGGCGGGCTGGAAAAAGGACTCCACGGGCCAGGAACCCTTCTTCATCGACAATTCCACGATTACGGATCTGTATATACGGCGGTAAGGGACCTGAGCGCTGACGGCGGAGATCCAGGGAGAGTATACTGCTGGGCTACCGAATCCGCGCCAGGTCTTCCCAGAAGCGCGGATAGGTCTTCCCCACCACCTCCGGATCGAGGATATTCAGGCTCCCCAGGCGGGTGCCCAGCACGGCGAAACTCATGGCCATGCGGTGGTCGTGGTAGGTTTCGATATCAACATCTTCGGTGGTGTTCAAGGCGCCTGACAGCAGCTCCCCTACCTCGATGAAGTCCGGCCCCGTCTTCACTGCCACGCCGATCTTACGCAACTCCGCCGCGGGGCATTCGATCCGGTCGCACTCCTTGTGCTTCAACGTGCCGATCCCCGTTATCCGGGTCGTACCCGGAATCAACGGTGATAGGGCGATCAGGGTCAGCGCGGCGTCCGGAATATCCCCGCATTCGATTACGCCCTTCATGGGCCGTACGCGGCAACCTTCCGGTCCTTCAATGACCGTCTTTTTCTCGTCCATTTTCACACGGGCGCCCAGGCTTTCGCAGATGGACAGGAAACGGATATCCCCTTGCCGGGATTCGGATCCGAGGTTCTCAATGACCATCTTCCCACCGTGAATCAGGGCGAGCGCCGCGAAATAGGAGCCGGCGGAAGCATCGCCTTCCACCGACCGGGGTCCCGAACGGTACCGCTGTGGAGCGACCCGGAACCTGCGGTAGTTGTCGTTCTCCACGTCTACACCGAACGTCCGCATTTCGTTCAGTGTAATGTCGATGTAAGGCTTGCTGACGAGTTCGCCTTCGACCTGAATCTCAAGGCCGTCGGGCAGTACCGGTGCGATTTGCAGCAGGGCGGAGAAGAACTGGCTGGACACATCGCCTTTCATCCGGACCGAGCGCCTGAACTTATCAGGTCCCCGTATGGTAACAGGGAGGCAACCGCCATTGGTCGACTCGGCTACTCCCCCCATTTGTTGCACGGCATTGAGCAGCGGAGAGTTCGGCCTTTCGTTCAGGCTGCCCCGTCCGGCCAGTCGCGTTTCGTCGGTCCTTAGGGCCGACAGGGCGATCAGGAAACGGGCGGAAGTACCGCTGAGTCCAAGGTTAAGGATTACCGGTCCTTCTGCGAACCGCCCTCCTCTTCCTTCCACGGTCATCCGTCGATAGTCGTCACTCGCCTGGATCTCGATCCCGAGTTCACCCAGGCATTCCACCATTTCCCGGGTGTCGTCGCAGTCGCAGGGCGCGTCGATTTCGGTCGTTCCCTCGGCCAGCGACGCGAGCACCAGGATTCTCAGCGTAATCGACTTGCTTCCTGGCAGTGCGATGTTATGATTTAAGGTATTACGAATCGTATTGATTATCATTGTATTAATACGAATATCAGCCTATACGCATCCTTCATAAGCCCGACCGGACACCAGGTCGTACTCCGGCATGGCGCCGTTTCCGATGTACTTCGAATGGGCGTCCATGTAGGCGACGGTCAGGCCGATGCGCCGGTCATCGCTGGTATTGGCGTCGGTGCGGTGAAGCGCGAGACTGTGATGGAACGAGCAACTTCCAGCCTTCAGCGGAACGGCGACCTCCCGTTCATAGCCGACGCGGGCGTCCTCGACGCGAAAGTCCTCGAGGTGCTTGTGCTCGATTACGCCGGCCTTATGGGAACCGGAAATGAACCGCATGCAACCATTGTTCTCGGTGGCGTCGTTCAGGGCGATCCAGCAGATCACGAGATCGGGCGGATCGATGCTCGTCCAGTAGGCCGAGTCCTGGTGAGGCGGTTTCGCCGAACCCACCCGGGGCGGCTTGCAGAGCGTCTGGTCCACGTAGATCTTGAGATCGGGGCCGATCAGGCTCCGAACCACGCCGAGGATCTTTGGGTGCCGGGCTAGTTCCTTGAAAACCGGATCGTGCTTCGTCAGGTTCCAGATCTTGCGCACGTTGTTGAAACGGACCGGATCGGCCTGCGTGTCACCGAGTTCCACGCGCGGTTCGATCTGTACGTATTCGTCCGGAAAATCGACCCGTTCGTTGCCGATATCTTCAAGCCGCTGGTGCAGCGCTTTGACCTCCAGCGGCGTCAGCAGTTCCTCGTAAGGGAGAAATCCCTGTTCGTTGAACTGGTCGATTTGTGCCTGGGTCAACGACACCGTTTACCTCCTTTAAGGTGCACTGGAAATTTCACTAAACCACCACGCAGGCCAGGCGAGCACCAGTTCCGCCAGCGCGGAGTAACCGCCATCGGCCGGATGAACGCGGTCGCCAAGAACCGCTTCGCTCTGCCAGACACCGCCGGCATGCAGTTCGTGGATCACTTCGAGATAGGGCACGCCGACCCTTCCGGCGATTTCGCCGACGAGCGAGGAAATCTCCACTCTTCGGCTGTGTTCGTCTGCGTCGATCCCGGGTGGCGGTCCGACCATCAACGTGGGAAACAGGGACTGTGCGCGTTGCAGAACCTCCTCGGTATTGCGAATGGTATCGGCGCGGTCCACGCGCGTCTTCCCGTCCACGATCCAGCAGTCGTTCGCGCCGAATCCGAATACCACCCGGCCGTCGTGAGGTATCAGACGCCGGGCCTCCACATCCCGTTCCCAGCGCCGGAGCACGTCGGTGCTCGTATCGCCGCGTATGCCCAGGTTGTAACAGGTGATGGCGTTCTCTTCTGACCTCGACGCGGCACAGGCCCGGCCCGGCCAGCCGAGATAGGCCGGATCGCCAGTACCGTTCACATAGGAATCACCGATAAAGTAAATGCGAATGTCGTTCAATGCTGTTCGGTCCTCTCTGCCTGTCCGGAGTTCGGTCCAATATATCGGACCGCCATTCCATCTGGTCTCATGGGAAACTTCCTCTGCAGGCCGGTTTGTTTTACACGCCGATCGAAGGCGTGTGCGTCGCCTTAAGCATACGAATTCACGGGGTATTTATCAATTGCCATTTTCGCGGTCGCGTGGAAAATTGATTATGGTACGATGTGTTGAAAAGGCCGTCAATTATCGCGATAGGTCAATAATCGCGATAGGTCAACAACCACGATTGAAGGGTATAGTGAAGGAATAGATGAAGGATTGCACCCATGCGCGCATACGTGATTGACCACAACCAGCTTCGCCTGGCCGATCTGGCGGAACCGGAGGAACCCGGACCCGGAGAGGTACTGGTCAGGGTCCGGTCCGTATCGCTCAACTACCGGGACCTCATGGTCGCCCGGGGCCGGTACGGCAAACCATTCGAGGGGTGGTTCGTCGCCGGGTCCGACATGGCGGGCGACGTGTTGAAAACGGGGCCTGGCGTCTCGACGATACGATCGGGCGACCGGGTCGTGAACGCGCCGTTCCTTCGCTGGCCCGCCGGTAGACTTACGCCCGATGGGATGAAGACCCTGGTGGGCGCGGGCGGCGTGGACGGCGTACTGTGCGAGCAAGTGGTGTATCCCGCGGACGCCCTGGTTGCGATGCCGTCCCACTTCTCCTACCACGAAGGCGCGACGTTGCCCATCGCCGGACTGACCGCCTGGGCTTCGGTCGTATCTCAGGGTCGATTGCAGGCCGGGGAATGGGTCCTGCTTCACGGCACCGGCGGGGTATCCGTGTTCGCCGCACAACTCTCGGAACTTACTGGGGCGCAAGCGTTATTGACCACGTCATCCGAAGAGAAAGCCCGCCGGATGAAGGAAGAGTTCGGCGTGCTGGAGACCTTCGACTACCGGGACGAAGGCTGGCCGGACCAGGTACGTATCTTCACCGGCGGCGGCGGGGTCGACCTGATCGTGGACGTGGCGGGCGGTCAGACCTTCGCGAAGTCCCTGAAAGCCTGCGCGCTGCACGCCCGGATATCTCTCGTCGGCATCCTGGACGGATTCGAAACCCGCCTCAACCCCTTCGATATCATCGGCCGGCAAATTCAGATACGAGGGATCTACACTTCCTCCACCGAAGACCTGCGCGATCTGTCAAGAGCCTGCGAAGCGTCGGGACTCAGGCCCTGCATCGACCGCGTGTTTTCCTTCGATGAAGTGCCCGCGGCCTACGACTACCTCGAATCACAACGGCATATCGGCAAGATCGTGTGTGACCTGCCCTGACGGGGCCGCTGAGGGCTCAGCGGATCTTCAGGTGCCGTTTCCGGTCGGTCACCCGTCCGATGCAGGCTGCCTGCACGTAACCGGCGTCCCGTAGTCTCATAACTACCTCGTCGATACGGGAGGGAGGCACGCCGGCCAGCAGACCGCCCGATGTCTGGGGGTCGAAGAGGAGGGCGTCCCGCCTGTCGAATACACCAGGCTCCGCAGTGTCCGCCGTGCCAGGTCGCGACTCCACCTGCCATCTCTTTTGCAAATGTTCCCTGTTGGACGGCGCCAGGGTACTTTCCACACCGGCGGCCACACAATCCGCCGCGCCGGCATAGAGCGGTATACCAGCGATCTCGATCTCCGCGCCCGTGCCGCTGGCCTCGAGCATTTCGACCAGGTGCCCCGCCAGGCCGAAGCCGGTCACGTCGGTGACGGAAGGAATGCCGGCCAGGGCGAGGATCCTCGCCGCCTCCGCGTTGGACCGCAGCATGCCCTCGAAGACTTCGTCGACCCAGCTTCCCCTGGCCTTGAGGTGCATGTCGGCCGCCAGGATGACGCCCGTGCCGACGGGCTTGGCCAGCACGAGTCCGTCGCCTGGACGCATCCCGCCCTTCCTGAATACGGCTTCGCTGTCGATCAGGCCGTTCATGGTTACGCTGACCGCCGTCTCCGTCCCTTCGCTTGTATGCCCGCCGAGGAGGGTGACCCCGAGGCGCCGGGCTTCTTCCGCGATGCCGCCCATGAGCTGTCTCAGGTCGTTCGCCACGAGGGGTTTTTCCGCGTAGGGCAGCGTGACCGCAACCAGTGCGGAATGGGGTTCGGCTCCCATGGCGTACAGATCGGACGCGGCATGGACCAAAGCGATGCGTCCGAAGAGGTGCAGGTCGCCGGTAAAGGCCCGGAAGCCATCCACCGTCTGCACCAGCGACCGGCCGGGAGGGATCTCCAGCAACGCCGCGTCGTCGGCGTCGTGCAGGCCGATTCGCACGTCCTCGCGGTGGAATACTTCTAGTTCGTCGAGCACCCCGGTCAACACGGACGAACCGACCTTGGCACCGCACCCGGCGCAGCGCATGGCCGACACTTCAGGTACTCCGCCGGCTTCTTCACCGACGGGCGGGGTATCGCTGGTGGACGGCGCCTCGCGGGTGGGCGGCGCACCGCCGGACGGGTCCATGGGCGGCAGCAGGGCGGGGTCGAATTTCCGCATCCAGCGCCGATCGATCCAGTTCTTCAGCCGCCACACCCAGTGGCCGTGGAAGGAGGCGTGGCGCCGGCTCGCGACGGCGTTCCGCGTCCCGGTCATGAGCAGCGCGAGCGCGAAACCCTGGGGTCTGTAGGGAACCAGGGATCGGTGCTCGAGCCAGGCATGGATGTTTCGGGCCAGGACCGGTCCCTCCCGGACCGCGTAGACCCCCGATTTGGGCAGGGAACGGGAAGGAAATTCGATACAGTCGCCCGCCGCGAATACGTTGTCGTAACCCATGGCCTGCAGGGTGGGCCGGACGCGGATGAACCCGGCGCCGCTGGTCTCCAGGTTTGTATCCTTCAACAGACCGGGCGGCGCTCCGCCCGTTGCCCAGAGCAGGAAGTCGCAGGGCAGGGACGGATGATCTTCGAAATGGACGCCCGTTTTATCCACGCCCATGACCCGCAGGCCGGTCAGGCAGGCGATCCCCTTTTCTTCGAGGTACCGCCCGATGATCGCAGCGACACGGGGGCGGTGCCCGGTCAGCAAAGTCGTCTGCGAATCCACGAGAGTGATCCGGACGGGCGCGAATCTCGCTCCCCATCTCGAGTGCATGGCGAAGGCCAGTTCCACCCCCGCCGCGCCGCCTCCCGCGATGACGATCCGTAATGGCCCGCCGTCGCTCCGGTGGTTTTCCTCGAACTCGTGAACCCGCTTCAGCAGCAGGCCGAGCGGCCTCGTGGGCACGGCGTGTTCCCGCACCCCCGGGGTGTCCATGCCCCGTGGAATGGAACCGACGTTGATCGAAAGGGCATCGTAGGCAAGGGGTGGTCGGCCGTTGTCGAAGTAAACCTGCTGGAGGTCCGGATCGAGGCCGGCTACCCGGGCCCGGACGAACCGGATGCCCGCCCAGGTGCATAGCGGCCTCAATTCCATTTCCATCTCGTCGGGCCGGTACAGGCCGGCCAGGCAACCGGGCAGCATGCCGGAATAGCAGACGGTGGACTCGTCCGAGATGAGCGTGACGCGGATGCCGCCCAGGGCCTTTTTCATGGCCAGCATGCGGATGACCTGTACGTGTGAATGGCCGCCGCCGACCAGCAAGAGGTCCTTTTTAAAAGGGATGGACTGGTTCATGATGATTTCTACTTTGTATCGACACCGAACCCACGGTCGCATGACATCGCACGCCTGCGAGACCCGTGGAATCCATCGACCGCGAGGGATTGGAATATACATGGCGAGACCGAGCAGCCAAAGACCATAATGAGTCGCGAGATCGTATAGACCAAAGACCATAATGACCTCGACAATTGACCGAAACTGCCCGTTTTTCGGAGTCGATATCGAAACCTGATCGACCTTGACACGCGCAGTAGATTATCCTGACGATGCTGCCTTCCCTTAACACGGTGAACCGCATGCGAGAGATCCTGAGAAACCTGAACTTACAAAAGGAGTATCAATGGCCTTCAACATCAAAAAGCGCGGCAAGCTGACCTACTATTACCACGGCGAAAACCCGGTGCTGTCGGCCCTGGTTACGGAAGCACAGCCGGATGGGGACCTGAAGATCTACTTCGCCGGTCTCACGGGCGGCTATTCCGCCAAGGGTGTGCTGGAGCGGGATGAACTGATCTCGATGGAACCGGACCAGGAGATCCCCCTGGTCTTTCAGAGCTGGGAGAAATGGCTGATTGACGCCGGCCTGTGCAACTCGCTGCAGGAAATCGACTTCATCGAAGTGCACGCCTTCGGGTGCCAGCCCAAGTCGCCGAATCCCCTCGTGGACCCGGTGGGATACGCCGCCGAGCAGGATCGGCTGAAGGAAGCGTACGCCCGGGCGTATAGCAGCTTCTTCAGGGACTACCTGCCGGACAACGGAGTGCCGTGCCGCTTTACGGTCCATCTCGTCGATGTCCCCGACAAGGCCGCGTCATACGAGTTCTACTCAACGGCCCTGTGGCAGCGGTCTCTCCAGACCGGATCGTCCGAATGACGCGTGTGGATCCGGCCGCCGGGCTTATTATGTCATTCGACCGACCGGGGGCCGGCTGCCGGCTGGACAACCGACTGGATACGCAGTCGAACCACCGCGCCCGACGGGACCGATTACCGGCTTGACACCCTGTCGAATCAGGACCATATTCACCGGGTTCATTCCACCGATTTGACGGACCGATTTGACAGTTCGATTTCCTACCTTTCTCCGCACGCACCCCGGAAGGAGCGATGCATGCCCACGCGGTCCCCGCAGGAGACGCTGGAGGCACTGAAACAGTTCGACACCCCTACGATCACCAACGTGGTGGCCACCTATCCCACCCATCCCCTCTGCCTCGGTCTCTACAACCCGTGGGCGGTGAACTGGTATACGGACCAATCCATAAAGTGCATGTATCCCGAACTCGGGCGCACCGTGGGCTACGCCGTCACCTGCGTCTTCGGCCTGCCCGAGCCGGGTTTCAAGAACCTCTCCTTCATCGATGTCATCGACGCCCTGGACGAATCTCCCGGGCCGACGATTCTCGTGATCCGGCAGAATTTCCCCGAGGAGATCGCCGGAAAAGTGGGATTGGCGGGCGGAAACATGACGGCTTCCGCAAAGGCCGTGGGCTGCGTGGGCGTGGTATCCAACGGACCGTCGCGGGACATACACGAGATCCGGCCGATGAAGGTCCAGTACCTGCTCAGCGGCGTTACGCCGGGCCACGGAGACCAGGCCGTGCACGCGGTGAACGTCCCCGTATCCGTGGGCGGCATGGACGTGGCGCCGGGCGAGATCATCCACATGGACGAGAACGGCGCGTGCAAGTTTCCCGCCGACAGGATGGACGCGGTGCTCGAGAACGCCACGGCGCTGGCGGAGGAGGAAGAAGCACGCATCGATGCCTTCGAACGCGCCCGGTCCGCCGACGACATCAAGGCGATCCTGGGCGGACATAGTTACGGCAAGAAAGAAGACGAATAATGAAATGCGTATTTATCGTGCTTGATACCGTTCGCCGGGATTACCTTTCGACCTACGGTAACGACTGGGTGCATACGCCCGCACTGGACCGCCTGGCCGAACGGGGTGTCGTTTTCGACAACCACTGGGTTGGATCGCTGCCCTGCATGCCCGCGCGGCGAGAGTTCATGACCGGGCGGTACAACTTCATCTACCGGGGCTGGGGCCCCATCGAACCCTACGACGATACGCTGCCGGGCGAGTTGCGGAAGCATGACGTCTTCACCCACCTGCTGACCGATCATTACCACTACTTCGAACTCGGGGGCGAGAACTATCACACGGCGTTCAACACCTGGGACTTCTTCCGCGGCCAGGAGAACGACTGGTGGGCGTCCCACGTGGACCGCATGGCGCTGCCCGACCACCTGGGGCAACTCAGCCAGCAGAATTACGGCAACCGCAAACTGCAGCAGCGCGAAGAGGATTTTTCCGGTCCGAAGACCGCGCAGGCGGCCATCGATTGGCTGAAGACGAACCGGGCGTCCGACGACTGGTTCCTGCAGGTCGAGATCTTCGATCCTCACGAACCCTTCTACTGCACCGAGAAATACCGGGCCATGTACGGCGACGACTACGACGGACCGTTCTACGACTGGCCCAGCTACGACGAGGTCCACGAATCCCCTGAGGCGGTCGAACACATCCGGAAGTGCTACGCCGGGCTGCTCACGATGACGGACCACTGGGTGGGCAGGATATTCGACACGCTCGACGACCTGGGACTGTGGGACGACACGCTGGTCGTGTTCACCACGGACCACGGGACCATGCTGGCGGAGCATGACTTCTGGATGAAGAACATCATGCCCCTGTACAACGAGATCGTCCGGATACCGCTGATCGCGAGCCTGCCCGGCAACGAGCGGGCCGGCACGCGCACCGGAGCGCTCACGCAGACCATCGACCTGATGCCGACCTTTCTCGACTATTTCGATACCCCGGCGCCGCCCCACGTCCAGGGTCGGTCCCTGCGAAAGGTGCTGGACGGCGACGGCGTCCGGGAGGACGGGATCTTCGGTTATTTCGGAATGGCCATGAACTTAACGGACGGGAAGTTCGTGTACATGCGCAACCCGGTCAACGAAGACGCGGGACCGCTGTACGCGTACACGGCCATGCCCACGGGCGGTTTGAACCGCTGGTATCCCAGGGAGGTGTACGACCGGGTCGAAACGGGCCGGTACTTCGGCCACACCTACAACCTCCCGTTGTACAAGATCCCCATCGACGGGAAGGTCCCGCGGCACCACCCCGACGAAGCGTCCTACGCGGGGCGGAACCAGCTTTTCGACGTGGTGGAGGACCCCGCGCAGCAGCACCCCATAGAAGATCCGGCGCTGGAAGCCCGGTTCACAGAACGGATCGCCCGGCATCTGCAGGCCTGCGAGGCCATGCCGGAACAGTTCACCCGCCTGGGGATCGATCCGCCCGGCGCATAGGCAGACGTAACCATCCGCCCGAAGCTTAGGATGGAAAGATCATGAAGAAGACGCTAGTCCTGCGACGTTTCCCGGCGACGCTCCTGTTCGCCTTCGCACTGTGGTCAGTGAACTGCGGCGGCCAGCCGGCACCGGACGATGTCGACGATAGCGCTCCCGCGCTGTTCTTCGGCCAGACCGCGGAAATGAAGGAGGCGGCCCACGCCGCGCTGATGGAGCGCCTGCCCGATGACGCCGCGCCCCTCGAGTACCAGGTGTTCCGGTACATGGCCGCGGAACCCAAGAGCATGGACCAGGGCGTCTCGATCTACGTGGCGGGCGGAAGCGAATTCCACTTCGAGCGGCTCGTCATGTTCGGACTGAACGGGGAGCTGATTCCCGGCGCCGCTCAGTCGTGGGAACCCTCCGAGGACGGCAAGACCTGGACCTTTCACCTGCGCCGGGACGGCCGGTGGAGCGATGGCCGGCCCGTCACGGCCCACGATTTCGAATACACCTTCAAGCGGTTTCTCCATCCCAACGCCGGCAACGTCTATGCCTTTCTCTATTACGACATCAAGGGCGCCCGGGCCTACAACCAGCGGGAAACGGACGACGTAGACACCGTGGGCGTCCGGGCCCTGGATGACTACACCCTGGTCATCGAGACGGAGCAGTCCTGCGCCTTCCTGCCCCATATCACCGCCTACCTTACTTCCGCGCCCGTCCCGCCCTGGCAGGTGGAGAAATACGGGGATCAGTGGGCGCTTGCCGGCACCTGCCTGACCAACGGCCCCTTCCAGCTCGAGACGTGGAAAACGGGCCAGTACATGACTTTCGGCCTGAACCCTCATTACACGGGCTCCAATCCCGGACATCTCCGCCAGATCGTCCGCATATTCAACGCCATGGTCGGATCGGCCAGCGCGGCGAACGACATGGGCCTGCTGCCCTATGAAAACGACGAGATCGACGTGATCGACGTCAGTCCCATGGTCTACGGCGGCCTGCGCGACGACCCGGAGTGGAGCGAACCGGCGTGGTCCTACGACCAGTTTACGACGATCTACCTGTTCTTCCGGACGCGTGAGCCCCCTTTCGACAACCTCAAGGTCCGCCAGGCCTTCGCCCACGCCATCGACCAGGTGTCGCTGAACGAGACGATTCTCCAGGGCATGATGATCCCCGCCTACACCATGCTGCCGCTTCATTTCCCCGGCTACGTGGGTGACAAGTACAGGGACCACCAGCGGTTCGACGTGGACCTCGCCCGCCAGCTGCTCGCCGAAGCCGGCTATCCGGACGGCAGGGGTTTCCCGCGGATGGATCTCTGGCTCGCCGACGCCACCCCCGCTTCCGCCATCAGCCAGGCGTCCCAGGCGATCCAGGAGATGCTCAAGGAGAACCTGAATATCCAGATCGATATCCGGAACACGGAAGGCGCGGCGTACCGGTCGGCTATGTACAACTGGGAGTTTCCCATGAGCATAATCGGGTTCAACTACGACTTCCCCGATCCCCACAGCATGCTGGGCATCATCTGGCGTTCACAGCCCAAAGGTTACACGCGCCACGACTGGCTGAATCCGGAATTCGACCGTCTGATCGACGCGGCCGCCGGAGACCTGAACCACGAGGCACGCCTGGCGATGTACGACGAGGCCGAGGGGATACTCGCCTCCGAGGCTGCGGCCGTCTTCCTGTGGCATGTCAAGACCTACCAGTTACGCAAGCCTTGGCTGAAGGGTTTCCGTGAAGACCGGTGGGGCAACTTCCCCAATTACCGGAACGCGAACACGTACTACGACCTTTACATCGGCCAGGAGGCCGTGGACAGCGGCCGGCGCATCGACTACTGAGACGCCCCGGCGATATGCACGCTGAGACCGGAGGATCGATTACTGACATGGATAACAGGCACCAGTACACCGTGATAACCGACGAACAGCGGGACCACTTCGACCAGTACGGCTACCTGGTCATCGAAGACGCCCTTCCTTCCACTGTCGTCGCGGAATTGAACGAAGCCGTCGATGAAGTGTACGACCGGCACCGGAAAGAAGGCACGCTGGGGAAAAACGGCGATCTGAACATTCGAAATTGCATTATTACCCACGACGCCTTCCTGCAACTGCTCGACTGGCCATCGACCGTCCCTCTGGCCTGGGGCGCGCTCAGCTGGAACATCCAGATGATCACCTCCCAGCTCATCGTCCTGCCGTCGGGGGAGGAGCCGTCGGAGGATTCCAAGCGCGGGCACGGCATGCACCGGGACGGCGGCCGGTCCTTCGTCGAAATGCAGGAACCTCATCCCCGCATTCTGCTCAAGATCGCCTACGTGCTGAGCGACCAGACGGACCCCGCCTCCGGCGCTACGGCGCTGGTGCCCGGCAGCAACCGGATCACCGGCGAGCCGCCCAGGGACCCGGCCACGGGCTGGCCCTACGGCGCCATCCAGATGACCCTGCCCGCGGGCAGCGCTTTCATGTTCGAACAGCGTACCTTCCACAGCATCGGGCATAACTGGTGCGGGCACGACCGGCGGACCGTCTTCATGGGGTACGCCTACCGCTGGGTCAAGCCCATGGATTACATCCAGATGCCGAAGTCCCTCGTGGACCGCTGCTCGCCGTTGCAAAAACAGCTTATCGGCGAGGTGGGAGACGCCCTCAGCTACTATCTTCCGGAAGACGAAGACGTGCCCCTGAAGGCTTTCCTCGACGGGAAGTAGGGTCCTTCATGGCCAATGTCCTCCTGCTCATCTCCGACGAGCACAATCCGTTTTATTCCTCGGTCTACGGTCATCCGTACGTTCAGACCCCCGCCATGAACCGGCTGGCGGCGAACGGCGTCACCTACGAGAATGCGTACTGCCCCTCCCCACTGTGCACGCCCAGCAGATCGGCCTTCATGTCGGGGCGAAGGGTCCATGAGATCCAGACCTACTCCAACTGCACGATCGGCGTCGATCCGGATATCCCCACCTACGGCCGGGCGCTGGCGGAACAGGGTGTGCATTCCGTGCACGCAGGCAAGACGCACGTCTACGCGCCGAGCGGCGACCTGGGCTTCCGGGAAACGCTGCGCGCCTCGGAGAAAACGGGCGCCGGGGACCCGGAAATCGGCCGCCGGCCTTTCCGGATTCGACAGGCCGCCGCGGAACGGGCCGCGCAGTTCGGGGTGAAGGAAACGCATCTCAACCTCGATCTTGAACGCGTCGACGCCGCCATTGACTGGCTGACGAATGTCGCGCCTTCGCTGGGAATGCCCTGGACGCTCACGGTAAACATCATCCATCCCCATTTCCCCCACTACACCTCGCAGGAGCTGTGGGATCTCTATCCCCAGGGCGGCGATCTTCCGGTATTTGGGGTCGAAGAGGAAACGGCCGCCCACCCCCGGGCCCTTGAAGTGCGCGAACATTTCCAGACGGACCGGTTCACCGAGGACCAGGTACGGGGCCAGCGGAGGGGTTATCTTGCCTGCGTGACCTTCGTGGACCGGCAACTGGCGCGGCTGGTCGAGGCGCTGCAGGCAGCGGGGCTGTACGATGACACCAATGTGATCTACACGTCCGACCATGGGGAGATGCTCGGAAAGTTCGGAATGTGGTGGAAATGCTCCCTCTACGAAGACGCGAGCCGAGTCCCCTGCATCGCGGCGGGACCCGATTTCCCAACCGGGCTGAGGGCGTCGACGCCCGTGGACCTCCACGACGTCCAGGCGAGCCTCTTCGCGTCTACCGGCGCCGAACGGCCGGCAGACTGGGCGGGTACTCCGCTGCAACACCTGCCCGCGGTTGATGAACAGCGCGCGGTGTTCTCGGAATACCATGGCCACGGGGCGAGGCACAGCGCCTTCATGATCCGCAGGGGCAAGTGGAAATACATCCATCACGTCGGTGCGCCCCACCAGTTGTTCGACCTGGAACACGATCCGGATGAATTGAACAACGTGTACGAAGCCTACCCGGCGGTCGCTGCCGATCTGGATAGGGAACTCCGCACGATCTGCGATCCCGAGGCTGAGGACGACCGGGCGGACCGATTCGTCGAGTCGCAGCTCGAGTCCATGGCGTCAAACGGCTGAATGACGACCGCCGACTGAAGGGCATCCGACATCCGAAAGACGTCCGACGACTGAATGCCGATCGGCGATCCAACCATGACAGATGAATGCCGACCCACCGGTGAAATATGAACGAAAAGCGACTGCTGGGCATCACCGTCCTGGCCGATTTCATCCTGAACGAAGGGGTGGAGGCCGTGCTGGACAACCTGGTGGACCGGGCGGGCGCCACGGCCGTAGCGGTGAATCCCACGGTGACCGCGCCGTCCGAGGAAGGTGTCGGTTCCTTCCAGCCGCCCAGCGACGCCGGCAGCAGTCCACGCCTCTTCGACCGGCCGCTCTGGGGCCGGCGTTCGCTCTGGGTCCGGAGCGCACCGAGCTACCGGCCCCGCCTGTCGTACTATGGCGATGCCCCGTACAAGCCCCGAAAACCCAACGAACTGACGGACGCCCACGGCGACCTGATCGAACGGTTCATCGACGCGGCGCTGGACCGCGGGCTCAAGGTCTATCTGCAACTGAGCGGTGCGACGCCGCCGGGACTGTCGGATGAGGACCGGCCGCGGAGGCCGGACGGGCAACTGCCGGATCGCATGGCCGACACGGGTTGCCTGGCCAGCGAAGCGATCCGGGCTTACATCGATGCCTACGTGCGGGACCTGCTCGAACAGTATCCCCGCGTAACCGGCTTTCGGCCGGACTGGCCCGAATACCCCTGTTACAAGCTGGACGAGGCGTTCCAGGATTTCAATCCCCAGGTGGCGCGATGGGCCTCGGAAAACCAGTTCGACTACGAGGTTATCCATCGGGACGTACTTGCGGCCTACGACTACCTGCACGGACGGCTCGAAAACCGGGACCTGCTCGACTTCAGCGGACCCGGCCGGGGTGCGTCGACGTTGCCCGCCATCTTCCGGTCCTTCCCCGGATTCGTGGAGTGGCTGCGCCTTAAATCCGCCCTGTCAGGCGACCTGTTGCTGCACTGGAGGTCCGTAATCACGACGCACGGCGGTCCGGAAATGGAGCTTTCGGCCAACGCCTTCATGACGCCCCTCACCCTGTGGACCGGTTTCGATTTCCGCGTGGCGCCGGAGACCTGCGACGCCGTTTCCCCCAAGCTGTATACCATGCACTGGTCGGTGATGGTGGAGTTCTGGGGAAAGGTGCTGCTGGAACACAATCCCGGTCTGGACGAACGGCTCCTGGTGCGCGCGCTCGCCCATCTCTTCGACCTCGGAGACGAAATCACGGCCACCCGGATCGACGATTACGGGTATCCCGGTCCCGACGAGCCCCATCCGATCCCCGATAACGCCCAGCGGCGGCGGATCAAGCAGGTCTGCGCAGAGGTGAACGGGCGCGCGCTCGTCACGCCGCTCATGCATGGTTACGGTCCCCACCACGATTTCGTCCGGCGTTTCCGGGTGGTGGCGGAGAGTCCGGCCGACGGCGTGTGGATCAACCGGTACGGGTACCTGAGCGACGAGAAGCTGGACGCGGTTGGCCGCATCTGGCGGCAGGCCCGTCAGGAGGAAATCCGATGACCCGTCCCAACATACTCTTCATCATGACGGACCAGCAGCGTTTCGATACGATCGCCGCACTGGGTAACGAGCGTATTTACACCCCCAACATGGACCGCCTCGTACGGCGCGGCGTGTCGTTTACCCAGGGCTACTCGACCTGTCCCGTGTGCGTGGCGGCGCGGACGACCATCCGAACGGGATGCGATCCGCCCACGACCCGCGTATTCAGCAACGGCCGGTCCGCGCCCGTGCCCGGCCAGGCCGATACGCTCGAGGGCCGGTGCGGGGACTATCTCGCCCGTACCCTATCGGCCGCGGGCTACCGGACCTTCGGCGTGGGGAAGTTCCACACCTTCCCGTGGAACGAGGACGTGGGTTATGCGTCCCAGCTCCACAGCGAGGAACTCTATGGAAGCGAGGAGCAGCGGCGCGGAGACACCTACGCGGGCTGGATCGCCCGCGAGCATCCGGATTTCGACTATATCGAGGCGCTCATGGGGGAGCGGACCGAGATGTACTACATGCCCCAGGCAAGCCCGCTGCCCGCCCACCTGACCGTGGAGTCCTGGGCCGCTGACCGCGCGATTGAGGCGCTGAGCGCGTCCGATGACCGGCCGTATTTCGGTTTCGTGTCCTTCATTGGTCCCCATCCGCCCTTCGCGCCGCCCGTGCCCTTCAACCGGATCTACGACCCCGACCGCATGCCGGGACCCGTGTGCGGCGACCAGGACGTGGACCACCTGGACGAGCAGATTCCCTTCATGAACCGGATCATCTGGGCGGATGAAATCAACGATGCGCTGACCCGCGTGCTCAAGGCCCGTTACTACGGAGAGATCACCTATATCGACGATTGCCTGGGAAGGATCCTGGACGCCGTCGAGGCCCGCGAGGACGCCGACAACACGATCATCTGCTTCTTCTCGGACCACGGCGACCACCTCGGGGATCATACCGCGTGGCAGAAGGAGAGTTTCTTCGACGTCTCGGCACGCGTGCCCTTCCTGGTAAGCTGGCCGGACCGCCTGCCGAGGGACGTTCGGCGAGACGACCTCGTTTGTCTGACCGATCTCTTCGCCATTGCCACCCACGCCGCCGGCTGGACCCAGGTTCGCGACGGGGTGGACGTGCTCGGCGTGCTGGATGGAGGCGCCGCGCCGAGGGAAACCCTCTTCGGGTATTACGGCGAACCGGGGACGGACCGGTTCAAAATCATGGTACGAAGCGGCGAATGGAAGTATATTTACCTTGCTAACGGCGCCAGGGTACAGCTGTTCAACACCGCCGAAGACCCGGCCGAAGTAACGAACCGGGCCGCGTCCGACCGGGACGTCGCCGACGATCTGTACCGGCGGGGCGTGCAGGCTTGCGGTCATCCTGGCGCCACCGACGCCCTGGATGGTGACCGCCTGCGGTCCTTTCCCTACACAAAGTGGAAGGCCTCCCGTATCTACCAGTTCGACCGGTCGCGGGGCGTGCGGGGGTTTCCCGTTCATCCGCGTGACGTACTGGATCCGTGGATCCGGCGCGGCCGGCGACAGGTCCGTATCCGCAGGAACGAAAAGGCCCAGGAAACACCGTGAACCCAGTCGACGCAACCACCGCGGTCCCGGCATCGTCCATGCCCTCGGCCGGAGGAGATCCGGTCCCGGTCCCGGCGTTTCACGTGATGATGAAACCCCGGGGGGCCATCTGCAACCTCGACTGCAAGTACTGCTACTTCCTCGCCAAGGAGGATCTGTATCCCGGCAGCGGGTTCCGCATGTCCGACGACCTGCTCGAGGAATACACCAGGCAGTATATCGAAGCCCAGCAGGTGCCGGAAGTCACCTTCGCCTGGCAGGGCGGAGAGCCCACCCTCATGGGCCTCGAGTTCTTCCGAAAGGCCGTCGAGTTCCAGAAGAAGTTCCAGAAACCCGACACGCGTATCTACAACTCCCTGCAAACCAACGGCACGCTCCTCGACGCGGACTGGTGCCGTTTCTTCCACGAAAACGACTTCCTGATCGGCCTGAGCCTCGACGGCCCCAAAGCGCTACACGACGCCTACCGGGTCGACAAGGGCGGCAAGCCGACCTTCGACGCGGTGATGGGCGCGGCGGAGATGATGCAGGTCCATGAGGTCGAGTTCAACATCCTGACCACGGTGCACGCGGCGAACGCGGAACATCCCGTCGAAGTCTATCGCTTCATGCGGGACGTGGTGAAGACGCGGTTCCTGCAGTTCATCCCCATCGTGGAGCGGGACAATGAGACCGGGTACCAGGAAGGCACCGAGGTTACGAAGCGGTCGGTGACGGGGAAGCAGTACGGCCGGTTCCTGATCCGGATTTTCGACGAATGGGTGCGCCGGGACGTGGGGAAAATGTACGTGCAGATCTTCGACGTGTCGCTCGCCGCCTGGTCCGGCCAGAGCCCGGGGCTGTGCATTTTCATGGAGACCTGCGGCGATGCCCTGGCCCTGGAGCACAACGGGGATCTCTACGCCTGCGACCACTACGTCGAACCGGATTACTTGCTGGGCAACATCACCGAGATTCCCATGATGGAGATGGTCCAGTCCGAGCAGCAACGGGCCTTCGGGCAGGCCAAGCTGGACACGCTGCCGCAGTACTGCCTGTCATGCGACGTGCGGTTCATCTGCAACGGAGGATGTCCGAAGAACCGCATCATCACGACGCCCGACGGCGAACCGGGCCTGAACTACCTTTGCGAGGGGTACAAGGCCTTCTTCCACCACATCGACGGCCCCATGCGGTTCATGGCCAACGAACTGCGCCACAGGCGGGCCCCCGCCAACGTGATGACGTACATCCGCCGGCAGGAAGTCGAGCTCAGAAGGCAGAAGGCATTCAAATCGGTGGGGAGAAACGACCCCTGTCCGTGCGGAAGCGGCCTGAAGTACAAGCGGTGCCACGGCAGGTAGTCCGGTGACCGGCCCGTCGCGCACAATACCTTCGTTCCTCACATATAGTAGCCGCGTTCCACCGCGAGGGTGAGGGACAGTTCGATGTCCGAGATCGCCCTGGACATGGCCTGGCCGATGAGGTCCAGCTTGCGCACCTGATCGATGCGATCGGAGGCCTGGGCGAGTTCCCGCGCAGACAGGATCTCTTTGAAGAGGTTGCACGCGTGGGCGAGGTTGATGATCACGACGTCGCGCGGACTGGGTATCATATCGCTGAACAGCACTTCCATGATACGTAGCTTGACTTCACGCTCGGCCGTTCCATCGATGATCGGATAGCGCCGCGACCGGAATACCCACAGGAACTGGCCTTCTTCCTTTTTCAGGATTCCCCGTTCGACGAGCCGGTCGATGGCCGTCTCCCGGATGTCTTCGGCGCGGTCGACGACGTGCTCGATCCAGTACCGCGCCCCGTGCGTTTCGGATGACGCCGCGATATCCGCCAGCACGGGGTCGAGAAGATTGTCTCCCAGGGGTTTCGAGTCCACGAGGACCAGCTTGTCGACATCGGTATCGATACGGTTTTCGAGAGCGAGGTCCATCAACACGCCACCGGCGAGACCGTATCGTAACAGACGGTCGGGCACGCCCACGAATTTCCCGTCGTCGTCGAGCATGAGCAGCATGATCTCTTCCGCGAATCTTAACATCGTCTCTCCCCGGTCGTTGTTCGGATTTCGTGTGTGCCGCTGGTGTCCCTGTCATCCCTGAGGGATTTATCTGAAACCATAATAACCAGCCAACATTTATTTAACAATATGGAACTTTAATACGTGTCCGATTTCGTGTCCGGTGTCAAGGGAATAAAGCGTCCCCGGAACCCGAGGGATCGCTTCAGAAATGGCGCGCAAGTTCCACGCCCCAGTAAGGCGGTTCGTTGACGAAACCGGTCAGGTTGTTGAAATCGATGCCGCCGGTGAGCGATACGTCATCGAAGACGTTTCGGCCGACCAGGGAGATCTCCGTCCCGCTGTTCCCCACCAGATAGGAAAGGCGCACGCCGCATTCCAGCAGCCGGTCGTCCTGGAATTCCACGGATTCGTAGAGAAAGAAGCGCACCGCGCTGCGGTAGGCCAGGTCGGCGGAGGCTATGAGAAAGGACCCGCCCGGCAGGGCCACCGGATAGCGCAGGGCCGCGTCCGCGATCCATCGAGGCGCCTGGGGTAGCCCGTTGCCGTCGATCAGGACCGTACCGGGCTCCGGACCCGGTGGATCGAGCACGGTGCACGGCGCGCCGCAGGGCTGCACGGCGAGTTTCTTGTCGTCTATTCGGGTATGATTGTAACTCAGGCCGCCCGTGATCTGTATCCCGCCCGGCGGCGCAAGGGCCACCTCCGCCTCGAAACCCCGTCCCAGAGTTCTGTCCGCGTTGACCAGCCGGTTGAAGTTGGTCTCGCCGCCCACGGCGGTGAGTTGCTGGTTCCACAGCCGGTAGTGGAACGCAGACAGGTCGAGGTGGAGCCGCCCGTCCCACAGGCGCATTTTGGCCCCGCCTTCGATGGAGTGTATCGTTTCCGTCCCGGCTATGGAAACCTCGTCACCGAAGAGCAGGCGGCCCTGGATGCTGGGAGCGCGGAAACCCCGGGCGGCGCGCAGGTAGGTCTGGACCCGGGGCGACGCGGTAAAACGCATGCTCAGGTCGCCGCTCCAGGCGTTGTCGGTCGGATTGCGGCGGATGGGTCCGATCGTGCCGGCGCCGGTGACCGCGGGCGCTTCGTCCCGCCACGCCGAGTAGTCCTTCGCGTCGTGGGAGAACCGGAGCCCCCCGGCGACCTCCAACGCGTCTCCCAGGTGCAGGGTGGATGCAAGGAACGCGGCCCACGCCTCGGCCTCCTGGTGCTGCCGGGTGAATCCGTCGGAGGTCCCGCCGGAGAGTGTATCGTAGTTGTAATCCTCGATGTCCACCGACTCGTTCAGGTAGTACAGGCCGACCTGGTAGTCCAGGGGCCGGTGTTCCTGGCTCACCAGGCGTACTTCCTGGCTGATCTGGCGCAGGAAGGGGATTCCCCCCGATGTTTCGGAGGGGAAGGGAATTACCCCCGGTCCGCTCGGTGGGCTGAATACGGCGCCGAAGCCGCCGTCAACATCACCGCGGGCGAAGCTTTCGAGCCGTTCCATGCCGGTCAGGGACACGAGTTGAAGCCCGCCCATCAGGTACCGCAACTCGACGGACATGCCGTGGGCGCGCAGTTCCTGGCTGTTGCGACCGTCGATTGCGATACGGTCCCGGGAGAAGCCGCTCACCAGCCCGCCTCGGCCGGGTGCGATGGCGTTGGCGCGGAACGCCCGCGCGGAGCCGTCCAGGTCGCGGGCATGGAGCTTGACCAGCGACTCGAAATCCGGCGAGGGTTTCCAGCTCAACTGGAGGCGTCCGGCCAGTTCCCGGTATCCGGCAATGGCTTCATTCGGACCTTCGTATTCGTTTTCCACCCAATCGTCCCGCCGCTGCAGCAGCACCGAGAGACGTGCCGTGAGCCCGGAGGTTCCGAGCGGTCCCGAAACCGCTCCCTCGAAAACGGCGCTGTTGAAGCGTCCGTAACCCAGGCGGCCGAAACCCTCAGGCGCTTCGGTCGGCCGCGCCGATTCCAGCTTGATGATTCCCGCCGGCGTGTTCCGGCCGAACAGGGTCCCCTGGGGGCCGCGCAACACCTCGATCCGGTCCAGGTCGAAGGCGGGATAGCCCTTCAGCATGACGTTTTCCAGCACGATGCCGTCATAGACCACGGAAACGGGTTGCGAGGCGTTCAGGTCGAAGTCCGTGTTGCCGAGGCCCCTTATGTAGATGCGCGGAAAAACCCGGCCGTAGGAGGACTCCAGCTGCAGGCTGGGCACCCGGTTCGAAAGGAATCGAAGGTCCATGCCGGAAGCGCGAAGTGCGGTGGACTTCGCTTCCTGTATCGTGGACAGAGACAGCGGAACCTCGAAGGCGGGCTGCGCACGCTTGCGCGCCGTAACCACGACTTCCTCCATCACGATGGCGGGCTCGTCGGGCGGTCTCGTGCTTTCTGTGCCTGCCTGTTCGGACTGTCCGGGAGATTCGGACGGGCCCTGTTGTGCCAGTTCATCGGACTCGGCGGACCGGGCAGGATCCTCGAGCGCCGGTCGGTAATCCTGCGCGACTGACGCTCCGGCGGTGAAGACGAAGACCAGGCACAGAAACGTTCGCAGAACAGTGGAAACGACCGCATCCGATGCAAGCGGCAGCATAGCGTTAAGGGAAGGGTACAAGATGCCGGTTTTCATCTGTCATCGCCCCGGGGTTGTACAGGTTAAATAAGGATGCACCGATGCCGGATACGGCTGCCCAGAAATCAGGCGAATCATCCGGCGCGCACAAGGATGTCGGAATGAAAAACTGGCTGGATCGATACGTCCTGTCAAGCCCAACGTCACCGAATGGCGAGAGGTCATACCGCGCACCCAGATGATCGGGGACTTCCCTTCGAAACCGCTTGTTGCCGGAAGTGGACTCTGCTATTTTTCGGCACAACATAACCACCCTGTTACCAGGAGATCGCATAAACATGAAGACAACCCGCGCCATACCGGCCCTTTGCATATGCATGCTGGCGTTCCTGTCTTTCCCGGTCGAATCGGCCGCACAGGACCAGGAAGACGAAAGCCGCCGGGGATTCTATTTCGGCATGCAGGCCGGCGTATCCGTGCCTGGAGAATACGAATCCACGAGAACAAACACCAGGAGCGTTCCCACCAACTGCGATCAGTGGCTTCCCGGAGAGATCCTGAACGACGGAACCCCGGTTCCCCTTCCGCTGTCCGAGTGTTCGCCGCGCCTGTTTCCCGGGAGTCCCAACGGATTCGAACTGGGAGAGGGTATCCTGGCCGGTGTCCAGGCCGGGTATGTCCTGAAGGCCCTGCGTATCGAGGTCGAGTATTTTCGCAGAGGCCAGAGCGGGGCTTTCCTGCCGCTGGTCATTCCAGGCGACGCGAAACAGGCCGAGTTCGTGGAACGCAGCGAGAAGATCAGCGATTTCCGGACGGACAACCTCTTCGCGAATCTCTATTACGACTTCCGTGGCATGCTCTCACCCTACGCAACGCCTTACCTTGGCGTAGGCGCCGGGTTGGCGCAACAGAAACTGTTCTACTCGGCAGTTTCCGTCCGAACCAACGACCGGGACAGAATGCGTCAACTGGGACGCAACAGCCATGCCGCCGGGCTGGCATCGCTCGCCGATGCGAAGCTCTTTGACAGAATTTTCAGTTTCCAGTTACTTGCCGGCGTAGACTACGCGGTGGACAAACGGTTCTCGGCCGGCATGAAATTACGGTACGGCAGCGTCGGCGAATTCCTGGATGGTGAAAACCCCTGGAGGTTGCTGCGAGGACACGAATCCACCGTGGGGCCGACTTCGGGAACCGGCTACGATATGCCCGTTCAGTACGAGATCAAGGGAAGCCCCACGCATTTCTGGGGGATATCGCTGGGGTTGCGATATCGAATCGGAGGATAGTGGCGAACGGACGCTGTGCCCGTCTGGATCGGACAGGTGTGTCGCTGGCCGGCGTTCGCTGTGACCGGCGTTAGCTTCGGTAAACTTGCTTAACCCGAAAAAAAACAGGCGCCGGAACAGTTTGCTCCGGCGCCCGTGTCGTTTCGTCTGGGATCGTTACCGCTTTACTGCTTTACGACGTTTGCGGCCTGGAATCCCTTGGGCCCTTCCGTGATATCGAACTCTACCGCATCACCTTCCGAAAGGGACTTGAAACCCTCTCCCTGGATCGCGGAGTAGTGTACGAAGACGTCATCGCCACCATCGTGTTCGATAAAACCGTAGCCCTTGTGGTCGTTGAACCACTTTACTTTACCGACTGCCAATATTGCTCACCACCTTTCAGGCATGTATAGATACATCTACAACGAAGTCCCTGTTCGACTTTCACCCGCATATAGAAAAACGGCAGGACCGTTAGTTCTGATCCGTGCCGCATCGTCTTTTGTATTATACGATCATGCAGGAGACAGAGACAAATCCTGATAAACAATAAACCGTTACTTCTGGAAAAGTCAACACTTTTTTATTGTCACACAGATTGTAGCGACGGATCGATCCCCCTCCAGCTCGTCTGCGCGCTTAGCCATCCCCCCGCCTTACCCGAGACTCCACCAGCAGCCAGGCATCGGGGTCGACCACGACTTCTCCGGGTGCTTCGTCCAGTTTGAAGCGAAATTCGTGCGACCGCTCACGAAGCTCGATCTGCCGGCGTTGCTGCCGGTCTCCCACCACGAAGGCGAGGGTTACGGGCAGCCTGTAGGGCTCCTGGGGCTGCGTCTGACGCAGGCGTACCGATACCTCGCCGCGCTGTTCGTCCCAGGACCAGGTCACCTCGACCACGGGATGGCCCGCACGGTAGATCCACTGGTCGAAGAACCACCCGAGGTCTTCGCCGAACCGGGTTTCCATGACGGACTGGAAATCCCGGGTCAGCACGGTCTGGTCACGGAACCTGGTGTAGAAATCTCGTATGCCCTCGAAGAAGACCTCGTCGCCCATCAGGCCCCTGAGCATGTGGAGCACCAGCCCGCCCTTGCTGTAGTTGTAGGCGTTCAGCAGGTCGAACAGGTCGGTGATGCCCGGATTGAAGATGGGCGCCGGCGCGCGGCGGTCCGCGTCGAAAACCCGGGACCGGCTTCGGGCCAGCATTTCGTGAAAACGCTCGTCGCCGTCGGCTTCTTCGAAGAACACGGCGCCGAAGTAGGTGGCGAACCCTTCGCTGAGCCACAGGTGGTGCCAGTCGGACTCGGTCACCGAGTCGCCGAACCACTGGTGGACGATCTCGTGGGCGACCACGGCTTCGTTCCGTTTGGTGCCCGTTATGCTATGTTCCGAGAAAAAGATGGCGCTGGCGTTCTCCATGCCGCCGAACCGGGTGGAAGACTGCACCAGCGCGAGTTTCGCATAGGGATAGGGTCCGATCAGGTCGGTGTAGAAGGCCAGCATTTCCGTGGAACGGTCAAAATCCGTCGTTCCCGCGTCCCGGTCGCCGGGAAACAGGTAGTACGAAACGGGGATCCCCCGCCAGGACCCCGGCCGGACGATGGAAAAGCGGGCCGCTCCGACCACCATGCAGTAGGTGGGGATAGGCACGTCGGTCTTCCAGTGCGTCCGCTTGCGTTCCGGCGAGACGGCCGTCGTTTCCAGCAACCGGCCGTTGGCCACGACGTCGTAGGCCGCGGGCGCGGTGACGATGTACTCGACCGTGGCCTTGTCATAGGGGTGGTCCACCCCGGGGAACCAGTGCCGTGCCCTGTTCGGCCAGTTGTCCGCGAAAACCGACCGGTCGCCGAACTTGTTCGGCTGAATGAACAGCCCGTCTACGGGTTCTCCGCCATACGAGACGATCACCGTGACCGTGTCGCCCTCCGCGTAGCTGTCCTCAATGGTTATATTCAACCGGTGGTCGCTGTGCGCAAAAGCCGCGTTTCTTCCGCCGACCGTAACCCGGTCCACGGTGAGCGGGCCCAGGTCGAGAGGCAGGACCTCCCGGCCGACGGCCAGCATCTCCGCCAGGATCGTGGTCTCACCCTGGATGGTTCGACCTGTTTCGCCGATCGCCAGTTGGATCCGGTAATGGAGGATATCCACGTCATCCATGCGGGGGTAGCCGTCGTTGGCCAGGGCCGCGCCGGTGGTCAGTCCCAGGCCAAGCAGCATAGCCTTCGGTGTGTGGCCGAAGACGAGCAGCGCAACCTTCGGAGTTCGGCCGAATACGAGCAGCGCCGCCGCGACGGTCCACTTGCTGATCCACTTCTTCACGTGGTGTTCCTCCTTGACACGTTCCTCGGTTCGTCCCATATATTCTCCGCACAAACCCACCCAAACCGACAGGATGGATGGTCATGGTCCGGCTGACCGACGACGACATCCGGTTTTTCGTACGCGAAGGCTACCTGGTCAAGCGCGGCGTCCTTGATCCCGATCTGATGGCCCGGGGCAGGGAACGCATGTGGTGCAACCTTCCGCCGCCCCTCAAGCGCGAAAATCCGGAAACCTGGATCGGCCCTTTCCCGGAGCCGGTGGACGACGGTTCGTCCCATCGCCATCAGTACATGTGGAAGTACCGCCAGCCGGGCGATGAGGAATGGATGGTACGCCTCCTCGCCACCGATCCTTCCGTGATGGGCATGGCGGAACAGATGCTCGGTGAGGGCAAGCTGGTCGTACCTGACCGGATCCGCGGTATTTACTGCGTCCTGCCCGAAGGCGATGCACCGCCCCGTCCCATGGGTTGCCACGTGGACGCCCATCCCTTTCACCTCGGCGTCGTGGGTTACATCGACGACGTGGATCCCGGAGGCGGCGGATTCACCGTCTGGCCGGGCAGCCACCGGATTTTCTACCGGGATTTCACCCGGCGCTACGTCTTCGACAAAACGCCCGAATACCTGGCCCACAAGGACGAGGTGAGCGGAATGCCCCCCATGGACTGTCACGGCAAGGCCGGCGACATCGTGTTCTGGCACCACCGTATGGGCCATTCCGTCGGCCACAACCGGACCGGCCGGATCCGCCAGGCGGTCCTTTACGACTACAAGCGGGCGGACCTGGACGAGAACGCGCCGCCTGGCGACGACATGTGGGCAGACTGGCCCGGCGTCCGTGCGTTACACCTCTCCTGATCCTCTACTCGAAATAACGGCCCACGATCGGCCTCAGCTTCTCCAGCGTGCCGGCGGGCACCGCGTCGCGGTCGGACACGATGGCGTTGGCCAGCGCGTTGTGACAGCGGCACGTGCTGTCCAGCGGAATGGCCGGCACGACGTGGCGGATGACCTGGCGCGCCTGTTCCACGTTCGCGTGCAGATTCTCGATAATCATGTCGACGGTGACGGAATCGTGTTCCTCGTGCCAGCAGTCGTAGTCGGTCGAGCACGCGATGGCGGCGTAGCAGATCTCTGCCTCCCGGGCGAGCTTGGCCTCCGGGGCCGCTGTCATCCCGATGACCGAAAATCCCCAGCCCCGGTAGACGTTCGACTCCGCTTTGGTCGAGAACTGCGGCCCTTCCATGCAGAGATAGGTGCCGCCGTCGTGCACGGTCAGGCCGGTCGATTCGGCGCCGTCGACAAGCAACCGTCGCAGCGGTCCGCAGAACGGTTCGCCGAGGCCCACGTGCACCACGAGCCCGCCGCCGAAGAAGCTCGTCGCGCGGTGCCGGGTATGGTCGTATAACTGGTCCGGTATGACGAAGTCCCGTGGCCGGATGTCCTCCTGGAGGCTGCCCACGGCGCTTACCGAGAGAATCCACCGGACCCCCAGTGTCTTCAGCGCGAAGATGTTCGCCCGCACGTTTATCTCGGACGGACTCAGGCGATGGCCCCGGCCATGGCGGGCCAGGAAGGCCACGCGCCGGCCCTCGAGTGTGCCGATCACGATGGCGTCGCTGGGGTCGCCGAAAGGGGTGTCGGGCCGGACCTCCTCGAGATCCGTAAGCCCCTCCATCCCGTAGAACCCCGTGCCCCCGATGACCGCGATCTGTGCTTCCGGCATACTGCAACGCTCCGGCTGGTTTGAGAAGTCGATTTTAGTCCTTGGAATGCGCGTGAAATCGTACCGGAATAGACATATAACGAGCCCGCCTTTTTATATCAATAAATAAAAACGATTAGTCCTTGACAACGCACCCCGGCGGTTTATCTTGATCGGCGAGTTCAAGGATAGATGTACCAGGAAGCCGCGTTTCGTCGACCGATCTGTTCTGTACATCACTGAAATTCGGTTCAATGTCATACCTTCCCCTGATCCTGCTCGTAGTCTTCGTACTGATCGTCGCGGCCGTAATCGTTACCCTTTCCTCTTTCATCGGCAAAAAAAAGACCAGCGCATCCAAGCTCGCCTCGTACGAATGCGGCGTTCCGCTGAAGGATTCCGCACGGAAGAACTTTTCCGTCAAGTTCTACCTGATCGCCATTCTTTTCATCCTTTTCGACGTGGAGATCATTTACCTCTACCCATGGGCCGTCGTTTATGGCGATCTTCAGTTATACGGCGCCGCAGCCATGGGGGTGTTCTTCCTCCTGCTCGTCATCGGATTCCTGTACGAATGGAAACGGGGTGCCCTGGAATGGGATTAGAAGACCAGTTGCAGGAAAACGTCATGACCACCAAGGTCGACGAGATGGTGGGCTGGGCCCGGAAGAACTCGCTCTGGCCGATGCCCTTCGGCACCGCGTGCTGCGCCATCGAGCTCATGGCGACCCTGGCGTCCCGCTTCGACCTGGCCCGGTTCGGTGCCGAAGCCATCCGGTTTTCACCACGGCAGTCCGACCTGCTGATCGTTTCGGGGCGGGTATCCATCAAGATGATGCCCGTACTGAAGAAGATCTACGACCAGATGCCGGAGCCCAAGTGGGTCATCTCCATGGGGGCCTGCGCCTCCTCCGGCGGCGTATTCAATACCTACACCCTGGTGCAGGGCGTGGACCAGTACATTCCGGTGGACGTGTATATCCCCGGCTGTCCGCCCAGACCCGAAAACGTGATCCAGGCGTTGATGAAGATCCAGGAGAAAGTAGCCCAGGCTAAAGCGAACTGATGAACAGAAAAACCATCGCAGAGCTTCTGCTCGACATTAAAGCCGTCACCATCAACGTCGAAGCACCCTACCATTACAGTTCCGGTATCATCTCCCCGATATATTGCGATAACAGGCTGATCATATCCTGCCTGGAAGAGCGCAAGGTGATCGTCGATACGTTTCTCGAGATCATCGATACCCTCGACACTGCCCCGGACGTCATCGCGGGCACGGCGACAGCCGCCATTCCCTTCGCCGCATGGGTTTCCAGCCGGCTGGACCTGCCGATGGTCTACGCACGGTCGGGCCAGAAGGGATATGGCAAGGAACACCGGGTCGAAGGCACCCTGACAGCCGGGCAGAAAGTGCTGTTCACCGAGGACCTGGTCACCACGGGGGGAGGCGTCCTGAAGGCCGTCGAAGACGTGATCAAGTTCGACGTGGACGTAATCGGCGTGGTCACCATATTCGAATACGGCCTGCCCGCCGCCACCGAGGGATTCGGGAAAGCCGACCTGCCGAAATGGAGCATGGCGGACTTCGTGACCGTGCTGGACGTCATGAGCGAGCGGGGCGAGCTTTCGGACGACGACAGGGAGATCGCCATGGACTGGCAGTCGGACCCGCGCGCCTGGGGCGGCAAGATGGGGTTCGAATAAATGGGGTCAGCAATGGAAAACCAGGAGGAACGCGAAACCGAAAGCGTTGGCCGGCCTGAATCTGAGCCGGGCGCCGTGACGAAGCGCATCCGGGCCCGGTTCGGCGACGCGTCTGTTGGCACCGGCAACGCGGTGGGTTGCGAGAGCGTCATCGCGGAGCGGGATGCGCTCCTTCCGTTCATGACCTTCCTTAGAGACGATCCGGAACTGTCCTTCGACTATCTCGTCGACGTGACCGCCGTGGACCGCCTGCGGCTGGACGAGGAAATCCGGTTCGCCGTGGTGTACCAGCTTTATTCCTACAAACACAACCGCCGTTTCAGCGTCAGTGTGCCCGTTTCGGAAGCGGACTCCCGGATCAGTTCGGTGGTGTCCGTCTGGCCGGGCGCGAACTGGCTGGAGCGGGAAGTGTACGACATGTACGGGATCGTCTTCGAAGGCCATCCCGACCTGCGCCGGATCCTGATGCCCGATGACTTCGGTTCCTTCCCCTTGAGAAAGGACTATCCCCTGCACGGCAAGGGGGAACGGGACAATTTCGTTTTCTAGTAATTCCTATTAACGCAGGTCATGCCGGACTGCCTGGCCCGCCTGGTCCGCCCGGCCCGCCTGAACTGCCTGGACCGGATAACCCGATCCACTGGAAGCACGCACCGTGAATACCACACCGATCGACAAGCTCGCAGAGTCGGACCTCGAGGAAATCCGCAACGAACGGGTGTCTTTCGAGCGTACGCCGGACATGCCGACCGAGCACATGATCCTCAATTTCGGTCCCCAGCACCCGGCGACCCACGGGACGCTGCACATGGTGCTGGAACTGGACGGAGAAAAGGTCGCGGGCGCCACGCCTCATCTCGGCTACCTGCACACCGGTTTCGAAAAACTGGGCGAGTACCGGAGTTACAACCAGTTCGTCACGCTGACCGACCGGATGAACTACCTGTCGCCCCTGTGTAACAACATCGGCTATACCCACGCGGTCGAGAAGCTGATGGACATCGAGATCACGCCGCGGTGCCGGAATATCCGGGTCGCTCTGGCCGAACTCTCCCGCCTCGCCGACCACCTGCTGTGCGTAGGCACGGCCGCCCTCGATATCGGGGCCTTTACCGCCTTCCTGTACGGGTTCCGGGCCCGGGAAGTCCTGTACGACCTGTTCGAGGCGGTTTGCGGCACGCGGCTGACCACCAGTTACACGCGCGTGGGGGGGCTCCTGCGCGACGTGCCGGAGAACTTCGCGGAAATGGCCCGGGAGTCCGTGGAAGAGACCCTGCGGGCCACCTCTGAAATCGACCGGCTCCTGACCCACAACCGCATCTGGCGCGACCGCACAGAGGGCGTCGGCGTCCTCTCGGCGGAAGACGCCGTGGCCTGGGGTGCCACGGGGCCGGTGCTCAGGGCTTCCGGCGTAGACTGGGACATTCGGAAGAACGAACCCTATCTCGGCTACGAAGCCTACGATTTCGACATCCCCATCGGCCGAAACGGGGACGTGTACGACCGCTACCTCGTGCGGATGGAGGAGATCAGGCAGAGCGCGAAGATCGTTCGACAGGCCGTGGAGGACCTGCCTTCCGGGCCCGTGAACGCCGACGAGGAGCATGCGGTGCTGCCCGAGAAATCGGAAGTGTACGAATCCATGGAGTCGCTGATCTATCATTTCAAGATGACCATGGAAGGACACGGACCGACGCCGCCAGTGGGCGAGGTGTACGCCGCCACCGAGGCGCCGAACGGAGAACTCGGGTTTTTCATCGTCAGCGACGGCAGCCGGGAACCTTACCGGATCCGCGTGCGTCCACCGTCTTTCGTGAACTTTTCCTTGTTCCCCATGTTGATCAGGGGGCATATGCTATCGGACGTGGTGGCGATTCTGGGCAGCCTGAACGTCATCGCCGGAGAACTGGACCGCTAGATTGGCGACACCGCTCGAATTCACGGACGCGGCGCGGGAGCGCGCGGCAAAGATCCTTGACCGCTATCCCGCGGAATACAGGAAATCGGCCGTCGTGCCGCTCCTCCATCTCGCGCAGGAAGAATGGGGGTACGTCTCGCCCGAGGCCATGGCCTGCGTGGCCGGTCTGATCGGCTGCTCGCCCGTCAAGGTCGCGGAGATCGCGACGTTCTACCCCATGTTCAACAAGGAACCCGTGGGCGAGCACGTGCTGGCGGTATGCCATACGCTGCCCTGTGCGCTGACCGGCTGCGGGAGCGTTTTCGATCACCTCTCGGAAAAACTCGGCATCGGGCTGGGCGAGACCACGGAGGACGGCCGGTTCACGCTGAGGAAATCGGAATGCCTCGCGGCTTGCGACCGGGGCCCCGTGCTCCTGGTCAACCGGCGCCTGCACACCCACGTTTCCCCCGAGAAGGTCGACGAAATCCTCGCGGAACTCGATAAAGGTTAAGGCAATGGCCGCACCGATCGAAATCCTGACGGCACCCCTCCCGGCGGAAACCGATCCCGGCGACATCGACGCTTACCTGGCCGGCGGCGGTTACGGCGCGGTACGGAAGGCGCTGAAGTCCATGAGCCAGGCCGAACTGATCGAGGAGATCAACGCCTCGGGGATAAAGGGCCGTGGCGGGGCCGGGTTCTCGACGGGCATGAAGTGGAACCTGTGCGCCGACCGGTTTCCCCGGTATCTGTGCGCCAACGCGGACGAAAGCGAACCCGGCAGCTTCAAGGACCGGCTCCTGCTGGAGTCGAAGCCCCACCAGATTATCGAAGGCATGATCATCACCAGCTACGCCCTGGGGATCAACCTGGGCTACATCTATATCCGGGGCGAGTTCTTCCAGATCATCGACCAGATGGAAGCCGCGCTGGCGGACGCCCGGAAACACGGCTTCCTCGGTTCCGATATCCTGGACACGGGCTACGACCTCGAGTTGTACGTCCATCCGGGCGCGGGGGCCTACATCTGCGGAGAAGAGACGGGCCTGATCGAGTCCCTCGAGGGCAACCGGCCCTACCCCCGGCTGAAGCCGCCCTATTTCCCCGCCGCCATCGGGCTCTGGGGCCAGCCCACGATCGTCAACAACGTGGAGACCATGGCCCAGATCACGACCATCGTAGACATCGGCGCGGAGGCCTACAAGCAAATCGGTTCGGAGGAGGATACGACCGGCCCCCGGCTGTTCGGCCTGTGCGGCCACGTGAACAAACCCGGTATCTACGAGTACGATTCCGATGTCACGCTGCGGGAGCTGATCTACGACGCAGCGGGCGGCATCCGGGACGGCAACCGGCTGAAGGGTGTCATTCCGGGCGGCATCTCGGCGCCGATCCTGACGCCGGAAGAGATCGACACGCCCATGGGCTTCGGTGCCCTGGGCAAGCTGGGGTCCATGGGCGGTACCGGCGGGATCATTGTGATGGACGAGACCACCAGCATGGTGGATGCCCTGCTCAACGCGTCCTCCTTCGCCGCCCACGAGTCCTGCGGCCAGTGCACGCCCTGCCGCGAGGGGGTGCCCTGGATGAACGACATCCTGCGGCGTATCCGCAACGGCCAGGGCAGGGAAGAGGACCTGGACCTGCTGCTCGACATCTGCAAGCAGATCCACGGCCACACCGTCTGCGTCTTCGGCCAGGCGCCGGGCGTCTGGCCCGTGCGCACCATTCTCGTCAAGTACTGGCCCGAGTTCAGGGCCTGCATCGAACGGAAGGAACTGGTCGTCCTGCCCCTGGAGGAATCCTATCTGCGGCCCGATCAGTATGAGCACATTCCCCCCGTACCCGGCAATTTCCGGCTGAAGACCGAAGAAGCCGATGCCGCCGGATGAGCAGACCATGGCAACCATTACCATAGATGAAAAGCAATACACCGTGGAGGAAGGCCGCAATCTGATCGACGCGGCGGCGGATCTGGGCATCGACATCCCCCATTTCTGCTATCATCCCGGCCTGGCGCCGGACGGCAACTGCCGGATGTGCCTGACCGAAATGGAGATCCGGCCCGGGCAGTTCGGCATTGTCACCTCGTGCACGATACGGATCAAGGATGGGATGAACTTCCGGTTCAATTCCCCGGCGGTGCTGGACAACCGGAAGGGGATCATGGAGTTCCTGCTCATCAACCACCCCCTTGACTGTCCCTGGTGCGACCAGGCCGGGGAGTGCAAGCTGCAGGACCATTCCTTCGACCACGGCCGGGGCCACAGCCGGTTCGTCGAGACCAAGCGCGTCCCGCCGAAGAAGGACCTCGGGCCGCACATCACGCTGTACACGACGCGCTGCATCCTGTGCCAGCGCTGCACGCGCTTCTGCGACGAGATCACCGGAACTTCGGAACTCGGCGTCGTCCAGATGGGCAGCAAGTCCGAGATCGCGACCTTCGAAGACGTTCCCCTGGACAACAAGATGTCGGCGAACGTGGCGGACATCTGTCCCGTGGGCGCCCTGGTCACCAAGGACTTCCTCTACAAACCCCGCATCTGGCATTACGACAAGGTGGATACCCTCTGCCCGGGATGCGCCACGGGATGCAACACCACGCTGGAAGTCATGCACCAGAAGATCTACCGGACCAAACCTCGTCACAACGAGGAGGTAAACGGGTACTGGATGTGCGACGAAGGGCGGTTCTGCTACCACGGCTGGCAGGACGCGGACCGGCTGACGGCGCCGCTGATGCGGGTGGACGGTGAACTCGCGCAGGCCACGTGGCCCGATGCCATGGACGCGGCCGTCAGCGGTATCCGGGCCGTCCTGGACGGTGAAGGGGATTCCGCCATGGGGGTGGTCGGATCGTCCATGGCGACCAACGAGGAGAACTACCTGCTGCGCAAACTGGGCGCGGAGGCCTTCGGATCGCCTCGGACCGGCCTCGCCCGCAAGCCCGACGGAGAAGCGTGGACGTCGAAAAGCGGATTCCACATCGACGCGGACAAGTCCCCCAATACCCGGGGCGCCCGCGACATGCTCGGCGCCGGTTCGCTGGATGATATCCTGCGGGGAATCGGTGACGGCTCGATCCGGGGGCTCTACATACTGGGCGGCGACATCGGCCGTACCCTTACTCCTGAAGAGACCGACGCCTTCCGCAAGCTCGAATTCCTGGTGGTGCACGACGTGCATCGTTCCGACCTCGCCGAACTGGCCGACGTGGTCTTCCCCGGGGCGATTCCCTTCGAGAAGAACGGGACCATGACCAATGCGCAGGGCCGCGTGCAGCGGCTGGGTCCCGCCTTTCCTCCACCCGGCGGTGCCCGGGAGGACGGCGCGATTCTCCGGTACGTGGGACAGCGCATGGGCGTCGACCTGGGCGGGACGGACCCCGCCGGCGTCCTGGAGGAAATCGCCGGAAACGTGGATGGATACGCGGGACTCACCTATGACCTGATCGGCGATCAGGGCGCCATGACGGGCGGCGAAGGGCCGTCCGAGGCCGCGGGAGGTTAGTGGATTGGTCGTGGATCCCATGATCCTGGAAGGCGCGATCGCCCTGGTCAAAATCGGCATCCTGCTGGGGGTGGTGTTCACCACCGTCGCCTACCTCACCTTCATGGAACGCCGGGTAAGCGCCCTGATCCAGGACCGGCTCGGTCCCAACCGCGTCGGTCCCATGGGCCTGCTGCAGCCGCTGGCCGACGGCATCAAGTTCATGTGGAAGGAAGAGTTCATCCCGGCAAGCGCCGACCGGAAGCTCTTCGCCATCGCGCCGGCCCTGATCCTCGTGCCGGCCCTGCTGATCTTCGCCGTGATCCCCGTGGGCGGCGAAGTGACCATCCCCGCCTTCACCCTCTTCGGACTGCAGATACAGGAGACGACGACGACGCTGCAGATCATCGATCTGAACGTCGGCATCCTGTACATCCTGGGCATGACCTCCATCGCGGTATACGGAATCGCCCTGGGCGGATGGAGCGCCAACAACAAGTTCACCCTGCTGGGCGGGATCCGGTCGTCGGCGCAGATGATCAGCTACGAACTGTCGCTGGGCTTGTCCATCGTCGGCATCCTCATGCTTACGGGGTCGCTCCAGATGAGCAAGATCGTCGCAGCCCAGGACGGGTTCCTCGACTGGTTCATCTTCCGCCAGCCGCTTGCCTTCGTCATCTTCGTCATCGCGGCCTTCGCCGAAAACAACCGCCTGCCTTTCGACCTGGTGGAGTGCGAGCAGGAACTCGTCGGCGGCTACCATACGGAATACAGCAGCATGCGATTTTCCATGTTCATGATTTCGGAGTACGCCAGCATGATCGCGGCCTCCGCCCTGATGGCGACCCTCTTCTTCGGCGGGTGGCACATGCCCTTCGAGGACCAGGTCGGCCCGGGACTGGTAACCCTGTATCAGGTGGCCGGGTTCCTGCTCAAGACGGGATTCTTCCTCTTCCTCTATATCTGGGTGAGGTGGTCGCTGCCCCGTTTCCGGTACGACCAGCTGATGGCGATCGGATGGAAGGTGCTGCTGCCGCTGGCCCTGTTGAACGTCGTTGTCACCGGAATCTGGATGCTGGTCTGAAACGGGAGTGTGATCCATGGCAATCATCGTTGAAGCGCGCAAGATGACCCTGGCGGAGCGGCTGTACCTTCCCGCGGTGATCAAGGGCATGCTCCTGACCCTCGCGCACCTCTTCAAAAAGAAGGTCACCATGCAGTACCCGGAGGTGCAGAAGATCCTGCCGCCCGGATACCGCGGCGCCCACCGGCTCAACAAGGACGAGCAGGACCGGATCAAGTGCGTGGCCTGCGAGATGTGCGCCGTGGCCTGTCCCGCCGACTGCATCACTATCGAGGGCGTGGAAACGGAATGGAACGACCGGGAGAAGATCCCCCGCACGTTCCAGATCGACATGCTCCGGTGTATTTTTTGCGGCATGTGCGTGGAGGCCTGTCCCGAAGACGCCATCGACATGACGGACGACATCGAACTCGTGGCCACGTCGCGGGAAGAGATGATCTGGGACCGGGAGCGTCTGCTGAAGAACTACGATGAAACCAAAGACCAGGAGGGCACGCTGGGCCAGGTCCTTCGAAAGAGCCGGGAGGCCTTCACGCGCCCCCGGGGAGATCAGCTTCCCGACCCGGGTAGCCCGGGTAGTCATTGAGCGGCCGGGAGAACCGGACGGACGGACCCGACGAGATTCCATGGAAATCTACTTCTTCCTCTTTTTCGCCATCGTAGCCGTCGCGAGCAGCGTGGCCATGATACTGCAGCGCAACCCGATCTACTGCGTGCTACTGCTCATCATGGTCATGATATCCATCGCCGGCCTGTACTTGATGCTGGACGCCCAGTTCGTCGCGATCATACAGATCGTCGTGTATGCCGGCGCCATCATGGTCCTCTTCCTCTTTGTCATCATGCTGCTGAACCTGAGCCGCGAGGAGGGCGGGGTGTTCCGGATTCAGAAACCGCTGGCCGTTCTCCTGGCCGCGCTGCTGTTCCTGCCGGTGGCGGCCATGATCATGTCCTATGCAGGCGGCGGAACGACCCCTCCGGCCGATGGCGGCGGAGCCGGTTTCGGCGAAGTGGAACAGATCGGAACGCTGTTGTTCACGAAATACCTGCTGCCCGTGGAGATCGCGGCCGTGCTCCTGCTGATCGCCATCGTGGGCGCCGTGGTGCTGACGCGCAAGGGCACCGTTTCCGTGGGCGAGTGAGGGGCTGACCTTGCCGGAGTCGACGAACCCATGATCCCTGTCACCTATTACCTGGTCCTGAGTGCCGTGCTCTTCCTGGTCGGCGCCACCGGCGTGCTGGTACGGCGGAACGCCATCATCGTGCTGATGGGCATCGAGTTGATGCTCAACGGGGCCAATCTCTCTTTCGTGGCCTTCGCCCGGCAGTTCGGCATGGCCGACGGCCACATCTACGTGTTCCTGGTGATTACCGTGGCGGCCGCCGAGGTGGCGATCGGCCTGGCCCTGGTGATCCTGCTGTTCCGCAACCGCGGAACGGTCAACATCGACGAGGTCCGGTCCCTGCGCTGGTAGCCGGCCCGGCCGGCCAGCCCTGGACCCTGCGTTAACCCCATGACCGAATCCTTCAGTTACGTCTGGCTGATCCCCTTTCTGCCCCTCCTTGGGGCCTTCATCAATGTATTCATCAACCGGAACCCCCGCGTATCCGGGATGATCGCCTGCGCCACGGTGGCCTTGTCCTTCCTGCTCGTGCTGGGGGTCTTCTTCCAGCTCATCGGACTGCCGGCAGGGGAACGCAGCGTCGACGTGGTCGTCTACTCGTGGATCACTTCGGGCACCTTCGCGGTGGACGTGGCCTTCCTGATCGATCCGCTTTCGACGGTCATGATGCTGGTGGTAACGGGGGTCGGCCTGCTGATCCACGTCTATTCCATAGGCTACATGGGCAAGGACGTCTGCTGCGTCCGGTATTTCTCCTATCTGAACCTGTTCATGTTCGCCATGCTCATCCTCGTGATGGGCAACAACTTCCTGCTGATGTTCGTCGGCTGGGAAGGGGTCGGGCTCTGTTCCTACCTGCTGATCGGGTTCTGGTGCGAAAGGCAGTCCGCCGCGAGCGCGGGCATGAAGGCCTTCGTGGTGAACCGCGTCGGCGATTTCGCCTTCATCCTGGGCCTGCTCCTGATCTTCCTGTACGCCGGCTCGCTCACCTATGCCGACGTGTTCGCGGCGGACCCGGCCGTGCTCGCCCCGGTCATCACGGCCGTCACCCTGCTGCTCTTCATCGGGGCCATGGGCAAGTCCGCCCAGGTGCCCCTCCACGTCTGGCTGCCGGACGCCATGGAAGGCCCCACGCCCGTCAGCGCGCTGATCCACGCGGCCACCATGGTGACCGCGGGCGTGTACATGGTCGCCCGGTGCCACGCGCTCTTCGCGCAGTCCGCCACGGCCATGACCGTCGTGGCCGTCGTCGGCGCGGTCACGGCCATCTTCGCCGCGTACATCGCCCTGACCCAGTACGACATCAAGCGCGTCCTGGCCTACTCCACCGTGAGCCAGCTGGGGTACATGTTCCTGGCCTGCGGCGTCGGCTACTTCACCGCGGGGATCTTCCACCTGGTCACCCACGCGTTCTTCAAGGCCCTGCTTTTCATGGGCGCGGGGAGCGTCATACACGCGCTGGAACACGCCCTGGAAAAGGGCAGGGACCCCCAGGACCTCCGCAACATGGGCGGGCTCCGCGATCTCATGCCGGTGACCTACAAATCCATGCTGCTGGCGACCCTGGCCATCGCGGGGGTCGCGCCGTTCGCGGGTTTCTTCAGCAAGGACCTGATCCTGCTGGGTGCCTTCGTCAACGCCCCCGTGCTGTGGGTGGTCGGCCTGGCCACCGGGGCTATGACCGCCTTTTACATGTTCCGGCTGCTTTTCATGACCTTCGGCGGTGAGACCAAGCTGAGCCGGGACGAGACCGAAAAGGTCCGCGAGTCGTCCCGCGTCATGACCATACCGCTGGTCCTGCTGGCCGTTCTTTCCACCGTGGGCGGATTCATCGGCATCCCCCACGTGTTCGCGGCGGGTATGGACCGGTTCGGCGGATTCCTTGCGCCGGTGTTCTCCGGTCTGCCGGAGGCGCAGGTTCCCTCCGCAAGCGTCGAGCTGGCCCTGATGGTCCTGGCCCTACTGGTGGCCGCGGCAGGTATCTGGGGTGCCTACACCGTATACATACGCGGCAACAGGGTTTTCGACCGCCTGGTGCCGAGAGCGCTGTATACGCTATCGCTGGAGAAGTTCTACGTGGATGAAATCTACGACGCCTTCATCGTGGGACCGGTGAGGAAGATCGCCCGGGGATGCTGGCGCATCCTGGATTCCGCGATCATCGACGGGGGACTGACCCTGGCCGCGCTGACGGTGCGCAGCATGGGGAACGCGATCCGGTATACGCAGACGGGGGTCGTTCAGAACTACGCGCTGATCATGGTCATCGGCGCGCTCGTCGTGTTCGCCTATATCACCGGTTACCTGGGACCGTAACCTGGGACCGTAACCCAAAGGATCCGAAGGTACTGTACATGACGGAACTGCCTTACCTGTCCCTCATCATCTGGCTGCCTGTCTTGGGCGCCGTCCTGCTCCTCTTCGTCAAAGGGGACACGGCCGCCCGTTGGGTGGGATTCGGCGTTTCGGCCCTGGTACTCGTCCTCTTCGCGGTCTGCTTCGGCGCCTTCAAGGCGCACCTGGGCGAACCGCAGTTCGTGGAGCAAATGCCCTGGATCGAGTCCCTGGGGGTGTCCTATCACGTCGGGGCGGACGGGATCAGCATCCTCCTCGCCGGGATCACCGCGCTCATGTGGCCCCTGGCCCTGCTCGGCACCTGGACGATCGTGAGCGAGCGGGTCCGGGCCTACCAGGTATTCATGCTGCTGATGGAAACCACCCTGATGGGCGTGTTCTTCTCCCTCGACCTGTTCCTGTTCTTCCTTTTCTGGGAAGGCATGTTGATCCCCATGTACTTCCTGATCGGCATCTGGGGTTATGAAAACAGCGCCCGGGCGGCCCTGAAATTCTTCCTGTTTGCCGTGTTCGGCAGCCTGCTCATGCTGGCCGCGGTCATCACGCTGGCCTTTCTCCACCACCAGGCCCACGACGTCCTCACCTTCGAGATGGCGGCGCTTTACCAGCTGTCCATACCGCCGGAGGTACAGTTCTGGCTCGCCCTCGCTTTCATCGCCGCCTTCGCGGTGAAGGTGCCCATGGTGCCCTTTCACACGTGGCTGCCCGATGCCATCGTCCTCGCCGTGGTGCTCGTCAAGATGGCGGCCTACGGGTTCATACGCCTGACCCTTCCGCTGTTCCCCGATGCCCTCACCGAGCTGGCGCCCCTGATGTGCGCCGTAGCGGCGGCCGGTATCGTCTACGGCGCACTGATCGCCCTGGCGCAATCGGATATCCGGCGGATGATCGCCTATTCGACGATCAGTCACGCGGGATTCGTCGTGCTGGGCGTATTCGCCTTGAACCAGCACGGCATACAGGGCGCGGTCGTCCACATCGTCAGCCTGGCGCTGTCCACGGGCGGACTGTTCCTGGCCGCCATGATGCTCGTGCAGCGCCGGAACACCTGGGACATGGAAGCGTACGGCGGGTTGTGGCACACGATTCCGGTGTTCTCCGCTTTCCTGCTCGTGTTTACCCTGGCCTCCGTGGGCCTGCCGGGCCTGAGCAGTTTCGTCGGAGAGTTTCTCATACTGGTCGGCGTGTTTCAGCAGAACATCCTGATCGCGGCCGTCGCGGCCACCGGGATAATCCTGGCGGCCGTCTACATGCTCAGGATGTACCGCAAGGTAGTCTTCGGTCCACTGACGAAGGAGGAGAACAGGGGAATCAGGGACCTGTCGTTCCGGGAGACGGCCGTGCTTGCCTGCATGACCCTCTTCATCATCTGGATCGGCGTGTATCCTAATCCTTTCTTGAGGACCATGGAGGCTTCGGTGCAGAAGTTGCTGGTCCAGACCCACCGTCTCGCCGAGACGCCACCGGCCGGGATGGTCCCTTCGTCCATCGAATCGCTGCCGGCTGGTCCGGTTGGACTGTCCGGTCCGGGTGGACTGTCCGGCCCTGCGGAGCCGGCCGGCCCTGATGCCACCCCTGAAACCAGCCAGGATACGCGATGAATACGGCCCTGCCCGCCATAAACCTCTTCGCCGTGATGCCGCAGATCATGCTCGTGTCCGCCGCGACCGTGGTCCTGATCGTCGGCCTGTTCGAACGGTTTCGCAAGGGGATCCCCTATCTTTCCCTGCTGCTCCTGGCGGTATCCGGCGTCATTGCCGTGAACCAGCTGGGCCGGGGACCCGTCGCCTTCTCGGACGTATCGCCCATGATGGTGATGGACGACTTCAGCCTGGTGGCCACCCTGGTGTTCATCGCCGGCGCCGTTTTGACCGTACTGATCTCCATCTCCTACGCCGAAGCCCGTTCCATCGACCGCGGGGAGTACTACGCACTGCTCATCTACGCCGTGTCCGGCATGAGCATGATGGCGGCGAGCACCGACCTTTTCACCTTTTTCCTGGGCCTGGAAGTACTCTCCATTTCGCTTTACGTGCTGATCGGCTTCGAACAGCGGGACGCCGGCTCGAACGAGGGTGCGCTCAAGTACTTCCTGCTGGGTGCCTTCGCCAGCGGTTTCATTCTTTACGGCATGGCCCTGCTTTATGGCGCGAGCGGCAGCACGGAGTACGAAGCCATCGCGCGCACGCTGGGCGAGGAGCGCAGCGACGCCGTGAATCTCCTGCTGCTCGGCGGATTGGGCCTGCTCCTGGTCGGGATCGGTTTCAAGATCTCCATGGTCCCGTTCCACGCCTGGACGCCGGACGTATACCAGGGCGCGCCGACGCCCGTCGCGGCCTTCCTGTCCACCGGTTCCAAGGCGGCCGCCTTCGTGGTGTTGATCCGGCTGCTCGGTTCGGTTTTTCCCGGCCTTCAGATGGAATGGATCCCGCTGATCTCGGTGCTGGCGGTCCTCACGATCGGCGTTGGCAACGTCGTGGCGCTGGTTCAGACGAACCTGAAGAGA
This sequence comes from Gemmatimonadota bacterium, assembly GCA_009841265.1. Taxonomy (NCBI): domain Bacteria; kingdom Pseudomonadati; phylum Gemmatimonadota; species Gemmatimonadota bacterium. The sequence goes on along the minus strand of VXMB01000009.1, from coordinate 1,199,882 downwards.
CTACTGGCCTACTCGAGCATCGCCCATGCCGGCTACATGCTGCTGCCGCTCATGGCCGACAGCCAGGACGGCAGCGCGAGCATCGTCTTCTACCTGATCGTGTACACGGCGATGAACCTGGGGGCCTTCGGGGTACTGGCCGTGCTTTCCGCCCGCGGGATTCCCTGCGCGACCATGGACGACCTGGCCGGCCTTGGAAGCCGCCGTCCGCTCGTCGCCGCGGTCATGGCCGTGGTCATGTTTTCCCTGGCCGGCATTCCGCCCACGGCCGGGTTCATGGCCAAGTTCTATCTCTTCAGTGCGCTGGTGTACGGAGGATACGTGGAATTGGCCGTGATCGGCCTGCTTTTCAGCGGCGTGTCGTTGTACTACTACCTCCGCGTCGTGGTTTGGATGTACATGCGGCCCGCGGCCGAAGCGCCGGCCGAAGCCGCCGGCCGCCTGTCCTACAGCGGCATGACCGCGCTTTGCCTCTCCGCCCTGGCCATCCTGGCCGTGGGCGTTTTCCCCTCCGAATTGCTTCAACTGGCCGAGCGGGCGGTCATGACGCTGCCGTAAGCCTGGCCGTTCCGCCGTTTCCGCCCATGGGCCGGCATCGGCGAATTGGGTTGACTTCCGGACGGTTTCACGCCATATATTCAGGTATTTCAGCGGGCGCCAACGCCAGCCAACCGGAGGGCATTCATAGACTTCCGAACCATCAGCGCGCCGGTCCAGGTCCATCTCGACCAGTTTGAGCAGAAGATCAGCGAGATCTCCCAGTCCGACGTGGAGGTCATCAATCAGATCTGGGCCCACCTGGTTCGCACCAAGGGCAAACGGCTGAGACCCGCGCTGGTATTCCTTTCGGCCTCGGCATACGGTACGCCGTGCCGGGAGACCATGCTGGCGGCGTTCATCATCGAGCTCTGCCACACCGCGACGCTGATTCACGACGACGTGGTGGACCGTGCGACCACGCGCCGCGGTCTGCCCACACTGAATTCCAAATGGGACAACCACGTCTCGGTGCTGATGGGCGACAACGTGATCGCCAGGGTGTTGACGCTGATCGCGAAACTCGACTGTTCGCGGATCACGGCGAAGATCGCGGCATGCGTGGAACGGCTGACCGAGGGCGAGTTGCACCAGGCCATCCGCCGGTTCAACATCCGGACGACCGAGGCGGAGTACTATCGCATCATCAGCAACAAGACGTCCTCGCTCATCGCGTGCGGGTGCGATTCCGGCGCATATCTCTCAAGCCGTTCGGCCGAGACGGCCTGCCGGTTCGGCGATTTCGGCGAGAAGCTCGGCATGGCTTTCCAGATCACGGATGACATCCTCAATTACACGGGAGACGAAGACATCATCGGAAAACCGAGGGGAAACGACTTCCGGGAAGGGACGGTCACCCTGCCGCTGATCCACGCCCTCCGGAACGCTACCACCGACGGTAACCGGCGCGTGGAGCAGTTAATGAAGGAGGAATGGAGCGACCGGGTCTGCGACGAGATCGTCGAGTTCGTCCACGTCCACGACGGCATCCGCTACGCGAAAGGCAAAGCGCTGGCCTACGCGGAGGAGGCCAAGCGGATCCTCGGCGACGAGCCGGAGAACCGGGCGAAGGACGCGCTTCTGAACATGGTCGACTACGCTATAGAACGGGATCGATGACGCAGGTATGGATACGATATCCGTAATCGTCATTACCTATAACGAAGAACCGCATATCGATACCTGTCTGCGAAGCGTGTACTGGGTGGACGAAATCGTGGTGGTGGACTGCGGAAGCACCGATCGGACGGTCGAGATCTGCAACGGCCACGACAAGGTCCGGTTGTATCAGGAAGACCGGCACGGCAGCGGACAGCAGAAGCAGCAGGCGCTGGACCGGGCGGTTTCCGAATGGGTGTTGAACCTGGACGCGGACGAGCGGCTCAGCGAGCCGCTTGAGTCGGAGATCCGAAGCCTTCTCGCGTCACCCGCATCCTGCGACGGTTATCATATGCCCAGGGAGAATTACTTCCTCTCCCGGCACATCCGCCATGCGGCCGGCTGGGGAGACGACCGGCCGCTCCGGCTGTTCCGCCGGTGCAAGACGAAGGTCACACGGACCCAGGTCCATGAGACCTTCGTCGTCGACGGGTCTACCGGCTGCCTCGATGCACCGCTTGTACACGATGCCTATACCAGCCTGTACCAGTATATCGAGAAGTTGAACGAGTACACGTCGATCGAGGTGAGGAACCGGCTGAAAGCGCGGCCGGACCGTAAGATAACCTGGGTGCACATCGCCCTCGCTCCCCTGGGCGCGTTCTGGAAGTTGTACGTGATGAAAAGAGGGTATCTGGATGGGATGCAAGGACTTCTGCTATGCCTTCTCTCATCGGTTTCGGTCATGTCCGGGTACGCGAAGACCTGGGAATACAGGATGTACAGGAAGCGGGGCGGCCGGATGTTCCCGCCCATACGAACCGAAGAGGTACGGACCCGCCAGCCGGGCTACAACCGGCTGATCCGGGGTGGCGACGACGAATTCAACTGGAAGGACGACTGACAACCGATGGGCTTTAAAGACTCCCTTTACAAGACGGCGTCCCGGTACGAGCCGGTTCAGCGGGTTCTGCGCAATGCCATCGTTGCGCGGAAACTGCGGTTTCCGGAAGTGATCAGTATCGAGGGGTCGAGTTACTGCAACGCCGACTGCATCATGTGCCCGCGTGAACTGTTGAGCCGCAAGAAGGGCAACATGCCCATGGACCTGTACCGCAAGATCATCGACGAATGTGCCGAAAACGCCCGGTACATCCGGCTCATACAACCCTTCATGTTCGGAGAGTCCTTCATCAACAAGAAACTCGTCGACATGATCGCGTATACGAAGCAAAAGCTGCCCCGCGTGCCGGTCAGCGTGAGCACCAACGGTTCCCTCATCACACCGCAGAAGGCGCAGGAGCTCATCGATTGTGGGCTGGACAAGATCAACATCGACATCGACGGGGCGACGGCGGAGACCTTCGAGGCGGTGCGCGTCGGGCTCGACTACGAACAGGTGGTGGAGAACGCGCGGTACTTGATGGAACTGAAGCGGTCCGTCCGCAGCAAGACGCCGGAAATCACGGTGACCATCATCAACATGGCCGAGACCCAGCACGAGATCGACGCGTTCAGGGACCTCTGGAAGCCCATCGCCGACCACGTGGTGGTGCAAAGCTACACCACCTGGACGGGCAGCGTGGAAGACAAGAACGTGGGCGACCAGGCCGAGGCGTCGGCCACCGGCGGTTTCACCTTCCCCTGCAAGCATCCCTGGGAGGAGTTCGTTATCGCGAACGACGGCCGGGTGTCCATCTGCTGTCTCGATTTCGACTTCAGGGTGGAAGTGGGCGACGTCTCGAAGCAGTCGATCAGGGAAGTCTGGAACGGTGCGCCGATCCAGGAGATCCGCCAGAAGATGATCGAGAACCGGTACGACGAACTCGAGATCTGCAGCCAGTGCAACAACTACATCTTCCAGACGGAATGCGCCTGGCACCAGGTGTGGAAGTGATGCCGGCGTAAGTGATACCGGCGGGCCCGCCTGTATATCCGTAAGCGTCCCCGATCCGATCCCGATCCCCGATTCCATCGATTAGAGGATTGCCATGGCCGGCATAGCGCCCGCGCGCATCCTGCAGGTATGCTCCTCCCTGGCCTGGGGCGGTACGGAGATGCACGTTCCGATCCTGTCGGGAAAACTCCGGGACCGCGGTCACGACGTGCGCCTGGTGCTTCATCCAAAGGGATCGATTGCCGGCGAGGCCCGTGAACAGGGCTTCACGGTGGAAACCGTCCCCATCGGCGGTTACGTGAACCCCCTTTCGACGTGCGCGCTGCGGCGCTACATCCGCCGCTTCCGGCCCGCCGTCCTCCATCTCCACCTGTCCCGCGACCTCTGGCAAGCCGTGCCGGCCGCGCGGCTGGCGGGGTTCGGGGGACCGCTACTGCTTACCAAGCACGTCGGTTCCTACGTAACGAAGAAGGACCCGCTGCACCGCTGGCTGTACCGGCGCGTTTCCCGCGTCATCACGGTATCGGAGACGCTGAACAGGAACGTGCGGGAGACCTGTCCCGTCCCGCCGGACCGCGTGGTGACGGTGCATCCGGCCCTGGACCTGGAACGGTTCGATCCGTCCCTCTACGACCGGGAAGACACGAGAAGATCGCTCGGAATCGTCTCCGAAGCCATGTTGGTGGGGACCGTGGGCCGAGTGTCTCCTGGCAAGGGCTACGAGGAGTTCCTGCAGGCCGCCCGGATGCTCCGGGACCGCCATCCGGAGATGTCCCTGCGGTTCGTCGTGGTGGGCGAGGCAAGTTACGGCGAGGAAGCGTACCACGTCGGAATCGTTCAACGTGCCCGGGAACTCGGCCTCGGTGAGTCCGTGCTGTTCACGGGCTTCAGGCGTGACATTCCCGCCTTGCTGAACGCCATGGACGTTTTTATATTCCCCTCCAGAGCAGAGGGTTTCGGCGCGACGGTCATCGAGGCGATGGCCATGGGCGTGGCCTGTGTATCGACCCGGTCGGACGGTACGCTGGACACCGTGGAGGAAGGCGAAACGGGCCTGGTCTTCCAGGGAGGCGACGCGGAGGGGCTTGCACAGTCGGTCGAATCGCTGCTGATGGACGAGCGTCTGCGCGAGCGTATCGCGGAGACCGGCCGTGCACGGGCCAGGGCACGCTTCAATCTCGACACCATGACCGACCGGGTGGAAGCGCTCTACGCCGCCTCAATGGCTCCTCCCGCCTGACCCTCTAATCGACCCCCCATGAATCTGTATCTCCGAGTACTTTCATACGTAAAACCCTACTGGTATTTCATGGCCGGCGCCATGGTATGCATGGCCTGTTTCGCGCTGACCAGCAGCGCCACGGTCTGGGTGGCCCTGCCCTTTCTGCAGACCCTCTTCAGTCAGGAAACCGTACAGACGGTGCAGGGCGGGCAGCCTGGCCAAGCCGGGCAGGGCGGACAACCCGGGCAGGGCGGGCAGCTCGACATGGCGCAGGATTCGGCGAACCGGCTGGAACAGCGCACCGGGATGACGGGCCTGCGCGAGACGTTGAAGGAACGCACCAACGACCTGATCAGGAGGCCGACCAAGCAGGCAACCCTCGAGCGCCTCTGCCTGATCATCCTGTTCATCCTCCTGCTCAAGAACATCAGCAGTTACCTGCAGGCCTACCTGATGGCCTACGCCGAGAACGGGGTCATCAAAGACCTCAGGAACCACCTGTATATCCATCTGCACCGCCTTTCCCTGTCCTATTTCCACCGGGAACGTACGGGAGAGCTCATCTCCCGCGTGTCCTACGACGTCATGAAGATCAACGGCACCATCTCGGCCGCCTTCGGCACGCTGGTCAAGGAACCCATGCTGGTCGTGGTCTTCCTCGCGATCCTCCTGATCCTCAGCTGGCAGTTGACGCTGGTCTCGCTGGTGCTGCTTCCCCTGAGCGTCCTCGTCATTACCACGGTAGGCAGGCGCCTTCGGCGGAGCAGCACGGCTTCCCAGGAGGCCATGGCCGACATGACCTCGACGATCCAGGAGACCGTGGCCGGCGTGCGGGTGGTCAAGGCCTTCAACATGGAGTCCTTCGAAATCGGCAAGTTCAAGCGGCAGACGCAACACTACTTCCGCACGCTGCTCCGCCTGACTCACATGCACAACCTGGCCAGCCCCATTACGGAGATCCTGGGCAGCGCCGTGGGCCTGGCGATCCTCTGGTACGGCGGGCGGCAGGTGCTGGAAGGCGGCCTGCTGGCGCCCGAGGACTTCCTGACCTTCTTCCTGGCCCTCTTTTCGATGATGAAACCGGTCAAGGAACTCGGCCAGGTGCACAACCGGATCCAGGAAGGGATCGCCGCCGCCGACCGCGTGTTTTCAGTGCTGGACACGGCCCCGGAGATCACGGACGCTCCAGGTGCGGTCCCGCTGCCCGACCTGCGGCGGGAGATCCGGCTCGATCGCGTTACTTTCCGGTACGATACGGTCTCCGATCCCGCCCTGGAAGAGATCGACCTGGTGGTCCGATCAGGCGAGACCGTGGCGCTCGTGGGACCCAGCGGCGGCGGCAAGTCCACCCTGGTGGATCTCGTTGCGCGGTTCTACGATCCGACCGGGGGGCGCATCGAAATCGACGGGAAAGAACTGCGTACGGTCACTGTGGCCTCCCTCCGGGAGAAGATGGGCATCGTGACCCAGGACGTGATCCTCTTCAACGACACGGTCCGCAACAACATCGCCTACGGCGTGGCCGACATGCCCCTGGACCGGATACAGTCCGCCGCGGCCGCCGCGAACGCGGACGCCTTCATCGAGCAGTTGCCCGATGGGTACGATACGTTTCTCGGGGAGCGGGGCGTGCGGCTTTCCGGGGGGCAGCGCCAGCGCATCGCCATCGCACGGGCCATCCTGAAGGATCCCCAGATCCTCATATTCGACGAGGCCACGTCCAGCCTGGACACCGAGTCCGAGCTGCTGGTCCAGGAGGCCATCGACCGGCTGATGAAGGGCAGGACGGCCCTGGTCATCGCCCATCGCCTTTCGACGGTGCAGAAGGCGGACCGGGTGGTCGTAGTCGACCGCGGCCGGATCGTGCAGGCCGGCGTCCACGGGTCGCTGATCCAGGAAGACGGCCTGTACCGGAAGCTCTACAACCTGCAGTTCCGGGACCAGGAACCGGTGGCGGAATAACGGACGGGCGATGATGTGGTATCCTATCGAAAAGCGGCTCAAGACCCGGGTGCTCAAATGGCTGGCCAGACATCCCCTGGGCAAACGCCGCGCGCCGCCCGGCGAGGTCGATACGGATCGCATCAACCGGATTTTGATTATCCGGCAACACGATCAGTTCGGCGATTTCCTGCTGACCACCCCCGCGATCCACGCGCTGCGGGCGCGGTTTCCCAACGCGCACATCACCCTGGTAGTCCGCGCGTACCTGTACCCCGTGGCCCGAAACAATCCGGACGTGGACGAGGTCCTGCTATTCCACGAATCCGGTTTCCGCTGGCGGCCCCGGGACATCCGGTCTTTCGTCGATCTCATGCGAAACCCCGTCGACCTCGCCGTCGTGTTCAACACGGTTTCCCATTCCCTGTCCAGCGACCTCATCGCCTGGCTTTCGGGCGCTTCCGTGGTCATGGGACCCGAAACACCCACCTTCGACCACCTCGACCACAATCCCTTCTACACGATCAATGTACCCGTGAATCCGGAACCCAGGCACCAGATCCAGTGGAACCTGGACGTGGTGCGGCACGTGGGCGCCGATACGGACGACCTGTCCTACCGTTACGCCATGACCGCGGAAGAACGGGCGGCCGGCCGGGCGGTGATCGATGGCCTGGACGGGGATCCCGGGAAGCCCGGAGGCCCCGTGGTTGCCGTCCACTTCGGCACCGGGGACGCGAGGAAGCGGTACCCCGTGGAGCAGCTGGCCAGCGTCTGCGATGAGTTGGCCGCCCGGCGTTCCGCCCGGATCCTGGTCATCCCGGCACCGGGAGAAGAAGGACTGCTGCGCGCACTGCGCGATGCGGCATCCGCTCAGTTGCACAGCGCGCCGCCCCTGTCGCTGCGGGAGGTCGCCGGCGTGATCCGCGCCGCGGACCTGCTCGTATGCAACGACACCGGGGTCCTCCACCTGGCCGCCGCCGTGGAGACGCCGACCCTGTCCTTCCACGCCACCAGCGATCCGGCCTTCTGGAAGCCGCCCGGTCGAAGGCACCGCGCCTTCTACGCCGCCAGTCAACGGATCGAGGAGATCCCGCCGGACCGCGTGTGCCGCGAAATCACCGCCATGCTCGACGATTCCGGCAGCGGCGAAACGGGCGAGATCATCCGGGTCTGAACCCGGTCCGGGACGGCCTAATTCACTTGACACGACCCCTGCCCGTCCATACCATGTTGCCCGCTCAGGCGAACGCCTCCATGGCACGGGAACGGGTGAACATGGCGACCAAACTCGATCTGGGCTGCGGACCTTTCGGGAAGCTGGAAGGGGCCGTCGGCCTGGACATCAACGATGCGGCGCACGTGGACGTCGTGCACAGCCTGGACGACTACCCCTATCCCTTCGACGACGCACAGTTCGATCACGTCGAGATGTCACATATCCTGGAGCACATCCTCCAGCCGGCCAGGGCCATGGACGAAGTGTACCGCATCGCGCGGCCCGGGGCTTCGATCCGCATCGTCACGCCCCACTACTCGTCGCAGCTGTCCTATGGCGACCTGACGCACTATCATCACTTCGGCTACGTGACCATTACCCAGATGTGCAGGGACGGGCGGTTTCGAATGGACGAATGCAGGCTGATCTTCAGCGACGTCTACCGGGTGCTGGGCATCAGCCTGATCGCCAACTGGTTTCCCCGCAGATGGGAGAAATACCTCGCGTTCATCTTCCCCGGCATGTACGTGGAGGCGAAACTGACCGTGGTCAAGCCCTGAACGGAAAGGGATGAACCGGAGGACCGACATGTCTGATTCGACGAAAGCCGCCGGCAGCAGGGCCGCCGCGGCGCTCAGCCGTTACTGGCGGGCGAACATACGGATCATGGCCGTGCTGCTCGCGCTGTGGGCCCTGGCCGGACTGGGGGCCGGCATTCTGTTCGCGGACACGCTCAACGCGTACCGCATATCCGGCACCGGCTTTCCCCTGGGGTTCTGGTTCGCCCACCAGGGCAGCATCATCGTCTTCGTGCTGCTCATACTGGCCTACTGCCTGTACATGAACCGCCTGGACAATCGGCACCGCCGGGAACTCGAAACCACCAGACAGGAAGGGTAGACGCGGCCGATGTCGGTACAGGCTTGGACCTATTTCTTCGTAGCCCTCTCATTCGGTCTCTACCTCTTTATCGCGTGGCGGACCCGGGTCCGGGACACCCGGGGCTTCTATGTCGCCGGACGGGGCGTGCCCGCGGCGGCCAACGGCATGGCCACGGCCGCCGACTGGATGAGCGCGGCGTCCTTCATTTCCATGGCCGGGCTGATTTCCACGATGGGATACGCCGGCGGCGTCTATCTCATGGGCTGGACGGGCGGTTACGTCCTGCTGGCGCTGCTGCTCGCGCCGTACCTCCGGAAATTCGGCCACTATACCGTGCCGGACTTCGTGGGAGACCGCTTCGCGTCGGACCTCGCGCGCGTGGTGGCCGTCTCGTGCGCAATTTTCATCAGCTTTACCTACGTGGCGGGGCAGATGCGCGGCGTGGGCGTCGTCTTCAGCCGGTTCCTCGAGGTGGACATCCATATCGGCGTCATCATCGGGATGGCCATTGTCTTCATCTACGCCACGCTCGGAGGGATGAAGGGCATCACGTGGACCCAGGTCGCCCAGTACTGGGTGCTCATCACCGCCTTTCTCATCCCCGCCATCGCCATCAGCATCAAGCTCACGGGTAGTCCCCTGCCGCAGGCGGGCCTCGGCAGCACGCTGGAGCCTTCGATCGCGGGCGAGACGGGCGTATACCTGCTGGAGAAGCTCAACCAGATACAGGCCGACCTGGGGTTCAGCAGCTACACGGCCACCTTCGTGGGGGGGTGGGACAAGGTCAACGTATTCTGCGTAGCCCTTGCCCTCATGGTGGGCACGGCGGGCCTGCCCCACGTGCTCGTCCGGTTCTATACCGTCAAGTCGGTCAAGGCGGCGCGCTGGAGCGCCTTCTGGGCGCTGCTGTTCATCTCCCTGCTCTACCTTACGGCGCCCGCGACCGCTGCCTTCGCGCGGTACTACATGATCGACAGTCTGAACGGGAAGACCGTGCAGGAACTGCCTTCGTGGTTCGAGAACTGGGAGAAGACCGGCCTGATCCTGTGGATGGACGACGGAGACGGCGTCATGCGGTATTCGGCCGGTGACGACAACGAGATTTTTCGCGGCGGGTCCCTGTCGCACACGGAACTGTCCTCCATACAGGTCGACCACCGGGCCTGGCTCGATTCGGACGGCGCCGCGGGGGCGGATGGGCGCACGGCCCTCAGGGCCCGGGGGCTTTCCGGTCCGGACCGTGACATTATCGTGTTGGCGACGCCGGAAATGGCCGAACTGGCCAGCTGGATCATCGCGCTCGTCGCGGCTGGCGGTCTGGCGGCGGCCCTGTCCACGGCCAGCGGGCTGCTGCTCGTTATTTCGTCCAGTGTTTCCCACGACCTGTACTACCGCGTACTGCGCCCGAACGCGAGCGAGAGCCAGCGTCTTTCCGTGGGCCGTAGCGTGATCGGCGTAGCCGTGATCGTGGCCGGTGTATTCGGTATCTACCCGCCGGGTTTCGTCAGCCAGGTGGTAGCCTTCGCCTTCGGCCTCGCCGCCGCGAGCTTCTTCCCCGCCATCGTACTGGGCATTTTCAGCAAGCGCGTGGGTACGATACCCGCCGTGTGCGGAATCCTGGCCGGTATCGGCTTTACGGCTTTCTACATCATCGCGTGCGTGTTCTTCGGCATGGAAACCTGGACCTTCGGACTGTTCGCCAACGGCATCAGTCCCCAGGGGATCGGGACGATCGGCATGCTGATCAACTTCGCCGTGACCCTGGGGCTCACGTCGCTTTTCCCCAGGCCCGGCAAGGAAATCGAGGCCATGGTCGACTCGGTCAGGGAACCGGAAGACGCGGGACCCGCGGTGATGATCGAATCGGCCCCGGAACATTGATCCCCGGGAGCCGGCGCCATGTCCCTTTCCGTCATTATCATCGCCCGGAACGAAGCTCCACGGATCGAAGCCTGCCTGCAGAGCGCGCGGTTCGCCGACGAGATCGTGCTCGTGGATTCGGGGAGCGACGATGATACCGTCGCCATCGCGCGGGAGTACGCCGACCGTGTCGTCGAATCGGAGTGGCTGGGCTACGGGCCGACCAAGCAGCTGGCCCTGGAGCACGCCACGGGCGACTGGGTGCTCTGGCTGGATGCCGACGAGCGCGTTCCACCGGACCTGCGGGATGAAATCCTCGCCGTCGCGGCAAAGGATGATCGCGCCGGTTACCGGATCGCGAGGAAGACGCTTTTCCTGGGACACTGGATCCGGCATTGCGGATGGTACCCCGACTACGTGCTTCGCCTTTTCCGGCGCGGGGCCGATCCCCGGTTCACCGACGACGAGGTGCACGAGACGCTGCGTATCCAGGGACCGGTCGGCGATCTGAAGCACCCCATGATCCACGATACCGATCCCACCCTCCACCACTACCTGGACAAGTTCAACAGCTTCACCAGCCTCGGCGCCCGCCAGCTCTACCGGTCGGGCAGGCGTTTCCGTTTGACAGATCTGGTTTTCCGTCCGATTTTTACCCTGTTCAAAATGTACGTATTGCGTAGAGGTTTTCTGGACGGCCTGCCGGGCTTCATCCTGTGCGGCCTTTCCGCCTGTTACGTTTTCACCAAGTACGCCAAGCTCTGGCACCTTCATCTCCGGGGCTCCGCCGACGCCGAGTCGGGCGCGGGGGGCCGATCCTCCTGAAACCGCGCATCCACCGGCGTCTCCCATGCAATCGCTGTCCGTCGTCGTAATCACGTACAATGAGGAGTGCAAGCTCCGGCGCTGCCTGGACCCGGTTTCCTGGGCCGATGAGATCATCGTGGTGGACAGTGGCAGCACCGACGGCACGGTGGAAATCGCGGAATCCTGCGGGGGACGCGTGTATCAGCGGCCGTGGCCCGGTTTTGCCGGCCAGCGGAACTTCGGCATGGAGCAGGCCCGGGGGGACTGGATCCTCTTTCTCGACGCGGATGAATACGTCACGGAAGGGCTCGAAGCGCGTATCCGCGATCTGCTGCGGTCCGGCGGGGATTTCGACGGGTACAAGATCCACCGCCAGGAACACTTTCTCCGGTTTCCCATCCGGCACGGAACGCTCAACCCGAGCTACCAGCCCCGACTCCTCAAAAACGGCAAGGGGTACTGGACCGGCGGTGCGCACGCCCACATCGAGATAAACGGCCACGGCGAGCTTGGACTGATCCACGAAGATCTCTACCACGATTCGCACAACACGCTCTCTGATTTCATCGCCCGCATCGACCAGTACACCTCCGTGGACGCGGAGGAGCGGATCAAGGCGGGACAGCGCGTGGGACGGCTGCGCCTGGTGTTTTCCCCCCTCGGCATGGCTTGGAAGTGCTACATTGTGAAAAGGGGGTACCGGGACGGATTTCCCGGTCTCCTCTTCAGCCTGAGCATGGGGATTTACTCGTTCCTGAGGCTGGTCAAGGTCTGGCAGGGAGAAAACGGGGCGGAGGGGCGCGCGGAAGGTCCGGCAAAGCCCTCCGCGTGACGGCCGATTCGGATGGAGTCATGGCACAGTGCGAACGATGCAGTATCGTGATCCCGACGTGGAATGCAGGCTATCTGGTCGAACGGTGCCTGCGTTCAATGAAAGACCACGGGACAGCGGACCAGGCGGAGATCGTGGTGGTGGACGACGGCAGCACGGCCGACACGGCTGAAAGGACGTGGGCAGCCTGTCCGGACGCGGTCCTGGTCAGGCACGACGGGAACAGGGGGTTCGCCGCAGCCTGCAACACGGGGGTGTCGCGGGCTTCGCACGAGGTCGTGGTCCTGCTCAACAACGACGTCGTCGCCACCGGCCCTTTCCTGGATCCCCTACTTTCCCATTTCCGTGATGATCGGGTGTTCGCCGTCAATCCACGGGTCTACCAGGCCGGGGACGGGCGTCCCGGCGGCGGTCTCGTGCGGGGCGCCATGCACTGCGGACTGCTGCGGCTGAGGTGGGCGGAACGTGAGTCCCTGCGGGAAGGCCGTACACTCACCCTATACGCCAACGGGGCCGCCATGGCGGTATCTCGGTCGAAGTACCTGGCACTGGGCGGGTTCGATACGTTGTACGCCCCGTTCTACTCGGAAGATCTGGACCTGTCCTACCGCGCGTATCAGCGGGGTTGGACCGTGCTTTACGAACCGGAAAGCCGGCTCACCCACGAACACGGCGCGACGATCGCCACGCGGCACGACCGGGCCTTCATCGACCGCGTCAGCGCGAGAAACCGGATTCTCTTCGTGTGGCGCAACATGCGGGACCTCAGGTATCTGGTGTCGCATGTCTTCTGGATGATGGCTCGTTTCCTCGGCGCGGTGCTGAAGGGCGACCTGACCTTCCCGCGTGCGCTGATGGACGCGGCGCGCCTCGTTGATGCGGTGAGGACGCGGCGGCGATCCGACCCGGATCCCGTAGCAACCGACCGCGAGATCCTGGGGTCGACGTCCGGGTGGGCGGGCCGCGAAAGTTGAGCACGCGATGCGGCCTGATCGGCGTGTCGCCCGAACCAAAAAAAACGCTCGAGGTCTTATGGACGTCCCGAAGGCAAGACGGATCCTCATTTCCCGTTTGCGCTTCATCGGCGACGTGGTGCTTACCACGCCGGTGATCAGGGCGTTGAAGCGGCACTACGCGGAAGCGGAACTCTTCTACCTCGCGGAGTCGGGACCCGCGGCGGTCCTCGCCCGGAACCCTTACCTGGAAGAGGTGATCGCGCTACCTGACGAACTCCTGCCTGGCCGGTCCGTGCTGACCCGCTGCGGGGAACAGCTGCGCTTCCTCCGTGCCCTGCGAAAGCGCCGTTTCGACCTGGTGATCGATCTCTTCGGCAATCCGCGCAGCGCGCTGCTGACCCTGGCCACGGGCGCCCGGATGCGGGTCGGTTATGACGTGCGGGGAAGGGGCGCGGCGTACAATGTCAAGATCAGGCGGTCGGATTCTCTCCGGGTAGTGGATGCCTACCTGGATGCGGTCCGTACGATCGGCGTTCCCGCGGATGACGACCGCACCGAGGTCCATTTCTCCGCCGAAGACGCGGCATGGGCCGATTCCTGGCTCGCGAAGCGGGGCGTGGACGGCGACCGCCTGATCGCCGCGCTGAACCCCGGCGCAAGCTGGCCGGCCAAGACGTGGAGCGCGGGCCGATTCGCCGAACTGGCCCGACGGATGATCGAAGCGCTGGACCTGCGTGTACTGGTGGTCGCGGGACCGGGGCAGCGGGAGGCTATGGACGGGTTGGCCGGCATGGCGGGCGTCGCCTGTCCCGTCGTGGAAACCGGTTCACTCGCCCGGCTGGCCGCGTTGATCCGGCGGTGCGACCTGTTCGTTTCCAATGACTGCGGGCCGATGCATATCGCCGCGGCCGTGGGAACGCCAACGATCGGCCTATTCGGTCCGAGCAACCCGCGGATCTGGTTTCCCTATTCACAGGCCGAAGGGCACTTCGCCCTGGAAGCCGGTGTGGACGACTGTTGCGGCCGCGATTTCTGCGTCCGGCCGACACCATGTATCGAATCGATATCGCCGTGCCAGGTCCTGGAGGCCACGGAGTCCGTCCTGCGCGGGATTTCCAACCGTCCGGCGGAGTAGGCCTATGCCCGAAGATCCCAGGCGCATACTGGTCATTAAACTGCGGGCCACCGGGGACGTCGTCCTGGCGACGCCCGTCATCGAGAACCTGAATCGGCGCTTCCCGCGGGCCCGCCTCTCCTTCCTGACGGAGGAGGCTTCCGCCGACGTCCTGCGGTGGAATCCCTTGCTGGACGAGCTCATCGTGCTGCCCCTGCGCCGGTGGGGAAGCCTGGGCATCCGCGTTTCCTGGCGCGAACAGGCGCGGTTCTATCGCAATCTGCGCCAGAGACGCTTCGATCTCGTATTCGACCTCTTCGGAAATCCCCGCAGCGCCTTGTTGACCTGGCTGACCGGGGCGCCGGACCGGGTCGGTTTCGCTTTCCGGGGGCGCCGCCACGCCTACACCACCGTAGTCACGCCCTCCTGCCGGCCAGGGCACGAGGTCCAGTTCCACCTGGAAGCCCTGGCGGCGCTGGACATCCCGGTGGCCGCCGACTGGCCGCATGTCGCCATACCAGGGTCGGCCCACCATAAAGCAGACGCATGGCTGCGGGAGCACGTCCCGGACGGCCGTGCGATCATCGGCCTGAATCCAGGCGGTGGTTGGGCCATCAAGCGTTGGCCGCCGGGGTTTTTCGGCCGCCTGGCCGACGCCCTGATCGATGAATACGGCGTGGACGTGCTGATCCTGTGGGGTCCGGGCGAGGAAGGGCTCGTCGCGCGGGTAACCGGCGCCATGCGCAACCGTCCCCTCGTGCTCCCGGAGACGACGCTCGCCGAACTCGGCGCATTCCTTCAGCGCTGCAGCCTGCTGGTCAGCAACGACAGCGCGCCGATGCACATAGCCGCGGCGCTGAACGTTCCCACTGTCGGCATCTTCGGTCCCACCGACCCCCGCGCCCAGGGCCCCTGGGGCGACGGTCACGGCGTGGTGCGGAAGGAAAGCGTCGACTGTCTCGGCTGCAACCTGATCAAGTGTCCGATCGGCAATATATGCATGACGACGCTGGAACCCGGGGAGCTGCTGGAAAAGATTCGCGCGTATATTCCGGTCGGAATAGTCGGAACTTGACACCACGCCATCCGAATGTTATATTTAACTACTTTGGAACATTTACGTTAACCGGCGCTTAAGGGACCATACAGAAGGTTGATATTTGCGGAAAGACATCATAGTTGAGACGGCCACGCACGAAACGCGCATCGCGATGCTCGAGGATAACCATCTCGTCGAGTTGCTGGTCGAACGCCCGGAACACGAGCGCGTGGTCGGGAACATCTGCAAGGGCGTGGTGACGGCGGTCATACCGAGCATTCAGGCGGCCTTTGTGGATATCGGCCTGGACAAGGCGGCCTTCCTGCAGGCATCGGACGTAACCAGTGGGGCCGACTGGATCGATTTCGACGACGACGACGAGAAGCAGGATTCCGGATCCGGACGTAGCAGGGACCGGGAATACCAGATCCAGGAGATGGTCAAGGAAGGCCAGGAGATCGTTGTCCAGATCACGAAGGAGTCCATCGGCACCAAGGGACCGCGGGTCACCTCGCAGATTTCCCTGCCGGGCAGGTTCCTCGTGCTGGTGCCCCATGCCAACTACGTCGGCGTTTCCCGGCGTATCGACGACTGGAGTGAGAAGCGCAGGCTGAGGGACCTGGCCAGGAAACTCAAGGACGACGACTTCGGGGTCATCGTGCGGACCGCCGCCCTGGGCAAATCGGACTCCGAGTTGAAGAACGACCTCAAGGCGCTGACCAGGATATGGCGGACTATAGAGAAGGAGGTCGGGAAGACGCCGGCACCCGCCATGATCCACAAGGACGTCGAAATGACGTCCGGGATGATACGCGACCTGTTCACGCCCGACATCGACAGCGTGATCATCGACTCGAAGGCGGTATACAAGGAGATCCTGGCCTATCTCAAGGGCGTGGCCCCCCAGCTTCGCGAGCGCGTCCACATGTACGATGGGACGGCGCCGGTGTTCGACGCCTACGGGATCGAGAACGAGATCGGCAAGGCGCTCCACCGGAAGGTATGGCTGAAGAACGGCGGCTACATCCTCATCGAACCCACCGAAGCGCTGGTGACGATCGACGTGAATTCAGGACGATACGCGGGGTCAAGGGGACACGAGGAAACCGTGTTCCAGACCAATCTGGAAGCTTGCGCGGAAGTGGCGCGGCAGCTCAGGCTCAGGGATATCGGGGGGATCATCGTCATCGATTTCATTGACATGGAAGACCGCGGGAACCGGCGCCAGGTGCACCAGGAAATGGAGAAGGCCATGTCGCACGACCGCGCGCGGACACGCATGTCCAAGGAGATCAGCGAATTCGGGCTGATCGAGATGACCCGACAGCGGATTCGCCCCAGCCTGCTGTTCACCTTCAGCGAGGCGTGCCCGGTGTGCGACGGGACCGGCCGTATCATGTCGCGCATCACCATGGTCACCCAGATCGGCCGATGGCTGAAGCGGGCCAAGCCCGGCCTGAGAGAACGAAAGCTCAAGCTCAAGGTGCATCCCACCGTGGCGTTGAGTCTGCATGAGAACGGACGGGAGAAACTGGTGAACCTGCAGGACGAGTACAAGATGCAACTTCAAGTCGAGGAAGACCCGTTCCTGCACGTGGAAGAGTTCCGCGTGTTTTCGGGCAAACGGGACCTGGACGTGACCGACGAGTTCAAGTAAGCGGACCAAACGGACCAAACGGACAAGGAGCGAGATAGATGTACGCTGTGATCAGATCGGGCGATCAGCAGTTCAGTGTCAACGAGGGAGATACGATCCAGGTCGAGAAGATCGCCGCCGAAGTGGGAGACGAGATCACCATCGACCAGGTGCTCCTCCTGGGCGGCGGAGAGACGCTGGTCGGCACGCCGACGGTAGCCGGGGCCACCGTGACGGCCAAGGTTACGGAGCAGGGCCGCCATCCCAAGATCGTGGTGTTCAAGATGAAACGCCGTAAAAACTACCGCCGGAAGAGAGGGCACAGGCAGCCATATACCGCGCTCGAAATTACCGGCATCAATTACGACCCAAGCGCAACCAACTGATCGGAAAGGATTTTCGCAGATGGCCCACAAGAAAGGTGTAGGAAGTTCTCGCAACGGGAGAGACAGCAACCCCAAGTTTCTCGGCGTCAAGACCGGAGACGGCATGCGCGTCCGGGCCGGCAACATCATCGTCCGGCAGCGGGGAACGCGGATTCTGCCCGGAGAAAACGTTGGGCGCGGCAACGACGACACCCTCTTCGCCTTGACGGACGGCATCGTCCAGTTCCGCCGGTACGGGAAGAAGCGCACGCAGGTCCATATCGCCGACGGGTGATCCCATGGCGATCGACGCCGACGCCGTCGTTCGGAAGGCGAAAGCCGGAATCTCCGGTTTCCTCGAAGAGCAGTTCCGCCGCGGGCTGATCGACGAAGGTCTCTACGAACAGGCCCGTCTGAACGTGCTTCCGAATCTTCGCCGCTGGTTGACCGACCCTCACATCAGCCGGTTGTCCCCACGGCTCGGCGAAGGACTGAGAAGCGCGGTCGAAGCGGCCAGGTGGGACGAACTGGTCGAAGCCTACGTGGACGAGATCAAGTTCGGCACGGCGGGCATACGCGGCAAAGCCGCCATGTCGGACGAAGAACTGCTGATCCTCGCCCGGGACGGCATGGACGCCCCCATCCTCAAGGGGCCGAATACCCTCAACAACATCGTTCTCCTGCTGAAGTCCACGGGCGTCGCGAAGTACGCGACCGACCATGGACTCCGGTCCATCGTCATCGGCTATGACAGCCGGGTGGCGGGCCAGGATTTCGCCCGGCTGGTATCCGGGGTTTTCCTCGCGGAGGGGCTGAAAGTCTACCTCTTCGACGAAGCCTGTCCGTACCCGGAAATGACCTTCGCCATACCTACGCTGGGTGCCGATATGGGCATCCTGATCTCGGCGAGCCATAACGACCGTAGATACAACGGCTACAAGCTCTCCGCCGGGACGGGATCGCAGTTTTCTCCCCGGGAACGATCGGTCATCTACAACGACTACATCCGGAAAACGACCCCGGTCCAGGTCGCCCTCCTGGACTTCGATGACGCCGGGGTCGATCCGGAGCACCCCGAAGACCCACACCGTGACGGCAACCAGCTCGTGTTCCTGGGCGGCGCCGCGCCGCTGGCAGGTTTCGACTATCTCGGCCGTCCCCTCGTCGATATCCACAGGATGTACCAGGACCAGATCCGGGGATTCATTTCCGACGCCGCGATGATGAAGTCGTGGGCGCCCTCCATTGGGATCGGGTACTGCGCGTTTCACGGGGCCGGACGCAAGGCCGTGCCCCGGCTGTTGAGTGATTTCGGTTTCACCCGGGTGGACACGGTAACCCGCCACCGGTTGAACGAGCTCAACGGGCTCTTCCCGGCCTTCCAGGACCATCCCGAACAACAACCGGACCCGGGTGATCCCACGGCGTCCGAGATCGCCGTCGACGCCTTCGTCGAACAATACGGCGCTGAGGCCATGGAAGCGCTCGACCTGATGATCGGGACCGACCCGGACGCCGACCGGGCGGGGCTCGTGGTCAAGGTCCCCCGGGCCTACCGGAAATACCACGACAACCGGTCCCATGTGCTGCTGTCGGCTGACGACGCATGGTCTCTGCTGCTCTGGTACCGCCTGACGCAGGGTGCCGGGAGCACGCGGGACGGGAGCACGCGGGGGCTGGGCGGGAACGCGCGGGGCGCTGAAGACTCGCGGGCGTTTCACCCGCGGCCGGAAGAGTCGTTCATCGTGCTTTCCCACATCACGACCGACGCACTGGTCCGGCTCGCACGGAAACACGGCGTCGGCGTCGTAAAGACCTGGGTCGGGTTCGGCCTGATCGCCAACGCGGTGGAACGGGTCTGGTCGGGCGACGACCTGTCGGACCCCCGGTTCAAAGATATCGTCTATCAGGCCTTGGACATGGAGGGTATGCCCCGACGCTGCAACGTGGGCTGCCTGGAGCAGAGCAACGGGTTCAGTATCCTGGGAGGACCGCCCGCCACGGACGCGGCCATGGGAAGCAACGGCCACGTGCGCGACAAGGACGGTGTCTTCGCCGCGATCCTGCTCGCCGAAGTGGCGGCCTATGCCGCGTCCCACGGGACGACGGTCTACGAACTGATCGACGAACAGATTTACCTGGATCCCGATATCGGGTATTTCGCCACCGACGTCGTTCCGGTCCCGCGTTGGGGAGAATTCAAGGGATTGGAAGGGCTGACGCGGAAGATCGGCATCCTGAGACGATGCGCAGAGTTGGGACAACGCGTGCGGGACGGAGAGACCCTTACGCTGGACGGTCTCCCGGTGCGGTCATCGGAAACCTTCGTGGCGGGCAAGTACGCGGATGCGCACCAGTGGCCGGGATTTCCCGATGAGGGCATTCGATTCTATTTCGACGAGGAAAGACTCAACTACCTGACCGTGCGGCCGTCGGGTACGTCGCAGTGCTTCAGGTTCCACATCCAGTTGAAAGCGGAGAACCTTTCGCGAAGCGGTCTGGCGCGGCAGAAGTACGAGACCAGGATGCGCGCCCGGAGGATCATCTACGCGATGCGCGACCTGATCATGTAGCGTGCTATATGGCGAAGAAATCCCTCAGGTTGTTCTCGATTACGGCGTCTTCACGCAGCCTGGTAAGCCACTCCTGGTAAAGTTGATTCTGCTTCTGGATCAGCAACTGCCGTTTCAGGGTCTCCCTCACCATCTCGTAGGTCGTTTCATCAACCGGTTCCCTTTCCACCAACTGGATGAGGTAGTAGCCCCGTTCCCCTTCGACGACTTCGCTGAGCTCGCCGGTCTCCGACAACTGGAAGGCCCCCCTGATGAAATTCAGATCCTGCCCGATTCGAGGGATGAAGGCCTGCTGCCGCGTTATGGGATCCGTGGTGGCGACCCGGTCTGCCATTTCACCGCTTAACGCATCCAGGTTGCCGCCGGCGAGGCCCGCCCGGACCTCTTCGCCGCGGAGCCTGGCCTGTTCCATTTTCCCGTTCCGCACGAGGATCGATCGGATGCGCAGTTCCACTTCCTCGAGGGGCAGCACGCCCGCCGGTTTTTCACCTGCGTTTTCCAGGACGTAGAAACCGCTGGTGCTCTCCAGTACCTCTCCGATTTCACCGGGCTCGGATGCGAAGGCGAAAGACGACGCGCCGACCAGGTACCCGATGCCGGGGATGAACCCGTCGGGGCGGTCGGCGAAAAACCCGGTGGATTCGACCTGGAAGGAATCCGGCATGGCGCCGGCCGAACGGACCGCTTCCTCCAGACCGCTTTCGACGGCCCGGGCCTGAAGCTGTCTCGCCAAATCGTTCAGCGCGCCCAGGGTCTGCTGTCCGGTCATGGTCCTCAGGAGTATATGGCGCGCGAGGACCTGTTCCTCGCCGTCCCGGACCGCGGTCTCTTCCACCTTGATGATGTGCCAGCCATACTCCGTCTTCACGGGATTCGAAATGGAGCCGGGCGGCGTTTCAAAGGCGGCCGTTTCGAATGCCGGGACCATGTCGTTTCGGCCGAAGAAGCCCAGGTTTCCTCCCTCGGAAGCGTTGGAGGTGTCCTCGGAGAAGTCCCTGGCCAGGGTTTCGAAATCGGCGCCGTCGACAAGCTGGTCGTAAAGCTCGTCGATCTGTCGTTCGACACGCTGGGAGTCGGCCACGCTCGGTTGCTTCGGAATCATGACGTAGGAGAGTGAAACCCGGTCGTCCTCAAGGAACGCTTCGGGATGCTCCGAATAGTACGCGGCGATATCTTCATCGGTGATCGATTCCGGTTCCACGGCCTGGTCTTCCGGATCGAACAGGAGGTATCTGGCCGTAAGCCGCTCGTTCTGGTTCACGAAGGCCTGCCTGACTTCCAGGTCCGTTACGCGGGCGCCAGATACCACGCGGCTGACGAGCTTCTGCCTGGGCAGCAGCATGCGGTACTGGTCTTCGAGAAACGTCCAGCCTTCGACCGCCGGATCGTTCAGCGCCTGGAGGTACTTGGTCTGGTCGAATTCGCCGTCCGTCTGGAACATTTCCTCCTGCCTGATGTACTCCGGCGGATTCGTGCGGATCGCCTCCAGAATTTCGGCGTCGGTTACGCTGATGTCCTGCTGACCGATGCGCTGTTGGAGCAACGTGAGGTTTACCCGCCGGTCCCATACTTCGTTGATGATTTCGCGGCGCCGGAATTCGTCCACGCTGCCGCCCTGCTGCTGGCGGTCGATTTCCTGCTGGCGTTCCACTTCAAACCGCATTTCCTCGTAGGATACCGATTCTCCGTTAATCGAACCCACGGCATTCTGCCCGCCCGGGCCACGGCCGGTCATGTCTGCGCCCCATTCCAGGCCGATCAGTCCCACAAACGCGATCACCAGGATGATCATGACGACGTGGGTTCGTTCTCTCAACAGTTTCATCAAGGCCATCTTGCAAGTGCTCCTTACGGACTTGCGGCGTCCAAGCCGGCCGCATGATTCCGGACGATGCTGAAAAAGACACGTAAATATAAAGGACCGGCCATTCGTCGGCAACTCCTTTGTCCCGAGGCGGGCCGGCTGGGGGGCAAAAGAAGCTTGACAGTCCTTGCCGCTTCGCCTATTATTGCCTGCGCGCTTCGACCGACAAGCGGACCGGCTGTGCTGTTTTCATAGCGATGACCTCAAGGAGTAAGCCCGATGAAGAGCGGTATTCACCCGGAATACAAAGAAATCACGGTATCCTGCGCCTGTGGCAATACGTTCCAGACACGATCGACGATCGACACGATCCACGTGGAGATCTGTTCGGCGTGCCATCCCTTCTATACCGGGAAGCAGAAGATGGTCGACAGTGCGGGCCGCGTGGAACGCTTCAACAGGAAGTACGGAATAAACGAGTAATCCTCAGGCCGAAGTCGCCCGTTCCTTCCAGGCGCGATGGCCCGGCTTGCCACGTCCTTCGGTTGTGCCGCTCCCCTTTCCTATTCCATGCCTCCATGTTACTCCATCAACTCGAAAACATCGTCAGGCGCTTCGAGTCGCTCGACCGTCAACTGGCGGACCCTTCCGTAACCACCAATCCGCAGAAAATGCGCGAAATCGGGCGGGCGTACCGGGAACTGACCCCGGTCGTCGACCGGTACCGCGTGTACCGGAAAGTCCTGGACGACCTCGAATCGGCCCGGTCGGTGCTGCAGGAGTCCGCGGCCGATCCCGACATGGCCGAACTTGCCCGGGACGAAGTGGAAAGCCTCGACCGGGAACGGACGGCCATGGAGGAGGAGCTCACGCGGATGATCGTGCCCAGGGATCCCGAAGACGAACGCAATATCATCTGCGAGATCCGAGCGGGTACGGGAGGCGACGAAGCGGCGATCTTCGCCGGAGAGTTGTTCCGCATGTACAGCCGGTACGCGGTCAGCCGCGGATGGAAGACGGAAACACTGAATTCCAACGGCGCGGAGAGGGGCGGCGTCAAGGAGGTCTTCTTCCAGATCGAGGGCAAGGGGGTCTACGGCAGACTGAAAAACGAAAGCGGCGTCCATCGCGTGCAGCGGGTCCCCGTAACGGAAACACAGGGGCGGGTGCACACCTCCGCCGCCTCGGTGGTCATTCTGCCCGAAGCGGAGGAAGTCGATGTGGAAATCGACGAGAAGAAAGACCTGGTCTTCGATGTTTTCCGATCCTCCGGCCCGGGCGGCCAGAGCGTGAATACGACCGATTCGGCGGTGCGCATTACCCATGTGCCGACCGGCCTGGTCGTCTCGTGCCAGGACGAGAAGTCGCAGCACAAGAACAAGGCCAAGGCCATGAAGGTGTTGCGCGCCCGCCTGCTGGACATGGCCCGGCAGGAACAGGAAGCGGAGATGGCGAGTAGCCGCCGGTCCCAGGTGAGATCGGGAGACCGGAGCGAGAAGATCCGGACCTACAACTTCCCGCAGGGAAGGGTCACGGACCATCGTATCGGTCTGACGCTGTACAAGATCGACCAGATCCTCGAAGGGGACATCGACGAGATCGTGGAGTCCCTGGCGGAAGCGGACCGGGCGGAGAAAATGGCCCAGTTGACGTCTGCATGACGCAGGCCACCGGATGTGAACCATGAACGAATTCGAATGTCCCACCGCGACGACCGTGCTCCAGGCGGTTGACTGGGCGACCCGGAAGCTGGACGGACGGCCGGGTCACGTCAGCCCGGTGGGTCACGTCAGCCGTGTCGAATCGGAACTGCTGCTCGGCGAGGTTTGTGCGTCGAGCCGACTCGAGCTGTACCTGGATCACGACCGGCGGCTCGACCCGCTGGAATCTTCGCGGTTTTCGGCGCTGGTCGACCGGAGAATGCGCGGGGAGCCGGTCCAGTATCTCACGGGCCGTACGGAATTCTACGGTCGCGAGTTCGAGGTTTCGCCCGCCGTGCTGATCCCCCGGCCCGAGACCGAACGGCTCGTCGACCACGTGCGCCCCTGCCTGGATGGGGTGCACCGCGAACGGGCCGGAAGTCCGGACGTGCGATTCGCGGACATCGGCACGGGCTCGGGCGTCCTGGCGGTCACGCTCGCCCTGGAATGCCCGTTCGCACAGGGATACGCTACGGATGTTTCCCCGGGGGCCCTGGAGGTCGCGCGCAGGAATGCCGACCATCTCCTGGGGGACCGCCACAGACGGATCACCTTTATGCACGGTTCGATGCTGTCGCCGCTCGATGCGCGTGGACCGCACGCCCTGGACCTGATCGTGGCCAATCCGCCCTACGTCGCTTCCCGGGAAATGGACGGCCTGCCGGAGGAGGTTCGCGGGTACGAACCCCGGCTGGCGCTTCACGGCGGCGAAGGCGGTCTGGATTACCATCGCGAACTCATCGATCAGGCCCCGTGTTATCTGAACGCAGGCGGGATGATCGCCCTGGAGATCGGCGCGGAGCAGTCCGCCGCGGTGGCCCGCTTGATGGCGGAACGCCGCGCCTATGGAAACGTGGAGATCGTGAAGGATTACAATGGCCTGGACCGCATCGTGTCCGCCATATACGTCGGATAACCCCGGCATCACCGACCGGAAGGTGCAAAATGCTCAATAACCATCGCCTCATGATACTCGGAACAGGAAACATGGGATCCTGCCTGCTTGGCGGCATACGCAGAGCGAATCTCGTTCCCCCGGACCAGATCGTGATTACCGGTCTGCGGTCCGACTATCTGAAGGACCTGGCGGATCAGTGGGAAGTACGGTGGACCACCGACAACCGGGAAGCGGTACTTGAAGCGGATATCGTCATGATCTGCCTCAAGCCGCAGGCCATCGAGCGCGTGGCGGACCAGGTGCGTGACCTTCTGCGTCCCGACCAGCTGCTGATCACGATCGCGGCGGGGGTGACGACTTCCGGCATCACCGAAATGATACGCACCGAGAATCCCGTCGTGCGCGTGATGCCGAACATCGCCTCGCTGGTGGACGAAGGAGCCGCCGCCATTTCACCGGGCAGGTTCGCCGGAGAAGAACACAAGCAGATGGCCGCCCGGATCTTCCAGGCCGTGGGACGGGTCGTGTTCGTGAACGAACATCTGCTGGACGCCGTAACCGGGCTCAGCGGCAGCGGCCCCGCCTACATCTATATGGTCATCGAAGCGCTGTCCGACGGCGGCGTGAAAATGGGCCTGCCCAGGGACGTCGCCCTGGATCTCGCGGCCCAGACCGTGCTCGGCGCCGCGCGGCTGATCCAGGAGACCGGCAAGCATCCCGCGGTGCTGCGCGACCAGGTCCTGACGCCGGGCGGCACCACCATCGCGGCGGTCCACGACCTGGAAATCCGCGGATTGCGCAGCATGCTGATCAGCGCGGTCGAAACCGCCACCCAGCGATCGCGGGAACTCCGGGACGGTAAGTAGCCCACCTGCCGTACAACGCACCGATTCAGTAAGCCCTCCGGTTTTTTTTCAACTTTTTTCAACGTACAGGATTGCGTAACCCGCGCAGCGGCCGGTATATCCGAGCCGCTACGCCCTTTCTGCGTTTCTGGCGCCATGTAGTGTCATTTCGAAGGTATTTCGTGGCATATGGTGTCAACATATGATGTGTATCAACATATATATAGTCTTTTGTGCACATGGAGTTACGGAGTTTTCCTTATCCAAAGGTAAAGAAAACCGATGTAAGTCCGATTTTTTTTTGACAATATGGGGGGCACAATGTAGTATAGTGGGTAAAAGTGGGACAAAGTGGGTCACCGAACATCTTAACTGCCAAACACTTGTATAGTGTTCTTAAATGATCACCTCACGTTAGGGTGTTTACTCCTTTGTATTTCAAGGAGATGACGGATGGTCAACTTCCTGGGATCATACACGCACACCGTGGATCACAAAGGACGGGTGAATGTCCCTGTGAAGTTTCGGAAGCATATCCGGACCGACGAGGACGATACGCTGATCATCACGCGGGGACTCGACGGATGCCTTTTCGTATATCCGATCGACGAGTGGGAACAGATCGACACCCGACTGCGCGAACTGCCCATCACGCGGCAGAACACGCGGGTGTTCATCAGGATGCTCTCGTCGGAGGCCGTGGCGGTATCCATGGACAAGCAGGGGCGCATCGCGCTTCCCCGGCAACTGATCGAACGCGCCGGCATCGAAACCGAAGTGCTGATCGTCGGTACGCTCGACCACTTTGAAATCTGGAGTCCGAAGGAATACAAGAAGGTGATGGACGAATCGGGACACACCTACGAAGAAATCGCGGAATCCCTGTTCGTCTGATCATTTGAAGCCCATGGGCAAACGCAGCAGCGGAATAGTCATGGGTCTGGCAGATTCGTACATCCATGTTCCCGTTCTTGCCGGGGAAATAGCCGATATGATCGTCTGGAACAGTTCGGGCACATACGTGGACGGAACCATAGGAGGAGGCGGTCACGCGCGCGCAATCATGGACAGGCTTGATGAATCCGGCCGGCTGATCGGGCTGGACAAAGACCTCGAAGCGGTCCACGTGTCCAGGGCCAGGCTTGCGGGCGGCGGAACCCCTCGCGTGGAAATCATGCATCGTGACTTTACGGAACTGGCGTCCGTGCTGGAAGCGAAACGCATCTCGCGGGTGGACGGACTGTTGCTGGACCTGGGCGTGTCTTCGTACCAGATCGATACGCCCGGCCGCGGTTTCTCCTTCCAGTCCGAAGGTCCGCTCGATATGCGCATGGACCGGGGCGGGGCGCTGACGGCAGCCGATATCGTCAACGGGGGTTCCCGGGACGAAATCGAACGGATCATCGGGGAGTACGGCGAGGAACGTCAGGCCCGCAGCGTCGCGAACGCGATTGTCAGGAACCGCGCGAAGTCACCGCTGACCTCCACCACCGGGCTGGCAGAGACGATCAGGTCGGCGGTCCGCAGCAGATGGGCGGTCAAGTCCTGCGCCCGGGTGTTCCAGGCACTGCGCATCGCCGTGAACCAGGAGCTGGACAGATTGAGAACGGCATTGGACAACCTGCTGCCGCTGTTGAGCGGCCGGGGTCGTTTCGGAGTCATATCCTATCATTCGTTAGAGGACCGCATGGTCAAGCGTACGTTCGAAACCTGGGCTTCGGATTGCATCTGCCCGCCGGGTATTCCGCAATGCGTGTGCCGGCACGAGCGCGTCGCCGTGCTGCACACCAGGCGGGCCGTCGTGGCTTCACGGGAAGAGGTCACGACAAACCCGCGGGCCCGAAGCGCCAGGTTTCGTATGATCGAACGCTTGCCCGACGATCAAACCGCACGCTGAAATACGCACCACCTATTTCGACCGGAGAAGCCGACATGAAATCCGCTTTCAGATTCTGCAGCGACCATCCGTACATGGGACAGTTGTTCAGCTGGATCGGTATGATCGCGCTCGTCACGTCGCTGAGCATGTTCTACATCTGGCACCAGGATGTAACCAGGACGCTGAAGCGGGAGATCCTTCAACTGGAGCACCAGAAGGAGGCGATGGAAAAGAAAAGCGCCTACCTGCACGTGCGGATCGTTCGGCTCGCGGAACATCTCCGGAACGAAACCGTGGCCATGCATCGTTTCGAACTGGAACACGCGGCGGTCGGACAGGTCGTGGTCATGGACGCGGTGGACACGGCCGTGGTATTGGCCGGCACCGAGCCCGATGTAAGGGCGATCGCGGGAGCACCTTCGGAAGACGCATTGATCCTCGCCTCGTTCCGAACGGCTCGAGTGGTTTCCCGATGAGGAACACCCGATATGGTCGCGAAATCCTGTATGCGCAGACTGACCCTCCTCTTCGCGATCGGTATGTTGCTGTGTGCAGGTCTTGGATATCGAATCGCCCTGATACAGATTCGCGACGGCGAGACCTACAGGCAGCGAGCGCGTGATCAGCAGCACAGGGTCGTCACCATCGATCCCCGCCGGGGCCGTATCTTCGATC
Source organism: Gemmatimonadota bacterium (assembly GCA_009841265.1). Taxonomy (NCBI): domain Bacteria; kingdom Pseudomonadati; phylum Gemmatimonadota; species Gemmatimonadota bacterium. Next base: position 1,172,103 of record VXMB01000009.1, on the reverse strand, counting down.
GAAACGGGAACACGCTGGCGCTGAGCGTCGAGTTCGACTCCTTCGGCATCCAGGATCTTGACAGGGACCGGCTCAATAGCGCCGACGTCGGCAACCTGGCCGTACAACTCTCCCAGATCACCGGCGAAGATCCCCGGCATATCGTGGACCGGATTTCCGGATCCTCCGACTTCCGGTACCTGGTACGATGGGTGAATCCGGAGACCAGCGAACGGATCAGGGGGCTGTCCACCTACCCCCGTTTCGAACCCTATATCCGCACGGAAAAGGAGGCGCGGCGGGTCTATCCCTACCGGACCGCCGCCGGCCAGGTCCTGGGTTTCAGCGTCGACGGTTCCGGACAGGCCGGATTCGAAATGGAACATAACCGGTTGCTGTCCGGTATAGAAGGGTACAGCGTAGTCCAGATCGATGCCCAGCGGCGGGCCTATACGTGGCTGGATGACTACCAGAAGTCGGCGGAGAATGGCGCCGACGTCGTCCTGACGATCGATATAGCGGCCCAGGTCGCCGCGGAATCGGTGCTCGAAGAGGCGATAGCAAGGCACGAAGCACTTGGCGGCATGGTCATCATGTTGGATCCGGGGAACGGCGACATACTGGCCATGGCCAGTTCGCCGGACTTCGATCCCAACACGCCGGGCCGATTCCCATTCGAAGCCCAGAAGATCAGATCCGTTGTAGACACCTACGAGCCCGGTTCGACGTTCAAGATCGTCGCCGCGACCGCGGCCCTGGAGACCGGCGCGTTCTCGCTCGAAGACCGGATCGATACGAGCGGAGGGCGGATCGAAATAGGTACCCAGACGATTTCGGACCACGACGTCTTCAATGAGCTGTCCGTGAGGGAGGTCTTCGAGCATTCCAGTAACGTCGGTACCGTGAAAATCGCCCTGGAGCTCGGCGAGAAGACCTTTTATGAATACACCCGGTCATTCGGTTTCGGCATGAAGACGGGCGTTGCGCTGCCGGGCGAGGTCAATGGGATCCTGCACAAACCGGCCAGGTGGTCCAGGTCGACGCTGCCCACCATGTCCATCGGCTACGGGGTTTCCGTTACCGGGGTGCAATTGGCGGCCGCCTATTGCGCGGTGGCCAACGGGGGGCAGCTCCTGCAACCCCGGATCATCAGGTCCATCACGCGAAACGACGGTACAGTGGTGTCCGTTCCGAAATCCGTCGTTCGCAGAGTGATGAAGCCGCAGACCGCGGAAATCCTGCTGGACGTATTCACCGGAGTGGTGGACCGGGGCACGGGGACGAAGGCCGCGGTTCCCGGATTCAAGGTCGCCGGGAAGACCGGCACGGCCTGGAAGGCGCGTGAGGACGGCAGGGGATACACCCGGAACTACCGGTCGTCGTTCGTCGGCATGTTTCCCGCGTCGGATCCGGAAATCGTCGTACTGGTCATGATCGACGAACCGAAGAAGCGCGGTTTCTACGGTGGATCAGTGGCCGCGCCCGTCTTTAACAAGTTCGTTCGCCGTCTCGTCCATATGCCGGACGGCCCGGTGGAGTCGATTCCCGAATCCGACGATGGCCTTCCGTTGCACCTGGCCTCCATCGAACCGAATACCGCTTCGGACCGTCAACCCGAAATATCCGACTGGTCCGGTCCGGGCTTCAGAGGACGGATGCCCCGGGACCCGCTTCCGCTCGACGGCCGTTGGGAAATCGAGCGCCCCGGTACCCTCACCGGGGCGGAACGGCCCCGGGTCGCGCTGCCGTCCGTGATCGGCATGAGCGTACGGGAAGCGGTCAAGACCCTGGCCGAAATGGGCATCGAAGCAACCATCGTCGGCACGGGCTACGTCCGGCGCCAGATTCCGGCACCGGGCCACTGGGTCAATTCCGGTGAACGATGCATCATCGAATGCGGCCCATTCAATTAGCCGTCCGTTCGCTCGCCTCGAGCGGTTGACGGCACTGAGGGTCAAGACCTTGATACAGCTTTCCACACTACTGGACGCGCTGCCTCGCAAAGAGGTGATCCGCCCGCCGGGTCGGGCCGGCCGTACCGGCCAGGCGGACCGGGCGGACCGGGCGGACCGGGCGGACCGGGCGGACCGTGAGATCGGCGGGATCGTCCATGATTCGAGGTCCGTTAAGCCCGGCGATGTTTTCGTCGCGCTGCGCGAGCCGTCGGGCCGCGACGGTCATCGGTACGTCCGCGACGCGATGGCACGGGGCGCCTCGGTCGTGGTCCAGGAAAACGAAGAACGTCTCGATGACGCGACTACGGTAATCGTTCAGGACACCTCCAGGGCATACGGCCTGATGGCTGCCGCGTATTACGGCCGGCCTGCGGACGACCTCTGCCTGGTCGGCGTCACGGGGACCAACGGCAAGACGACGGTGTCGCTGCTGGTCGAGGCCATCCTCCGGGAGCGCGGCCGGTCTGTGGGTGGCATCGGCACGCTGGGCAGCCGGTACATGGGCGAGATGCTCGAATGGAAGCTGAGTCACACCACGCCTTACCCGATGGAGCTTCACCGCACCTTAAGTGAGATCAGGGACCGGGGAGGTGAATGCGTCGTCATGGAAGTATCCTCCCACAGCCTGGCCTGGCAGCGACTGTCCGGCCTGCGGTTCACCACGGGCGTCTTTACCAATCTGTCCCGTGAACACCTGGACGACCACAAGACCTTCGACGCATACCGGGAAGCCAAGACGCTGCTATTCTCCGAACTGCTCGACGAAGAGGGCACCGCTGTCCTCAACATGGACGATCCCGCCTTCGTGCATTTCAAGAACGCCTCGCGCGCGCGCGTCCTTACCTATGGATTGGACAAGAGAGCAGACGTCCACAGGGCGGGTCCGATCGGATACCACGCGGACCGGACCACCCTTGCGGTGCAGGTGCGTTCCGATCCGCCGTTCAACGTGACCCTGCCGCTCCTGGGTCGATTCAACGCATATAATGCCCTGGCGGCGATTTCCGTGGGGCTGGAGTTCGGCATAGACAGCGCGCTGATGAACCGGGCCGTATCCGGGATAAAGGTGCCCGGCCGGCTGGAACGCGTCGATGCCGGACAGCCGTTCAACGTGCTCGTGGATTTCGCCCATACGCCCGATGCGCTCGGCGCCGTGCTGTCGACCTGCCGAGAATGGACGCGGGGAAACCTGACCGTCGTGTTCGGCTGCGGTGGGGACCGGGACCCGGGCAAGCGGCCCCTCATGGGCCGGGCGGCGTCCACGCACGCCGACGTCGTCATCGTGACGACCGACAACCCCAGAACGGAACCACCCGACCGTATCATACGGGATATCGAGCCGGGCCTCCTGCCCCACGTCCGCTCCCATATCGTCCAGGACCGTGGCGAAGCGATTCGGAAGGCCCTGCGCGATGCGGGCGAAGGCGACACCGTGCTGATTGCCGGAAGGGGAGACACGGTCTACCAGGTCGTGGGCGATTCGCAGATCGAGTTCGACGACCGGATCAAGGCCCGGGAATGCCTCGAGGCGCACTATGGATAATCACAACGGTACGGAGGAGCCCACACTGATGGAGATAGCCGGAATCATGGGCGGCAGCCTGCACGTTCCGTCCCCGGCGCTTCGCCGCAGCCGGATCACGGGCGTCTGTTCGGACACCCGGCGAATCGAGGCAGGCAATCTGTTCGTCGCGATTGCCGGTGAGCGATTCGACGGTCACGATTTCGTACCCGATGCCATGCGCGCGGGTGCGTGTGCCTCCCTCGTCACAGACGACTGGCACGCGCGCCGGCCGGACCGGGAAGCCCCGGACGCCGCGCGGATCGTCGTACCCGCAGTACTTCCGGCGCTGCAGGCTTTCGCGGGCTGGCACCGAAGGCGTTTCGACCTGCCCGTAGTCGCGGTTACGGGCTCCAGCGGAAAGACCACCACCAAGAACATGATCGCCGCCGTGCTGGGAGAACGCTACCGGGTGTTCAAGACCCCCGGGAACCTGAACAGCCAGCTGGGCGTCTCCGAAGCCCTGTTTACCCTGCATGGAGATCACGGCGCAGCGGTGCTCGAACTGGGCATGAACCATGCGGGCGAACTGGACCGGCTGTCCCGGATGACCCGTCCATCCATCGGCGTGATAACCAACGTAGGGCCCGCGCATATCGAGTTCTTCGAGTCCATCGAAGGCATTGCCCGGGCCAAGGGCGAGATCCTCGACCACTTGCCGGAAGGCGGGAGCGCGGTGTTGAACGCCGACGACCCCCTCGTCATGAAGCAGGCCGGCCGCAGCCAGGCGCGGGTGGTCACCTTCGGCTGCAGCGCGGGGGCCGACGTCAGGCTGTCACGCGTAAGGACCGAGTTGTCCGGATCGGCCTTCACATTGTCGGACGGGGCTTCCTTTCGAATAAATTTGATGGGGGAGCACCAGGTCATGAACGCTGCGGCCGCCGTGGCGGTGGGCAGGCTCACGGGAGTCGCCGACCAGGCCATCGCCCGCGCGCTGCGGAGCGTCGAGCCCACGCCCATGCGCATGGAGTACAGGAAGGCGGGCGCCGTTCACCTGATAAACGACACGTACAACGCCAATCCGTCGTCCATGAAGGCGGCCCTGGACGCGCTGGCGACGGCCGGAGGACGTAAACTGGTCGTCCTCGGAGACATGCTGGAACTGGGCGACCTGGGCAGGGCGGCGCACCGGGAAATCGGAAGGCGTGCCGCGGAGGTGGCGGAGCGGATCATCACGGTGGGAGAACTGGCCCGCGAAATCGCCGCAGCCGCGGTGGACGACGGCCTCCCAGCGTCTCGCGTCGTGTCCTGCAGCTGCAACGACGAGGCCGCCGCCGCGGTACTGGCGGAAGTCGAAGACGGCGACGTGGTACTCGTCAAGGGATCGCGCGGCATGCGAATGGAATCCGTCGTGGAATACCTGGAGAAGTCGCTCGGCCACGGCGAAATGGGGTAAGCACGTGTTGCATCAACGTATTGATCTTCCACTGCTGGTCTCGTCGCTGCTCCTGCTCTGCGTGGGGTCGGTCATGGTTTACAGTGCGAGCCCGGCCGTTGCCGCGGAGATGTTCTCCGGGGACAGCGGGTTCTTCGTGAAACGTTACCTGGTGCGGTTGATCCTCGGAATCGTCATCCTGATCCTCTTCGCCAGCCTGAATTACCAGAAACTGCAGAAGTGGTCCCCGATCCTGATCGTCATCGGCATGGGGTTTCTGGCCCTCGTATTCGTTCCCGGTATCGGGATGACCATCCGCGGAGCGACGCGCACGTTGAACCTGTTCTCCATGACGATTCAGCCCGCGGAGGGGGTCAAGATCGCCCTGGTGATCTTCCTGGCCTACTGGCTGGCCAGGCGCCAGCACGTCATGGAACGGTTTTTCACCGGTTTTCTTCCCGTGCTGGCGGTGATCGGAGCCACCTGCCTGCTGATCGGCCTGCAGCCGGACTACGGCACTGCCATCGTGCTGGCCGCGACCGCCTTCGCGGTGCTTTACGTCGGCCGAGCCCGGTTGCTGCACCTGGCAGGCGCCGTGGGGATCTTGATCCCGGCCCTCGTCTACAAACTGTACTCGTCCGCGCACAGCCGGGGCCGGCTCATGACCTACTTCGAACGGTTTTTCGGCAATTCCGCCGATCAGGCCCACAATTTTCAGGGGGCGGACTATCAGTTGCAACAGGCACTGATCGGCCTGGGCACGGGAGGCATGTTCGGGAACGGACTGGGGCAGAGCCGGCAGAAGTTCCTTTTTCTACCCGATCCCCATACGGATTTCGTGTTCGCGGTGATCGGTGAGGAGCTCGGGTTCCTGGGGTCGGTGGCGGTACTGGGCCTCTTTGTCGTCTTCGCCTGGCGAGGGGTCCGCATCGCCCGCATGGCGCCGGACGCCTTCGGGTTTTTCCTGGCATCGGGGCTGACCCTGCTCATCACGCTGCACGTGCTGGTGAACATCGGGGTGGTGACGGGCTTGCTGCCCACTACGGGCCTGCCGCTGCCTTTTCTGAGCTACGGAGGGTCCTGGCTGCTCGTCTGCATGATGAGTATCGGGATCCTGCTGAACATATCCAGAATGACCTATCGCCGTCAGAGACTGCAGTATGACTGATCGGACAGACGATACCGAACAGACCGAAGGGGCCGGACAGACCGTGGGTACCGGCCGGCAAGGACCGGAAATGACTTGCCGCCACGCGCATTTCATCGGAATAGGCGGAATCGGCATGAGCGCACTGGCTGAACTGATGCTCGGATATGGATACAAAGTCAGCGGGTCGGACCTGCGGGGTACGCCGTTGACCGACCGGTTACACGGTCTCGGAGCGTCCGTCTTCCAGGGCCACGACCCGGCCAACGCGGAGGATGCGGACCTGATCGTGTACTCCTCCGCCATCCCCGGGGACAATTCCGAACTCGCGGCGGCCCGCCGGCTGGGCCGGCGCACCGTCACCCGCGCCGAACTGCTCGGTATGCTGACGCGCGGGACGCAGGGCATCGCCGTGGCGGGCACCCACGGAAAGACCTCCACGTCGGCCATGATCGTCAAGGTACTGGCGGCCGCGGGGCTGGACCCGACGGCCGTCATCGGCGGGGTCATGACGGAAAACGGATCCAACGTCCGCCGTGGAAACGGTCCCTGGATGGTCGTGGAAGCCGATGAATACGATCGTTCGTTCCATGCGCTTACGCCTGCGGCTGCCGTAATCACTTCAGTGGACGCCGACCACATGGAATACTACGGTTCGCAGGAAGCCATCGATGAAGCCTTTACCGTCTTCGCCCATCTCGTACCCGAGGACGGGTCCCTGATCGTGTGCGCGGACGACCCGGGCATCGGCAGAATCCGGTCCGGCCTGCGTCGCCGCCTGGTGACCTACGGGCTTTCGGCGCAAGCCCGCATCCGGGCGGACCGGGTGGAATCGAAAGGCTGGAGCATTTCCGCCGAGGTTTACGTGCGGGACGTTCCGGCCGGCCGGCTGGTGCTGCCGCAGCCGGGCGAGTGCAACCTGTCCAACGCACTGGCCGCCATCGCCGTGGCCGATGATCTCGAGCTGCCCGTCGATCGGACCATGGCGGCCCTGGCGGAATACCGGGGGCTGAGAAGGCGATTCGAAGTGCTGGGCAGCATCGGCGGCGTCACGGTGGTGGACGACTACGCCCACCATCCCGTCGAAATCGAGGCCGCGCTGCGCGCGGTGTCGAATGCGGGCGCCCGGCGCATGTTCGTGGTGTTCCAGCCACACCTTTACAGCCGGACGCGGAATCTGCGCCGAGAATTCGGACGCGTGCTCGGGCGGTTTCCCTCATACCGGACGATCGTTACGGACGTATACGCGTCCAGGGAAACGCCCCGGGACGGGGTGACGGGTGAGATGATCGTCCACGACGCGAGCGCATTCGGCGGAAACGTCGCGTATATCCCGGACAAGGACCGGGTAGCGGCCGCGCTGGTGGACGATCTCGAGCGTGGAGACCTGGTGCTTACCCTCGGCGCGGGGGACGTCGGCGAGGTGGGAAGCCAGGTTTGCGAACTGCTGCGGAAAAGCGGAGTCCGGTCTCATGGGAATGTCTGAAATCTTCAGCGGATTGGTGCCTGCCGGGCGGCTTCGGCTGAACGAGGGCCTCGACCGGCATACCACCTACCGGGTGGGGGGACCGGCCGACGTGTTGTGTTTGCCTGAAACCCGATCGGAGCTGCTCGAAATCGTCACCGCGGCCAGGGTGCACGAGGTCCCCTGGCTGGTGCTGGGGAACGGGAGCAACATCCTCTTTTCGGATGACGGGTTCAGGGGGCTGGTCATCAAGATACGCGGATCGACCCCGGCGGAGGGGACGCTGTGGCATTTGAAGCAGGAAGGCGAATACCTCCGGGCCGGCGCCGGAGTCAGCCTGCCCCGGCTCGCATGGTCGGCGGCGGCCACGGGACTGGGCGGACTGGAGTTCTGCACCGGGATCCCCGGCGTGGTCGGCGGGTCCATCCGTGGCAACGCGGGCGCCCACGGGAGCGATCTGGGTGGCGTGCTGGAGTCGATTGAGCTGATACAGCCTTCCGGCGACATCGAGACGATCCCGGCCGGCGAAGCGGGGTTTTCCTACCGGGAGAGCGGTATCGATCCGGGTGGCATCGTTACCGGGGCCGTGTTCAGGCTGACGCCGGACGAACCGGAAAACGTGTATGAACGCATACGGGATTTCACCGAATACCGGAAGCGCACACAGCCGTCCGCGGACCAGAGCGCCGGATGCATGTTCAAGAACCCCGAGGACGGCACGGCGGGGAGGCTGATCGACGCGGCCGGTTGCAAGGGCCTGCAGGTCGGGGGAGCGAGGGTGTCCGACCTCCACGGAAATTTCGTAATCAACCAGGGCGGGGCGACGGCTTCGGACGCGTTGCGGCTGATCGACATGGTTCGCGAGCGGGTCTTCGAACAAACCGGCGTAGCCCTTGAACTCGAGGTACGCGTGATGAAATCGGGGGTCGTATGAAGCTGAACAGGATGCATCCCGCGGTCAGGCTGATGCTTGGACTCGCGGCCGGCCTGCTCGTCTCGGGCGCGGTGGCGGGACTGGCCATGGGCGGCCTGGCGCTGTCCGAGTGGACGAAGACCTCGCCGGCGTTCAAACTGAACACCATCGACGTCGCGGGGAACCGCTTCGTCGGCAAAGAAGATATCATCGCGGTTGCCGGTCTCGAGCGTGGACGGAACATCTGGTCGGCCGACCTCTCGGAGACCGAAAGGCGCCTTTTGCTGGACCGGCGGTTCGAACAGGTCGCGGTCACCAGGAGACTGCCCGGTACCGTCGTGGTCCGCGTGGAGGAACTGAAACCGATCGCTTTCGTACAGCTGGACCGGCTCTACGGCGTCTCGGAACGCGGCGAGCTGATCCCCCTGACGCCCGGCAACGGGCTGCCGGATCTTCCCGTAATCACCGTCGACGCTTCAAGCTACCGGCAGGCGCCGGGTGCAGCGGAGTCGGAGGACCGCAGTTTCGAAACGCTGAGAGACGCCATGTTGGCCAATCCGGAGATGGCCCGCGCGCTCTACCTGATGCGGGTGCTCAGGTCGATGTCTCCGGGGATGTATGACGAGTTGTCCGAGATACACGTGTCCAGTCCCGATGACCCGATCGCCTACATGGTCGAAGGCGGTCTGGCCATACGGTTCGGGACGGGTAACTATCCGAGGAAGATCGAGATGTTGAAAAGGACGGTGGAACAGCTGGAAGCCGATGCCATCCGTACCCGCCTGATCGACCTGCGGTTCAAGGACCAGGTTATCGTCCGGCCGATCGTATCCAACCGGTCCGGGGGCGGGAGATCGTAGTGGTAAAAGGAGTTGAACATGGCTCGTGAATGTATCGCCGCGCTCGATCTGGGTACCACCAGAACGGTCGTGCTGATCGGTGAGATTGCAGACGACGGACTGCGGATCCTGGGCAGGGGCGCGAGCAGGTCCCGGGGCCTCAGACGAGGTGTCGTGGTCAACATGGACGAGGCCGCCCGTTCGATCGAGGAGGCGCTCCGGACCGCGGAACGAGATGCGGGCGCCAGGGTAAACGAGGTATTCGTCGGGTTTTCCGGCGAGCACATCGAAAGCGTCAACAGCAGCGGCGCCGTGGCCATCGCGACCGACGTCGGCCGGGGCGTGACGCGGGAGGACGTATTCCGCGCCCGCGAAGCGGCGACGGCCCTGAAAATACCCTCGGACCGCCAGGTCATCCACGTGCTCACCCAGGACCACATCGTGGACGACCAGTGCAGGATCCCCGACCCGTGCGGCATGTCGGGCGTCCGGCTCGAAGTGCTCGTGCACATCATAACGGGCGCGGTCACCCCGTTGCGGAATGTACGCAACTGCATCGAGCAATCCGGAATTCGGGTCAGGGAACTCGTCCTGGATACGATCGCCGTGGGCGAGTCGGCGCTCACGTCCGACGAGAAGGAACTGGGCGTCGTGCTGCTCGACCTGGGCGGGGGCACGACGAAGGTCGCGCTGTTCCACCAGGGGAGCATTCGGCATTCGGCGGTCATACCGGCCGGGGGCAACAACCTTACGAACGACATCGCCATCGGCCTCCGCACGCCCCATGAGGACGCCGAACGGATCAAGTGCTGCTACGCCAGTGCGGTATATGTCCGGCCGGACCGGGACAACCTGATCGAAGTCCCCGGGGTCGGCGGCCGCGAGCCGCGGGAGGTGACGCGGGAGGAACTGGCCTACGTGGTCGGACCGCGGATCAAGGAGCTTCTGTTCCTCGCGCGGGAGGAGATCCGTGGCAACGGTTTCGAACACCTGGTGGGCACCGGGGTCGTCATCACCGGCGGCGGTGCGCTGATTCCAGGTATCGCGAAACAGACGGAACAGGTCTTCGGCATGTCCGCGAAAATCGGCGCGCCGGAAGAACTACCCGGACTGGAAAACGACGAATTCGCGCCGACGTACGCCACAAGTGTCGGCTTGTTGCACTACGCCATGAACAACCTTTCGGAAAAGGAGCGGCTCAATGGTACGGAAGGAGGATTGCTGGACCGTGTGTTAAGCCGGATCGCGGCCCTGATGTAGAAACCGCCGCGCCCATTCGTACAGATTCGAGCAAAACCGGCAGATTGCTGCCTCAAACCCACAGAAGGAGGCTGTAAATGTCTACTTTCGACTTCGATGCGGAACCGGGACTGTTCGCTCGCATGAAGATCATCGGCGTGGGCGGCGCCGGAAAGAATGCCGTGAACCACATGGTTGAAATCGGCGTCCCGGGCGTCGATTTTCTGGTCGCCAACACGGACGCGCAGGACCTGGCGAGTTCCAATGTAAAGTACAAGATACAGCTGGGACACGAGATCACCCGTGGACTCGGCGCCGGCGCGAATCCGGACGTAGGTCGCAAGGCCGCGGAGGAAAGCCGGGACGTAATCGCGGAACACCTGACCGATATCGATATGGTCTTCATCACCGCGGGCATGGGGGGCGGCACGGGAACCGGCGCCGCGCCGGTGATCGCGCAGATCGCCAAGGAGCTGGGCGTCCTGGCCGTCGGCGTCGTGACCAAGCCCTTTGCCTTCGAGGGACCCAAGCGGGCGGCGAACGCCGAAACTGGGCTCGCCGCGTTGAAGGAGCATGTGGATACGGTCGTCATCATCCCCAACCAGAAGCTGAAGGAGGCCGTGAGCCACACCACGACTTTCAAAGACGCCCTCAAGGTGGCCGACGAGGTTCTGCTGCAGGCCACGCGCGGCATTTCGGACCTGGTCACCCTGCCCGGGCTGATCAATGTCGATTACGCCGATATCAGGACGACCATGGAGAACAAGGGCGAAGCCCTCATGGGCACCGGCGAGTCCGAGGGAGACAAGCGTGCGCTGGAAGCGGCGGAACGGGCCATGAATCACCCGCTGCTGGCGGACATGGACATCGACGGGGCCAAGGACATTCTGCTGAATATCTCGGGCGGCCAGGATATGACCCTCTTCGAAGTGGAAGAAGTGATGACCACGGTCCAGGCGGCCGCGGGACACACCAACATCATCATGGGTACGGTCCTCGACGAGAGCCTTGAAGGCAAAATCCGGGTGACGTTGATCGCCACGGGACTGGACGAGGCGATGTCTTCTCCGGATGAAATGCTGACCCGGAACATCCTGAAGTTCCAGCCGGACCGTCCTGAAGAGATCGAGACCCCGGCTTTTCAACGGGTCAAGCGTAACGGGTTCGAGACGGAGGAAGTGGCCGTGGGCGACCCGTCCGACGACGCGGTCGACAACAACGGACTGGACGTGCCGACCTACATGCGCCGTCGCAGGGCTTTCGGTTCGTAGCATCCCGGATCATTCCACGTCCGAACGGGTGATTCAGGCACAGGCCAAACCGGTCAAATTCGATTGACAGGTCCACGGCGGGACGGTATTTTGAGGCTGGCGATTTTGCGGTGCTGGTTTCAAGATACCATCCCGTCGGAGGGCGTAGTCTTTCCTGTCCGGTAACCGGTCTGATTACGGCCGTTCCATATCCTGGTCTATTCTGCAACTTCCGATACGACAGGGAGATACATCCGATATGGCCGAGGGATTGCCCCCTCAGTACGACCCCGGAACCGTTGAACGGAAGTGGTACGCTTTCTGGGAAGAGCACCAGTTCTTCCACGCCGATCCGGCTTCCGGCAAGCCCCCCTATTCCATCGTCATACCCCCACCCAACATCACCGGCATACTCCATCTCGGCCACGTGCTGAACAACACGATCCAGGACGTGCTCATCCGGTTCAAGCGCATGCAGGGATTCGAGACCCTCTGGATGCCGGGAACGGATCACGCCGGTATCGCCACGCACGTGGTCGTGGAACGGATGCTGGCGGAACGGGGCATCGACCGGGAGGAAATCGGCCGCGAGCGATTCGTGGAGGAAGTGTGGCGATGGCGCGAGCAGTATGGCGGCACGATCGTCCGCCAGTTGAAGGAACTGGGTTGCTCCTGTGACTGGAAGCGCGAGCGTTTCACCATGGACGAAGGGCTTTCCAGGGCGGTTCTCACGGTATTCATCGCGCTTTTCGAGAAGAAGATGATCTACCGGGGCAATCGCATCATCCACTGGTGTCCCCGTTGCAATACCGCCCTGTCCAACGAGGAGTCCGTTCCCCGGGATGAGCAGGGATCGCTGTGGCGGATCCGGTATCCCCTGGCAGACGGCACGGGCGGGATCAGCATCGCCACGACGAGACCGGAGACCATGCTCGGCGACGTGGCGGTTGCCGTCCACCCGGAGGACGAGCGGCACGCGCACCTGGTGGGCAAACGGGTCAGCCTGCCGCTGACGGACCGGTCCGTACCGATCATCGCGGACGCGGAGCTGGTTGACCAGACATTCGGCACGGGCGCCGTCAAGGTGACGCCGGCCCACGATTTCAACGATTTCATCCTCGGCAACAAGCACGACTTGCCCCAGATCGTAATCATGGACGAGGATGGCACGATGAACGAAGCCGCCGGTCCCGCCTACCGCGGACTGGACCGGTTCGAGTGCCGTCGCAGGGTCGTGAAGGACCTCGAAGACCTCGGCCTCCTCGAAGGAATCGAAGGTCACGTCCATGCCGTCCGCCACTGCCAGCGTTGCGACTCGGTCCTCGAGCCCCGGCTTTCCCGCCAGTGGTTCCTGAAGACCCGGCCGCTTGCCCGCCGTCTCCTGCGCGCCCTGGAAGAAGACCGGATACCGGGCATTACCCCGGAACACTGGGAGAAGACGTACCGCCACTGGCTGGAAAACATCGAGGACTGGTGCCTTTCCCGCCAGTTGTGGTGGGGTCACCGCATTCCGGTATGGTACTGCGCGTCGTGCGGAAGCGCGCACGCGGGCATCGAAGCGCCCGGGCAGTGCGGCCGTTGCGGCCACGGCGTGCTGCACCAGGACGAAGACGTGCTCGACACCTGGTTCTCATCGGCCCTGTGGCCCTTTTCGACCATGGGCTGGCCGGAACGCACGGCGGAGCTCCGGACCTTCTATCCCACCTCCACGCTGGTCACCGGCCACGATATCCTGTTCTTCTGGGTCGTTCGCATGATGATGATGGGCTACGAATTCATGGACGACCGGCCCTTCGACGACGTCTATCTCACGAGCCTGGTGCGCGACATCAAGGGACGGAAACTGAGCAAATCGCTGGGCAATTCGCCCGATCCCCTGGAAGTCATGGATACCTACGGCGCCGACGCGCTGAGGTACGCCATGATGCTGATCGCGCCGCACGGACAGGATTTGCTGTATTCAAACGAACAGGTCGAAGTGGGGCGCAATTTCGCGAACAAGATGTGGAATGCCGCACGGCTGGTACTCATGCACCAGAAGCCGCCGGAATCCGGCCTTCCGGCATCCGGCCTCCCGGTATCCGGCCTTCCGGTATCCGAGAACCTGTGGGACCGCTGGATCCTGTCCCGCCTGGACCGTACCGTCGAACAGGCGACGCGGTCCCTGGAGCAATATGCCTTCCACGAGACGGCGCTGCTGCTCTACGACTTCTTCTGGCACGACTTCTGCGATTGGTATCTCGAAGCGATCAAGCAACGGCTCTACGACGAGACGGACGCCGCGTCCGCGGATCACGCGCGTCGCACGGCCCTGCTCGTGCTCGAACAGACGCTCCGCCTGTTTCACCCGTTCATGCCGTTCATCACCGAGGAAATCTGGCAGCATCTCAGACCCTACCTGGATGACCGGGACGCGGAACCGGCCGGCATCGTCGTCGCGCCCTGGCCGGAATCGCGTCCGGACCGGGTTCGAGCGGATGCCGAAGAGGACATACGATACGTCCAGGAACTGATCGGGGCCATCCGGGGCGTCCGCGCCGACTTCAGAGTCCATCTTACCCAGGAAATGGCGGTGCACTGCCGGGTCGCGGACCCCCGCCTGATCGAAGTACTCTCCGGGCAGGCTCAGGCCGTCCAGTCGCTTGCCCGGTGCACGCTGGCCTTCGTCGACGGCGACGAGGCCCGGCCCGCCGGTTGCGCGTCCGGCGTGTTGCGGGACATGGAGTTTTACATCCCGCTCAGCGGCCTGATCGACCTGGAAATCGAAACGGATCGCCTTTCCCGGGAGCGGAGCCGGGTCGAGCAGGAGTTGGAAAAGGTCCGCAAGCGCCTGTCGAACGGCCAGTTCGTGCAAAAGGCGCCCGCGGATGTCGTCGAGAAGGAAAAGGACAAGCAGAACAACTACGAGGACATGATCGGCCGGCTGAATCGGAATCTCGAAATGATTTGTGCAGGATGAGCGTCGAGTGCTATATTGATTTGCACGCCCACAGCGACTGTTCCGATGGTGTCGATACCCCGGAAGAGCTCGTGTCGAAAGCCCGTGCAGCGGGGCTGTGCGCACTGGCGATTACGGACCACGACGCGGTGGACGGCGTGGAGCGGGCCCGGCGCGAATCGGCCCGGCGCGAATCGGCCCGGCGCGAATCGGCCCGGGACCTGGAGATCGTACCCGGTGTGGAGCTCAGTGCGCGGGATGGCGCTTCCGACGTGCATATCCTGGGTTACTTCTTCGATCCCGGCAACCGGTCGTTGCTTTCGTACCTGGAAACCTTCAGGTCGCAGCGGTTGCACCGGGCGAAAGGCATCGTCCGGAAGCTGAACGATCTGGGCGTACCGCTTGAACTGGAATCGGTCATCGCCCATGCGCAGGACGGCAAGACCAGCGTCGGCAGGCCGCATATCGCCCGCGCGCTGGTGGAAAGCAACCAGGCCGATTCGATACAGGACGCCTTTACACGGTACCTGGGCAACCACGCCCCCGCGTACCTGCCCAAGGTCTTTTTCGCCGTCGAGGATGCGATTCAGGTGATCCACGAAGCCGGCGGCGCGGCCGTGCTTGCCCACCCGGGATCCCTACGAAGGGACGAATTGATTCCCGGTTTCGTAAAGTCGGGCCTGGACGGCCTGGAGGTCATCCATCCGGACCACTCCGGGACGGCCCGGCGCTACTACGGGCAACTGGCTGCAAAGCACGGACTGGTGGCAACCGGCGGATCGGATTATCACGGTCCCCGGGCGGACCGTTGCGGCCTCGGCGGCATGAAGGTACCTCTGCATCATCTGACTGAACTGAAACGGATAGTGGCTTGATGTAAAGCCGGTTGCCTTAGCGTACGTTCGATGTTTCTGCAGGAATCAAGGAGACGAAAAATGCGTTTTACCCTGCCGGATTTCTTTTCCAATGATATCGGCATCGATCTGGGTACGGCAAATACGCTCGTTTACGTACGCGGCAGAGGCATCGTCATCAACGAACCTTCCGTCGTGGCGGTCAATACCAAGACCGGTAAAGTCGTTGCCGTCGGTGCCGAGGCCAAGGTCATGCTCGGCAGGGAACCACCCGATCTCAAGGCGCACCGGCCGTTGCGCGACGGGGTGATCGCCGACTTCGAGTATACGGAAGCCATGATCCGGTACTTCATCCGCAAGGTGCTCAAGAATTCTTTCTTCATACGGCCGCGCGTCGTGGCGTGTATCCCCTCGGGGGTGACCGACGTCGAGATGAGGGCGGTCCGGGATTCGGCGGAGCGGGCCGGCGCCAAGGAAGTGATGCTGATCTCCGAACCCATGGCGGCCGCCATCGGCTGTTCCCTGCCCGTGGAAGAGCCGGTGGGGAGCATGATCATCGACATCGGCGGCGGGACCTCGGAGATCGCCGTGATCTCACTCGGCGGCATCGTGACCGCAAAGTCGGTACGCATCGGCGGCGATGAGATGGACGAGGCCATCATCAACCACATGAAGAACGACTGCAACCTTCAAATCGGTTTCAACATGGCCGAACAGATCAAGTGGAAACTCGGTTCGGCCTATCCCGTGTTCGACAGGGAACTGGAAATGACGGTGAAGGGGCTCGACCTGATCGACCGGATTCCACGTTCGGTCGTGGTCGATTCCCTGGCGATCCGCAGGGTACTTTCGCAACCGCTCGACGGCGTGATCATGGCGGTGAGGCAAACCCTGGAATTGACGCCGGCGGAACTCGCGGCCGATATCATCGATCGCGGGATCATCATCAGCGGCGGCGGGTCCCGGCTGCCTGGCCTGGACAGGCAAATCACGAAGGAGACGAAGCTGCCGGTAAGGCTCGACGACGAGCCCATGACCTCGGTCGTCCGGGGAGCGGGGAAGATCATCGAGAATTTCGCCGCCTTCGAGACGATGCTGAGCGTCCTGAAAGACTAGCATGTTCCGGTTCTTCTACATTCTCTACCACCATCGCCAGTACACCGCTTTCGCCCTCGCCATGATCATCTCGATCCTGCTGCTGACGGCGGCTCCGCAGCGGCAGGTCGGTATCACGCGTACCGTCTGGCTGATGGTACTGACGCCGTTCCAGGAAGCGTTCGCCTTCATCCCATCCTATTTCAATCTCAAATCCGAAAACCAGCTTCTGCGCCAGAAACTCGTCCAGTGGCAGTTACAGTCGGCCGACCTCGAGGAACGTAGATACGAAAACCAGCGGCTTCGCAGGTTGCTCAGCCTGAAGGAGAAAGACAGGTACACCTATGTTCCCGCCGAAGTCATCGGCTGGAACACGGACCAGAGATTGAACACCATCGTCATCGATGTGGGCCGTTCCGAGCAGATTCGGAAGTACATGACCGTAGTCATGGAGGACGGCGTTCTCGGAAGAATCATCGAAGTCGGTCTGACTTCGTCCTACGTTCAGCTGCTGACCGACAGGAACTGCCGTATAAGCGGTCTGGTCCAGCGAAGCCGGGAACATGGGATCATCCGGTATGTAAATGACGCGTTGTACATGGAGTTGCCCCTTCGGGCCGATGTCCGCATTGGCGACCGCGTGGTGACGTCGGGACTGGGGGAGACCTTTCCGTCCGGATTGCCTGTAGGCAGCATCGGCCAGATCACGCTGGACGGCCGGCAACTGTTCAAACAGGTTTCGATTACGCCCGCGGTGGAACTCAATCGCCTGGAGGAGGTGTTCGTGATCGCGGGTGAAGAAACGCCTGCCGCGGTAGATTCGCTTCTGGCCCAGTGACTTCGGCAAATCCAGGCCGGTTACATGATCCGGTTTTTCCATGCGTCTAAAACACGTTATCCTGCTGTTCCTGGCGTTTGTCGTCGACAGCACCTGGGGACACGAGATCGCCATTTGGGGAATCCGGCCCGATTTCGTAATGATCATGCTGATCTATGGCGCGATGGAATCGGGGGCCTTCGCGGGGACCATCCTGGGCTTCAGCGTCGGGTTGCTGGAGGATTTCAACGGCTCGCCTGAACACCTGGGACTCAACGCCCTGTGCAATACGCTGGTCGCATACGGTGTGGGCATCGCCGGAAACACGCTCTACCGGGACAGCCTCTCCACCCTGCTGCTCACGCTGCTGGCCGCCGGCTTTGTCCATTCCGCCATTTACTGGCTGGTGTTTACCCGGTTGCAACTGGCCGAATCGGTGTACATGCTGGGAACGGTTTCGCTGCCCACGATGCTCTACACGATCTCCATGGCGCTTTTGCTGATCGTCGGGTTGACCTTTCGACAGGGACA
Organism: Gemmatimonadota bacterium; assembly: GCA_009841265.1. NCBI lineage: Bacteria > Pseudomonadati > Gemmatimonadota > Gemmatimonadota bacterium. Next base: position 1,154,145 of record VXMB01000009.1, on the reverse strand, counting down.
GTTCAATGTCCGTTGGCTTTTCCCAGAATGACAGCCCCACCCACAGGGGCCAGCTGTACCTGTTCATCGGTATCGTGACCGCGCTCTTTCTCCTGCTCGCCGTTCGCCTGTTTTATTTCCAGGTTATTTCGGGCGAGGAGTACCGGGCGCATTCGGAACGGAACCGGATACGGCCCGTCGTGATCGAGGCGTTGCGTGGCCTGATCATGGACCGCAACGGAGTCGTCCTGGCGGAAAACAGGCCGTCCTACACCATCGCCGCCACCCCGTTCGAGACTTCCGACGAGACCGTGGACTACCTGGGGGAACTCACCGAACGGGAAGCCCGGGCCATTCGAATGCGTATCCGCGATCCGTCGGTGAACAGGTTCAATCCCCTGCCGGTCCAGCGGAACGTGTCCTATGAAATCGCGTGCCGGGTCGAAGAACATCTTCCGGACCTGCCCGGCGTACTCGTTCAGATCACCCCCGGACGGATGTACGGCACGGGCACGCTGGCAAGCCACGTGCTGGGTTACGTTTCCGAGATCAACCAACAGGAACTGGAGGAACTGGGCGAAGAAGGCTATCGATCCGGGGACATCATCGGGAAAATGGGGGTGGAAAAGGCCTTCGAGCATCACCTCCGCGGCCAGAACGGCCTTGAGTTCATGGAAGTGAACGCACGCGGCCAGGAACTCGGACCGTTGCCCGGCATGCCGGCCCTTCTGCCGGAATCGGGTAACAATGTCTACCTGACACTGGACACCCGTATTCAGGCCGTTGCCGAAGAGGCGATTCCCGACAGCCTTGCCGGCGCACTGGTGGCGGTGGATCCCATGACGGGCGCGGTCATCGCGATCGTCAGCAGGCCCGGATTCGACCCGAACCTGTTTACGGAGCGGATTCCCCAGGAAACGTGGGATTCGCTTGCCAACCATCCCATGAAGCCCCTGTTGGACCGGACCCTGGACGGGCAGTATCCACCGGCTTCCACGATGAAGATCGTGACGGCCTCCGCCGCGCTGGAGGAGAACCTGGTCACGCAGTCCACGCTTTTCCGTCCCTGCAATCGAGGTTACCAGTTCGGAAATCGCTGGGCGGGGTGCTGGACCCACGGTCACGGTTCAATGGCGTTCAGGGACGCCATGACCCATTCCTGTGACGTCTATTTCTACCAGGTGGGTCACCTGCTGGGACTGGAACGGTGGGGCCGGTACGCCCGGGGCTTCGGCCTGGGAACTCCGACCGGTTACGACGCGGGTGACGAGCAGGGCGGCCTGGTTCCGGACACGGACTACTACGATCCGGCGGAGAACAGAATGTGGACGCCCGGCAAGATCCTGAACCTGGCGATCGGTCAGGGTGAACTGCTCGTAACGCCGCTGCAGATGGCGATGTTGACCGCCGCGGTGGCCAACGGAGGCGTGCTTTACCGGCCCTACATCCTCGACCGGGTGGAGTCGGCCGGCGGAGAAACGGTGGTAACCGGCGAACCAAGCATCAGGGACACGCTGACCGTTTCCTCGAAGACGCTGCGCCTGATCCGGGAATCCCTGACAAACGTGGTCAATGAAGGGACCGCACGGTCGGCGCGACTGCCCTACGCGCAACTGGCGGGAAAGACGGGCACGGCCGAAAACCCGCACGGTGACAGCCATTCCTGGTTTGTCGCCTATGCTCCGGCTGAATCACCGCGTATCGCCGTCGCGGCGATCATGGAGAACGCGCCATCGGGTTCTGCGGTGCCGATTGTACGCCAGGTGGTCGACACCTGGCTTTCCCTCGAACCGACACCTGTCGCCGGCCTGATCGACGCCGGATACACGGAAGATACCGCGCCTTAGCGCCCGGGGAACACGCCTGAAAGACCATGGAAACCCATTTAAGCCGCACGCTCGTCATCATCTCCATCCTGTTGTCCGTGATCGGCATCATCGTGATCTACAGCGCCACGCGGGACGAGACCGGTCTGGGCACGTCCCGTTACATGCTGCAGTCCATGTGGTTCGTAGCCGGCATCGGGGTGATGTACATCACGTCGGTGCTGCCCATTCGTTTCCTCCAGGCCATTACCATCCCCGTATTCGTCGTGGTGATGATCCTGCTGGTCGTTGTACTGGCCTCGGAAACCGTCAAGGGATCCAGCCGGTGGATCAGACTCGGCTTCATCGGCATTCAACCTTCCGAACTGGCGAAGATCGCCGTCATCATGGCGCTCGCACAGTATCTTTCCCAGTTGCGGACCAACATACACCGACCCTCGGTCATGGCCACCTGCGGCGTGATCGTGGCGTTGCCCGTTTTCCTCATCCTGTCCCAGCCCGACCTCGGCACCTCCATCGTCTTCGGGGCGATCTTCTGCGGCGTGCTGCTCTGGGCGGGGTTGAGCGTCCTCCAGCTGCTGCTCATGGTATCCCCGCTGATCGGCGTCGTGATCGGCGTCGTGAGCGGGTTCGACTGGGTCATCTGGTCCGTATTCATACTGATCGTGGCGGGCATCATGTACCTGAAGTGGCCGCCTCGGTTCGTCACCATATTCCTCACCGTCACGCACCTGGCCGTGGGCCTGGGTGCGGAGCCCCTGTGGGATTCGCTGCACGACTACCAGCAACAACGCGTCGAGACCTTTCTGAATCCCCAGGTCGATCCGAAGGGCGCGGGATACCAGATCATCCAGTCCAAGATCGCCATCGGATCGGGCGGACTGCTCGGACGCGGGTTTCTGCAGGGGTCCCAGACCAGCCTTGCGTTCCTGCCGGAGCAGCACACGGACTTCATCTTCTCGGTCATCGCCGAGGAGTTCGGGTTCATCGGCTCGATGGCCGTCCTCATCCTCTGCTACGTATTCATACTCATCGGGATCTACATCGCGATGAACGTCAAAAGCCGGTACCAGAGCCTGCTGGCGGCCGGCTGCGTATCCGTCTTCATTTTTCACGTGATCATGAACGTGGGGATGGCCGTCGGTGTGCTGCCGATCGCCGGCGTACCCCTGCCCTTTCTCAGCTACGGCGGCTCCTTTCTGATGACCAGCCTGATCCTGTGCGGCCTGCTGTTGAACGTATGGCGCCATCGATTTGACTACTGAATGTTGTTTCACGCCTGAATGCCGGCTACCGCCGCGAACGAGGAAAGTCCATGCATCCCATTCTTTTTGAGATCGGTCCGTTCACCGTACGTACCTATGGCCTGTTGCTGGCCGTTTCATTCATCGCGGGGATTCTTCTGGCGCTGAGGCGGTCCAGGGCGCGCGGCCTGAACCAGAACCAGATGATCAACATGAGCCTGCTCATCATGCTCGCGGGCATTGTCGGCGCCAGGATCATGTACGTCATACCCCACTGGAACGAGTTCAGCGCGAACCCCCTCGACATCATCAGCCCCTTTCAAAGCTCCGGTTCGATCGGCCTGACCGGCCTGACCATGTACGGCGGGTTCATCGCGGCGGTCCTGGTTTCCATCCTGTACCTGCGCGTTAACCGATTGTCCATCTGGAAGGCCTGCGACGCCTTTGCGCCGAGTATCGCGCTCGGCATCGGCATAAGCCGCGTCGGCTGTTTCATGAACGGCTGCTGTTTCGGACTGCCCACCGAGTCCGCCCTGGGCGTGGTCTTCCCGGCATTCAGCGCTGCGGGTTCGTTCTACCCGGACGTAGCCCTGCATCCCGCACAGCTTTACAACGCGGTGCTGGGCTTCGGTCTCTTCGGCCTGTTGATGTGGCTGGACCGCAAGCCGAGATACGACGGATTCCTCTTCGCCGTGCTGCTGATCGCCGAACCCGTCACCCGGTTCTTCGTCGATCTTTTCAGGTACTATGAATCGAGCATGACCCTGGGCAGCCTGGGTGGAATTGCCCTGTCCGTAAACCAGGGGATCAGCCTCGTTCTGATCGGCCTGGGACTCCTCCTCCTTGGATGGACCAGGAACCGTGCGCGGCAACGCTCGTCGCGAAGCCGGTCCCGTCACGGGTAGCGGTTCTTCACGCGGCGGCCGTGCCGCTCGTATTGGTTCTTTACGCGGCAGCCGCGCCGATGCAAGCCGTACGCTTCCGGTCCCTACACGCTTAAAATTCGAGCATTACCCTTCCTGTTTCATACTGATAAAAGGAAAGACTGCAGGACTCCGGCATGGTCCGGTTCGACCGGTTCGACCGGTCCGGAGGTTTCAATGCGCGCACACCCGTGGGTGTTCGATCGTTCACATCATGGTTCGAGCCGGTTTGAAAGATACCTATGGCCCTGTTTGCCCATACGCTGCGCACGGCTGGCCGAACGGCCCTGGACCTGGTCTATCCTCCGTGCTGCGTCCTTTGCAAGGCCCGGATCTTCGATGAACGGCGCGCCGTCTGCGAAGATTGCGGAGCGGGACTGCTTTTGATCGAAGCGCCGTACTGCGAACGATGCGGCCAACCGCTGCACACCCCGGTGGCCTCCTGTCCGGCCTGCACGGGCCGCACATTCTATTTCGAAGGCGCTTTTTCCGCGTTCGTATTCAACCGGCCGCTTCAGGATCTCATCCACCTGCTCAAGTACCGGAACCGCCCCGGGATCGGCCGGTTCCTGGGATCCCTGCTGGCGAAAAGGGTTGAACAGGAACCGGGGATACCACATATTACGGGCGTTTTGCCCGTGCCTCTGCATCCGCTCAGAAGGCGGGAAAGGGGCTACAACCAGAGCGCGTGCATCGCCCTGGGCATATCGGACGTAACGGGCATTCCGGTGCTGGAAAACGTGCTTTGGCGTAACCGTAACACACCGACGCAGACCTCGCTGAGCCCCGAAGCGCGGATGGCCAACGTCGAAGGGGTGTTCGAAGTGGCCCGGCCCGATGCGGTGCGCGGCGCCACGGTATCGCTGGTCGACGACATATTCACTACGGGGGCAACGATAAACAGCTGTGCCCGGACCCTGCTCCAGGCAGGCGCCGGAAGAGTGTTCGCCCTGACCGTCGCGCGCGCCTGAGTCCCTCCGAATCACCGCCGGCGCCGCGGGCAGCCTGATGCGGCGGGCGATCCGGCGCCGCGGGCAACCCGGCCCCTTCGTATCACCTGCATGCGGGAGAGAAGACTTCAAATGCATATCGGTATCCTGACGGGCGGCGGCGATTGCCCGGGTTTGAACGCCGCGATCCGGGCGGTAACAAGGCGCTCGATCAAGTCCTATGGCTCGACGGTCCTGGGCATTCGCAATGGATGGGCCGGACTGATCAACAACGATACCAGTCCACTCAGCCTGGTCTCCGTATCCGGCATACTGCACCGGGGCGGAACCATCCTGGGCACCTCCAGGACCAATCCGATGAAGGACGAAGGCAACATCGACCGGATCAAGGAGAACGTCCGGGATCTGGGCCTGGATGCGGTCGTCGCCATCGGCGGCGAGGACACCCTGGGTGCCGCGGCCGCGCTGAACGAAGCCGGCATTCCCATGGTGGGCCTGCCGAAGACGATCGACAATGACATCGTCGGGACGGACATGACCTTCGGCTTCGACACGGCGGTCACGATCGCCACTGACGCCATCGACCGGCTCCATACCACCGCGGAGTCCCACCACCGGGTGATGGTCATCGAGGTGATGGGCCGTCATACGGGGTGGATCGCCATCAAGTCGGGTATCGCCGGCGGGGCGGACTGCATCCTGATTCCCGAGGTTCCCATGGACCTGGACGAGGTCTGCGCGCTCGTCCAGCAGCGCATCGACCGAGGCAAGACGTTCAGCCTCGTCGTGGTCGCCGAGGGATTCACCATGAAGGACACTCCGGGCCAGGTGACCCAGGATGACCAGGTCGATGAATTCGGTCATGTGCGGCTGGGCGGTATCGGAGAAGTGGTCGGCGCCGAGATCGAACGTCGGGCGGGCATAGAAACCAGGGTGACCATCCTGGGATACATTCAGCGCGGCGGTTCGCCCACGCCCTACGACCGCGTCCTGGCGACGCGGTACGGCGTGACCGCGGCCGACCTGGTGCACGACGGGGATTTCGGCAAGATGGTGGCGTTGAAGGGCTCGAGGATCGAGAGCGTGCCGCTGGCCGAAGTGACCGGCCGGATCCGCACGGTCGACATGGAGTTGTATGACATTGCCCAGGTATTCTTTGGTTAGCCTGCCAACGGAGTGGTTGTGAATACGGCGTCGCGCCGGCTGATCATCGCCGGCAATTGGAAAATGCATACCGACCTGGTCGAAGGCGCTTCGCTGGTCGCCGAGGTGATGGAACGCACGGAATCGCTCGCCCTGGCCGCGGACCTGGTTTTGTGCCCGCCTTTCACCCATCTGACCGTGGCGGCCACGCAGTTGTCCGGCAGTTCCATCTCGCTGGGCGCCCAGCACATGCACGACGCCCCGGAAGGCGCGTACACGGGGGAAGTGTCGGCCAGAATGCTGTTGACTTCGGGGTGCAGGTACGTTATATTGGGGCACTCCGAAAGACGGACTTATTTCGATGAAACGAACGTGTCCGTCAACGGCAAAGTGAAATCGGCGATTTCATCGGGTCTCACCCCGATCCTGTGCGTCGGCGAGACGCTGGAAGAGCGGGAAGCCGGCCGTACCGAGGAGGTAGTCGGCGAACAGGTACGAGCGGGTCTTTCCGGTACGGATCCCGGGACGGCCGACAGTCTCGTCCTGGCTTACGAACCGGTCTGGGCTATCGGGACCGGCAAGGTGGCTACCCCCGATCAGGCGGACCAGGTGCACGGTCACCTGAGGAAGGTGATCGCGGGGTTGTTCGGCGACGACTTCGCCGGCCGGATCCGGATCCAGTACGGAGGCAGCGTCAAACCTGAAAACGCGGGCGCGTTGATGAACCAGCCGCACATCGACGGAGCGCTCGTGGGTGGTGCCAGCCTGGACGCCTCTTCATTCGAGGCTATCGTCCGGGCCGGACTGGGCATCAAGGGCGGCTAGCAATACCTGACCGGACACCGGTCGCCAAGCGAAGGATACATACCGTGTTTACCACCGTGGTTGCAGTACATGTGCTGGTTTGTCTCGTTCTGATCCTGTCCGTCCTGCTGCAGTCGGGAAAGGGCGGCGGCCTGTCCAGCGCTTTCGGCGCGGGCGGACCCACCGGCGGCATGGCCGGCCAGATGTTCGGCGGCCGGGGCGCCGCGACTTTCCTGGGCAAGGTGACCACCGTGCTGGCGACGCTGTACATGCTGATCGTCATCGGCCTGAACCTGTTGCCCGACGATACGCAAGGCACGCGAAGCATCATCCTGGATGAGGCATTGAGAAACCAGCAGACGTCCCCCGCCCAGGGATTGCCCGACGCGGAATCGGGCCTGCCCCCCGCGCCCGGGGATCCAGGGTCCACGCCTTAATCCTTCGACCATTGTGAGGCGGTCCAGCCGCCGGCCGGTCGTCATGACGCCGAAGTGGTGGAATTGGTAGACACGCTGTCTTGAGGGGGCAGTGGGAGAAATCCCGTCGCGGTTCGAATCCGCGCTTCGGCATCCTTTCCTTCATTTCAGTCGTACATCCCCGTCCTCGTGAATCCGGAGGGCGTCCCATGCGCCATGCGCGAATGCTGTTCTCCCTGATCGCCGGCCTGGCAGTCCTGGCCGTCGTCTCCGTATCTTCCGGCCAGCCGGGCCAACCCAGCCAGCCCGGTCAGCAGCCGCGCACGAATTCGGTGGGCAAAGTCATGCCTCCCGACGCCGCCCCCCTGTCGCAACAGGTCTTACGCGTGATGAACATGGAGCCGCGCAGTCTCGATTCCGGCATCCATCCCTACGACGACGAAGGGCTGGTTATGAGGCCCTTCGAGATGTTGATGTGGCGCGACGAGTTCATGCAGCCCGTTCCGGGGGCGGCCGAGCGCTACGAGCGTTCCAATGACGGCCTGACCTGGACGTTCTACCTGCGTCCCGGCGCCCGGTGGAGCGACGGGCGTCCGGTCACCGCCCACGATTTCGTGTACACGTTCCGGCGGAACGTCGATCCCGCGTCGGCGAACATCTACGCGAATTTCTACTACGACTTCAAGAACGCCCGGGCGATCAACCAGGGGCGGATCGAGGACGTGTCGCAACTGGGCGTCCGCGCGCTGGACGACCTGACCCTGGTCATCGAGACCGAGCAGCCGACTCCTTACCTTCCGTACATCATTTCCTTCCCGGATACCTTTCCGGCGCCTCGATGGGCGATTGAAAAGCACGGTCGTAAGTGGACCGAGCAGGGCAATATCGTCACCAACAGCGGCTTCAAGATGGCCGAGTGGGTTTCCGGCAGCCACATCAGGTTTATACCGGATCCCATGTACAACGGTCCCCACAAGCCCTTTCTGGAGCAGGTCGTGCAGCTGTTCCGGGAGCCCGCGGCGGCTAACATCCTGCCCTATGAAAACGACGAAGTGGACATGGAAGCGGTCGACCTCGCGGAGCTTCACCGCATCCAGAGCCACCCCCGGCTCGGCAAGGAGATCGTCCGATCGCCGAGCTATCAGAGCTGGTATTTCATTTTCCGAACCCGGGAGCCGCCCTTCGATGATGTCCGCGTCCGTGAAGCCTTTACCCGGATCATCGATCGGGAATCGATCTGCGACGTGATTCTCCAGGGTGCCGGTATCCCGGCCTACTCCATGATTCCACCCGGATTCGACGCCTACGCGGGACCGGAATACGAGCCGATACAGGGTTTCGATCCGGAACGGGCCAAAGCGCTCATGGCAGAGGCCGGCTATCCGAGGGGACGGGGCTTCCCGACCATCGAAACGTGGTTGAGAGCGCCTAATCCCATTACCCGCAGAATCGCAGAGGCGGTCCAGGGGATGTTGCGGAACCATCTCGGGGTGGACATCACCTTCCGCAGCGCCGATATGGGTTCCTACATGAGCGCCCTGTTCGATTGGCAGATTCCCTTCGGATTCATCGCCTGGGGGGCAGACTACCTGGACCCGAGGAACATGCTGGACATGACCTGGCATTCCAGGCCGAGGGGGGCGCAGCGCCAGGACTGGGCCCATCCCGCCTTCGACGATCTCGTGGACCGGGCGGTCGGGGAATCCGACCCCGCACGGCGCACGGAGATATACAAGGACGCCGAGCGTATCCTGGTGTCCGACTACGGCGGTGCATTCGTCTATCATCCCATCGGATACGGCCTGCGCAAGCCCTGGTTGAAAGGGTACTCCAGACGTCCCGACGGGACGGTGGGAAGCCTGATGTGGACCGAAGTCTACATTGGTGATCGTTGAAGACGGACAGGGAGGCGCGGCATGAATGGTGAACAGTCTGCCGTTCCCGTGGAACAGCGCATCAATATGAGTTGCGGGCAGACGCCCCTCTCGCCCGCCTGTCTCGCGGCCATCGGGAAGCAGCTGGTGGAACCGGTCTACTATGCCCATTACCCGGTGATCGAAAAAGAGACCTGTCTCATGCTCAAGCGGCTGCTGAACACCGGAAACGGCCCCATGCTCATACCAGGGTCCGCCGTGTACGGACTGGAAGCGGCCATGCTCGGCACCGTGGAGTCCGGCGACCGTGTGCTTACGGTCCAGACCGGTGTCTTCGGCCGGCTGCTGACGGAGCTGGCCAGGTTCGCGGGCGGGGATACGACCGAGATCGCCCTCGAGGAAGGGCAGTCAGTCGACCCGGACACAATTCGTCGACACCTGCTCGGCGACCCGGACATCAGACAGGTCGCGCTGGTCCACTGCGAGACCACGACCGGCACGCTGAATCCGATCGAGGCCATCGGGCGCATGCTCAAGGACGAGTTTCCCCATGTGATTTACCTTGTGGACTGCGTGTCTTCTTTTGGAGGGGTCGAGGTGCGCGTCGACGACTGGGGCATTGACCTGCTCGTCACCACGACCCAGAAGTGCCTGAACGCGCCCCAGGGACTGGCGATCGTGGTGGCCAGCGAGAAGGCCTGGGACAAGATTGAAAACCTGCGGAGCGCACCGCGCGCCATGTGCCTCGATCTCCACTCCTGGCGCCGCTACGGCATGGAGGGAGGCGCTGCGATGGGGTACGATACGCTCGAAAAGGGAGCCGTGCCGCGCGCACGTAAACCCCACCCACGGGACTGGCCCGTCCACGGCCCCCATGCGTCTTACACCCTGGTCTTGGGGCTGCACGCCTCGCTGAAGGCCATCATGGAAGAGGGACCGGAGAAGGTCTACCGCCGCCAGTACGTCGCTTCCAGGGCGGTACACGCGGCATTGCGGGCCCTGGGTCTCGGCATCGTGGCCGCGACGGCGGCGTCGGCCGCGCCTGTGGCGACGCGCATCGCGTTGCCGGACCACCTCGACGCGACCGAACTGAATAGGATCCTCTTCAAAGAACACGGCATCGCACTCAGCAGCCTTGCCCGGATCGGCACCATGGGGTTCATGGCCGTACCGGAGCATGTGCTGCGTACGATATCGGCCCTGGAGCAGGTTTTGAAGAAGATGGGATGGGATGTGAAGGAGGGTTCAGGCGTATCAGCGGCCCGTGAGGTTTTCGAGCACTCGCAGATCTTCAACGACCGGATCTGAAGAGCCAGTCCCACAATCCCTCGTCCCGGTCCTCGGCGGCCCCGTCCCTCACGACCTCCTCCGTGACGTAAAGCGTCGTCGAGAGGTTGAGATGCTTGTCGACACGAATCGCGTAACCACCCCGCTCGTTCCGTTCGAGGGCCTCGGTGCGAAGATAAGGCTTCCACAGCTCGTTGTGCTGACTGTGCCACAGGAACACGCCGGCCACGTCCTCGACCACGATGCGTTCGGCCTCCTCGTAGAGCGCTAGACGTCTTTCCGGGTCGCCGATCAGGTGATTGGCCTCCGCCATGACGGATTCGAAGCGCTGGTTGTACCAGGCATGGCGGCCCGACGAAAGCCAGATGCCGAGCAGGTTGCTGGGATCCATATAGTCGTACCCGTAGGGGATCATGGCGAAGGCGATGTCTCCCTGGTACATGGATTCCATGAACAGTTTGGCCTCGGTGTTCTGTACGCCGATATCCAGGTTCAGATTGCGCTTCAGCATGGCCTGTACCGCCTGGGGCGCCTGTCCCCCCTGTAGATTGGTTCCCCTGATCCACATCACCGTCTGTGGAAACCCGCTGCCGTCCGGATAGCCGGCTTCCGCGAGCAGCCGGCGCGCCAGGCCCGGATCGTATCGCTGAACAGGCGCGAGTTCCCGGGTATCGGCCGAGGGAAACCCGTCGGGCAACATGGACACCGCGGGAACGGCCACGCCCTGGAGGGCGGACTCGACCAGCGCTTCGGTATCGATGGCGTGGCTGAACGCCTGCCGCACCCGGAGATCGTCGAAAGGGGGCTTGAAGGTGTCCATCATCAAGTAAGTGGTCCCGAAGGCCGAATAGGTGACGAGCTGGTCCCTGAGCCCTGCATCGTGCTTAACGCGGTTGATTTCCGCCTGGTTCGTCAGGGAGGCCAGGTCCACCGCGCCCGCCTCGTAGGACGACAACATCGGCGGAGGTACCGCGGCGTTGAAGAGCTTCGAGACCACTCTTTCGAGATACGGTTTGTGGGGTCCCCGGTAGTGGGGATTCGGCGCCAGCACAATCCGGTCCAGCTTCGACCATTCCAACAGCCTGAACGGGCCACTGCCCAGCAGCGTTTCCGGCCGCGTCGACCAGCCCGGACCGTGTTTCTCGAAAAGGTGCGTGGGCGTTACCCAGCTGAATGTCAGGATCAGGGGCAGGTAAGGCGTGGGATCTTCGGTTGCAAAGGCGATGGTGTGATCGTCCAGCGCCGTGACGCCCAGTGAATCGAGAGGCAGTTTGGCGGCGACGACCTCGCTCCAGTTCCTGATCGACCGGTAGAACCATTCGAAATCGAATCCCGTGTCCGGGTCCGCCCACCGTTTGAAGGTGTCTTCGAAGTCTTGAGCCGTAAGGGGATGACCATCGGCGAAGATCAGATCGGATTGGAGGTGAAACGTCCAGGTGAGCCCGTCCCCGGACACCTCCCAACGGGTCGCGGCGGCCGGCAGCAGGTTGTAGTCCCGGTCCATGCGCACCAGCGGTTCGTTGACCAGGGCATAGTCGTGGCCGATCACCTGGTAGTGGGAGGTGGCCATGTCCAGGTACCGGTTCTCGGCCTTGAAACTGGTGAAGACCTGGTACTCGGGCGGGGCCGCGTCGGGCGGCATCGAAATGCCGATGGAATTGGTGTAGGGCGCGGGCGGATCCGCGTCCGGCCAGGCCAATGCGGCCGTGCAGCCAATCAATGCCGAGGAGAGGAGCGCAATGGCAAACCGGACCGTCACGGGATGTCCCCTTCTTCCCTCGCAGGCGATTCCGGTCCATCCAGGTACAGGATCACATTACCCTCTTCGATCTCCACCCGGAAAGTTTTGACCCGCAGCGCAGGATCGTATAGCGCCCGGCCGGTGGCGAGGTCGAATTCCCACTGGTGCCAGGCGCACTTCAGGACCTGCTTCTCGTGCTGTTCGACCGAGTATACCTCATCCGCCGTTACATGGGGCCTCAGGCGGCCGCGGCAGAGCGGCCCGCCCTTGTGGGGGCAACGGTTCCGCAGGGCGTAGTACCGGCCGCCGACGTTGAATACGCCGATCCCGCCGCGCCCGCCCGCGGGGACGATGCGCCGTTCACCCGGCGGAAGGTCTTCGACCGCGGATACCACGTAACGGCGGCTCATTCGCAGGGTTTCCCGTGTTCGTCCAGGCCGTACAACTCCCGCGCCGTCTCCACGAACACCCTGTTCTTAAGCCGCGCATCCACGCCGGGAAGCACCGAGTCCGGCGATTCCCAGTCCCAGTGGGGATAGTCGCTCGCGTACACGAGGATCTCGTCCGCGTGCAGCCACTCCAGGAAGGTCTTGAGGTCCTTTCGGGTCGGCGGCTGTTCCATGGGCTGGCATCCGAACCTGACGTGGTCACGGATATACTCGCTCGGAGGCCTTTTGACCCAGGGCGTGTAGTCGCGGACCGCCTTCCAGTCGGCGTCCATGTGCCACATGAGGCCCGGTACCCAGAAGGTATCGTGTTCGATGAAGAGGAACTTCAGCCCGGGGAATTTCTCGAAGGTCCCTTCGCAGATCAGGCTCGAGACGTGCGCCATGGCGATCTGGGGCCGGGCCATGCGCATTTCCAGGTAGTAAGAGGGATATCCGGCCGCCGTGGGGGCATTGGCAAAGCCGGCGCCCTCCACGCCGAAGTGCACGCACATGGGAAGCCGGTACTCCTGCGCCGCTTCGTAAATCGGGTCATAGAACCGGTTCCCGAAAGGCATGCGCCCCCCGGCGGGCATGATGACCTGGAGTACTTCGGGACGACTGCCGATCCGCCGGATCTCCGCGGCCGCCTGCTTCGGGTCGGACGGCGCGATGGCCACCGACGCACGGAAACGGCCGTCCGCCTTGATCCAGGTCTCCAGGGTCCAGTCGTTGAAGGCCTGGCACATTGCGGCGCCGAAGTCGGCGTCCGGGTGCACCGCCGCTCCGTACACCGTAACCCCCGTCAACAGGGCGACGTCGATGCCGTATTCGTCGAGATGGTGCCTGCGGGCCAGCTCGATGTTGCTGCTCGGATGGGTTTCGGTGTGCTCCCAGAGTTCGGCGCGGCAGCCGCCTTTGGGGAGATTGGTATAGACAAGGCCGGGCATCATGGACCCGAAGTCCTTCACGTACTCCACGTAATGACCGGGGAGGTAAGGGAATAGATCTTCGATTTCCACGACACCGTGATGCAGGTCGCAGTCGATGAGACCGATGGGGTTGGCGGCTTTCGATTCGATTTCAGTCATGATCTGGTGGCAGCTCGTCGGGAACCCGGAGGAGATCGAACCCGGCGGAAGTCCGGAAATGTGTTACTGCCATAAATACGCCGTCCGGGGGTACTGTCAAGTTGATCATGACGACGTGTAGAAGATTGTGCTTTGTATTTGACGACGAGACGCTACATTGCCATACCGTTTCATTCCTGCGACACATGCGCCTGCGGTGCAACCGGGGCGTTCCGGCCTTCACCCGCGTCCGAAAACGGAGAGGAACTCATGGAATACCGGCAACTCGGCCGCTACGGCGTGCGCGTGTCTCCCATCTGTCTCGGTACGGCGTTCCGGGGGTTCTGGGCCGGACGGACGGACGAGAAAACCTGCTTACGCACGATCGAAACGGCGGTGGATCTCGGGATCAACTTCATCGATTGCGCGAACTTCTACTTCGGCGGCAGATGCGAGGAAGTGCTGGGCAAGGCCCTGGCCGCCATGAAGGACAAGCGGGACAACCTGGTGATCTCCAGCAAGGTCTGGAGCGAGATCGGGCCGGGGCCGAACGACAAGGGCACCTCCCGCTATCATATCATGCGGGAGATCGACCGTTCGCTGAAGCGCCTGGGGCTGGATCATATCGATCTCTATCTCCTGCACCATTTCGATCCCGACACGCCCCTGGACGAGACCCTGGACGCCATGAACGACGTGGTGAGGCAGGGCAAGGCCCGGTATATCGGCATGTGCAACTACACGGCTGCCCAGGTCGTCGAAGCGCTGTGGGTGGCCGACCGGCACGGCTTCGCGACGCCGGCATGCCTGCAGAGCCAGTACAACCTGATCCATCGATCCGGCGTGGAGACCGAACTGCTCGACCGGTGCCGCCGGCATGGACTGGGGATGATGACGTACAGCCCCATCGCCGTCGGACTGCTTACGGGCCGGTGCAGACGGGGCGAGGATCCCCCCGCGGGCTCGGTCTGGGCGAACGATATCGATCGGTTCAGGAAGATCATGACTCCGGCCGTCGATCAGCTCGTCGCCACGTTGATCGACGTGGCCGCGGAGCTCGGCAGGACCCCCGCGCAGGTCGCCTTCGCATGGATCCTGGATCATCCCGAAGTGACGGCCGCCATGACGGGACCCGATCTACCGGAGCACGTGGAAGAGGTCTGCGGCGGAGCGGGTTGGCATCTGCCCCCCGAGATGCGAAGCAAACTGGACGAGGCTTCCGCCCCGGACCGGCTCGGACAGGTCGAGTAGCGCTTACCCCTGATCGTTTCCCGCATCCGCTTCCGCCGCATCGGGCATGCCGGCCATGCGATCGATCCTGAGCCGCTGGACGCGGGTCGGCTCCACGCGCAGCGCCGTCATCAGGTGGGTGCCGGCACGGACCTGTTCCCCCTGCCTGGGAATGTGGCCCAGCAGTTCGGTCATGACTCCGCCCGTGGTATCCGAAGTCAGTTCGTCGGGCAGTTCCAGGCCGCAGGCGCGGACGACCTGGTCGACGGGGCAACTGGCATCGACCTCGAACCGGTGAGGTCCCGTCCGTACGATAAGTGGCGCCTCGCTGTCGAATTCATCCTGAATCGGGCCTACCAGTTCTTCCAGTACGTTCTCCAGCGTGATCATCCCGGAAACCGTTCCAAACTCGTCCACCAGGACGGCCAGTACGGAATTGCGCCGCTGGAACTCCAGGAGCAGTGCGTCGAGGCGGATGGTCTCGGGCAGGAACAGCGGCTCGCGGGCGATACTTTCCAGGGAGGCGAACTGGTCTTCGTCGTAAAGGCCCTTCATGAGGTCCTTGACGTGAATGATCCCTGTGATCTGGTCCAGGTCCTCGTCACAGAGCGGGAAACGCGTGTGTCCGGATTCGGCTACGACGCGCAGTTTCTCTTCGGTGGGGTCGTTCTGGTTCACGAACACGATCTGGTTGCGGGGTAGCATGTAGCGCCGGGCCACCTTTTCCTCGAGGTCGAGCACGTTTTCCATGATCCGGCGTTCCCGCCGGGAGACGTGCCCGCCGGCCACCATGCTGACCAGGGCGATGCGCAGTTCCGATTCGGTGAACGATTCCCCGTGCGCGTCGATCACCCGGATGCCCAGGCATCTGAGCATGAGATTCGCGCTTACGTTCAGCAGCCAGATGAAGGGTCGAAACACCCGGTAGAACACGACGAGGGGAATGCCGATGACCAGCGCCACCTGCCGGTACTTCTGCAGGGCGACGAACTTGGGCACGAGCTCGCCGGCCGTGATGAGCAGGAAAGTCATCACCACGAGGGCGAGCGGGATCGCGATGAGATGGGCGGTCGCCGCGGAAAAACCCAGGGACAGCACGAGCGGTTCTAGCAGGGCGGCCACCGTCCGTTCGCTGAACCAGCCCAGGCCCAGGCTTCCAAGCGTTACCCCCAGCTGGCACGAGGAAAGATAGGTGTCCAGGTTCTGCAGTATATTCCGTACAGTCTGCGCGATTCGGCTTCCATCCTGGACCATGACCTCGATTTCGGCCATCCGGATCTTGACCAGGGCGAATTCCGCGGCTACGAAGAAGCCGTTGAACGCGACCAGCAGAAGTACGATAATGAGGTCGTTCATGGTACCGGGGATTTACGGAGAGAAGTCAGTCTGTGTTGGTCGTTGGGAACGCATGAACCCTCAGCGAACGGGAGGAGTACCGAATCTATCGGCGAGGGCTTCGCGCCGGTAGTCGAAAATGGCGTTGAGATGGTTCTTCACGATCGCCGCATGTACCATACGGCCCAGCACACCAAATGGCAAGGCATAATGAACCAGGTCTTTCATTTCCACTCCGCCCTCAACGGAACGCAGCCGGTGTTCGTGGTGCCAGAACCTGTACGGCCCCGATCGCTGTTCATCGATAAAGTAGCTAAGTGGTTCTGCCTGAGTGATTTCCGTTACCCAATTAAAGTAGAACATCGAGTAGAGTCCGAGCCGGTACGTGATGATGAGACCCGAGTACATGCGGTCCGGGAGATCGGAAGTCACGGTCAGCCGGACACCCGGCGGGGTCAGGTCGCGCAGGTGCTCGGGCCGGCACAGGAAATCCCAGGCGGCATCCAGGGATACGGGCAGGATCTGCGTGCGTTTCAACCGGTAGACATGCATTGGAATTCGGTGCTCCAGTCCAGGTTTCCCTTCCCGTCAAGGCGCGGCTGGTCCATGGCGCCGACGGGCGGCGGGCACGGAACGCAACCGCGCTATCTGGATACTACGGGAATCGTTGAAGCGAGTCAAACCACATTGGCTGGGCGGCCCCCCCGGCCTTGACACCTTGCCGTACCGGTTTTAACTTTCGCCACACTATGACCATACTCGTTACCGGCGGATCGGGGTTGATCGGCCGCCGGCTGATCTACCGCCTCGAGCAGGAGGGCCATCGCGTCCTTCGCCTGGTCCGGTCCAGGAACCTGGCCGGCGACAGGGCGGTCTACTGGTCCACCTCGGAAGGCGGCTTTGACTGGGACGAATCCGGTTCCACTGACGCCATTGTCCACCTGGCGGGCGAGTCGATCCTGGGACGGTGGACCGAGGCCAAGAAGGCCCGGATCCGGGACAGCCGCGTCGGCCCCACACGCAACTTGTGCGCGTTTCTCGCCGGGATGGTGTCGCCGCCTTCGGTCCTGGTGTGCGCGTCGGCCACCGGTTTTTACGGCCACCGAGGCGACGAACCGCTCGGGGAGGCATCGCCGGCGGGGGAAGGATTTCTGCCGGCGGTGAGCAGGGCGTGGGAAGCGGCGACGGAACCGGCCCGAGACGCCGGGATCCGTGTCGTGAACCTGCGCATCGGCATGGTGCTCACCCCGGAGGGCGGTGCGCTGGCCGCCATGCGTACGCCCTTCCGACTGGCATTGGGCGGAAAGGTCGGGGACGGGCGCCAGTACATGAGCTGGATCACCCGGGACGACCTGATTTCCGTCATCCGATACGCCCTGGAATCGGATGTGCTGGCCGGTCCCGTGAACGCGGTTTCTCCGCAACCCGTAACCAACGCGGAATTTACCCGGACGCTGGGCCGGGTGCTGCGTCGTCCGACCCCATTTACGGTACCCGCCTTCGCCGTCCGCCTGTTGTTCGGCCAAATGGGAAGCGACCTGCTGCTCGCTAGCGCGCGCGTCGAACCCCAACGGCTTCTGGATGCGGATTTCCAGTTCGAGCATGCGGACCTGGAGGCTGCGCTGAACGACCTGCTACGGGCGAAGCCTTTATGACCTGTGCACCGAGCACACCGGGCCGAACCTCCACAATGGCGACGCCTCCTGCCTCGGCGGTGCCTCTCGCCACCAAAAACGCCACGGAAGGGCCATGAATACCGACAGGCGGCAACAGCAACAACCCGTGCAGCATCAACCGGCGTCTGCGGGTTCAGCGGCTACAGGCGGATTCCTCGACACCATCGAGCGGGTCGGGAACCGCTTGCCGGATCCCGCGACGCTCTTCCTGATCGGCGCACTGTTCATCATCGTCCTCTCCGACATCGCGGCCCGCGGCCAGTGGACCGTGGTCCAGCGCCTGCCGGAACAGGTGGTCCTGCAGGATGGATCTACCGGCGTGGAATGGCGCGAGACGGGGGAGACCTTCAGGTCCACCAGCCTGCTTACCCGGGACGGCCTCTTCTGGGTCGTGGCCAACATGGTGGAGAACTTCATGCGGTTTCCGCCCCTCGGCGTCGTGCTGGTCGGGATGCTGGGCATTGGAGTGGCGGAGCGGACCGGCATGATCGGCGCCCTGCTCAAGGCATTCATGCTGGCGGTCCCGGGCCGGTTACTGACCCCGGCCATGGTCTTCATTGGCATCATGTCGTCCATGACGCTCGACGCCGGATACGTCATTCTACCGCCCCTCGCGGCCGCGCTGTATAAGGCGGTCGGCCGGTCGCCGCTGGCCGGCCTTGCCGCCGTATTCGCGGGGGTGTCCGCCGGATTCAACGCCAACCTCTTCGTGACGGGCCTGGATCCCCTGCTGGCCGGACTTTCCACGGCCGGGGCGCAGACGATCGACGCGGCCTACCAGGTCGCCGCCACGTGCAACTGGTACTTCATGATCGTGTCGACGGTGATCATGACCCTGGCGGGATGGCTCGTAACGGCCTGGTTCGTCGAGCGGCGCTTGGCGAGCAAGCCGCCCGAGGAAGGCGGACCCGCGCCCGCGTCGTCCGACGGTCCGGATGAACACGCCCTTACCGCCGTGGAGAAGCGGGGCATGGCCCGGGCGTCCCTGGCGTTCCTGGCGGTACTTTCGGCCATCGTGTTCATGATCCTGTGGCCCGGCGCTCCGCTGCACGGCACCGGTAGTCTGTTCGACCGGTGGGTGGAGGCCATCGTGCCCCTGCTGCTTTTCTGTTTCATCCTACCCGGCATCGTGTACGGGATCTCGGTAGGCGCCATTAAGAGCGACAAGGACGCGGCCCGGCTGCTCATCGAAACGATCGCCACTATGGCTCCGATCATCGTCCTGGCCTTCTTCGCCGCCCAGTTCATCGCCTACTTCCAGTATTCGGGACTCGGCCAGATGCTGGCGATGGCCGGCGGCCAGGCCCTCGGCCAGGCGCAGATGCCGGCGTGGATGCTGATGATAGCCTTCATCCTCGTCACGCTGGCGTTCAACCTGCTGATTGGCTCCATGTCCGCCAAGTACGCCCTCTTCGCGCCGATCTTCATCCCGATGTTCATGATGGTGGGCATCAGTCCCGAGCTGACGCAGGCGGCCTACCGGATCGGCGACTCCGTCAGCAACATCGTCACGCCCCTGAACCCCTACCTGGTGATCATCCTGGTCTTCATGCGCCAGTTCGTGCCCAGGGGGGGCATGGGCACGCTGATCTCCACGATGCTTCCCTATACTGTGGTATTCGCCGTCATCTGGACGGTTCTACTCGTGGCCTGGATGGCGTTGGGCATCCCCCTCGGCCCCGCGGGCGGACTGGTCTACGTACCCTGATCGGAAGCCGTGACGAGGCTGCCCTGTCGTACAGGAAAAAGCGACTGACGCCAGCGGGCCAGCCAGTCACGGACGGACCGGTCTAGCTGTCTGTTGTTGACAGCGCCGGCGTGCGGCGTCGAAGGAACAGGTAGGCGGGGACGCCCAGGGCGGTCAGCGCGAGACCCGCGATGGATTCGACGGGCGTCTCGAAGAGCATGTTGGCGAGAATACCGGCGGAACCGGCGATGAACAGCAGGGGGACGACCGGATAGCCCCAGGCGCGGTAGGGTCTTGGCAGGTCGGGCCGTTTCCTGCGAAGCGTGAATACCGCGGCGGCGCCGGCGATCCACAGCATGAGATTGGCGAAGGTGACGAAGGTGATCAGGTCTTCGAAGGTGCCGCTGAGGGTGAGCACGCAGGCCCAGGCCGCCTGAAACACCACCGCCGGCCCCGGCGTGCGGAACCTGGGATGGACCGATCCCGCACGCCTGAAGAACAGCCCGTCCCTCGCCATGGCAAAATAGACGCGGGGGCCCACCAGGACGGTGGCGTTCAGCGCGCCGACGATGGACACGATGACGGCGGCCGACAGCAGTACGGCGCCGGTTTCACCGAAGAGCACGTTGGCGGCGGCTTCCCCGACTCGGACGACCCCGGCCATTTCCCCCACCGGCAACGCTTTCAGGTAGATGTAGTTCACCAGCAGGTAGACGATGGTGACGATCGCGGTGCCCATGACGAGGGCCCGCGGCAGGTTCCGTCCGGGCTGCCTGACTTCGCCGGCGACGAAGGTGACCTCCTCCCAGCCGGCGAAGGCCCAGGACACGGCGATCAGGGCGACGCCGAAGGCGACCACCAGCTGTCCAAAGTCGATCCCCTGCGCGTTGATACGAAAGTCGATCGGCTGGGCGGACCCGGACCAGAGCCCGAACAGGATGAACAACCCGAGCGCGGAGACCTTGATCACCGAGGAAACGTTGGTGATGTACTTGCTGAAGGTTACGCCGCGGTAGTTCACCACCGTGAGCAGGAGGACGAGGACGAGTGCGGTGAGGTGCCCGGCGGAGAGGGCGTACGGAAAGGTCCAGCCGGGCAGGGCGATTTCGGTTTCGAAGAATACGTTGTTCATCCCGATCGCGGGGATGAAGTAGCCCGCGTATTCGGCGAATCCCACGCCGAGGGCGGCGATGATGCCGGTCAGGTACATGGTGAAGGAAACCCAGCCGAACAGGAACCCGCAGAACGGCCCGTAGGCTTCCCGGAGGTAGACGTACTGGCCGCCCGCACGGGGCATGGCGGCGCCGAGTTCGCCGTAGGCCAGCGCGCCGGCGAGGGCGTGCAGGCCGCCGAACAGCCAGGCCAGCAGAATGAGCGACGCGGACGGTATGCCCCGGGCCATCAGGCCGGTCGTGAGGAAGATCCCCGATCCGATCACGATGCCGATGATGATCATCGTCGTGTCGAAAAGGCCAAGCTGGCGGACCAGGCCAGTCTTTTCTTTTTGCTCGCTCGGAATTGCCATATATTGAGGGTAGAAGTCGTTCCGCCGGGCTGCCGCATACAGCAGGTGCGGTAACTGCCAAGTCCAACTGGTGTGGTTATCGTCGGCGCGGGCATAGAGAAGTCGAAAACGAACGTCCATTTTACCGGTACGATCCGCCGAAGTCAAGACGGGACTGGGCAGATTCAGGCACGACCAGGCACGACCGGGTGGGACTGGGCACGACTGGACACATCCGGGCACGACCGGGCGATACCAGGCGAGACCGCAAATCGGAAAGGAAACCCCGAGGTGAACGATTCGGCGCTGGACCTCATCGACGCGACGACTTACCCCATTCACCAGCCCGGATCGGCCACGTACCGCACCCTGGTCGGCAGGTGCAGGGACGACCTGGCGGCCCAGAGCGCCTGCCTGCTGCCAGGCTTCATCACGGAGGAAGCGCGGGTTCGCATGGTGGCCGAGGTAGACCGCGCCGCCCCGGACGCCTTTCCGTGCCGAAGACCCCATAACGTCTACCTGGAAGAACACGACGACGCCTTTCCGTCCGACCACCCGCGGCGGAGGACCCAGGCCACGGAACTGGATTCGGTCGCCTTCGACCAGTTCCGCCCCTCCGACGGCCTGCACCGGCTCTACGTCTGGGATCCGCTTCTGTCCTTTGTCGCCGACGTACTCGACAAGGAACACTACTACCGGATGGCGGACCCGCTGGCCGCGCTGACCGTTAATGTCATGCGCGAGGGCCAGAATCACGGCTGGCATTTCGACGAATCCGAGGCGACGACCACCCTCATGCTTCAGGCGCCCGAAGCGGGGGGCGTTTTCGAGTACGCCCCGGATGTGCGTCCCGCGGACGGAGACGGCTACGAGATCGTGGACCAGGTGCTGCGTGGCCGCTACCCCGACATTCGCACGCTCGCGGTGAAACCCGGCACGCTCATCCTCTTCGTCGGCTACCGGTCCATGCACCGGGTGACCCCCGTCGAGGGTCCGGTGACACGGTACGTCGCCGCGTTCTGCTACAAGGACCGGCCCAATGTCCGCAACAGCCGGGAGGTACAGAAGCTGTTCTACGGGCGAACGGCCTGACGGAGGTGGACCATTGCACACCGTGATCGTTGGGAACGGCGTAACCGGCGTAACGGCCGCCACGCGGCTCAGGCAGCTTCAGCCGGATTGGAAGATCACGCTGGTATCGGGTGAATCGGCCTTCCACTACTCCCGCCCCGCCCTCATGTACATCTTCATGGGGCACATGACCTACGAGGCGACGAAACCCTTCGAGGACCGTTTCTGGCGCGACCAGCGCCTGGACCTGGTCAGGGACTGGGTCACCGGCATCGATATCGAGGACAAGCAGCTGGTGCTGCACCGGAACGGACGACTGCCCTATGACCGGCTGCTGATCGCCACCGGCGCCAAGTCGAACAAGTTCGGCTGGCCGGGGCAGGATCTCGAGGGCGTTCAGGGCCTGTACAACCTGAAAGACCTGCGCCAGCTGTACAAGAACGCGGAGCGGGCCCGTCACGCGGTCATCGTCGGCGGCGGGCTGATCGGCATCGAACTGGCCGAGATGCTCCATTCGAGGCACATCCACGTCACCTTTCTCATCCGCGAGTCGTCCTACTGGTGCAACATCCTGCCCATGGAGGAGTCGGGCATGATCAACCGGTTGATCGAGGAGCAGGGCATCGGCCTGATCCGGGAGACCAACCTGAAGGAGATCGTGGACGACGGCTCGGGCAGGGTCGATGCGGTCGTCACCGAGTTCGACGACCGGATCGACTGCCAGCTCGTCGGCCTGACACCGGGCGTTTCGCCCAATACGGACCTGGTCAAGGCGACCCCCATCGAAACCGGCCGGGGCGTTCTGGTCGACCATTCCTTCCGCACGAACATCCCCGACATCTACGCCGCGGGAGACTGCGCGGAAATCGTCAGCCGGAACGGAGGCCGCAACCTGATCCAACAGGTCTGGTATACGGGCAAGAAACAGGGCAAGGCGGCCGGTGAGGTGCTGGCCGGTGAGGATACGGCATACGATCCGGGGATCTGGTTCAATTCGGCCAAGTTCTTCGACCTGGAGTACCAGACCTACGGCATGATACTGAGCACGCCACAGCCCGGCGAGCTGCACCTTTACTGGGAACATCCCTCCCACCGCCACGCCGTCCGCGTCGTCGGCGCCGACGGGTGTATCAAGGCCTTCAATTTCATGGGAATACGCGCCCGCCACGAGGTGTGCGAACGCTGGATCGCCGAACGGCGCACTGTGGAGTACGTCCTGGACCACCTGGAAGAAGCCAACTTCGATCCGGAGTTTTTCGTCCGCCACGAGACGGAAATCGTTCGCTCGTTAAAGGAGCAACTCGCATGAGCACACCACCCGCTGGAACGACGTTGATCGACCCGGAAACCATCGCGTACTTCTACGACGAAGAGGCCGACGGTTTCGGTGAGCCCGACTCCGCGGCCGAAGCGCCGAGGAACCCGGGCTTGATGGTCTCCGCCGGCGTGATCGGACTGGGTTTCCTCGCCCTCGCCGTCTCCCTGCTCGGCAGTATGCCCCTCGCCGGCGCCTGGACGCCCTTCCTGCTCTCCTTCGGCCTGTTGTCGGCCGGTACGATCGGTTACGCCTGGTTCGCCTACAAGGATACCGTGCCCGGTATCAAGCACGACGGCATCATGTTCGGGAATACCACGCACCGCGGCGCGATCGCCTGGGCGCTGGGCATCGCGCTCACAGGATTCTACGTTGTGTTGTACTGGTGGCCCGAGTACCTGGCGCGCGCCATCGCGCTCGTCGAGCCGCTCTCGCTGGCCCTGTCGGGACAACCGGCGAACCAGTGGTTTCTCTACGGGTTTCTCTACACCATGGCCGTGGTGCTCTTCGGTTTCCGCATGTTCATGCGGTACCGCCACAACCGCTACCACATCATCCGGACCATTTCGGTCATGTTCTTTCAACTGGTGCTGGCCTTTATCCTGCCCCATTTACTCCGCGCTCTGAACGAACCGGAGTTCTATTTCAGCTATTTCTGGCCGCTGAAGTACGACTACCTGTTCCCCGGCACCGTGGATTACCTCGTCAACAGTCCGGGCGCCCTGGGTTCTTTCATGGTGTTCTGGGGCGCGGTCTGCTCCTTCATCGCTACGCCCGTGCTGACCTACTTCTACGGCAAGCGGTGGTACTGCTCCTGGGTATGCGGCTGCGGCGGACTCGCCGAGACCCTCGGCGATCCCTGGCGGCACCTGACGCCCAAGTCGACGGTGTCGTGGAAGATCGAACGGGCGATCATCTACGCCGTGCTCCTGCTGATCATCCTGACGACGGCGGTGCTCTGGGTGAGCAGCACGTCCGAAGGCGCGCTGAGCGCGATTTCCGCCCCGCTGCAGCAATGGTACGGCTTCTACATCGGTGCCGTCTTCGCGGGCGTCATCGGCGTGGGGTTCTATCCCGTCCTCGGAAACCGGGTCTGGTGCCGATTCGGCTGCCCGATGGCCGCGGTGCTGGGCATCATCCAGCGCTTTTTCTCCCGCTTCCGCATCACGACCAACGGCGGCCAGTGCATGTCCTGCGGCAACTGCACGACCTATTGCGAAATGGGCATCGACGTGCGGGCCTACGCCGAGCGCGGCGAGAACATCGTCCGGTCTTCCTGCGTGGGATGCGGGGTCTGTTCGGCCGTGTGTCCCCGCGGCGTGCTCAAGCTCGAGAACGGCACGTCCCACGGCGACCGGTACCCGGGGTCCGACAAACCGCTGGGTGCTCTTTCAACGGCCGTCAGCAAAGGCGCACGGGTGTACGGCGACCGCGAAGGGTACGTCTGAGGCGGAGACACCTGGCGGCCGGCCGACACGCTCGGCCCGGCCGGCACTCACCTGACCAGGAAGATCACCACCGCGACCGTTACGATGCTGCAGACGGTGGACAGGAACACGGCGTTGGCCGCGAAGTCCTCCCTGCTGCCGAATTCCATGGCGATCAGCACGGTGTTGATCGCGGTGGGATAACTCGTGGACACGACCAGGATCGGGGCGATCCTGGGATCGATGTCCAGCAGGAGCACGAGTCCGTAGCCGATCAGGGGGGAGATCACCAGGCGGCATACCAGGGACGCCATGCTGGCCTGCCACGCGTCCGTGATGCGGGTCCTGGCCAGCTGCATGCCCAGGGTGACCAGGGCCATGGGAACGAGCGCCTCGGCCAGGTATTCGATGGGAAGCCAGACGAAGCCGGGGAGTTCCAGGCCGAAGTTCCGGATGGCGAAGGCCAGGATCAGCGCGTAAACGAAGGGCATCTTGAAGGACTGCAGGAACGCCTTCCGGGCCGAAATACGGCCGACCGAGACGAAGAACAGCCCCAGTGTGAACACGAGGAAGTTCTGGACGGCCAGGACGATGGACTGCACGGCCAGGCCCAGGGTGGGAAAAGCCAGTTCGCTGGCCGGGAAGCCGTAATTGCCGCTGTTGTAGTACATGACCGACAGACTGAAGGCCTGCTTCATGTCCTTTCGGTACCGCATGATCAGGGAACCGGCCAGGCTCAGGACATAGAGCGCGACCAGCATGAGCAGGCAGAACACGCTGGTGTCCCATACGAAATCGGCGGAGAGTTCGGACTGGGTAAGGGATACGACGAGGGTCGCGGGCATGACCAGGTACAGCAGGACCCGCGTCAGGGCTTGCATGTCGAAGTGCCATTTCTTCTGAAACAGGTAGCCGAGGGAGATGAGGACGAAAATCGGGGCGATGATGTCGAGCAGGATGTTCAGGAATGGCATTGGATCGCCGGGGAAGAGATTCGGGTGGACTCGCGTGGGGGCGTTGTTCGGCCGTCAGCCGCCGAAGGGATCGAAGCGGCCGTCCGCCGCCGTCCACCCACCGTCGACGAACATGACGGAACCGGTGGTGTAGGAACTGGCGTCCGAAGCCAGGTAGAGGACGGCTCCCGAGATTTCTTCGGGCCTGGCCCATCGCCGGAGCATCGTCTTGTCGGCATACGCGCCGTACCACTCCGGATGCTGCTTGATCTGGGCGGTCAGCGGCGTGTCCACCACGCCCGGGGCAATGGCGTTGGCCCGCACGCCCCGGTCGGCGAGTTCGGCCGCCAGCGCGCGGATCATGAGCACCACGCCGGACTTCGTCGCGGCGTAAACGCCCTGGCCGGGCTCTACGACCTGTGATCGAATACTAGAAAAGACGATGATACTGCCCCCGCCGTTCTCGGACATGGACCGGGCGACTTCGCGTACCAGGCGGAAGGTGCCTTTCAGGTTGAGGTCGACAACCCGGTCGTACTCCTCGTCGGTGTACTCGAGGAGCGGTTTGCGTATGTTGACGCCGGGCGTGCTGACGAGGATGTCCGGAGGAGCAGTCCGGTCGAGCACGTGCTGAATCTGACCCGTATCGCGCATGTCCAGCGTTACCGCTTCGGCCGAACCGCCGTCCTTGCGAATCTCCCCCAGAACGGATTCCGCCGCCTCCTGCCGCACGTCCGCGCAGACCACGTGAGCGCCGAACTGGGCCAGGCACTGAGCCGAACTCCGGCCGATGCCGCTTCCGCCGCCGACGACCAGCGCATTGCGGCCGGTCAAATCGAAGAGGCTTCTGTAGTCAGTCATACCGTGGTCCGGATGATGGGCGTTTACTTCCTTGTGCGGAACAGGTCCTTGCGCGATTTACTACGTCCTTGCGACCGTCAATCCAATGGGTTGCATTGGCTTTGTCCGGCCAGCCCACTATCTTAGGACGAGGGCCGGTCCCTGTCAAGGTGTTCGGCCCGGGGTCCCGCCGGGCGCTTCCGGGTCCAGGATGGACGAATCCGGGGCCCCGATGGTTGCTTCCTGTGGCTCCGGCCGTGCGTATCCGGGTCCCGGGATGTGTTGCGCCGCGCGCGGGGTCGGCGCAGACGACTTTGTCTGGAGAAAGTAAATGACCGGTAAGACGCTAATCGTCGCGAATCCGACATCGGGCAGTGGACGCGGCATGAGATACGCGGAACGGGTGCGGGACCTTTTGGCCGCAAACCATGCGGCCGTCGAGCTCCGCCCAACCTCGGCCCGGGGCGAGGCGGAGGCCTTCGCGGCGGAAGCGGTGCAGGAGGGGTATGCCTGCGTGGCCGCCTGCGGGGGCGACGGAACCGTCCACGAGGTGGTGAACGGGCTGGCCGGAACGGACGTCGCCCTCGGCATCCTGCCCTGCGGACGCGGCAACGATTTCGCCCGGGCGATGGAGATACCGTCCGCGCCCGAGAAGGCCGCATCCGTCCTGCTGCAGGGCCATGTCCGCCCCTTCGACCTGGGCAAGGTGAACGACCGGTACTTCGCGACGGTGGTGACGCTGGGATTCGATTCGGAGGTGGCCAGGCTGGTGTACGAAGGGCAGGTCCCGTTCAAGGGCACGGCGGCCTATCTGTGGGGCCTGGCGTGCATGTTGCGCGTCTATCGCGGCGTGGCCCTGCGCATGACTGGCGACTTCGGCACCATCGACCAGACGGTCCTGCTCGCGGCTACCGGAAATACCAGCACGTACGGCGGCGGGATCAGGATCGCGCCGAACGCCAGCCCGGCGGACGGGGCTCTCGACATCTGCCTCGTGCGCATGATGAGCGCGGGCCGTATCCTGCGCGTGTTTCCCCGGGTCTACTGGGGCGGACACCTGACCCACCCCGACGTCTTCTCATACAGAACGGGCAGCCTGAGCATGGAAACGGAGCGGCCGGTCGTACTGTTCGCCGACGGCGAGCCCGTGGGCGAGACCCCGGCGGAGATCATCGCGGCACCCGGCGCGTTGCGGGTCGCCTGTCCGGTCCCCTCGGCCTGAACGGTGAAGGGTATTCGGTGTTCCTCTCCCCTACTCCCGGGCCTTGTATAGCCGGGAATACATGAGGGCGCCCACGATACCGTCGTAGTCCCTGGAATAGCCCTTGAGGTTGGACTTGCGGAGCTGAAGCGTCAGGGGATGGAAGACGAAGGCGGCGGCGTAGTCCTTTACGAGTATCTCCTCCGCCTGCCTGTAGAGGTCCGTTCGCATGACCGGGTCCAATTCGGCCCCTGCTTGCTCGACCAGCGCGTCGAATTCGGGCTGTGCCCAGTCGTGCCGTCCCGCGCCTTTCGGCTGGGAGTGCCACGTCATGTCGAGCATGTTGCGCGGGTCCATGTAATCGGCGACGAACCGCAGAAAGCCGAAGTCCATTTCCCAGTTGTACAGCTTGCTCATGTAGGCCGTCCGGTCGAGCGTGCGAACGGTGACATCGACTCCCAGGTGTTCCAGCAGCATGCTCTGAATGGCCTCGCCGGCCATCTTCATGGACGGCGTCGGCGCGCGCAACCACATTTCCTGCCTCGGAAACCCCCTGCCGTTCGGATAGCCGGCCTCCCGCATCAGTGCCTTCGCGCGGACCGGATCGAATGCCTGGTACGGTTTCATCGCGTCGCCGTTGTATTCCTTGAAGTCGGGCGGCATCATGGAGTAAGCCGGCGCCGCCGCGCCCCTGAGGACGACCCGGCAAATCGCGTCCCGGTCCAATACCCGGGCGAAGGCTTCTCTCACGCGGATGTCGTCGAAGGGCGGTTCCGCCACCTTGAAGAACAGGTACCAGGTCGTCCTTCCCGGCGTCTTCACGAGTTCCCGGCTGAGTACGGGATGCCGTTCTATCCGGTCCATGTCACTGATATCGACCGTCTCCACGTCCACCTCGTTGTTCTCATAGGCCAGGACGGTCTGTGCCGCCGCGTAGCGGAATGGATGGATGACCCTTTCCAGCAGGGGCTTGTGGGGACCGTTGTACATGGGATCGGGGACGAAGGTCATGTGGCTGCCCGTGGACCATTCGGCCATCCTGAAACCGGAGTTCGACACGATGTTATCGACCTCGGTCCATTTCCGTCCGTGTTTTTCCACGGCCCAGCGCGGTGCCGGGTAGGCCAGACCGAAGGATACCACGTGGGGAAAGTGAGGAGCGCTGCGTTCCATGTCCACCTGGAGCGTGAGATCGTCGACGGCACGGACCCCGAGCCGAGTCAGGTCGGTGATCTCTCCGAGGCTGATGGCCTTCGCGTTCCTGATGTCGTAGTAGAAGAAGGCGTAGGGATTGGCGTTGGCCGGATCCAGCATCCGCCTGAAAGCAAAGACGAAGTCGTGGGCCGTGACGGGCCTGCCGTCGCTCCACCGGGCGCCGGGCCGGAGGTGGAACGTCCATTCCATGGCGTCGGCGGAGACGTCATAATGGGTGGCGGCGCCTGGTATGGGCTGCCAGAGCTCGTCCCGGATGAGCAGGGTCTCGAAGGGCAGGAGCGTGGATTCCCCGTCGTACAGATTGATCTGGATGTCGAGGCTGCGCGGTTCCGGGCTCATCACCCGGAAAACCTGCTGGTCGGGCGGCGCCGCGTCGGGCGGGAGCGCTACGCCGACGGAATTCGTGTACTGGGCATGGGAAAAACCGGTTGCCGGCAGGATGGCCGCGGCCAGCAGCAGGACGGAAAGTACCTTGTGCATGCAGGTTCCGGGGTAAGGTGGATCTGAATCGAATCTACCGTTGGTGCGCGGTGAATATAGACCCGCCGGCGAAGGCAGGTCAAGAGATTGTCCGTCGTCCTGTATTTGCTTGACATCCGCCATCCCTGCGCCTACTTGATTACACGGCGTTTCCGTCAAGATCGGCGTTTCATCCCGAGTCACGATCATGCTGTCCGAAAGCCCTTTTACCTTCGACCGCGTAGTCCGCATCGCAATCGCCGTGGGCGTGATCTGGCTGTTGATCACCCTTATCGCCTATCTGAGCGATGTGCTCATACCCTTTGCCGTCGCACTGCTGCTCGCCTACCTGATTAATCCCCTGACTTCCTGGCTGCAACGGAAACTGCCCTTCAAGCAACGAATCATCTCCGTACTGCTGAGCCTGACGATCATCCTCGCCGCCGTGGTCCTGTTCCTTTCCATCCTGATCCCGATGGTCGTGTCCGAAGTCGCGCAGATGCAGCGGTTGCTCTCCGGGCTGGTGGACGCGGACCAGTGGCAGGCGAGACTACAGGACTATGTTCCGGAGGAAATCAGGATATACATCGCGGACCTGGTCCGGTTTGAAGAACTGGTCCAACTGCTGAACTTCGAAAACATCCGGCTGTTCTTTCAGCAGATCCTGCCCGGCATCTGGGGCGTATTCTCAGGTACCATCAGCTTCATCATCGGTCTTGCGGTCGTCATCGTCATCCTGCTCTACCTGGTCTTCATCCTATTGGACTTCGACGAGATCTCCGAAGGCTGGAAAGAACTGATCCCCGACCAGTACCGGCAGGTCGTACTCGACGTCGTATCCGACTTTACGAAGGCCATGCGGGTCTATTTTCGTGCCCAGGCCCTCATCGCCTTCATCGTCGGACTGCTCTTCGCGCTGGGCTTCTGGCTGATCGGCCTGCCCATGGGAATTTTGCTGGGCCTTTTCATTGGGCTGCTCAACATGGTGCCCTACCTGCAGGTCGTGGGCCTCATCCCGGCGGTGCTTTTCGCGATTGCAGGGGCCCTGGGCGCCGGCGAGAGCATCTGGGTCATGCTCGTCCTCGTCCTGGCCGTGTTCGCCGTCGTACAGGTCATCCAGGACGCCATCCTGGTTCCGCGGATCATGGGCAGCGCGACCGGGTTCAACCCGGCCGTGATCCTCCTTTCCCTGTCCATCTGGGGAAAACTGCTGGGTATCCTGGGGCTGCTGATCGCGCTGCCGGTGACGTTCCTGGTCCACTCGTACTACAAGCGGTTCCTGAAGGGATCTCAACCGGTGAAGGAGCAATGAATGGATAGAATCTCCTGGGACGAGTATTTCCTGCGCATCGCCTATGCCGTTTCGGCGCGATCGAACTGCATTCGCCGGCACATCGGCGCCGTGATCGTGAACGAAAAGATCATCACCAGCACGGGCTATAACGGCACCCCCATGGGCATACCCAACTGCTTCGACGGCGGCTGCAAGCGATGCAACTCGGACGGACCGTCCGGGGCGAACCTCGACGAATGCGTCTGCATACACGCCGAGGAAAACGCCATCGTCTTCGCCGCGCGCCACGGGTCGTCGACGAGCGGCGCCACGCTCTACACCACCAACAAGCCCTGCCTGGGCTGTCTGAAAAAGTCCATCCAGGCGGGGATTCGGCGGGTGGTCTACGCAGAGGAGTACGCCTACACGAAGTCCGTCGAAGAAGTGTATGACTGGCTGGTGGAGGAATCCGGTATCGAGATGGTCGAATTGAAGCTGGACGAGCATCCGGAAACCGTCGTGCAAACGGTCTGAAAACCCCATAAGCCGGGGGAGATTCTGCTTGACGAGCAGCCGGCCAGCCCGGACATTACGCGGCGAATCATTAAGGTCCATCAATAAGGATCATTGAACGTGCGAACCGGATGACGTTTTGCATACCAGCGAACGCATAATCCAGTCGGACTTCGTCTATCGCCGGCGGCAGGATTCGAAGTCGGAAGTCCTGTCCTTTTCCGAAGCGTATCCCGATTACCATCCGCAGGACCGCGTGGGACTGGTCTCACCCCGGCTGGAAGACGGCGTGTTCGGGTTGGCCGGCGCCGTCCTCGGCCTGGCGACCGGGTTCTACGACTGCCTCCGGTCGCAAGGGGGCGAGTTCTTCAACTACCCCCAGCATCACGTGTTCATCGGGGGACGAGATGGGCGCGTTCATACGCGAAACGGTGACCGGGACCTTTCCATCCCGGAGATGGGAAGTGCGTGGGGATGGCTCGACGTCTGGCCGGAGACCAACTGGCATCTCTGTCCGGCGACGCCGGCCGGCATGCTCGAGGCGGCCTTCCGCCTCCAGGTCAACCGCCTGTTCTGGCCGGCTTCATTCAAACCCGGTACCGTGGATGAACCGCTTTCGCATTACGCGTACAGACTGTTGTGCGGAAGGCTGAAATCCGTCTGGTATTACGACTGCGAGGATGGGAATCTGGAAGTCCGGGCATCGGGGTCTGCCGCGGACGTCATCCGGGAAAGCCTGGAGCGTCTGCCCGGTGGAGGCGCGGAGTCGTACAATAAGGTAGATAGAGCGGCCCGGCCATGGACTGTAAATCGTTTTAAGGCAGTGGAACCTGAAGCGTTTCTTGAAGATATGTCGGTCTGCTTCACTGATGGATGAAAGGTGAAACCAGGTTGCAATCACGTTTTGAACAAACCGCATGAGGCCATTCATGGCGACCGTCGTGGCCAGCCACGGTGACCGTCATGGCCGGCCGCCATGCCAAATGGAGCCATGCCAAAAAGGAGCAGTGACTCATGGTGGACAGATCCTACCTTTTCGACGATGACGCCATGCGCGACTTCATCGTAAACGGCTATCACGTGATCACCGTGGACAAGCCGGTCGCATTGCATGCTGACATTTACGAAAAAACAAAGGCGATCATCGACGAGGACGGGAATCCGGGAAACAACCTGCTGCCTCGTGTGCCCGAGATCCAGCAGGTCTATGACGATCCGTCGGTCCGGGGCGCGCTGACGAGCCTGCTTGGACCCGATTACGTCATGCATGCCCACCGCCACCCGCACGTGAACCCACCGAACAGCCGGGGAGGCGCCTGGCACAAGGACAGCTACTGGGGCTACACCAAGGTCCGGGACCACCACCCGCGCTGGATCATGGCCATGTACTATCCCCAGGACACCCCGGTGGAGATCGGCCCGACGGGCGTCATACCGGGCAGCCACTACGTCGAGTCCCGTGAAGAGACCGTCGGCGGGAACGGGTCGGTGCCCGACGGATTCCCCGCCAGCGGCAAGGCGGGAACTGTTACCATCATTCACTTCGACCTCTGGCACCGGGCGTTCCCGAATCAGACGGACAAGGTCCGCTACATGATGAAGTTCCAGTTTACCAGGATGTCGGAGCCGGACCGGCCCTGGTGGAACCGGCAACACGATGATATCGATCTCGGCGACCTGTCGGACCACCCCCGGAGCGCCATGTGGCGGAACATGTGGCACTGGCTTGCCGGAAACGGATCGGCCGGGACCCGGCGGGAAGGCGCGGAACACGTCGAAGCGCTCGCCGGCGACCTGACCCACGAACTCGAACAGAAGCGCCTGCACGCGTCCTATACCCTGGCGGAGTGCGGCGAGGCCGCACTCCCCCACCTGCTCTCCGCCCTCCAGCACGAACGGGACGAGGTCCGCCGGGAAGCGTGCTACGGGCTCGGTGCGCTGGGCGCCGCAGCCGTCGAACCACTGGTTCCCCTGCTCGGGCACGGTGACGAACGGGTCCGGGGCTACGCGGTCTACGCCCTTGGAGACATCCGGCACCACAACCCTTCGGTTGCGGAGCACCTGGCAGGTCTGACAGACGACCCGTCGCCCTTTGTCCGCCAGAACGTGGCCGATGCCCTGGGCCAGATTAAACTGACCGCGGATGCGTCCGTTCCCGCGCTGGTCGGCATGATGAAGGACGAGGATGAGCAGGTGCGTTCCAGGAGTGCCTATGCGCTAGCCCGCTTCGGGGACGAGGCCCAGGCGGCCATTCCGCATCTCGCGGACGCGTGCTACGATGAAAACCGGTACGTGCAGGGCCAGGCCGCCATCGCCCTCGAACAGATCGGCACGCCGGAAGCCCTGCGCACGCTGCTGCACTGGCTGCAGGCCTCGCGGTGGTGCCCCCTGACGACGGCGAAGAGTACGTACTAGCGGCCGGTTACCGTCTGCTACCAGTCGTGCATCATGTGGCCCTGTCCGGGATAGAACAGGGCATCCGCGATGAAGGACAGGACGATGCCCAGCGTGTATCCGAGCAGCACGCCCAGGAAAAACCGCTGGCCCGTGCGGTAAGCGCCGGTCCCGACCTTCAGCAGGATGAACTTTATGAGCCAGGCGAGGAAGACCGACAGGATCGAGTCCCGGATATTGCTCGCGAAGCAGATGGCGAATCCCACCGGGGCGAGGGGCCACCAGACCAGCCAGTGCCTGAGCTTCAGCAGGACCATGAAGATTACCGCGCCCGCCGCCATGAACCAGGGCTCGTTCTGCCCCAGGGACAGCGGGTTCTTCATCCAGGTCACGATTTCTTCGTAGTAATGCACATTGAGATTGCTGAATGCGCCCCCACCGAAGTTGTAGGCCCCCGTGGAATACCCCCAGTCGATCGAATAAGCCACTGCCGTGACCATGCTGACCAGGAAGGTAACGGTAAGCACGAGCAGCAGCCCCTTCTTCCGCGGCCATAATCCGTCGGTCAACCGGTCGGCCAATACGACCGAACCCATTCCCAGACCGCGCCAGTTCCGGGCATAGGCGCTGGCCAGGCCCAGCGAGGTGAGGCTTTGGGGTGACACGTTTCCCGATCCCAGGGAGAGCACCGTGATCTGATGGGCGTTCACGGGCAGGTCCAGGAACACCACCCCCGTTTCCGCGATCACTTTCGTCGTTCCGAAGTAAAGCACGAACAGAAAGGCCAGAAACACCGCGATCACGGGAATCGATATACCCGACTGGTATAGCCACGCGCAGATGAAGACCGTCCCCGCCAGCACTCCGGCCACGGCTATCCTGTACGACACCAGTTCTTTCGAATCATCCGGCGCCGCATCCCTGCCCGCCGCCTTTCTGACCACCGCGAGCAGGTGGCGCCGCGCGGTCCAGAGCGCGTATCCCACGTAAACGAGGAAACCCCCGAAGAACTGCGCGTTGACGCCGCCGGTACCGCCTGGACCGCTGCCTTCCGTGTTGAGTCCGATGTAGCTCAAGGCGCCGATCTCGAGGATTCCGAGCATGAAAAACACCCAGATGCTCAGGAGGATGTCGACGTTGATGAAGTACCCGAAGCAGAGCATGTACGGGCTGATGCGCAAGGGGATGGACGGGAACATCGGACTCAGCTGGAGCGGGGTCTCGAAGAAGGTGCCCACGGGCAGCTGCGGTACGATAAGGGCGAACGAGAAGATATTCCAGATCGCGATGGCCAGCGCGAGACCGAATCCGACCTGGAAGAGCCGGTCGTAGACCAGTTTCGGCCAGCGTCCCGGCGATTGATCGGCTGCTATGAGCTCCAGGGGTACCTGGACCAGCGGAAAGGTAAGCCGCTCATACTCCACCCATTGTTTCCTGAATATGGCCGCGATGCAGGCGCCGACGACGAAAATGGCAATGAAAAAACTCATCCACCAGGCGACCGGTATGATCCAGGGTGACCACGGGACGGTCCCGCCCGGCGGGAGCCCTTCGTAGAACCAGCCCATGGCGTTGTTCTGGTTGCTCGCCACAAGCCATTCCGGGAGATAGGGAAAAAACAGTTCGGCCCACTGGTTTTCCGGCTGGGCGAAGTAGAAGGGCGTGGAGACGATGGTCAGGAAGTACGACACGAAGGCCTTGCCGGGAATCAGGCTGGAGATGAGCAGGATGCAGAATATCAGCGACAGCTCGCGGCCGGTGAAGGCGGCTCGTGTGTAGAGGCTCCGGGCGACCGGATTGTACAGGAATACAACGAGCAGGAACAGGGCCAGGGCGGAGATGGGCAGGTGGGCCACCGACATGCGGGACGAGTGAAGGATATAGGTCCCGTAGGTCACCCAGACGTTGAGGACGATGGCCAGGACCAGCCCCGTGGCGAGGGACCGCAATGTGATTACGGAGTTTGGCGTTCCTGCCACACGACCTCCATTGGATCGGGGATGGCGTAGGGCTTGACCCGCTGTTCGTGAAGCCACTCGGAAAGGTAGTGATCCATGCTGTGCAGGATCTCCGGTTCGTCATCCGCCAGGTTGCGCGTCTGGTACGGATCGTTTCCCATATCGTACGGGGCTACCGGGTCGAACCGGTAGCCGAAGTCGTCGTAGGTCCTGATCATGAG
Organism: Gemmatimonadota bacterium; assembly: GCA_009841265.1. Lineage (NCBI taxonomy): Bacteria > Pseudomonadati > Gemmatimonadota > Gemmatimonadota bacterium. The sequence goes on along the minus strand of VXMB01000009.1, from coordinate 1,118,191 downwards.
GTGATCGGGCGTCCGCACCGCCCGTTGCAGCGTGTAAAGGCCGTGACCCCAGACCAGGTAGTCGTGCAGGCGGCACTGTCCGGTGGCGAGTCCGTCCGCGAAGGACCGCCCGTCGTAATACTCCGGCACTTCGCCGCCGGCCAGTTCGATCAGCGTCGCGCTCAGATCCACGTTATACAGCAGATCGCCGCAGGTGGATCCGGGCGGCGTAACCCCCGGCCACTTGATGACTAGCGGGATGCGGTGTATGCATTCGTCGGCGCATACGTGGTCGCCGTAGATGCCGTGCTCCCCCATGGCCTCGCCGTGATCCGCCGAGATGATGACCGCCGTGTCGTCCGGACAGCTCAGGTCGCCCAGGGCGTCCAGCACCTGCTGAACGTGATGGTCGGTGTAGCGGATCTCCGCGTCGTATCCGGTCACCATGTGATTCAGATCGTCCGTGTTCCGGATGGCGTCCGGCATATTCGGCGTGGGGCTCGGCCGGTCCCCGGGAAAGAGGTGGGACGCGGTAAACCATCCGTCGATATCCTGGTGGCCGCCTATCGCTTCTTCGTCAGGCCAGTCCACCGCCGGCGGTTGGGCCGCCATGCGGTCGAACCCGTCGCGAGGCGCTTCGTAGATCCGGTGCGGGTCCCAGTAGTTGATGTACAGCAGGAAATCGTCCCGATCGCCGTTCGCGGCGATCCATCGTAACACGGCCTCATTGACTTCGTCCGCCGTCTCCGATCCCGTCTTCAGGTTGGGCGAATGGAACTCCGACCAGCCCAGCCCGAACCAGGTCGCGCAGTGCCGGATGGGGAAGTTGGAAAAGCAGACGGTATCGAATCCGTGCTGGCGCAGTCTTCTCTGCACCAGTTGGTTCCGCTCGTCGGGACCGCCGTACCGCTGTTCCAGGATATGCAGCTTCGATGCGGGACCGCCGTGGGTCACCACGCCGTTGTTGATCCCGAAACGGCCGGTGATCCATCCGTGCCTTGACGGCATGCAGGGAGAGTCCGCGCAGTAGTACCGGTCGAAACGCATACCCTGCGCGGCGATCTCGTCGATGGCGGGGGAGGTCGGCCGGCCATAACCGTAGCAACCCAGGTGGTCGGGCCTCAGACTGTCGATATCGAAGAAGACGATGCGCAAGGAGGATTACCGGTGTCCTGGGTAAGTAATTGCCGCTAGGCCGCGATGGCCTTGTCGATGATGACCTTCATCTTGTCGCCGTGCTTGTGACGGCTGGCGGCTTCGATGAGGGCTTCGATGGGCAGAAACCCGTTGTCCTGGAGCCAGTGGGCGATGGCGGCCAGGGCGGCGCCTTTTAAACCGCCCGTCTTTCTGAAGTCGCGGGTCACCAGGTTGGACGGCCCTATCGGACCATTCGCACCGTTCGGACCCGGCGTGCCGTTCGGTCCGGCCGGCCCGGCCAGCGCCGCAAGCTCGGGGCCGAGTTTCGTGTCCGCGATCACCAGGGTGTGCTCACCGATGCGGGACCGTACCTTGTCCAGTCCGTCCTGTGATATGACGATCATGATATCGGGACAGTCGATCCCGGTGTAGTGGATAGGCTGCCGGGAGAGGATCACCTCTGCGACGGAGAACCCGGTTCCGATGGTGATGGGATAGTCGCCCTTCTTGGTGGCGGAAAGACCCGCGGTTATGCCCGCCGTGGAGAGCAGGTCCCCCGCGGACTGGATGGCCTCGCCGGCTGAGCCCGCGACGATGATTTCCAGGCGGCCGTCGAGCGGCGCCTTGCAGGTGTGTTCGATCGGTTTCAGCGCGTCCATCAGGGACCGCCCGATCGCCCGGTGCGGCAGGCCGACCGCGCGCGTGTTCCGCGTCACCACACTTTCGTAGTCCGCCGTATCGTGGAGCTCCTGGACCTTCCGCATTCCGTACGCCGGGCACATTTCCACGATCTCGATCAGCGAGAACCCCGACGTGGAGAGGGCCTCCTTCCAGAGTTCGGCCGTATCCTTGCCGATAAACGTCCGCGCGGTGTAGGCTGCGCCGGCGTTGTGGGCCAGTGCGCAGATGTCGTACCCAGGCACGGCCGACTCGGGCCGGTCAGGTTCCTTGAACTCGGTAGAGGACAGCCCGCTGGTCTGGCCGCCCGTCATGCCGTAGACCATGTTGTTCTGCACGACGAGGGTGAGGTCCAGGTTGTGCCGGGCCGCTTCGAGCAGGTGCTGCAGTCCGATCGTGGCGCCCCCGTCGCCCTGCAGGGCGATGATCTTCTTGTCCGGATGCTCGAGGCCCATGCGGATGCCCATGGCCAGGGCGACCGCCCGGCCGTGAAGCCCGTGGATGGTATGGCAGGTCAGCAGCGGGTCCACGAGCCCCGTGCAGCCGATGTCACTCACGACGATGACGTCGAGGGGGTGCACGCCCATATCCGCCAGGGCCTTGCTCATGGACTTGTTGGCGACCGTATGACCACAGCCCGGGCAGTAGGGCATTTTCAGGTCGTTCAGAATGGTATCCTGCATTGCCTTACTCCTTCCGCGATCTCTTGCGGGGTGATCATGTGGCCGATCTTGTTGACGCCGTGTATCCGGTCGTGCTGATGGTTTCCGTAGAGCAATTCCCGCAGCAGGCCGACAATGTTTTCCTCGACAACGACGACGTGCCGGTATGCCGCAAGCAGTTCGTATATTCGTGGCGGTACCGGCAGCAGCGTCTTCATGACCAGGAGCGAAATGGATTCGCCGCCAGCCCGCAGCAGGCCTACGGCCTCCCTGGCGGCCTCCGCCGAGATGCCGTAGGTCAGGATGACCGTATCGGCGCTTTCGTCCCGATCATGGTCGTAATAAGTGTAGTCATCGATGTTCTGTTCGACCTTGTCCTTGAGCCGCTCGGTATTGCCGAGGGCCTCGGGACTGTTCTTCTGGGTGATGCCTTCCGTGTCGTGCGTCGATGAATTCAGCCGGACCTGGTGCAGGTCGTTGCCCAGGGGCAGAAAGGGCGGCGCCAGGTTGCCGTTTGCCCCGTAGGTCTTGTATTCCCCGTTCCCTTCATGCATGTGGCGTTCCGCGCGCTCAACTTCCTTCAGGCCGGAAATGTCCATGTTCTGGTTGGTCATGACCATTTCCTTCGAGGTCAGCAGCACGACCGGGGTGCGGAGGTTTACCGCCGTGTGCACGCTGGCCGCGGCCAGGTCCCAGCAGTCGTTCAGGTTCGAAGGGCAGAAAACCGGAAGCGAATACCCTCCGGAGATGCATCCCCGGAGCAGGAGCAGGTCTCCCTGGCCGCCGGTTGTGGCCGAACCGGTGCTCGGACCCAGGCGCTGGGCGAGGATGATGACCATGGGCAGTTCCATCATGAAGGACATGTTGATCGATTCGATCATCAGGGCGAAGCCGGGAAAAGCGGAAGCCGTGACGGGGAACACGCCCGATGAGGAGAATCCGGCGGCCCATTGAAGCGCCGTGATCTCGTCCGGTGCCTCGAGGGCAATGGGGATGCGCTCCTTGGCGCCCGCGAAGAGCCAGTTGACGGGCGTGATGGGATACCCGATGTAGGCACCCGCGCCGGCCCGGGCCATCGCCTCGATGATCAGCCTGGACCCGTCCAGGAAGACCATGCGTTCGTTAACGGTCGTCATGGTGCGTGCGCTCCCGCTCATCTTGAATGGATTCCGCTACGATTTCGGCAATATCCCGGACCCGCATGGGTTCGCCGGCCCGCTTGTTGGCGTCGTTCATCATCCTGGCGCAGAAGGGGCAGCCCACGGCCAGGGTGTCGGCCCCGGTTTCCCTGGCTTCCCGGAAGCGATGGTCGCTGACGGCCTCCCTGCCTTCCTCTTCTTCTTTCCAGACCTGTGCGCCGCCCGCGCCGCAGCAGAATGACCGGTTCCGGCTTCGGGCCATTTCCACCAGGGAAGGCCGGGCCGCCGCCAGCGCCTGGCGGGGCGCTTCGTATTCACCACCGTGGCGGCCCAGGTAACACGGGTCGTGATAGGTCGTGCGCGTTCCGTCACGCCCCGGCATCGCGAGCCGGCCTTCCTTCGACAGCTCGCCGATGAGTTGCGTGTGGTGCAGGACCTCGAAACGGCCGCCCAGCGCGCCGTACTCGTTCCCGAGGGTATGCAGGCAGTGGGGGCAACCCGTGACGATGCGCTTCCGGCCGGCCTGGTCGGCGCCCGCGGCGTTCAACGTCTCGATGTTCCCTTCGGCGGCTATACTGAAAAGATACTCGTTTCCGGCCCTTCGCGCCAGATCTCCCGTACAGGATTCGTCGTTTCCCAGCACGGCGAAGTCCACCCCCGCCCGGTGCAGGACCGTGGCGATGGCCCGGGCCGTGTCCCGGGCGCCGGGATCGAAGGCGCCGGCGCAACCGACCCAGAACAGCACGTCGTAGTCCGGTTTCTCCGCGACGGTCGGCACCTTGAAGTCCAGGGATTCGGCCCATTCCATCCGGTCGCCCGCCATCTGCCAGGGATTGCCGTTCCGTTCGATCCCGGTGAAGGCGCCTTTCAGTTCATTCGGAAACGCGCTCTCCATCAGCACCTGGTTCCGTCGCATGGCGAGGATATCGAACATGGGTTCGTTGCCGACGGGGCAGGCCTCCGTGCAGGCGCCGCAGGCCGTGCAGGCCCAGAGCGCGCTTTCACTCATGGTGTAGCCCAGCATCGGTTCCGTGTCTTCCCCGTCCGCAGCCACGGAATTCATGTGGTCGCGAAGGTGATACCGCTTGTTCACCTCCAGGGCCGCGGGAGACAATTCCTTGCCCGTGGCATAGGCCGGACAGGCATCCTGGCACCGGTTGCACATGATGCAGGCGAAGGCGTCCGTGATATGGGTCCGATCCAGGTCGGTGATCCGGCCCGCGCCGAACTGCTCGATGGTTTCGTCTTCGAAATCCAGGGCATCCAGCGCGCCCGGACTGGTCCGATCAGGGGCGGTCATCAGGTTGAAGGGACCCATGAACAGGTGGGCGTGTTTCGAATAAGGAAACCAGGGCAGGAAGGCCAGCACCAGCCCGATGGCGATCCACCAACTGGCGTGCAGGCCGAAAGTCAGCACGGAAGGTTCCATGCCCGACCAGAGACCGGCCGCCAGCGCCGCGACCGGCTGCCAGGGGTCCGGTCCGCGTAGGGCGATGTCGAAGGATGCGCCCACGAGCCGGAAGCCGACATGGCCGAGGATGAAAAACCCCACGATCAGGGAATCTCGCCGGATGCCGCCGGCTGCACGGGGGTGCAGCTTGACGTTGGGCGCGACGGCGAGGTCCGTGGATTTCACGATGAACCTGCGGATCAGCAAGGCGGCCATGCCCGCCAGCGCGGCCAGGGTCATGAGATCGACGAGCAGGCGGTAGACCTGACCGGCGGCCCCGTCTTCCAGAAAAACGAAGCCGGTTACCAGGCCTTCCAGCACGTCCACAAGGTTGACCGCCATGTAGAGGATGAAGCCCCACGCAATCCCGGTATGCGCGAGTGAAACCAGCGGCCGGTTGCGGATCATGTTGTTCTGGCCGGCCAGGGCCTTGACTCCGGTCCACAGCCGGCCTCGAAGACCATCCCACGCAAGGCGGCCCTGGCCCCGCATAATCGTCCCGATCATGCGCCGGAAGGTGACGGACGCCAGGTACAGCGAGACGGTCGCAAGGAGGGCGAAGACGATCTTTTCGTAGGGGGAAAGCATCGGCGTCCCGCAATCCCGATGTGCCGCCGAAGGAAGACGCGATGCACGGCGCGCCGGGTTACCGGCCCAGCCGTTTCCTCACTTCTTCCGCGATGGCGGGCAGGTAACTGAAGAGGTCGCCTGCGATGCCGTAATGGGCGTACTTGTACAGCGGCACGTCGGCGTCCTTGTTGATGGCCACGATCACGCGGGCGTTTTTCATGCCCGCCAGGTGCTGTATCGCACCGGAAATCCCACAGGCGATGTACAGGTCGGGCTGTACCGTCTTCCCGGTCTGGCCGACCTGGTGGGCATAGGGAATCCACCCGGCGTCCACCGCGGCCCGGCTCGCGCCGAGTGCGCCGCCCAGGGCGTCCGCCAGTTCGCGAACGGGTTGGAAACCCTCCGGTCCGCCCACGCCGCGTCCGCCCGATACGATGATGCTTGCTTCGGTCAGGCTGACGGTGCCGTCCGCGGTCTCCACGGACGCCACGCGGGTGGGGATCTCGTCCTCGGACAGCACGGCAGGCACCTCGATGATCTCCCCGGTCCGGGACGGGTCGGGATCCGCCGGCTGGAAGATATTGCGCCGCACCGTGATGAAACGATGCCCAGTGCCCCTGAACGTCACGGTGGATACCAGGTTGCCGACCAGTGCGGGACGGACCGCCATCAATTGGTCGCCTTCTACATGCAGGTCGGTGCAGTCCGGCGCCAGGCCCGCACCGGCGAGGGCGGCGACGTAGGCCGAAAGCTCCAGGCCGGCCGTACTCGCCCCCATCAGAACCACGGACGGCGGCTCGTTCTCCAGGATCCGAGCCAGGAGTTTCGCGTAGGGTTCCACGCGGTAGCGGGCCAGCAAAGGTTCATCGGCGGTATACACGCGGTTCGCGCCGGCCTCGACGGCCTGCCGGGCGATCTCGTCGACACCGTCACCGAACACGGCGGCGGTAAGGGAACCGCCGAGATCACCGGCGACTTTCCCCGCGGCGGCCATCGCCTGCCAGGCGATCGGGTCCGCCTGCCCGTCCACCTGTTCAATCCATACGAGTAGGTTGCTTGCCATCCGTTCGATTTTCCCGCCTAAATGACCTTTTCTTCCATCAACCGGTCTACCAGGGTCCTGGCCGCCTCTTCGGGGCCGCCATCGATCATCTCGATGTGCGCTTCCCGCACCGGAGGCAGCGCCGTCCGCCATTCGACCCCCGAGGCCCCTGCGCCCACGCCGGCGGCATCGAGACCGAGATCCTCGCAACGCCACACCGGTATCTCAGCCCGGGCCGCCTTGCGTATGCCGATGAGGCTCGGATACCGGGGTTCGTTGATCTCCTTGACGACCGTGATCAGGGCCGGAAGCCGGCTGGTGACCGTCTCTCGCGCTTTCTCGAGCAATCTGACCGCCGAGAGGGTTTGGTCGGACGGATCCAGGTTCCGGAGCTCCGCCACATAGGAAACGAGCGGTACATCGAGCAGGGCCGCGATCTGCACGGCCGTTGCGGCCGTATTGCCGTCGATCGCCGCCCGGCCCCCGACGATCAGGTCGAAGGCACCGATTTTGCGGATGGCCGCGACCAGGATACGCGCCGACGTGAGGCTGTCGCTATCCGCCATGGCCGGGTCCGAAACCAGGACGGCTTCGTCTACGCCCATGGCCAGCGCGGTCTTCAATGCGTCGGCGGCTTCGGGAGGCCCCAGGCACAGCGCGGTCACCTTGCCGCCGTGCTCCTCCCGGGCCTGTATGGCCGTTTCCAGCGTGTACTCGTCCCAGGGGTTGACGATACGGGGTCCGCCCTCGGTGGACAGCTTGAGACCGTCCATGGAGGCGGACAACTGCGCCGTATCGGGCGTCTGCTTCACCAGGGCGATGATATTCAAGAAATCTCTACCTCGCTTTGTACCTTTTCGAGCCGGCGTGGCCGCATATGGTCAGTGGTCGGCGTAGCTACATGCGGTCAGCGGTCAGCTTTGCCAGTAATCCGGATCGTAGGCGGGCATCTCGCACCGGAGCGGTCGGTCCGTCCGGTTGCCGAACTCGTAGTCCGCCTGCATGAGCTGGTGGATCTGGGACGTGCCTTCGTAGATGACCGCGCTCTTGCTGTTGCGCAGGTGACGTTCCACGTCGTACTCATCGGAGTATCCATAGGCACCGTGGACCTGTACCGCGTCGCTGGCCGTGGAGAAGGCCGATTCCGTGCAGTACCACTTGGCCATGCTCGTCTCCCGGGTGTTCCGCATGCCCCGGTTTTTGAGCCATCCGACCTTGCGCACCGCCAGTTCACCCAGATCGACGCGCTGCTTCATCTGGGCGATGAGTTGCTTTACGAGTTGATGGTCGCCGATGGGCTGGCCGAAGGTCCGGCGCTGCCGGGCGTACGCCACGGAAGCTTCCAGGCAGTACTTCATCAGGCCGACGGCGCCCGCCGCGACGGTATAACGGGCGTTGTCGAGACAGGACATGGCGATCTTGAATCCTTCGCCCTCTTCACCCAGCCGGTGGGACTCCGGCACGGGGACCTCGTCCATGTTGATCCAGCCCGTGTTGCTGGCCCGCACCCCCATCTTGCCCTTGATGGTGCCGGTGGTCAGGCCTTCCCACCCGCGTTCAAGCAGGAAGGCGGTGATGCCCCGCGTGCCTTCCTCCTGGTTCGTCTTGGCGAAAACGAGAAAGCGGTCCGCCACGTCGGACAGCGTGATCCACATCTTTTCGCCGCTGACCAGGTAGGTGTCGCCCTCCTTCCGGGCCCGGCTGCCCATGGCGGCCACGTCCGAACCCGCGCCGGGTTCGGTCAGTCCGAAGCAGGCAATGTTTTCACCGGTGGCCAGGGGCGGCAGGAACTGTTCCTTCTGTTCTTCCGTGCCCCATTGGAAGATGGGCAGGGCGTGCAGGCCCAGGTGGACCGCGATCGTCTCCCGGACGGAAGAGTCGGCCCATTCCAGGCCTTCCGAAAGCAGACCCAGGGAGATGAAGTCCATGCCGGCCCCTTCGTAGCGAACCGGGAGGCAGATGCCCATGAATCCCTGCGCCGCCATTTTGGGCAGCAGTTCGTGGGGGAAAGTGCCGTTGCGGTCATGTTCCCTGATGGACGGCAGGATCTCGTTGCGGGCGAAATCGTAGACCATCCGCTCGACCATCCGGTGTTCTTCGCTCAGCTCGAATTCCATGTCAGCCCTGGCTTTCGGCCGTTACCCCGGCCGCTTTTCTGAAGTCCCTGCCGGGCCTGGACGCCGGCTGGGTCACCGGGATCTCCCGCATGACTTCGAGGAACCGGTCCACGTCACGGTCCGTATTGTAGAAATGGGTGGACACGCGGGCCCTTCCCACGCCGCCGTAAGCCCCGAAAATCAACACGTTCTGTGCTTCGAGGGCGTGAGTCACCGCGTTGACGTCCGCCGCGGTGAAGCAGACGTTGCCTGCCCTTTCCGCTTCCGACCGGGGCGTGATGACTTCCCAGCCCAGGTCCGACAGGCCATCCCACACGCGGGTGCTCAGGTGAAGCACGTGCTCCTCGATGCGGTCGATCCCTATGCCCAGCAGGCAGTCCAGGGCGTTGTCCAGGATGTACACACCGATCCAGGTTTCGTTACCCGGCGTGAACCGGCTGGCATCCTCCCGGGGAATGTACGCGGAGGGATCCTTCCAGTCGGGCAGGTAGGCTGGCGTATGCCACCCCACGAAGGGCGGTTTCAGTTCGGGCACGCGTTCCCGGTTCCAGTAGAATATACCCACGCCGTGCACGGCCATGAGCCATTTGTAGCAGCTGGATACGACGAAGTCCGCGTATTGCGCTTCGACCGGAACGACGCCCGCGGAATGGGTAACGTCGAGACAGAGCAGGGCGTTCTTGCGATGCACGATTTCGGCAAGCTTGGGAAGCGGAAGGCGTTGGCCGGTGAAATAACTGACATGACTGACATTGACCACCCTGGTGTTTTCATCTATCGCTTGATCAAGATCTTCCAAGTCCGTGTGCCAGTTATTGTTTTCCACAATCCGGAGTTCCACGCCGTGGTCCTTCAGCAGGGTCCACGGCAGTACGTCCGAAGGGAACTCCACGTCGGCCACCACTACGTTGTCGCCGGGCCTCCAGTCGAGCGCGTAGACCAGCAGGTTGATGCCTTCGGAAGTAGAGGTCAGGAAACCGATATCGTCGGGTTGGACGCCGAACAGGCGGCCGACTTTTTCCTTGCATCCTGCGGAAACCACTTCGAGGCGCCTGCGTCCTTCCTCTCCCAGGAGCTTGTCCTCGAAGAAACGGTGGACGGCGTCTTCATGCGTTTTCAGCATGGGCGATTCGCCGCCGGTACACAGGTGGGTTATGCCCTCGGTTCCAATGAACTCGGAAGGATCGATAAGCATGGGTGTCTCCAGTTGTAATAACTGCGGTTTCAGCCGGTCGCTAATTCGACTGCCAAGATATCCGCCGGCGCCGTTTTTGTACAGGGAATTCGGGAGGTCGTTACCGTGCGTGGCTTCCGGCGTTGTGATTGATGTAAAACGGGCTATATTGTCTGGAACCCCGGGAATCGGCCGCGCGCTGACGGAACGCCCGGTACAACCGCTGGAGGGTCCGTTTGGTATTCGATTTCCACACTCATTTCTATACCTCCGCTTACCTCGACGAGATCGAACGGGGAGGATACCAGGCAACGCTGGTCAGGGACGCCGACGGCCATCGCCTTCTGAAGTTGGACGGCGATTACAGCATGATCGCGCCGGGCCATTTCGATGCGGATCACGTGATCGCGCATATGGACCGGCACGGCGTGGACCGGCAACTGCTCAGTCTCTCGATCCCCGGACTGCACGTCGAGGAACCGGATGCCGGCCGTCGCCTCGCCCGGATCGTGAACGAGGCCCTGGCCGAGACCGTGGCCCGCCATCCCGGCCGGCTGTCCGCCCTGGCGGTCCTTCCGCTGCAGGATCCGGCCGCTTCGGCGGCGGAACTGCGTCGCGCCGTGGAGTCGCTGAACCTGCGGGGCGGCATGCTATTCTCGAATATCAACGGCCTGTCGCTGGGTGCCCCGGAGTTTCATGAACTCTACGCGGAGGCTTCCGCCCTGGACCTGCCGCTCTTCGTACATCCCACCACGCCTCATTCCCATGACGTTTACGCGGCGTACCGGCTTACGCCCATGGCCGGGTTCCCTTTCGACACGTCGGTGGCCGCCCTGCACCTGGTATTCAGCGGAACCATGGCGGCTTACCCGGACCTGAAGGTCGTGCTGGGGAACCTCGGCGGCACCATCCCTTTTCTCGCGGGACGGATCGACCAGGCCTACCGTTCCTACCCCGAGGCTCGCGAGCAACTGGATCGGCCGCCGTCTGAGTACCTGAAGGACATGTACTACGAATCCGCGGGGATGCCGGACAGCGGAGCGCTTCGCCTGGCCATCGATTTCGCCGGTATCGATCGGGTGATGTTCGGTTCCGACTTCCCCCAGCAGATCGCCGACGTCGACCTGGGGTTGCGTGTCATTGATGAACTGGGGTTGGATGAAGCGGCCAGACAGCGCATCGTCGGCCGGAACGCGGAAAGACTTTTGAAGGAATAGCGCTATTCACTGGTAAAATTGGTTTGTCGCACTATAATAAAAAAAACACTACATCAGGCAGGAACCGCGGGTTGACGGATCTACACGTACGGTTCCCTTGAAGCCGGAGCGAACCACTTATGACTGAGGTGCAGAAGACCCTGTTCCTGCTGGACGGGATGGCGCTGGCCTATCGCGGTCATTTCGGGTTGATCCGTAATCCGAGGATGACCTCGACGGGGATGAACGTATCCATGGTGTTCGCCATCGCCAATACCATCCTCGGCATCCTGAACAAAAACAGGCCCACCCACATCGCCGCGGTGTTCGATACGCCCGAACCGACCCACCGCCACGAGCAGTATCCCGAGTACAAGGCGCAGCGGGACGCCATGCCCGAAGACCTGAGCATCGCGCTGCCCTTCCTGTTCCGGCTAATCGAAGGATTCAACATCCCGGTGATCCGCGTCCCGGGATGGGAGGCTGACGACGTGATCGGAACCCTGGCGAAGCAGGCCGACGAAGCGGGTTTCACCACCTTCATGGTCACGCCGGACAAGGACTACGCGCAACTCGTCTCCGAGCAGTCCTACATCTGCAAGCCCGGAAACACCGGGGACAACTTCGAAACCATGGGCGTGGCCGAAGTGCTGGAGAAATGGAGCATCGAGCGCGTCGAACAGGTGATCGACGTGCTCGGGCTCATGGGGGATACCAGCGACAACGTGCCCGGCGTCCCGGGGGTCGGCGAAAAGACCGCGCAGAAGCTCATCGCCCAGTTCGGATCCGTAGAGAACCTGCTGGAAAATACCCACCAGTTGAAGGGCAAGCAGAAGGAGCGCATCGAAGATAACCGGGACATGGCCGTGTTGTCGAAGAGCCTGGTCACCATCGAGCGGGACGTGCCGCTGGACATCACGCCAGACGCGTTGACCGTCAAGGAACGCCGGGAGGAGGACCTTAAGAAGCTGTTCGTCGAACTGGAATTCAATACCCTGGGCAAGCGGCTATTCGGGGACGATTTCTCGGCGGCCCCCCGGCTGACCGTCGCCGGCACCCAGGAAGACCTGTTCGGGGGCGACCAGCTGAAGACGATCGCGGACGTGGAGCACGACTACCGCTGCGTCGACACCCCGGAAGCCCGCGCGGCGCTCATCGGCGAACTCTCCCGCGCGCCGTCCTTCTGTTTCGACATGGAAACGACAAGCCTGGATCCCAAGACCTGCGAAATCCTGGGTTTCGCCTTCTCGATCAAGCCCCATACCGGCTACTACGTGCCCATGCCGGACGGACGGGAGGAGGTACTGCGGGTCGCCGAGGAATTCCAGTTCCTCTTCGACGACTCCGGTAAGGAGCTCATCGGGCACAACATCAAGTTCGACCTTTCCGTGCTGCGGTGGCACGGGATCACCGTGTCCTGCCGCATCTTCGACACGATGCTGGCTGCCTACGTGACCGTGCCGGACCTGCGCCGCACCATGGATTACCTCTCCCAGGCCCTCCTGGGATACACGCCGATTTCCATCACCACCCTCATCGGCGAGAAGGGCGAGGAACAGGGCACGCTGAAGGACGCGCCACTGGAGAAGGTCGTTGAGTACGCGGCCGAAGACGCCGATATCACCCTGCAACTGGCCAAGCTTCTGCGGCCCCGGATCGGCGAGATGAACCAGGATACCGTCTTCACGGACATCGAGTGCCCCCTGGTGCCCGCTCTCGTGGAAATGGAGCACGAAGGCGTGCGGATGGACGTGGGGCAGCTCGAGCACCTGTCCCGCCTGCTCGATGAAGAGATCCAGCGTTCCTCGGACCGGATCACCGAGCTGGCCGGAGAACCCGTGGATTTCAATTCGGCAAAACAGCTCGGGCACATCCTCTTCGACAAGCTGAAAATCGATCCCAACGCCAAGCGCACGGCCAAGACCGGCCAGTACTCGACGGCGGAAGCCATACTCCGCCGGCTCGCGCCCAAGCACGAGATCGTGGAGCAGATCCTCCACTACCGGATGTGCACCAAGCTGAATTCGGTGTACGTCAGTCAGTTGCCCCACGCCGTGTTTTCCGGTACGGGACGCGTGCATACCTCCTACGAGCAGGCCGTGATCGCCACCGGACGGATCCAGTCTCACGGGCCCAACCTGCAGACCATCCCGGTCCGAACGGAGATGGGCCGCCAGATCCGAAAGGCCTTCGTGCCGCGGGACGACGACTACCTCCTGATGGCCGCGGACTATTCCCAGATCGAACTGCGCATCGCGGCCGAGCTCAGCCGGGACGAGGGCATGATGGAGACCTTCATCCAGCACGAGGACATCCACTCGGCGACGGCCATGAAGATCTACGACGTGGACCCTGACGGGGTGACCGACGAGATGCGCAGGCGCGCCAAGACCGTCAATTTCGGCATCATCTACGGCATCTCCGCCTTCGGGCTGGCCGAACGGCTCAACATCCCGAGGGGTCAGGGGCAGGAGTTGATCGACCAGTACTTCGCGAAGTATCCGGGGACGCGCAAATACATGGACGAAACGGTCAAGTTCGCGGAGGAGAACGGATTCGTCGAGACCATGACGGGCCGGCGCCGGTACCTGCGGGACATCAATTCCCGGAACAACACCACCAAGCGCGCCGAGGAGCGCGTCGCCATCAATTCCCGCATCCAGGGCACGGCGGCCGACCTGATCAAGCTGGCCATGACGCGGATACACAACGAACTGAAGAAGCGGGCGTGCCGCACGCGGATGCTGCTGCAGGTGCATGACGAACTCGTCTTCGACCTGCACAAATCGGAACAGGACACCGTGCCCGGCCTGATCGAGGAATGCATGCGGGGCGCGCTGCCCATGACCGTGCCCATCGAAGTGGAAATCGGTATCGGCGCGAACTGGCTGGAAGCCCACTAGCGGCCCGGATGCTCGCGGGAGCGTCGGAGGCAGAAAGCACACCTGAGAAAGGAAAGGTTCCAAATGAGCGCAGGCAACGGCTGGATCCGGGTTGGGTCCCTCGCGGACGTGCCGCCCGGGGAATCCCGCGCCGTGAAGATCAGCGAGGGGCGCAGCGTCGCCCTGTTCAACGTGGATGGTCGCATCCACGCCACCGACAACCAGTGTCCCCACATGGGGTTTCCGCTGACGCGCGGCGTGGTGAAGGACGGCGTCCTGACCTGCGACTGGCACGGACGCAGCTTCGATCTCGAAGGCGGCGGTTGCTTCAACTACGAATGCGACGACCTGGAGACCTTCCCGGTCGACATCCGCGGGGACGAACTGTGGGTTCAGGCCGGAGACGCGACCTACCGGCGCCGCGACCAGCACCTGCAGTTGCTCTGGGAGGGCCTACTGAGCGGGGATTCGTGGACGATCTCCAAGGCCACTGCCCTGCTGCTCAACGGAGGCGTTTCCGAACACGACATCGTGCAGTTGATCCTGCGTCACCTGGGCCGACACGTGGCGTCGGAGCAGGACGCGGGCGGGGGTGGCAACATCGTTTCCCTGCTGGTCTCCGGCCTCGAAGTCGGCCGAAGGTACGACGGGGAGGACCGCCTGATGGCCCTGTCGCTGGCCGGTCGCGCCGCGTCGGGGCGGGCGTCCGAACGGCTCGAGGTCATCACGTTGCCGCCGCCGGTGCGCTGGGATCAGATCGACGGCTGGGTGCGCATGTTCTCCCGCAACATGCAGGATTTCAGGATCGAACGGTGCCTGCACACGGCCCGCGAAAACGGCCAGGAAGCACATATCTTCAAGCTGCTGTTCGAATGCGCCGTGGCCCCCTATTTCCTGGGTTTCGCCCGGAACGTGGCCAACCTGGGGGACCTCGCCCGGGTGGTGGATACCTTCGGCTGGGGTGAGGCGTCCGAACTGGTCTGCAACCTGGGCGCCAAGATGGTCGGACGGGGACGGGACGAGCCGGAGCGGTTTCACCGGGACGCGGTGCGCCTGCTCGAAGGCCTCGCGCCCGAACTCGAATTTCGGGATTACGGGGCGAACACCCGCACCGACTACGACGAGAACGCCCTCGTGGACGCCCTGCTGAGCGTGGATGTCGACCGGTCTTTCGAAGCCGTGGCCAGCGCCTTGAGAGACGGCGTGGCCATCGAACGCCTCATCACGACCTTCGTCCTGCTCGCGGCGGACCGCATGGCGCGCACGCCCGTGAACGTCGACGCCGGATGGGGTTCCCTGTCCACCGAGTACAACCTGGCGGCCTCCCTGCGGCACGTCCACGCCTACGGCGGTCCCGCGGCCGCGGCAAAGGGTCTCTTCCACGCGGCCTGGCAGATCTTCGACAACCGCTGGATCAACATTCCGTCCCGCGCTCTCGACGAACCCCTTCCGGATCATGCTTCGGACGCGCCGGACGCGGCTTCCGCATCGGAGCGCATCGTCCATGCCATCAAGTCGCTGGATATCCACGGGGTGGGCGACCAGGTGGTGGGTTACCTGAACAGCGGCTTCGACGGTTCGGAGCTGCTCAAGGAAATCGGCCGGGCGATCCTGTGGGACGATACCAACATGGAGCTGCTGCCTACGCTGCGCGTCACCTTCAATGAATGGGAAGGCACGAGCGGTGCTGACGCCGACGGTGCGAACGCCAACGGTGCGGCCACGAGCGGTTCGTCCGCCGCCGGCGGATCGGGTCACCCGTCCCAGTACCAGCTCCTGGTGGGGCTGGCCCGTTACGCGACGGACGTGCGCCTGAACAAGAACAGCATGGCATCCATCAACACAGCCATGCGGTTTTCTGAAGGGCGGACGACAGTCGAAGTATTTGACGAGTAGGAATCATCTGAGAGGTAATCGGTTATGGCGACGGAACAGAACGGATTCGTGAGGGTGGCGGGTACGGACGAGGTGGTGGACGGCAAGCCCAAGGCCGTAAAGGTGGAGGGTAGGAGCATCGCCCTCTTCAGGCACAACGGGTCGATCCACGCCACGGACAACCAGTGTCCCCACATGGGCTACCCGCTGACCCGGGGGCGCGTCCGCAACGGCGTGCTGACCTGCGACTGGCACGGATGGAGCTACGACCTCGGCGGGGGCGGCTGTTTTACCGGCGGGTGCGACGACCTCGAGACCTTCCCGGTCGAAGAGCGAAACGGCGACGTATACGTAAGTGTCGGCGACGGTGGATCGAAACGGTCCGACGCCCATTTCCTGCTGCTGAAGGAAGGGCTTTATTCCACGGACCAGTGGACGATCTCCAAGGCCGTCGCCATCATGCTGGCGCGGGGCGTATCCGAAGGGGACACGCTCAACCTCATCATCCGTCACGGCGGCCGGCACATCGCCACGGAACGAGGCGCCAACGACGGCGGCGGAGAGGTTGCGGATTTCGTCAACGGGATCAAAGTAGCCCGTCAGTACGAGACCGATGACCGGATCATTCCGCTGACCTTCGCCGCCCATGGACTGTCGGGCCGTGCGGGGGACCGGCCGAGCATCCAGCGGTTGCCCGACCCGGTTACCTGGGAGAAACTCGAAGGCTGGATCCGCGTATTTTCGAAAGACAAGAAATGGGAAGGCATCGAGAAATGCCTGATCACCGCCCGGCGGATGGGCGGCCATGACCAGGAGATCCTTCCGCTGCTCTTCGAATGCGCCATGGCGCCCCATTTCCTCGGCAATTCGAACAACCTGCTCAACATCGGCTACATCGCGGAGGTGCTCGAGGAATTCGGATGGGACGAGGCGGAAGAATTGGTCTGCAACCTGTCGGCCAAGATCCTGGGCCAGGAGCGGGGTCTGCCCGACGAGATCCGGCAGTCGGCCATCGACCAATTCATCGCCGACACGGCGACGCTGGATGCCCTCGCAGACGGGCAGGCCGACGGTTCCACAGTGGCGTTCGACGAGGATGCCTTTGCCGAAGGCCTGGTCAGCGGCGAAATCGGACCGACCTTCGGTGCGGTCACGCAGGCGTTGACGGACGGCGTTTCCATCGATCGGATCGTGACGACCATGGTGGTGCTCGCCGCGGACCGCATGGCGCGCACGCCGGTCAACATGAACCCCGGTTGGGGAGGACTGGTCCGGGAGATGATGATGGCCTCCGCGGTGCGCAAGGCCCAGCGGTTTGCCGGATCCAGGGTCGCCGCACAGGCCCTGTACCATGTCGCTTGGCAATTCTACGGCGACCGTTGGCTGAACATCACCCACCGGCCCCTGTCCGAGTCCCGCGGCAGTCTGCAGCCAGGAAGCGCGGACGAGTCCGAAGCGATCGAGAGCGTCCTTTCGTCCATCGAAAAGATCCAGATCAGGGAAATCGGGAGGCAGACCCGGGATTACCTGCGCTCCGGTTACTCGGGAGACGCGCTGCTCCGCGGCCTCGGCCTGGTGATCCTCAAGGACGACAACGGCCGCAACATCCTCTCCACACTGCGGACGATCTTCGACGAGTGGACCCTGTGCGCGGATCATCCCTCGCGCAACCAGCTGCTGGTCGGCCTGGCGCGCTGGGCAACCGACAGCCGGCGCGCCACGGGCAGCCAGTCCGCCGCGGCGACGGCCCTGCGGTTCGCCAAGGGACAGACCGCGGTGGATCTGTATGAGTCGTAGTCGGCAGTCGCTGCCCGGGTCGAATCGAATTCGAGGTGCACGGACATGGGCGCCGATCCATCGATAAAGCGACTTGAGGCACTCTACCGGGAAGACCCCGACGAGGCCGATCGGTTGCTGTTCGGACGCCGCACGTATTCTGATCGGCGCGGATTCCTGAAGAACGCCGGCCTGGCGGCCATGGGCGCGCTGGTCGGGGCCGCGATCCCCTTCCACCGCAACATGCCCGCCCACTTCATACCCGTAGCGCTCGCCGCCGAGGGCGTCATTCCCGGCAAAGACGGCCTCACGGTCCTCAATGACCGGCCCATGTGCGCGGAGACCCCGCCGCACCTCCTCGATGATGCCATTACGCCCACCGAAAGACACTTCGTCCGCAACAACGGACTGATGCCCGAGGACCTGGACGCATCGCGCTGGACACTGGCGATCGACGGCCTGGTCGACCACCCGTTGACGCTCGGTCTCGATGATCTAGGAGCGCGTTTCGAAGTCGTAACCCGTGCGCTGGCCCTGGAATGCGCAGGCAATGGACGGGCTTTCTTCGACCCGAAGACGAAAGGCGAACAGTGGACCTACGGCGCGGTGGCCTGCTCGGAATGGACGGGGGTGCGGCTCGCAGACGTACTGGCAGCCGCTGGAATCCGGCGCGGCGCCGTCTACACCGCCCACTACAGCGTCGATACACACCTTTCCGGCGCGTCGGCCGGGCTTCCCATCTCCCGTGGGGTGCCGATCGACAAGGCCATGGACCCGCACAATCTCATCGCCCTCGCCCAGAACGGCCGGTCGATCCACCCGATGAACGGCGGCCCGCTGCGGCTGATCATACCGGGTTGGCCCGGTTCGTGTTCCCAGAAGTGGCTGACCCGCGTTGAGATCCGGGACCAGGTACACGACGGGCCCAAGATGACCGGAACCTCTTACCGCATGCCGGACCGGGGGATCGCACCCGGCGAGACCGTGGTAGAAAAGGACTTCCGAATCATCGAAACCATGCCGGTGAAGTCGCTGATTACCCATCCTTCGACGGGACACAGGACATCAGAAGGCTCGGTCGAGGTGCGCGGTCATGCGTGGACGGGCGAAGGGCGCGTCGACTCGGTAGACCTGTCGATCGACTTCGGGGCGACATGGATGCCCGCTACACTGGATGATCCGGTGAACGCCTACGCCTGGCAGAACTGGCGGTCAGGTGTTTCGTTGCCGGGGGAGGGGTATTACGAAGTTTGGGCCAGAGCGACGGACTCGCGCGGCATCAGCCAGCCCCACGCCATCGCGTGGAATCCCGGCGGCTACCTGAATAACGCCATGCACCGTGTCGCGGTTTACGTGGAATAAGCACTTCCCTTCGCTACGATTTTATAACCGATAATGCTGAATGGAATCCTACTAATCCGAAAGGGGTTGGTGAAACGCAAAGTCGCTATTGACAACGTATCATAATTGATACACTTTAGATACGGCATCTACATGTTGCGTGTCGTTTTTTATAAGACTGAAAGTGGACGCGAACCTGTCCGTGATTGGTATCAGGACCTGCAGCTTGCAAAAACGCGAGCGGCTAAGCTGGGAGATTCGACAGAATGACTTCTATTAACAAGCACGTTGGAAGCGACTTCGATGAATATCTGAAAGAAGAAGGACTGTCTCAAGAGGTAGAACGAGTCGCGATCAAACGAGTGGTTGCTTATCAGGTGGGGCAATACATGTTGAATCAAGGATTGACCAAGACGGAAATGGCCCGGCGTATGCACACGAGTCGCGCCTCACTGGATCGTCTGCTGGATCCGGAAAACAGTTCGGTCACGTTGCAAACCCTCGAACGGGCGGCCCGTGCGCTGGGGAGACGCTTGCATATCGCGCTGGTTTGACCCTGATCCCTACTGACTACACGTTATCCACCGCCGGCCGCGGCAGATCCGCCCAGTGGTCCGTGGGATCGGATCCCTTGACGATCACGCCTTCCTTGTTCCAGTTGAGTTCGGCGCGGACGGAGGCGGCGCAGAACCTGAGCGTCAGGCCGCAACGGCGTCGGTCCGACGTATTGAGCCCGGATCCATGCAGTAGCAGGTCGCTGTGCAGCGAGATCTCTCCCGCCTTGAGTTCGATGTCCACCTCGGTGCCGTACATCCCGACTTCTCTCACCGTCTGGTTGAGCACGTTGTTCTCGGCTTCTTCGCTCATGTGATAGGTAAGGTGCCCGTAGTGGTGCGATCCGGCCACGAAACGCATGCAGGCGTTTTCCGTGTCCGCGTCGTCGATGGCCAGCCAGGCGGTGACCGTCTTTGAAGGCGAGAGGGGCCAGAAGCTGGCGTCCTGGTGCCAGTTGACGATCTTGCCGTCACCCGGAAGCTTGCAGAAGAAGTGGGCGCCCCAGCCCACGACGTCGTCGCCCAGCAGGTCGCTGATGTAGGCGACGATGCGCGGATCGTTCATGATATCGTGCACCATGCCCGATTTCAGGTGGGCTGAAATGATGGAATAGTTGTGGTCGCCCCGTGCCATGACCTGCTCGATCATGCCGTCGAACTCATCCCGGATGGCGTCGATTTCTTCGTCCGAGTATATCCTGAAGGGCTTCAGGTAGCCCTGTTCGTTGAAGGTATCGATCTGCGCGCTCGTAAGCACCGCCGGATGGTCGTTGCGGACCGGATGGTACCGCAGGTCGCGGGACATGCGGATCAGGTCTTCCGGGGTCGGCATCTGCTTGAAACGGGTGTCCTGCAGGGTCGTCTGCGACATGGGACCGCTCCTTGTGGTGGCCGTCGGCCGGGTTGATGGCCTCAGCGCTCGTTCTTCGTCCTCAAAATGATGTTCTCGGTATCCTTTTCCCAGGTTTCGTTGAAGACCAGGGGCCGCGGCCTGCGCGGCGGATAGTCCGGCGGGGGATTCTCCGGGTCGTTCAGTTCCAGGCGGTCGCGCCCACGGGGCGCCTCGTACCAGTGCTTCTCCCGCTCCGCCGCCTCGATCTCCCTGCGGAGGATGAATTCCGCGTGATCGAAACCGGAGATCGCCGCGTCCGCCAGGAACACGCGATGCACTTCGCTGCCGTCCCACGTTTCCAGGTCCGGCAAAACCACGGGACCCGTACAGACCTGAAACTCGGCGTCTTCCTCGTTAATATTGATCAGATCCACGGGAAACTCAAGGGTTACCTTCAGGCTTCGGTCCGCCTGGCCTGCCTGGTCCGCCTGGTTCGTCCGTTCCGCCTGGTCCGCCTGGCGCGGTTGGTCCGGGTCATGGTGGGCGGTCTTGGCGGTCCAGGTGATCCTGGCGTTCATGAGATCCCGGTCCAACGTGGCCTGGACTACCTCACGGGCATTGGTCAGCGCATTATCGGTATCGTACTGCCTGATGTCGATATCGTGGCCCTGGAACTGCTCCTTCAACGGGGTTCCCCCGGATCCGGAGGGCTCGGTGCTCGGCCTCCTCGAAATGGGGATGCTCAGGCTCCGGCTGAAAGCCATGCGCCATTCATCGCTGGGTATCTGAAAAAGGTTTCGGCGGGCGATCGTGTACTCTGTGCGGCAGGGCGCTCCCAGGTACATCTCGGTCCTGCGACCCGATTCCAGGTCTTCCACGGTACAGGCCGCTTCCAGGTGGTACCGCACCTGGTAGGCCTGTCCCGGCACGCCGACGAACCCGCCCGTGTACTTGTATGCGGGGTCGGGCTTCCAGGGCCAGGACTTCCAGTGGAAGGATGAGCGATGAAAAGCGATCATGGGGTGGGCCGTCTTTTCGCGCGAGTCGAGCGCGCGTTTTCGTTCTGGCCGGATCAGGGTTTTCTGGCCGGGGCAGGATTGCTCTGCCTGACCGGTCGAAGCCACCATTTTACGTCCGCCATCCCATGCCGGCCTGTTGAGACGATCAATCAAAATGACTCGTTTAACGGGCCGGAGCAATACAATTCTGACCGCTTGCACGAAGCGGTGCCGCCTTGTTTTTTGTTGCGAGCGAAGGGTGGGAAGGCTACATTGAAAGCGTGTTTCAAACAGCAAAAGTCGGCGTGCAACCGCAGTAATTGACGACGCACAACTACGGTAAATGACGGTGCGCCGACCCAATAGATGACGACGCCCGGTTCCGGAACAAAACGGTCGCGGCCATCGTACACAACGGCCCACGGACTGGATATGACGCAGGATTCCTCACGCTCGGAGTATGAAATTGACCTGGATCGCGTAGAGTCCCTGGAATGGCTCGAATCGCTGGACTACGTACTCCAGCACTCCGGCCCGGGCCGGGTGCGCCAGCTGATCGCCCAGCTCCAGGCCCACGCCCGCGGCAAGGGCGTCCGGCTTCCCTTCGCCGAAAACACGCCTTACATCAACACCATCCCCCCCGACCAGCAGCCGCCCTATCCCGGCAGCGACGAACTCGAGCACCGGATCCGCAACATCATCCGGTGGAACGCCATGGCCATGGTGGTCCGCGCCAACACGGCCGACAAGTCCCTCGGTGGCCACATCGCCACGTACGCCTCGGTCTGCAACCTCTACGAGGTAGGCTTCAACCATTTCTTCCGCGGACCGGGCGAGGGTTACGACGGCGACCAGATCTTCTTCCAGCCGCACTCTTCGCCGGGTGTATACGCCCGGGCCTATATCGAGGGGCGGTTCAACGAACAGCACCTGGACAACTTCCGCCGCGAACTGCGTCCGGGGGGCGGGCTCTCGTCCTACCCCCATCCCTGGCTCATGCCCGATTTCTGGATCTTCCCCACGGCCTCCATGGGCCTCAGCGCCATCATGTCCATCTACCAGGCCCGGTTCAACCGGTACCTGGAAGACCGCGGTCTCAAGCAGGGCAACGGTTGCAAGGTCTGGGCGTTTCTCGGCGACGGGGAAACGGACGAACCCGAGGCCCTCGGCGCCATCACCCTGGCGGCGCGCGAGAAGCTGGACAACCTGATTTTCGTGGTCAACTGCAACCTGCAGCGGCTGGACGGTCCGGTGCGGGGCAACGGGAAGATCATACAGGAACTCGAAGCCGCCTTCCACGGGGCCGGATGGAACGTCATCAAGGTGATCTGGGGAAGCGGCTGGGATCCCCTGCTCGCCCAGGATGACGAAGGGCTGCTCGTGAAGCGCATGGGCGAGATCGTCGACGGCCAGTACCAGAAGTACACCGTTTCGGACGGAAAGTACCAGCGGGACCATTTCTTCGGCGTGCATCCCAAACTCATGGAGATGTCCAGGCTGCTCACCGACGAGCACGTGCGGACCATCATCCGGGGCGGCCACGACCAGGAGAAGATCTATGCGGCGTACAAGGCGGCGGTGGAACATCCGGGCGCGCCGACCGTCATCCTGGCCAAGACGATCAAGGGATACGGCCTGGGCGAGTGGGGCGAGGGCAAGAACACGGCCCACCAGCAGAAGATGATCGACGAGGAAGGACTGCGGCACCTGCGCACCGAGCTGGGCATCCCCCTCTCCGACGACGAGGTCCGCGAAGCGCCATATTTTAGGCCGTCGGCGGACAGCGCCGAGATGGAGTACATCCGGGAGCGGCGGGAGAGTCTCGGCGGTTACATACCGCGTCGCAACGTCGTGAATCCCGGCCTGCCCGCCGCGCCGCCGGATGAGGTGTTCGACGAATTCAAGGCGGGGACGGACGGCCGCGAGGTCTCGACGACCATGGTGTTCACCCGGATGCTCTCGCGCCTGCTGCGCGAACCCGAAATCGGCAAGTTGATCGTCCCCATCGTGCCCGACGAGGCCCGGACCTTCGGCATGGAAGCCCTGTTCCGCCAGTGCGGCATCTACTCCCACGCTGGCCAGCTCTACGAACCGGTGGACATCGATACGCTCCTCTACTACAAGGAGGCGCAGGACGGCCAGATCCTCGAGGAAGGCATCACGGAGGCGGGCTCCCTTTCCTCCTTCGTGGCCGCCGGGACGGCCTATTCGACCCACGGCGTCAATACGATCCCCTTCTTCATTTTCTATTCCATGTTCGGCCTGCAGCGCGTCGGTGACCTGATCTGGGCCGCCGCGGAAATGCGCACGCGAGGCTTCCTGCTGGGCGGTACGGCGGGACGGACGACGCTGAACGGCGAGGGGCTCCAGCACCAGGACGGCCAAAGCCACCTGTTGGCGGATCCGGTCCCCAACCTGCTGACCTTCGATCCGGCTTACGCCTACGAGCTGGCGACCATCATCAAGGACGGCATCCGGCGCATGTACGTCGACCAGGAAGACCTGTTCTACTACATCACCGTGCAGAACGAGAACTACGCCATGCCGTCCATGCCGGAAGGGGTGGAAGAAGGCATCCTGAAGGGCATGTACCGGCTAAGTTCGCTGAACGGGGGCACGGCGAAAGCCCACCTGTTCGGAAGCGGTTCCATTATCAATGAATCGCTGAAGGCCCAGGAGATGCTGGCCGATGACTTCGGCGTGGAAGCGGACGTCTGGAGCGTGACGAGTTACAAGCAACTGCGTCGCGACGCCATGGAGACCGAACGGTGGAACCTGCTGCACCCGTCGGAAGCGCCCAGGGTGCCGTATGTTACCGCATGTCTCGAGGATACCGGAGGTGTGTACGTCATGGCCTCCGACTATGTCAGGACGCTGCCGGATTCCATTGCACGCTGGGTACCGGGCCCCGTGGTCTCGCTGGGGACGGACGGTTTCGGGCGGAGCGACAGCCGGCCGGCGCTGCGGAATTTCTTCGAGATGGACGCCCGATTCATCACCCTCGGAACCCTCAATGCCCTAGCCCGGAAAGGCGATCTCTCCCCGGAGGTCCCGGAACGGGCCATGCGCAAGCTGGAAATCGACCCCGAAAAGGCCAATCCCCTGGACGTGTGATCAGGCGTACAGTGCGTTGCTGAAAGCACGGCGGTATTGCCGCGTGGTGGGGTGGTCCTCGCCGAGCATGCCGAATATGGCGACGCAACTCCTCCTGGCCCCGTCGTCGTCATAGGACCGGTTCTTCTCCAGCACCTCGATGAAGCGCTGCAGGGCAAGGTCGTATTCCTCCCGCCTGAGATGCTCGATCGCCTGGACATAGACGGGCCGGACCGGGGCGTCCTCGAGACGCTCGGGAGTGTCCAGGTGAAGGAAGAGTTCCGCGATGGTCCTCAGTACGACCGCCGAGTCGTGGTATTCCGTGCCCGGTTCGATGGTTCGCAAGAGCTCCAGGCTGCGGCCGGGATCATCATCCAGCCAGGTGCGCGCCAGGCAGACCGCCGCCTTCTCGTTGTCCGGCTCGACCGCCAGGATGTCCTCCAGCATCTCGCGGGACGCATCCCGGGCGCCGGTTTCGAGCAGCCGGAGTGCCTCTTCCAGCTGCTTCGCGCGTGGACTGGGCAGGGCTTTTCTGAGCCACTGTTCGATCATGGGCTCCGGCAGTGCGCCGGTAAACTCGTCCCGGACTTCGCCGTCGACAAACATCTTCACGTTCGGAATCCCCTGTATCCCGTATTGCCGGGCGATGTCCGTGTGCGTTTCCGTGTTGACCTTCACGAGTTTCCACCGATCCCGGTGGCGTTCGGCGAGGGATTCGATTACGGGGCCGAGCATCTTGCAGGGCCCGCACCATTCCGCCCAGAAATCGACCAGCACGGGGACCGTGTGGCTCTGTTCGATCACTTCTTTGTTGAAGTCCGAAACTTCGTAACTCATTGCCGTTCCTTACCGGTCTGCGGCGCGCGTGGTAGAGAGCCGCTGGTTGACACGTATGCTGACTGGGGTTATCTTTCTTTGCGGATCATCCGGGTGAATCAGGCTTTCAATCGTCGTCGCCGAAGAGTCTGCGGTGGAAGTCGATCACGATGTCGGCCATGTTCTCCCACGACGTCAGGGACGTGTTGAAAACCGCGTGGTACAGCGTCGGATCCGTCCAGTCGCGATGGTAGTTGTGCTGCAGGTACAGCGACCGCTGCCGGTCCTTTTCCTTGATGAGTTCGGCGGCACGGTCCCGCGCGAGGTTCATCTCGTCCATGATAACGTCGACCCGGTAATCGAATGGCGCGACGAACAGGGTGTGGAAGACGTCCTTGCGGTCCGCCAGGATGCACTGGCACCCGCGCCCTACGATGATGATGTGCTGCCTGTCGGCCAGCGAACGGATGGTATCCCGGAGGATCTGGAGGTATTCGTCCCGGTCCAGGAAGGTGTTCTTCAGGGAGGTGGGATCTTTCGTCCCCTCGTCGTCGCCCGGTACGTAGGGCCAGATTAGGGGCGGGTATTCCGGGGAAAGGGAGTAGACGGTCGAAGGCGTGAACAGTTCGCCGAGAAAGCGTCGTATGGGCGATTCGCCCACTTCGTCCAGCTGCTCGACGACATCCTCCGAAACGCCCGCGGCATGGGCGGTTTCGGCGATGAGTTCCTTGTCCACGCAATCATAACCGAGGCGGTCAGCGACGATCCTCGCAACGTCCCTCCCACCGCTGCCGTATTCCCTGGCGACCGTAATGATGCTCATGATGGACTCCTTGTTGCATTCAGCCGTCGAAGGAGACGAGGTAACCGTTTGAAAGTGCCGCGCCATGCCCCGTCATGATCCGTTGGATGCGACTGCGGACTTCCTGGGTTCGAACGGGTTCGCGGCCGCCCGCTTCGGCATGATTCTGGGTACCGGATTCGGGTCGTGCGTCCGGGCGGTCGAAAAGAAATCCGTTGTTCCCTACGGTTCCATCCCCCATTTTCCAGTATCGACCGTTAAAGGCCACGAAGGCAACCTGGTCTTCGGCGCCCTGGGCGATGCATCCGTGATTTTGATGCAGGGACGGATCCACCTGTACGAGGGTTACGACGCGAGGCAGATCGCCTATCCTCTCGAGGTAATGCGCCGGTTCGGCGTCGAGGTTCTGCTCGTGACCAATGCCGCCGGTGGACTGAATCCCCGGTACGAGGTGGGAGACCTCATGATCGTTCGGCAACATATCCATCCCATCGGCGGTAAACTGATGGGAGACTTGACGTCGGATACGGACGGCGAACCCTGTTACAGTGCGTCTTTGAGGGATTCGCTTCTACAGATCAGTATACAAAGAAACCAGCACGTCCAACAGGGAATTTTGGCTTGGATGCCCGGACCTTCCTTCGAAACCCGCGCCGAAATCGCACTGCTGAAAACACTGGGTGCGGACGCGGTGACCATGTCCACCGTCCCGGAAGCACTGGCGGCCCGGCGACTCGGCATGAGGACCGTGGCCGTATCGTGCATATCAAATGTGTGGACGGGTCAAGCAGGTGAAACCGTCGACGCGGACGACGTGGTGACGACGGTCGAATCGGCGGCAGAGCGATGCTCCGATCTGTTCCGTGGCTTTTTATTCCGGATGGCAACCCGCGTTTAGGTTGGTTTTGGTACCACAGCGTTAAGCGAGCGAACTATGGCCTGGTTTGAGAGAAGACAGCGGGGATTGAGCCCGCAGAAGCGCAAGGAAATACCGAAGGGGTTGTGGGTCAAGTGCGACAAGTGCGACGCCATGCTGTACAAGGCGGAGCTCGAACGGGACTTCAACGTATGCGCACACTGCGGGTACCATTTCAAGATCGGCCACCAGGGGTACATCTCCCTGATCATGGACCCGGACTCCTTCACGGAGACCGACACGGATCTGCGCACCGTCGACCCGCTCGAGTTCAAGGAGAAGGAAAACTACCCGGACTACATGAAGCGGTATCAGAAGCGGACCGGCATGATGGAGGCCGTGGTATCGGGCACGGGACGCATCGAGG
Source organism: Gemmatimonadota bacterium (assembly GCA_009841265.1). Taxonomy (NCBI): domain Bacteria; kingdom Pseudomonadati; phylum Gemmatimonadota; species Gemmatimonadota bacterium. The sequence continues at coordinate 1,090,795 of VXMB01000009.1, read as the reverse complement.
GAAGGCTCGTTTCCCTGTCCATCCACGACGGGTCCTTCCTGGCCGGGAGCATGGGATCCGTAGTCGGCGAGAAGGTAACGCGGTCCATCCGGCGGTCACTTGACCTGGAGATCCCGCTGCTCGTGGTCGCCACGTCGGGCGGCGCGCGCATGCAGGAAGGCATCCTCTCCCTCATGCAGATGGCGAAGACTTCCCTCTGGCTGAACCGCCTGTCGGAGGAGAAGATCCCCTTTGTCGTCGTGATCACGAATCCGACCATGGCCGGCGTGATGGCGAGTTATGCTTCACTGGGAGACTTCACCCTGGCCGAGCCGGGCGCCATGATGGGCTTCGCCGGCGGAAGGGTGATCGAACAGACGATTGGATCGAGCCTGCCGGAGGGGTTCCAGACCGCGGAGTTCTTCCTGACCAAGGGTTTCGTCGACCAGGTCGTGCCCAGGACCGGGTTGCGGGAGACCCTGTCCACGATCCTGAGCTATTTCCCCGACCGGGAAAAGAAGGAAGAGTTGGCGCCGGAAGCGCCGTGACGCGCCTGGCGCATGTAGGCATGTCACCGTGATGCGCAGGCGCCGCGCTTTTCACGATTCCAGCATAAGCTTGTTGAGCGAATCTTCCGGGATGACCGGGTAGTCCCCGCTGAAGCAGGCCGTGCAGTAGCCCACCCCGGGCTTTCCATACTCCTTGCCGGTCTTCACCATGCCTTCGATGGACAGGTAGCCCAGGCTGTCCGCCCCGAGATACTGGCGGATCTCTTCCACCCGGGTCTGCGAGGCGATGAGCTCGCCCCGGCTCTGCATGTCGATCCCGTAGTAGCAGGGATGGCGGATGGGGGGACTGCTGATCCGCACGTGCACCTCGGACGCACCCGCGCCGCGGATCAGCCTGACCAGCTGATTGAGGGTGGTGCCCCGCACGATGGAATCGTCCACGAGGACCACGCGCCGGTTCCGCAGCACGCCTTGAACCGGGTTGTACTTCAATCTCACCGTGAATTCGCGCATCGACTGGTCCGGGTCGATAAAGGACCGCCCCACGTAGTGGTTCCGGATCAGGCCGATCTCGAACCGGATTCCCGACTGCTCCGAATAGCCCAGCGCGGCGGTCGTGGCCGAATCCGGCACGGCGATGACGATGTCGGCGTCCACCGGGTGTTCCTCCGCCAACTGGCGACCGAAGCGTCGGCGGAACTTGTCGCTGTTTTCTCCGAATACCTTGCTGTCGGGCCGGGCGAAGTAGATGTACTCGAAGATGCAGGCGGCCGGTTCTGCCTCTTCGAAGGGGAAGAAGGACTGCATGCCGTGTTCGTCGATGACGACCATCTCGCCGGGTTTCACTTCGCGGACGTATTCCGCTTTCATGATGTCGAAGGCGCAGGTTTCCGATGCGAGCACGTGGGCATCACCCAGGCGTCCCAGGCACAGGGGCCGGAATCCGCGGGGATCCCGGACGCCGATCAGCTGCGTATCGGACAGGAACACGATGGAATAGGCGCCTTCGACCTGGCGCAGGGCGTCCGCGATCATGCCGGGCAGGTCGGGTTCGTTCGATCGCGCGATGAGGTGGAGTACGATCTCGCTGTCCGACGAGGTGCGGAAAATGGAACCGGTCTCTTCCATCGACAGGTGCAGCGCGCCCGTGTTGGTGAAATTACCGTTGTGGGCGGTGGCCAACTGTCCGCGCTTGAAGTTGACCATGAAGGGTTGCGCGTTATCGACGTTGGACGTGCCGGTGGTGGAATACCGGTTGTGGCCGATGGCCATGTGGCCGTCGAGATCGTTCACCCGCTCGCCGTGTTCGTAGGCTTCGCTGACCAGGCCCATGGCCCGGTGGGATGCGATGTGATGGCCATCGGAGACCGCCATGCCGGAGCTTTCCTGGCCGCGGTGCTGGAGGGCATACAACCCCAGGAAGGTCAGCCGTGCGGCTGCGGGGTCGCCATAAACGCCGAAGACACCGCACTCCTCGCGAATTTCATCGTCTTCCCACATGGCCTTGCCCCGATTGTATGTTGATGAAGCCCACCGACATTATATGCGCCGAAGCTGGAAATGTCCACCGCATTTTTACGTGATCGAGGCGAATTTCCAAGGGGGCATTTCCGTTGACACTCCGGGTGCCGCCGCCTACATTGCACGAGGCTAAGCACGAGGTTTAAATCCGTTGCCCCGACCCACTTTTTAAAGGAGAATCAGTCCGTGGAACGAACGCTTGTTCTTATCAAGCCGGATGCCGTGCAGCGCGGAATGATCGGCCTCATCGCCGGCCGTTTCGAAAGCAAGGGGCTCAAGGTCGCCGGTCTCAAGATGATGCAGTTGACCGACGGGATCCTGGACGAACACTACGCGCACCTGTCCGACAAGCCCTTCTTCCCCCGAATCAAGTCCTTCATGCAGGAAACGCCGGTCGTGGCGCTGTGCCTGGAAGGCGTCGACGCCGTGGACGTCGTGCGGGGCCTGTGCGGCGTGACGAACGCCAGGCAGGCCGCCCCGGGCACTATACGCGGCGATCTCGGCATGAGCGTGCAGTGCAACCTTGTGCACGCTTCCGACTCCCTGGAAACGGCACGGGACGAAGTGCCCCGCTTCTTCTCCGAGGATGAACTGTTTACCTACGCGAAGGCGGAAGACGCCGTCGTCTACGCCAGCGACGAACGTTAGGCGCCTTTACTCCGGTCAGGCATGGACATACTCACCGGTACCATCGAGCGCATCACCTACCAGAGCGAGGAGACCGGCTACACGGTCGCGCGGCTGCGCGCCGAAACGGACGCCTGCAAGACCACCGAGAACCTGGCGCGGGCGGCCACGCGGGACGGCCTGCTGACCGTCACGGGCGAACTGGCGAAGATCGCGCCGGGCGAGCGCGTCGAAGTCTCCGGGTTCTGGGTAACCCACAAGCAGTACGGCAAGCAGTTCAAGATCGTCGAATCCAAATCGATCCAGCCCACGACCACGGACGGCATTCGAAAGTACCTGGGATCGGGACTCATCAAGGGACTGGGTCCGGCCAAGGCCGCCATGATCGTCGATCACTTCGGCGAGGACACCCTCGAGGTCATCGAGAAGACGCCCGGCCGGCTGTCCGAGGTGAAGGGCATCGCGAAGAAGACCATCGACGTCATCCGATCCGGTTGGGAGGAACAGAAGCACATCCAGGAGGTCATGCAGTTCCTGCTCGGACACGACGTCAGCATGGCCTACGCGGTGAAGATCTACAAGGCCTACGGCAACGAGGCCATCAGGCAGGTCACGGAGAATCCGTACCGCCTGTCCACGGATATCTGGGGCGTCGGTTTCAAGACCGCCGACAAGATCGCCATGAACCTGGGGGTGGATCCCGGGGCACCCGCCCGGGTCGAGGCCGGCATCCGGTACGTCCTGGAGGCGCAGGCCGACGACGGTCACGTATTCGTGCCCCTGGAAACCCTCACCGAGGAAAGCGCCGCCGTGCTCGAGGTCGACGCCGATACCATTCCGTCCGGCATCGACGCCCTGGTCCGGACCGAGGTCGTCCTTCGCAACGAAGACCGGGTCTATCTCCAGCCCCTTTACTACGCCGAGCAGGGCATCGCGCGGCACATCGCACGCCTGGTCGACCATCCCCGCACCCCGCCGCCCCCCGAACGAATCGACGAACACATCCTGCACATCGAAAGAGAACGCAGTATCGTATTCAACACGGAACAGCGCGAGGCGATACACACCTCGGCATCCCGGAGCGTCCTGGCGATTACCGGCGGTCCGGGGACCGGCAAGACCACCTGCGTGCAGGGCATCGTCTACCTGTTCAACCGCGTGGGAGCGAAGGTGCTGCTGGCCGCGCCGACGGGCCGGGCCGCGAAGCGGCTGTCCGAGGTGACCGGCGCCGAGGCGAAAACCATCCACCGGCTGCTCGAGTTCAACCCGGGGCTCATGGAGTTCGGCCGCGACCAGGACAACAGGCTGGAAGCCGACCTGGTCATCCTCGACGAGTCCTCCATGGTGGATACGGTCCTGATGAACGCCGTGCTGCGGGCCGTGAAGACGTCAGCCCGCTTCATCATGGTGGGCGATGTCGACCAGTTGCCTTCCGTGGGGGCAGGCAACGTCCTCCGGGACATGATAGACGCCGGCCGTCTCCCGGTGGTCCGCCTGACCGAGATCTTCCGCCAGGCCCGGGAGAGCAGCATCGTGATGAACGCCCATCGGGTGAACCGCGGCGAAATGCCGGACACGAAGAACAGGAACCAGGGCGATTTCTTCTTCATCAACGAGCCCGACCCCGCGGCCGGCGCGGAACAGATCACCGAGCTGTTGACAGACCGCCTGCCACGCAAGTACGGCCTCGATCCCTTCAACGACATCCAGGTACTCACCCCCATGTACCGCGGCGATATCGGCGTGGACCAGCTCAACCAGAAGCTCCAGCAGGTGCTGAACCCGTCGGGCGCCTCGTTGAAGCGGGGCGACCGGGAACTGCGCGTGGGCGACAAGGTGCTGCAGACGCGGAACAACTACGGGAAAATGACCTTCAACGGCGACATTGGACGCATCACGCACATCGATCCGGACGACCAGGCCGTGGACATCTCCTTCCAGGAATCCATCCGGTACGACTACGGCGAACTGGATGAGTTGGTCCTGGCCTACGCCATCAGCGTGCACAAGAGCCAGGGGTCCGAGTATCCCGCAATCATCCTGCCGCTCTACAGCACCCACTACATCATGCTGCAGCGGAACCTGTTGTATACTGCGCTGACCCGGGCCCGGGCGTTGGCCGTCCTCATCGGCACGCCCAAGGCCCTCGCCATCGCGGTGAAGAACAACCGGGTCGTCGAGCGTTATACGGGGCTGCGGGATGCGCTGGGCGAATTGATCGGCGACCGGACGGAAAGCCTACCGGGTCTTCAGGGCCTTTCGCCGTGAGGTTCGGCCACGAAATACAACTTGACAGGTGTAGGAGGCGTCCTATCTTGTCAGACTTGTTATCCGAGCATGCGGTAACTGGTGAATCCCCCACAATCAGCGTCGATGTGAATACATTGTATCTACTTGGCGTACAACATGTTGCGTGATTTAACGGCAGTACCGCTTCAGGAGGCCCGCGTTGTCCGTCCGTGAAGAGGAACAGAGGGAAGACAGTCCGGAGCAGTACCAGAATCCGGATACCGCTTTGTTCGGCGAAGCGGACGAACCCTACCTGCCGGGATTCAACCTGAAGACGATCTGGGCCTGCCTGTTCGTCGGGTTCATCATGCTGCCGGGATCGATCTACCTCAGCCTGGTGACGGGCGGGCAGACCGGCGCGGCGGACTGGGTCACCGTCATCCTGTTCCTCGAGATCGCCAAGCGGTCCCTCGTCAAGATGACCCGGCAGGAAATCATGATCCTGTACTGGGCCGCGGCCGGGCTGGCCGCCGCGGGGAACGCCATGAACACGGGCATCACCGGCGGCCCCTTCGCCCACCTGATCTGGGAGCAGTACTACAAGCAGTCCCCGGAAGCCACGGGCATCGCCACGCTGATCCCCACCTGGGTCGTTCCGACGCTCGATTCCACCGCGATGGCAAGCCGGACCTTCTTCCACATGGACTGGTTCGTCCCCGTCCTCGTCCTCACCGCGGTGACGCTACTCTTCGCCGTCAATTCCTACTCGATGGGGTACATCCTCTTCCGGGTCACCAACGACGTGGAACGGCTGACCTTCCCCCTGGCGCGGGTGCACGCTGGCGGTGCCACGGCGCTGGCCGAAACGTCGCAGAACCGGGAGGGCTGGCGATGGCGGGCGTTCAGCATCGGGTCCGTGATCGGCGTATCGTGGGGACTCCTGTACGTGATGATCCCCATCCTGTCCAGCACCTTCCTGGTCACGCCCATCACCATATTGCCTATTCCCTTCATCGATTTCACCACCAGTCTCCGGGAAGTGCTGCCGGCGACTATGGTGGGCATCGGCACCGATCTCGGCACGCTCCTTGCCGGGTTCGTCCTGCCCTACTGGGTCGTGATCGGTACATTCGTGTCGTCGGCTGCGATCGCGCTGGTCGCCAATCCGCTCCTCTACCACAACGGCATCCTGACCACCTGGGAGCCCGGGATGTCGCTCATCCCGACGCAGATATCCAACAACATCGATTTCTGGCTCAGCTTCACCATCGGCGCCTCCCTCGTCATCGGCATCGTGGGTTTCACTGCGACCATCCGGGCCATTCTGAAATCCAACCGGGAGCGGCGGGAAGATCCCAACCGTGAAACGCAGGTGCAGCCGACGCCGAAGGGCCGGGGCGACCTGCCGATCTGGCTCGTCTTCATCTTCTGGTTCGTCAGCACGACGGGCTTCGTGGTCATCCTCTACATCCTGATCCCCGATTTTCCGTGGTGGATCAGCGTCATCTTCGGATTCCTCTGGTCGCCGGTGTTTTCCTACATCGGGGCCCGGATGATCGGCATCACGGGTTCGCCCTACGGCACCTCCTTCCCCTTCGTCAAGGAAGCTTCGTTCCTGCTGTCCGGTTACCGGGGCGTCGACGTGTGGTTCGCGCCGATACCGATCTTCGAGCACGGGAAGGTGGCCGAGACCTTCAAGCAGCTCGACCTCACCAAGACGACCTTCGGCAGCGTGGTCAAGCTGACCGCGGTGACCACCATCCTGATGTTCGTCTGCAGCTTCATCTTCTATTCGCTTGTGTGGAAACTCAACCCCATCCCGTCCTCGGCCTATCCCTACGTGCAGAAGATGTGGCCCCTCAACGCGGCCATGCGGACCATATGGGTGAAGTCCACCCTGCCCGGCGGCATCACGTTCATCTTCGATATCATCAAGATCGAGTACATTATCGCCGGCCTGGGCATCACGGGAGGACTTTTCGGCCTGATTACGCTGGTGGGCGGCTCGCCTCTCTTCTTCTACGGCCTGGTCGGCGGCATGGCCATGCCGCTCTGGCAGACCCTGCCCACCTTCTTCGGCGCGATCCTGGGGCGCTACTACTTCACCAAGCGCTTCGGCGAAGAGAAATGGATGTCGTACGTGCCCATTGTGCTGGCCGGCTACGGGGCCGGCATTGGACTCATAGGCATGATCGCCATCGCCATCGCGCTGATCTCCAAGGCGATTTCGCAGATCGTGTATTGAGGGAATCCGGAACCGGTCGCCTAGTGGTAGGCCCGCAGCGGCTCCACCGCGTCGGCCACGCGGGCGGCGATGTCCCGCGGCACCCGAGGATTGAAGGGACCGCCCTCGCCCGCCGCAACATCCTCCCAGCCCCCGATGATCATCGCTTCCACCACAGCCGAATAGTTGTACTGCCGGCCGTTCATGAAACGCAGGTGTTCGAGGTCTGCGATGAGGGCTTCTACGGCGGCCGAGTTCGCGTAATCTCCACGTCGCTGGGCGTTGTTGATCTCGTCGGCGGAGCGGGCGGCGACGATGGCCGTGCCCGAAGTGTGCCCCCGGGTGCCCAGTTCGGCGGCCCGGGTGCTCCGATCTCCGATCCCCCACATGACGATGCCGTCGTCGCCGATGCCTTCTATGAGCGGGGCGACTTCTTCTTCGCTGGTACCCACCTTGACGCCGACCATGTGCGGAGAGTCCTTTACCAGCCGGATGATCGGGTTCACGTAGTCCGCGGACCGCATGTACAGCAGGAAGCGGGCGTCGCAATCCGTACCCAGCCGCTCGGCGAAGGCCATGTAGTCATCGTAAGTCGCCTCGTGGTCGGCCACGCCGGTGAGCGGCATGATGAGGTAGATGTCCGGCGGACGGGGAAAGGCCGACTGACCGCGAACGAGTTCCTCAGCCTGGGAAAGGGGATTCGGCACGATGCCGGACATCAGGAACCCGTCTTCCCCCATCTCTTCCCCGGTGGCCTCGATGACCCGCATCTGGTCCTCGAAGGAGAAGTGGTGGATCAGGCTCGTGCCCGCGATCCCGATCACGCGCTTTCTGCTGCCATCGAGATGGTTGTTCTCCATCAGGTACCTGATGTTCCTTCGGTGGCCGCCTAAGTCTATGGTACCGCCGCGGAAGGGTACGATGGGAATCGCGGTGACGGAATCGAGCGTGTCGTACAGGGCTTCGGTATGCATGGATCAGTTTCCTTTCGGGTAGTGACTGTCGAACCGGCGGTCGCGGAATCGGCGAGTTGTGTGATCTGCGGTCGTGGGGCCGGTGTACCGGGATCGTGTGACCCTACAACGGATGGCCGTTGATCAGGCCGCCGCCGGCCTTGACTCAGGCCGCCGCCGGGTCCACGCGGTTTTCCTCCACGACAGCGGGGTCCAGGCACAGGCCGAGGCCCGGGCGCCCGGGGACATCGATCCGGCCGTTTTCCACCTGTTCCTCGGGCGTTACGAGTCCTTCGCGCCAGGGCACCTGTCCCCAGGCGTACTCGAGAATGAGAAATCCGGGATGAGAAGCCATGATCTGTACGTGGGCCGCAACCGCAACCGGACCGAAGGGGCCGTGCGGCGCGGTCAACTGCCCCCTGCTTTCGGCGATGGAGGCGATCTTCTTGAGTTCGCCGATGCCGCCCGCGATTGTGACGTCGGGCATGAGGACGTCCATGGCTTCGGCGTCGAAGAGGGGCCAGCATCCTTCGATGAGCATGGCCCGTTCTCCGCCGGCGATACGCCACCCGGTTTCCTTTCTGATTTGCCGATAGCCTTCCAGGTCCCGCTCCCCCACCGGCTCCTCAAGCCAGTACAGTTCGACCCCGCGCAGTCCATCCACGATCCGTCGGGCTTCATCCAGCGAGAAACGACCGTAGCAGTCGAGGAGCAGGTCGATATCCGGGCCGATAGCTTCCCGCACGGCGTGCACGCACTCCAGTCCGTGGTCGATCAGCGTGTTGCCGTCGCCGAATCGGCCGTCGAAGGGCGCGATCTTCACCGCGGTGTGTCCGTCTGAGACGGCGCCCGAGGCCTGGTGGACGAAGTCGTCCGGCGTGCCCTCCAGCGCGGCCCGCGTGACATTGGCGTAAACGGGGATGCTGTCGCGGCACCTGCCTCCGAGCAGGTCGTGTACCGGGACGTCCAGTGACTTCCCCAGGATGTCCCATAGCCCCTGTTCGAATGCGCACAGGGCGTGCACCGCGGGCCGATCCTCAGGTCGAGGTTTCAACTGCGCGGTCAGTTGTTCGATCCGTCGGGGATCCTTCCCGACGACCTCGTGCTCGATTTCCCGCAACGCGGCCAGGACCGCCTGCCTCGGCGCCGAGGGATTGAGCTCACCCAATCCGTCCACGCCATCGTCGGTCCGGACGTGCACGAACACCCAGTGATGCTGTCCGTTCACGTCTACCGCGTCGAGTTTGATGCCGGTTATGCGCATGGCACGTGCTTCTCTATACGCCGGGATTCACCGCGGTCCGGGGAATCGAGAAGGTCCGCCACGACTCGCCGCTACTCGCTGCGGTCCGCCGCGACCCGCCGCGACCCGCCGCGACCCGCCACGACCCGCCGCGACCCCATGAGCACCGGATTATAACCGGTCTCAGGGGCTGTACACCATGGACTGGTTGTACGGAATGATCAGGGGTTCCGGCCCGCCTTCCGGCAGATGGGCAGCCCATTCCCGCGGATCGTAATCCCGCGCGACGAAACAGGCATAATGGGCGGGCACGGCGGTCTTCAGGCCCAGGGAAACCGCAATGCGGGCCGATCCTTCGAAGAAGGGGAATTCGCCCTCGTTCGGGTGATTGGTCAGAAACCCGATCTGCGGCCGCAGGTCCCGAACCGGCGCAAGCAGGGACTCGTGGTCGGCGAAGGTGTTGACCGGATCGCCGGAGATATAGACGCGGACCGGTCCGATTTCGACGACGTAACCCAGGTGCTGCACGTCGGGCGGCGCGATGCCGTCGTCGGGCAGGCCCGCCGGAGGCTTGGCCCACACCGTGTGCGCCTTCGCGGACCCCATTTCAGCGGTGTCGCCGGCCGTGACGACCGTCATGTTCCCGGCGGTCAGCCCCGCTTCCTTCAATGCGTCAGTGCTCTCGATCGGTCCCACGTAGCGGACATCCGGAAAGGCGGCCGCCAGGCGCCCCAGAGATTCCAGGCAGGTGTGATCGCCGTGGTTGTGGGTCAGGAGCACGAAGTCGGTATTCAGGGTCCCTTCGTCCAGCGGCGGCCGGGCATGGACGAAGCGGTCCGCGGGCCTTTCCCGGGGGTAATATGGATCGACCTGGATCACCGTGCCGTCCGGATGCTTCAGACCGAAAGAGCTCTGTCCGAACCAGTGGATGCCTACGCTTCCGGCGGGTACTTGCAGGGCTTCGAATGGGTGCATGCGGGAGGTCCTTTCTGAGCACAGCCGTTCAAAATGTCCTTTTTCATGGGCTTGCAGGCACCGGAGAACTTAGTGTTTCGGTGCGGTCGTGTCAAGCGGGGCACTTGGGTACGGGCCGAGCCGGACGCACTCCGGGATACGTTTCGATTCGTCGGGATTCTGGGTCGCCGGACTGCCTTGAATTGCCTTGCTCCGGCCGGGTGGCTCCTGTAGACTGAACGGACCATGCTGCTATCCCGAATATTCAAGAAAATCGAGTCCGTTGTGGTGCCCGTTTCATCGCAGGAACGGATGATCGAGGAGCAGATCCGTGGACGCGGTCTCGACGAGCCCCGGGTGATCGAGGCCATGCGCACCGTGCCGAGGCACCGGTTCATTCCCGAAGCGTACCGGTCGCAGGCCTACGAAGACTGCGCCGTGTCCCTCGACCTTGGACAGACCGTGTCCCAGCCCTACATCGTGGGCCTCATGACCCGCCTGCTCGATGTGAGTGTATCGGACCGGATCCTCGAAATCGGCACGGGATCGGGCTACCAGACGGCGATCCTGGCCCGGCTCGCACGGTCCGTTTACACGGTGGAACGGTTGTCCGTCCTCGGCGCGCGGGCCCGGGAGACCCTGGAATCCCTGGGTTACGACAACATCCATTACCGGATCGGTGACGGCTACGAAGGGTGGATCAAGCATGCACCTTTCGACAAGATCATGGTGACGGCGGCGCCCGGTGAGCTCCCCGAGAAGCTGTTTCGCCAGTTGAAGGACAAGGGGAAAATGGTCATCCCCATTGGCGAAGAACTGTATTCGGTGATGCGGTCGGGAGATGAGGCGACTAAGGTACACCACGGCGGCGTGCGGTTCGTGCCCATGGTGTAGGATGGGGAGTAGAGGAAGAACGGCTGCAACGGTCTTTCAAAGGCAACTCAGGCGGCGCCCAGCACCTCGCGGGCGGCCAGCGTGGTCTCTTGGACCTGGTCCAAGGTCCCCATCCCGAACATCGAGGCCGATACGCCGATCTCGTTGAAGACATACTCGAATGCCTTGTGTCCGAGGTAACGGCCACCGGCCATCGGCTTGATGGCGATGACGGGTTTGGTGGTCTGTCTGATGGCGTCTATGGCCACGTCGCGCGTGGGGAACATGAAAGTGCCCGGGGCGTTTACGGTGGTCAGATAGCCGTCGACAGGGATGTCCTCGGCCTCGAGCAGTGGCAGAGTGACGCCGGCGTGATGGACGCTTGTAATCACGGTGTCGAAACGTTGGCGCAGGAATCCCAGGTACTCGCGGATCAGGTCGAAGCGCCCGGTCATGGCGAGAAGGTCGATCTCGGCGCCCGGATCGGCGACGAGTATATCGCACCCGGCGAAGAAGCCCAGGTACTGTTCAAGGACGCCGTAGTCGACTTCGAATCGTGCGGCTTCTTCTTCGGTGTACGGCGGTACGGTTTCCGGGGTGACGATGCCATCGAAGGTGTCGCCCAGGTTGTATCGGATGATGTCGTCGCGGTGGAAGTGATCGCGGAAGGCCTGGCCGGCAAGGGCTTCGTTTCGGCCGTAGAAGGTCGAATGGGCGCGGTCGGAGTAGGAGACGATCTCGCCGTCGAGCGTCACTGGAATCAGGATGTAGGCCACGATGCCCAGTTGTGTGGCGGTCTGTTGCTCGGTTTCCCAGATGGCCTGGAGATGCAGCCGGTCGAGATTGGGTAGCATGTGGTCCACCTGGACGGCCGTGATGCCGCCTTCCTCGACGGCATATCGAAGCACGTCGGCTACCGACTGGACCCGGCCGAAGGTGCGGTAATTCTCCGCGTCCCGCGCCTTGTTCTGGTAGGAACAGCCGTCGTAGGGGTGGATTCCCATGATCAGTCGGGGTACCTCGGCCTGGCCGATCCTGGCCGTGGGGACGCCGCAGCCTTCCAGGTAGGTTTTCATCGATACAGGATCCCGGACTTCGGGTTTGATCCCACAAACATCGGTTGATGATTTATCAGTAAAACATTTCAGGATCAGACCAATATACACCTTCATTTACCGGGAATGCAAGGCTTGGCCGCCACACCGCACACGTTACCGGAATCCCACTGCAACCCCCCTGTTTATAAAACCATGTCCCACCTTGACCCTCGCCGTCTTTTGGTATATATACTTGCAATCCCGCCGATATGTCCATCCCCGGCGGTACCGCACGCGTACATTTAAATGAAGTGGCACGACACAGTGAATCGGCACGACTTGTGCGGCCTTCGAGTTTGTTCAACCGGAGCAATGCCATGATGGCGACCATTGAGAAGATCGCGGAAGTCGAGGCGATGGTGGGCGAGGGTCCGGTCTGGGATCCGGACAGCAGGACGCTGATCTGGACTGACATCCGGACCGGCCGGTTCTTCACCTATGACCCGGCCACGAATCAGAACCGCCAGGTGCACGACGGTTTCAACGTCGGCGGGTTCGCCTTCAACGAATTCGGCGGACTTGTGGCCTGCATCTGGGACGGGGTCGTGCTTTGGAAGTCGGACGACGAGTGGGTGCGCGTTTTCGACGAGACCCATGAAGGAGAACCACTGCGCTTCAACGACGTGACGGCCGATCCCGGCGGGCGCATGTTCGCTGGCTCCCTGATCGACGGCGGCCTGGGAAAACTGTATCGTTTCGATCCCGATGGCAGCGTGGAAGTCATCGAAGAGGGGATCGGGTGCACCAACGGCATGGGGTACTCGCCGGACGAATCGATCATGTACTACACTGATTCCGCCGTGCGGACGATCTACGCCTATGATTATGACCGGGCAACAGGTTCCGTGTCCAACCGGCGCGATTTCGTCAAGCTGCCCGACACCGCGGGGGTTCCGGACGGGATGACTGTGGACGCCGAGGGATTCGTCTGGACGGCCGTCTGGTTCGATGGATGCATCGTCCGGTTCGACCCCGACGGCGTGGAGGAGCGGCGCATCGCGCTGCCGGCGATCCAGACTTCGAGCGTCATGTTCGGCGGTACGGACCTGACGGACATCTACGTAACGACCGCCGGGACCTCGCTGGAACCTGGCTCTCCGCTCGACCCGAAGGACTACGACTGGCAGGCATACGGCGAGCATTACCGCGGCGGCGGACTGTTCCGCGTGCGCCAGGACATCCAGGGAAAACCCGAGTACAAGGCCCGTTTTCCGTGGCCGGACAGTTCCTGAAAGACAGCACCTGACAGACAACCCTGACTGGAGGAATGTGTGGCCTTCGATGTCGTCATTCGCGGGGGTGAGGTGATTGACGGTACCGGCAAGACCGACCGGTACCGTGCGGACGTGGGGATTCAGGACGGACGCGTATCGGGGATCGGCGACCTGTCGGATGCCGAGACCGTCCGGACGATTGACGCCGGCGGCCATGTCGTGTGCCCTGGATTCATCGACGTCCACGTTCACTCCGAGAATTCCCTGCTGGGCGGCCGGGACCAGATGGGCGGCCTCCGGCAGGGCGTGACGACCCATTTACTGGCGCCGGACGGCTTCGGCTGGGCCGGCCTGTCGTCCGAAGAGGCCCTACCCCTCTGGCATTACACGCAGTTCGCCTACGGCGAGCCCCTGGAGCCGGTCGACTGGCCCACCATCGATTCATACCTGGATCTCTTTCCGGGCCGCTCCCCCGCCAACGTGTATCCCCAGGTACCGCACTGCGCGGTGCGCGTCAAGGCCATGGGCTGGGACCCCGGGCCGCCCACGCCAGACCAGTTGAAGGTCATGGAAGGGGAGACCCGCGCGTGGATGGAAGCCGGCGCCGGCTGCCTCTGCCTGGGACTGGACTACCAGCCCAGCGCCAACGCGCCCTTCGAGGAGCTGGTGGCGCTCTGCAAGGTGGCCCTGGAGTACGACGGGATCTACGCCGCCCACCTGAGGTACCAGATCCTTGGGCGGGAACGGGCCTGGCAGGAAATCATCGACCTGCACCGGACCAGCGGCATTCCCGTGCACACGTCGCACGAGCGCGTCGACGACATGACCGGTCCGATCCTGGATCAGGCCGTGAAAGACGGGGTGGACATCACCTTCGAGTCCTATCTCTACCCGGCCGGCATGACCCACATCACCATGCAGCTGCCCATGTGGGTGCAGACGGGCAGTCCCGACGAAGTGCTCGAACGGATGCGCCAGCCGGACACCCGCCGCAAGGCCCTCGAGCATCTGAAGTCGACGAACCTGGCGGACCGTCAATACATCGGCTACACACGTTCCGGCCGTTTCGCGGGGATGACCCTGGGCGAAGCCGCGCGGAGCGTGAACAAATCCAACGAGGAATTCGCCTACGACCTCGTGCTCGATGAAGACGGCATCCAGGCCTTCGTCATGTTCTGGCCGGTGCCTGAGGCGGAAGTCGACGCCGTGCTGAACCGGACGGCGCCCCATCCCCTCATGATGGTCGCCAGCGACGGCGTCTATGACTGCACCCATCCCCATCCCCGGGGTATGGGGTGTTTCGCGCAGATGCTCCGTAAATTCGTTCGGGAGCGCCAGCTGCTTTCCCTGGAAGAGGCCGTCCACAAGATGAGCGGCTTTCCGGCGGAACGTTACAGGCTGAAAGACCGGGGCGTGCTGCGCGAAGGCGCTCCCGCGGACGTGGTCGTCTTCGATCCGCAGACCGTGGCCGACCGGGCCACCTTCGAAGCGCCGATACAGCCCCCCGACGGTATTCCCCACGTCTTCGTCAACGGCATTCCGGTCATCGAAAACCACGAGCCCACGGCGCATCGGCCGGGCCAGGTCCTGCGCAGAGGATAGGAAGGGACGCGTTGTAGATACATGGATTGGGATCTGGCTGCTTACTTTCCCGCTTTCGACGGATCGGAGATGCGCCGTTTCAAGGCCGGTCTCCGGGACGACCTGGACGCTTTGCTGGCCGATGCCTCGGCCACGGCAGATCTGAACCCCGGTAACCTGGAAACGTGGGAGCGCATCGTCCTCTCCTTCGAAGACGCCGTCACCCGGTTGCGGCACCTGGGCTCCTACGTTTCCTGCATTACCTCCGCGGACGCGAACAACGAGGATTTCGCCGCGGAGGAAGGGGCGTTGAGCCTGCTGGACGCACGGATGTCGAAGATCCTCGTGGAACTTCAGCGGGGATTCAGGACTCCTTCCGACGAGGTATTCGACGCGTTCACCTCCCGCCCCGCCCTCCGGGACGCCCGGTACCGCATTACCCGGATCAGGGACCAGTCCAGGCATACCATGTCCACGGAGGAAGAACACCTGGCGTCGGACCTGGGCGTGGACGGGATCGAGGCCTGGGGACGGCTGTACGACAGGATCTCGGGCAAGCTGACTTTCGAAATGGCCTATCCGGACGGACGTCGGGAGCAGGTGCCCATGGCGCAGCGCCGCGCGCTGATGGAACACCCGGACCGCCGCGTGCGCCGTGCCGCCTTCGAGGGGGGCAACGAGGCCTGGTCGTCGATCGAGACCGTGCCGGCCGCCGCATTGAACGCCATCGGTGGCACACGGTTGACCCTGTACCGCCATCGCGGCATGGATCACTATCTGGATAAGGCTCTCTTCCAGGCGGCGATCTCACGTGAGACGCTGGACGCCATGTTCGAAGCCGTTTTCGCGGAAATCGACGTCGCCCGCGATATCCTGGCGTACAAGGCTCACCTCATGGGCGGCGATACACTGGGATGGTACGATCTCTCGGCGCCATTGACGGTGGAGCATCAGGACGAACCTTCCTGGGAAGATGCCAGGGCACTGGTGCATCGCGCATTCGCGGCCGGATATCCCGCCCTGGCGGACTACACGGCAGGCGCCTACGACCAGAAGTGGATCGATTGGTCACCCCGGCCGGGCAAGCGTCCCGGCGCCTTCTGCACGGGTTCTCCCCTGACGAAAGAGTCCCGGGTCTACATGACCTATAACGACAACATGGGTGACGTGTTGACCCTTGCCCACGAACTGGGACACGCCTTTCACGGCCATCTGATGCGAGGGGAACGCACGCTGAACCGCGCCTACCCCATGACCCTGGCCGAATCGGCTTCCACCTTCGGCGAGATGCTGCTCATGCGGGGCCTGCTGGAGGAACCGGGCGTGAGCGCCGAATCCAGGGCCTTCCTGCTGAACCTGGAGGCCAGCGACGGCGCGACCTACCTGATGGACATCCCGGTGCGCTTCGAATTCGAAAAAGCCTTCCATGAAGAACGGGCGGACGGCGAAATCGGCGTGAGCAGGCTGAAAGAGATGATGGTCGATACCCAACGCCGCGTGCTCGGCGACGTGCTGGATCCCGAGGGTGGCGATCCCTATTTCTGGGCGTCCAAGCTCCATTTCTACATCACGGACACCACGTTCTACAATTTCCCCTATACCTTCGGCTACCTGCTCAGCCGGGGTCTCTTCGCCCAGTACGAGAAGGACGGTCCGGATTTCCTGCCGAGATACGAGCAGTACCTCAAGCTGACCGGAAGCGATACGGCGGAAAACGTGGTGCGGCAGACTATCGGCCTGGAGCTTACGGAGCCCGGGTTCTGGTCCGATGCCATACGAGGGTTGGAAGGCGTGTTGGAACGGCTCAAATCCAGCGTGGACGAAAGCCGGGCCGTGTTGAACTAGCCGGCGTCGAGTGGACCAGGTGTTTGATGCGGGTCTGGCCCGACGGGCCAGCCCCGGCAAGGAGAGCCTCATGACCGTCATCGAGGGGGAGCGCAACCGGTTCCACGGCGTGGAAGTCGACTCGGACGCCCTGCCGGATGTGCCGGATGGATTCAGGGAGCGCCTGGACCTTTCGATCCGGGCGTGGATAGCAGAGGACCTCCAGGTCGCCTGGTTCAAAGTTCCCCTGGACCGCGCCTTTCTCATTCCCCCGTTGGTGGACGCGGGAAGCGTGTTCCATCATAGTACCACCGACTACCTGATGCTGACGCTCAGGCTGGTAGAAAACGCCTTCGTGCCGCTGTACGCGACCCATTACATCGGCGCCGGCGGTGTGGTCATCAACGAGAAGGACGAACTGCTCGTGGTCTGTGAGCGGTTTCGCGGGGGACGCGCACCCTATTACAAACTGCCCGGTGGCGCACTGCAACCGGAGGAGCACCTGGCCGAAGGCGTCGTCCGGGAGGTGTTCGAAGAAACGGGCGTGCCGACCCGCTTCGACGGCCTGGTCTGTTTCCGGCACTGGCACGGATACCGCTACGACAAGTCCGACATCTACTTCGTCTGTCGCCTGAGGCCGCTCCACCAGATCATCGAGATGCAGACCACGGAAATCGAAGAGTGTTTCTGGATGCCGGTGGCGACCTACATGGGTTCGGAGAACGTCAGCCAGTTCAACAAGCTCATCGTCAAGGCCGCCGTGGAGAACCAGGGATTGAAGGAAACGTGGGTCGACGGCTATGGCGACCCGGAACGGTACGAGTTCTTCATGCCGGAGTAGGTGGCGTTATAAATAGTAGAATATCCATAACTTAACACACATCATCGAGGACTGACCCATGGCTAAAACCCGCCGGCGCCGGAAGAAGCTTCCTAATATCGTACTGTTGGGCGTGGACTCCCTTCTGGCCGATCACATGAGCTGTTACGGCTACCACCGACAGACTACGCCCCACATCGACCGATTCGCCGAGGGCGGGGCGTTGTTCGAGAAGACTTACAGCGCCCATATCCCCACGACCAGCGCCTATGCGTCCATGCTGACCGGCCTGGACGCCTTCGGCACCCAGGTGGTGGCCCTGCGGCACAAGGGCGGCCTGCGGGAGGACGTGCAGACGCTGCCTGAAATCCTGCGGGAACAAGGATACGCAACCACGTCCGTGGGCTTTGCCGGGAACCCGTCGTCCCGCGGTTTCGACAAGTACCTCGAGTATCCGAGTTGGGGAAGCTGGAACGAAGGGCGCAGTCCCAAGGCGCAGAACCTGAACGACGTGGCCATCCCGGAGCTGAACCGGCTCGCCAGGCGGCGCGGCCCCTTCTTCCTGTTTCTGCGTCACATGGACCCCCACGCGCCGTACCTGCCGCCGGCGCCCTACGAGCGCATGTTCTATCACGGCGACGAGTGCGACCCGAAGAACCGGTCCATGGATCCGGTCAAGGCGTTCAAGCCCTTCTGCGATTTCTTCGCCCAGTGGATGCCGCCCGGCATCACCGACAAGGACTACGTCATCGCCCAGTACGACGGTGCCGTGGCGTACATGGACGCCTGCATCCAGACGATCTTCAACGCCCTTGAGGCGCACGGCATACTTGACGAGACGATCGTGATCCTCAACGGCGACCACGGCGAGACGCTCTACGACCACGAATGCTGGTTCGACCACCACGGCCTCTATGACGTGACGCTCCACGTCCCGCTCATCATCCGGTATCCGGGCAGGATCCCCACAGGCCGGCGCGTCAACGGGTACAACCAGCACAAGGATCTCGTGCCCACCATCATGGACCTGGCGGAAATCGACTGTGGGATCGATTTCGACGGCGACAGCCTGATGTCCCTGGTCGACGGCACGGTGTCGTCCTTCGACAGCGAGTTCTACATCACCGAGTGCACCTGGATGCGCAAGCACGGCTGGCGCACGCCCCAGTGGAAGCTGATGGTGGCCCTGGAGCCGGATTTCCACTTCAAGCCCCCGGTCGAGCTGTACAACCTGGTGGAGGACCCGGACGAGAACAATAACCTTGCCGATGAGCTGCCGGATGTGGTGAACCTGCTCAAGCGACGCATGAACAGTTGGATCCGGAAGCGGGTGCGGGAGACCGGCAAGCGCAATCCCATGCTCACCCAAGGGGATTGGCACGGCCACGAGGGCGTAGGCGCCTTCAAGTCCTCGCAGCAGGCCTACGACACGATGCACATCGGCGATCCCGATCAGGCGGCCAGTTTGCAGGCGCGCAGCCGGTGATGGGGTCGCCGCAGCGCGTCGCCGTGCGTGGTATCAATAACCGGCCATCCTGCAAGGGATCCTGCTGGAAGGATCCGCGCAACTTACTGAAATAGTGTAGTTTAACACGCGAGAAACGATAGTCGGAGATTTAGCAAAGGAGCGTTTGAAGATGGGGCTGAATATCGCGGTGGTGGGCATGGGCGGCATCGGTAACAACCATGCGCGGAACTACCTGTCACATGAAGCGTGCACGATCGTGGCCGTTTGCGACGCCATAAAGGAAAAGGCCGACGAGGCGGCGCAGACTTACGGCTGCCAGGCGTTCTACAGCGTCGGTGATCTGCTGAACAGCGGGCTGAAGGTCGACGCGGCCAGCGTCTGTACGGCCGGCGTGGAGAACGGCGGGGATCATTACGCCCCGACCATAGAATTGCTGGGGGGCGGCATCCCTGTGCTGGGCGAGAAACCCATATCCAACGAGATCCCGAAGGCCCGGGAGATGGTCGCGCTGGCGCGGGAAAGGGGCATTCGCTACGGGATCAACCTCAATCACCGCTTCACGCCGGCCGCACTGCGGGCGAAGGAGTGGGTCGAGGCCGGCCGGCTGGGCGAATTGAACATCATCAACATGACGATGTGGATCAACAACCCCAATGAAAGCTCGCCTCATTTCCACATGCGGGCGCTCCATCCCCACTCCATCGACGTGATGCGGTATTTCTGCGGCGACGTGGAGAAAGTGCAGGCCTTCTTCAGGAAGGGCAGGGGACGGAAGATCTGGTCCAACGTCCAGGTCAACATGCTCTTCGAGAACGGCATCGTCGGTCACCTGACCGGGAGCTACGACGCCGGCGGAAGCTATGGCCTGGAGACGTGCGAGGTTGTGGGGTCGGATGCCCGGTTCGTCATCCGCGAAGCCTGTGAGGGGCTGGAATTCTATCCCCGGCATTCAAGGGAGGTGGAATCCTACCAGTACCTGGGCGGCATGATGGGGTTCTCCGAGACTTTCGGCTCGCGGATTACGCGCTGGATCGAACAGAACCTGGAAGGCGCGGCGCCGGAAGAGATCGATGCGAAGGCCGAAGATGCCCTGCGCGCCCAGTTGATCATCGAAGCCGCCATCGAATCCTGGGACACCGATTCTGTCGTAACGGTACAATACTAAAATTACGATACTGACAAGGAGAGAACATGAAACTTGGCGCCAACTCGGTACTGTTCGGCGGTTACGACATGGAAACGGCTTTCAAACACCTGGCCATGGCCGGGTACGACGGCATAGAAGTGTCGGCCATCGGCGGCATGAGCGAGCATCTCGTCCTGTCGGACTGGCAGACCGTCGCGCCGGAAATTCGGCGTCTGTCCGACGAATATGGCCTGGAACTGCTGGCCATGGAACAGCCTTCGCAGGACGGGGAAGTCATGGAGTCCGCGTTCCAGGCCGCGGCCGAGACCGGCATCCCGATCATCAACTGCGGTCCCGGCGGCACTTCCGGAGACGAGGAGAGCCTCCAGGCGACCATCGATTCACTGGGTAGGCTGGCAGACCGGGCGGAGATCTACGGGGTTACGCTCTGCGTCAAGGCCCACGTGGGCGCGAGTATCTACGACACGCCGACGACGCTGCGTGCCATGGAAGCCATATCGTCTCCGGCTTTCGGGATCGACATGGATCCTTCCCATATCCACCGCGCCAACGAGAACCCCGTGGACGCCATCAAGGCCGTGCTGCCCCGCGTCCGCCACGTGCACATCCGCGACTGCAAGGGCCGCCAGGCCGGTCCCGGCGCGCCAGAGGACCAGGCCAACGGGAGGGGGGATATCGACCTGGTCGGATATATCCGCGCGCTGTACGAGGGCGGCTACGATGGCCCCGTCAACCTCGAGGTCATCGGAGCAAAGGAGTATTTACTGGAGCAGTGCTGCGTCATCGCGGCGGAGACGCGAGGGCACATGCAGGCGTGCCTGCAGGCGTGCGGAGCGCGGTAACCACCAGGGTCAGGTAGGCGTGCGGACCGCGGTAGGGCGACAAAACGGCAGAAAAACCGGAGAGGCACACCATGAAAATCACCAAGCTGGAGACCTTCCTCGTCAAGCCCCGCTGGCTCTTTCTCAAGATCCATACCGACGAGGGCCTGGTGGGACTCGGCGAGCCCATCCTGGAGGGCCGGGCGAAGACCTGCGCCCAGGCCGTGGCCGAGTTGGAACCGTACCTGGTCGGCAAGGACCCGACCCGGGTGGTCCACCACTGGCAGGCCATGTACCGCCACGCCTTCTATCGGGGCGGCCCCATCCTAACCAGTGCGCTGAGCGGGGTGGAACAGGCGCTGTGGGACCTGTCGGGCAAGGCCCTGGGCGTGCCGGTGTACAAGCTGCTGGGCGGTCCCACGCGGGACCGGATCCGGCTGTACAAGGGCGGCGGTGACCCGGACACCATCGGGGACTGGATCGCTAAGGGTTTCACCTGCTTCAAGACGGGTCCATATGCGGAGCGCCCGTCCCGGATCATCGAGAACAAGGCCTTCATCGACACGGCCGCCAATCATTTCGCCCGGCTGAGGGAAGTCGCCGGACCGGAAATCGATCTGGCCATCGACTTCCATGGCGCGGTCAGCCCCCAGACGGCCAAGTTGCTCATCAAGGAACTCGAACCCTACCAGCCCTTCTTCGTGGAAGAGCCCGTCCAGTGCCAGAACGTCGACGTGCTCGCCGAGATCGCCCGGGGCACCCACCTGCCCATCGCCACGGGAGAGCGCGTCTTCACCAAGTGGGGGTTCAGGGAGATCCTGGAGAAGCAGGCCGCGGCCATCCTGCAGCCGGACCTCTGCCACGCCGGGGGTATCTTCGAGGTACGGCTCATCGCGGGCATGGCCGAAGCCTACTACGGCGGGATCGCGCCCCACAATCCCCTCGGACCCATCTCCCTGGCCGCCTGCCTGCAGCTGGACGCCTCGATCCCCAATTTCGTCGCCCAGGAGCACACCACGCTGGGTGAGGGATACCTCAAGAAGCCCTTCGTCTTTAAAGATGGTTTCGTGGAATTGCCCACCGGGCCGGGTCTGGGGATCGAACTGGACGACGATGCCATGGAGGAGCAGATCGACCACGACTGGCGGAACGGCGAGAGTTACCTGGCCGACGACGGGTCCGTGGTGGACTGGTAGAACCAGGACGGCTAGAGGTCGCGCACCAGCCTGAAACAGTGCTAGAGGGTGCGCACCAGCCGGAAACCGCTTTCTATGGCCGCCAGGGGATCGGGGAGCCCGGAGTTCATCTCCAGGCTGACCGGGCCGTCGTAACTGATGCGGCCGAGGGCGGCCAGTGTACGCTGCAGCACGTCCCGGGTGAGCACCCCGTCGCACAGGGCCCAGTGGAGATCGGACTCGCCGTCGTTATCGTCGAGATGGAAGTACCCGAGACGATCGCCCGCCCGCACCACGGCTTCGGCGGGATCTTCCTTCGAAATCTGCGCGTGTCCGATGTCGAACAGCAGGTACAGGTTGTCGTGACCCAGCTTCGCGATGTAGTCGAGGGTGTCCCGCACCGTCGCCAGGGCCTTCCCCGGAAAATGCTCGATGCACAGCTTGATGCCGTATCCGGCCGCGACGCCGGCGAGACCGGTCACGGACTCCCCGTACCGGTCGAGCGACTCCACGTCCCTGTCTTCACCGGGCAGCAGGTAGGCCCTCCGGACGCCGGTCTCGTGGGCGTATTCGAGGGCACGCCGGGTGTGTTCGATGGCCGCGTCCCGCGCGCCGGCGTCGGCCGCGTCGAGTGCCGCGCCCTCCGGCATGCCGAAACCCGTCGCCATGCACGCCGGCGTGAGCTCCAGGTCCGAGATCAACCGCCGGGATTCGGCGGACCGGAAATCGAAGGGGCGGTGATCGATGTGGCGCAGGCCCGCCTGCGCGATCGCCGTCAATACGTCCGCTTCCGGTTCCCCCAGGGCCCAGGTGCAGCAGGAAATCGTCATCTTGCGGTCTCCCCTTGCTCATACTTCTCGTGACTGAACCGCTGCCCGAGCCGCAGCATGCCCGTCTCCGGGTCGCGGGGCCCGGTGTCGAAGGGATCGCCGGTTTCCGCCATCCATCGCTGTAGCCGTGCTTCACATACGTCCCGGATCTGCCGGCACGCGGGATCGCCGGCCAGGTTCTTCAGTTCAAAGGGATCGTCCTTCCGGTCGAAGAGCAGCGTGTCCCGTTGATTCCCGTGCCAGCGCGCGTAGACCCAGCGGTCCGTCCGGATCCCGCGCCAGAAGCCGACCCATTCGCCCCGGTGCGGCCAGCCGGGTCCGAGGATCTGCAGATAGACCGAATCGTTGCGCGGTCCCGGCGTCCCCGTCAGTACGTGCGACTGATCGGTGCCCTGCACGCCTTCGGGCACCGGCACGCCGGCCATGCCCAGCAGCGTAGGCATCAGGTCCACGCTGCTCACCAGGGCGTCGCTCCTCGTCCCGGGCGCGATCCGGCCCGGTTGCCGGGCGATGAAGGGAACATGGATCGATTCCTCGTACGGCGTCGCCTTCGAGGCGCGGAAGGAAGGATGCATCCAGCGGTCCATGGGCTTTCCGTAGCCGTGGCTGCTGAGGTGATCTCCGTGGTCCGAGGTGAAGACCACCAGGGTGTCGTCCCGGATGCCCAGCCGTTCCAGCGCGTCGTCCAGCCGGCCGAACTGGTGGTCCAAAGCGGTCACGTTGCCGTAGTAGTGGGCGATCTCCCGCCGGGCGAAGGCGGCAAACTGGTCTGGGACGTTGGGCGGCAGATCCACCTTGTCCGGGTCGTAGAGGTCGTACTCGGCCGGATATGCATCGTAGGGCCAGTGGGGCGGTCCCCAGCTCAGCACGAGGGCGAAGGGCCGGCCGGCATGTTCCCTGGCATGTTCCTCCATGAACCGGATCGCCAGCGAGGTCTCCGTTTCCGGCGCCCATCCCGCCATGTCAATGGGACCCTGTTCGTTCTCATGATAGTATACGTCGTAATAATCGTGATTGCAGTCGTAGGCGGCCATGTAATCGAAGCCGTAGCGGCCGTCCGCTCCATAGGGACCGTAGCCCAGGTGCCACTTGCCGATGTAGGCCGTACGGTAGCCATGACCTACGAGCACGGCCGGCAGGAAGTCCTGGTCCCCGTGAAGGAGGTACTCGTTGTCCATGACGCCGTTAGCGTGGGAATACCGACCGGTCATGAGCTGGCCGCGGTAGGGTGAGCAGATGGGGCAACTCGAAAACACCTGGTCCAGCACCACGCCCTCGGACGCGAACCGGTCCAGGTTGGGCGTCCGCACGACGGGATTGCCGCTGGTACCCATGGCGGAGTACCGGTGCTGATCGTCGAATACGAAGAGGATGTTGGGGCGGGACATCATGGTCTCGGCCGGTGCTACGTGGTCACGGTCGCCACTACGACCCATCCAGCGCCTTGCGCATATCGTCGCCTTCACGCCGCCAGTAGCCGTGCAGCACGTGCACGTCCGTGCCGATGCAGAAGTGGCGCACGCCGAGATCGAGGTAGTACCGGGCCTCGTCCGCGGTGTTGATCTCCGCGCGGGGGTTCCGGCCCGCGGCCAGGGACTTGTCGATGACCACGCGTTCGACGGATTTGACGGCTTCTCGCTGGCCGATCTTGCCCACGTTCACGGAATAGTCGGCCGGTCCCCACTGGATCATGTCGATCCCGTCGATTTCAAGGATCTCGTCGAGGTGGTCCACCGCGGGGCCTTTTTCGATCATGACCGCCACGACGATCTCATCCAGGGCGTCCACGTAGTCCTGTCCGCCGCCGTATCCCATGTAGGAGAACCGCCGCGTCGCAACGCCGTAGGTACCCCGGGATTCCGGCGTATCCGGGCGCACGATGTCCACGCAGGCGCGAAATTCGTCCGGGGTCCGACAGTCGGCGAATAGCACGCTCTGGAATCCTGAACCGATGGCCCGCTGCGCGAGGAAACCCCGCGGTTCCTGGTCGACCTTGATCATCAAGCCGAGGTCGTGCAGTTCGGCGGCGCGGCCCAGGTTGTCCAGGTCATGGAGGTCGTAGGGTCCGTATTCACCCACGAATTCGACATAGTCGTACCGGCCGGTGTGCCCCACGAGTTCGACCACGGAGGGCCAGACTGTATGGATGTGGGTAGCCAGGGACGGACGGCCCTCGTTCAGGATGCTCCTGAGCTTGTTCGGTCGCATGTTTCTCGTTTGCCTTTCCGGGTTCCGGGCCGCATTACGACCCGTTCGGCTTCGAAGCTTCGAAAGCCGTCATGGCCTGGTCCGCCCATTCGATGTGCATCTGGACCATGGAGATCTCCCGCTGCAGTGAAAGAGCGTAGTGGCGAGAGCTTTCGGCCTGTGTCCTGGTCTGTGATTTGAGGATGCTGGCGTAGGTCCTGGCCTTGCGTCTGAAATCCTGGAGAAACCGCTGTGTTTCCTGGTCGCTTGCGATGTCTTCCATGAACCGGAACCTGAGCATCAACTCGGAGAGATTGTCCCTCAGATCGGACACGGCGAGCCGCTTGTGCAACCACGCGCTTAAAGCCTTTTTGCCCTTCTCTGTCAGGTGAAACACTTCTCTCGGCTTCAACCGGGAGCGGTGGAAGACCTCGTTGTCGATAAAACCGTTTTTCTTCAGCAGTTGGAGCGCCGGGTAGATCGAACCTGGGCTGCTGCTGAAATGGGCCATGGGCGTCGATTCCATCTCCAGGCGGACGTCGTAGCCCGACCGGGGAAGCTGGTTCAGCAGTCCCAGCAGTACGTATCCGAGCAGGGTGGGGGAATAGGGTCTGGCCATCGGGGCAGTTCAGGTAGATCTGATGTCCGTGATTCAAGCTTTCCAGCGCAACGTTGCGGGCGTAACGTTGGCGCTTCGCAAAGGCTTCGCTACGGGTCGTCCGCGGTCTGCTGCTGCCGCCAGACCTCGAATTCGGCCGTCATTTCGGGAGTCCATTCGCGGTCGATCTCGCCGGGCGTGTAAGTGCCCTCGCGAAGCTGCTGGTGGCCCCAGGCGTCCCGCATCCTGGTTTCTTCCGATTCGATGACGACCTGTTCCGCCAGATGCGGCGGAATGAAGATGACCCCTTCACGCGTACCGAGCACGACGTCCCCGGGTACGCAGGTGGCCTCGAGACCGATACGGACCGGCACGTTGATGCCGAGGAGGGTCACATCGGCGATGGCCGTGGGATCGACCCCGCGGATATAGGAGACCATGGGGATTTCGTAGAGCCTCTGCAGGTCCCGGATGCCTCCGTCGATGACCATGCCCGTTCCGGTCTTGGCATAGATGGAATTTCCGAGATTATCGCCGGCGAAGGTCCCGAACTTGACCTTTCCGAAGAGGTCGATGACGATCACGTCGTTGGGTTCGAGCGTATCGATTACCCAGGAGTTCTGGCCGCCTATGCAGCCATGTTCCGCGCCGTCGGCCTGGACCGCCGTTTCCAGGTCGGGCCGGGTGGGCACGTAGACCCCGGTCACCGCGCGGCCGACGAGGGTACGATCGGGGTGGAGGATCTGCCAGTCCCCCGAGAACTGGTAGTTGTATCCCTTTCCTCCGATGACGCCCCACGCTTCCTCAATAGTTACTTTCTCCATCCGTTTCAGGATGCTGTCAGGCACGACGGGGCGCCCGTCCGGACCCCGTTCGCCGTCCCACTTCGAGGTAACGGCTCGCGTGAACTCCGGACTGTTCAGACCTATCATGTATAGCTCCTGTCTCCTTGTCGCCTGCGGGGTCCGGTAATCAAACCGTATTTGAACGTCGTACGCTTGCGCGGCCAGTCACTAGTCTGCGCCGACGCGTCCCTGCCGACCTACCTGGTCTGGGGACCCAGCGTCTTCAGATCGATGAAGGGCATGGCCTGTCCGATGACCTGGGGAAAATGGCCGTCCCATTTCTCGATCGCCCGCAACTGCAGCAGGGTCGGCGTGATCGTGGCGCGCTGCAACCGTTGGGACTCGGCCTCAGCCGTTGCCGTTGCGATCCTCTGCTCTGCTTCAATGCGTATTCGCTCCAGGTCGCGCTGGGCCTTCAGGGCCTGCTGCTCGGCCATCTGCTTGGCTTCGATCGCCGTGTTGAAGTTGTTGGAAAAAGCAAAGTCGACGATGTTGAACTCGTCCACGATCATGTTGAAGTTCAGGAGCCGTTGCGTGAGGGAAGCCTTGATCTCATCCTTGACGTCCGCGCGGCGCGTAATCAATTCCTCCGCGGTGTACTGTGCGGACACCGCCTTGACGGCTTCCTGGACGGCGGGATCGATGACGCGTTCTTTGTAGAAAATACCGATTTCCTGGTAGACCGTGTTTACCCGACCAGGATCTACATGGTAGTTCAACGCGATCGTGGACGAAACCGTCT
The DNA here is from genome assembly GCA_009841265.1 of Gemmatimonadota bacterium. Lineage (NCBI taxonomy): Bacteria > Pseudomonadati > Gemmatimonadota > Gemmatimonadota bacterium. Next base: position 1,063,334 of record VXMB01000009.1, on the reverse strand, counting down.
GCAGGTCCTTGGTAGAGGCCGTGGCGGCGGTCTCCGCCTTCTTGATTTTCACATCGACGGGAATCACGTCCTCGATAAAGGGCGTCTTGAACCTTATTCCTTCGTCGAGGATCCGGTCCTGTATGCCGCCAACCTTGCTGAATACCACCCCGCGTTCGCCGGCGCCGATCACTGCGTAAGAATTGTACAGTACCAGCAGCACGACGATACCGATGGCGATTTTCAGATACGGGATATTGCTGCCGGGAAGCTGCTCCCGGATATCATACTCAGACATTTCTACTCCTCCTTCTACTTGGTGGACCGGCTCGACTGGCCGGACTGACCGGACTGGCCGGATGGGGCCAACCGACCGGAATACGCGTTGACGTGATGCTCACGCGTTGATGTGAATCAACACTTTCAGGGAATCCTTTGCGGCGGCGGTGACCTCCATGCCCCGCCGTGTCTCCGATAAAGGAAAGCGGTGCGTAACGACCTGGTCGGAAGTTACCACACCGGCCTCGATAAGGTCCAGCGCCATGCGGGTATCGTGAGGCCCGCAGGAATAACTGCATACGATCGATACGTCATTAAAGTACAGGTCATAGGGCCGGAAAGCAAGCACATCCTCCTCCGGCGAAGACATGAAGAGGAGCACGATCCCGCCCTTGCCCACGCACGCCAGTCCGGTCTCCATCGCCGCGATGCTGCCGGGACCGACGATCACCGCGTCGGCCATCACGCCGCCCGTCAGTTCGCGCACCGCCTCCGCCGGATCGTGTTCCCGTACGTCCACCACGTGGTCCATGCCGAGTTCGAGCGCCTTGTTCAGCCGGTAGGGTACCCGGTCGGCTCCGATGACCGTCCTGGCGCCGTAGTGCCGGGCCACGATTCCGTTCAGGACGCCCATGAAGCCCAGTCCGATGACGAGCACGATGTCCCCCGGACGGACACGGGCGCGTTCCACCGCCTTGACCGAGCAGGCTACGGGCTCGATCAGCGCGCCGTCGTCGAAGGAAACCGATTCGGGCAGGACCAGGGTGTCGTAGCGGAGGTTGATCTCGGGTACCCGCACGTATTCGGCCGCGCCTCCCGGGTCGAGCCGCGTTTTCTTCCAGGTGGCGCACATGGTGAAGTTGCCGCGACGGCAGTGGCGGCACCGGAAGCAGGGCGCGTGGTGGTGAATGAATACGCGGTCCCCCACGGAGAGCCCTTCGACCTCGTCGCCCACGGCCTCCACGACACCGGTCGGCTCGTGCCCGATGACGATGGGCGCCTTTCGCCGAATGTACCAGGGCGTGACATCCCCGCTGCAGATCCCGCAACTGCGCATCTTCACCAGGGCGTCGCGCGCCGTGATGGCCGGCGTATCCATCTCCTCGATCCGGATATCGTCGATATCGTAGACTTTTGCGGCTTTCATGGAAGGCACCCCCGCCGGGATCAGGGTATGATCGCGTACTTCAGCGTATCCTTACCACGGAAGGTCCTGAAGGTCTCCGGCACTTCCTCCAGCGTGCGGTCTCCCGTAATCAGGGGCGTAACGTCGAGCCGCCCGTCCGCGAGCAGGTCGTAGGCGCTCCGGACCGCCTCGGGCGTGAAATGAAAGATGCCCTTGAGCGTGATCTGGTCGTAGTGCAGGCGGGCCGTATCGTACGTGACCTTCGTGCCGCCCGGGCATCCGCCGAAGAGGATGACGCATCCGCCCCTGCTGACCATGGTTACGGATTCTTCCCAGACCGCGGGCAATCCCGTGCACTCGAAGACGATGGGCGACCCGTGGCCCCCGGTGGCGTCCAACACGGCTTCCGTGGCATGCTCGCTGTCGCTGTCGATGACGAGGTCCGCCCCCACCACCTTCGCCATTTCGAGCCGGTATTCGTGTCGCCCCGAAACGATGACCTGCCCGACACCCATTTCCTTCAGCACCATGACATGCAGCAACCCGATGGCGCCGGCGCCGATCACGACCGCGGTTTCAGGGCGCGTCGCCAGCGCCTGGCTGATGCAGTAGGTCACGCAGGACAGGGGCTCCAGCATGGCGGCCTCGCGATATCCCAGTTCATCGGGCCTGGGGTACATGTTCACGTCGACCACCGTGCCGGGCACCCTAAGGTACTCGGCGTATGCGCCCAGCGCCATTGTCTTGGTCAGGTGCGGACACAGGTTCTGAAGCGATCTGCCGCAGTAGACGCATTTTCCACAGGGCGCCGTATGTACCGACATGACGGGCTGCCCGATGGCGTAACGGTCCACCTTATTCCCTTTGTCGAAAACAACTCCCGAGAACTCGTGGCCGAACAGGGTCGGCGGCGGCATGAGGTGATGACCTCTCCGGTATGCCTTGAGATCGGTCCCGCAGGTCAGGGCGGATTCCACCCGCACGACCACGTCGGTCGGTCCCGCGACCGGCAGATCGACATCGTCGCGGGTTTCGATCCGTCCCGGTTCAACCAGCACACACGCGCGCATAGGGATAGGTATCCGTAGCTTTGTGGGTACGTTCAACGTGAACGTAAACGCCTTATCAGGTAAGACGTATTGACTACGAAACAAGTTTCACGGACGCCTATTATACGTTCTTGACGAAGCAAACGCAAGGACAGGCGGCCGGCACGATTCAAAACGGAATACCGGGGTGAATTGTATTGACACCCCACGGGCCGCCCGGTATCGTTTTCCCATGCTCATCTTCGACGGTGACTATCCCATGGCATACGGCGGCGTAGAGCTCAACCGGGACCTTACACTGCCCCTGGCCGAGATGCGTGCGGCCGATGGAGATTCGGGCAACGTGGCCTTCGCGTGCCTGCCCGAGATGCGGCGGGGCCGGGTGGCGGCTGCGCTCATGAAGTTCTGCGTACGTCGAAAACGGGAAAACAGCATACTGTCCGGTCTCCGCGGGAGCGCGGCGGTGTATGGGGCGGCCCGCGGCCAGGTAGCCTACTACCATATGCTGGCGGAACAGGGGGAAGGCGTCGTACTCACGCACGGGCAAGCCCTGGCCCGCCATATGGAAGGCTGGGAGCAGGCGGAGGATACCGCTGAGCTGCCCGTGGGATTCATCCTCGGCATGGAAGGCGCCGATCCCATCCTCAGGCCGGACCAGGTACACGAATGGTTCGAATACGGCGTCCGCGTGGTAAGCCTGACCCACTACGGCCCGAGCACCTACGCCCATGGCACGGGTTCGGAGGGCGGCCTGTTCGCGCCCGCGGGAGACCTGCTGCGGGAGATGTCCGCCTGTGGCATGTTGCTCGACCTCACCCACATTTCGGACGAGAGTTTCTTCGAGGCCGTGGATCGGTATGAGGGACCGGTGCTGGCCAGCCACCAGAACTGCCGCGCCCTCGTGCCCGGCCAGCGCCAGTTCTCCGACGAGCAACTTCGGATCGTCATCGAACGGGGCGGCGTCATCGGCGCGTCCATGGATACCTGGATGCTCTGTCCGTGGTACACCCTCGACTGGGCGGACACCGGGAGATTCAACCGCCGGGACCACTACCGGCGCGAGGACATTACGCTGAACCACGTGGCCGATCATATCGATCACGTGTGCCAGCTGGCTGGCAATTCCGGCCATGCGGCGATCGGCGGCGATACCGACGGGCAGGGCGGCATTGACGGAGCCCCTTGCGAAGTCGATTCCATCGCGGATTACCAGTTGCTGGCCCCCATACTTGAAGACCGGGGCTACGCCCGGGATGATATCGAGAAGATCATGTATCGGAACTGGGTGCGATTCTATACGGACCACCTGCCGAAGAACGGCTGACGATACAAGGACGAGGTTCCCGCAATGGACACATACATCCGAAACAGGAGGCGTCGCGGATCCAAGGCGCTGGTGCGACGTCGAGAACCCCTGCTGCCCGTGGCTTCCGGCTGCATGCTGCTGGCCTTGGCGATCCTGTGCCTGAGCGGTTGCGCCGGCGACGAAAACGGTTCCCGGTCTGACAGCCAGGCCTGGGTAAATTCCATAGGCCGCCAGCTGCCGGACGACGCGGCCCCGCCGGAACAGCAGCGCTTCCGATACATGTTCCGCGAGCCGTCCACGCTGGACATCAGCGTGGCGGCCTACGAGGCCGACGGCACGTACTTCGCCTTCGAGCGGCTGGTGCTGCTGGACGAGAACAACGAACTGGTGCCTGCCGCGGCGGACCGGTGGGAGTCTTCGGAGGACGGCCGGACATGGACCTTCCATCTCCGGGAAGGCGCGCGGTGGAGCGACGGCAGGGACGTTACGGCTCAAGACTTCGAGTACTCCTTCCGCCGCATGCTGGATCCGGCCAGCGGAAACATCTACGCCTTTCTCTACTACGTGATCAAGAACGGGCGGGCCTTCAACCAGGGTGAACTGACGGACGTGGAGCAGGTGGGTATCCGCGCGGTGGACGATCTGACCTTCCAGATAGAGACCGAGGGACCCTGCCCCTACCTGCCCTATATCGTTTCATTCATCACGTCGTCGCCCGTGCCGCGGTGGCAGGTGGAGCGTTTCGGCGCGGAATGGACGGAGCCGGAACACTGCGTGTCCAACTTCACGTATCGGCTGGCTGAGTGGAACACAGGTTCCGACATGAAGTTCACGCTGGATCCGAACTACAACGGTCCGCACAAGGCGCTGCTCGAGGAGATCATCGTCAAGTTCATCGGCGCACAGCGTCCGGGCACCCTGCCCTACGAGAACGGTGAAATCGACGCCTACCGGCTGGACCCCATCGACTACGAACGGGTGCGCCAGGACGAAAGGCTCGCGCAGGAGATTCACCGGATGCCCGAGTTCACCACGTGGTACCTGTTCTTCCAGACCCGGCAGCCGCCCTTCGACGACGCCCGGGTAAGGCAGGCCATCGCCCGTGCGATCGACCGGTCTACGCTCAGCACGACCGTCCTCAACGACCTCGCCATCCCTGCGTACTCCATGCTCCCGCCCGGCTTCCCGGGGTATTCGGCAGATCAGTTCAAGGCGTTCCAGACCTACGATCCCGACGAGGCGCGGCGGCTGATGGCGGAAGCCGGCTATCCGGAAGGCCGGGGCTTCCCCCGCACGGAACTATGGCTGCGGGTGGCCGATACGGGCATCAACCGCATCGCGGGCGAAGCGGTGCAGGCCATGCTCCGGGAGACGCTGGGCATCGAACTGGAAATCAGGTACCAGCAGCGCAACGTCTTCAACGAGAACCTGTTCCAGTGGCAGATCCCCATGGGCATGCTGGTCTTCGTCTACGACTACCCCGATCCGTCCAACATGCTCGGCCTCCTCTGGCGGTCCCAGCCCAGGGGTTACGCCCGCCATGACTGGCTGCACGCGGAGTTCGACGACCTGCTCGACCGGGCCAATACCCATATGGACCCCGCGGTCCGCTACGACCTGTACGCCCGGGCCGAGCGCATCATGGCGGAAGAGGCGGGCGCCGTCTTTCTCTTCCATCCGGTGATCACGGAGTTGCGAAAACCCTATCTCCGGGGCGTCAAGCAGGACCGTGAAGGCCGCGTGGTGCCGATCATATCGATACAGACCGTGAACTTCACGGAAATGTACATCGCCCGCCACTGAATTGCCGCGAGATTCACGGGGATGCCCGTCGTGTTTCGTGTCGCCACTTATTCGCCTTGGCCATCCGCCACTTTGACCATCCGATTTCCTTATGGACAAGACCGACGTACTGATCATCGGAGGCGGCGCGGTGGGGGTATGCGCCGCGTACTACCTGCGTGAGGCAGGGTACGAGGTCACCCTCGTGGACCGCGGGGAGATCGGGTCCGGCGCTTCCCACGGCAACATGGGCCTCGTCGTGCCCAGCCACAGCGTGCCGCTCGCGGCGCCGGGCGTCGTGTCCCAGGGCCTGAAGTGGATGTTCAGGCCGGACAGCCCCTTCTACATCAAGCCGCGGCTGGATCCGTCGCTGATTCGCTGGCTCTGGGCCTTCTGGAGGGCGAGTAGCGAAGGCCGGATACGCAGGGCCATACCGCTGATCCGGGACATGAGCCTGCGCAGCCTTACGCTCTTCGATGAACTAAACGGTCTGGACGGGGTGGATTTCGACTACCATCAGCGAGGCGTGTTGGCCGTGTATCGAACGCAGGATGGTCTGGAGGAAGGGGAAGAGGAACTACATCTCCTCTCCTCCTACGGTCTGGAGATCGACGCTCTTTCCCCGGACGGACTGGCCGAGGCGTTACCGGGGCTGGAGCTGAATGCGTTGGGCGGCCTGCATTTCAGGCAGGACGCTCATCTGACGCCAGGCAAGTTTGTGCGGTCGTTGGCGGACTACCTGGAGCGGCTCGGCGTGAAGGTGCTTACCCAGACGGAAGTAAGGGGTTTCACAAAAGACAACGAACGCATCACAACTACTCACACGACCCGGGGGGATATCGCGGCGGGAGAGGTGGTGCTCACGGCGGGTTCCTGGTCCGCCGCACTCGGTAAACTCGCTGGTGTTCCGCTGCCCATTCAGCCGGCCAAGGGGTACAGCGTTACCCTGAGGCGGCCGTCCGGCTGGCCGGAAATGCCCTTCATGCTGTCGGAATCCCGGGTGGCCGTTACGCCCATGGGCGACACGCTGCGTATCGGAGGCACCCTGGAGCTGGCCGGCATGGATCATTCTATAAACCACCGGCGCGTTTCCGCCATTCTCAATGCCGTTCCCAGATATCTGCCGTCCTTCGATATCGGATCCCATGAGATCCTGGAGACCTGGTGCGGGCTGCGTCCCTGCACGCCCGACGGACTGCCCTTTCTGGGCCGGGTCCCGGACGTCCGCAACCTGGTCGTGGCGGCGGGCCATGCCATGATCGGGGTATCCCTCGGTCCGGTGACCGGGAAGCTGGTCTGCCGGATCATTGCCGGCGAGCGGGCCGACCTCGACTTCGATATCGACCTCGATCTCCTCGCGGTGGACCGTTTCGCCGCCTGAGTACGCCAATAAAGTACGCCGATTCAGTACGCCGATTCAGCACGCCGCCCAGGTGAATATGCGCGATTCAAAGCTCGCGGGCACCTCGTCCGACCATCCTTTTACGACCAGGCCCCATGCCACGCTTGTACGGCTTTCCTTCCCCGTCCTGCTCTCGCTCATCGCGGAACCGCTTACCGGCCTCGTGGACACCGCCTTTATCAAGCGGCTGGGCGCGGAGTCGCTGGCCGCCCTCGGAGTCGGCGCCGTGTCGCTTTCGGGCCTATTCTGGATCTTCAACTTCCTCGGGATCAGCACCCAGACCGAAGTAGCCCAGGCCGAGGGCGACAACGACCGGTCCCGGTCCGTTTCCATGAGCAGTCTGGGTATCAACATGAGCGCGGTCTTCGGGCTGCTGATTATCGTCCTCGGCGTTCCACTCACCTCGTACCTGGCCACGCTGCTCGGCGCGTCGGGTGCCATCCACGATGGGGCCGTGGACTACATCTTCTGGCGCTGGTTCGGCGCGCCCGCCATCCTGATTACGCTCACGGCCTGCGGTGCCTTACGGGGACTTCAGGATATGCGTTCGGCGCTCTGGATCGCCCTTGGCATCAACGGCATCAATATCGTGCTCGATCCGATCCTGATTTTCGGCGCGGGACCCGTGCCTGCCCTCGGTATCGCCGGCGCGGCGGTGGCCAGCGTCGTCGCGTACTGGATCGGCGCGGCCTGGTCGATCTGGATCGTCAAGCGGAAACTGGGCTGGTCCTTTCAGGTAAATCTCGGCGCAGTCCGCCGGCTGATGCGCGTCGGCGCCGATCTCTTCATACGCACCGGCGTTTTGAACCTGTTTCTCCTCCTGACGACCCGCGAGGCCACGCACGGGGGCGCCGACATCGGGGCCGCTCACCAGGCGATCAGGCAGGTCTGGATGTTCGGCACCTTCGTGCTGGACGCACTGGCCGTCACGGGCCAGAGCCTGGTGGCCTACTTCCTCGGCGGTGACCGGATCAGGAGCGCACGGAAGGTGGCGCGCATCGTGTGTCACTGGAGCGTGTGGTCGGGTGGTCTTCTGGGACTCGTCCTGTGGATGGGGAGCGGGGTCGTCATCGATCTGCTCGTACCTACGACCGCGGTAGCCTATTTTCATTCGGCCTGGATCATCGCCGTCGTCGTACAGCCGCTGAACGCCCTGGCCTTCGCCACCGACGGGCTGCACTGGGGCTCGGGGGACTACCGGTACCTGAGGAACGCCGTGGTCCTCGCCACCGGCACGGGTGCGGCCGGACTGCTCGCCGGTCCCCACGCCCTGGACTGGATCTGGTTGATGACCGGGGTCTGGATCGGCGTCCGGGCGACCCTGGGCGTGGTGCGGATCTGGCCGGGTGTGGGAAACAGCCCGTTCAGGGTGATGGGGTGAAGTAAATTCAGGACTGCCGACGCGACTGGTAGTCGAGGTGGAAAGGAACCGGTCGCTAGCACAGGATCTACCAGGGAAATGCCAGCGTCGGCTGGTTCGCAAATCGTTCCATGGAGATCTCGAGGCGGGCCTCGGAGCCGGGCGCGAGCCGCAGTCTGAGATAGTCGCCGGCCACTTCCACGGTCCGTCCGTCCGCTTCCGCGGCCTTGCTTTCCACCGAAACCGATTTCAATGCGTGTTCCCGGTAGGCGCCGCCCTGGATGATGATATCCTCAGGATCTACCGGGTTGAGGTTGACCAGCGTCACCGCCGACCTCGTATCGCCGACCGCGTCGACCAGCGCCGCAACGTCTTCCGGCAGCCCGGGCCTGCGCCTACCGAGATCGAAGTACCGGAACATGCAGTGGACCGCCTGGGCGCGCTTCGGGGCAGGACCGCCCATGGTCAACTGAAACAGCGCGTTCGGCGTCGCGGGGTTGAAGCCGTTGGTATTGTCGGACAGGCGCGTGTCCGGTGTCAAGGGATCGGTGCGGACCGACTCCACCTTCTGCCGGACCGACGCCAGGTCGGCCTGCAATGCCTCTTCCGGATACGTGGGATGTTCACCGGACAAGTAACGAACCCACGCATCATCGGCACAGCGCGCCCGCGCTTCCTTGGTCATCGACCAGTACCAGGTCTCCATCGCACCGACGTTATAGGGTCCGGGGGTAAAGTTGTACCAGCCGTCGTCCCCATACTTGTTGGGGTACACCATCTGGCCGTCTTCTTCCCGCCCGTTCTCGTTAATCAGATCGATCATCTCGCTCCACGGCGCCGCATAGGACCGGTCCCCAGTCAGCAGCAGCGCGTGGCTGAAGCCCGACAGGCCCAGGTGGATCGTGTCGCGGTGCACGGTCCGGCCGTCCTGCGGGGCGACGGTCGTGAATCCCCATCCGTAGCACCCGCCGTACCACTTTCCGTCACAGGCACCGCCGATGGCGCCGTCCAGCCCGATATTGGTGGGGATGATGCCGCCGTTGGCCCGGGTACGTTCCACCCAGGCGTCCACGTATTCCAGGATCCAGTCCCTGAATTTGTCCTCGCCCGTCAGCGCATAGGCATTAAAGGCGAGTCCCGTGGCCAGCATGTTGGAGGGATGGTCGCCGATCACGTCGGTGTAGTCCTTGAAATGGCCCAGCATCTCCTGAAAGTTGCGCTCGCCGTGTGCCAGGACGAAGCGGCCCTCCTCGATAGGATCGCCCGCCCAGTCAATGGGCTCGGCCTTCCGGAGCATGGGCCCGCGGCTGCCATTGAACAGGCTGCGGATGATCCGGTGTTCCGGGTCGTAGTTCCGCGCACCGGGATCCTCGTCCATGTAGAACCCGGACCACAGGCGCACCCGCCGTTCGAATTCCTCGGCGTCCGGGTCGCAGAGACCCAGGTCCCCGAAGACCGACATGCTCTCGCCGTTGTGCAGCCAGTCGAACATCACCGGGAACTCCTTGTAGTACATCCCGTCCCGGCAGAAGGGTACGTCGACCGTCTTCGCCTCGGTGTACTGTTTGATGTGTCCGTCCTGCGCGAGGTTGCTCATGGCGAGCAGTTCCTCCGGGCCGCCCATCATGTAGAGTGTCGGCCAGCCGGTCAGGTTCTCGATGGCATCGTCGGGTCCGTCGTCGCCGCCCCAGCGCGGCACGCAGCGCATGTATCCCTGCTCGTCGAAGTAACGGCTGTAGAAGTATGCGCAGGCCCGGGCCTGAGCCTTCATGGATTCCTTTTGGAGGAGCGCCCATTCGGGCGGTGGCATCGGGGTGGTTATGGATATGGATGTCATCGGTTTAACGTCTTTCTGTTTGCTGTGGACTGTAGGAGCGTGCGCCGGTAAGAAAGACCCGCCCTACCGTTGTTGGGGGAGAATGATCACTGCTCGTTCTCGAAGATCTTCTTGATTTCCGCTGAACCCATGTGGTCAAAATCATCGGGTACGGTAAACTGGCCATCCAGAAAACCTATCCGATGCGTTACGCCTGTATCCGGATCCGCCGTGTCGACGGATATGACCTTTACGACGGGTTTTCCGGCCCGTGCAATGATAAACGGTTCACCGTTCTCAGCGTCTCGGACGAGCCTCGACAGATGGGTCTTGGCCTCGTGCATGTTTACAATTCGCATGGTTGCGTTCCTCTGTTTCAGAATCAGGCTGAGTTTAGAGACTTAGCTTGTTTTTTATGTGGTTAAGTCAAGTCCTTCATTACAAGGTTTTTTGGTTTCATTTATACTGATCTCAATCGAAAATAAAGCCGTCCCGCTTTCGTTGCTATCCGAATCACGATTCAGAACTCGTTCGGTTACTGCAAAGCGCATCCCATCAACAAGGACTGTAGCTTCCTCTATCTGTTTTTGGATATTCAATAGTTCGTTCAACATAGCCTTACGTCCTGATGCCGTCTTGAATCTGTCCTCCCGCTCAAGGAAGTAATGATGTATAAGAAAGTTTCGGCTTTTGTGGGCTTTAAGCAGTAAATCGGTTACCCACTGCGCATCTGGCTGTACATGATTACCCATGATTTTCAGGAGTTGTCCTATTGTTTTTCTGGCAAGCCGACTCTTGGCGGCTTGTATGTGCTTCTCTGGTGTAGCAGGCTCAAGTACATGCTTAATTTTAACTATGAACTCACCAAGGGCTTTTTCGAAATACTGTCCGTGCTGAGCCGCCGATCCGAAACATGCAAAAACAGCATTGAGCTGTCCTTCTGTTGTTTCCAGCATCTCTAGAGAATTTGTGGAATAACCCTGCAGTCTAAATTCCTCTTCTGACAACATTTAAGTATTCCTTTGCCAACATTGTGTCAGTAGTAAACACGATTACTGAGTACCTATGCGTAGGAATGTAACGAAGATCACGAAATGACAGGAGTGACTGCGATAGAGGGATCGTCTCGTCGGAAGGACATTACAAGTGGATGGAGGATGTACCTGCGGGCTAGTTTTTAAGGACTGCTTCGAAGACCAGGATGTACCTGGAATCCGGCTAGATTTCGCGATCTGCTTCATCGGGAGCGGTTACCACTTCGAGAAATTCTGCTATTACTGCTACATCACCTTCGTCGCTCTCGGTAAGAATGATAGGATTAAACTCCGGGTTAATTGGTTTAAGTGTGATTTTGGTGTGTTGCCATGAATCGTCCTCCATCACCTTTTCGCTTTCGTACCGTTTGACGGTGAAGCGTGCCCCTGTTTCCGGGTCGATGGCGTCCCTTAGTTGGACCAGCACGGTCTTGCCCTGGCGAGTACCCTCCACCGGGGCTCGGAACAGGCAGTACGCACCGTCTGGTATGGTCGGCAACATCGACTCGCCCTCGACCTGTGCGACGAACATCCCCTGTCGTAGGCGATGGCTTGTATTGAAGGCCACCCAATCGAAATCCTGTTCTTCTATGTACTGCTTATCGCTAAAGGTACCGGCTGCGATCCTGAGCGGCACTAGGGGTACGCAGTTGACGTAACGTTCTTCAGGGTCACCTGCTACAACGTTCAACTCGGGTGGGTACATACCAGATCCAGCGGTAGGCGGTTCCTCATCCACCTTTCGAAGCTTCTGATACGTCTGAGAGGAAAGCCATTCGTTGACCACCTTTTGAAACGACTGGTCGTTCATGAAGCGTACAAATATCTCCTCGTTCTGGTCCATACGCTCGACAAAGAGTTGCTGTAACGTATTCCTGAATACCAGTTCGAATTTGTCCTCCGGATTCACCGCGGCTGCTTGGCGCAGTCTTTCGTCGCTCATGGCCGCTTCGACGATCTGATCGAAGAAGAGTTGGTCCGCCTGATTGAAATCGGTACCGAAGCGTTCGTTGACAACGTCAATGAGCTGAGAAAGCGGCATCGACTCCTCATGGGCGGCACCGCTACCGACCTCGGTCGGTCCATCCAACACCCGCGATTCACCTTCCGTAGGGGAAATTGAGCCTTCAGTAATTTTCTGCAGGCGGTAATACTCGAGTCGCACCTCGTCGTCAAACCGATAGGCTGGACCGGTCCCACGCTTGGGCAGCTTGGCGGCCAGGTGGCGAAGGAAAACGTACAAGCGTTCCAGATCCGAATCCTGGTATGGGATGATCTGGCTCAGGAAACCGTAGAGGTTGCGAAAAGCCTGTACCTTTGCGCGCCAGTGTTCGGCCTCGGCCTCGTCGTCATTCCGATGATCTGCAAATCTCGTTACGGCAGGATCGAGTGCGGCGTTCATAGCTTGGTGATCCTGAATGTTATGACGCTTTTTAGGTTTGAAGTAAACGGCACAAAACTGTTCAACCTCTTCACCGAGATAGATACCAGATGCGTCGAGTTCTTCCTTGACCTCATACATACGTGCCGGGTCCACTTCCTCTCCCATCTCCGTTCCTTCGTAGTAGACACTGAACGCCTCGCGGATTTCTTCCCGGTCATTTACGAAATCGAGGACGAAAGTGTCCTCCTTGTGGGGATGGATACGGTTCAGCCGGGAGAGCGTCTGGACCGCCTGAATGCCGGCAAGTCGCCGATCCACGTACATCGTGTGCAGGAGCGGTTGGTCGAAACCGGTCTGGTATTTCTCCGCGACGAGTAGCACCTGATACTCCTTGGTCGCGAACTTCTCGGGAAGTTCCTTCTGCCGGATGCCGGAGTTCATCTTCTCTTCGGTGTACGTTACTTCCGGGAGCTTATCGTCACGGACTTCTCCTGAGAAGGCTACCAGGGTTTTGATCGCGTATCCCTTCTCCTTGATGTAGCGATCAAAACTCTGCTTGTAGCGTACCGCCTCAAGTCGGGATCCAGTGACGACCATCGCTTTAGCCCGACCGCGGATTTTATGCCGAGTAACCGCTTGGAAGTGCTCGACCATCACCTCGGTCTTCTGAGCTATATTGTGCGGGTGCAGGCGTAAGAAACGCGCGAGCGCAAGCGCCGCCTTCTTACGCTCTACGTTCGGATCGTCTTCGCACGCTTTGAGCAGCTTGAAGTATGTCGCGTACGTGGTGTAATTCTCGAGCACGTCGAGGATGAACTCTTCCCCAATGGCCTGCCTCATCGTGTACCGGTGAACTGGTTCCCCATTCTGGCCGAATACGGCAAGGGTTTTATGTTTGGGCGTGGCCGTGAATGCGAAGAAACTCAGATTCGCCTGCCGACCGCGCTTGGCCATGCTGCGGAACAGTTCCTCCTGATCCTCGTGGCCTTCCTCCTCGGCGCGATTCCGAGCTTCCTCTTGGAGATCTTCACCCCCAAGGACCTCCTTGAGATCCGTCGCCGTCTCCCCACCCTGCGAACTGTGCGCTTCATCGATGACGACGGCGCAGCGTCGAGTGGGCAGTACGCCTGTCCCTTCAACGCCGTGCTCCTCGGCTATCTTGAGCAATTGCCGCGAAACAAACGGAAATTTCTGGAGCGTGGTGATGATAATAGGGACAGCGTTTCCCAGGGCCTCGGCAAGCTGCCGGGAATGCGCGTCAATCTTCTGTACGACACCGAGCTTGTGCTCGAACTGGTAGATCGTGTCTTGCAGTTGCTGGTCCAGTACAACGCGATCGGTCACCACGATCACGCTGTCGAAGACACGCTCGTTTGACTCGTTGTGCAGGGAAGCAAGACGGTGGGCGAGCCAGCCGATCGTATTGCTTTTACCGCTGCCGGCCGAATGCTCTATGAGATAGTTGTTGCCGACGCCTTCGCAGCGAGCCTTCTGCACCAGTAGGCGAACGGCATGAAGCTGATGATAGCGAGGGAAAATCATCGTTTCTGCCTTCACCTTGCGACCCTGGTCGTCGCGCTTCTCTTCGGTCTGCAAGTGGATGAACCGGGCGAGTATGTCGAGCAGGCTGTCCCGGGCGAGTACTTCCTCCCAGAGATAGGCCGTACGATAGCTACGACCCGCCGGATCGTGCGGATTCCCGGTGCCGCCTTCGGATCCCTTGTCAAAGGGCAGGAAGTGAGTTGCGTCGCCGGCCAGGCGCGTGGTCATACGTACGCACTCGGTATCGACAGCGAAATGTACGAGCGTGCGGCGTTTGAACTCGAAGATCGGCTCTCGTGGATTGCGGTCTCGCCGGTACTGGTGGATCGCGTCTGCTACTGCCTGACCGGTAAGCGGGTTCTTGAGTTCCACCGTGGCGATAGGGATACCGTTCAGACTCAGTGTTACATCGAGTGACTTTTCCGACTGAGGGGAGAAACGGAGTTGGCGAGTGATTCCGAGCTGGTTAGCTGCGTAGCGGGCCTCAAGCTCTGGGTTCAGTTCGTGGGCGGCTTTGAAGAACGCTGCATAGAGTGTCCGACCGTAGCACTTGAAGCCGTGGCGGAGCGTCGCAAGCGAGCCATTGGTGTCCATCCACTTGCATAGGTCCGAGAGAATCTGCTGGCCGGTCTGGTCGCCGTGGAGTTTTTCTAATCTGGCCCATTCAGAGGGTTGGGTTTCGCGGATGAAAGCGAGTACGGTTTGAGGGAAGATTGCCCGTTCGCGGTCGAAGCCGTCTTTAGCAATGGCAATGTATCCGCCCTGGCGTAAGTGGGTTTCGATGATGGTTTCGAAGGCGGATTCCGAATGCCTAGAATTGCTCATGTGGACATTCTTTTCAAGCGCTGATCTAGCCACGATATGACGACCTGACAGTATGGCTTTAGTTCTCCTGTCTGAGGGAGCCACCGATCACGTTCCCGTTCAAACCTCATTCGCGGTACCGGACCATTGAGTTTTGCTTTCATGTGACGCCACCATTCAAGAACTGCATCGAGAACGCCTTTTCGGTTGTTCTTTAGTTGCGCGAGGTTGAGGTTCAGCACCTGGCAGAGTTGGGCGTCAAACGTGGGATCATCTGATCGGATACTGCCATCTACATCATATCGAAGCCGCGTTTCGATATGATGTAAAGGATTAGCTGGATTCCATAGGATATCGTTATCTCCCTTTTTCGTGTCACAGTGCTGGAGGTGTGGTGGCCGGCCCTCACCACCCAAACAAGCAGCGAGAAGATTGCGATAGTTGAGTTGTTCCGTCGGATAACGACTCTGGCAGCGCCAGTGCTCAATCTTCATTGTAGTCGTGTCACTGTGAATCCGCCTCATGCAATAGCAACACAGCCCGCGTTGCTCCCTCACCATTGCCTCCCGAAGCACGGCCTTGTCTGCGTAGTTGCCGTAGTCGCAGTACCGCGTCAAACGATGCTGCATGAGACTTGGAGGCTCGACGCCTTTGGTGATCGTCCTCATTCCCCCTCCATGAATTCAAGTAGGGTACGTAGACGTGTTACTTCGGGGTCGTCGTCTCCTAAGCGGACGGCGAGTTGGTCTATCAGGCCGAGAGCTTGGTTAAACTGCTCTTTTCCAATCACTTGAGACAACCGCGACAGTAGTTCCCTCACCTCCGATGTTCTCGGATCCGCGTCCATAATCTCTTCCAAGACCCGGCTTGAATCGACGCCAAAGGAGTAAGTTGGCGAATAGACCTCACCGTCCTCCGCGATGATCTGGATGCATTCGTGAGGCACTTCGCCGATGACCTGCGGCGAATGGGTCGTCGCAATGAACTGACAAAGTGGAAAGGTTTCAGTAAGCTTGTGAACGATCTGTCGCTGCCACTTCGGGTGTAGGTGCAGGTCGATCTCGTCGATCAGAATGATTGCATGACCTTCCCGTAGTGGGTCGTCGAGTGATGGATTTGCTTGGGACAGTCGTCGAGCAAGGTCAAGGACTAAAGTCAATACACCGCGCTCGCCTTCCGACAATTGGCCCACATCAAGTTCGTTCTCCCCCTGTTTTATCATTAGACGTGTTGATTTCTCGTCGTCAGGACGAAGGCTCTCATAGTTTGGCAGGAATCTAGTTACCGCCGATCGCAGCACCTGTAAATGTCGCTTTGCTTCATTTTGCTCCTCTGCGAGAGTCTCCTGAACTCGCATCCAGTTGGCAAAATGAGCGATGTGCATCGGTCGAGAGACAAGAGCCTCTGCATAAGCTGCTGACTTACCTCCAGCCGTCCTCGATTTGGTTACTTTAGAATTTGAAACCACGGATCGATTGGTAGAGAAAAAAACACAGTTTGGGGCAACCGAAGCAGCGTAGGCGGTGTTCTTAAGTTCTGACTTTGACGGCGCAAAGGTGTCAGAGTCAGAAACCCCATGGGGTTCCTCAAGTTCACGTAGAAGACTTCGTGCTCGGTCACGTAGCCGTTCTGACTCCATAATCTTCCGTCTGAGTTTCTTGAGGTATTCGGCATTATCTGCCGCAAACACATCGCGCCACTGGCGTCGCGTAAAACGAAACTTCTCACAACCAATTGTCATTGACAGTTCCGCATCCAAGAACGGAAAGTTGTTACGTATGTCGCTGATATCGAACGACATCGCCTTTGCACGAGAATCTGTCGCCAAGGGGAGTATCCGAGATAGGCAGATTCGCAGCGCATCCAAAACGGTACTTTTTCCTACGCCGTTAGCTCCGACGATCAAGTTGAATCCAGCCTGAAAACGAAATTCAGCAGCTTCAATTGCACGGATGTTGGCAAGCTTCAGCGAGTTGATTTCCATGTTATTGTCCCACATCAATTTGGCCGGTAACTACCGCTGAGATGAGTGCCGCCCTGCGCTCTTTGAGCAACACTACAGTCCTTTCGGTCGCGGTGCGCAACTGATCCGACTTACAGGTCTCATTTGCAATGTGAGCTACGATTTCGTTCTGCTCGCTGACCGGGGGTACAGGAAGTGCAATCGCGAAAAAACCTTCCGGATAGAGGCGAAGCCGGGATGACCATACCCCCTTTGAATATCGCATTACTTCCTGAGCGAACGCCGATAAGCGGACCAGGGCATTGATGTAACTTGGATCAAGACGATCTCCAGGTTCGTAGACGTTATAGGACGGACTAACGATACCGTCTAAGGGCGACACTCCCATCGCGCCCATCCACGCCCACATTGTATTGATTACGAGATCACCCGAGAAGCAGATCTTATACCCCTCTTTACTCGCCGCTTCGAACATGTTGACGTCCTTCTCTGAACGAAGAGTCACCCCGGTGAGGTGCGATACAGTGAGGAGATATTCTGCTCCTGTATCAGAGCGCTCATCACGTTCCCTGAACAACCATCTAGCGCGTTCAGTCTCCCAATGTGCTGGAATCTCTCCAAGCCAAGTTATACCGGAGTCTCGGAGCCGGATATCTGGATTGAGACCAAGGGTGACTGCGCGGGTGATGAGCGCACGTCGCTTCTCAGCCAGTAAGTGCAGCAACCGCTCTTTTTCGGCAATCAGCGCATCTAGCCGCGCCGTCTCGCGGTCGAGGTAGTTGGCAATGGTGCGTTGCTGGCGCGGAGAAGGGGTGGGAATACGAATCGACCTTAGGTCATCCGCGCTGATTTCCATGAAAGTTGAACCACGGCCAAGAGCCTGGAGAAGTCTGACTTTGCAGGAGAGCCAGTAGTAGTAAAACCGCGTGTCGGCGTCGTATCGCGGCGTTAGCAGAAAGCAGCCTTGGTTCGAACACGCAGACTGCTTGAGCACTGCGAGTTGCCCGATCGGCGCTCTCTTCGATAGTACAATCGAAGAGGCGGGAGCCATTGTTGCACCAGAGGACTCGTAACCAGCATGTGTAATCTTTCGGCGAGTATTCTGAAGCCAATAGCTTTTCCTATTACTCAAATCCTCCGGCGTGACCCAAGGAATCTCGCCGTCCCAGTACTCAGGATTCCCGCTTGCTGGTGTGGCTCCGCTTGTTACCAAAAAGACATGACGAAGTTGCGGACTATGGTCCGTTCTCACGCCATTACCTCCCCCAATAGCCGCATAATCTCATCCTCTGCCTCCCTCAGGTCTGCGTCGATTTCCTCAAGTGGACGTGGAGGGGTGTACTTATAAAAGTAGCGGTTGAAATTGATTTCATAACCTACCTTTTCTTTGTCACGGTCCATCCAGGCGTCAGGGATGTGGAGGCGCACTTCACGCTCGAAATACGCGTCGATATCGTCTTTAAGTGGCACGTTTTCAAAGTCGCGCAATTCAGTGTCGGGCTCGTAGCTATTTTCCCGGGCATCCTTCTTTACCGCCTCGGCCTTTGGGTCCTTTTCAGTGAAAACATCCCGGAAAAGCCTCTGTTCAGCCTTCTTCCAACGCGATTGACGCACACGTAGGAGATCGGCGATTCTCTTCCATGTTGCGTTCCAATCGAGTTTCGGTTCACGTCCTAGCGTCTTATCGATTTCTTGCACATCGTCGAGCAGGTAGGGGCACGCATCGAGAAAACGGGCTTTGTCTTCAATGGTCATTTGGTAGCGCAAGCGCAGGGGTTGCTCTACGGTCAGACGCGTGTAGCCGAAGTCAACATTGTCGAAAAGCAAGGAGCGGTCGTTGTTTTCGTAGCGACCGTATAGTTGCACGATCTCCTCTATTTGGTCCTTAGAGATATGACGACGCTTATCCCCAAGACTGCGCCTATTTTCCTCGCTCCCACCCGCAGTCCATAGGTCTCGTGCGTCGAGCAGTTGAATCTTGCCTTCACGGCGTTTTTCCTTGCGATTGGTAATAACCCATATGTAGGTGCCAATACCGGTGTTGTAGAACATCTGCTCTGGCAGTGCAATGATACCTTCGAGCCAGTCGTTCTCGATGATCCATTTGCGAATGTCGCTCTCGCCCGATCCGGCGCCGCCGGTAAAGAGAGGCGAGCCGCTAAACACGATGGCTAGTCGCGAACCGTGTTTGTGCTTGTCTGGGCACACAGGTTCGAATTTATGAACCATGTGTTGCAGGAACAGAAATGAACCGTCGTTCACACGCGGGAGCCCGGCACCGAATCGACGCTCGAACCCGAACTTATCATGCTCTTCTTGGATTTTGTTTTTCTGTTTTTTCCAGTCCACGCCGTAAGGTGGATTGGTGAGGAAGTAGTCGAAGGTTTCATTCTCGACCCGATCTTCGGTGAAACTGTCGCCAAAGTATATTTCGCCGCCGCCATTGTGATTAACCTGCTTCATCAGCATGTCAGATGCAGCGGTGGCGAAAGCGCGACTGTTGTAGTCCTGTCCGTATACATAAAGCTGTGCAGCGCTGTGGTGCTCTCGCAGGTAGTTTTGTGCCTCGGCCAACATACCGCCGGTACCACAAGCAGGGTCAAGAAGCTTGCGCACGGTGCCAGGTGTGGCGAGTAGTTCGTCATCGTGGATGAAGAGGATGTTTACCATGAGCCGAATCACTTCACGCGGCGTGAAGTGATCGCCAGCGGTCTCGTTAGCCAACTCGTTGAATTTACGGATTAGATTCTCGAAGATGAGTCCCATTTGATCGTTTGGAACGTCATTGGGGTGCAGGTTAACGTCCGAGAACTTTGATAGAACGAGGTACAGGATGTTGGATTCCTGCATCTTTTCGATCTCGGTTTCAATCTCGAAGTACTCAAAGATGCGTCGCACGTTAGACGAAAAGCTCTGTATATAGCTGGCGAGGTGCCGGGCGACGTTGTCCGGGTCACCTCTCAGTTTCTCGAAATCAAGCTGGGAGTGGTTATGGAAGCGTTGTCCGGCTGCTTTGTTTAGTCTTGCGTCGAGCGCGTCGCCTTGGAGTCTTCCACGCCAGCGCTCATACTCAGCTAGGACAGCGGGCTTAGTCGGAGCGAGTACGCAGTCGAAACGCCGAAGCACAGTCATCGGTAGCATGACACGCTCGTATTGTGGCGGGCGATAGGGACCGCGCAGCAGGTCGGCAATCTGCCAGATTAGGTTGGAGAAGTAGCTGTGGTCAGGCATATGGACTATACACTTGGTACTGAAAACCCCGGACCATTAGCGCATTAAGGTACCAACTGGTGTAATTTTGAAATGGGTTCTAAAAAGGAGTCTTTGATCCGCAAAATACGGATGCTATAAATCAGGGTCAAGCCGTTCTATGCCTCTACCCGTTTGTTCTTTAGGGCTCGCAACGTTCTGCGGTAAACCCTCACTCACCTTGTATTGACAGTCCGTGGCAACACTCTTCTACGAAGGCTTGGTCACAGTCTGGAAAATCAAAAAGACGAAGCACCGGACGACCGAGTCCGATCACAATTGTCTTCCAGTCAGTTGTCGACTCCGATAACGTGCATCTATTCTGGGTAATACGTAGGTTTGACCTTGATTGATAATTGTATCTCGTTAAGTGGTAATCAGGTCGAAAATCATCGAGCATTCGACCCGCTAAGCCTGTCCACGTACAAAGAAACAATATGCTCGTTGCCGAATTGAAATGATGTGCGAACAGCCTTGCATGGGCTACGAGCTCTGCGACTTCTAAAATCAACAGTTTCGGCGACAGCCAAGTACCTGCACTTCTGCCTGTGCTCACGGCATTGTATTGGCGGTCCTCCCTGTAGGCTCGAATAAGAGAAGCTCGACCGTCCGGTGTCACCCGCCAGAAATCTGGGAGTGAAGTGTCGAAGCTGGGATCTGCTGTAAGATTAACTTCAATGACATCTTTACCTGATCCATCGGTATTTTCAGGTACGAATTTCGCTACATTGTCCGGGTATTGATTAAGTGGATCAAACATACGCCAGACAAAACTCGGATGATGAATTCTAGACACCACTTCTTGCAGCACTCTTTTCAGTGTATCGGTATTTACAACTTCATCGTTTTCTGTAGAGATCAAGTAACTGAACTGGTAGTGGTGGTCCATGATCGAAACTGGCCAGTTGACTCCGTTGGAGTCAGTCAGTATATGGCGGAAACGATCCTCTCCCGATTTATGCCAATGCTCCAGTCGCTGTTGTGCTGTAGATATTACCTGTCCTGCGCCGACACGAGACTGCCTCATAGTACCCATTTGTACGATCTCTTCGGGGGAAGCTATATCGGTCGAACTACCTCGTCTGACATACACTTTTTCTGCTTCAAGTTTACCAAACCCCTTTGTAAGATAAATCGGACCTTCCTGAGCAGGTATTTCAATAACGCCGATATAGCGGCAATTTACTCCGTAACATCGATATGAGAATATCACTGGTTTTTGTGTTTTGCTATTCACGAACTGTTGAAGTTCTGCGTCGTCCAAGTGGCAGTTTACGCCCACAACTCGGTTGTGTCCTTCCCTTACCTCTTCCACTCCGATTAGAATGAAAGCCGTGACTGGACGTAGAGTATTAGCAAAGGCAAGTATATCCTTGAGTAATTCGCTTTTGGTATTGTTGTCGGCTCCTTCAAACGGATACTGGTCTCTCTTGAAATCAAGTGCAGATCCTTCTTCCTCATTGAGGAGTTGTTCGAGCCGATCATTGATAAAGGCCATTAACAAATCCTCCTGGATTCCCTGTCGAGGATGTTTTTGAACATGAAGTTTATGATCAGATTACTCTCGTCCTGACATTATGCCACGTCATACGGCTTAATGGCCAGTAGGTCTGAAGCAGCTATGCGTTCTGCAAGTGCCAGATCGTATCTTACCTGTAGATTCATCCAGCTTTGTGCGTCCGTGTTGAAATACCTAGCAAGGCGCAGTGCCGTTTCGGCAGATATACCCCGACGGCCGCGCACGATCTCATTTATCCTGGCCGGCGTTACCCCTACTGCCTTGGCCAACGCATTAGAAGACAGGCCCATAGGATCCATGAAGTCGTGCTTGAGCACCACCCCTGGGTGAACCGGGTCTAGGCACGTCATGGCAGGATTCTCCTTCTAATATCAGTCGACAATCTCTACCTCGTATACATTTTACGATTGTTGATCGTGGCGCTGTATTGACTCTCTCAGTATACCATATTCTTACGTCGTATTAGTCTTATAAACTGATCGTAATTTCAATATATATCGTATATCGATAAGCAACAAGCACGTTGTACTCCAACTCCGTGCTGTCCAGGCTGAGGACAGTTTTATCAAAGGTTAAGCACGGTTAACCCGCATAAGCAGTTAGCCTGTACGAATAGTTCTCGATTCCCGTACTGTCAGTCTATGGTAGCCAATAGGCCTTGACACCGCACCGCGGGACGTGGATAATCTCCGCACTGATTCACTGCCAGACGGTCGCTTTTCGATCCTGACTCCATTTCCTGCGGTTTCCCCGAAAGGATCCGGCATGCGCAAGAGCAAGGTCCTGTCCAAGCTTAGCTCCTCCGGCTTCGTCCGGATGGCCGGTCTCGGCCACTATCTGCCCTTCTACATTCGCTATGCAGCCCACTTCAAATACGACGGCCTCTGGTTCGACCTGGAACACCGCGCCATGGATGCCCGGGAGGTCCAGTCCATTCTGGCCATGTGCAAGCAGCACGACATCGACTGCATGGTGCGTCCGCCGACCCTGGAAAGGACTCACCTGTACCGGTATCTGGAAGACGGCGCCACGGGTTTCATGATCCCTTTCATGTCGACTGCGGACGTCGCGCGCCACGTCGTCGACTGCGCGAAGTTCCCTCCCCTGGGCAACCGGGGCATCGACGGCGCTGGCATTGACGGTGATTTCGGTATCGAGGTGTGGAAAGAAGGAACGACTTACTTCGAAGATGCCAATCGGGAGACCTTCATCGTCGGCCAGATCGAGACCGTGGAAGGGCTGCGCAACGTGGACGCCATCGCGGCCGTGGAGGGCATCGACGTGGTATTCATCGGCCCCGCCGACCTGACGCATCGCCTGGAAACCGACCCCAATGTCAACTGGACGCTGGACGATGCCATTTCCCGGGTGTCGGATGCGGCCGAACGGCACGGCAAGGCCTGGGGCATCACGGCGGGCAGCCCCGAACAGGTCGCCCACTACCGCGGCCTGGGCGCCAGTCTCGTGCCATGGGGCGGCGATTTCAGCCTGATGGGCGTGTTGGAGCAATGCAGTAAAGACCTGGACGCGATACCGGGCGCGTGATTTGGACTATCATTGGACGCAGGTGACTGCCCGTGCCCCCTTCGCACCCCGCGACGGGGCCGGCGCATTGGTTTTCGACAACGCCATGTGGCTGATCGGCGGCTGGAATCCGCGCGACAAGCTCCATTTCCCCAGGGTCTGCAGCAATGATGTCTGGCGGTCCACCGACGGGCGGGACTGGTCGCCGCTAAAACCCAACACTTACGTCGACGAATCCTTCGATCCGAAACGGGACTGGGCGGGCAGACACACGGGCGGATACGCCGTTCACGACCGTCGCATGTGGCTGATCGGCGGCGACGCCAACCAGGGGTATCACCAGGGCGATGTCTGGTCGTCGGCCAACGGTCGGGACTGGCACTGCGTGCTCGAAGAAGCCCCTTGGTCGCCCCGCGTGCTGCACGGCGCAGCGGCCTGGATGGACAGACTCTGGGTTTGGGGCGGCCAGACCATGCCCGGTTTAGCCGGTGGCAAGGACCGTTTCTACGATGACGTGTGGGTCTCGGCGGACGGATCAGATTGGACGAGGCTAGAGTCGAACAAGCCCAGGTGGGCGCCCCGCGGGATGGTGGGCGGAAGCGTCGTGCATCGAGGTCGATTCTGGGTACTCGGCGGCGGTACGTACGAAACGCCGGACACGCCCGATCGGACGTTTCACAATGATGTGTGGAGTACGTCCGACGGCGTCCACTGGGCGTGCCACAGCCGTAACGCACCCTGGTCGCCGCGGCAGTATCATGGGACCGCCGTGTTCGACGGCCGGATGTGGGTGTTGGCGGGCTGGAACGGCGTTAACCTGAATGACGTCTGGTACTCGTCCGACGGCACAGACTGGTTCGAAGTACCGGACACGCCCTGGCCGGCCCGGCACGCGGCCAGTGTCTTCGTGTACCGCGATGCGCTCTGGGTCGTCGCGGGCAGTCACATGGGGTCGGACGTATGGAGACTGGAACGGGTATGACGACACAGACCCCGGTGCCTTTCCTGACACCGGAAGAGAAGTGGCATTTCGAGCTGCAGGGCTACCTGCTGCTGCCTGGCGTCGTTCCGGACGCCGACCTGTCCGAGATGCGCCCGGTCCTGGACGGCTGGCTGACCGCGGACGAGAAGGACATTCCCGCTCCACTCAAGCGGGGGCGCCAGGAGCCGAACAAGACCCATATCGGCCATATCCACTACGGCCACGAGGTGTTCCAGCGGCTCAACATGAACCCGGAGATCATCCGCGTGGTAGCCGGGTTGACCTGGGGTTGTCCCCGCCTGATGCACTGCGTATTCACCCACATGGTCAAGGGCCCGGAAGAACTGCGCTTTCACCGGGATGACGACGGGGTCAAGGTCACCCACGGATTCCGCAATCCCAACAACGATTTCCAGGTGGCGGACGGCGAGATCTACTGCAGCCACCTGGCCACCTGGGTCGCCCTGGCCGACGTGCCGCCCGGCACGGGATTCTGCCTGGTCCCCGGCAGCCATAAATCCACGATTCCCGAGCCGGAAGGTCTACCCGTCGAGCACGATCCTCCCACTTCGATTACGATCCCCATGAAGGCGGGGGACGTCATCATCTTCTCTACCCGTCTGTTGCACAACGCCAGTCCGTGGACCCGGGACTATCCCCGCCTGAACATCTTCCAGCGGTACGTCTTTAGCTGGTTCTTCGACCTGCCCCACCTGTATCCACTGGAGGAGCACCGCGGGAAGCTCTCGGACGACATGTACGAGTTGGAGAAAATGACCCGCGACGAGAAACAGGTCGTCAAGCGGGTACGAGAAATGCTGGCAAGCGCGTAGAAGCGGTTGCGTAGACGCGGGCGCGATCACTCCTCCTGTCCGTCTACGCCTCGTGCACGATCGTGTTCACCCGATGCGCCTCGATGTAGTCCCGATCGATCTCGGCGCCCAGACCCGGACCCTGGGGGACGGGAACGCATCCGTGTTCATCGATGTTCTCGAGCTCATCGGTGAATTCGGGCGCGTAAACGTGCGGCTTGGTCTTCTTAATCCCGGGATGCACGAGCCCCAGTTCGTAGTAGTTGCTGTTCCGGACGGATGCCATGATATGGCGGTGTGCGAGGCCGCCGCCGTGGAGTTCCATGTCCAGCCCGAGTCCCTCGGCCGCGTGGGCGATCTTCATCACGCCGGTGATGCCGCCGTCCTCGTAGACTCCGGACCGCACGAAGTCCGTTCCCCCGTTGACGACGAAATCGACGTGCTGCTCCAGGCCGAAGATATGCTCGGTCTGCAGAATCGGCGTGGTGATGTGTTCCCGCAGCTTCTTGTGGCCGAATATGGACACGCCGCCGTCCTTGTAGGGATCCTCCAGCCAGAAGAATCCGGCTTCGTCGCAGGCCCGGCCCACCTTGAGCGCGTCCGCCCAGGTATTGTATTCGCAGGCGGGATCGATCATGAGGTCCATGCCGTCTCCCACGCGCTTTCCCGTGACTTTCACGTTGGCGACCTCGCGCTCGATGGGGGCGTTGCCCCAGCCATGGATCTTGAAGGCGCGGTATCCCAGGTCCCGGCACTGTTCGGCGAAGTCCGCGAAGGCCTCGGGCGTATGCAGCCCACCGTTTTCGTCGCCGTGGTACGTGCTCGCGTAAGCCGGCAGGGAGGTCCTGTAACCGCCCAGCAACTGGTAGACGGGCGCGTTGTAGTACTTGCCCGCGAAGTCCCACAACGCCACGTCCACCGCGCCGATCTGGGTGCGGTCAGTGTGCCGCAGCCCGCGCTTCAGATCATTGTAGGTCTTTTCCCGTTCGAAAGGATTGCTGCCCAGCAGGTACTGGACCGCCGGTCCCGACGGCGAGGGACCGCCCAGGTATTCGCCGACGATCCCCAGGTTGGTGTGTATCCGCAACAGGCCACCGCCGAGCTTGCGCGTGGCGCCTTTCTCGTACACCAGGTTAAATCCGTTATAGTCCACGCCCATGTTTTCGACGGTGTACTGAAAAACAACGGTTTCGATTTTAGTGATTTTCGGGGTCATAGCCGGCAGCCTCCCTCGGGATGGGTTACTGGGTTGGAAAAAGGTTTCAGGTGTGGTTTCATGGGGCGGATTCCGGTTTCATCCTTCTTTTCATCCAGTCTTCTTTCATCCAGTGCGTTTTTTGGTCAGGTCCGGCTCTCCATTCTTCTTTAATACGAAACGTACTATCGCTCATTTGCGGCGTCATCCGCGCTTCCACTTTCCCGCGTCTCGGCATTTCCACTTCCTTCTTCAGTCCTTTTGCCCTTTCATTCCGTCCGGTCTACTTTTTCATCAGTCTTATCTGATTCGTGTTGATATTGATCGTAACATTATTATCAAAAGTAATATTAATAACTATAGTACTAATCGTACTAAACTAATCCGCAGTATAAACCCTCGGATATTCGCCGCCGAAATGCACATTGATTTCGGGTTCACCTCACCTTCCTGATGTCCCGAATGGCCCCGTAGGGCACCCCGGTGATATCTACCATTTCCTGGGCCCGGCGCTCCGTCTCCTTGACCTCTTCTTTCACGTCATCCGGATAATAAACCCGACCGGCCCGCACGGTAAGTTGCGGCGTGATCATGCTTCCGCCGGTTTCCTCCCTGCCGTGGGCATCGGTAAAGGTATAATGCCCCTCCTCCACGCTGAAAACGGCGATGTCGGCGACGCTTCCTTCCTTCAGCGTTCCGATTTCATCCGAGCGTTTCAGGATACGTGCGGGATTGATGGTCGTCTGTCGTACGATCTCCTCGAAATCCAGCCCCATGTTCAGCAGTTTCGAGGCCGTTTCGGGCAGGCTGTGCACCGGGGACTTCAGGCTGTAGACGTGCAGGTCCGTGCTGATCACGTCGGACAGGAATCCCAGTTCGACCGCGCGCTTCGCGATACCGTAATGAAAGCTCCCGGCGCCGTGGCCCAGGTCGAAGAACACGCCGCGCTTTCTTGCGTCGTATACTTCCGGAATCACCCGGTCGTCGTCGCCGAGGATGTGATCTCCCTTGCCCTGGTAGCAGTGGGTCACGATATCGCCCGGACGAAGAAGTTCCAGGATATCCGGCAGAGCGACACCCTTGTCAATATGGACCATGACCCGGGTGTCCACCATTTCGGCCGCTTCGATGGCCCGACGGAGCGGTTCCACGCCGTGGCTTCCCACCTGGAAGGCCCCCTGACGGACCTTGACGCCCACGCAGTGTTGCGGCCACATGGAAATGACCCGGGCCGTGTGTTCGGGATCGGCGTTCTTGATGTCCTCCATCTCGCCGCGCATGGAATTCAGGAGCCCGATGCTGCTGATATGGACGAAGGTGAGCACTTCGGTCCGGGACGGTTCGATGATGTACTCGAGAAAGCCGCGCAGGTTCGTCCATCCCGGGCTTCCGGCGTCTACGATCGTCGTCACGCCGGTGGCCAGGCAGAGGGCGTCGGCCTTGATGCCGAAGGTCGTAGCGCCGGCGTAAACATGGGCGTGCAGGTCGATCCAGCCGGGCGTAAGATACTTACCCGAAACGTCGATGGTCGTGTGCGCGCCGGCTTCAATACGATCGGAAATCGCGGCGATTCTGCCGTTAGTGATCCCTACGTCGCCTCTTCCGTTCTTCTGCTGGGAGGGATCGACAATCGTCGCGCCCGACAGCACCAGGTCGAAAGCCATGAAAATCCTCCGGTATCGGTTTCATTCGGACGCCGCGGTCCTGATTCCTTTCAGCGCCCTAGTTGTTGACATTTGAAAAGTATAATCATATCGTTTTGTCGCATCAATGGACATAACCCCGATGGAATTAAGCCGGTCCAGCCACCTGAAGGATTCGCGCCATGGCGAGCGCTCTGACCGACCACCAGAAAAACCAGTATCTCGAAGACGGCTTCCTGCCCATCGAAGGGCTGTTCGACCCCGCTTCGCTCGATCCATTGATCGCGGAATTGAACCAGGTCGTCGATGCGTGGGCGGAGCGGTATCACGCGGAAGGGAGGCTGTCGGAACGGTTTGCAGGCGAACCCTTCGAGCGGAGACTATACCGGATCCATGAGGCCATGGACGGCCAGTGTCGTGAATTGCTCGAAGCCGTGCTGGGAAAACGGAAAACCGCGGGGATGTTTCACGTCATGACCCTGCCCGAGATCCTGGACGTGGTCGAATCCCTCATCGGCCCGGAGATCCTCGTCCACCCCCAGTTCAACTCCCGGGCCAAGCTTCCGGACCGGACTTCCGTCGTAGACTGGCACCAGGACATCGGGTTCCTGGATCCGGACGTGATGCAGACGTTCATGGTTAATTTCTGGCTGCCGCTGGTGGATACGGACGAACACAACGGCTGCCTGGAGGTCATCCGCGGCAGCCACCGCAGCGAACGCCTACCGTTCGACGATTCACCCGAGAACATCGTTCCCGGCGCCCTGCCTGCAGGAGAGCGGGTATCCTGTCCCATTCCCAGGGGCGGCGTGCTCCTGCTGCAGCACACCACGGTGCATCGTTCCGCGCCAAATTACTCTGATCACATACGATGGAGCCTGGATATCCGGTATAGCGACTGGCGAAAGCCCACCGGAAGGGACGATGTCCCGGGCTTTATCGCCCGCAGCCGGTCGCATCCTGAGAAGGTCGCCACCGGGCACGAAGCCTGGCAGCGGCTGTTCGAACTGGCTTAATGGTCCATGGTCAACGATAGCCCAAACCACCAGTCCGGCGTTCGATACGAGGCGGACGAAAGACCTCCGTTTCTCCTGGCCATCGGACTCGGTCTCCAGTTCGCCCTGCTCACCGTGGGTAGCGTGTTCCTGAAAGTCGCCATCGTGAGCCGCGCCGGAGGCGCCGGCGAGGACTATCTAGTATGGGCGGTTTTCGCCGCTGCCATCATCACCGGAACGACCACGATCATCCAGGTTTTGCGCGTAGGACGCATCGGAGCAGGCTACGTGCTCCTGATGGGCACGTCGGGCAGTTTCATCGCGATCTGCATTTCAGCCGTGCTGGAGGGCGGTCCCGCGCTGATGGCAACCCTCATCATCGTCTCGTCGCTTTTCCAGTTCCTGCTTTCCGCCCGTCTTTCGCTGCTTCGCCGGATCCTGACGCCGGTCGTCACCGGTACGGTCATCATGTTGATCCCGGTCTCGATCACGCCCGTCGTCTTCAGGATGCTGGGCGATGTTCCCGAAGGGTTCCCCGAGTCGTCCGCACCCGTTATGGTGCTCGCTACCCTGTTGGTCACCATAGTCATCGCATTGAAGGCGAAGTCGTCGCTGAGGCTATGGGCGCCTGTTATCGGCATGGTCACGGGATCCATCGTAGGCGGATACTATGGCCTGTACGACACGGAGCGCGTGATCGCCGCGGCCTGGCTCGGACTGCCGGACGGCCACTGGCCGGGTATCGATCTCTCCTTCGGCACCGCATTCTGGGCGCTGGTGCCCGCTTTCCTGTTTGTAACACTGGTGGATGCCGTCGATACGATCGGTGACTCGGTCGCGATCCAGCGCATATCGTGGCGCCGGCCCCGGGCCGTGGACTACCGGGCGGTGCAGGGCGCCCTGGCCGCGGACGGCACGGGCAACATCCTTTCCGGTCTGCTGGGCACGATTCCCAACACCACCTACTCCTCGAGCATCGCGGTGACGGAACTGACCGGCGTAGCCTCCCGCACGGTCGGGCTGGTCGTTGGGATCATCTATATCCTCGTCGCGTTTGTGCCGAAGGTCCCGGCGGTGGTCCTCGCCATACCGAATCCGGTCGTCGGCAGTTTCCTGCTCGTGCTGCTGGCCATCCTCTTCCTCATCGGCATGAAGCTGGTCGTGCAGGACGGGATCGACTACCGAAAGGGGCTAGTCGTCGGGGTTGGCTTCTGGATCGGTGTGGGTTTTCAGAACGACGCGATCTATCCGGCGCTGGTTGCCGACTTCGCGGGCGGTTTCCTGCGGAACGGGATGACTTCAGGAGGGCTTGCGGCGATCCTCATGACGCTGTTCCTGGAACTGGCCGCTCCCCGCCGGTACCGGATGGAGGCCGCCTTCGATCTCGCGGCACTGTCGAAGATCCGGGCATTTCTGGAAGCATTCGCCATCCGGCAGGGCTGGGCCAAGGAGACGGCGGACCGGCTCGTGGCGGCCAGCGAGGAAACGCTGTTGACGCTGAATCCACGGGAAAGCGAGACCGGCCAGCGCCGTCGGCTGCTCCTGGTCGTACGCCGGGAGGACGAGAGAGCGATCCTGGAATTTGTCGCGGCCACCGGCGAAGGCAACCTCCAGGACAGGATCGAGCTGCTTGGCGACGCGCGAGCCGTGGAAACGCCCGAGGAAATGGAGGTGTCGCTGCGCCTCCTGAGGCACTTCGCTACTTCGGTCCACCATCAGCAGTACCACGACACGGATATCATCACCCTCCAGGTCGAAGTCCGGCAGCCGGATCCGGACGCATCACGTCGATAGCGGACCGATCGGCGCGCCCGGTGTACGCCAGCGGTATACGCCAGCGGTGTACGCCGGATTTATCTACAATGGAATGCCTTGACTCGATGGCACGTGCATTTATTTTCCTAACCCTGTGAGCATTTTCCAGACCCCGTCGACAAACCGATTCCAGTCTCTGCGGTAACAAGGCTGTAGCGCTGGATTACGACAGGACCCTGCATGAACACAGATGCTTCAGCCCGCCAGTCAAGCGTACGCTACGAAGCGGACGAACGTCCACCGCTTCTCCTGACCATCGGACTGGGACTCCAGATCGCCCTGCTTACGGTCGGGGGCGTGGTCCTGACCGTGGCCATCGTGAGCCGGGCCGGCGGCGCCAGCGAATCCTTCCTGACCTGGGGGGTGTTCGCCGCGGCGGCGATCAGCGGCACGACCACGGTTATTCAGGCCATTCGAGTCGGCCGCATCGGCGCGGGCTACGTACTCATGATGGGTACGTCGGGCAGCTTTATCGCGGTCTGCATCGGGGCGCTCGCGCAAGGCGGCCCCGCGCTGATGGCGACGCTCATCATCATCTCATCGCTGTTCCAGTTCCTGCTGTCCGCACGCCTTTCCCTGTTGCGCAGGATTCTGACGCCGGCGGTCTCCGGGACGGTCATCATGCTGATCTCGGTCACGGTGATGCCCATCGCGTTCGACATGCTGAATCGGGTACCGGAAGGCATGCCGTCCTCGTCCGCGGCAGTCACGGCCCTGGCCACCGTGCTGGTCACCCTCGGCATCGCGTTGAAGGCGAAGTCGTCGCTGCGCCTCTGGGCGCCCGTGATCGGCGTCGCCGTTGGGTCCATCGTGGGCGGATACTTCGGTCTGTACGATGCCGGTAGGGTCGCCGCCGCTTCCTGGCTGGGGCTTCCGGACGGGAGTTGGCCGGGCATCGATCTCTCTTTCGGTCCCGCCTTCTGGGCGCTGCTTCCCGCCTTCATGTTCGTAACGCTGGTCGGCGCCGTGGAAACGATCGGTGACTCGGTCGCGATCCAGCGCGTTTCGTGGCGCAGGCCGCGGGCAGTGGATTATCGGGCCGTTCAGGGCGCGGTGGCCGCGGACGGACTGGGCAACCTCCTGTCCGGTCTTATGGGCACGGTGCCCAACACGACCTATTCCTCGAGTATCGCGGTGACCGAGTTGACCGGCGTGGCTTCCCGCATGGTCGGCGTGGTCGTGGGGCTGGCCTTTGTCCTGGTCGCGTTTATCCCGAAGTTCCTGGCGGTAGTCCTCGCCATTCCGGATCCCGTGGCCGGCGGCTTTCTGATCGTGCTGCTTTCCATGCTGTTCGTCATCGGCATGAAGTTGGTCTTACAGGATGGGATCGACTACCGGAAGGGGCTGGTCGTCGGGGTGGGTTTCTGGATCGGCGTTGGTTTTCAGAATGACGCGATCTTTCCCGCGCTGGTCTCCGACTTCGCGGGCGGACTCCTGCGGAACGGCATGACGGCCGGCGGACTGGCCGCGATACTCATGACGCTTTTTCTGGAAATTACCTCCCCCCGTCGTCACCGGATGGAGTCGGACTTCGATCTTGCCGCGCTTCCGAAGATCCGTGCGTTCCTTGAAGGATTTGCCCGCCGCCAGGGCTGGGACAAGGGGACGGCGGACCGGCTTATGGCCGCGAGCGAAGAAACGCTGTTGGCGCTGATTCCACGGGACGGTGAGCACAGCCAGCCCCGGCGGCTGCTGGTTGTTGCACACCGGGAGGGCGAAAGCGCGGTCCTCGAACTGGTCGCGGCGACCGGCGAGGGAAACCTGCAGGACAGGATCGAACTGCTCGGGGACGAAAGAGCCGTGGAGACGCCGGAAGAACTGGAAATATCACTCCGTCTCTTAAGACACTACGCGTCGTCGGTGCACCACCAGCAATACCACGATACCGATATCGTCACCCTTCAGGTGGACGTGCGACCGCCCCCGCCCCCGCCACGATAACCTCGGGTTCAGTGGACTTGAACGGACTGTCTTTCGTTGACCGGCAGTGCGTGGAAGCGTAGTGGTACTGGAGCGCCCTTCGGCGCCGGTCGGACGTATTCGGCGGCGTGTAGTGGTAGGTCTCGCCGTGGAACACTAGAGCGTCCCCGGACTTCATGACACAGGCCACCGCGTCGTCCGCCGTGGGCGCCGAAGACAGCCCGTAATCGTCCGCCACCCCCCCGTGTTCTCCGATCCCCGCGCGGTGCGACCCCGGAATGACGTGCATGCATCCGTTCGCCACGTCGGCGTCGTCGAGGGCGATCCAGAATCCAAAAACATCGTTGGGTTCCAGGCGGAAGTAGGCGTTGTCCTGGTGCCAGACCTTCTGGCCACCGAACCGGGGCGGTTTCATCAACAGCATGCTCTGAAACAGGGCAACGTCCGGCCCGATCAGTTCGACGGCGATACCCACCATTCTGGGATGGAGGGCCAGGGCGTGGAACAGCTCGCTGTGGCGGGTCATCCGGAATAGCTTCCTCACACCCAGCTCCCTGGATTCGGGCGTTACCGCACCGCGGCGTACGGCCGGCTCGATCTGCACCAGTTCCTCCGGGACGTCCGGGTACCGGTCCACGATCGCCGTGATCTCGCGCCGGATGGATTCGACTTCGTCCGGGGTCAGAAACGCTTCCGCGATGAAATAGCCGTCCCGGCTGAAGGCGGCTTTCCGATCTTGTGACAACAGCGTCTCGGCGGTCATAACTCAGTCCTTCCAGTTGAAGACGACGCCCATCATGTTCTTTTCACGCCTGTATATCATCTCGTAAGCTTCGTTGATCTGTGTGTAATGCATCCGGTGGGTAATCAGGCGCTTCGGTTCCAGCTTGCCCTCGCGCATCAGGTCCAGCGTGAAGCGGCACATTGCGCCCCATTCCCTCCGGTCGCCCCGCTCGGGGGGAAACAGGTAGCCGGCCCGCCCGTTGACCGCGATCAGGGATATCCCCTTGGCATAGAACCATTCCATGTCCAGGGGATTGAAGTCGAGCGGCGGTTCGCCCCGGCCGGGCAGGGCTACGATGCCGACCCGCCCGTTGTCGCGCACGATCTGACAGGAAGTACGCAGTGCGGGCCAGGGATTGGCCGTGAGTATGACCAGGTCGACGCCCTCGCCGTGGGTGAAGTCGTCCAGCTTGCCCGCGAGATCGGGATCGTCGTGCATGAAGGTCGCGTCCGCCCCCATGCGCTCGGCCATTTCCATGCGCACCGGGCTGTTCGCGATTCCGATCGTCCGCGCGCCGAGGCACGGACCGAGTCCTACGGCCCCGAGTCCGAGGACGCCCAGTCCCACGACGGCCACGTTCTCGCCGGGCTGGAACTGCGACTTGTAGTAGCACAGGGCGCTGAGTGTGTACAGGTGGCCGTATACCGCGTCCTCGTCATGTACGCCGTCGGGGACCTTGACGAGCATTTCATCATCCTTCGCGATGAACTCGGACTGGTGCGGGTACCGGGAGATGACCCGGTCGCCCACGGTGAAATCCTCGACCGCGTCTCCCACGCCGCGGATCACGCCCAGATTGCTGTCCCCGACCCAGCGAGGAAAATCCGGTGCTCCGGGCACCTGCTCCGCGCCTTCGTAGTTGCCCCGGTCGGTCCCGATCTTGAGCGCCGATATGACGGTTTCCACCCAGAGGTCGTGAGGGCCCAGGTTTTCCGTATCCAGGGGATGGTCTTCGATGCGGAGGTCTCTTGGGCCGTAGAGCATGGCGATTTTCATGGAATGCGCTCCAATCAGGCCGACAGGGCGGAGAGGCAGCGGTCGTAGACCTCGAATCGCTCGCCTTCCGTCTCATCGGGGTCCACCAGCTTGAGCCAGAGGGCGCTGCCGGGCTTTGCCGAGCTGTAGGACCGGTGGCTGCCGATCACGGAGGGATCCTCGCCGTGCCAGGCGATTTCCCCCTCCTGCATATAGATGAATTCTCCGCGGTGGCGGTCCACGATGTCCTTCTGGTGGTCCTGGTAGAACAGGCCCTGTTCACAGGCCGTACGCCTCAGCGTATGGATCAGCTCGGGCGCCTCATCGGGATCCGAGTCGAAGTGCGCCACCGGGGTTTGGACATCGCTTTCGAAATCGATTTCGTCCAGGTCTACCGTGCCGAAACCCCGCTGTGCGGCCACCAGGAGATGATTCCGGTCCCGGCGAAACGGCGGCGTCGGCCAGTCCGACGTGGGATCGTGCCCCATCAGGTAGGCGCCGCAGGCGTCCGTGGCCGTGATCTGATCGCCGGCGATCAGCACGTCGCCCACGCGCCCTTCACCGCCCCATTCCCTTCCTTTCTGTCCCACGAGTCCGTCGATGATGTTCAGGCAGGGGTTCGTGATCATGGCCAGGTCCGGAAGCACGTATGAGAGCCTGATCGCATGATGGAAATACGTTCGGACCCGTCCCCCCGGGGGAACGATGGGCGGAAGCCCGAAGAGATTCTTCATGCACAGCGTGATGCCCATGAACGAGTGATTCTTCATTTTCGCCACGGAAATGACTTCGTCCGCGTCCTCGAAGACGCCGCTCAGGATATACCGGTCGAACATGTTCCCGCCGCCCGGCACCTCGTAGACCGCCCAGGGCGGCCGGTTCGAGTCGTCGTACTTGACGTCGAATTCTCGGAGGTGGTGGACGTAATTGAACTCGTCCGGCGTGAGTTTGTCCGGCGCGTAGGGATTGGTGTCCGTGGCGTAGATCTCCGCATCGGTATGTTCCCGGATTAATTGCAGCACGGCCCTGCAGACCGCGTCGTCCACCAGTTCCTGCCGGCGCCCCTTGAACCGGATGACGTTGTCCATGGGTTTCATCATGTTGAACTTGATGACGATCTTCCGGGCTTTCTCGATGCGCGCCCAGGACTCCGCAAGCGGTTCGGTGATGCGCTTGAGGGTTTCGTAGACGCCTTCGTAGGGCGTCCGATGGTCGCAGGACGCCGCGCGAACGGTGTATGGCTTCTCCGGCATATCACGGTCTCCAGACGTTGCGGAATGCGAGGGGATACATTTCAAGGTGCAATATACATCCACCGGAATCGGCGACAAGGTTAAAGGGCCGATGGGGCCGGGTCCGGCGCGGTCCGGGTGAGGCCCGGTCGGTCTGGCACGCCCCGGCACGACCTGGGACGACCCGACACGGCCCGCACGGCTCGGCACGGCCCGGTCAATCAGGTGGGCGTCGTCAAGACGAAGGCAGTCAAAATGAAAGGCGCGGGTATTTTGGGTTGTATATTCAAGACCGATGCGGCATATTGAAAACCCCTTTGTCCTGTGATTCCCCCTCGGGAAACCGAATCGCCAACGGGAACGCGTTACGCCCGCGGACGTCGGACCGGCCCGGCCGGGCCATGCTGACCACGCGCCGCGGCCACCAGGAAGGTGAACACGGAATTGAACGCGCTTCGGAAATTCGTACGGTTCGTGGACGGGTTGAACGAACGTGTCGGCTCGGTCGTTTCCTGGTTTACGACCCTGCTCGTCCTGACCGTCTGTATCGACGTGTTCACCCGGTATTTCCTGCGTAGCAGCAGCGTGGCAGTGCAGGAACTGGAGTGGCACTTCTTCGCGGTGATCTTCCTGCTCGCCTCGGCGTGGGCCCTTAAACACAACAAGCACGTCCGCGTGGACGTGCTCTACATGAACTTCAAGCCACGAAACCAGGCCCTGGTCAATCTCATCGGCAGCCTGCTGTTTCTGCTTCCCTTCGCGGTGATCGCGATCTGGAGCTCCCAGAACTTCGTCCTGAATTCCTTCCGAATCGGTGAGGTTTCGCCGGATCCCGGCGGCCTGCCCGCCCGCTACATCCTGAAGGCCATGATCCCCCTCGGGTTCTCGCTTATACTCCTCCAGGGACTGGCCCTGGCGGCACGCTCCCTGGACCGGTTCATCCACGGAGGTGAAGATCCCTTGGGCGAAACGGACGAATCGCCCCCGAGAGGGCTTTCGGCCAGGGAGGAGGACGCGGTTTGACCGAAGCGATGCCCCTCATCCTCTTCCTGGTCCTCTTCCTGCTGCTCCTGATGGGGTACCCGGTCGCCTTTACCCTGGGCGGCGTGTCCGTACTCCTCGGGCTGATGACCTTCGGCGCGGATTTCTTCAACCTGCTGCCCCTGCGCATCTGGGGCGTCATGACGAATTACGTCCTGCTTGCCGTGCCCCTGTTCGTCTACATGGGCGTCATGCTGGAGAAATCGGGCCTGGCCGAGGACATGCTGGAGACCATGGCCCTGCTCTTCGGCCGGCTGCGGGGCGGACTCGCCGTGGCGGTGGTGATCGTGGGGGCCTTGCTGGGCGCATCCACCGGAATCGTGGGGGCGACGGTCGTGACCATGGGCCTGCTCAGCCTGCCCACAATGCTCAGGCGGGGCTACAGTCCCCAGGTGGCCACGGGCACGATCGCCGCGTCGGGGACGCTCGGGCAGATCATACCGCCCAGCGTAGTGCTCGTGCTGCTCGGGAGCATCCTCAACGTGTCGGTCGGCGACATGTTCATCGGCGCGGTCATACCGGGCGCGATTCTCGTGGGCATGTACCTCGTGTGGCTTGCCATCGTGGCCGTGATCAAGCCGACCGAGGCGCCGGCCATGCCGGCCGATGAACTGGCCGCCTTCCGGGAAAGCGGCATGTTCAGGAAGATCATCCGGGCCTTCCTGCTTCCCCTGGGCCTGATGACCGTCGTGCTGGGTTCCATCTTCGCGGGCATCACCTCGCCGACGGAAGCGGCGGCCGTGGGTGCGCTGGGCGCGACCCTGCTCACCGTTTTCCAGGGCAAGTTTTCTTATGAAACGCTGAAGGAGGTCATGAAGGAGTGCACGCACATCACGTGCATGGTCTTCTTCGTGCTGGTAGGCGCCGAGGCCTTTGGTCTGGTGTTCCGGGGCATGAAGGGCGACGCGTACATGACCAGCCTGATCATGGACGCCAACCTGAGTACCTACGCCTTCCTGGCCCTGGTCCTGGTCATGATCTTCATCGCCGGCTTCTTCATAGATTTCATCCAGATCACCTACATCATCGTACCGGTTGTCACGCCCATCTTCATCGCCTTCGGCGTCGATCTGCTGTGGCTCGGCATCCTGATCGCGGTGAATCTGCAGACATCCTTCCTCACGCCACCCTTTGGGTTTTCCCTGTTCTACCTCAAAGGGGTGGCCCCGCCCGAAGTGCAGACCCGCCATATCTACAAGGGTATTTTGCCCTTTATCGTGATCCAGCTCATCTGCCTGGGCTGCCTGGTCTACGCTCCGATGTTAGCGACCTGGCTGCCGGGCCTGCGCTAAGCGTTAATAACCGATCGCGCAACCGTCTTTCCGGGGCTCCGACGCGCCGTGCAGCATGCCGGATTCCGGATCGATGCGGATCGCCTGGTAGCCGCCGTACCCGTGGGCAGAACGGGATATCCGATGGCCCATTTCCTCGAGCCGCCGGAAGGCACCTTCGCCGATGCCGTCTTCCACGTTGACCCTGCCTCCTCCAGCCTCCATGGGGGCGCCCGTGGGTTCGGCCGAACCGAAGTGCTGGAATCGCGGCGCGTCGCCCGCCTCCTGCACGTCCATGCCGAAATCGATCATGCTGCAGAGGACCTGGACGTGTCCCTGCGGCTGCATGGCGCCGCCCATCAGGCCGAATGTGAGCCAGGGGCGCCCGTCCCAGGTCACCATGGCGGGGATGATGGTGTGGAAGGGCCGCTTGTGGGGCGCCAGGGCGTTGCGATGCGTGGGATCCAGCGAGAAGAGCTGCCCCCGGTTCTGGATGGGAAATCCCGTGCCCTCCGGCACGATGCCCGATCCGAAACCCCGGAAGATGCTCTGGATAAACGAAACGACGTTGCGGTCCTGGTCGACGACGGTCATGTAGGCCGTGTCCCCGTGCTGCAGGATGGGTTCGCCTTCCGGGACGTCGACGGCCGCCCTGCGGGGATCGATCCGTGCGCGCTGCCGGTCGGCGTAGTCCTTGGCAAGCAGCGCTTCCACGGGTACGTCCGCGAAGGCGGGATCGGCGTAGAACACGGCGCGGTCGGCGTAGGCGAGTTTCTTGGCTTCGATCTGCAGGTGCAGCGTTTCGGCCGACAGGCAGCCCGTTTCGGCAAGGTCGTAGCCTTCCAGGATGTTCAGCATCTGCAGGGCGGCGATGCCCTGCCCGCTCGGGGGCAGTTCCCAGACCGTATAGCCCCGGTAGTCGACGCTGACGGGATCGTCCCAGGTCGACGCGTGGTCCCGGAAATCCTCGGGGCTGAACAGCCCACCGACGTCCCGGGAACAGGCCACGACGGCCTCGGCGATTTCGCCTTCGTAGAACGCGTCGCGACCACCCTCGGCCAGGATGCGGTATGAACGGACCAGGTCCGGGTTCCGGAACACCGCGCCGGGTTCGGGCGCCTTCCCTCCGGGCAGGTAGACGCGGACGGACTCGGGCCACGGCTTCAGCAGCGGGGTGGATCCCGCCCAGTCCCGCGCAATGATGTCCGATACGGGAAACCCGTTCTCCGCGTAGTAGATAGCAGGTTCCAGCACCTGCCCCAGGGACATCGTTCCGAAGCGGTCGAGGAGGCAGGACCAACCGTCGACGCAACCCGGGACGGACCAGTTTAGCGGACCTGTACCGGGGATGTATTCATGTCCTAGCCCGTCGTAGTAGTCGATCGTGGCCGCGTAGGGTGCCCGGCCGCTCGCGTTGAGTCCGGTCAGTCCGCCGCTTTCGGCCTCCCGGACGATGGCGAACAGGTCGCCGCCGATGCCGCAGGACATGGGTTCCACCACGCCGAGTACGGCGTTGACGGCGATGGCGGCGTCAATGGCGTTGCCGCCGGATTTGAGGATCTCGATGCCGGCCTGGGCGGCCAGCGGCTGGCTCGTGGCCACCATGCCCCGGGGCGCCATGACGACCGAGCGCCGCGAACCACGGTAGGTGTGGGGATCGTATCGCATGGTCTGGATATTTCTCCGTTCGGAGGGTGATCAGCGGAAAAAAGTCTCGGCATCGTGCCGGGGCGCGTAGCCGATCTCTTCCTTCGGCGTCTGTAAGTCGAAAATGTTGTACGTATTGTCCGAAATGACGAAATAGTGCCGGGCGGGAGGCAACTTGCCGGCGAGATGGGCCGTGTACGCCGCGTGGACCATGGCCGCCGCGTCCTGCTGGTGGCACCAGACGGCGAAATACCCGCGCTCCTCCGTGATGGGCGTGTTGCGGGGGTTCACGCCTCCCCAGCGCGTGGCCACCGTGCCGCAACCCCGTTCTGCCGCCCTTTCCACCCAGGCCTCGACGTAGGCCTTCTCGTGGCCGTAGTCGTTGATCGGGCAGGCGGGCAGGCGTGCGGAGATCGGATCAGGCCATTCCTGGATCGAATCGAACCTCCGTTCCGCGATCAACGCGTACGCGCCCGATTCGAAAAAGCGATAGGCGTCGTCCACCGCGTGCACGGAACTCGAACCCACGATCATCGGCCGGTGGTCCGGACCTTCCTGACCACCTGGACCGCCCGGACCGCCCGGACCGCACAGGTCCAGCACCGATTCGAACACCAGGTCAGTCATCGCGTTCATGGCGGCGAGATCGCCCTGCCGGGCCAGGTAGACGACGAGATCGAACCCGGGGAGCATAGCCCGGAATCGATCCGGTTCTTCGACGATGTTCATATCGACGAACCGGCCTGAGGCGCGGCCCTCTGCCCGGTCGGGCGCCCCGGGCAGGTCGATGGAACAGAAGCGGTATCTCTCGTCCATCCCCGGCAGGTACGTCCTGAGTCCGGAGCCGATCGTCCCCCTGCCCCCGATGAGCAGCGTGTTAAACGCCATGCGGCTCCCTTCAGTAGGCTTCCAGGTAAAGCGATTTGATTTCTTCGGCCGTGGGCACGCGCGGATTGTTCTGCGGGCTCCCCGAAGCGAGGGCGTCGTCGGCCATCTTGTCCAGCGCGCCGGTCAGGGCCTCTTTGGAGATTCCGCAGTCCCTCAATCCGGGTATTTCGACGGTGTCGTTGAGTTTCTGCAGGCCATCGATGAGCAGTTCACAGGCGGCGGACGTATCGTCCTCCTCTTGCGCCCAGCCGAGCTTCCGAGCCAGTACCGCGTACCGCTCAGGCGCCGCCGGTGCGCTGAACCGGGTGACGGCCGGCAGCAGCACGGAATTGCTGAGGCCGTGGGGCAAATGGAAGACCGCGCCGAGGGGCCTGCTCATGCCGTGCACGAGGCAGACGGAGCTGTTGGCGAAGGCCATGCCGCCCAGGGAGGCGGCTTCCATCATGCCGCTGCGGGCTTCGTGGTCGCCGGGATGCTTCCAGGCCCGCACCAGGTGCCTGCCGACGAGGTCGACGCAGGAAAGGGCGAGCGTGTCCGTTATGGTGCCGTTCTTGCGCGATACATAGGCTTCGATACCGTGGGTCAGCGTGTCCACGCCGACGTTGGCCGTTAGCGGACGGGGCATAGACAGGGTCAGCGTGTAGTCGACGAAGGCCGCCGCGGGCAGCAGATGGGCATCCAGGATCATCATCTTCACGTTGCGCCGCGTATCCGTTATGACCGTCACCCGGGTCATTTCGCTGCCCGTCCCGGCCGTCGTGGGAATGGCGAACAGCGGCATGCCAGGCCGAGGAATCCGGTGATAGCCCGCGTATGCGGACAGGGGTCCGTCGTTGGCGGCCATGACCGCGATGGCTTTCCCCGCGTCGATGCTGCTGCCGCCGCCGACCGCGATGACGCCGTCGCAGCCGTTTTCGTTGAGCAGGGCAAGCCCTTCCTCGACGTTCACGTCCGTGGGCTCGGGGGTTACGTCGCCGTAGACACAGGCTCCTATGCCCGCCTGGCGGCACTGGTTCACCATGCGGGTGGGCAGGCCCTGTTCGACGAGGTAGGGATCGGAGACTACCAGCACGTTTTTAAGTCCGGCGCGGGCGGCCTGGGGGGCCGCTTCGTCGAATGCGCCCGCACCATTGAAGATGATGGAAGGGATATTGATCTGCACGGGACCGTTCACCGTCAGGTAACTCCCTTGATGACGGCGCTGTACTGCCGGAATGAACCGGACTGCACGACCTCGCGCAGCGCGTGCACGGCCGTGTGCAGTTCTTCATAGGTCGTGTAAAGCGGAGCGATGCCCAGCCTGATGTTGTCGGGCATGCGGAAATCGGAAATCACCTGTCTTTCCTCCCGGATCGCCTGGTCGATGCGATATCCCTCGGTATGGCCGAAGGAGACGTGCGACCCCCGCCGTGCGCCGTTCCGGGGCGAATTCAGCGTGAATCCGAGGGGCGCCAGTTCAGACGCCCAGAGGGCGACCAGGTACTCGGACTGGCTCAGCGACTTGGCGCGCGCGGGCTCCACGCCGGCTTCGAGCGCGAGATCCACGCCGGGTTCGATCATGGCCAGGGAAAGGACGGACGGCGTGCCCGTCAAATAACGGTCGATGCCGGACGCCGGTTCGAATTCGGTATCGAAATAGAACTGCTTACGGTGGCCGAACCAGCCTGAAATCGGATTGTCCAGCCTGGCCTGCAGGTCCTCGCGGACGTAAAGGAACGCCGGAGCTCCCGGGCCGCCGTTCAGGTACTTGTACGTGGAACCCACCGCCAGTTCGATGCCCAGGTCGTGGCATGCCATGGGCACGACACCGGCGGAATGACTCAGGTCCCACAGGATCATCGCGTCCCGGCCGTGGGCGATCTCGGTGATCCGCGCCATGTCGTACATGTAACTGGACTTATACATGACGTGGGAGAGGAGCACCAGGGCCGTATCGTCGTCGATGGCCCGGTCGAGGGCCTCCTCGGACACGGCAAAGCCATTGTCCACGGGGAGTACGACCAGTTCGTACGCGGGATCGAGCAGGTCCGCCACGGCCTTCAGGATATAGATGTCGGACGGGAAGTTCACGCTGTCGGTTACGATTCGGCGCCGCCCGGGCCGCTCCTTCAGCGCACCGGCAATCAGCTTGAAGAGGTTGACCGACGTCGAGTCGGCGATGATTACCTCGTCGGGCCGGGCGCCGATCAGGCCGGCCAGCTTGCCGCCGATACGCCTCGAAAGCCCCATCCATTCGTCATTCCAGGCCCGAATGAGCCGGTTTCCCCACTGGTGTCGGATCAGCCGGTCCATCAGGGAGATGGCTTCCTTGGGAACCCGCCCGAGGGAATTGCCGTCCAGGTATATCAGATCGGGGTCGTCGATCAGAAAGCGATCCCGGAACCCGCCCAGGTCATCGCGGTGGTCCAGTTTTCGCGCGTACTCGAGCGACGTGTCGAAATCCAAACACCTACCTCCACGGGTCGTGGTGTCGCGGGAATGCGGCTGAATAATCGGCGGAAAAGGAAAAACCGGAATGTATACGGAGGGGAAGGCCGGGACAAGTGGAATGTCAACGCCCTGTCGCGCGGCCCGTGCTCATCGGCTGGCCCGCGCGGCCCGTGCTCATCGGCTGGCCCGCGCCGCCCGCTCGTCCTGCTCCAGGGATCGCGGCTGGGTGTCGAAGATGTTCAGGTCGACAAAGGCCATCGCCCGGGCCAGCGTTTCGCGACTTCGCACCAGCAGGGACTGAGTATACGGGGTGTCTTCGGCACAGAAACCCGTCGCGGCGAGATCGACGGCATCCGCGAGGTAAAGCGCCCGCTCGCAGTGGAACTGCTGCGAAACGACGATGACGCGGTCGAGTCCGAACACCTTTTTCGCCCTGAAGACGGAGTCCAGGGTCCGCACGCCGGCGTAGTCGAGCATGATGAAGTCTTCCGGTACGCCCAGTTCGACCAGGTCCCGTTGCATCGTCGTGGTCTCGTCATAGTACTGTGTGGACGCGTCCCCGCTGACGAGAATAGCCCTGACCCGACCGGCGTGAAACAACTCGGCGGCGGCTTCGATACGGGCGCGGTAGTACTGGTTTACGTGCCCCTCGGTGTACTTGGAAGTACCCAGTACGAGTCCCACCTGGCACTCGGGCGTTTCCTCGGCCTGGTAGTACAGACGGGCGGATGCGTTGCGGGTAATGGCGAAGTCGTTCAGCAGGGCTGCGAAGAGACCGGTCATGGCGAGTGCCGTAATGACCCGGGTCCATACCGGCAGATGGCGAAACGCAGGTTTGCTTCGCATTGAAATTGGCGATTTCTGGAGAAATGGATCTTTGAGGGAAGAAGGACTGGGGTTATACTGTCATACTACCTGGCGCGGCCAGTATCGTCAAGCGGTAAACCTTGTATTTTCGTGTTTTCTCTTTTGATGCCGGAGTGATTCCATCATGCGTAGACGAGTGCCCACCCTTCTGCTCCCTGCGATCTGGCTGCTCCCCCTGATCTGGCTGCTCCCCGTCGCCGCGGCGGACAGCGGGCATGACGCGTCGGGTGAAGGGGCGCCGATGACCGTGCTGTTCTATGGCAACAGCCTTACGGCGGGGTTCGGGGTCGATCCCGACAAGGCGTTTCCGCAACTCGTGCAGATGAAGATCGACGGGCT
The DNA here is from genome assembly GCA_009841265.1 of Gemmatimonadota bacterium. Lineage (NCBI taxonomy): Bacteria > Pseudomonadati > Gemmatimonadota > Gemmatimonadota bacterium. The sequence continues at coordinate 1,019,380 of VXMB01000009.1, read as the reverse complement.
CGGCTGGCCGTTCAAGGTGATCAACGGCGGCGTGGGCGGGGAGACCACGGCGGGTGGCCTGAGCCGTATCGACTGGGTGCTGCAGAACCGTCCGGACGTGTTCATCCTCGAGCTCGGCGGGAACGACGGGCTTCGAGGCGTCGATCCCAGCGTCACCCGCCGGAACCTGCGGGCCATCATCCAGCGCGTCCGGGAGCGGTATCCAGCGACGAAGATCATACTCGCCGGCATGCAGGCGCCGCCCAATATGGGCCAGCGCTTTGTGACCGAGTTCAGGGAGATCTACCCGGAGCTGGCGCAATCGGAGCGTGTCTCGCTGATCCCCTTCATTCTCGAGGGTGTCGGCGGCATACCGGAGTTGAATCAGCCGGATGGCATCCATCCGACCGCGGAAGGGCACGCGATCATGGCCGAGTTGGTCTGGAAGGCGCTCGAGCCGGTTCTGAAGGAGCTTCTGCCCTGATCGACCGGATCGTCTAGATTTCCGCCCGAAGCACTTCCAGCGGGGACTGGCGGTAGATGCCGGCGCTGGCGGCCATGCCCACCAGGATGGTGATCGACGCGATCCCACCGACCACGGCCAGCACGGGGAAGTAGGCCGGCACGTAGGAGATGTTGAATACGAAGACGGCCAGGATCCACGTGGCGGTAAAGGCCAGCACGACCCCCGTCAACGCGCCGATCGCGCCGAGGAACAGGTACTCGATCGTCATGATCTTCAGAATCTGGTTCCGAGAGCCGCCGAGGGTCTTCAGGAGTACGCTTTCCTGCATCCGCTGGTAACGGCTGTTGGTCACGACGCCCACCAGGACGATGACGCCGGTGAATACGCTGAACAGCGCCATGAAACGGACGATGAGGGAGACCTTGCCGAGTATGTCGTTGAGGGTATTCAGGATGAGGCTCAGGTCGATCAAGGAGACGTTGGGAAACCGGCTCACCGTTTCACGCTGAAAGCGCGCCGAGACCTGCGGATCGTCGATCCGGGTCACGACCACGTGGAACTGGGGCGCCTCTTCCAGGACGCCCTCCGGGAAGACCATGAAGAAGTTGGGCTGCATCCGCTGCCAGTCGACGGCGCGCACGCTCCCAACGGTGGTCTTCACCGGCACGCCTTGCACGTCGAACACGACCTCGTCGCCGATACTCAGCCCCAGGCGGTCGGCGATGCCTTTTTCCACGGATACGAGGACGGAATCCCCACCGGCGTCGGCGCGGGGCTGCAGCGACCCTTCCAGGAGCGTTTCCGCGTCTTCCAGGTGGGCCCGGTAGGTCGAACGGTATTCCCGGCGCAACGGCCAGCGCGATACCCTTTCCGTCGTATCTGCCATCACCTCCGCGATCGTCCGCCCTTTCAGGCCCGCCAGCCGCATGCTTACCACCGGCGTCTGCTGCATGACCGGCAGTCCGTTTTGGCGCATCGACGCCAGGATATCCTCCCGCTGGCCGGGTTGTATGTCGAAGAGCACCAGGTTCGACTGCCGGTCGCCACCGACCTGGGAAATGTGTCCCACGAGGGAGTACTGCAGGAGGTACAGCGTCGTGATCAGGAAGGCGCCCAGCCCGAGCGCGACGACCATAGTGACGGTCTGGTTGTCCGGGCGGAAGAGATTGGCCAGGCCCTGCCGCCAGACATAGGGCCACGTAGCCGGCACGATGCGCCGGGCCAACGTGATCAGGCTCCGGGCGACCAGCGTCAGCAGCAGGAAGGCGCAGATCAGTCCCCCCGCGAATCCCACGCCCTGCAGCCAAACCCGGGTCTGGCTGATGCCGAAGAGCACGACGCCGGCCACGAGTACGGCGATCAGTACAATGCGCCGCGGATCCGCGTTGCCGCGCCGTGTTGTTTCAACGGAGGAGCGCAGCGTGAGCAGGGGAGAAATGTCCCTGATCGCAAGGAGCGGCAGGAGGGCGAACAACAACGCCATGAGCAGCCCGAGACCCATGCCCTGGAGCAGCGGAAGCCAGGTAAACCCCACCACCAGTTCGAAGGGAACGAAGTCCTGGATCAGCATGGGCAGTACACCGAGGACGAGATATCCGACGGCGGCGCCGATGGCGGAACCGATCACGCCAATGGCCATGGCCTGGATAACGTACACCGCGAAAGTGTGCCGCCCCTCGGCGCCCAGGCAGCGCAGCACGGCAATAGTGCCCCGTTTTCGCCGTACGTAGGTGTGAATGGCGCTGGCGACCCCAACGCTTCCGAGGATCAGGGCGATGAACCCGCTCAGGTTGAGAAACCGGTAGAGATTGCCCAGGGACCGTTCCAGGCCCGCCTGGCGGTCCCTCACGGTGTCCCAGTCCATCCCCCACCTGGCCGCGGTGTCCGCGCCGTAGGTTGCCGCGAGTTCATCCGCATCCACACCGTCGTCGAACCGGAACAGGGCCCGGTAGGTGACACGGCTGCCCGGCTGGATCAACCCCGTGGATTCGAGTTCCGACATGGGGATGTAGATCCGGGGACCGATCGTGCTCATGGCCGCGGTTTCGCCCGGTATGCTCACCAGGCGGCCGGAGATCTCGAGCGTGCGCATCCCGACGCGGATCGAGTCGCCCACCTCCACGCCGTGCTGGATCATCAGGTTGTCGTCCACGAGGGCCGTGCCGTCCGTCTTGAACGATTGCGCGGCGGCGGCGGGGACCGTTTCCAGCACGCCGTAATAGGGGAACGCGCCCTCGAGTGCCCGTACGTTCGACAGGCGTGACGAGTCCGTCCGGGGGAAGGAGACCATGGAGACGAAACTGGATTGGCGCGACTGCTCGCCGCCCAGGTTCCGGAGAAAGACTTCGGCCGAATCCGAGAAGGCTGTCCGGGTGTTAATGTCTAGGTCGGCGCCGAGCAGGGCCTTGGCCTCCACGTCGATCGCGGCCGCCATGCTATCGCCCAGGGTACGGATTGAGACCAGGGCGGCGGTGCCCAGGATGATGGACGACATGTAAAGGAGCAGGCGGCGCCGGTAGGTCCGGCTGTCCCTCCAGGCCATGCTGAGCAGCCAGCCTGCCCGTACCGGCGTCTTATCAGATGCGGGAGGACCGCTCATGACTGAGGATCGGGGGTAAGGGAAAGGGACGGCGCTTCCGGGATATCGGAATGCACAGGATGGTAGTCTTCGACCATGCGGCCCCCGCTCAACCGGACGATGCGGCGGGTCCTCCGCGCCAGCTCGAGGTTGTGGGTCACGGTGACCAGGGTCGTCCCGGATTCCTCGTTCAGTTCAAACAGCAGGCTTTCCACGGTAGCGGCCGTATCGGCGTCGAGATTGCCCGTGGGTTCGTCCACGAAGAGCAGCGCCGGACGGTTGATGAAGGCCCTGGCCATGGCGACCCGCTGCTGTTCGCCCCCGGACAACTGCACCGGGTAGTGGGTGGTCCGGTCCGCCAGCCCCACGCGGTCCAGGAGTTCCTCCGCCCGGCGGTAGACCGCCTTTTCGCCGCGCAGTTCGGCCGGGACCATGACGTTCTCGAGGCTGGTAAGGGTAGGGATGAGCTGGAAATTCTGGAATACAAAGCCCACGTGACGGTTGCGTACGCGGGCCCGTTCATCTTCATCGAGATCGTCCAGCACGATGCCGTTCAGTGAAACGGATCCCGTAGTCGCCCGGTCCAGGCCGGCGCAGAGGCCAAGCAGCGTCGTTTTCCCGCTGCCGGAAGGTCCGATAATCGCCAGGGAGTCGCCCGGCATCAGGTCGAAATCGATCTCCCGCAAAACGGTAAGCGTCCCGCCGCCGCTCGGGTAGGTCTTGCTCAGGTCCCGGACCGACAGGATAGGCTGTTCGCTCATGGTGTCGGCGCTTCTCCTTCCCCGTTGTCCGGTTCCCGCAATTCCGGGTACCGGTCCAGTACCTGCAGGAGACGATCCGGATAGTCCGTAATGATGCCGTCCACGCCGTGATCGACATGGCGTTTCATTTCCGCTTCCTCGTTGATCGTCCAGACATACACGTCCATGTTGTGCCGGTGGGCGCCCGATACGAACCGGTTGCTTACCAGGGTCCGATCCTGAAAACTGGGCGGTACCTGCATCGTCTCTCCCCCGGGAACAAAGGCGAACCCGAGTCTCAGGGAGTTCAGCACCCAGAAGCCGAGTACCTCGCCGGCCGTGGACGATGTCGCGATGCCCGGGTTGTTGTCTCGAATGTATTTGACGCTCTCGGACTGAAAGGAAGCGATGACCTTCCGTTCCGGGTACGAACACTGCGCGATTGCCTCGGAAAAACGGACCCTGGCGGCATCGGACACGTCTTTCAGCTCGATGATCATCCGGGTATCGGGGAGTGCGTTCAGTACCTCCTCCAGGGATGGTACCCGCAAACCCATGCCCCGGAACGGAAAGCTCGCGCCGTCGTCCGCGGTCCACCGGTAACCTGCGTCCAGTTCCCGCAGTGCGTCCCAGGTCATCTCGTCGACCCGGCCCGCGCCGTCGGTCGTACGGTCGACCGTGGCGTCGTGGATGACCACCAGTTCACCGTCGCTCGTGGCGTGCACGTCGAATTCCAGTGCGTCCGCACCGATTCTGACTGCGTTTTGAAAGGCAAACAGCGTGTTTTCCGGCCACAATCCCGCGCCGCCTCGGTGAGCGATGGCCAGGAGATGGTCCGTATCCGTGAATGTATGCTCGGGCATGGGGCGGGATATAATCGAAGTGTATGCCAGGACCGCGACAAGTATGACCACGGCTGCAACGGCCAGCCGAAAAAACCATTTCCAGATGAATCGAAGCATTCAGCCGCCGCGGTTGGAGTTACAGGGGCCAGTCCCGAAGGATGCGTTCCACTTCTTCGGCGTGACTGCTCTCGTCCCGGATCATGTCTTCCAGCTGGACCATGAGGCCGTAATCGCCGTACTCCTCGGCCTCGGACCTCCGCTGGACGTACCGCTCGACGATCGTGCGTTCGTCCTCAAGCATGGTCTCCAGGTTCTCGCGGTTCGAATTGCTTACCTTGACGGGACGGGGAACGGTCGTGGGCTCGCCGCCCAGCACCACGATCTTGTCGGCGAGGTATTGGGCGTGCAGTTGCTCATCGGCAACCTCGTCCTGAAAGAACTTGGCCAGTTCGGGCCGATAAGGACCGCTGGCCTTGGCCGCGTAGATGGTGAACTGGATGATCGCGCCGAGTTCGGCGGCCAGGTCTCCGTTCAGGTTATCGATCAGGGTCTGCTTGTCCATGATTCCTCTCCTTTTACTCGCTGTCCTCTTTGACAAACAAAAACGTCTTATCCTTCGGTTGTTTTCATGATACGTATCGCCGCCGGAATACACAACGCGTTAGTTTCTACACGCCGCACCTTGACCGGCACTCGTCCTGGTTCGATTCTTGATCAAGCCATTTCCAGTACGGCCTTGACCACGCCGCTCTCCGGGTCGAGCCACGAGGGAAAATCCATCAGCATGCCTTCCGGATCGGCCCTGTGCGTAATCCAGGGTGAGGTGTCGATCCGTCCTGCTTCGATATGCCCGATGACCCGCTGGAGGTCGACTGTGCGGGCGTTCCTGCTGCTGAGGAGGGTCATCTCTCTCCGGTGGAAGGCCGGTCCGTCGAAAGTAATGCGCGAGCCGGTGATGCCGACGTAGACCAGGCGTCCGCCGTTGGCGACGTAGTCGTGGGCCTGCGTCATGGACCCGGCGTGGCCGGTGGCGTCGAAGACGGCCGTCGGGAGATCGTTGCCCAGGAGGGCGTGCAGCTTCGACTGCACGTCCGCGGTGTCGGAGATAACCTCGAAGAGGTCGTAGCGACGCTTGCAGAATTCGATGCGCCGCGCGCTGATCTCCAGCAAAACCACGCGCGCGCCGGCCAGGAGGGCGAAGGTCAGCACGGATAATCCGATGGGGCCGGCGCCGATGAGCAGGACCGTCTCGCCCCTTTCGATCGCGGCGCGGTCCACGGCGTGGGCGCCGATGCCCAGGGTTTCCACCAGGGCCAGCTGTTCGAGGGACATGACATCGGAACGCAGCAGCTTTTCGGCCGGAAGCACCAGGACGTCCCGCATGCCGCCGTCCACATGCACGCCCAGGACGTCGAGATTCGAGCAGCAGTTCGTTTTGCCCATGCGGCAGGGCACGCAGTTCCCGCAGTCCATGTAGGGCACGACGGCGCACAGGTCGCCGGGATGGATGTCCGTCACCTCCCGGCCGGCCGCGACGACTTCCACCCCCAGTTCGTGCCCGAGGATGCGGGGGTAGTCGAAGAAGGGCTGCGTACCCTCGAAGGCGTGCAGGTCCGTGCCGCAGATTCCGACCCGGCGAATGTGCACCAGCACCTCGCCGGGCCCCGGAGGCGTGGGCTCGGGGGTATTCTCCAGGACGAAACGGCCGGGTTTTTCGAGAACGATAGTGGGCATGCGGGTAGGACTCGCTTTCAGGTGAGCAGGGCGGACAGCAGGGGCGGCTTGCGTTCAAACTTCTCGACGTACGCTTCGAAGGTTGGCGCCAGACGCATCTTTAATTTGATCCGGTGGTCTACCGCGATGGATTCGAGCCGGTGGTCCAGGAAAGGATTCCGGAATCGTTCGATGCAGTCCTCCGCGAAGGATCGGGCGTCTTCCACCTCGTCCGGCAGCGCCGGGACGATTTCCTCCAGCATCAGTTCCCGCAGCCAGGGACCCGTTTCCGCATGGTCGACGGCCTCCCGGACGGTCCGGATGCCCAGCGGCATGGCCCGGCAGACCAGCGCCGTGTGGGCGCCGTTGAGCACCCTGACCTTGCGCAGCGCGTAGGGACGGACGTCCGGCGTGCGAGTAATGGCCGGATGCTCGATGAACGGCGCGGTGCCCGGACGGTCCTCCAGGGCCCAGAAGGCGAAGGGTTCGGTCAGCGCCAGCAGCCCGTCGCCGTGGGGATTGGGAAACCCCGGCGGCGGCTCGATGGTGATCCGGTCCACGAGCGTATGCAGCCAGGTCACCCCTTCTACCAGCCAGCCCAGAAAACCGTCGCCCAGACGCCGCTTCCGCCCCAGTGTCCGGACCAGCCCGCACAACGCCCCGGCGTTGTCGTCGATCAGTTCGCAGGGGATGATGGTCACCGGCGCGCCGCCGTGTTCATAACGCGCCAGGAGCACGGCGAGCAGCTTTCCGGGGAAGGAAACCGGCGGCGCGCCGTCCAGCCGCTCCGATTCCGGCACGTCGTACCCGGTTTCCGAGGTGTTGGAGAGGATGTACTCCGTGGCCGGGTCGCGGCCCGCGGCCAGTACGGCTTCCCAGTCCTCCGCGGCACTCAAAGCCCTCGAAACGCTCTCCACCTCGACGGACTCGTCGATCCTCCTGCCGTCGCGGACCCCCCGTACACGGATCCGGTAGCGGCCGCACTGGTCGTTGAATAATCGGGCCCGCCGGGTGCCCGTGGACTGGACCACGACGATCCGGCCGATGTCCTGCCCGGCCTGCCTGGCCTCGTGGATGAAGAGGTCGGCGAAGGCGCGGAGGAACCGGCCGCTGCCGAACTGGAGCACCGTTTCAGCCGGCGTCGCCATCCGGCTCCCTTCGCTTGGCCTCGTCCCAGAGGGCGTCCAGTTCCTCGAAGGTGGCCTTTCCCAGGCTTTCTCCCTTGAGTTCGAGAGCGGCCTCGATAAACCGGAATCGGCGGATGAACTTGTCGTTGCTCCTTCTCAGGGCATCCTCCGGCGGCACGTTGAGGTGGCGGGAAAGGTTCACCAGGGAGAACAGCAGGTCGCCCATCTCCTCCTCGATCTTCGCCCGGTCCCCGTGCTCCAGGGCCCGGCGTACCTCGCCGATCTCCTCGCCGACCTTCTCGAGCACCGCTTTAACGTCGTCCCAGTCGAAGTTGACCCGGGCGACCTTCTCCTGGATGCGGTAGGCGCGGAGCAGGGCCGGCATGCCCGCCGGGAGGCCGTCCAGCACTGATCTGGGGCCTTCCTCGCCTTTCTCTTCCTGCTTGATCTTCTCCCAATTGGTCAGCACCTCGTCGGCCGTGTCCGCCCGGATGTCCCCGAAAACGTGGGGATGGCGCCGAACGAGCTTGTCGTTGATCGCCCGGGCGACGTCATGGATGTCGAACCGCTGCTCCTCGGTGGCGATCTGCGCGTGGAAGACGACCTGGAGGAGAAGGTCCCCCAGTTCGTCCCGGAAGTCGCCGTCCTCGCCGTTGTCCAGCGCGTCCAGCACCTCGTAGGCCTCCTCGATCAGGTACGGCCGCAGGGTCTGGTGGGTCTGTTCCCGGTCCCAGGGACAGCCTCCCTTCGACCGGAGTTTCGACATGATGTCCACGAGTTCTTCGAAGGGGGTCATAGGGGTTGTGTCAGGTGGCGATTTGAGCATGGAAAATACGATTCAGGTAGTCGTTCGGTTCAGGCTGGGATTTCCAATTTGCTCTGGCGACGTACCGATATTCAGATCGCGTGAACCGAAACCGTATCTTACAATAACCAGAACCGGTCAGGAATCAAGCCGTAATTTGCCGTGTTGCTACAGGTTGCCACCGTGCCTGAAACTCCGTTCCACCCGCCCGTATCCGCCAAGAAAACTATTGACGTAAGCCCTTGATAAATCTACATTGTCTAGGTTTAGCGGGGATCGTTCCCGTAACCGGTTCAGGATCGTTTCGCAAGGGAGGAACAGGGGTCTCGGAAAGGCGTGCAAGGCATGGTAAGCGAACATGTCCTCGTTCTGAACCAGAACTACGAGCCTTTGAGTGTTTGTACGGCAAGACGGGCGGTCATTCTCGTTTTTCTGCGCAAGGCGGAGATCATTGACAAATATGCGGACCCGGTGCGGGGCGTATACTCGCTGTTCGACCGGCCAAGTATCGTCCGGCTCGTGAACTTCGTCCGCATACCCAGCAAGGGCATCATGCTGTCGCGCAAGAACATCCTCAAGCGCGACGGCCACCAGTGCCAGTACTGCAGCACGACGAGAGGCCCCCTTACCGTGGATCACGTCCTGCCCAGGTACCTGGGCGGTAGGGACAGCTGGGAGAACATGGTCTGCGCCTGCCAGCGGTGCAACAACAAGAAGGGGGACAGGCTGCCGGAAGAGGTGAACATGGCGCTGCGGCGCAAGCCCAAGGCGCCCACCAGGATACACTTTATTCGAGACTTCATTGGAATCCACCATCATTCCTGGCGGCCCTACCTGTTTCTGAAGAACGAACAACCGGAAGAATTGCTATGGCCTACCAGGTAAGGCTCGAACACTTCGAAGGACCGCTGGACCTCCTGCTGTTCCTGATCAGGGAACACGAGGTGGATATCTACGACATTCCCATCTCGCTGGTCACGCAGCAGTACCTTCAGTATCTCGAGCTGCTCAAATTGCTCGATCTCGAAGTGGGCAGCGAGTACCTGCTCATGGCGGCGACGCTCCTTCGCATCAAGTCGAAGATGCTCCTGCCCCGCAGGTCCGAAGAGGAGGAAGAGGAAGGCGCGGACCCGCGGGAAGAACTCGTGCAGCGCCTGCTGGAGTACCGGCAATTCAAGGAAGCGGCCGGCGTGCTGAACGAGCACCAGGACCGCAACGCCGATGTGTTCTATCATCCGCCCGCGGAGCACCCGGACGAGGACCTGAACGGCGTGGAAACGCTCGATACCCGGCTGGCGGGCAACCTGAATCTCTGGGACCTGCTGCAGGCGTTCAGGTTCACGCTGGACCGCGCAAAAGACGATTTCGACCGGACCGTGGAACGGGAGTCCCTGTCGATCGAGGACCGGATGGACGATATCCTGGATCACCTGAAGCGACAGAAGAACCTGTTCTTCAGCGCGCTCTTCCAGGAGGATCTCTCCCGGCCCTTCCTGATTATCACCTTCCTGGCCCTGCTGGAACTGATCCGGCAGAACCGGGTGGTTTTCGAGCAGACCGATACGCTGGGCGAGATCTGGCTGACCCTTTCCGATTCGGTAGGTACCTCGTCGTGAAGGAGCAGGGGACATGCAGAAGAAACTGATCATGGACCAGGCGCAACTGGACGAATACCGCGCGATCACGGAAGCCGTGCTGTTCGCCAGCGACGCCCCGCTCAGCCTGACCGAACTCAGCCGCATTATGGACGACGTGGGCGAGGACCTGGTCGGCGGATGCATCGAAGCCCTGAACGAGAAGTACGCACAGGGCGGCCACGGCTTCGAAATCCGGCACGTGGCCAACGGCTACCAGCTCAGCAGCAAGGTGGATTACGCGAAATGGATACGCCGGCTCTACCGGGGCAGGATCCCGTCGCGGCTCACCCAGGCCGCCCTGGAATGCCTTTCGATCGTCGCGTACAAGCAGCCGATCAGCCGGTCCGAGGTGGAGGCCATTCGCGGGGTGAACGTAGACGGCGTGCTTCGGACGCTGCTGGATCGCAACCTCATACGCATCGCCGGCCGGGGAGAAGGTGTCGGCCGGCCGATTCTCTACGCGACGACGGGTGATTTCCTCCGGTATTTCGGGCTCAACAAGCTAACGGACCTGCCCAAGCTGGACGAGTTGAACGAACTGTTGAAGGACCAGGATATCGAGCTGGACGAAGTGGAAGAGCAGCTGGACCCGTCGTTGTTCGCGCGGCCTAAACAGTCAGGCAGTCCAGGCAGTCCAGGCGATTCAGAAGTTCCGGAGGGTCCGGCGGGTGAGACGCCGGACGGAACGGATGAGAAAATAGTGTCCACCGATGAGACTGAATAGATACATGGCCCAGGCGGGAGTCGCCTCGCGGAGGCACAGCGAGGCGATGATCGCGGCCGGCCGGGTCAAACTGAACGGCGAGACGGTCGTTTCCCTGGCCACGCAGGTCCATCCCGATTCGGATGTCGTGACGGTAGATGACCGGACGCTGGAGGTAACGGCGGACCGGAAATGTTACCTGCTCAACAAGCCGGCCGGATACCTGACCACGTTGAGCGATCCCTTCGGCCGGCCGACGGTGGCCTCGTTGATCCGGGACATCCCGGAACGCGTCTTTCCCGTCGGCAGGCTGGACCGGGACTCGGAGGGCCTGCTGCTCCTGACGAACGACGGCGCATTGGGAAACAAGCTGATGCATCCGCGTTTCCGTTGTGAAAAGGAATATCACGTCCTCGTAAAGGGCGTGCCAAGGGAAGACTCGCTGCAAAGGCTGAGAGAAGGCGTTGTATTGGACGGCAGGACCACGGCGAAGGCAGCCGTGGAATCGATCCGGCGCACGGAGAGCGACACCTGGCTTTCAATCGTGTTGCACGAGGGTCGCAAGCGCCAGATCCGAAGAATGTGCGATATGGTGGGGCATCCCGTGATGCGGTTGATCAGGGTGCGACTGGGCGGACTGGCCGACAGAGGCCTTTCCGCCGGGAAATGGCGTACGCTGACCCACGGAGAAATCGAGGAACTTGAGCCGGTGAGCTCCATGACCGGCTGAAGGACTTTTTTCGTTCGGGCGGACCGTTCCGGATGTGTCGGCGGTCCGTGTTTTTCATCCATCAAGGAGGAGTGACATGTCAGAGGACTCACCGAAGACCACCGAGGTCGAGGAGACCGAGGCGTCTTCTTCACCCGCCGAACTCGCGGAGGCGGCTAAAGAGGTATCCGCGGAACCACCCGCAACGGATTCGGAGCAGGACGGGCCGGCGGAGCCTTCCGCCGAGCCGGAGACCGCCGTGGCGACGGAGACGGCCGTAGCAACGGAAACCGCCGAGGCGACGGAAAACGCCAAGCCGGCCGACGAAACGGAAACCGCTTCCCCGAAGCGTCCGTACCGGCTGCCCAAGTGGGTGGACGAGCAGGACCTGAATCAACAGGAACTCGAAGAATACGAACAGATGTTCCAGATGTATGACGAGACCCTGAAGGACATCGTGGAAGGCGAGATCGTTCCCGGCCAGGTCATCGCGATCGAGAACGGCGAAGTCATCATCGACGTCGGGTTCAAGTCGGAAGGCGCGATCTCTCTGTCCGAGTTCACGGACCCCGACGAACTCGAGATCGGCCAGGACATCGAGGTCTTCCTGGAGGATATCGAAGCCCAGGAAGGGCAGCTTGTGCTGTCCAAGCAAAAAGCCGATTTCATGAAGGTCTGGGACAAGATCAAGGACGCCCACGAGGAAGGCGCCGTGGTGGAAGGCCAGATCCTGAGGCGCATCAAGGGCGGTCTGGTGGTCGATCTGTTCGGCGTGGATGCCTTCCTGCCCGGTTCGCAGGTGGCGTTGAAGCAGACGCCGAACCTGGACCAGTTTATCGGAGAAAAGCTTCCCTTCAAGATCATCAAGCTGAACAAGAGCCGCAGGAACATCGTGGTGTCCCGTCGCGTGGTGCTCGAGGTTGAGAAGGAGAAGCAGAAGCAAGCCATCATCGCCGAACTCGACCGCGGCCAGGTTCGTAAGGGCGTGGTCAAGAACATCACGGATTTCGGCGCTTTCGTGGATCTTGGCGGCATCGACGGACTGCTGCACATCACGGACATCTCCTGGGGGCGCATCGGCCATCCCTCCGAACTGGTGACGATCGGCAGCGAGATTACCGTGGCCATCCTGGAATTCGACCGGGAACGCGAACGGATTTCGCTGGGCCTCAAGCAACTCGAGCCCTACCCCTGGGCGAACGTCGAGGAGAAATACCCCGTCGGTACACGCATCACGGGGCGGGTCGTCAGCATCACCGACTACGGGGCCTTCGTGGAACTCGAACGGGGCGTCGAGGGGCTGATCCACATCTCCGAAATGTCCTGGACGAAGCACGTTACCCACCCTTCGAAGATGGTGACGGTCAACGAGAACGTGGACGCCATGGTCCTCAAGGTGGATCAGCAGAACGAGAAGATCTCCCTGGGTATGAAGCAGACCCAGCCGGACCCCTGGCTGTCGCTCAACGAGCGGTACAACGTGGGCGCCATGGTTCGTGGACGCGTGCGAAACATCACCGCTTTCGGCGCTTTCGTGGAAATCGAAGAGGGCATAGACGGGCTGGTCCATATCTCCGACATGTCCTGGACGCGACGGATCAAGCACCCGAGCGAAGTCGTCAGGAAGGGTGAAGAGATCGACGTGATGGTCCTCAACATCGATCCCGAAGCCCGGCGCGTATCCCTCGGCATCAAGCAGGTCTCCGAGGATCCGTGGATCTCGCTTGCCGAGGTCTATCCGGTGAACACCGAGACGACGGGGGTCATCATCCGGCTTCTCGAACGGGGCGTGGTCGTCGAGCTTTCCCACGAAGTGGAGGGATTCGTCCCCATTTCGCAGCTCAATCATCCGGAGATCAAGCGACCGGGCGATGCCTTCAAGGAAGGCGAGGAGATCCCGCTGAAGGTCATCGAATTCGACGGGAAGAACCGTCGGGTCGTCCTCAGTGTGAAGGCCTATTTCCGCGACCGGGAACGGGCTGAAATCGACGACTACCTGAGCAAGCACCCCGTGGCGGGTACCGTGATCGGCGATGTCGTGGCCGTTGAAGAAGAGGCTGGCAAAGACGAGGCCGCCAAGGCCGAGAAAACCGCCAAGGCCGAGAAAACCGCCAAGGCCGAGGATTCCGCCAAGGTAGAAGATGCTGCCACGACTGGGAACGCCGCCGAGGTGGAGGAAACCGCCGAGGTAGAGGAAACCGCCGAGGTGGAGGAAACGGCAGAGGCAGAGGAAACCGCCGAGGTGGAGGAAACGGCAGAGGCGGAAGAAACCGCCGAGGCCGAGGTCACCGCCAAAGCCGAGGACACCGGTAAAACCGGGGAAACGGACGGATAAACACCCGTCCGTGACCAGCGGGACAGAGGTCTTTCGTGACTCAACCTGGCTTGGCCCCGGCGCATGATACGCCGACGGTAGCCTTGCATACGCTTGGCTGCCGTCTGAATCAATACGAGACCGAGGCCATTCGCGAGCAGTTCGTTTTGCGGGGCTTTCATGTCGTGCCCTTCAGCGGGCCCGCGGATGTCTACGTCGTCAATACCTGCACGGTGACCAACCAGGCCGATGCGTCTGCCCGGCAGGCGCTTCGCCGGGCTGTCCGGACTGTGCGGACCACCGGGCGCGATCCGACGTCCATCGTCGTCGCCACGGGTTGTTACGCCCAGACGAATCCCGGCCAGCTCCTGGAAATCGAGGGTGTGGACCTCGTCCTCGGCAACGCGGAAAAGGGCGATCTCGTCGACCACGTGCTGACGATGCGCGCGGGTGATCCTCCCACTTCTCGGGTGACCCGCAGGGCGGAGATGGCGCAATTCGACGAGCGTCTCGACGTCTCCGCTTTTGAAAACCGAACGCGGGCTACGCTGAAGATCCAGGACGGCTGCGATCAATTCTGCTCGTTCTGCATCATTCCCTGGGCCCGCGGCCGGCATCGAAGCCTGCCTCCGGACGCCGTGATGCGCCAGGTTCAGACCCTGGTGGACAGAGGTTACGCCGAGATCGTGCTCACCGGCGTACATCTCGGAGAATACGGCACCGACCTGCCCACGCCCGTCACGCTCAATGACGTCGTTCGACAGATCCTGGAACGGACTACGCTGCCCCGCCTGAGGCTGAGCTCCATCTGGCCCACGGCGGTGGACAGGGAACTGATCGACCTGTTCGGGAACCACGCGCCGAGGCTTTGCAGATACACGCACCTGGCCGTGCAACACGGCGACGACCAACTGCTGGGGGCCATGCGCCGGACCTACACGGCCGGTCAGGCCGAAGAGGTGGTCGAACGGCTGGTCGACGCGGTGCCGGATATCTGTATCGGCGCCGACGTCATGGTCGGATTCCCGGGGGAAACCGACGCCTCCTTTCAACGCATGTACGACCGGCTGGACCGCCAGCCCTACGCGTATTTCCACGTGTTCTCCTATTCCAAAAGGGATCATACCCGCGCCGCCCGCATGCCAGACCAGGTGCCGCCTCCGACGGCACGGGAACGGAGCGAGTTGCTTCGAACGATGAGCGATCGGAAATCAGCGGCCTATAACAGCCGATTCAGGGGCAGGAAGCTTCTCGTGCTGGTCGAGGAAGAATCGGATGAAGGAAAGATGACCGGGCGGACGGACCACGGGCTGAGATGCTGGTTCGAGGGACGGGCGGAGCAGGTGAATACCTTCGTCGAAGTGGAAGTAGACGCGACCGACGCCCGGGGCGCGACCGGCCGGCTCTCCATACCCGACGCCCGGGACGCCGGAGCCGACGACACTGTACCCGCAATTGGGGGCGCGACCGGCCGGGTTCCCGTGGCCGACGCGACCCTTTAATTGGATTGACAGGCGGAGCATTCGCCCGTTATATTGCGGGCTGGAAAGTCTTGCGCCAGTAGCTCAGCTGGATAGAGCGACGGCCTCCGGAGCCGTAGGTCAGAGGTTCGAATCCTCTCTGGCGTATATCCACCCGGTTCAGCCCTTCCCCCGGTCCAGATCCACTCGTCCCGGTCCAGATCCACTCGTCCCGATCCAGTCCAGCTTATCGCCGGATCAGTCCTTTTCCCCGGCCGGGCCGTCTTCCTCTTCTTCGGCAAGGTAGAGTTCGTTTTTCAGCAGGTACCGGACCGTGGACGCGTACCAGCGGGTTTCTCTTGAAACCGCCGCGGCGCGCTTGGTGGGGATCCCCATACCGTTGAGTTCTTCCGCGATGCTGCGCAGGCTCCTGCCTTCGGTCCGCCAGTGCTTCACCTTCCGGATAATCTCCTGCTCCCTGGTGTTGGGCACCAACTGGTTGCCGGACAGGTCGTAACCGTAGGGGACTGCGCCATAGACGAACCGGTTGTTCTTCTTCAGCCGTATCCGGTTCCTCGTCCGCTCGGCGGGCAGGTCGTGGGCCATCCCGGCGAGCACGTTGAGCGTGCTCATGACCAGCTTGCCCTGCTCCTGGTCGGTGCGGACGGATCGGCCGTCGAGGTCAAGCACGTGGCACGCGATGTCTTCGCCGGACCAGGCCGCGAGGCAGCCCGACATTTCCGCCGCGGATCTGAACAGACGGTCGAGCCGCCAGATGACGACATGCTGGATGCCCTTCGATTCGATCGTATCGACCAGGTCCCGGCCGCCCAGACGTTCCTCGAGCGGGATGAACGCTTCGACACGGATATCGCGGATCACCAGCAAGATGTCGAGATCATTTTCCGCGCAGTAGGCGCGAAGCCGTTTCTCCTGGTCCGCCCTTCGAAAGGGATGCTTCCGGGTCTCCATCGAACCGACCCTGATATAGCAAACCGCCTTGTTCATCCGGTATCTCCTGGACGGCCTCGACCGTGCGTTTGACATGTCCCTTCAGGACTAAACATATTTTGTGTCTTTTCGTGATCCAAGGACTTTTTTAAAGCCGCCCGGAACGGGCCGGGAATCGACGTAAAACTTTTTGCTTGCTTGGTTTAATGTTCCCCCATATATTAGAGTGGTGCTGCAGACAGTGGGCGAAGTAGTGCCCGCTTTTTTTTGTGTGTTTTTGGTGCTGGAACTCGAAAATACGCGATGGAAACTGACCGCGATTCGATCGTCAGGATCGTCTCTTCACTCGCCGGTCCGATCGTCGATGAAGCCGGGTTCGAACTGGTGGATCTGGAACTTGCGGGCAGGCAGGGAAGTTACGTCCTCAGGCTATTGATCGACAAGCCGGGCGGCGTTACGATCAACGACTGTGCAAAGGTAAACCGCGAACTGTCCAGCCTGCTCGATCTGGAAGACCCCATTCCGTCCCGCTATACGCTCGAAGTTTCCTCACCCGGTCTGGACCGGCCTTTCAAGACGGCAAGAGACTTCCGCAGGGCCCTGGGAAAGCGGGTCAAGGTCGTTTCCGCGGACGGGAACGGCGGAACGGTCACGCGGGTGGGCCTGCTCGAAGGCATTGAGGACGGTACGGTAGAAATAGTCTGCGAGGGGGAGAAGCATCGCATACCCGTCGCAAGCATCCGGAAAGCCCACCGGGAACTGGAACATGGTTGGGACAATGGTTAGGAGAGGGAGCACCAGGTAATGAACTACGAGGTCATTGAGGCGCTGGCGCAGATCATACGAGAGAAAAACGTGGAGCGTGATGTGGTCTGGGACACGGTGAAGACCGGCCTGATCACGGCGGCCAAGAAGCGGTTCGGCACGGGCGACGACAACGTTCAGGTGCGGATCGACGAAAAGCTGGGGACGATCGAAATGGCGGCGGTCTGGGAAGTCGTGGACGAGGTGGAGGATCCCGAGACCCAGGTCAGTCTCGAGACTGCGCAGGGGATCGACCCGCATGCGGAGCTGGGCGGTAGCGTCGAACAGGCCCTGGCCTTCGAGGAGTTCGGGCGCAACGCGATACAGGCGGTCAAGCAGGTCGTCGTGCAGCGCGTCCGTGAGGCGGAGCGGGAAAACGTCTACGAACTGTACAAGGACCGGGTCAACGAGATCGTAATCGGCAGCGTGCAGCAGGTGGACCGCGGCAATATCATCGTAAAGATCGAGCGCACCGAGGCGCTGTTGCCGTGGCGCGAGCAGATACGGCGGGAAAGGTACCGGCAAGGCGAGACCATCCGCGCCTTCATCCTCGACGTGCAGAACGCCATTAAGGGCCCGCAGGTCATACTTTCTCGGAGCTGCGAGGCGTTCCTGGAACTGTTGTTCCGAATGGAGGTGCCGGAGATCCACGAGGGTATCGTGGAAATCAAGGCATCCGCCCGGGAGCCGGGCGACCGGTCCAAGATCGCCGTCCTTTCACACGACGACCGGGTCGACGCCGTCGGTGCGTGCGTGGGCATGAAGGGCACGCGGGTACAGGCGGTCGTCCGCGAGCTCAACAACGAGCGGATCGACATCGTGCCGTGGAGCAACGACCCGTCCGCCTTCGTGACCCAGGCGCTTCGTCCCGCCGAAGTGGCCCAGGTGCAGATCCTGGACATCGAGAAGAAGGACATGCGCGTGGTCGTCGAGGATGACCAACTCTCGCTGGCTATCGGCAAGGCGGGCCAGAACGCCCGGCTCGCTGTCAAGCTTACCGGATGGAACATCGACCTGATCAAGCGTTCTGATCTCGAGAAGCAGCTCATTTCCGAGACCTTCGGCGCTGACGATACCGATGAGGAAGAAGCCGGGTCGCTCGACGAAATAGACGGCATTTCCGATAAGCTGCGCCAGAAGCTTGAAGACGCCGGTTACACAACGGTGGAGTCCCTGCAACAGGCCACCGCCGACGACCTGCAGGAAATTTCCGGGATCGGCGGCGTGACGGCCGATAAGATCATGACGGCGGTTCAGTGAAGAGTAGAGGAACTCCAGTGAATCAGCGTAACGATCAACCATCCGTGACCGGACTCCTGGGCCTCGGCGTGCGCGCCGGCCAGGTAAGGGGCGGCGCGGAAGCCGTCAAGAAGTCCATTCACGGCGGGAAGTCCCGGCTCGTCATCCTGGCCGGGGATGCCTCCGAGGGGACGAAGCGTTCTTTCAGAAGACTGGCCGGTTCCCGGGGCGTACCCGTACTCGAATGTCATACCCGTTTGGAACTGGGCGCGTGCCTGGACCGGGCGCCCATGGCGGTGCTGTCCATTTCGGACCGGCACCTGGCGAGCGGAATGCTGAAGAAAGCGTCTCCGGAAGGAAACGATTAGACCTATGGCGTCAAAGAGAATCTACGAAGTAGCCAAGCAGTACAACATATCGAGCAACGCGCTCGTCCAGATGCTTCGGGACCTGGACCACACGGTCAAGAGTCATATGAGCATCATGGACGAAAAGATGGTCCTCGACGTCAACATGCGGTTCGAGCAGGAGAAACTAGCGGCCCGTGAGGAACAGGACCGCAAGAGGAAGATGGCCGCGTCGGAGACTAAACCCAAGCCGAAGACCGTGAAGGAGGGCCCGGGCCGGGCCCGGCCGAAGGCGGAAGCGGGAAAGCCGGCCAGGAAGGACGGAGCCCCCGCCACCCAGGCGGTAAAGGGTGATGGGGACGTACGCGGGCGCCGCCGTCGATCCAAGAAGAAAAAGAAGGCGAAGGTCGACCAGAAGGAAGTGGAAGCCAGCGTGCGCCGGACTATCGCCCAGATGGACAGCACCCGCACACGACGACGCCGGCGCCGGGGCGACCGGGAAGAAGGGGAAGCCGACGACGAGGCTTTGAGCGTCATTCGGGTACCCGAGTTCATTTCGGCCGGTGAGCTGGCCGAGCACCTTTCCGTCTCCCCGACGGAAATCGTCTCGAAATGCCTGCAGCTCGGACTCATGATCACGATCAACCAGCGGCTGGACATGGACACCCTGATGACCGTCGCGTCCGAGTTCGGTTTCGAAATCGAGGAGCAGTCCGAGTACGGCCTCGAGTATATCGAAGAAGACGAAGAAGAAGAGGACGAGGGCGTCCTCGTGTCCCGTCCCCCGGTGGTCACCATCATGGGACACGTAGACCACGGAAAGACCTCCCTCCTCGACTACATCCGCAAGAGCAACGTGATCGCCGGCGAGGCCGGGGGCATCACGCAGCATATCGGCGCTTACGAAGTCGACCTGGAAAGCGGACAGATCACATTCCTGGATACACCGGGTCACGAGGCCTTTTCCGCCATGCGCGCCCGGGGCACGCAGGTGACCGACATCGTCATCCTCGTGGTGGCGGCGGACGAGGAAGTCATGCCGCAGACTATCGAGGCTATCGACCACGCCAAGGCCGCCGAAGTCCCTATCATCATCGCGCTGAACAAGATGGATCTCGAAACGGCCCGTCCCGACCGCATCAAGGAACAACTGAGCCAGCGCGGTCTTCTCGTAGAAGACTGGGGCGGCGACGTCATCGCCTGCGAAGTGTCGGCCCTGACCGGAGCGGGCGTGGACCACATCCTGGAAATGGTGCTGCTGCAATCGGAGATGCTGGACTTGAAAGCGAACCCCGCCAGGCGGGCGCAGGGCGTGGTCGTGGAAGCGGAACTGGACCGCGGCCGCGGAACGCTCGCCACCGTCCTCATCCAGCAGGGCACGCTGCGCGTCGGCGACGCTTTCGTGGCGGGCCAGTTCAGCGGCCGGGTCAGGGCGCTGCTCAACGAAAGAGGCGCGCGGATCGGGGACGCGGGACCGTCGGTACCCGTTCAGATCATGGGATTCTCGGGCATGCCCCAGGTCGGCGACTCCTTCGCCGTCGTGGAATCGGAATCGCTGGCGAGGGAGATCGGCAACCGGCGCCGGCAAATGCGCAGGGAGCACGAGTTCCGCCAGGCCAGGCCGATCACCCTGGAAGACATATACGACCAGATCAAGGAAGGCGAGATCCAGGAACTGCCCGTCATCGTCAAGGGCGACGTGGGCGGTTCCGTGGAAGCGTTGAGCGATTCGCTGCTGCGCCTCGAGAACGACGAGGTCAAGATACGGATCATCCACACGGGCATCGGGGCCATCAACGAATCCGACGTCCTGCTCGCCACGGCGTCCAACGCCATCATCATCGGATTTCACGTACGGCCCAACGCCCAGGCGAGGGCGCTGGCCGAGCGGGAGAAAGTCGACATACGCCTGTACGACATCATCTATCGTGTCATCCAGGACGTCACGGACGCCCTGGAAGGCATGTTGAAACCGGATATCGAAGAACAGGTCGTGGGCGTAGTGGAAGTAAGAGAGATTTTCAGGGCGCCGCGCGTGGGAACGATCGCGGGCTGCTACGTCCAGTCCGGCAACGTGACCCGTAACGCCAACATCCGGCTCATTCGCGACGGAATCGTCGTCTACGAGAGCACGGTCGGATCGCTGCGCCGGTTCAAGGAGGACGTCCGCGAGGTTCAGACCGGGTTCGAATGCGGGCTGACCGTCGACGGGTTCCAGGACATCAAGCAGGACGATACCATCGAGGTTTACGAGACCCGGGAAGTCGCCCGGCAACTGCAGACGCGTTGATTGAATCATGATCGTAGGGCTGTGCCGAATCGACCTGTTTCTGCCCGAAAGCCGCTCGCTGAAGGCCAAGAGGCAGGTGATCAAGGGGCTGAAGGACCGGATCCGAAATCGATTCAACGTGTCGGTCGCGGAGGTGGAGCACCAGTCGCTCTGGCAGCGGGCCACCCTCGGACTCGCGATGGTTTCCGAAGAGAAAGGTTACGTCGACCGGACGCTGCGGCAGGTGCTGAATCTGGTTCAGGCGGAACCCAGGCTGCTGGTACTGGATCACGCGTTCGAGTGGTACTAGCGGCCCAGGAGCGGTAAATGGCACACCGTCGAACGGCACGGGTGGCTGACCTGGTCAAACAGGAAGTCAGCCAGATCATTCAGCACGAGATGAAGGACCCCCGTATCGGATTCGTGACGGTGACTTCCGTGGACGTATCGGTCGACCTGAGGCACGCGCGGGTCTATTTCAGCGTGCTCGGTACGCAGGAGGATCAGAAAGCGAGTCTGGAGGGACTCGAACGGGCGAAGGGATATATCCGGACGCAGCTCGGGCGGAGAATCAAGCTGAGGCACATTCCGGAACTGCTCTTTCGGTACGATGAGTCGTTCGACTACGCACAGCGTATTTCGAATGTCATGAGGAGCATAGAAACCACGGACAACGAATCCGGTAGTCAGACGGACCAAGTAAAGGCGGACCAGGTGCCGGCGGACCAGGTGCCGGCGGACCAGGTACAGGCGGACCAGGGAGACGACGAAGGCCGATGAAGGTCCTTCGCTCCGTTGAGGAAGCCGCAACCCGTTATCCCCGGGCCGTGATCGCCGTTGGCAACTTCGACGGGGTCCACCTGGGGCACGGCGCGATCATCGAGCAGGCGATCGACCGGTCGAAAGCCCTGGGCGCCCCCTGCGTGGTCGTGACCTTCGATCCGCATCCGCAACTGGTCGTCGGCAGAAAACCGTCCTTGCCGATCCTGACGCCGACGGACCGGAAACTGGAGCTGCTGTCGCCATTCGAAATCGATGCCGTGCTCGTCATCCCCTTCACGGACGCGTTTGCCCGGATCGAGGCGGAATCCTTCGTTAAAGCGACGTATGTAGACACACTGGATATACAGGAGATTGTCGTAGGCTACAGCCACAATTTCGGAAGACACGGACGGGGAGACCGGTTGCTGCTGGACCGGCTGAGTGCGCGATACGATTTTGCGGTCCACGTGGTGCAACCGATTCAGGTGGAGGGGAGCCCGGTAAACAGCAGCCAGATCCGAGCTGTCCTGTCAGAAGGAGAAATCCACGAAGCCGAGCGTCTGCTCGGCCATCCCTACGCGATCACCGGCACGGTGGTCCGCGGGGACGGAAGAGGGAGCGCGTTGCGGTTTCCCACTGCAAACCTGGAACCGCACGATCCCGACGCCCTGATCCCCAGGCGGGGGGTATACGCGGTTCGCGTCGGCCTGGGCGAGAGGGTGCTCAACGGCGTGATGAACATCGGCGTCCGGCCCACGTTCGGCCAGGAGGTCGAACACTGCGAGGTGCACATCCTGGATTTCGAAGGGGACCTTTACAACCAGTCCATCCGGGTGGAATTCGTCGAGCGTATCCGGGACGAGAAGAGGTTCGAGACCGTCGAAGCGCTCAAAGACCAGATTTCAAAGGACGTATATACGACGTACAACATGTTGAAAGCGTGATCGAAACGGGCGGCGCCCGTGGCGCCCCCGGGGAACCGGTCACAGTCAATCCATTCAAGGAGATCGTTAGTGAGCATTGAGAAAGAACAGAAAGAGCAGATCCTTACCGATCACGGACGTCACGAGAAGGATACGGGATCGCCCGAGGCGCAGATCGCCCTCATGACCGCCCGGATCACCGAGCTGACGGAGCATTTCAAAGTCCACAAGAAAGACCACCATTCGCTGCGTGGCCTGCTCAAGATCGTTGGCCGCCGGCGCCGGTTGCTTTCCTACCTGCGCAAGAATGACCTGGAACGGTATCGGAAACTGATCAAGGATCTGGGTATCCGCGGATAGAAGGACAGGATCCATTGAAGTAAGATTCACAGATGAAGAATGATCCATTGATGATGTACGACCCACTGGTGGCGGCAAAGACCACCATCTGTCGACGATTTAAGGAGAAGACCAAGTATTATGGCTCATCGTGTAGAACTTGAACTGGCTGGCAGGACGCTGTCCCTCGAAACCGGTAAGGTCGCCAAGCAGGCGGATTCATCCGTATGGGTGCAGTATGGCGAGAGTGTGATTCTGGCCAACGTCGTTTCAGAAAACAAGTACGTGGAAGGCCGCGATTACCTTCCGTTGATGGTGGATTACCGCGAGCGGATGTACGCGGCGGGACGTATTCCCGGCGCCAGGCTTCGCAGAGAAGGACCTCCTTCAGAGAAAGAGATCCTGAGCGGTCGGCAAGTCGATCACGCCATCCGTCCCCTTTTCCCCAAGGACTATTTCTACGAGACGCAGGTTTCCATCGTCGTGCTGTCGACGGACATGGAAAACGACCACGACATCCTGGGCGTTATCGGCGCCGCCGCGGCCCTGCAGATCTCGGATATTCCATTCAAGGCCCCCCTGGCCGCGATCCGAATGGGTCGGGTGGACGGCGAATTCGTCGTCAATCCGACGTACAGCGACCTGGAGGACAGCGACCTGGATTTCGTGGTGACCGGCACGCCGGATCACATCATGTCGCTGGAAGGCAGCGCCCACGAGATCTCGGAAGAAGACCTGACCGACGCGATCCTGCTCTGTCATGAGAACATCAAGGCCGTCATCGAGAAGATCGAGGAGCTTCGCCAGATGGTCGGCGCGCCGGAGCGGCGTGCATACGATTCGCCCAAGACGGATGCCGAACTCGCCGACAAGGTGCGCGAGGTCGCCCTTCCCCTCGTCCAGGAAGGCAACCGGACCCGGGAGAAGCAGGCGCGTGGAGACTGTTTCAGCCGCGCGGCCGACCTGGCCGTCGAGCAATTGGCGGAAGCGTACCCGGACAGCGAGAACATCATTCGCGACCTGGTGCGGGACGTGCAGAGCGCCGATATGCATGACATGATCAAGAACGAAGGCGTGCGCGTCGACGGACGGGGCATGGACGATATCCGCCCCATCTGGTCGGAAGTCGGGGTGCTGCCGAGGACCCACGGATCGGCGCTCTTCACGCGGGGCGAAACGCAGAGCCTGACCGTGACGACCCTGGGTTCCAAGCAGGACGAGATGAAGCAGGACGATCTCGAAGGCGATTCGCTGAAGTCCTTCATGCTGCACTACAATTTCCCGCCGTACAGCGTAGGAGAAGTGCGCATGGCCCGGGGACCCAGGCCGCGCGATATCGGCCACGGCTCGCTGGCGGAACACGCCATCGCGCCCGTGATCCCGTCGGAGGACGTGTTCCCCTATACCATCCGTATCGTCTCCGAAATCCTGGAGTCCAACAGTTCGTCGTCCATGGCCACCGTCTGCGGTGCGACCCTTTCCCTAATGGACGCGGGCGTGCCCATCAAGAGCCCCGTCGCCGGCGTGAACATCGGTCTGATACCGGACGATCCCAAGCCCCAGTACCTGGTCGACATCCAGGGCGTGGAGGATCACCTGGGCGGCATGGATTTCAAGGTGGCCGGCACGCGCGAGGGCATCACTTCTGTGCAACTCGACGTCAAAGTCATGGAAGTGAACGAGGAGATTCTCCGCGAGTCCTTCGCCAGGGCGAAGAAGGCACGGCTGTTCATCCTGGACAAGATGGCCGAGACCATCGCCGAGACGCGGCCGCAGCTTTCCGAGCACGCTCCCCGCATCCTGACCGTCCAGGTCAAGCAGGACCAGATCGGTTCCGTGATCGGTCCGGGCGGCAAGGTGGTGCGCGGCATCCAGGAGGAGACGGGCGCCCAGATCAATATCGAGAACGACGGGACGATCACGATCGCCGCCGTCGACGCGGCCGCCGGAGAGAAGGCCAAGCAGATCATCGAAAGCATGACGGAGGAGCCCGAGATCGGCAAGGTCTACCAGGGCACCGTGAAGCGGATCGTCGATTTCGGCGCCTTTGTCGAAATCCTTCCGGGCAAGGACGGCCTGGTGCACATTTCCGAATGGGAAAACCACCGGACGAACTCCATGCAGGATGTGACCAACGAAGGCGACGAGGTGACCGTGAAGATCATCAATATCGACAATCAGGGCAAAGTCAAGCTGAGCCGGAAGCAGGTGCTCGCCGCGAACTGACCGTAGCGAACGGCCAGTATGATCCGAACATCGCCGCCATGGCAGACGTCCGATCGGGACGCCATGGCGGCGGTCTTACCTGTACGATCCTCCCTTGCCAGAATCCACCGACCGTACCAGAAAAACCGTGCTTCCCAACGGCATCCGGGTGGTTACGGAGCACATGCCGCACGTCCGATCCGTGACGATGGGCGTCTGGGTGTGGTCCGGCACGCGGTTCGAACCCGCCGAGAAGCCCGGAATCGCCCACTTTCTAGAACACGCCGTGTTCAAGGGCACCGAGAAGCGCAACGCGTTCCAGATCGCCCAGAGCATCGAGAGCCTCGGCGGGTACCTCAACGCCTTTACCGGCCGGGAACTCAACTGCTACTTCGCCCGGGTGATGGACAGCCACCTGCCCGTCGCCGTGGACGTGATCGGCGACCTGCTGCAGTCCTCGAAGTTCGACCCCCATGAGATCGAGAAGGAAAAGATGGTGGTCATCGAGGAGATACACGGCCTCGAAGACAACCCGGAAGACCTGGTCAGCGAGCTTTACGCCAACCTGATCTGGCAGCCCCATCCTCTGAGCCGGCCGATCCTGGGTAATGTGCCTTCCGTATCGTCCTTCACGCGGAACCACCTCGTCGCGTACCTTGCGGCACGTTATCGGAACGACTGTATATACGTCATCGCGGCGGGGAGCGTGGACCACGAGGCCCTGGTCGATCTGGTGCGAGAACAGTACGATTTCGCTGGAGAAAGTCAGCCAGCGGATACGGATGTCGACGCGGATGTCGCCGGGGATTCTGACGCGGATGTCGACACGCATGTCGACGCGGACGTACGGCTCGGTTCGACGCAGCGAGGGAAGCGGCACAGGAAGCGTGTGCTGAGCAAGGACATCGCCCAGTTACACCTCTGCCTGGGGGGCGTCGCCCTGCCGTACGGCCACCCGTCGAAATACGCCCTGTTCCTGCTGAACGCTATATTGGGCGGCGGGATGACCTCGCGGCTGTTTCAGAAGATCCGCGAAGAGGCCGGGCTGGCCTACTCGATCTATTCGGACCTGGATTTCTACCAGGATACGGGCCAGATCTGCATCAGCGCCGGTGTGGACCCGAAGGACGCGCAGCGTGCGATCGACCTGATCCGTCAGGAATGCCGGGTGTTGTGCGAGCAATCCGTGCCGGAGGAAGAGCTCCGGGATACGCGGTCCCAGCTGACTGGAAGCCTGTACCTGTCGCTGGAGGAGTCCGGCAGCGTGATGAACCGGCTTGCGAGGGCGGAGATCTACGAAAATACCCACACCAGCGTGGACGAGACCGTCCGGAAGCTGGATGAAGTGACCACGTCCGATATCGCCGAACTGGCCGAGTCCATTTTCTCGCCAGAGAACACGTACCTGACGGCCGTCGGCCCCCTGTCGGAAAGCGATATCGACCTGTGAGCGGTCCATGAGCACGCCCGTCGTCATACCCATCGCCTCGACCCGGCCCGAAAGAGTGCATCCGGCGCCGCGAAGGATGACGCCCGGATCCGCGGGGCTCGACCTGTACGCCTGTGTCGACGAGCCGGTGGAAATCGCGCCGAAACAGCTCGAACTGATCGGGACGGGATATGCCATCGCACTGCCCCCGGGATACGAAGGGCAGGTACGCCCCCGGAGCGGCCTGGCGCTCAATCACAAGATCGGGGTGCTGAACAGCCCCGGCACGATCGACTCGGACTACCGCGGAGAGATCAAGGTAATTCTCTTCAATTTCGGTGATCAGCCCTACAGCGTAAGCGACCGGGAAAGAATCGCCCAGCTCGTCATCGCCACCGTACCATTCGTCGTCTTCGAAGAGGTCGACCGCCTCGATGAAACCGGTCGCGGCGCCGGTGGATACGGCCACACGGGAAGATAACCATGATCCTGAAAATGATCCTGACGACCCTGGCCATACTGCTGGTGACCAACGTGTACAGCGGCATCCAGGTCGATTCGGTAACCACCGCAATCATCGCAGCCGTCGTCCTGGCGCTCATAAATACGATCGTGCGGCCCGTCATCGTCCTCCTGACCCTGCCCATCAGCATGCTCACGCTGGGTCTCTTTCTCCTCGTCATCAACGCGGCCATGCTGTACGTGGCCGCCTGGCTCGTCAACGGGTTCGACGTGGGCGGATACTGGGACGCCCTGATCGCGTCCTTCATCATCTCGGTCGTCGTGGCTCTGCTGAACGGGCTGATCAAGAGCAAGAGCTGACCTTCCGCCGGGTCTCCGCCGTGTCCATATCATTCCTAAGGCCGACATGCGACACATCGGCGACTGTCCTGCAGTCAATCACGGGCTCTCGACAAAGCCCTGCCGGCTCAGGAAGTCCAGCATCACCGCTGCGCACTCCTCCGGTTTCTCGAGTTGCAGAAAGTGTGTCGTTCCGGGCACGAACTTATAGTCGACGCCTGCGGCGGCGCTGTAGTCAAACTTCGGACGGTTAGGATCCAGGGCGGGATCTGATCCGACGATCCGGGTGGGACAATGCAGGGAGGCGAAGTCCACAGACACCGCAGGTTGCGAGGCTTCATACCAGATCTGCGCTTCGTACTCGCGCGGGCATCGGAGCTCGTAACCCTGTCCCGTCCCGGACTCCCTGAGGGTCGTCCTGGCAACGAGATCGTAAACACCCGGCACAGCGTGCTGGAAGTAATGCAGATTGGCATGTAGTTCGGCGAGCTCTTCCCGGGCTCGAAACCACGGCTCCCTCACTCTGAGCATGTTGCCCGTTCGCACCGCCCGCAGCTCGAACTCCCTGTATATCGGGCCCTTGTTACACAGAGGCGGCGTGAACAGCACCATCGCGGAGTAGTGGCTGCCCCTCGATGGCAGGTGCATGGCGGCCAGGGCAGAAATGGAGTGGAAGACGCCCACCGTGGGTTTCACGCCGTAGAGCCTTTCGATCGCTAAGAAGATGCTGTCGTGGTCGCGTGAAAAAGCATCGAAACGATGGTTCTCCAGGGCTCCGACTTCGTTCCATCCATGGTTCCTGAGATCATGGACCACCAGGTCGAAACCGGCGGCCAGCAGCGACCAGAACGGGTAGTAGAGGTCGATGGCGAGGCCATTTCCGTGACTCAGGACAAGCCGGGGTCCCGCCGGATTCCCGTGGCGTCTCAGGACGATGACGGCGTCGTCGTTCACCTTGACGCTGTCAGTGGACAGCGGCTCGGGGATCTCCCAGATTGCTGGAGGTACTGTCAAAACAGCTTCCCTGCTCTTGATCTAGCGAAATCGAGCCAATTACAGTGGATCTCGATACGGACCTTCTGGTCCCATTCCCCTACGTGACAATATATCCCCATCCCAGCAGGGTTACAATATGACTTGGAGGGATAGCATTCACCGGTTGCATTTCACGATGACCCGAAGGTTACAGATGAAACGCGCCGAAATCCTCCCATTGGTACTCGCGCAGCAGGTCCGAACGATTCGGTGCGACGACAAGCGATCCATCAGGAACGCTGCCTAACCCTTGACAGCAGATTCATTGGCTTTTATCAATAGGCTTCCAAGCTGGCCTGGTCCGATGAGCAGGTCGCCGCACGCGCGGCTCGAGTCAGCGGTGCGAGCTCGACAGTATCAAAGGACGTAGAGAGAAACAGAATGATCCAGATCAAAGAAATCGACCTTCGCATCCAGAACATGCGCACGCGCATGCCCTTCAAATTCGGCATATCGACCATGACGGCCGTGCCGCACCTGGTACTCGGCATGGCTCTCGAGGTAGACGGCCGGACGGGCAAGGGTTGCTCGGCGGACCACCTGCCTCCGAAATGGTTCACAAAGAATCCGGAGACGTCCCTCGAGGAAGAAGTGGGGGACATGATCGCTGTCATCCGGCATGCCAGCGACGCCGCGTTGACCATTGGGCCCGCCCCCGATCTTTTCACGCTCTGGCAGGCACTGTACGAGGCACAGAAGACCTGGGGCACCGAGCGCGGCTTTGCGCCCCTCCTGTGGGGCCTGGGCACCAGCATGGTGGAAAGGGCCATGATAGAGGCTTTCTGCCGCCTGCAGGGCACGGATTTCGGCCAGGCGATGCGCGCAAACGCCTTTGGCCTCCAATTGGACGCTTTCAACCCGAATCTGAAGGGCCTGGAACCGGCCGATGTGCTGCCCGACGCCCCGATCACCGTCACGAACGTGCGCCATACCGTGGGGCTGGGAGACCCCCTGACCCGGCCGGAGATCCCGGCAGAAGAGCTGTGCAACGATGGATTGCCTCAGTCGCTGGACGAGGTCATCGATACCTACGGCATATCGTATTTCAAGATCAAGTTGTTCGGTGACGAAGAACGGGATTTTGACCGTCTTAAGCAGACGGCCGGGATCGTCGACGGGCGCCTGGACCGTTACGCCTTTACCCTGGACGGAAATGAGAATTACGGCGACATGGATTCGTTCCGGTCGTTCTGGGAGGCATTGCGGGCAGACCGCGACCTGACCGGGTTTCTGGGGCGACTGATCTGCATCGAACAGCCTCTACACCGCAACATTGCGCTGGACGAAGCAGCCAGGGGCCACTTTCAGGCCTGGCCGGACCGTCCCCCCTTCATCATCGACGAATCCGACGGTGATATCGGCGACGTGGAAAGGGCCGTGGAGATCGGTTACGCCGGGACGAGCTACAAGAACTGCAAAGGCGTGTTCAAGGGCCTTTCCAACGCGGCCTATCTGAAGTACCGGTCGAACCGACACCCGGAACATGCGTACGTGTTGACGAGCGAAGACCTTTCCAACATCGCACCGATCGCCCTGATGCAGGATCTCGCGGTGTTGGCCACATTAGGGGTTGACCACAGCGAGCGAAACAGCCACCATTATTTCAAAGGGATATCGGTCTGGCCCGATGACATACAGGAACAGGTAGTGAAATGCCATCCGGATCTGTTCGACTTGCATACGGACGGCTTTCCGTGCATGCGTATCCGCCAGGGCCAAATCAACATGGAAAGCGTCACGACGAGTCCCTTCGGGGTCGGTTTCGAATTCGAAGACCAGTTCAGTGCGCAACTCACTCCGCTGGATGAATGGAGTTATGCATCCCTGGAAGTTGAATAATCATTTTGGATGCGTTCGGGAATGTTCCGTTACGGTCTGTGAACGACGTTATATCGTTGGGAGCCACAAACCCAGAGAATGTGTCCATACTGTTGTACAATTAGGAATGGATTTGTACAATATTGATTGGACGATGTACAAATTATAAACTTATTGTACATACAACGCTTTCTATTTGTACAGACAACATATAATTTGTACAAAGGCTAAAAACGGACAGAAACGTCAAATT
Source organism: Gemmatimonadota bacterium (assembly GCA_009841265.1). Lineage (NCBI taxonomy): Bacteria > Pseudomonadati > Gemmatimonadota > Gemmatimonadota bacterium. The sequence continues at coordinate 989,129 of VXMB01000009.1, read as the reverse complement.
GTACACGCGAACAGTAACCAGGACCGGATTTCGATCGATTTCGGCAGGTGTGAGGAGCTGGATAAGGCACGTTTCGGGCCGAAAATGGGGTTTTTAGGGGTGGTTTCGAGCCACCCCCTGACCCTCCGGTAACCGGATTAGAGACGAAATAGATTTACATAATATCTATTATGCGAAGTAGGGTTTTGGAGGGGTAAACGATAGATTTTGGGGCCAGGAGCTATAAATCGGGCTAGAATGATACAAAAATCACCATGTACAAAAAGAAAGAGTGTTGTACATTTGTAATGGACGTACGTACAAAAATATAGATATTAGTACAAATGGCGATACATGGTATACAAAGACATATAGTATTGTACGGCGTCAATTTATACAAACCAGTGAATAATTGTACATAGTGTGGGCACGATTGTACATTAAGTAGATAAATTGTACATTCGTCGAATTGGGTTCCTCTTGGCATTCAGGTACATTCCTACCGGTTAAAGACAATAATCCGCGTTTCATAACAATAAGTTACTTCATTGCGTCCACGTCGATTTATCAGCACAGAGTTACGAAAGATTGGACTAGAGGAGTATGATCTTCCTCCGGTACCGAATGATGGCGTACTCGTCCAGAACGAGTATACGGCTGTTAGCGTGGGCACGGAGATATACAACTATATAAATGGATGCGAACCTGGTGGAACGCCGAGGTTTCCGCGATACACAGGTTATTGTAATGCGGGCGTTGTTTTGGAGGTTGGAAAGGATGTAAAGGAAATTGTTCCGTGCGACCGTGTCACCGGACAGGGGAATCACTCGAGTCATTCGATAATGTCTGGCTTAATCTACAAGGTGCCGGCGAACGTATCATCCAGGGCCGCGGCTTTCATGGTAATGGGGGCGACTTCGCTGCATGGCCACCGCGTTGCCCGTCCGGAACTTGGCGAGGCCGTAGTGGTGATCGGCATGGGCATCGTGGGCCAGTTGGCCGCCACCTTTGCGACATTGAGCGGCGCCGTACCCGTAATCGGCGTGGATCTGGATGACTTTCGCCTTCAGAAGGCCCGTGAACGCGGGGTCGACGTATGTATCAACCCGGAGAAAGAACCCGATGTGGCCGAAGCAGTGCGCCGGCATTGCATGGCAGACGGTGCGGACCTGGTCATCGAAGCAACCGGCATTCCCGCTGTATATCCGATGGCGCTGACCCTGCCGCGCCTCGGCGGACGTCTGCTCGCCCTCGGTTCCCCGCGCGGATCGGTGGAGGTGAGCTTCTTCCACGAGGTCCATCTGCGCGAAGTCACGATTTTGGGCGCTCACCAGCCCAAAACGCCCGACGAGTCCGACCTTTACTACCCCTGGAGCCAGCGAAGGGACCGCGACCTCGTACTTCGGCTCATGAGTGAAGGAAAACTGCCAATCGAGGACCTAATCACCCACGAAGCCAGCCCCTCCGACTGCAAGGCGGTCTACGACATGCTTGCGGATGATCCCAGGGAGGTGCTGGGGGTGGTGTTCAGGTGGCACTGATGTAGCGGGCAGGACTGGCGGCCGTCCTGGTCGTCATGCCGGAAAGGAGGCTAGCAGGTGAGTTCATTCTACGTAGCATTGCTGAGCGCGATTACCATGATGTTGGTCATAACCGTGGTAATATCCGCCTGCGGTGACTCGCCGACGGAACCGGTCGAACAGGAACCTGAGGACGAGCACGAACACGAGCACGACGAAACAGAGCGGCCACCCGGCGAGTTGATGCCCACGCTATCGAGCATCCAGAGCCTTGTGTTCAACCCCTCGTGCGTCTCGCATCATGGATTAGACGATGCCGCCGCTGGTCTCAATCTCGCCGAAGGCCACTCCTTCAAAAACCTGGTGAACGTACGCAGCACCCAGGTGATGCTCGACCTGGTTCGACCCGGTGATGCAGAAAACAGCTACTTGATACATAAGCTCGAAGGCCGTGAGGGCATTGAAGGCAGGCAGATGCCTTTGGGCGCTTCTCCTCTCTCGGCCGCTGATATCGCCGTCATCAAGGCGTGGATAAACAGTGGCGCTGAAGAAGGCGACCATCACTGATAGATGGTGGACGCGGTAAGATAGACTCCCCTGAACATCCGCCCCCATTTTCTCCTTGATTGAACCGTGATTTTCCCGTAAAGTTAACGGTCAGGAATCACCCATGAACGGGTATGTCCGGGCGCGCATAACCATCTGTAAAACAGGTATTTACCGATTACTAGAACTGGAGAGGATGCCCCATGACCGTTTCCGTCAAGCTCTTTGCCACGCTGAGAAAATACCTGCCCGAGGACGCGGTCAACAAGACGGCGACGATTGAGCTCGGTGACCAGGCCAAGGCGAGCGACATCATCTCGCAACTGGCCATCCCCGATGGACACATACATCTGATCCTGATCGACGGAAAACACTCGGCTGAAGATACCCCGCTGACGGATGGCGCGGTGGTCAGCTTCTTCCCGCCGATAGCCGGCGGGACCTAGAGCAGGTGTCCTGCCATACTTATTTCGGATTCAAGCTGGAAGACGCCGTCCGGGGCCTGAAAAGAGCGCTGCGGGACGAGAACATCCCCGTGGTGTCCGTCCGCGAGGCCGATGATCGGGTCGTGTTCGCGGTCGATGTCGCATCCAAAACCGGAGAGATCATCGTGGCCTACCATACCACGAAGTCCCATCCCCTGGCCAGGCTGGGTGATATCCCTGCGATTGAGGTCACGGTCGACGATCACCTGCCCGATGTCAAACCCGTGCTGACCATGGCCTTCCTGAGAGGCGGAGGTTGACCTCATGCGTGCCGGTTTCCTGGTTTCCCTTTGCCTGTGTATTTCCTCCTTCCTGACGGCTCCCTTTCCGGCATCGGCGCAGGGTTCCGGCAGCAGTAGCAGTAGTGCGGCCGGCCGGATCGCCGTGGCCACCGCCTCCCTGAATCAGCTTTCCGATCAAGACGCCGGTTTCCTGATTCCTGATACTTTCAACAAAGTCCGGGAGGCCTACGACCGATATACCCGCGATATCCGGGAAGGCAAATCGTCCCGGGATATCGAGCGGTCCTATGCCGAATTCGAGGCTGCACTTGCCCAGGCGCGGGAACGGCTGGAACGCGTGAACGAAATGCTGATGGTGCCGCTGGAGAAACGGGCGGCGGCCCAGCGGGCGAACGCCCCCGCGATGGTTCCGGAGGCCTTTGAGGAGGCCGAGAGACGCCTCGAACGGGCCATTTCCAGGCTGGAAGACGACCGGGTCTCCGATGCCTTCGCCGAGGGACAGGAAGCGGCCATGCGCTACGATGAAGCGAGATCGTCGGTAATCGAGATGTCGCTTATCGGATCGGCGCAGATCGGACTGGCCGAAGCCGAGAATCAGGATTGGGACCGGTTGGCCCCGGCGTCCTTCGCGCAGGCCCGCCGGTTGGTGGACGAAGTAACCGGTGCGCTGGACCGCGGGGAACCCCTGTCCGCCGCGCTCAGAAACAAGGCCCAGACCGCCGATTACGCGGTACGGCGCGCGATCGAGATTGCGGCACAAGTCGATGGTCTTCGCAGCGATCCAGGTAACTGGGAGCGCATGTTGCTGTCACAGGAGGATCTCGCCCGGCAGGCCGCCGACATGGCGGGGGTCGGCGCCGACTTCCTGGCCAATGATCCGCAGACGATCATGACGGAAAGTCTGCGCACCCTCGCCGCCCGACAGGATTCACTTGGCCGCCTTCTCCAGCTGGCAGAGGTCGACGTCGCGGCGCTCAGGGCCGAGGTCGATTCCCTGCACCAGGCGATCGAGGAACAGCAGATTCGCCTTTCGTCCATGGTGGAGAGCTACCAGCAGGACCTTCAGCGCAGGAAGGAGGAGTTGGATCGGGAACGCCGGGAACTCAGGGACTATCTGTACGAGAAGACCCAGCTGGATGCCGCAGCACAGGCCCAGGAGCGTTTTTCGGATGACGAAGCGATCGTGGTGCGAGACGCCGAACGTCTTACCCTAAGGCTCATCGGGCTGTCCTTCCAGGCGGGAAGAACGGAAATTCCCGGGAGTGCGCGCGGGTTGCTCGAGAGACTCGGGGAGTTTCTCCTGTTGTATCCTCAGACACGCGTTGCCGTGGAGGGCCACACGGACGCCACCGGCGCGGAGGACAAGAACGTCACTCTCTCGAAGTCCCGCGCCGACGCGGTCATGCAGTTTCTGGCGGACCGATCCGGTGTTGAGACCGAGCGTATGACGTCCTCCGGCCTGGGCAGCGCCCAGCCCATCGACAGCAACAATACGCGCAGGGGCCGGGAACGGAACCGGAGAATCGACGTGGTCCTGACCTTCACCAGAGATCTTTAATAGCACACGCGCCGGCGCATATGCGCGCGATGCGTGTGTTACGCGCGATGCGTCCGTTGCGGGGAGAACGCGAAATTGAGCAAAAAAATAAGCAGCGATATGTACGAGGATATGAAGGAGAAGCTGTTTTCGGCGGTCATCGCGGACGCCCTGGACGCCTGCGGATACCGCGACCAGATCCTCCGGCACGATATCAGGCCCCTGTTTCCCGATGCGGTTGTAATGGGCCGGGCGCTGACCGTGCTTTCCGTCGACGTGTACGACATTCCGGATGAGCCCTACAAGCTGGAGCTTGAAGCCGTGGATGCGCTGAAGCCCGGGGACGTCTTCGTGGCGCAGACCAACGGCACGACGCGCAGCAGCCTCTGGGGCGAGCTGCTCTCGACCGCCGCGGAGGCCCGGGGCGCGCGCGGCGCCGTGATCGACGGGTTTACCCGGGATTCGCAGGCCATCGCCGACATGGGCTTTCCGCTGTTCGTCCGTGGTATCGCGCCCTATGATTCGAAGGGCAGGAGCGACGTCATCGCCTACAATACGCCCATCGATTGCGGCGGCGTGAAGGTCTGTCCGGGCGATCTCGTTTTCGGAGACTTCGACGGGGTCGTGGTCGTCCCCCGGGTCGTGGAAGAACAGGTACTGAAAGCGGCCTTTGAAAAGGCGGCCGAAGAGAAAGAGGTCAAGCAGGCTCTGAAGAACGGCATGTCCGCCACCGCCGCCTTCGAGAAATACGGCATTCTCTGATGAAGCCCCTTGTCGAGTGCGTGCCCAATTTCAGCGAAGGGCGCGATTCCGGCATCGTGGAGGCCATCGCCGCCAGCATCGCCGCCGTCGACGGTGTCCACCTGGCTGGCATGGAAATGGACGGAGACCACAACCGCTCCGTAATCACCTTCATGGGTGCGCCCGAGGAAGTCGCCAGGGGCGCTTTCGAAGCCTGCAGGACGGCTCGGGACCTGATCGACCTGAGACACCATCGCGGCGTACATCCCCGGATCGGCGCCACGGACGTCATCCCCTTCATACCCCTTTCCGACTGCACCATGGACGTCTGCGTCTCCCTTGCCCGGGACTACGGCGGGGAGATCGGCCGATCTCTCGGGATTCCGGTTTATTTCTACGGGCATGCCGACCTGGATGCACGGCGTGGCGAGCTTCCGGATATACGCCGGGGTGGATTCGAACGTCTGGTCGGGGAGATGGAAACAAACCAGGACCTCGCGCCCGACGCGGGACCGGGCACGGTTCACGTTTCCGCCGGCGCCACAGCGGTCGGCGTCCGCGATATCCTTGTCGCCTACAACGTGAACCTGGACACCGATGACGTTCGTGTCGCCCGGCGAATCGCGCAGAAGGTCAGGGAGAAGAACGGCGGCCTGCCCGGGGTCCGAGCTCTTGGACTGCTGTTGCCGGAACGGCACCTCGCCCAGGTGTCCATGAACCTGACCGACTACCGGCAGACGGACATGGCCCGGGCTTTCGACGCCGTCGCGCGCCTTGCGGAAGCGGAAGGGGTCGAGGTCCTGGAGAGCGAACTGGTCGGACTCGCCCCCCGTGACGCCCTGGGCGGGGCGGTGCCCGGGGACCTGCGCATGGAACCCATGGATTCCTCCCGGTTCCTGGAATACCACACTCGCCTGTTCGCCTGATCCCCGATCCGGTTTCAGCCCCTCGTCAGATCCGTATTTTCTTGACTCCGTACCGCTCTCCTCTTATAATGTTGACTAAATTAGTAAACTAAAATCCGGTGGCCAGGGAGGACGGATGAGGGTTTCAGCCAAGGCGGAGTACGCGTGCAGGGCCGTGCTGGAATTGACAAGGTACCACGACAAGGCGGAAGTCATCCACATCAGCGACATCGCCGTCCGCCAATCCATTCCCGAAAAATACCTCGTTCAGATCCTCCTGCAGCTTCAGCGCGCCGGCCTGGTGCGGAGCAAGCGCGGAGCGACCGGGGGCTACTCGCTGGCGCGGGCCCCGGGTGAGATCTCCCTGGGCGACGTGATCCGGGCCATGGACGGCGCCCTGATCTCCGTCGAAAGCCTTTCCGGCGACGCCGAGATAACGGACCAGCTGAGCGGCCAGCACGTATTGAAGGACGTTTGGATGGGGGTGCAGGAGAAGCTCGGCGAGATCATGGACGGCATCACGTTCGAAGACATTTCCAGGCAGGCGCAGAAGAGCCTGTCCATGTACTACATCTGAAGGATAGCCCGTGGCCTCCGGGAACGGAATATACGACAGCGCGCTCGACCTGATAGGCAACACCCCCCTGGTTCGCCTGAACCGGATCAATCATGTCCCGGGGATCGACCTGCTTGGCAAGCTTGAGTCAGGCAACCCCGGCGGCAGCGTCAAGGACCGCGTCGGCCTGAGCATGATCCTGGACGCCGAGCGACAAGGCCTGCTCAATCCGGGCGGCACGATCGTGGAGCCGACGAGCGGCAACACGGGGCTAGGCCTGAGCATGGTGGCCGCGGTTCGGGGCTACAAGGTCATCCTCGTAATGCCGGACAACATGAGTTCGGAGCGGCGCGTGCTGCTGACCTCCTACGGCGCGGAGCTGGTGCTGACACCGGGCATGCTGGGCATGGCCGGCGCCGTGCAGAAGGCGGAGGAGATCCTCGCCGAACATCCCGACTACTTCATGCCCCAGCAGTTCAAGAACCCCGCCAACGTGGAAATTCACCGCAAGACCACGGCCGAGGAGATCTGGGACGCGACCGGCGGAAAAATCGACGCCTTCGTGGCCGCCGTGGGCACCGGGGGAACGCTGACCGGCGTAGGGCAATTCTTGAAAGAGAAGGACGATCGCATCCGCGTGATCGCCGTGGAACCCTCGTTGTCCCCCGTGATATCGGGCAAGCCCGTGGAAAGCCTGGTGCACGCCATCCAGGGCATCGGCGCAGGGTTCATTCCCGATATCCTGGACCGGTCGATCATTGACGACGTGATGTTGATCGATGACGAGGACGCCTACCAGACGGCCCGTCGCGTGGGCCTGGAGGAAGGACTCCTGGTGGGCATCTCGGCAGGCGCCAACGTATGCGCCGGCCTCAGGCTGGCGGAGGACTTGGGAGAAGGCCGAATCGTAACCATCCTGTGCGATACCGGAGAGAGATACCTGAGCATCCGGGAGTACTTCGAAGGACAGAGCGATTAAGCACGACTAAGAGGAGGATCCGTTAGATGGCCGTTACCGTTCGCATACCAACCCCGCTGCGCAAGTTGACCGATAACCGGTCCGAAATCGAAATTGACGGCGAAACCGTCGAATCGCTGATCGGAAACATGGAGGCATCCTACCCCGGCATCAAGGATCGGCTCTGTGACGAGTCCGGAAAAGTGCGGCGGTTCATCAACATCTACATCAACGAAGAAGACATCCGGTTTCTGGACGGTACGGACACCACAATCAAGGCCGGAGACCGGATTTCCATCGTGCCCGCCATCGCGGGCGGCCAGGACGATCCGCACGGTTCAGGCAGTCCGCGGGACCGCGGCTGATGTCCTCCGTGCGGGTGCGCGTTCCCGCGACCACGGGCAACCTGGGTTCCGGCTACGACTGCGCCGGCATGGCCCTCGGCCTCTACAACACCATCGAGTTATCCGAAACGGAATCCGGCCTGGACGTGGTCGTGGTGGGTGAAGGGGCCGAAGTGGTACCCCTCGATGAAGGCAACCTGTGCATCGTCTCCGCCCGGGCTGTTTTCGACGCCGCGGACTGGCAGCCCGCCGGTCTCAAGGCGCGCATGCACCACGCCATTCCCGTCTCACGGGGACTGGGCAGCAGCGGGGTCGCCATCGTGGCGGGCGCCGTGGCGGCCAATGCCCTCGCGGCCAATGCCCTCGCGGGGCGGCCGCTGGGCACACCGGAACTCCTCCGTATCTGCTCCGATTTGGAAGGGCATCCCGACAATGTCGTTCCGTCCCTGCTCGGCGGTCTTTCCGTAAGCGGCGAGCGGGCGGGAACGATCGTATACCAGACCTTCGCCGTGCCCTCCGACCTCAAGGCCGTCGTGGCCATCCCCGAATTCACCCTCGATACCAAGGTTGCCCGCGGCGTCCTGCCGGACACGGTGTCCATGGAGGACGCGGTCTACAACCTCTGCAGCGTGGGCATGTTGGTGGGCGGGATGGCGTCGGGGAATTACGCTTTGCTCCGGGAGGGCATGGCCGACCGCTTGCACCAGCCCTACCGGCAGCACCTGGTTCCTGGTCTGGCGGAAGTCACCATGGACGCCCTGGACGCCGGCGCCCACGGCGCGGCCCTCAGCGGCGCTGGACCCACGGCCATCGCACTGGCCACAGAAAACCACGAGGGTATCGGCGAAGCCATGGTCGATGCCTTCGCCCGGCACGGCGTTACCGGACAATACCGGATCCTCCCCATAGACAACGAAGGTTGCCAGGTCCTGCCGGACTGAGCCATGGGCGCTCTCAAAGACATTCGCGTCATCGACCTGACCCGGGTGCTCGCGGGTCCCTTCACGACCATGACCCTGGGCGACCTGGGCGCCGAGATCATCAAGGTCGAGCCCTTCGGCGGGGACGAGGCGCGGGGATTCGGTCCGTTCAAAGCGGGCGTGAGCGGCTACTTCGAGAATGTCAACCGGGGCAAGCGGAGCATCGCGATCGATCTGAAGCATCCCGACGGCCGCGCACTGCTCCTCGAACTGATCGGGAAGTCGGACGTCCTGGTGGAGAATTTCAGGCCGGGCGTGATGAAGAAACTCGGTCTGGACTACGAAACGTTGCAGACACGGTTCCCCGGATTGATCTACGCGGCCTGTTCCGGGTTCGGGCAGACCGGGCCCTACGCCCGGCGCGGGGCCTACGACATGATCATCCAGGGCATGGGCGGCATCGTCAGCATTACCGGTGAACCGGACCGTCCGCCCGTCCGGGTGGGCGTGTCCATCGGGGATATTGCGGCCGCGCTCTACTCGTGCATCGGCATTCTCACGGCGCTGTTTACCCGGACGCAGACGGGGCGGGGGCAGATGGTGGACATCGGCATGATGGACTGCCAGATCGCCCTGCTCGAGAACGCCATCGCCCGGTACGACATGACAGGCAGTGTACCGGAACCGCTCGGGGCCCGTCATCCGTCCATCACGCCCTTCCAGGCCGTCGAGACGCGGGACGGCTGGATCATGATCGCGGCGGGTAACAACGTCCTCTGGAACCGACTATGCGAAGTCATGGGGCGGGAGGACCTGGCAGGCGACGATCGGTTCAGGGACAACAACCTGCGCACCGAGAACCACGGCGAGCTGCACGAGATATTGACCGGTGTGTTCAGGGAAAGTACTTCGGAAGACTGGCTGCGGCGTCTCGACTCGGCCGAGATCCCCTGCGGTCCCATACAGAACGTGAAGCAGGTCGTGGAAGATCCCCAGATTCTGGCCCGCGAAATGATCGTGAAGATCCTGCATCCCATCGCCGGCCCCTTGCGCGTGGCCGGATCGCCCCTCAAGCTGTCGGAAACCCCACCGGAAGTCACCCGCCACGCCCCCGCCCTGGGGGAACACACCGACCCGATTCTTCAGACGCTGCTCGATGCGTCGGCAGATGATTTGGTACGGTGGCGCGAGGCCGGCGTGATCAAATAAAAAGCCCTCCGGGGGACCGTCCGGCCGCCAGAGGGCTTGTTATTCATACCGTCTTATACTGCTCGTTCAAAGATACCTGCTCAGCCCAATGCCCTCAGCCCAACGCCCCGGCCACGAGGTCGCCGACTTCGCTGGTGCCGTACCCCATCCGGCCGGCGTCCATGCTCTTCATCTTGGTACTTACCACTTCGATAATGGCCCGTTCCACGGCGTCGGCGGCCTGCTCTTCGCCGAGCTGCGCCAGCATCATCTGGCAGGAGGCGATGGCCGCGATGGGATTGATGACGTTCTGGTCCGTGTATTTAGGCGCCGAACCGCCAATGGGCTCGAACATGGCGGTGCCTTCGGGATTGATGTTGCCCCCCGCGGCGATGCCCATGCCGCCCTGGATAATGGCGCCAAGGTCCGTGATGATATCGCCGAACATGTTGGTCGTGACGATAACGTCGAACCACTCGGGGTTCTTAACCATCCACATGCAGGTTGCGTCCACGTGGGCGTAGTCGGCCGTGATGCCCGGATATTCCTCGGCGACTTCGTAGAACACCCGCTCCCAGAGGTCGTGGGCGAAGGTCAGCACGTTGGTCTTGGCGCAGAGGGTCACCTTGTTCTGCTTGTTTCGTGCCTTCGCAGTTTCGAAAGCGTAGCGGACGCACCGCTCCACGCCCTTGCGGGTATTGATGGACTCCTGTACCGCAACCTCGTCCGGTGTGCCCTTCTTGTACACGCCGCCGGCGCCGACGTACAGGTCTTCGGTGTTCTCCCGGACCACGACGAAGTCCACGTCCTCGGGGCCCTTGTCCTTGAGCGGGCATTCGACGCCCGGGTACAGTTTGACCGGGCGCAGGTTGATATAGAGGTCCAGCTCGAACCGGATCGTCAGGAGGATGCCCTTTTCAAGGAGGCCGGGCGGGCAGTCCGGATGTCCGATGGCGCCGAGGTAGATGGCGTCGTAGTCGCCCAGCTCCTGCAGGCCCTCCCGGGGCAGGATCTCTCCCGTCCTCAGGTATCTCTCGCCGCCGAAATCGTATTCCGTGAGTTCATAGTCGAATGAGAACTTCTTCGAGGCCGCGTTGAGCACTTTCAGCCCCTCACGCACGACCTCCGGGCCGGTCCCGTCGCCCGGAATGACCGCGATATTGTACAAGTGTTCCTCCTGCGTATATGAAATGTGGGGTGGATTATTCGACGATCAGCCCGCCGTGCCGCGCAACGAGTTGATTGAGGGAATGCAGGTAGGCCTGGATGCTGGCTTTCACGACGTCGGTATCGGAGGCATGGCTGTTGAAGGACTGGTCGTGGAATCCGACGCTGACCTGGACGTGGTGAGCGCCTTCGCGGCCGTTCGACGAGGTCTGGATATCCTTCACGTAGGTGGGCAGCTTGGTGATCCGGTCGACGGCGTTCAGCGCGGCGAGAATCTGGTTGTCGCCCACGCCCGCCTCTTCAATCGTCTCGCCGCTGACGTGAAGGCGTACGCTCGCATCGGCCTGGCCGGAGTGCGAGGAGGTCACCCTGAAATCTTCCAGCAGGTACTGTTCGGGCACTTCCACCGGGGAGTCGGATACGATCCGGTGGAGGTCTTCGTCCGCCACTTCCTTCTGCCGGTCCGCCACGTTCAGGAAGCGCACGTGTACCTTTTCGAATTCTTCTTTCCGGGTTTCGTCGTACGTGTAGCCCAGCAGCTCGAGCCGGTGCCGCAACGCGTGCCGTCCGGATCGTGCCGTCAGCACGATGTCGCTCTTCTCGATGCCCACGTCCGACGGGCTCATGATTTCGTAGTTCTCCCGGTGCTTCAGGAAGCCGTCCTGGTGAATGCCCGAAGAATGGGCGAAGGCGTTGCTGCCCACGATGGCCTTGTTGCGCTGCACGGGCATGTGCATCAGGTCTCTCACCAGCAGGCTCGTGGAATAGATCTGGGTGGTCTCGATGTCGGTGCGCGCGTCGTAGAAATCCCCGCGCATCTTGACCGCCATGACGATCTCTTCCAGGGAGGCGTTGCCCGCCCGTTCGCCCACGCCGTTTACCGTGCATTCAACCTGGGTCGCACCCGCTTTGATGGCCGCCAGGGAATTGGCCGTCGCCATGCCCAGGTCGTTGTGGCAGTGCACGCTGACCTTGGCCTTTTCGATGTTCGGCACGGTGGCGATGAGCCGGGAGATCAGGTTGCCCCACTGTTCCGGGACGGCGTAGCCCACCGTATCGGGGATGTTCACCACGGTGGCGCCGGCGTCGATGACGGCCTCGACGGTCTCGCACAGGTAGTCGAAATCGCTCCGGGAGGCGTCCTCCGTCGAATACTCGATGTCCTCGCAAAGTTCCTTCGCGAAGAGGACGGCCTGCACGCCCATGTCCATGATCTGCTGGCGGGACTTGCGGAACTTGTGCTTCAGGTGGGTGTCGGACGTGCCCAGGACGATGTGGATCCGGGGCCTTTTCGCGGGTTTGACGGCCTCGGCCACGGCCACGATGTCCGATTCCACGGCCCTTGCGAGGGCCGTAATCACGGGGCCTTCGACCTGCTCGGCGATGTTCTTGACCGCGGCGAAGTCGCCGGGCGAGGACGCGGCGAACCCCGCTTCGATCACGTCGACGCCGAGTTCGGCAAGCTGGTGCGCGACCTGGATCTTCTCGTCCCGGTTCAGCGAGGCGCCGGGGACCTGCTCCCCGTCACGCAACGTGGTGTCGAAGATATCCACTTTTCGCATCGCCGCGTGCTCCTGTAGACTACCGAATTACGCCGACCGTATGCCGACTGGGCGTTCCGACGCCGACCGGGTGGTCGGGACGCTTTACTTCTTCTCTTCGATCCAGCTCATCATGCTGCGCAACTGCCGGCCGACTTCCACGATCTTCTTTTCCGATGCATTGCGTCTGAGCGCGTTCATGACGGGCGCGTTGGCCTGGTTCTCGAGCATCCACTCGCGGGCGAAGGCGCCGGACTGGATTTCGCCGAGAATGCGCTTCATTTCGGCGCGGGTCTCCTCGTTGACGATCCGGGGGCCGCGGGTCAGGTCGCCGAATTCGGCCGTGTTACTGACGGAATAACGCATGCCTTCGATGCCGCCTTCGTACATGAGGTCCACGATGAGCTTCAGTTCGTGCAGGCACTCGAAGTAGGCGACCTCGGGCTGGTACCCCGCCTCGACCAGCGTCTCGAAACCGGCCATGACGAGTTCGGAAGTGCCGCCGCACAGGACGGACTGTTCGCCGAAGAGATCGGTCTCTGTTTCTTCGCGGAAGGTCGTCTCGATGACACCGCCCCGGGTGCCGCCGATGCCCTTGGCATAGGCCAGGCCGATGTCCCGGGCGCGGCCCGTGTGGTCCTGGTGGACCGCCAGCAGGCAGGGCACGCCGCCGCCTTCCTCGAAGACCCGGCGCACGAGGTGGCCCGGTCCCTTGGGCGCGACCATGAAGACGTCCACGTTTTCGGGCGGGACGACCTGGTTGAAATGGATGTTGAACCCGTGGGCGAAGGCCAGGGCGTTGCCCTCCGCCAGGTTCGGCGCAACGAAGTCATTGAAAAGACGGGACTGAAGCTCGTCGTTGACCAGCATCATGATAATGTCGGCCTCGGCGGCCGCCTGCTCCACGGTACGGGGCTCGAATCCGTCCTCAACGGCCTGGTCCCACGAGCCGCCCTTCCGCAATCCCACGATGACGTCCAGTCCGGAATCGCGCAGGGAAAGGGCGTGGGCGTGTCCCTGGCTGCCGTAACCGACAACCGCGATGGTCTTGCCGACCAGTATGCCCAGGTCGGCGTCCTGATCGTAATACAGTCGAGCCATTGGTTCTCCTTCATGCCGTTCCGGCGTTCGGGCCGTTCCGGCGGTAATCTTGTCGCGTACCGTACCTGCGGCCATGCTTGGTCAGGCCAGATCGGCGGTGATCTGCTTGCGTTCCCGCTCCCAGACGGGCTGCGGGGCTTCCGGTGACGGGGTGTCCTTGCTGGTCGATTCGCGGGCCAGCGCCACCCGGCCGGTCCGGGCGATCTCCCGCACGCCGAAGGGCCGCACCATGGTGATGATGGCGTCGATCTTGTCCTCGTTGCCCGTGGCTTCCAGCATGATCGTCTTCTGGTTGATGTCGACGATCTTCGCCTTGAAGATATCGGCGATCTGCACGAGTTCCTGCCGCGTGGCCTGGCTGGCGTTCACCTTGATGAGGGCGAGTTCGCGGTTGATGAAGTTCTCCCCGGTGAGATCAACGACCCGGATCACGTCCACCAGGCGGTTCAACTGCTTGATGATCTGTTCGATGATCATCTCGTCGCCCTGCGTGACGATGGTCATGCGCGCCGTGCCGGGTTCTGCGGCTTCGCCGACGGCGATGCTGTCGATGTTGAAACCCCGGCCGCTGAACAGCCCGGAAATGCGGGCCAGGACCCCGAACCGGTTCTCGACCACCATGGATATGGTATGGCGTGCCATGGTTCAATCCTCTATTCTTCGATCATTTCGTGGGATGCCGCACCCGCGGGGATCATGGGATACACGTTGCCTTCTTCGGCGATCACCATGTCGAGCATCACGGGACGGTCCTTGACCTTGCAGGCCTCGAGCCAGGCGCCTTCCACGTCTTCATCCTTGAAGACCCGGATTCCCACGGCGCCGTAGGCTTCCGCCAGCTTCACGAAGTCCGGGTTGGAGTCACGCAGGTCCACCTCTGAATAACGTTGCGCGTAGAACAGCTCCTGCCACTGGCGCACCATGCCGAGGTAGCCGTTGTTCAGCAGCACGATCTTGATGGGCAGGCCGCAGGCCACAGCCGTGGCCATTTCCTGGATGTTCATCTGGATGCTGCCGTCGCCCGAAAATACGATGACGTCGCGGTCGGGAAAGGCGAACTGGGCGCCGATCGCCGCGGGCAGTCCGAAGCCCATGGTGCCAAGCCCGCCGGAAGTGATCATCGACCGGGGGTTCGAGAAGCCGTACCACTGGGCCGCCCACATCTGGTGCTGGCCGACGTCGGTGACCACGTAAGCCTCGCCCTTCGTGAGCTGCCCGATCCGCTCGATGGCGTACTGGGCACACAGTGGAAACTGATCCGTATCCTTCTCGACAGTCTCCCGGTCTACACCCTCCAGGCCTTCCTCGTGGAGTCCGATCGTGTTGGCGTAGGTCAGCGGGTGGTCGCGTTTCCATTCATCGATCTGCTGGAGCCACTCCTCCGTATCGGCCCGTTCCACCAGGGGAACCAACTGCTGCAGCACCTGCTTCACGTCGCCCACGATGGGAAGGTCCACCCGCACGTTCTTGTTGAGGGACGACGGATCGATGTCGATGTGGATCTTCTTCGAATTGGGCGAAAACTCCTCCAGCTTGCCGGTCACCCGGTCGTCGAAGCGGGCGCCTATGCAGACCAGCAGGTCGCACATCATCACGGCCGTGTTCGCATACCAGGTGCCGTGCATGCCGAGCATCTTGAGCGAAAGGGGATCGTTCTCCGGGTAGGCGCCGAGTCCCATCAGTGTGGTCGTCACCGGTGCGTTGAGCTTGCGGGCCAGCGTGCGGATTTCCTCCGACGCCTCGGAGATGATCGCGCCGCCGCCCACATAGATCACCGGCTTCCTGGCCGAGGTGAGCATCTCCGCCGCCTTGCGGATCTGCTTCGGATGCCCCTCGGTCCGAGGCTTGTATCCGCGGATGTCCGGCCGTTCCGGGTAAGAGAACTCCGCTTCCCCGATCTGGACGTCCTTGGGCACGTCGATCAGGACGGGTCCGGGCCGGCCGGTCGTCGCGATGTGGAACGCCTCGGCGAAAACCTGTGCGATGTCTTCGGTTTCCTTGATCAGGAAATTGTGTTTCGTGATCGGCCGGGTGATGCCCACTGTGTCCGACTCCTGGAAGGCGTCGTTCCCGATCAGGTGCACCGGTACCTGGCCCGTGATCACGATCATCGGGATCGAATCCATGTACGCGGTCGCGATGCCGGTCACCGTATTGGTGGCGCCCGGACCGGAGGAGACGAGGACCACGCCGGGCTTTCCGGTTGCCCGCGCATAGCCGTCGGCCATGTGGGTCGCACCCTGCTCGTGGCGTACGAGGATGTGCCTCAGGTCGGTGGTGCGCTGAATGACGTCATAAGTCGGGATCACCACGCCGCCGGGATACCCGAAGACGATATCGACTCCCTCTTTCTTCAGACACTCTATGACTATTTCAGCACCCGACAGTTTCATCGACCGTCTCCTTATAAAAAGAGATATCCCGCGCAGGACGTGATCTACCGTTCACGAAACCGGCTGGATTTCGTCATGTTCAAAACCCAACTTGTGCCTCGTAAAATACGCCAAGAGCGCCTGTTGTCAAGTTAAAACTCCATAGAAACCCCTTGACGAAAAGCCCCGATTCCCTTATATGTTCTAGGCTTTGCACCGGGGTCGGAATCCCTGTTGATTCGACGTTTTGACCCGGTGCGGAATAAGACGTAAAGCCAGTACGATTACACCGGATTTCAACCGGCAGTTTTGCACAACCCATATCCTGGAGGACCGGGGCAATGGCAAGAACGAGACGGCGCATCAGCCGTCGTGAGATGAAAGAAGACCGTTTCATTCTCTGGCTGTACGAGATGAGCAGCGAGATCGACAGGCACTGGAAGTCGCTCACCGCGGCCGCCGTCCTGGTGATCGCGTGCGTGGCCGGCTGGTATTACTGGACCAATAAGCAGACCGATGACCTGGTGCAGGCGGGCCAGGTATTCGCGCCGGGTCAGACGGCGATGCAGGACAGCCGCTATGAAGATGCCATTCCAATATTCGAGCGGGTCGTGACCGAATACGGCGGTACTTCAGTGGCCCTCGAGGCGACGATCGAGCTGGCCAATGCCTGTTTTCAGACCGGCGATTTCGAAAAGGCGCGCACCTACTACCAGACCTACCTGGACGAATACGGCAGTCGGGACGCGCATTTCTGGCTGGCCGCCCGCTCGGGACTGGCCGCTTGCGACGAAGAGGAAGAGAAGTACGAAGAGGCGGCCAACCAGTATCTCGCCCTGGCGGACGAAGATCCGGAGAGTTATCTCGCCCCCGGTTTTCTCCTGGATGCCGCGCGATGTTTCGGGGCCGCCGACCAGAAGGAACAGGCACGGGCCCTGTACGACCGGGTGGTTGAGAACTACGAATCGACGCCCTATGCCCGGGATGCCCGGATCGCGCTGACCGCGCTCTAGCCTTTTGAAGTCGGAAGCTCACCCGGTCCGGCTCCTGTGCTCACCCATACCGGCTCCTGTGCTCACCTTGCGTTGACCGCGCGCCAACGGAGATCGCGTGAAGGTTACCAACTTTGCCCCCGGACCCACGCCGGTTCCCGACCGGGTCGTCCGGAAGATGTCGGCACCGATCCTCACCCACCGTTCCACCGAATTCAGCGATCTGCTAAGGCAAGTCGCCTCGGGGCTGCAGCACGTTTTCCAGACCGAGAACGATGTCCTCGTGCTCACGGCCTCGGGCAGCGGCGCCATGGAGGCCGCGGTCGTCAACCTGCTTTCGCCGGGAGACCGGGTGCTGGCGATCAGCGGCGGCAAATTCGGCGGCAGGTGGGTCGAACTGTGTGCGATCTACGGCATCGACGCCGTGACGCTCGATGTGGAGTGGGGGACCGCCGCGGATCCCGACAAGGTCGACCGTATCCTGGGTGAACAGGGACCCTTTGAAGCGGTGTTGGCCACCCACAGCGAGACGTCGACGGGCGTGCTCCACGATATCGAGACCCTGGGCAGGATCGTCCGCGGTCACGGCTGCTACCTGGTCGTGGATGCCATCAGCGGCCTGGGCGCCAATGAGCTAAGGACAGACGACTGGCACGTCGACATCGCCCTCACCGGTTCGCAGAAGGCGCTCATGATCCCGCCCGGTCTGGCCTTCATCAGCGTCAGCGAGCGGGCGTGGCAGCGTATCGAAGAAAGCCGCCAGCCATCCTACTATCTGAACCTGAATCGAGCCCGGGATTCATTCACGAAGGGGCTTACGCCCTATACGCCGGCCGTGTCGCTGCTCATGGGACTGGCCGAGTCGCTGGAGATGATGAAGGAACTCGGTCTGGAGGAAATCTACCGGATTCACGAGCGAAACGCCCTGGTGACCCGCGCGGGAGTTGCGGCCCTCGGCCTGAATCTCTTCGCGCGCAGGCCGTCCAACGTGCTGACTTCGGTCGTCATGCCGCCCGGTATCGACGGCTCCGATATGCTGAAGTCGATCAAGCAGGAGTGCGGCGTGACCATCGCCAACGGGATGGATCACTACAGGGGCAAGTACATACGCATCGCCCACCTGGGCTACAACGTGGCCCCTTCGGACATGATCGTCGCCCTTTCGGCGCTCGAGCACGGCCTGAGCCAACACGGGTATGAGTTCGAGTCCGGCGCAGGCGTCTCCGCGGCGGAGCGGGTGATTCGGGAGACGGCGTGAGCGGGCAGGACGCCGGTTCGGTGAGTGGACTGGTCGCCGGGTGCTCAGTTCAGCGGGCAGGCCGCCTTCGGCAGACGCTGCGACCTTTAATCAGTTCGCGCATCTTTACTTATCCAGTTCGCGAATCTCAATGTTGCTGTCGCTGGTCTCCAGCCAGATCCTGGCGCCGCCGCCGTTGAGCATATACGTAGCGCTTATCTCTCGTTCTTCCTCGTCTTCCTCGTAGCGCTCCGCTTCGAAATCGGACCGGATCTTGTATCGCCAGGTGGCTCTGGCGTTGTTCCGTACCTCGATCATCTTTTTCCGCGTTTCGACCGACTTCTTCTGTGCTGCCTGCAAATCCCGTTGTGCTGCCTGCAAATCTCGTTGTAACTCTTGCAGGAGCCGTTGCGCCTCTTCAGCCGACAACTGTACCGCCTCGTTCATGCTTTGCGTCAGCTTTTCGATGATCTCCTGCAACTTTTCTTCGTCGATCTCCGTAACCGACTGATCCATGTTAATTGTCGGTATCTCGGGGATTTCGATGATTATCTGGTCGGCCCCACCTCCAGGAGGAGGGTTCATTTGAAACACTCCACCAAATCTCGATCTCTTATCCACGCGAATCCGCGCTTCGATGGTCGCTTTCGCTTCCGGATCCACGTAGAGTACGATGTCGCCACCGGCCGAAATAAGCGAGCTGCCCTTGGAACCCTCCGGCGTGATTTCAGCCAGGATCTCGCCACCCGCGGTTTTTGCGTCGATCGACCCCGTTACGTTCAGGAGCTCCAGTTCGCCCCCGGCGGTTTTCACCTGCAATTCCCCCTTGGCGTTACGCAGTTCAATGTCGCCGCCGGACGTAGTGATACGGGCGTCCTGCAGAAGTTCGCCAATCTCGATATCGCCTCCGGATGTCCTGATCCGGGATTCTCCGCCTACGTACTCGATGGTGATGTCCCCGCCGGAAGTCTGGGCTTCCAGTTCATTGCCTACGTGCCCGATCCGGATGTCGCCGCCGGAGGTCTGGACGTCCAGGTCGGCCGAGGCCTTCTCGACCCGGATGTCACCGCCAGACGTCTGCAGGTGAACGTCGCCGCCAACCGTGCCCACCCGGATGTCTCCGCCGGACGTGGTCAGCTCCACGTCACCGCCGATATCCCGGAGCGTTACGTCGCCGCCTGAAGTATGGCTTCTCACGTCTCCGCCCAGGTTGCCCACGACTTCGATATCGCCGCCGCCGGTGCGCAGGTCCAGGTCGAAATCCGATGGCAGATCGATCTTGAAACGCAGGCCCCTTCTACGATTCATCGACCACCCTCTGGGGTCGTAATCGACGCGCAGTATGCCCCCTTCGTAGCGTATTCTCAGATCATCCGCGCCGCTCGCCGGGACGCCTTGAACGTTCACGACCGCTTCGTTTTTGCTCCACGTGGAGATCGTGATATCGCCCGCCCGGGTGTTCAGGTCGAGCCGTCCGTCCCTTTCCACCTGGAAAGTCTCCGTCCGGTTCCCCGTAGCCCGGTTCTGATCCTCGGCGAGGGCCAGGGCTTGCTGCGCCAGGGCTTGCTGCGCAAACAACAATACGCCGAACGTACATATCCATAATTTCATGATCGAAACTCCTCGGTCGGCCGCGTCCCGTTACGGCGCGGACAGATTACTCAGCACGGTCCTTGCCTTCGTGCGGATGTAAGCGTTTTCGTCGAGAACCATCCTGGTCCTGAGTACGCTTTCCCACTGCTTGTCGAATGAGGCCGGCACCTGGTCCTGCAGCCGGTTGATCGCGTTTATTCTGAGGGCCGGGTTTTCGTCAAATACCAGCGTGTGAATCATGGCGTCCCTGATTTCCTCGTCGAAGGGATACCGGGACAGCGCGTTGAACGCCTCGCCGCGGACCCCGGCATTCGAGTCGGTTTTCAAGGCCGTGACCAGGGCGTCTCTGATCTCGAGATCCGAATGAAGGCGTTCGGATGCGCTCACGGCGTTCACCGCCCGAAGCCTGACCCCGGGGTTCTGCTCATTCAGGACGGCAAAGGTGAGTACGCGCTGTATCTCCGGATCGTCGACCGGTCCCATGATCTGTACGGGACGGACGGCTTCGAACCGGATTCCCAGCGTGCCGTCGGACATGTCCGAATCCACGAACCGGACATTGGATATGGCCACGTCGTCGTTGTTCAGCAGGTCCATCTGGCCCATACCCGCGGCCGCGAATCCGAGCGTCCGGTCGCCCTGGAAGGCCAGGTAATAACCGGCTGCCAGGCCGATACACAGCAGCAGTGCGCCTCCGAGAACCGTTCTGTATTGTGGGAAAACGCTGATCGTAAGTCCTTGCAGGCCATGCACAAAACGATTCATCCACTCTCCGGGAAACCGGTGTTCCTGACGGCCTGCAGAAATGTTGGACCACAGGTTGCCGCGGGCATCGAGCAAGTCGGTTTCTCCAGGCTTTGCCGGTGCGGCCTGCTCCATGACCACCCGGAATTGATCCAGTTGCGCCCGGTATGCCTGGCATCGATCGCACGATTCAAGATGGGCGTCCAGTCGCTGCTGATCCGCATCCGACAGTTCACCGTACTGGGCAAGTTCCAGCCATTCCTCCCACTTCGCGTGAGATCGGTCCGTATCCTTATTCATATTCGTATGTCCTCGAGTTGAATGCGCAGCCTTCGCGTGGCGTCGAAGAGGTATTTCTTCACGGTGCCTTCGGCGCATTCCATGATGCCTGCGATTTCCCTCAGTTTGAATCCTTCGTGGTGACGCAGCACGAACACGGTCCGCAGCCGGGGAGAAAGGGTGTCGACGGCGGCACGTATCCGTGAGGCGATTTCGTGGTTGATGACGGCCGCGTCCGGCCGGTCGGGGGATAAGAGGGTTACCCCGCGTTTCGTCGAGTCCGGGTCTTCTCCCAGCTCGTCTTCAATCGGTACGAAGCTTCTTTTTCCGCTTCGCGCCCGGTGTGAAAGACAGGCATTGGTGACGATCCGGTACAAGTAGGTCGAAAACCGGCTGCGAAACTCGAATTTCGGCAAGGCTTTATATACCCGCATGAAGACTTCCTGGTAAATGTCCTTGGCATCGTCCATGTCACCCACGAAGGACAGGGCCATGGACAGCACTTTCTCGTCGTATCGGTAGACCAGTTCCTCCAATGCCCTTGCGTCGCCGCCCCTTGCCTTGAGAATCAACCTGCGATCCTCCAGGTCCGCGCGATCCCTTGCCGAATCGATCTTCATGTTTTCTTCCTGATGATCCGGTGCGATTCGGCCGTCGAGTTTGAGGGCAGTTTCCACGTTGTTACCTGACGTCGAGTGCCGTATGCGGGCGCCATCTGTTGTATGAGACCGGCTATGGTCCGGATTGGTTGTATGCGAATGTGTTTTTTATTGGGTAACCGCGGTTATGCGCGGTCGAGCGTGCGCAGTCGAGCGTGCGAAGTATATTCCGTTGAACTCAGTGCGCATTCAGCCACTGCGATATACAGCTTATTATGAATATAACGTACAGGAACGAGGAAAGTCGCAGGAATTACGGATCGGGCATACGGCGGGAATGGCGGAGTAGTGCGAGGGATTTCCGGCTGGTTGGCGTCTGTCGACATGCCGTAATACGCTGCCAAGACCAGCGGCAGGCGTCCCGGCACACCGTAGGGCGAACCAAGGGCGAACCAGGACACTGAAAGACGGCCTGTCGATCCAACTGCCCGTACCGCTCAAAATAGGTGCCTCGGTACGCATCCGGAAAAACCGTTGCGCGCCGCTACAGGCGTTCAGCCGTCCTTCGTGGCGGACGTGCCGGAGGTACCCTGTTTCTCTTCGGAGGGCTCTTTGTTCTGTGCTTTCTTGAACTCGGTGATCCCCTGGCCCAGACCCTTGGCCAGTTCGGGAAGCTTCTTCGCACCGAAAAGGATCATGACGATGACAAGAATGATAATCAGTTCGGTCGTGCCGAAACTACCTAGCATGTAAATCACCTCCTCGCATTGAGAATACCCTTATTGACCCATCTTGTCAAGCGCGAATGAATAGACCCGGACCATGCCGGACCCCGGCGTCACTGTTCAGAATCCTTGCCATGTCGTCTATCCCATGTTTATATAGTTTCTGACGTTTGCAGTCGATCCGGCTGCCGGCCGCACCTGCGTTCAAGGAGGACACGGTGATCGTACGTATCGTTTACTGCGCTGATTGAAGCTACGAACAAGACGCCGCCGGGCTGGCGGTAAAACTGCTGGAGTACTACAAACACGATATCGAACAGCTGCAACTCGTGCCGTCCGGAGGAGGCAAGTTCGAAGTCACTGTGGATGATTCGCTGATCTTCTCCAAGCTGGCGAACGACCGGTTTCCGGAATACGCGGAGGTCAAGGACGCCATCGAGGCATCGATCGCGGGCTGACGCGCATTCATCCGCAACGAGGATTAAGGTTGGTATGAACATCTACGTTTCGCTGGAAGACGAGATCGCCGTGCTTCGCATCGAGGGCAGGTTGTGGGAGGAAGGGGACAGCGTCGAGCTGGACCGGATGATCGACGATACCCTTGCCCGGGGCGGCACGCGGTTCGTTGCCGATCTGACCGGCGTGCCCATCATGAACAGTTCCGGACTGGGTTCGCTGATCGCGGCCATGAAGAAAATACGATCCAGGGACGGGGAGATGGTGCTCACGGGCGTCAACGACCGCCTGGATCAACTGTTCCGGATCACCCGGCTGTATACGGTCTTCAAGACGTATGACGATGTGGACGCCGCCGTGGAAAACATGCTCGCCTGACGATCCACCTGGAGCACGAGGCCGTCATGCCGGACTACCAGCCCCTGGACCTCACCCCGAGCTACAACGCGAACCGCGGCGTTTACGACGCCATTGCAGACCCTCCGCTGGGATCGCAGACGTTTTACGGCCTGCCCTTTCAAATCGGCGACGGCACCGGAAAATCCGACTGCTTCATCGGATTCGGGTCCGAGGTGGGCTGTCCGTCCGAGCCCGTCGAGATTCCGGTCGGCCGGGCCGCGGTCAACGTGGTTTTCGCCCACGCGGTGATCCGTTCGGAGATCGAGGCGGGAGGGCCGATCGCCCTTCCCGTGGCCACGTACCGGTTCGTGTGCGACGACGGACGGGCCGAGTCCGTAACGATCCGTGAACGATTCGAGATCGGCTACATGCCCCTTCCCTGGGGGCAATATCCCTTTCTCTGCGTCCCAGACGAGAAGCCGTCGACCTACAACCGGTCGGGCGGCGACTGGAGCGATGCGGGCCGCCGGCAGACGGAGGCCGAACAGGGATGGCCGCGCGGTTACTATCTCTGGGCCTGGCGCAATCCACATCCCGATCGTGTAATCCGTTCGATTGAGATCACGCCGCAGGGCCCGCCCTTCGTCGTGGCCGCCGTTACGCTCGGCCATGTGGACGAAGATCCCATCTGTCGCTGGGCCGCCCGGGACGTCGAAATCGAACTCAGGAACCATGAAGACGCCGAAAAACCCTTCAACCTCGAAGTCGAGGTCGACCGGGGCTACGCGACCTACGCCTATCCGCTGCCCGAAGAAGTCGACCAGGCCTTCCTGACCGACACGCACCGCGGCTGGGGACAGGCGGACACCAAACGCCCCAGTCCCGCCCACGTGGGCGTGGCCGGCACCCCGTCGGCCACCGTGACCGTAAAACAGGACGGGAAGGCGGTCGGTTCGGCCAACTGGGGCGAGCTGGAAGCCAAAGAGGTCGTCGAGACCTCCTCGGTCCGGTTCGAGGTCATCGATACGGGCCGGAACTGGGTACACACCACGGTGCTGGATGACGAGACGGGCAAGCCGGTCCCGTGCCGCGTCCATTTCCGGTCGGCCCGCGGCGTGCCCTACGCGCCGCACGGCCACCATGCCCACGTGAACTCGAACCTGGATACCTGGCACGTGGACGTAGGCGGCGACGTGCGCCTGGGCCAGATGTCCTACGCCTACATCGACGGCAAATGCCAGGGCTGGCTACCCCGGGGCGAGGTGCACGTGGACGTGGCACGGGGGTTCGAGTACGAGCCGATTCGCGAGCGCGTTCACATCGAGCCCGGGCAGCGCGAACTGACGCTGCGGCTCAAACGGTGGTCCGATCTGAACGCGGAACGGTACTTCAGCGGCGACACCCATGTGCATTTCCTCTCCACCCAGGGCGCGCAGCTCGAAGCCCAGGGGGAAGACCTGAACGTGGTCAACCTGCTGCTCTCCCAGTGGGGAGGCCTTTTCACGAACACCGAGGAATTTACGGGATCGGCGAACGTGGCGCACGACGGAGACACGATCGTGTATGCCTCGCAGGAGAACCGGCAGCACATCCTGGGCCACCTGTCGCTCCTGGGTCTCAAAGAACCGGTCATGCCCTGGTGTTCGGACGGACCCGGCGAGGCGGAACTGGGAGGCAACCTGGAAACGACCCTGTCGTACTGGGCCGACGCCTGCCACGCCCAGGGCGGGACGGTCGTGATCCCCCATATCCCCAATCCCAACTGCGAACCGGCGGTCCTGATCGCCACGGAACGCGCCGACGCCGTGGAGATGCTGGTGCACAGCGAGTACAACCACCTCGAGTATTACCGGTACCTGAATTGCGGGTACAAGCTGCCCCTCGCGGGCGGAACGGACAAGATGTCCAGCGATGTGCCGGTGGGGATCTACCGGACCTACGCCTACATCCCGCCGGACGAGCCCTTTACCTACGACAACTGGTGCAAGGCGCTGCGCGGCGGGAACACCTTCCTGAGCGCCGGACCCATCATCCGTTTGACAGTGAACGGCCAGGCCATCGGCGACACGGTGAATCTGCCCGGCAACGGCGGGACGGTGGAAATCGAGGCGTCGGCGGATTCGACGTTGCCGATCCATACGCTGGAAATTGTGCAGCAGGGCCGGGTGGTCGCCTCTGCGGAAGAACACAAGGGCACCCGCCGGCTGTCGCTCAAGACCAGTCTGAAAATCGAAGGGCACACCTGGCTGGCGGCGCGGTGCGCCGGGCCGAACTACACCAGCATTCCGCACCACGACGGCTGGCGCCGGGGCATCATGGCCCATACGTCGCCGGTTTATGTGGCCTGCGGCGGCCCCTACTGGCTGTTCGACCTGGAAAACGCCCAGTACATGCTGAGCCTGATCGAGGGCGGCCTGTCCTACATCAAGCGCCGCAGCTGGCAGCACAAGCCGGGCACGACCACCCACCATCACGGTGGCGACGACCATGAGGCCTTCCTCGAAGCGCCCTACGTACAGGCGCGTGAAGCCATCCACCGGCGCATGCACGAGCTGAACATCCCGCACTGAGCGTACATTATGCAAGGACCTCGCGTCGACCGGGTCATATTCTGGGTCGCGTTGCCGCTGATCGCAGGCGTGTCGGTACCCCTCGTGCTGTTCCCCGTCGAAGGAGAAGCCCTGCTGAGCGCGGCCTTCGGCTGGCTGACCCGGGTCCTGGGATGGGCCTACCTCTGGTTCACCATCGCTGCCTTCGCGCTCCTCGTCTACTATGCCCTCGGCAAGTACGGAAACGTGCGGTTCGGCGGACCCGACGCCAAACCGGAGTTCTCCCTGATCAGCTGGATCGCCATGATCTTCTGCGCCGGCATCGGCGCCAGTGTACTCTACTGGGGCACCATCGAGTGGGCGTATTACTACATGAACCCGCCCTTCGGTCTCGAACCCCGGTCCGCCGAGGCCACGGAGTGGGCGGCGACCTACGGACTCTTCCACTGGGGATTCACGGCGTGGGCGATCTACTGCATCCCCACCCTGCCCCTCGCCTACCTTTTCTGGAACCGGCGGCGTCCGGTCCTGCGCATGTCGGCGGCCTGCGAAGGCGTGATCGGCGCGGAGGCGGCCCGGAGACTTCCGGGCAAGTTCATCGACATGCTGTTCATGTTCGGCCTGCTCGGCGGAGTCGGGACCTCCATCGGGCTCAGCACGCCCATGATTTCGGCGGGACTGTCGGAGATGCTGGGCGTCGCCAGGGGATACTGGCTGGACGCCTCGGTGGTGATTACGCTGGGAGTGATCTTCGGCGTGAGCGTCTACACCGGGTTGCAGCGCGGAATCCGCATGCTGAGCCGATTCAACCTCTGGCTCACCATCGGCCTGCTCGCCTTCGTCTTCCTGGCGGGGCCGACGCTGTTCATCATCGACACGATTACCAACAGCATCGGCCTGCTGGTGCAGAACTTCGTCAAGATGAGCCTGTACCTGGATCCGGTTGGAAAGTGGGGTTCGCTCATATCGGCAACGGAGGAAGGGAGTCCGGTCCCACAGGCTACCTTCCCGGAGCAGTGGACCGTTTTCTACTGGGCGTGGTGGATCGCCTTCGCGCCGTTCATGGGGCTGTTCGTCGCCCGCATCTCCCGGGGCCGTACGATCCGCGAGCTGATCGGCGCCGAGATCATCGGCGGCGCGATGGGTTGCTGGCTGTTCTTCGCGGTCCTCGGCAATACGAGCCTGTTCTTCCAGCTGGAGGGCTCGCAGGACCTCACCGGCCTGGTTGCCCGCAACATGACGCCGGAAGCGATCATTGCCACGGTGGTCGCCGTGGGTGACCGGGTGATTCCCTTTGCCATACCGCTTCTGCTGGTGTTCGTGACCCTGGCGATCATCTTCGCCGCCACCACACTGGATTCCGCTTCCTACATCCTGGCGTCGGTGGCGACCCGTGAACAGGCCGAAGTGCGGGAACCCGCGCGCTGGCACCGCTGTTTCTGGGCGGTCGTGCTCAGTTCCGTGGCGCTGTCGCTGATGTTCGTGGGGGGGACGGAAAGCCTGCGGGCGGTCCAGTCGGCTTCTCTGATCGTCGCGCTTCCGCTCATCGCCGTGCTGGTCCTGATGACCCTGTCCTTCATCCGGTGGCTTAAGCAGGATCACGGCTCCTGAACGAAAAATGGGCGAGCCTGTGACGGCCCGCCCACCTGACTTCTGACGATTTGAATTCCGCGAAAGATCGAGCTCCCGCGCACGACGTTGCACGCCTACCTGAAACTGTACGTCACACCCAGCTTGATCCGCCTGCCCTTGGGATCATGAGTCAGCGCGTCGAAGGCCAGTTCCTGGTTCACGTAGGGCGGCGCCGCGCCGGTCAGGTTGAACAACGACAGCGTGGCGACCACGCCGGTATCGGGAATCCGCCACTGGAAGTTCATGTCGAAAGTCAGGAACGGATCGATCTGGGTCCAGTCTTCGCCCGAGGGCCCTGTATCGAACCAATAGTCTCCATTCTCGTACGAAGAGATGTAATGAGTCCTGGCGATGGCGCTGTAGTCGCTCCAGTGGTATCCGACGGTCGCGTTCAGCCGCAGCGGAGGTAATGGCGGCGCCAGGGGATTGGTCAGGTTGAGAAATCCGACGGCCTCGTTTTCGGCGACAATCTCCACGCCGTTGTGCATGAGCGGCTCTATGGTATAGTCCAGGGTATAACTGCCGTCCAGATGGGCGTCGACTGCGCCACTGCCTACCACATGGCGTCCACCGATATGCCAGTCGATTCCGGAAGTCTTGAGCCCGGGCCAGTTGATGTGGTTGATCCTGATCCGTTCCATGTCGCCCGGGGCGCAGCTTCCGTCGTTCCGGTTGCCGGGACAGTAGATCCGGTCCTGCACCGCGGCACGGGTCGACGGGTCCACATAGGCCGCGGCCAGCGCGGAGTGGGGAATGACGCCGATGGGATTGTTGAAATCGAAATTCCAGTAGTCCACCGTCACTTCGAAACCGGTATCGTTTTCGATGATGACGCCCAGGTTGTAGGTGAGCGCTTCTTCAGGTTCAAGATCTTCGACGCCGCGGTTTTCGATGGCCTTCCAGGCGCCCGTCGGTCCGACGTAATCCGTGTAGATGACGACATCCGTGTTCAGGTCATCAACCGACGGCGTTCGGAAAGTAGTCTGCACCGTCCCTCGCAGGGCCAGGAAATCATTGACCTGCGCCCGCAGTGAGATCTTCGGGTCCAGGCTGTTCGCGAATCCGTAGTCCTCGAAATGCAATGCGGCCTGACTGTCCAGCCAGTCGTTGGGCTTAAGCGCCAGTTCGGCGAAAACGGCGTGGGTCGTCTGGTTGGCTTCATAGGGATGGATCCCGGACGTAAAGGTGAAAGAACCGGTCTGGATTGCGCAGCTTCTGTCCCCCGGTATGCGGCAGGGATTCTGAGAGAGGTCGCCGGGCGCATTGGGTACGGCGGAGACATCGACACGGCGCAGCTGATACCCCGTGGCGTAGCTGGCGACGCCTTCCTTGATCACGCCGTTCAGTATGGCTTCCATCGACAGCAGGCTGGCCTCGCTGGTCGTGGCGACCCTTTCGTTGATCCAGTCGATCAGCTCTGCGCTGTGCGCCAGGTCTGCCCGGTAATTCGGATTGGCGCTGTCGGTGTAAGGAGCGTCGGGTTGCGCCGAAAACTGGATACCGTTGCTGAATGGGTTGAAGTAGGAGCAATTCCCGGTTCCGGGAGTGACGCCGCTGGGGATCGGCCCGAGGGCGAGGCCGGAGGGCGCGCTCGGGTCCGGTATGACCCCGACACCGCAGTTCGGTCCGCCGAACCCGCGGAAAGCCAGGAATTTCCGATACGCGTATTCCGCTGGCTGGCGCACCGTGCCTTTTGTGTCGGAATACGAAATACCCAGGTCGTAGCTCAAACTGGACTCGCCGATCGGACCCGTGAGGGAGCCTGCCAGGCGGCGGGTGCGCGACTCCCTGCTCTGGACGCGTCCTGGACCGGCGTTTCCTACCAGGCGGCCGAAGAAGTACCAGGGCTGGTCGCCGGTCAGGTCCAGCGTGACCCCGTCTGAATTCGTATAGGTTGGGTTCTGCTCAACGAAGGCAACGCGTCCGGGATGGTCCGCGCCCACCTGCTGTACGCCGTCGTAAAAGGCGATGGGAGGAAAGGAAGGCGTGGTTTCCCATTCGGGTACCCGGGCGTCGTGGTAGAGCGCTTCCAGGTGATAGTCCGTCTCGCCGAACGAGCCGTTCAATTCGGCGAATCCCCGGGTGTGTTGGAGTTTTTCAATGATGCTGTCCCAGGGCTGATAGCGGAACCGGCACGTGCTGGCGCCTACCTGGTACCCGCCCAGACCTGTACAACCTGGATCCACGAATCGAGGCTCCCCGGACAGGATGCTTTCATCCGTCTGCAGTCCGTCGGGTATGATGAACGCGCCGGGATTGCCGTACCAGGACCAGCCCCATCCGTAGTTCGGAAAGGGACGCAGCGCCCAGTCCCGCTCTTCGGCGCGCAGGTTGCCGCGGCGCTTGTGTTCCAGGGAGATTACCAGGTTGGAATCGCCGACTTTACCGCCCCAGATCCCGCCCAGCATGGCGTCTCCGGCCGCGTCGAAATGGTCGTAGGACACATCCAGTTCAAACCCCTCGAAACTGCCGCGCGTGATGAAGTTTGCGACGCCTGCGATCGCATCCGATCCGTAGACGGCCCCTGCGCCTTCCTTGAGGATATCCATCCGTTCGATGGAGATGGACGGGAAGGCGTTCACGTCGACGAACCGGCCCCCCACGAGCCGGCCGGGCACGTAGGTCTGCCGCCGGCCGTTGATCAGCACCAGGCTGCGCGAGGCGCCGAGGCCGCGGAGGTTGATGTTCGCCACGGTCTCCGGGATATCTCCCGACTGCGCGTTGTACCAGCTGTTGGCCTCGCCGATGACGCCACTGCTCGCACTCAGGTTCTTGAAAAGGTCGACCATGGACGGCGATCCCTGTTCGGCCAGCGACGCACGGTCGATGCGGGCAACGGCTTAGGGGAGTTCGATCGGGGATTCCCGGACCGCCGTTCCGGTAACGACAATCGCTTCCGCCTCCAGCACGGGCAGCAGGAAGAGGGAATCCGGCAACGCGTCTTCCTGTTGATCGGCAAGCGCGGCGGAGCCGGGCATCCCGGCCACGCAGAGCCAGCCAAACACCATCAGGGCGAACGAACGTCTGTTCGATGTGTACATGAGAGGCCGCCTATATCTATGAGTTTTTTGTGAATTTTGGTATTTCAAGCGTACGGGAATTGGGCAGAAAGTATATGTAAAAAACTCCGTTATGTCAAGGTATTTACGGATTTATACATACGTTTACGAAATATCACAATACACGGAGTAAATACTTAAATCCGTTAATGGTCCGGTCAACCTCGCCTTCTCAGATGCAGGCACCAGAACAAGGGCGGCAGAGCGTACACGTCGCTGCGCCCCTCCACGTACCGCGTCTGCTGGTCGGCCGGCGAATCGTTGCGGACGACCTCCCATTCGCCACCGTCTTCGAAGTCAGACTCTATGCTGGCCGGGTCGAATGACGTGATCATGGGTTCCCCCAGCTTCCCTACATAGTTCTTCATACTCAGGGCCCGGGGACGTTCGTCCTCCGGAATGCTGTTCGTCTCGGCGAGGTAGTCGAAGACGATCTCCGAACCGGGGCAGGTTATCCCGGCCACTTTATTCAGTGTGTCCTGAATCGCGTCCCGGGTCAGGTAGTACGTCACGCCCAGCCAGTTGAAGAAGGAACGTTTCTCAGGGTCGAATCCATGGTCGGTCAGCCGGTCTGAGAGATCGTCTTTTTCGAAGTCGATGGGGATCAGCCGCAGACTGTCCGGCAACGCCAGCCCGGCGGCCGCGGCCCGTTCCCGTTTCAGGGCGATGGTGGAAGCGAGATCGATTTCGTAGATGGTCACGTCGAGCCGGGGATGACGCAGGGCGAAGGTATCGTAACCGGACCCGAGTATGACGTACTGGCCCACACCGTCTTCGATCGCCGACTGCAGGCAGTCCTCGGTAAAGCGGGCCCTGGTCAGCGGCTGGGTGGTGATCGGCATGAGCCTTCGCAGCACGATTTTGGATACGAAGGCGTCGATCAACCTGTATCCGATGATCCGTTTCCACCGTTTGCTCAGGAACTGGAACGCGAAGGGATCGCGAAAGATGTAGGGCGGGTTGTGCCGGAGGAGGTGCCGGGCGCGGCTTACCGCCACGAGTTCGGCGGTCCGGCTTCCGTGGGTCTGGACCAGGCCCGGGTGCTGATCAGCCATGTCAGGTATCAGTCCGCCCGGTTCAGGTTCCGAAAGCCTCGATGGCGCCTTCCAGTGTATCGTGGACGGCGAAAACGGTCGTCAACTTGGTCATCTGCAGGAGGCTGCTGACGCTGCGCGTCACGCTTGCGAGCTTCAGATCGCCTCCCACCTTCTGCATGCGGGTATAAGCGCGAATGAGCAGTCCCAGCCCCGAACTGTCGATCCAGTACACTTTGCTCAGATCGAAGATGATCTTCCTGGAACCCTGGTCGGCCAGCCGGTTGATGCGTTCGCTCAGGGCGTCGGTGTCCCTTCCCTCGGCCATGCGGCCGCTCAGTTCCAGCACCGTGACGTCCCCGTGTTTGATTTCTCTGACTTTCACAAATTCCTGCCTCTCTCAAGCGGAACCATCTTTACAATACGCTGGCGCTATCGCACGCGAATCAAACGGCTTCAGGAATGATAGACCTAAGTGTGGCGGGGTACTGACACTGATAGGGCGATCCGCAGGCCAGGACCGGAAAGCCGACCGACCGCGGATGCGCTTTCTTCTTCCGGATGCCATCCCGGGGAATGAATCCGGACTTTGTCTTGCTGAAATTCGACTTGAATAATATACTGGCTTTGATGATCTGTCAAGACGATTTTACCGGTGTTTCCAATAAACAGGACGCCGGAACGGGACGCCAACCGAAGTGCTTCAAATGAAGTCCGACAGACGGCCGTACATCCTGCTGAATTACGCCTTGAGCCTGGACGGCAAGTTATCCACGGAGCAACGCGATCCGGTTCGCTTCACGAGCAGAATCGACCGCGGGTTGATGGACGAGATCCGGGCGGACGCCGATGCCGTGCTCATCGGCGCCGGCACGCTCCGCGCGGAAGATCCGCCGGTCAGGATCAAGTCCGCCCGGCGGAGGGATGAACGCAGGCGCTTGGGTAAATCGCCTCATCCGGTCTCGGTGATCCTGTCCCGGTCCATGCGGTTGCCACGCGAAGGAAGATTCTGGAAAGACGACCAGGTCGAACGAATCATCGCGACGACGGAGCAGGCGAAGGACGAACAGGTGCTGCTGTTTCAGGATCTGGCCGAAGTGATCCGGGTGGGCCGGACTACCGTGGATCTCAATGAATTCTGCCGGATGCTGTCCGGCCGCGGCATCGACCGGTTACTCGTCGAAGGCGGAGGCGAGGTCAACATGGCCTTCTGGGAGGCCGGACTGGTGGACGAGGTGTACCTGACCCTCTGTCCCGTCGTGATCGGCGGAAGCACCGCCCCGACGGCGGCGGACGGCCAGGGCTTCGCCAGCGACCGTTTCCGCAGGCTCAGGCTGATCGAGTCCAGGCGGGTCGGCCAGGAGTTGTTCCTGAGATACCGGGCGGTGCGGTCGAAACCGTAGCCCGCGTGGTATTCGGCTGGTCCAAATTACTTAAGCGCGTGCAC
The DNA here is from genome assembly GCA_009841265.1 of Gemmatimonadota bacterium. NCBI lineage: Bacteria > Pseudomonadati > Gemmatimonadota > Gemmatimonadota bacterium. Next base: position 956,342 of record VXMB01000009.1, on the reverse strand, counting down.
CTTGATCCGGACGGACCCGTCCTGCACGGTCATGGTGGACTCGGCCAGGTTCAGCGGGACATTGACAGGGCCGCCCTCAGCGCTTTCGGGTTCCAGCGTCACGTCCAGCCTTGAAGGTTTGAGTCCTTCCCAGGTCCCCCAGTAGATGTCGATGAAGAGGCCGATGCCGAGGGTGAGCAGGATGTCGGCGACGATCACCGAGGGCAGCTTGACCTTCTGCAGGACGATCCACTTCGTCTCGTAGCCCGGCTTGGTGATCTCCACCAGGTGGGACTCGTTTCGGGGAAGTTCGATCGTGAACGGGTTCGTGTCCCGGTCGATGCGGTCCGGGATCTTGATCCGGGCGTCCGCTGGGGTCACGTTGATCTCCACTTTCTGGGTGTCGCCCAGAAACACCCGTCCACATCCGGCGGTAAAGACGAGCAGAAGGCATAACGTCAAGCGCCGCATTGATTTCCTCCAATTTTCCTGAGTCCGTATATCATTTCGTCATATGTGTGTTGAAGCACATCACGTCCAGCTCGTGTAGGGCGGCAGCGGCCAGTTCGCTTTCCCGCCAATGGCCAGCGCCTGTTTCCGTTCGTCGGCAGTCAACGGGGGGACGCCGTCCGCTCCCGCGTTTTCTTCCAGCTGCGCCCGGTTTTTGGCGCCGGGTATAACCGAGGTCACGCCTGACGTGTCCAGCACGAACCTGAGCGCCGCCTGCACCATGGTGCGCTTTCCGCCTTCCACAAGGAAGGAAAGCTCCGACAGTTTCTTCAGCGCGGACCGTATCCGGGGGTTGTCGAAACGCTCGTGCCGGCGGTCCTGTGGATCGAGCCCGGACAATGAGTCGTAATACTTACCGGTCAGCGCACCCTGGGCGAGCGGCACGCGGATGAGCGTCCCCAGGTTATGTACTTCCGCGAACTTCAGCCCCGGCTGTCCCACCGGATTAACGATGCTGTAGCCGATCTGGGCCATCGAAAGATCGCCCAGCGCCATCAGAGCCCTCATGACCTCCGTCTCGTAGGTCGAGATGCCGAAGCACCGTATCTTGCCTGCTTCGACCAGCCGTGTCAACGCCTCCACGATCGCCGGCATGCCGGCCTCGTCCGGTTCGCCGTGTAACTGGTAGATGTCGATATAGTCGGTCCGCAGTCTTTCCAGGCTTCCTTCGCAGTTCTTCGCGATGTACCGCTGTAACGGCTCCTCCGGGTCGTCGGACCGAGGCGCGACCTTGGTGGCGACCACGTAGAGGTCCCGCCTGCCCCGGAGCGCCCGGCCGATGATCCTTTCGCTATGGCCGGCGCCGTACCCGTTGGCGGTGTCGAGCAGGTTGATGCCGAGGGATTCCGCGTGTTGTATGGTGGCGATGGACTCCTCGTCGTCGATACCCGACCAGTTCGCTCCGCCGGCCATCCCGGCCATGGGCCAGCAGCCCAGGCCGACGGACGAGACCTCGATCCCGGTTTTTCCCAGTACGCGGTACTCCACTCAGCTAACGTCCCTTCGGCGACAAAGTTTCAATATCGGCCGAGCGTCCTCGCCGCTCAGCGCGGAGACAGCGTGAGACGGTGCCCCGTGAGTGCTTCCACAGCCTCCCTGCTGAACGCCAACTGGAGATAGTCGTCGTTCCCCCAGGTCTCCAGCAGGCTGCCGTAGTAGGGACTTCCGGGCTGGCCCGACTGGCCCGGCGTGATGATGAAGACCGACCGGTCCCAGTCTTCCGTATCCAGGATGTGCCGGAAGCTCACCGACGTGGCGGCGATGGTGCCGAACCCGCCTGACCGTTCCACGGCGGGCAGGGAGTAGGCATCGGACAGGAGATGGGTGAAGGGGCTCTTCTGCAGGCGCCCGTAGCGCCACTCGCCCCAGTCCTCGCCCAGTTCCGACATTAGCCGGTCCACGGTCTTGCGCAGGCCGGCTTCCACGAGCGGCCGGCGTTCGTCGTCCGGTGTCTCCCGGTCGTAGGCGGCGGCTTCGGCCTCGCCCCTCCAGCGGTACCAGACCGCCGCGCCGGCGCTGTCGCGGTATAGGACGCCGTTCCAGTCGGCTACGAGCGCACGGGCCCGTTCGACTTCCGCATCGTCCGACGTCCAGCCCCGAAACGAGGGAATATCCGCCTCGGCCCTCAGCGAATAGGCGTCCAGTTGGATGCGCTTGTGGTCGTCAATGGTGTACTTGCGGTTCGGTTCCAACAGCTGCTTCATGCGCTCGATCCGGGAGTACTCGACCCCTCTCGAGGAGTGGAACATGACCGGCCGTCCAGTATAGTCCGGTGGGTGCGAGTCGTTATTGGCCGTCCCGACCCAGCCGCGCTGGGGATTGTACTCCCGGGGCAGATCTTCCCGGAACCCCTGCCACTCGTACCGCCCGTCGCCGGGAACCGGCAGCCGGCCGTTCCAGCCTTCGCGGTCCGGTGTGAGGGCCGATACCTGGAAGGCGATGTTGCCCTCCACGTCGCCGAAGACCAGGTTATGCGTCGGTACCTTCCAGAACATAGCCCGCTCGAAAAAGTCCTCGGCGCTCTCGGCCTGGGCCATGCGGAAGCATCCCAGGTACGGCGCGGTGCCCGGCTCGTGGGTGATGGAACGCACGGCATAGACCACCCCGTTCTCCGGATCTTCATAAAACACGGGACCGTGGCGGCTGTACTTCAGCACGACTTCCCGGGGCTCTTCGCCCTTCACCGGGATCTCCTCCGTGATGACGCGCAGAGGTTCCCATCCGCCCTGCCACCGGACCATGTCGGGCTGCTCGGAGTGGAGCTCCTCCACGTACACGTCGTTCACGTCGACCCCCGCGAAGGTGTATCCCCACGCGACCCGGTCGTTGTGTCCGGCGGTCACGCCCACGAAGGGCGGCTCGCTGGCCCCGATTACGTTCCAGCCCGGGGCGTTCAGATGGGAATAGTACCGTAGCGAGGGGTTCTCGAGGCGGCGGTGGGGGTCGTTGACCACCATGACCTGGCCCGTGATGGACAGGGCGCCGCTCACGGCCCAGTTGTTACTGCCTATCTCGAGCAGTTGCTCTTCTGTGGGCGCCTCTGCCTGGCGGTCCGGGGGTACCAGGCCCGTATACGGTTCCACGAGTTCGAGTTGCGGCAGGCGGCCGGGTACCAGGGGATCGCCTTCCCCTTTCCGCATTGCGGCTACGATATCCTCGTGGACGATATTTACGTCCAGGCCCTCTGGCACCACGAGATCATCCCAGGGGAGGGGTGCCGCGCGGCGATTGGCCTCCTCGACGCCTAGTTCCGCCACGGACCGGGCCAGCTGGATCTCGTCCCCGGCGTCGTTGCCCGCGCTCGGGAAGAAGAGACCGGTCCAGCGCCGCACCACCGTCTCCTTCGTCCACCGGCCGGGCTGGATGCCCGTCAGCTTGAACTCCACCGGCAGATTGTCAGCGTGCGTGTCGATATAGGCGTTTACGCCGTTCGCATAGGCCGTGAAGATGCGTTCGCCCTCAGCGTGGTAGCTGGTCCACTCCCGGTCGTCGAAGGGACCGCGGTACATCATGAGCCGCGTCCGGGCGTCGTAATCGAAGGCCTCCGGGCCGAAGATCTCCGCGAGGCGGCCTTCCCGCCACCGGCGCCAGAGCTCCATCTGCCACAGCCGGTCCTGGGCCATCACGTAACCCTGGGCGAAGAAGAGGTCATCCGTGTTCTGTGCGTAGATGTGAGGAATGCCGTGCCGGTCCCTGATCACCTCGACGGGCTCCTGCAGTCCATCCAGGGTCAGTTCCCCTTCGATCTGGGAGATGGACCCGCGGGCCAGGGACATGAGCTGTTCGTCTGAATCCACGGTGTCCACCTCCTCGCCGCAGCCCATAGCCAACAGGGGAGTGACAACGAGCGCTACAATGAAATGCATGTAATGGGTATACGGCATAAAGGGCTCCTCCTGCTTACTCGCCGCCGAGTTGCTCAGTGCGTAACTTCATTCCATTAGCATCCTATCATGCGGTCGCCCGGATGTCAAGAAACCGAAGGCCGGCTCAGTCCCGCAACTCCGCCCGGATGCGGTCGGCCAGCTTCATCGTCTCGACGGCTTCGTCCAGGCCCGCCGCAGGCAGCCCAACGGGCCGGTCTTCCTTGATGCAATCGACCAGGAAGCGGGCCTGTTCGGCGGTGCCGCCGGACTCCACTTCGTCGAATACCTCGGTCTTGCCGTCGCGTTGTACCACGGCTTTCCTGACGCCTTCCAGGTAGGCCGAGCAGTCCCGGCCGTGGATTTCGTAGCGCTCCAGCCGGGCATCCGTCGTGAAATTGGCCGTGAGCTGGGTTACGCACCCGTTCTCGAAGCGGATGAGTGCGGCGTACACGTCGACGAAGGGCGAATTCGCCCGGCGGGCGACGGCGTGCAGCTCGGCGATGGGGGAACTGCCGGCCAGGGACCGCGTCAGGTCGATGGCATGGATCGGCGTCTCGTAGATGAAGTTGTCCAGCAGGTGGTCCGGGAAGCCCCGCCTGTGCAAACCGGTCATGCTCTTGTGGAACTCCGCCACGATCTGGGTGATGGGCCCCCGCTCCTCGATAAGGCCGCGCGCCTTGCAGATCAGCGAATGGAAACGGCGGTTCCACCCGACCAGCACCTTCGCGCCGGACGCGTTGGCGGCGTCGCGAAGTCCTTCGGTTTCCGCGCCGGACAGCCCGGGCGGCTTCTCCAGCAACGTGTGGACCCCGGCCTGGATCACCGGCAGCGCGCACCGGCCGTTCAGGTGGGCCGGCGTCGCGATGACCGCCAGGTCCAGTTCCTCTTTCGACAGCATGTCCCCTATATCTTCGTACTTGCGCGGAACGGAGTTCTCGTCGGCCGCCCGGTTGCGCAGTTCCTCCACGGGATCGCACACGGCCACGAACCGCAGGTCGTCGAAGTCCTTCATCGTCTCGAGGTGGCCTCGGCCCCTGCCGCCGCATCCGATCAGGGCGGCATTGAGGACAGTTTTGGGCATTTCTTGTACTCCTGGTAGGCTGCGAGGGGCAGTAATGAAGTGCAAAGATAACTGACGCCGCGGCATTGCGGTGAACTACTTGACGCTTGCAATGTATGGTCATTTCTTTTGCAAGTAAACACACCAATTCGAAGCCAAGTCGTCGCATGCCAGATCTCGAGTTTTTCAAGCAGAACGGATACGTCAACCTCGGCCAGGTATTTACCGGCGAGGAACTGAGTCGATTCATCGACCTGTACGACCGTGACAAGTCGGAGTCGGGCTGCTTCTGGCATCCCATTTCCAATCACGGCCACCAGACCCTCAACTGCGATCCGCTGATCTCCTCTCCGGAAATCGACGGCCTGATCCGCCATCCCGCCCTGATCGGCCCGATAGAGACCATCTTCGAAGGGCCCAGTTGGCTCGGAGAAGCGTGCCTGCGGCACATGGTCCCGCGTGACAGCAATCCGGAGGAGATCTGGCACCGGGACCGTCCGCATGCGACGGACCGGCCCTATAGGTGCGGTTATTTGCAGATGATGCTCTACCTGACCGATGTCCACGAAGGTACGCACTGCTTCTCCATATCGCCGGAACCCTTCGACGGGCCGGTACTCGAGACCCCGGAACAGCTCGCCCGGCGCGGCAAGGTCCACCTGCATGGTCCGGCAGGCACGGTCATCCTGTTCAACCTGTCGGTGCTCCACGCCGCGACGGTACGGATCACTCCGCACGAGCGCAAGACCGTTCAGATTTACTACGGCCATCGCGGCGGCCCCGTGCTTAGCGATTGTACCGTGATTCCCACCAGGCTCTGGCGGGACCATCCGGATCCTGAGGTACGGGCATTCTACGGGATGATGACCGGTCGTACGCAGAAATATGCCGAGGCCTTCGGTTGAATGCTTAAAAGAACATAAGGAGATCGAATGTCGAACAACCGCCCGCAAGTACTCATCGCCTGCGACGAGCGGGTGCGCAACGGTTACCTGCCGCCGGCGGAACTGGCCCGCCTCGAGGCGTTTGCCGACTGGGCGTGGTTCCACAGCGAGGGCGGTGGGATTTACGATACCAGCACGGACCCCGAGACAACGGCGCGGTTGGCGAAGGAGATGGACGGCGTGGACGCCCTCGTCGTCTGCCACGGCGCGCCGAGGATCGACGCCGCGATCCTGGATGCCGCTCCCCGGCTGCGATTCGTCGGTGAACTGGAAGGCGACCGGTTTGCCGCGCGCCTGGACCTGGAAACATTGTGGGCGCGCGACATCCGCACCGTGGATACGACCAACGGATCCACCTATCCCGTGGCCGAATGGGCTCTGGCTCTGACGCTGATCTCCATGCGTAATGCCGGCGCACTTTTCCGCCGAATCGTGGCGGGCAATACGCAGGATCGAGGTCTCATTCAGCCCATGGCGGGCATCCTCACCGGCAAGCGGGTCGGACTCATTGGCGGCGGACACATGGGACGGCGGTTGATGAAGCTGCTGCGCCCCTTCGAGGTCGAGCTTTGGGTGCACGATCCCTACCTGCCGCAGGAACTCCCCGAAGCGCTGGGCTTCCTGCAGACGTCGCTGGAAAACGTGCTTTCGCAGTGTGACGCGATCATCTGCGTGGCGCCCCTCACCCCCCATACACGGGGCATGATCGGACGGCGTGAGCTGGAACTCATTCCATCGGGCGCGGTGTTCGTGAACGTTTCGCGCGGGGCCATCGTCGATTCCGCGGCCCTGATCGAACGCCTCAAGCGCGGGGACATCGCCGCGGGGCTGGACGTTTTCGACCCGGAGCCCATCCCCGAGGACAGCGAAATCATCGGACTGCCGAACGTTTTTCTCACGCCGCACTTCTCTGGTCGCACGGGAGAGGACTATCCGCACTTCTTCCACTACATGGTCGATGAGCTGGAGCGATTCTTTTCCGGCCATCAGACCTGGTTCAACCTGACCCCCCGCTCGAAGTCCAACCGCGAAGGGAACCGATGAAACGCCCCAACCTGCTCTACATTTTCACCGACCAGCAGCGCGCGGATACGCTGGAATGCTATGGAAACCACCAGATCGAAACCCCCGCGCTCAACGCGCTGGCGTCGGAGAGCTTCGTATTCGAAAACGCCTACGTGAGCCAGCCCGTATGCAGCCCGGCCCGGGCTACGATGCTCACTGGACTTTGGCCGCACACAGCGGGCGTTCCGTCCTGCAATGTGCCTTTGGACGCCGACATACCGACCATTGCCGAAATGCTGCCCGAGGGATACGACACGGCCTTCATGGGGAAATGGCACCTGGGGGACGAGATCTTCCCGCAGCACGGCTTCAAGACCTGGGTGGGCACGGAGGATCAATATCGCCGCAGCTACTCGGAAACGGACCGGCTGGCCGAAGTCAGCGACTATCACCACTTCCTGGCCGATAAGGGATACACGCCGGATATCGAGCTTTTGGGACAAAAGGTATTCTCGCGACACTACGCGGCCTCCCTGCCCGAGGAATGCACCAAGGCGTGGTACCTGGGCGAGCGCGCGGCGGACTACATTCGCCGGCGCGGCGACGACCCCTTCGCTCTCTGCGTCAGCTACCTCGAGCCCCATCCACCCCACACCGGTCCGTTGAACGACTACTACGATCCGGACAGCCTGCCCACCGGACCGGCGTTCATGCGGCAGCCACCCGACGACGCGCCGCTGCTCGTCCGATTGATGGCCGCCTTCTACATGCAGTCGGAGAACTACGGGCTGGATCTTCGTAACGAGCCGGGATGGCGGGCGTTGTTAGCCCGCTACTGGGGCAACATCTCCCTGGTGGACCGTTCGGTGGGAAGGATCCTGAAGGCCCTGGACGAGAGCGGAAAGGCCGATGATACCATCGTCGTATTCACGTCCGACCACGGCGAGTTGATGGGCGATCACGGCATCCTGGGCAAGACGCTCATGTACGAGGAGTCCATCAAGGTGCCCATGGTGCTGCGCGCGCCCATGGTGGATCAGCCTCCTCGCCGCGTCGGCGGCCGGTTCAGCCACATCGACCTGGTCCCCACGCTGATGGAGTTGCTTGGCCTCGAGCGGCCGGATCGGTTGCAGGGTCGGAGCCGGGTACCGGTATTGCAAGGGCACGAGAATCTGGACGGCGACGACGTGTTCGTTGAGTGGAGCGGCGCCGACGGCCACGCTCCCGCCGGATTCGGCGAAGCGGAACCGAACCGGAGCATGGTCCACCAGCATCGGACCATCGTGGCCGCGGATGGCTGGAAGCTCAATCTGTATGGGAAGGGACAGGGGGAATTGTACGATCTGAATAGCGATCCTCATGAGTTGGAGAATCTGTATCACCGGAGCGGGCAGGCCGGACGGATTGCGGATCTGTCGGAGCGGATCCGGGCCTGGCAGGAGGAGACGGGGGACGTACCATGAAAACCGGAAAAGTCGCTGTATATACCCAGCCGCAGGCACCGATGGAGATTCGTGAGTATCCCGTACCATCGGTTACAGCGGACGATATGCTCGTAAGGATCCGCATGGCAAATATCTGCGGATCCGATCTGCACATCTGGCGTGGACACGGCCCCAGGATTGAGACCGGTATCCCCCAGGTCCTCGGGCATGAGATGATCGGCACCATCGATGCCATGGGGCGCAACGTCGCCTCGGACAGTGCCGGTAAGACGCTGGCCGAAGGGGACCGCATCGTCTACTCCTATTTCAAACCGTGCCAGCAGTGCTGGACGTGCCTCAACGGCAAGCCGGGATGCCCCGATCGCTACAGAGACTGGATCGGCGTCTCAAGCGACCAACCACCGCACTTCCACGGCGCGTACGGGGAATACTACTACATGAAACGCGGTCACTGGGTCTTCAAGGTACCCGACGATCTCCCGGACGCGATCGTGTCCCCGATCAACTGCGCCCTGTCGGAAGTCATCTATGGCCTCAACCAGATCGGCGTCACCCTGGGCGACACGGTGGTCATTCAGGGGGCGGGCGGCCTTGGGCTCTATGCGACGGCCGTAGCGCGGGAGATGGGGGCGGGCAGGATCATCGTGCTGGACCGGCTTCCGGCGCGCCTCGCGCTCGCCCGGGAATTCGGCGCCGACGACTCACTCAACATCGATGAAATGGACATGAAAGCACGCATTGAGTTCGTGCTGGACCACACGGGCGGGGTCGGCGCCGACCTGGTCGCCGAATTCGTGGGATCGCCCCGCGTGCTCGCCGAAGGCATCGACATGCTCCGGTGGGGCGGCCGCTACCTCTGGATCGGCAACATAAACCTTGGGTTCCCTACGGAGATCGATCCGGGCAACATCGTCCGGTGCAGCAAGGCGATTCGCGGCGTGATCGTGTACGAACCCTGGGTGATCCCGCGCGCCCTCGAGTTTCTTAGTCGCACACGGGACAAGTACCCCTTCCACAAGATCATCTCCGATACCTTCTCATTCACTGATATCAACGAGGCATTCACCTATGCGGGCGCGGGTTCCGCGATCCGGGTCGGCCTGGAATTCGACGCCGAATAACGTTTATAATCCAAGCTGATTAGACAGCTATCCCCGTCGGCGGATTGGACGGTAAGCGCTTTACCTGAACATGCTCGATCTGTCATCGAATGGGACGGATGACTACATTATGGACGACCATCTTCGACTAGGCCATCTACATGTATGAAGACAGATCGCAGACAAATTGAACAGTAGATTTCGATAATCTATGGCGGAAGCATAGATAGGGTGCGGTTGCATCTTAAATGTCAACTTACATGATTCTTAATTACTGTCTTCGTACTCTGTAGTCATCCAAAACAGCAGAAATGCGTGATAACACCTCATCAAATCCTTCGAAACTCACTACATCGGCATTTGGTATAATCACTTCTCTAGCGAAAGTGGTTTTACCGTAGGTGTCTTCCGAACCGTTTTTCTTTGCTGGATCGAACTTTCTACCGTCGAGTTCTATATCTAGCGTGTCTTGATCAAAACAGTCTTCAATGCAAGATTCTGACCGGTTGTTTGTTAATGGAGTTTTGACCAGATATAGGTTTGCATGTAAATGGTAAAACGGTTTTTCTTTTTTATGAGATATCTCTAGTCCGTATTGGTTTTTCACAGTATTAAATACTTCTTTTGCCCCTTTGTCATTATCGATCAATACTACAACCGGATTGGTCAGAAGAGTGTATTTGAATCTATCTAAGTCTTTTCGATAGTTCTTTATGAGGGAGTTGAGTTTACTCACTCCCCCATCTAACTGTAGGACTTCACCCGTATTTCCTGAGTGTTTGATAAAGCTCATTTTATATTGGAATCTACCATTGGTGAACTCGCCAAGTTGAGGTTGGTAAGCCTTAATTTTCTTTATCGCTAGTTTCAGGTAGATTGGATCAGTTACTCCTTCCGTAACAATAGCAGGTTTAACTGAAACATTGAAATAACGATATATCAAGAACGAACGATATAGTTTACGAATTGCATACAATCCTGTCGTTTTCGCGTCCCATGTTCTCTGTGTAGAACGTTCGAATGCTACTGCTGACTGTTGTTTGATATGGTATATGTGACTTAAGATACCTTCGATTTTGTTTAGGTTTTCGGACTGACTTTCTACGTCAAAGGTGTAGTAACTTCCTGAAGTGAATAGCTGATGACAAATAGCTCGTGCTCTTCTGTAATACTCCGATCGTATGTTTACTTTTTTGTTGACTGTTAATCCGGTTGTAGTTTGTCTGGAACACTTCCACTGCATTCGAGTTTTACTTTTGTTTATATCGAAACCAGAATCTTCTATCTCCTTGGTAAGTTTCTTACCTAATTGCCACTTTGACAGATCGCCATCGGACTGTTTCGCTAAATCAACTGGGAAGTTTGTAAGGTTAGTCGAAAACGTGATGTCGTCTGCATACCGGGAATACAGACAATTATACTTCCTTGCCAATTTTACTAGTCTCACATCGAGCATATGACCAATGAGGTTAGTTATAATTGGAGAACACGGACTTCCCTGAGGTAACTCGTTCTGATGACATGCGATCTGTGCGATAATTGTCGCCACTTTTTGGTGTAGTTTAAAACGGCTATCCTTTATAAAGAAACCACGGACACGACCGAAATTGAACGAAGGAAAAAAGTCTTCCAAATCTAGGTTTAATACATATCGTCTGCTGTTGTGGATCGACGCGTTAGTGAAGATCGAGCGAGATCGTAAAAAACCGTGTGATAGAAGTCTTTTTGGAGGTTCGCCGTATATTTCACCGGTGCATTTATATAGGCAATCAGCTAGCCTACGCTGAATCATCTTTAGTCGAGGTTCGGGTGCGTTAATCGTTCGCATACCCCCGCTTTGTTTTGGAATCTCAAAGGTGTGGTATCTATGTTCTGCTGGCAGAACGTAAATCAGGAAGGATATAGTCTTAGGTTGCACTCCAAAAATACGTGCGATATCCTTAAGTGAAGTTGCTTCTCGTAATCGCTCCAGATTTTCCATTTATGTGTCGTTTTCTCGCTAATTAACAGAGTTAGTCGTGACTAAATGTGATACTATTAAGACCTTTCAGTGGGCCCTTAACACATGAATTTGCCACTTAATGATATTGACCAGGTATGTGTAGTTAGGTATCTGACAAATGATAATGGCTTACAGGCACTCCTACGCGAACTGCCGATCCGATCAATGCAACAGACAGACATTGAATCGCAGAAAGGAAAAGCGGCGTACTCACATCCCACCGTTTCGTCTTGTATCGCGATGCGCGATAGCATTCTGCCTGTAAGCCGAGTTTAAAATGGCAGTAAAGAACCATGAAGTCAACTAGTGGAACATAACGGGCGATTGGTTATTTGAAGTAATTGATTGTTGTCGTGGTGTTTGCACATTCGAGTCTTTGGCTAATCAGTAAGGATTGGTAGCTATCACCTTTGAATCAGTGTCCGGTATAAACAGATCGGGGCAACTATCTATGTCTCTGAAAACCAATAATCAAAAAACTCTAATGCTATAGGTCCACCCCATGTCCATGACCGACGAAGAACGCTTCCGATTCGACCTGACCGGATTTCTGGTCCGGCCGGCCATTCTCACCGCGGATGAGGTCAAGGACATCCGCGAGCAGATCTACCTGATCAAGCACGACCCCGAATCGCTTCCGCCGGAACATCGCGACGTGCCGGGCGGGCCGTCGAGCGTGCTTATCGACCACCCCGCGGTTGTGGACGTGATCGAGGAGATCATCAGCAAGGATTTCCGTTTGGAGAACTGTTCCTGCGTGTGGCGCAACAAGGGGGAAGCGCACGGGGAACTGCACGGGGGTGGCCCCAGACAGATCGATCCCATCTTCGGCTACCGGGTGCAGCGCGATCAGATCTACGCGGGCATGGTCCGGGTGATCTTCGAGTTTACGGATATACGCATGGAAGACCAGAGCACGCACTTCGTGGTGGGGAGCCACAAGGCCAACTTCCCCATGCATCCCGATCACATGTCCCTTGAGGAGGGCAAGCGGAGCCAGTTTCTAATGACCTATGCCTGTCCCGCGGGGAGCGCCGTGTTCTTCACCGAGAACACCTGTCACGCCGGTCCCGTGTGGAACCGGGACGAACCCCGGGTCACCGTCCTCAACGCCTATTCCCACCTGGCTACGCACTGGCACCGGCTCAAAACCCCGCCGGAAGTCATCGCAGGCCTTCCCCGCGAAAAGCAGGTCTACTTCCGCGAGCCGTGGATTGCCGATTTCAGGACGAATCCGGCCACGAGGAACACGGCGGAGCGATTCATCGGCAATGACGAGCCGCCTGTCAACGCCGATACGAAGCCCTAGGACTGATACGCTTTTTTATTGACAGATTGATCTACAATAGATTCGTTGGTATGTAATGTGGACCAATTAGAAAACCGATTATGTTGAGATAACCAATGTCGCCACCGAAGTATTTGGTGAGCTAACTTGATGCCTTGGCCCCTTTGATTGTAACCATCAGCGTATCGTAGGGGCGTTTTGTATTTGATAAGAAAGGGTTTTTGATGTCTGAAGATAAGAGCGATGTTCCTGAGACCTTTGAAATCTTCTATGTAGAGTCAAATTTCCTACGGACAGTCCAAGCCGACGGAGCCACAGGTAGTTTCTCACCTCAGGGCAGATTCATGATTGTGTTTTATTCGGAACACCCACCATTACCAGATCATATAATACATAAAGTAAATGATGATGGTAGTGTGGGTGAAGTAATAGACGTAAAAGGGAGATTTGGGGTAAAAAGAGAGAAAGAGGTGGTGGTATCTATGGACCCCAAACATGCTGAACAATTAGCAAACTGGATTAAAGCGTATCTTGAAACCTTGGAGGAAGGCAATGCAAACCCTGAATCCTCGTAAAGTTGTCATTTTTGGTACTCAACGATTTAGCCATAGGACAAGACCATTCGAGGAGATTAGTGAATATCCGTCTTGGTACCGGCAGCTCCCTTACTCGCAAAGTCAGATTGAGGATCAACGACTTGGAGACACGTATTATGGTACCAGTAAGACAGATGATATTTACTTTCCGGCAATTGACTTACCAGGTTCAAATGAGATGATTGCTGAATCACGTTTTTCAAGCCCTGATCAACCGGTAGTTTATATATCAGGTTCCTACCCATTACCCTCTGTTCATTCTAGTCCTTCTTGGCAGTCGGAAGCGCAAGACTCTGATGAATTAGTACAGCTGAAAGAAGACTTGAAAACTGTGATAGATGAGGCCACACGTGAAGGAATCGACTCGCCTTCCAGCTTAGCAATCGAGAATGCCGAGTTTATGATAGACAGGATGTACCGAATTTCGCCTGACGAGTTTATGATCGAGTTGTTACCGGACAGTGGTATTGCTGTAACCAGGACCGGTCCGTTTGGTTGTTCGTTAATGGTTGTTTGTGATTCGGATGGAGAAATCCTGGTTTCTTTAAGTCTTGATGGGGAATATCAACGTACAACTTGTTCGAGCATAGAGTTTTTTGATGTGTGTTTTATAAAAAACGCGTTGAGGTTATTGACAGAAAGGGAGAGCATTGACGCCAACTCCGATGCCCAGCCAAATAGGTGAGGATGAAGGTTTGTTAAGGCGGTCTTACTATAACAGCAATTTTAGGAAGAAATCAGACGGGAGCGTTAAGGTACAAAACAAGCTATTCTGGCCTGATACTAGAGAATCCGATCAGCTTGCTTTATCTGTCGACCGACTGACTGACGAAAACGAGGCTTTTCTTAGAGAAATTGCGGAGATTGAAGGAAATAACCGTGAGGGTAGCTTTAAGGGATGGGCTCTGATTAAGGCTAGAGATGCCGCCGCCGGAAACAGATCGTTAGAATACCGACCTGAATGTGACAACATCTTCCATACCCATATAGTTCTGCCTTGCGAGAAGACCGATAGGAACTGCATTCGGATTCAAGCTCAAGAGTTGGCCTCAAAAGCATCTCCTTACAAGATAGAGGGGCTATAGTGATTTGTGACGGTGCAGTGTATGTCCTGATACGCCTGGTGTTATTTTAGGACTCCGGGTGTTTAGTTTTGTAGTACACTCAAATTCCTACAAATGGAAGATTTACAGACACAAACTTCCCGCGTTCCAAGACTTTCCTAACTGAGAGAACAGCCCGCCATGGATTTCTAAAACGTACCAATGAAGTCGTTTCAGCTAGATTGCGAGACCCTACCAACTAACCATACCAGATCGACAGAACTATTTACTTAGGGCCGTACAATCGAACCATCCGCCCTGCGGTCCTCCGCGGCGTACCGGGGCGTCGCCGCTTCACCCTCATTTACCAGCCTAGCAGCCGCATCCTCGTCGATGTCGAGTCCAAGGCCTGGGTTGTCGTTGGTGTAGAGATGCCCATCCCTTAGCTCGCAGGCGCCGGGGAACGCCGCGTATTCCTCTTCGCTGAAGGCGTTCTCTTCCTGGATTCCGAAGCTCCAGCTGGACAGGTCGAGGTGAACGGCCGCGGCCTGGTTGACCGGGTCGTTGTCGCCACCCTCCTGCCAGGCGGTGTTGATGCCGAAGGATTCGCAGAGGCTCGCGATCTTGCGGCACGGCGTGATGCCGCCCGCCTTGGATACCCGCACGCGGACATAGTCGATGAGGCGCTCGGTAATGAGGGGCGTCCATTCGTGGGGATTCACGAAGAGTTCGCCCATGGCCTGGGGCGTCGTGCACTGTTCCCGGATGAGGCGGTACCACTGCACCTGTTCGGGCGAAAGGACGTCCTCGAGGAAGAAGAGCCGGTAGGGTTCGAGGCGCTTGGACAGAGCCACGGCCGACTGCGGCCGGAGATGTTCGTGCACGTCGTGGGTCAGCTTGGGGCCGAAGCCAAGTTTCGAGCGCAGGTACTCGAACATGTTCGGAATGGCCTCGATGTAGGCCTCGTCGTCGAAGACCTGGTCGGCGGGCCAGGCGTTCGTGGGCCGGGGCGCCACTTCCGACGGGATGAATCCGCCACCGCCGTAGCCGCCTAATTGGCAGCGGACCACGGGAAAGCCTTCGTCCAGGTAGCCCTGAATGGCTTCCAGCAGGGCTTCCGGCGTGCCGCCTCCCGCGTGGGCATAGCAGGGCACGGCGCTCCGGCAGGCGCCGCCGAGGAGCTGGTAGACGGGCATGCCTGCTTCCTTGCCCTTGATGTCCCACAGGGCCATATCGATCCCGGAAAGGGCCGTGTTGGTGATGGCGCCGTTACGCCAGTAGCCGCTCGTGTAGAACGTCTGCCAGATATCCTCGATGCGGCTGACATCCCGTCCGATGAGCTTCGGGGCCAGCATGGACTCGACGGCCTCGATAACGGCGCGCTGGTGGTAGTGATCGCTTGCGGACCCGATGCCGTACAATCCGGGCTGGTTCGTGGTGATCTTTACGATGCCCCAGGTGCCGTTCGAACGCGTCCGGATGCACTTCACGCCGGTGATCGTGGTCAAGGTCCGCTCCTTTGTTTGCGGAGTCTGCTCTGTGGCCGCAGCGCTTATTCGGCCGTTACCCGCTCGCCGTCCACAAGAAAGGGCTCCGCGTTGCTCCAGTTCCGCGTGCCGTCTTCGGTAAGGATCGGTTCAGCGGAATACTGGGTCAGATACACGCGGCGCCAGCCGTCAGAGGTATTCGGGCTGCTGCGGTGGAAGGACACGCTGGAGAATACGGCGATGCTCCCGGCCGGCGCGACCACGGGCACGCCGGGATCGTCGCCGAAGTAGCCGATCTTGTCGTTGGTCTCGTCCACGATGCGGTGATCCTGGCGGCGTCTCGTGCCCGCGCGAGAGAAGGGCAGGATGTAGACCGTGCCGTTCTCGTCGGAGACGTCGTCGAGGGCGGCCCAGCAGCTCATGTAGGGCCGGTGGTCGAACCCCACGTAGCCCGAGTCCTGGTGCCAGCCGAACTTCATGCCGACCTCGGGACCCTTGACCACGAACTGCTCGTGGAAGAGATAGGCGGTATCGCCCAGGGTGCTTCTGCAGATCTCGGCCATGATCTCGCTGAATATGTAAGGCCGAAGGCTGGGATTGTCGCGGTGCCGGTTCGAGATGAAGTAACGGCTGCCCTTGTGGGTGATGCCCCGGGATTTCTCCGCTTCCCTGGCCATCTCGGCCTCCATCTCGACCCTCAACCGGTCGCACTCGCAGCGTATGTATTCCAGCTGTTCATCGTCCAGGGCGGACTCGAGAATGAAGTACCCTTCTTCCTGGTACTGCTGCTTCTGCGCATCGGTGATCTCGACGGGCTTTGCTCTGGTTACCGACATTTATCCCCGTCCTATGTAGGGCATGGTGGTGGCCATGACCGTGATGAACTGTACGTTGGCGTCGAGGGGCAGTCCGGCCATAAAAACCACGGCGTCGGCCACGTTCTTCACGTGCATCCTGGCCTCGGCCAGCAGGTCGCCGGTGGGCTGCAGGATGCCCTCCTGCATGCGCTGGGTCATCTCCGTGGCCGCGTTGCCGATGTCGATCTGCCCGCAGGCGATGTTGTACTTCCGACCATCGAGGGAAGTCGAACGCGTCAAGCCGGTTACGGCGTGCTTGGTGGCAGTGTACGGCGCCGAGTTCGGTCGGGGCACATGGGCGGAGACCGATCCGTTGTTGATGATCCGGCCGCCCTGCGGATCCTGGTCCTTCATGATCCTGAAAGCCTCCTTCGTGCAGAGGAAGGAACCCGTCAGGTTGACGTCCACCACGGTCTGCCACTGATCGGCCATCAGCTCTTCGAGGAGCACGGCGGGCGCCCCGGTTCCGGCGTTGTTGAACAGCAGGTCCAGGCGGCCGTGGGCCGCCTTCGTTTCCGCGAAGAGGCGCTCGACCTGCGAGGCGATCCCCACGTCCGTCGGCACGACCAGCAACCGGTCCGCGGCATCGCCGGCATCGGCCACGGTCGACTCCAGGGCATCTTCTCGCCGGCCCGCTAAGACCACACTGTAACCCGCGTCCAGCAACGCCAGGGAACAGGCCTTACCGATACCGGAACCCGCGCCGGTGACGACGGCGACTTTGGTGGATTTACTCATGCTGTGCTCCTATCTCGATTGTAGATACTTTGTATATACGCCATTCGATTACAGGTCCTACGGAGGTAGATTCGTCTCCTGTCGATACGACACTGCAACTAACCATTCCGGGACGGTATCTGCAATCCTTTTTCACGAATAAGGATCCGCGGCGTCGCGCAACGCGTCTCCCAGGAAGTTGAAGGCGATGACGACGACCAGTACCGGCGCGGCGGGGAAGAGCAGCCAGGGGTGGTTCAGCAGCACCGTCACGCGCTGCGCCTCTTCGAGCAGCACGCCCCAGCTGGTCATGGGCGGCCGGATGCCGAGGCCCAGGAAGCTCAGGGCCGTTTCGCCCAGGATCATCCCCGGGATGGCCAGCGTGGCCACCACGATGATGTGGCTGTAGCAGCCGGGCAGCAGGTGGCGCGAAATGATGTACCAGTGTCCCGCGCCGGCCGATCGCGCCGCCGTGGTGTAGTCCTGTTCCCGGAACACGAGGACCTTGCCCCGTACTTCGCGGGCCAGGCCGCCCCAGCTGATTATGGACAGGATGATCGTGATGCCCAGGTAGGTCTCGATGCTCGTCCATCCGGCCGGCAGCGCCGCGCCCAGGGCCATCCAGAGGGGGATCGGCGGAAAAGAGGCCAGGATCTCGACGACTCGCTGAAGGGCGTGGTCGATCCAGCCGCCGAAGTAACCGGACAACGTGCCGAGGACCGATCCGAGGATCAGGCTGAGGAACACGCCGATGATCCCCACCGTGAGCGATACACGGCCGCCGTGGATCATGCGGGAGAGCAGGTCGCGGCCCATGCGGTCCGTGCCCAGGAGGTACATGGGGCCCTCGGAATGGATCAGCCGGAAATCCCCGTCGCCGTCCCGCGACAGGAACCGGACAGGATATTGCCGGGACGGGTCCGTTTCGTACTCCAGTTCCAGCGTCACCGGATTCTGCGTGGAAGTCAGGCCGTTCACGTAGAACCCGCCGGACCAGTCGAAATGCAGGTCCTGGGGCGGCAGGTACCGGACCTGGATCCGGATTTCGTTGTGGTCGTAGGGGGAAAAAGTGCCGGCAAACAGGGCCGCGAAGTAGAACATCGCCAGCACCACCCCCGCCGCGATGCCCATCCGGTTCTTCCGGAACCTGCGCCAGATCAGCGTCCGGTAGCTGAGATAGCCCGAATCCTGGACGGTTGCCGCCTGGTCGACCGTGGTCATGGATTCGCTCCGGTTAGTCATACCGTATCCTCGGATCCGCCCAGGCCAGCGCGATGTCGGCCAGGATGTTGCCGATGATCAGGAGCAGGCTGAACATCATCAGGAGAGTGCCGGCCAGGTAGATGTCCTCGGCGACCAGGGCCCGGAGCAGCAGCGGCCCCACGGTCGGCAGACCCAGGACGATCGCCACGATGGTGGCCCCGGAGAGGATGTTCGGCAGGCTCATACCCAGGATCGTGATCAGCGGGTTGATGGCGATGCGCGCCGCGTGCTTGATGACGACGACGGACTCCTTGAGGCCCTTGGCGCGGGCCGTCTGGACGAAGGGCTGGCCGAGGACGTCCAGCAGGTTGCCGCGCATGATGCGCATCAGGCCGGCCGTGCCGTTGATGCCCACCACGATGACCGGGATCCAGAGGTGCTTCAAAAAGTCGACGAGCTTGTCCCAGGTCCAGGGCGCGCCTTCGTACTCGCTCGAGAAGAGGCCGAACAGGGGTATCCGGTAGATCTCGAAGACGAAGACCAGGAGGGCGAGGGCCAGCAGGAATCCCGGCATGGACATGCCGATGAAGCTGATGAAGGACAGCACGTTGTCGGACAGGCGGTACTGGTGGGTAGCCGAGTAGATGCCGATGGGGATGGCCACGGCGTAGGTGAACAGCAGGGCGCCCAGGGCGATGAGCACGGTGAAGGCGAGCCGGTCCCAGATCAGCTGGTTGACTTCCTGCTCGTATTCGAAGGATTCGCCGAAATCCCCCACGACGAACCCCGAGATCCAGCCCACGTACTGCCGCCACATGGGCCGGTCCAGGCCGTAGCGCTCGCGCAACTCGTCGATGCGCGCGATCGAGCTGCTGTCGCCGTACATCTCCTCCAGTTCCTGGATCTTGCGGTCCAGGAAGTCGCCCTCGGGCAGCTGGATGATGACGAAGCCGATCATCGAGATGGCCAGGAGGGTCGGGATGGCCAGGAGACAGCGCTTGATAACGTAGTTGATCATTCGATATAGAACTGCTCGGGAAAACTCGTCGCCGGACCGGCGATCGCCCAGGGGCCGAGAATACCGCTGTCGGGTACGTTATGGAAGTTGTTCTTCACGATGACGGGCTTGGGTGTGCGGGCCACGGTGCCCAGGTGGAAGGGCCCGTGCTCGATATGAATCCGCACGGCGTCCTGCACCAGGCGGTGCCGGGTTTCCTCGTCCCGCTCGTGCTTGATCTGGTCGTAGATGTCGAGCAGTTCGACCATGATACCCGTCGGCGCTTCGCCCCTTTCCCCGCCTGATTCGTACCACTTGCCCACCTGGGGATGCCAGTACTTCCCCATCGTCGGGAATACCCAGTCGGGGTAGGTGAACAGGTCCATTTCGGCCTCGCCGTGGAGATGGACAGTGAACTCGCCGAGGTCGCGGCGCAGCTTGAGTTCGGCTCCGGGCGGCGTGTATACGATGACCTCCAGCCCCAGTGCCCGCCAGCCCTCGGCTACGATCAGGGCCACGTCGTTTTCGTGGGCGATGTGCGCCGCGGCCGGCGCATCCAGCACGAGGCTGAGCCGCCGGCCGTCGGGACGGAGCCGGTATCCCTCGGCGTCGCGGCGGGTGAGTCCCATCTCGTCCAGCAGCCTGTTCGCCTTCGGAATGTCGTAGTCCGCGTCGGTGGCCTTCCACAGATCGAACAATCGCGCACCCTCCGGATCCAGGAAATGCCAGCCCTCCTCGCTCACGGTGGCGGCCTGGGGTTGCGCGAGGCCCTTGAAGGCGACGGCGTTGCATTTCTCGCGGTCGATGGCCGCGGCGAGCGCCTTGCGGAACCGCTGGTCGCGGATCAGGCCGCGGAGGACCGGGTCGTTGTCCGACCAGTTCAGGTTGATCGCCGGATCCGCTCCGGAAGCGCTCTCCCATAGCTTGACCCGGTACTCCCCTTTATCCCGTCCTTCCATGAAAAGGGAAAAGTCCCGGAGTTCCATATCGCGGAACTGGCAGTCCACCTCGCCGGCCAGCACCCGCAGGACGCGGATCTGGGCCTCGGGGACCAGGGTCGTGACCACCTGGTCGATGTAGGGGAGCTGGCGACCGTCGTCGTCCACGACGTAGTAGTACGGGTTCCGCTCCAGGATCACCCGGAAGCCGCCCTTTTCGATGCGGGAGATGGTCCACGGCCAGAGGGAAGGCTGGTCCGGGTTGCGCTGGGGCAGCCTGCGCTTCTCATAGAGGACGAAATCGTCCACCTCGTCGTTGTGGTCCGGGTGGAACTGCTTCATGTAGTGTTCCGGCACGTTGTACTCTTCGCTCCACCAGAATCCGGTCGCCAGCCACAGAGGCACCAGCCAGTTGGGTCCCGCGAACTTCATGACGATGGTGTAGTCGTCCGGCGTTTCGACCCCCATGGGCTTTCCGTCCACGAGGCACCACACGGGCGGCGGGTACCGGTGGCGGTCGTCGAGGCACAGGTCGTACCACGCGCGGAAGGACGCCGAGGTATAAGGATGGCCGTCGGACCACCGGACACCCTCGCGCAGCTTGAGCGTCAGTTCGGTGCCGTCCTCGTTGAACGCCCACGATTCCGCCAGGCCCGGCTCGAGGCCCGTGGTCAGCCGGTTCCACCGGATCAGCGGGGCGTATCCGGCGATCATCTTCCAGGAGCCGAGATCGGTGTTGTTGTGGAACTTGCGCCAGGTCCCGCCGTAGACCCCGGGGCCGTCGTACCCCTCATAGTCGTGATTGGCTACGAGCGGGTTGGCCGGGATCCGCTCGTGGAGGGGAGGCAGGGTGCCCGCCGCCACCCGGGCGGCCAGTTCGGGTGCTTCCAGCGACGTCCGGGCCTCCTGGGCGGCAACCTTCGGGTCCGGTGTGGACCCGGTAATCGGCGAATCTGGTGTGGACCCGGCAACCTTCGGGTCCGGTGCAGACCCGCCGCCGGAACAGGACGGCAGCCCGGCGAGGGCCGGCAGCAGCAGGCAAATCAGCAGGTTTTTCTTAACTTTTTTCATCCAGGACTCCGAATTTATCCACTCGCCCGGTCAAATACCCTGGAGAGACAACGTGTCGCTGTAGTGGCACGCCGCCTTGACGCCTCCGGGATAGGTCTTGAGTTCCGGTTCCGCTTCCCGGCACAGGTCCGTAGCATGCCGGCACCGAGGATGAAAATGACAACCCTTCGGCGGCGACGCGGGATCGGGCACGTCGCCGGTCAGGGCGATGCGCGTCCGTTTCTTCTGTACCGCGGGATCGGCCACCGGGACGGCGGAGATCAGGGCCTCCGTGTAGGGGTGCAGCGGATGGTGGTAGACCTGCTCGGCAGGACCCGTTTCCACGATCCGGCCGAGGTACATGATCGCCACCCGGTCGCTGATGTGCTGCAGCACGCTCAGGTCGTGGGTGATGAAGATATAGGACAGGCCCATGCGATCCTTGAGCGAGGCCAGCAGGTTCAGGATCTGGGACTGCACGGATACGTCCAGGGCCGACACGGGCTCGTCCGCGATGATCAGCTCGGGCCGGAGGGACAGCGCCCGTGCGATGCCGATGCGCTGGCGCTGGCCCCCGCTGAAGGCATGGGGATAGCGGCGCATGTCTGCCGCGTTCAGCCCCACGTCGGCCAGCAGGCCGGCCACGCGGTCCTCCAGTTCGGTCCCGCGGGCCAGCCCGTTCACCCGGAGCGGTTCGCCCACGATGTCGCTCACCGTCATCCGGGGGTTGAGGGACGAGTTCGGATCCTGGAACACCATCTGCATGCGGTGCAGGTAAGGACGCATTTCGCGCCGGTCCAGGGGACTGAGGTTCACCCGCTCCGCGCCGAAGAAGATATCGCCGTCCGTCGGCGGGATCGTCTTCAGCACGCACCGTCCCAGCGTGGTCTTGCCGCAGCCGCTCTCGCCCGCCAGGCCGAGGGTCTCGCCGGCGCCGCACTGGATATCCACGCCGTCCACCGCCCGGACGTCGCCCCGCCTGCGCCGCCAGAGTCCTTTTCGGATCGGGAAATGCTTCTTCAGGTTCCGGACGTCGAGTATGGTTTCCATATCAGGCATCCCGCATCAGGAATCCAGCGCGACCTGGTCCGCGTGCCAGCAGCGAACGCTGTGTCCCGGTTCGGTTTCTTCCACGGGGGGCATCGAGGTGCACTGCTCCGTGGCATAACGGCATCGGGGCGCGAAAGCGCAACCCTCCGGCAGGTTGAGCGGAGACGGTACCGTGCCCGGGATCGTGGACAGCTTCGTCGACTTCTCCCTGTTGATCCGAGGCGCCGATTCGAGCAACCCCCAGGTGTAGGGGTGGGCGGGTTGGTAGAAAATACGCTCCGGCGATCCGGTTTCGACGACCTGCCCCGCGTACATGATCATGATTTCGTCGGCCATGTCGGCAATGACGCCCAGGTCGTGGGTGATCATCACGATGGCCATGTTCAGGTTGTCTTTCAGTTCCTTGAGCAGATCGAGGATCTGCGCCTGGATGGTCACGTCCAGCGCCGTGGTGGGCTCGTCGGCGATCAGGAGTTCGGGACCGCACGACAGGGCCATGGCGATCATGGCGCGCTGCCGCATGCCGCCGGATAGCTCGTGAGGATACTCGTCCACCCGTTGCAGGGGGCCGGGGATGCCGACTTCGGACAGGGCCTCCACCGCGCGGGCACGGGCGGCCTGGCGGTCCATGCCGTGGTGCAGGCGCAGCGCCTCTCCGATCTGACTGCCCACGGTGTATACAGGGTTGAGGGCGGTCATGGGCTCCTGGAAGATCATGGAGATCCTGCGGCCCCGGATCCGGCGCATGGCGTCGCCCCCCGGTTCGAGTTCGTGTATGTCGACGGTCGCCCCGTTTCCCCTTTCATGATAGGTGATCTTTCCTTCCACGTACCCGGGTTTCGGAACCAGCCGCATGAGGGAGAGGCCCATCATGCTTTTTCCGCACCCGCTTTCACCCACCACGCCAAGGGTTCTGCCCCGCCTGATCCGGAACGAGACGTCACGCACGGCCCGGACGGGACCGTCGTCTGTGGGGATCACGGCTGATAGGTGTGAAACATCAAGGAGAAGGTCTTGCATACAGGGTCATTTTAACGGCCTCTTCGAAGGTCTGTCAAGGTGATACCGCCTACTGCCACAACCGGAATATCGAAGAGAGGTGGCCGCCGGAATATTGAAGAGACGTGGCCGATGGATTGTAAGCAATAAAACTGTGTACACTCATTTAACGCGATCGTATTTACTATAGTCGTAACTTAACTATAGCTGTATTTACCCAGGTTAACCGAAGGAGTCGAATATGCACGCGTCAGAGACGGCCATGAAAGCCTGGTCTCGCCGGGGCTTCATGAAAGGCGCTTTGGCGGCCGGAACGGCCGGCATCGCCCTGTCCATGTCGGACCGAATGGCCATGGCCACGCAGTTGATCACGGGCGGAAGGCCCAGCATCGAAGCCATCAGGGGTGTGGGTGTGCAGCCGGGTCTCGTACGCATGAGCCTGAATGAGAACCCGTTGGGACCGTCGCCCCGGGCCATCGAGGCCATGGCGAACCGGATGTTCGGCGTCAACCGCTACGGTACGGACCTGAGCGATCTGATGCAGGCCCTGTCGACCTTCGACGGAGTGGAACTGCCCGAGCCGGACAATTCCATGCGGCGCTCGTTTTTCAGGCCGCCTCCCGGTCCCTTCATGTTGACTCCGGGATCCAGTCTCATCCTGGACCTGCTCTGCCTGGCCTATCTCAGTCGCAACGGCGGCGAAGTCATCGAAGCGGAATATGGATACGGGTCCATTTCCCGTTCCGCCAGTGATTACAACGACATGTTCGGCGTCGACGTCAACATCATCCGTGCGCCGATGACGCCGGAATACAAGCACGACCTCGATGGAATGGCCGCCCTGGCCTCCGACAGGACGTCGCTGGTCGTCATCACCAATCCGAACAACCCCACGGGAACGCTGCTGCAACCCGACGAAATCGAAGCCTTCATCAACAAGCTACCGGCTACCGCCATCGTGGTCATCGACGAGGCTTACTTGCACTTCGTGGAGCAGGATCCGATTCCCTCGGCGGTACCGCTGGCGGTCAAGTACGACAACGTAGCCGTGGTAAGGACCTTTTCTAAGGCCTTTGCGCTGGCGGCCGTGAGGCTGGGGTACTGCGTCGCCTCGCAGAAGATCCAGGATGAATTGCGGAAGTACTACCAGGAGTCGCCGAACGCCCTGGCCACCGTGGCCGGCGCCGCCGCGGTACGCGACCTGGAGCACCTGCAGAAGTCTCGCGAGGCGGTCTGGGATTTCAAGAAGCGGTGTTACGCCACTTTCGACGAGATGGGGATCGAATACCTGCCGTCCCAGGGCACCTTCGTGATGGCCGATCTGAAGCGCCCGGCCATGCAGGTGGTCCGGGAAATGCGCGCGAGAAACGTCTGGATCAGTTCCCGGCGGCAACGGGAGTTCCGTACCTGGATCAGAGTCTCCGCGGGTACGGAAGCCGAGACCGAGGTCTTCCTCCAGACCCTCAAGGACGTGCTGGCCAAGTCCAGCTAAGTCCTTCAGGTTTCTGACCGTTAATTACAAAAGCCCGGCGGGGCGATCTCCGCCGGGCTTTTACTTGCCGAAGTATTCAGGTCAACAGGCTCGTTCTATACCAGGTTTCGGTACTCCGCCCTCAACCAGTCTCTTTCTCGCGACATAACTTCCAGGTCTCCCCGACGAAAATAGGTACTCCAGGGTTCGACGCCTGATCTCCCCAACGTCGATATCCTTGAAATCTCCGTTTCCTGGAGGTCGTGGAGGGCATGAATCACGCCATCCGGGCTGAACTCACCGTAAGCCTCGCACAACACATGCAGTCGTTTCCGTAATTCAGGCGATTCCTCGAAACCGGCTTTCGGCCAGAAATCGTCGCCACGCAGTGGAACAAGATGCCAGGCGATCTGTGCGACATCCGTAATCGTCTCGCCAGGTTCGGCTAAATCCCAATCGATAACTCCTCGCAGCACGTCATCCAACCAGATGGTATTCCAGGGCCCAAGATCACCGTGTCGTACGATTAACCCGGGTTGCCATCGCAGATCCGGAACACACCATCCCGTTTCGTCTGTAGGGATGTAATCCTTTATTACAACATGGTAGGATTTCAGGAATCCAGCTAACTGAATCAGGCCGCTGTCCGTCCGCAGTACTTCCGGCCACGGCCTGGTTCCGGGTTCCCCTTCAATCCAGGAGAGAGTTTCATATTCGTGGTCTACCCCGAGCAATCGGGGAACGCCCTTAAAACCTGTATTTTCAAGATACCTCAGCAGGCCGTGTACCGCGGGTGTCCATCGATTGACGGGACGGCGTAGCGTATCGCCGATGCGTTCGACGACGTGCAAGGCCCCGCGATATGATTTCCTGGATAAAGCCATTTTCGCTCAATAAGAAATCGGGGACGTGAGATGCACCTCTCGCCCCCGAATTGCTATCTTCTTCCTGCCTGTAGTACTTCCGGCTTAACGCCCTTAAGTTAACGCCTCTTCGACGTTTCCACGGTTTCATCGAGATCGGGTGCCGTTACCGGCTCCTCGTCCGACTTTTCCGACCCGTCCGAGCCGTCTACCGCTGCGACGCCGTTGCCATCCGTGGACGGCGTTTCAGCTGTCGCTTCTTCCGCCGATGACTTCTCCGTATCGCCCTCGCCGTCGTCTTGCGCGACTTCCTTATGCGCCTCCTCTGCGGCGCTCTCGCCGTCCTCTTGCGCGACATCCTTCGATCCGGAATCGCCATCATCCTTCGATCCAGCGTTGTCATCCTTCTTCGGTGGCAGGGTCTTGCCTTCGATGAGCGCGGCCACCTCGTCCCGGGAGAGTGTATCCCGTTCCAGGAGGGCCTTGGCTACGACGTGTAGCTGGGGTTCGTACTCCTTGAGCAGCTTTTCCACACGTTCTCCCGCCTCGGTCACGAAACGCTGGATCTCCTGGTCGATGCGATGGGCGGTGGTCTCGCTGTAGTTGGGCTGGTGGGCGATGTCCCGGCCGAGGAAGACCTCGTGCTCCTTCTCGCCCAGCGCCGTGGCGCCGAGTTCTTCGCTCATCCCCCAGTCGCATACCATGTGTCGGCTGATGCGGGTGACCTGTTCGATGTCGCTTTGTGCGCCGGAGGTCACTTCGCCGAAGACGATCTGTTCTGCCGCCCGGCCGCCCAGGGCCGCGGCCATCGTGCCCAGGCAGTAGGAACGGGACTGTAGGTAGCGTTCCTCCGGCAGGGGGATGGTCACGCCGAGGCCTCTGCCCTGGGGCAGGATCGTCACCTTGTGCAGGGGATCGATTTCGGGGATGAGTTCGAAGGCGAGGGCGTGTCCGGCCTCGTGGTAGGCCACGATCTCACGCTCCTTGTCGCTGATGACAAGCTGGCGCTTCGATCCCATCATGATCTTTTCTTTGGCTTCTTCGAAGTCTTCGCTGGTTACGGAGGCGCGATCGTACCGCGCCGCGATGAGCGCTGCCTCGTTCACCATATTGGCCAGGTCCGCGCCGACCATGCCGGGCACGCCCTTGGCGAGCACATCCAACTTGACCGAGTCGTCGAGAGGGATCTTGCGGCTCTTTACGTGGATCTCGAGGATCTTCTCCCGTCCCACGACGTCGGGCCGGTCGACGACGATGTGCCGGTCGAAGCGGCCGGGCCGGAGCAGCGCGGGATCGAGCACGTCCGGACGGTTCGTCGCGCCGATCACGATGATGGAGTCCGTTTTCTCGAAACCGTCCAGCCCCACCAGCAACTGGTTCAGGGTCTGTTCCCGCTCGTCATGCCCGCCGCCGAGTCCGGCACCCCGGTGTCGTCCGATGGCGTCGATTTCATCGATGAAAATGATACACGGTGCGTTCTGGCGTGCCTGGTCGAAAAGGTCCCGCACGCGGGAGGCGCCCACGCCGACGAACATCTCCACGAAGTCCGATCCGCTCATGCTGAAGAAGGGCACGCCCGCCTCACCAGCGACAGCTTTGGCGAGCAGGGTCTTCCCCGTGCCCGGCGGCCCCAGCAGCAGGGCGCCTTTCGGTATCCGGCCGCCCAGGGCGTGGAACTTGTCCGGGTTCTTCAGGAACTCCACGATCTCCTGCAGGTCGCGCTTGGCCTCGAGCACGCCGGCCACGTCGGCGAAGGTGATGGAGGGCCGGTCTTCCACGATCATCTTGGCCCGGCTCTTGCCAAAGGAGAACATGCCGCGCTGGCCCGACTGCATCTGGCGCAGGATGAAGATCCAGAACCCGATGAGCAGCAGCCACGGCAGGGCGGCGATGAGGTAGCCCACCCAGTTGGTGGCTTCCGGTTCGGCCGTAACCATGACGTTTTTGGCCATGAGATCGGCCACCAGCTCCGGATCGTCGAAGGGGATGTATACCTTGAACTCGCGCAGGCTCTGGTTCGCGCCTTCGACCACGGTCGACGAGTTCTGGCGCAGCGTGCCCGTAATCAGCTTCTCGGTGATGGTGACCTGCTCGATGTTGTCGGCTTCGAGGAACTGCTGGAACTGCGTGTAGGACACCGTTACCGCGTTGTCGCCACGCCTGGGCAGGAACTGCGCGGCCATCAGGAAGAACAGGAAGAGCACGAGCCAGATCAGGATCGAACGGTTCTTCCTCGTCTTGTCGGGCGGTGGCTGCCGGTCGTTTCTGGGCTGGTGCTGTCGGTCGTCCGGGGGCGGGTGCGGATTCCGGTCCTGCGGTGGTTGGGACATGTCTTGTAGAAGACCTCGGTTCGTTCGGGGGTTGGATGGAGTTCTCAGAAACCGGTGCAAATCGGCGCGGCGACGATCAGATGTCGAAGATCCAGGCCGCCTTCTGCAGGCCATTGCGACCAGTCCCTGAACATGCTCCGCAGCTTGCTTCGCGCTTCCGATAGCCTGCGTTTCACGGTGCCCACGGGGACGTTCATCCGCGTGCTGACCTCGTCACAGGAGTAACCGGTGAAATAGTACATGGCGACGGTCCGGCCGAGTGCGTGCGACAGGGTCGCTACGGCTTTCCGCACGCTGCGGCGCTTTGCCCGGTCCAGGTGCTCGTCGCCCGGCCAGGTGCTTTCGGCGCCTTCCTCCGGCTGGATCTCCGACCAGGCCGTTTCCCGGTGGTGCCGGTCACCCGCGTGCGCGAGGCACCGGTTGCGCGCAATGGCGCGCAGCCACTGCGGAAACCGCTCCGGATCGCGCAGGGACGACAGCCGCTGGTAAACGGAAAGCCAGATATCCTGTAC
Source organism: Gemmatimonadota bacterium (assembly GCA_009841265.1). NCBI lineage: Bacteria > Pseudomonadati > Gemmatimonadota > Gemmatimonadota bacterium. The sequence continues at coordinate 927,531 of VXMB01000009.1, read as the reverse complement.
GATATCCTGCCTGTCCTGGCGGTTCCTGACCATGGATCCCACGATACGCCTGATCTCGCGGTCATACCGCGTCACCAGTTTTTCGAAGTCGTCCGGACTGTCGTTCAGCACGCTTTCGATGATGAGTCCGTCCGCCGTGTGCGCCATTTCGTGTATCCTGCGTCAGGGTCCAGTTGCGCGTGAAGTGCGCGAGGCACCGTCTACTATACTAAGAGGCCCCGGAGCGAGAATCGGTTCGGTTTTTTTTCGCACCTTTCCAACCCACCGGTAATATACCCGATACACGCTACATCGTCAAGCGGCCCCGGCGGCCTGTTCGTTGACGGATACCACGCGTATTTCGCGGGTCAGACCGATCAATCCGACGAGATTGGGAAACATCATGCAGGCGACCATGATATCGCCAAGGTCCCAGATCAGCCGGGCTTCATAAACGGCCCCGAAGAAGGCGGCCGCGCACCAGGTGATCCGGATACCCAGCACCACGCCCCGGGAGTCCGTCACGAACCGAAGACCCTGCTCGGCATAGTAGGACCAGGTGACCATGGTCGTGAACCCGAACATCAGGGAGCAGAGCGCGACGATGGCGCCGCCGAAGGGGATGGTGGTGTTGAGTGCGGAAGCCACGAGGGCGGTGCTGATTTCGCCGTTGTGCCACACGCCGGCGATGACGACGGTCACCGCGGTCATGGAGCAGACGACGATCGTGTCGATGAAGACGCCGATCATCGAGATGTACCCCTGGCGAACCGGGTTGCTCGTCTGCGCTGCACTGTGGGCGATTCCGGCGCTTCCCAGACCCGCCTCGCTGGAGATGACACCCCGTCGGATACCGTACTGAATCGTCCGGGACACCGTGGCCCCGGCGAATCCCCCGATGGCCGCGACAGGAGTGAAGGCGCTTTCCACGATCAGCCAGAGCGTTGCCGGCAGCGCACTGAAATGGGTGATCACGACGTAGATTACGCTGGCGGCGTAGACGATCACCATCGTCGGCACGAGCCTTTCCGCGACCAGGCCGATACGCTTGATCCCGCCGATCACGACCACGGCCAGGATGCCGGCCAGCAGGGCGCCGGTGATCCACTTGGCCACGTGGAACTGGGTATCCAGCACCAGGGCGATGGAGTTCGCCTGGCCGATGTTCCCGCCGCCCAGGCCGCCCAGCGTGGCGCAGAGGGCGAAGACCACGCCGATGGTGGGCAGGTTCAGCCCCTCCTTCAGATAGGACATGGGGCCGCCGAGCATGAGGCCGTCCCGCGTCTTTCCCCGGTACCGCAGGGCCAGCACGGTCTCCGCGTACTTCGTCGCCATGCCCAGGGGCGCCATGGCTGCCATCCAGAAGGCCGCGCCCGGACCGCCCACCGCGATGGCCGTCGCCACCCCCGCGATGTTTCCGTTGCCGATGGTGGCCGCCATGGCGGTGGTCAACGCCTGGAAGGGCGAGATGTCGCCCGATTCCTGCTCGCCCTTGTCCCTGCGCAGGGCGCCCCGCATGACCAGGCCGACGGCCGTGCCGAACTTTCGGAACTGGACCCCTCTGCTGGCCACGGTAAGCATGAGACCCAGGACGGCGAGCACGCCGATCGTCCAGGGTCCCCACATGAAATCGGATATCGCGCGCAGGACGGCATCCATGGCGTACCTCTTTCGCTGATAACGGGGTGTGGATGTAATGTTTAATTCGCTGAAACGGGATGTGGATTAATCTACGGTGCTTCGCGCGTTAAACAAGACCAAAGACCACCGGCCGCGCTGTTCGAAAACGGCCGCGCTGTTCGAATCCCTGTTTTGGTTGTCACTCGTGACGGCCCGGTTTATCTTGGATGCTCGCATACATCAGGGTTGAATTGGAGTCGTCATGGCCGACCGCGTCTACGGCGTGCTGCTGGTCAGTTTCAGCAAACACAGCCACCAGAGCAGTTTCGTCCCCGCCTTCGTGGACCATCCCCGGATCCGCATCGTCGGGGTGGCGGACGACGCGGACATCGACCCCTATCTCAAGCCACAGAACCGGACCTGGGCCGAACAGTTGGGCGTGCCCTATCTGGAAGGGATCGAGACGGCCGTCCAGGGGGACGAGGTCGATGTCGTGAGCATCGGTCACGAGATCGAACGCCGTGCCGAAATCGCCAGGCTGGCTGCTCGGGCCGGCAAGCACCTGTGGATCGACAAGTACATCGGCGCCAACATGCGGGAATGCCGCGACGTGGTCGACGCCGTAGAAGGCTCAGGCGTCACATCTATCCTTCCCAGTTACGTTTACAACGATTTCGTCAACCAGAGCAAAAGGATGATTGACGCGGGGATCCTGGGCGAATTGACGGCGATGCACGTCGATATCCTCTTCGGCAAGGGGATCCCGCGGTCCATTTCGAATGCACAGCGAAAACCCGGTTTCCTGCCGCCGGGCAGGTGGAAATTTCCGGACATCAAACGGGAATTGCTGACGGTCGGCGCCTATGCCGTTGCCCTGGTGCAGCAGTGCTTCGACCCCATTGTCGAGGTATACGGCCAGGGCGGTGCCTACTTCTTCCCGGAACATGCCGCACATGGCGCGGACGACTTCGGCACGCTGTCCCTCGTGGACCGGTCGGGCCGGGTAGCCACCCTGTCCGCCGGGCGCAACGGCATCGCCTCCCATGGCGCCGGTGGACCGAACCTGGCCTACCTGTTCGGCACGAAGGGAACGGGCCGGATCGACGGGAAACGCCCCGGCATCGATACCTACCTGAGAAACCGCATCGTGGACGGCGACTACAATGTCGACAAAGACGATCCCATGCAGTGGCACAGCGGCCCGCCCACCATGCTGACCTCCACGGGAACTGAATTCAGCCGCGCCGCCCTGGATGACCTGGTACACGCACTGGACACCGGCGCGCGTCCGCGCTTCACCGTCCGGGACGCCCGGGACCACATGGAAATGTTGCTCGCGGGCTACGAATCCATCGTGCGGAAACGGCCGGTACGTCTGCCCCTGTGCGGCGGGGAGGTGGCGTGAAAGACATCGATGGACTGGTCATAGGCAGTCCGAGGGAATTCGACTTTTACCGGGAGGACCTGGAGGCGCAGGACGGCGTGGTGTTTGCCCGGCCGAACGCCCTCGAAACATACCTGCCCCGGCATGCCTTTTTCCTTACACCCTACCGGGGCATGGCCGCGGATGCGGCACGCCTGGTAGAAAAGGGTGTCGACGTGCGGACGGCTGGTCCGTTGCCGGTCCGGACGCGCCGTCCGGATATACCTATCACGGATATACACCGGTCCGACGCCGGATTCCGGGCGATGTTTGAAACGAGCCGTCACGCCGATTTCGGGGAACCGGTATACCTTCGTCTGATCTCTTCGCCGGAAGGTGGGACGTGGCAGAAGTGGTGGTGCGTCTTCCAGTCGTGCCGCAAGGCCGCGGCGCTGCTGGATTCCCCCCTGCGCCGCGTATATGTAGCCGCGGCGGGAACCGCACCTCGTCTGCACGTAAGCATCACGCTGAAGACGGACCGTCATTCCACCGGTCATCTGCTGGTGGCGCCGAATGGGCCCCGGCTGCAGGACGACCTGTTGTTGGTGGGTACGGGCGGTACGCTTGCGGAAGATCCCCTGCTCAATCAACCCGGCATGTACGGGAAATCGGACTATCGCATGTTGACGAGGCCGCCCCGGCGGTGTCTGGCCGACCTGTGGGGGAATGAGGCCCTGATCACCTTGACCGCCGATGAACGCAGTTTCTACCATGACCTGCTCCGTGCGATCGGCGACTCGTCGCAGTCACAGAGTGGTATCTGCCTGGAATACCCCGCGGCATGACTGATCCGGGACTGTGACTGATTCGGGCATGTGGTTGGGTGGACCGGTGCGTTTCAAGGATAAAACGTTACCATGACCGTCATTTCCCCATCTGCCGCCGGCGTCGAGTCGGAAGAGACCGGCCCGGCGTCTCTGACCTTCCTGCGGCGCATGCTGAAGCACCGCATGGTCTGCGCCGGCGGCGGACTGGTCCTGTTCCTGGCGGCCCTGGCACTGGCTGCCCCGGTCCTGACCGGGCTGGGTTATCTACAGGACCCTATGCTGCAGTTGGCCGACGGCCTCAACGCCGACGGGTTGCCCATCCCGCCCGGCGACCGGTTTCTCCTAGGTACGGACCAGCTCGGACGGGACGTGCTGGCCCGCCTGGTACACGGTACCCGCATCTCCCTGCTTGTCGGCATCGTGGCCATGCTCATCGCTGTTTGCGTCGGGGTGACCGTGGGCATGCTCGCGGGATTCCACGGCGGCTGGGTGAATACCTTGCTCATGCGCGGAACCGATGTCATGCTGGCCATACCCGGGCTGCTTCTGGCCATCGCCTTCGCCGGACTGATGGATGGACGCGTGATCCGTATCCACATCGAATCCCTGGACTGGCACGTGCTGGACATCACGCTGAAACGGGGCCTGGTCAGCGTGTTCCTCGTCATCGGGCTCGTCAGCTGGACCTGGATCGCCCGGACCATACGAAGCCAGGTACTGATCCTGAAGACCCGGGAGTTTGTCACGTCATCACGGGCTATCGGCTGTTCCGATATCCGCATCATGGTGCGGCATCTCCTGCCCAACATCCTTCCCCTGACCATCGTGCTCGGTTCCCTGGCGACGGCGAACACGGTTCTGCTCGACGCCGGTCTGAGTTATCTCGGGGTTGGTGTTCCGCCGCCCGCGCCGTCGTGGGGTACCATGATTGCCGAGGGACAGCCGTACTTCATCGTCTCTCCGCACCTCACCGTGGCGCCGGGCCTGTTCATAGTCGCGGCCGTGGTGGGATTCAACCTGCTCGGCCAGGGCCTGCAGGAGGTACTGGATCCCTACGTGAAGGAGGGACAGGGACGATGAATGGTACACGGGCGCGGAAACCCGCGATAGAAGCCCCGTCTGGTCCGCATTCGTTGGCAGTGGCGTGTCTTGCGGTGCTGTTCCTCGTGGTTTCCTGTTCCGGCGACGCCCCTCCCAGCCGACTGCACCCCGAGGAGAACGTCCTGCGGATCGCCGTGCCTTCGGATCCGCGATCGCTCGATCCGGCCATCGCCTACGACGTGGTGACCTGGCCGCTGGTGCGCGCCCTGTTCCACGGCCTGGTAGACTATGACGACGACCTGAACCTGGTTCCCTGGCACGCGCGTTCGTGGACGATCTCCGAGGATGGCCGGACCATTACCTTCAAGTTGCGCCAGGACATCCATTTCTCGAACGGCCGACCGATCACCTCCGGGGATTTCGCCTGGTCCCTCGAACGGATTCTGGATCCCGCCACCAAGTCCCCGGGACAGGGATTCTACCGGAACATCGCCGGGGCCCGAGCGTTTCAGGACGGTTCGGCGGACCGGGTCACGGGCCTGCGCACACCCGATTCCGAGACCCTGGTGATCGAGCTGGTCCATCCGGATCTGCCCTTCCTGTACTGCATGGCCATGCCCTTTGCCTACGCCGTTCCAAGGGAGGAGGTGGAGCGGCGCGGGGAGACGTTCGGGCGGCATCCCGTCGGCGCGGGCCCCTTTGTGCTTGCGGACTGGCAGCGCGGAACGCGGATGCGGCTCGAGAAGAATCCGGCGTACTACCTCGCGGATGAGATCCGGCTCGAAGCCATCGAACTGATGGTCGGCGGAGACGAGACCCTGCACATGATGATGTTCGAAAGGGGCGAGCTGGACATTGCCAGCGTCACGTCGACGGGGATTCCGGACGCGGACTTCATCCGGGTGATGAAAGACCCTGTCCTCAGCCAGCGGGTCGCCCATCAACCGCTGAACGCCATCCAGTACCTATCCATGAACACCGAGATGCCGCCTTTCGACCAGGTGGAAGTACGCAGGGCAGTCAACCACGCCATCGACCGACAGCGGATCGTGAGCCTGATCAGCGACCGGGGCATCCTGGCCCGAGGCGTGCTGCCGCCCGGCATGCCGGGATTCAACGAGGAGCTCGAAGGATACGACCACGACCCGGAAAAAGCCCGCAGCCTGCTTGCGGAGGCCGGATACCCCGAGGGATTCACAACCGAACTCATGATCACGGCCCAGAGCGGTATCGATACCAAGATCGGACAGGCGGTGCAGCAGGACCTCGGAGAGGTCGGCATCACCGTGGAAATCAGGCCGGTCACCGGATCGACGCGGATCGAAGCGACGGGCCGGCGCGGCGCGGTACCCTTCTCCACCTTCGGCTGGTACCAGGACTATCCGGATCCGAGCAATTTCCTCGACGTGCTGTTGAACGGCAACCGCATTACCGAAGTGAACAGCACCAACGTGGCGTTCTATGACAATGCATCGGTGAACGCGTTGCTGGACGAAGCGTCCACCAGCACGGACCGGCAACACCGCCTGGCGCTTTACCGTGAGGCGGAGCGTCTGGTGGTGGAGGACGCCCCCTGGGTATTCCTGTACTACCCGCAGATGTATTTGCTCCGTCAGCCCTGGCTCGAGGGGCTGAAGCTCAATCCGGTCTGGCCCATCCGCTACGAATTGATGTGGATCGAACCATGAAACGCGGCCGAATCCATAGAATGACCTCGCCGTTTAGAAGGACCTCGCCATGTTGAGCCGGATCCTGCGCCGCCTGGGATGGGCGGCCGTGGTACTGTGGGGGACCACGGTGATCACGTTTCTGATCGTGCACGCGGTTCCGGCCGATCCGGTGCGGGTATACGCGGGGGCGAACGCCGATGCGGAGACGATCGAGCGGATCCGCGCCGAAATGGGCTTCGATGATCCGCTCATCGTGCAGTACGGCCGCTACATCGGCAACCTGCTGCGAGGCGACCTCGGCACGTCCCTGGTGACGGGGGAACGGGTCCTCGACGCCCTCCTGGCCAGGTTCCCGGTAACCCTCTCCCTGGCGCTGACGGCCGTATGTCTGTGGATGCTGATGAGCGTGCCGCTGGGCGTCCTCACGGCGAAGTACCGCGGTAGGGCCATCGACCGGACGGTGCTCATCGTATCCCTGGTCGCCATTTCCCTGCCCGTCTTCTGGCTGGCCCGCATGCTGCAGTACTACCTGGCCTACCAAACCGGCCTGTTTCCGGTGGGCGGATGGGCGGGCTGGACCCACATCATCCTGCCGTCGGCGACCCTCGCCCTGGTGATTACAGGATATTACGCCCGGCTGGTGCACACGAACATGGTGGAGGTGCTGAACGCCGACTACGTGCGCGTAGCCCGCGCCAAGGGGATCCCCGAGTACGTCGTCCTGTTCAAGCACGGGCTGCGGAACGCCGTCATCCCCGTCATCACCGTACTCGGCCTCGACATGGCTGCCCTCATGGGCGGTGTGGTGTTTACCGAGAACGTCTTCGCCCTGCCGGGACTGGGCGTCCTGGCCCTGCAGTCGGTCTTCAATCTCGACGTGCCCATGATCATGGGCGTCGTGCTCTTCTCGGCCACGATGGTCGTCTGCGCCAACATCGTGGTGGATTTCGTGTATATGTGGATCGATCCCAGGGTCGAGGGGATGTAGCGTTCGACGGGACGTATTCAGGACAGCAGCGACGAAGTCAGCAGGTCCACCACCAGGTCTTCTTCTTCGTAACCGTAGGCCAGCCAGAACTGGTTGTCGTCGTGTTCCAGGATCATCGTGGGGAACTTGTCGGCATGAAGGGACCGACGAAGCGCGAAGTCCTCTTGGAGCAGTTCGTCGGTGCGGGCCGAGACGAGGTCATCGGAAAAGCGCTGCGTGTCCATGTTCAATTCGCCGGCAAGCTGCACGAGTGTTTCCGCGTCCGACGGATTCCGCGCTTCGAGATAGTAGGCCCGCTGGATGGCGTGAAACATCGCCCCAATGCCGTCCGGCCGCTGCATCCCGGCTGCGATGACCGCCCGGCAGGCCGGGTACGTCGATCTCCTGGGCTCGCAGTCCTTCCAGAAATCCCAGTTGAATTCCGCGCCCGTTCGTTCGGCGACCAGCCGCCACTGGGACTGCACGTAGGTCCGGGTCTCCTCCGGCATGGGAGCTGCAGAGTCCCGGGCCAGGCCGCCCATGACGTAGCGGATGGGGATTTCTTCGGGGAGCACGCCGGAGACCGCCTCCAGCACCGGACTGAATCCCCAGCACCAGGAACACATGGGATCGGCGATGTAGTAGAGTACGTCGCGTTGCAAATTACACCGTCGCTTTCGTCGGTTATGGACGCCTAAAAAGACCTGTGCGCGTGCCATCGCGGAACGTATTATAGTGAAGCCGAGATCACCATATCAAGAAAAGTTATCACGAGGAGATGCGCATATGTTCAACGGACTGGGCATGGATATGGGAAACCTGTCTCGCCTGTCGCGCGCCAAGACGCGGTCCATCTCGCCGGAAAACACGGATGGCGGAAAGGGCCGGGGCGGCATGGCAACGGAGGGCACCGGAGCCCATAACGCGCGGCACCTGGGGCAGGGCTGGAAGATCTCCCCTTCCTTCGACATCGAAGCGGGAGAAACGCTGACGATGGCCGATATCGAAGGGTCCGGGGCCATTCAGCATATCTGGCTGACGCCTACCGGCCACTGGCGCTTCGCCATCCTGCGCATTTACTGGGATGACGAGGAGTATCCCTCCGTGGAATGTCCCATGGGCGATTTCTTCGCCTGCGGGTGGAGTGAATACGCCCACGTGTCCTCGCTGGCCGTGTGCGTGAATCCGGCCAGCGCGTTCAACTGCTACTGGGAGATGCCCTTTCGCAAGCGTTGCCGCATCACGCTGGAGAACATCGCCGACGAGAAGATGCGCGTGTACTACCAGATCGACTACACGCTGACCGAGGTTCCCGAGGACATCGGCTATTTCCACGCGAGCTTCCGGCGGACGAACCCCGTTCCCTACAAAGAGGTATTCACCATACTGGACGGCGTACAGGGGCACGGCCATTACGTCGGCACCTACATGGCGTGGGGATCCAACAGCAACGGATGGTGGGGCGAGGGGGAGATCAAGTTCTACATCGACGGGGACGACGAGTTTCCAACGATCTGCGGGACGGGTGTCGAAGACTACTTCTGCGGTTCGTACAACTTCGACATCGATGGTCGGTACGTGGAATATACCACCCCGTACGCGGGCATGCCCCAGGTCATCCGCCCCGACGGCATGTACAAGTCCCAGCAGCGGTTCGGCATGTACCGGTGGCACGTGTCGGATCCGGTGCGGTTCGAGGAGGACCTGAAGGTAACCATCCAGGCGTTGGGCTGGCGGCAACTGCTTGGCTTCACCCAGGGCGGCCCCTACCAGGCGCTCCAGGACGATGTCGCTTCGGTGGCCTTCTGGTACCAGACCCTGCCGAGCGTGCCCTTCCCCGCGCTGCCGGACCGGGATCAGCTGGAAGTCATCTGATCGGGAGAGGAGTTACCAGCGGCGGAACGGCATGAGTAACGGGCCGCGGGAGCACAATGGAACCGGAACAGCTTCAGTCGGTCCGCAGCCGGATCACCCACACCCTCTTCGTCACCCAGGCCCTCTTCGGCGCCACCCAGGTCGCGGCATTCACCGTCGTGCCCATCCTGGCGGCGCAGTTGTCCGACAGCGAGCGCATGACGGGCGTGCCCATGACCATCGCCTTTCTCGCGCGCTCGATCAGCGCCTTCCCCTTCGGCTGGATCATGGACCGCCTGGGCCGCCGGGCCGGGCTTGCAGCCGGATACCTGTCGTCCCTGATCGCCGCCGCGGCCAGTTTCCTCAGCGTCGCCGTCCATTCCTTTGCGGGATTCTGCGTCGCGTCTTTTTTCGCGGGCATGGCGCGCAGCTCCAGTGAGCAGGCGCGGTTCATCGGCGCGGAAATCTATCCCGAAGACGAACGGGCGCGCATCATCGGCCGAATCGTGTCCGCCGGCACCATCAGCGCCATCGGCGGCGCCATGATGGTGGCGCCCGCGGGGATCTGGATCGCGCAGTACGGCTATCCGCCCATGTCGGGGCCCTTCGTCGTCGGCGTGGGCCTGAGCCTGGCGGCGGTGCTGCTGACCCTCTTCCTGGTCCGCCCCGACCCGCTCGACCTCGCCCAGCGCATCAAACCATCCGCCGAATCGGAAATCGACGCGTCGACTGCGCGTCCCGTACGGGAGATCCTCCGCAACGTGCACGTCCGGTACGGGATCGCGGCCATGGTGATCGGCCAGTTCGTCATGACGTTGCTCATGGTGATCACGCCCCTGCACATGAGCCACCACGATCATGGCACCTGGCTGATCTCGTGGGTCATCATGGCGCACGCCATCGGCATGTTCGGCGTTTCCGGTATCACCGGGCGGCTGATCATCCGGTGGGGGCAGCACGCCATCGTGAAGTGGGGCGTGCTCATCCTCGTCGTTTCCTGCGTGATAACCCCGGTTTCTCCCCGGTTCATCCCCCTGACGATTGCCCTTTTCCTCCTTGGCCTGGGGTGGAACTTCTGCTTCATCGCCGGCTCTTCCCTCCTTTCAAACGCGCTCGCGCCCCTGGAACGGGGCCGTGTGCAGGGCGTCAACGAGATGTTCATCGCGCTGTCGGCGAGTTCGGCCAGCCTGGTGACGGGATTCCTCTTCGAATCGGGCGGCATGCTGCTGCTGGCGGCGATAGGGACCGCTTTCTCCGTCGGCCTGGGGTTCTGCAGCCTGGTTTATTCAAGGAAAACGGGGCGCGGGACACTGGCGGAAGCGGCGGGGTGACTGTGGCAAAACGATAGCGCAAGCGGCCTGCTGAGTGAGGTGGGATGAGCAGGAGGCGGCCGTCTGTGTGCGGCTTGCTACAAGGACTCCGGGTGGACCGGAGCGGGAATCTCGGCCAACGAGGCACATCCCAGGTTGACCATGTTGACTTCGAGGTCGGCCTTCAGGATTTCGAAGGCGTGATCGCCGCCCGTCTTGCCGAAGGCGCCTACGCCGTACATGAAAGCCCTGCCCAGCAGCACGAAATCAGCGCCCAAAGCGAGCGCCCGGATGATGTCCAGCCCGGTGCGCACCCCGCTGTCGAAGAGGATGCGGGCCCGACCGTCGACCTGGCGGACGATGGTCGGCAGCGCGTCGATGGCGGCGAGCGTGCCGTCGAACTGGCGGGCGCCGTGGTTCGAGACCTGGATGCCGTCCACGCCGGCCTCTATCGCCCGCTCCGCGTCATCTGGATGCATAATACCCTTCACGATCACCGGACCGTCCCATAGATCGCGAACCTCACGGATATAGTCCCAGTCGAGGGTGCCGCCCAACTCCTGGCCGACGTAACTCGCCACTTCGCCCATCTGCTTCGAATCGGCGTACTTCTCGATGGCCCTGAGCCTGGGCAACCCGGCGAGCAGGGTCTGGATCGTCCAGGTGGGATGGATCAGCGCTTCGTACACGAATCCGGCGGTGATCCGTGGCGGCGTTTCCAGGCCGGCGCGGCTGGTCCGTTCCCTTCGGCTGCCCATGGGCACGTCCGCCGTCACTGCGAGCGTATGGAAGCCGGCATCCATTGCGCGCTTCAACAGATCGTCGCGGATTTCCCGTTGCCGGGGCGGATAGAGCTGGAACCAGCCCATGTCGCCCACGATGGGTCCGACCGTCTCCGGCGCCTGCGTGGCCACCGTGCTCAGGCAGTAGGGGAAACGGTATTTAGCGGCCGTGGCGGCCAGGATGAACTCCGCTCGGGGCCACATGAGCCCGGTGAGCCCCACCGGCGCCATGCCGAAGGGCACGCTGTAGGTCCGCCCGAACAGGGTCGTGGTCAGGTCTGGTTTCAGATCGCCCTTCATGAAAACCGGTGAGAGCGTGACCTCCGCCATGCGCTCCAGGTTCCTCGCAACGGCCCGTTCGTCGCCCGTTCCGCAGTCGAGGTACTCCCAGGCGATGTGCGGCAGCCGCTTGCGCGTCAGCCTCCGCAGGTCGCTCACCGCGGGGTACCGTTGCAGCCGCCGTCTGAATCGCTTTTCCGTCATCCTTTTCGTTCCGGTTCGACTGGAAATGATCGGTTGATTTAGACCGTGGTACTTCGTAATTTGCTACGGTTCCCGCGCCTTGATTTCCGGCGCGGATCGTACCCCAAGATAAACGTACGCAACAAAAAGGCAAGGCGATCAGAATGGAAAACAACCCGCTGCTGAACTGGGAGGATCTTCCCCCCTTTGACCGGATCGAGACCCACCATATCGAACCCGGAATCCGCGCCCTGCTCGAGGGCTGCGAACAGGCCGTGACCCGGCTCGAGGAGACCTCGCCGCGCACCTGGCGCGAATTGATGGATCCGCTTGAGCGGATCGAAGACGACCTCGGCCGCATCTGGGGCATCGTGTCCCACCTGCACGGGGTGAAGAACTCGCCCGAGTTGCGGGAAGTGTACGACCCCCTGCTCGCCGAAGTGGTCAAGTTCGGCAACCGGCTCGGCCAGAGCAAGCCCCTGTACCAGGCCTATTGCGACCTGCGGGACAGCGTGGAAGCGCGGGGATTCGCACCCGCCCAGCAGCGGATCCTGGAGTCGGCCATTCGCGAGGCCGAGTTGAACGGCGTGGGCCTGGATGACGCGGACCGGGAACGCTATAACGAGATCAGCCAGCGGCTGGCGGAACTTAGCACGAAGTTCTCCAACAACGTCCTCGACGCCACCAAGGCGTTCAAAATCAAGCTCTCGGAAGCCGAAGAGACCGAAGGCCTTCCCGAGACTCTGCTCGAACTGGCCGCGGATACGGCCCGGCAGGAGGGCCACGAGGAGGCCACGGCAGCGGACGGACCCTGGGTGCTCACGCTGGATTACCCCAGTTTCATGCCGTTCATGCAGCACAGCAAGCACCGGGACCTGCGCGAGCGCATGTACCGCGCCTTCATTTCCAAGGCGTCGGACGGCCGGTGGGACAACAAAGACGTGGCCAGGGAGATCATCGCCCTGCGGATCGACAAGTGCCGGCTGCTCGGGTTCGGCACCTTCGCGGCGTTGAGCCTCAGCCGGAAAATGGCGCCCGACGCGGGTTCGGTGCGGCGACTGCTCGACGAATTGCGGGCGGCGGGCCGCGGCGCCGCCGAGCGGGACATGGAAGCGTTGAAGGCGCTGGCCGGAATGGACGGCCGGCCCGGCCTGGATGGCGATGACGACGACGAACTCAAGCACTGGGACGTCCCGTACTGGGCGGAACGGCTTCGCGAGTCGCGCTACGATCTGAAGGACGAAGAACTGAGACCCTTTTTTCCGCTGCCGCGCGTGCTGAACGGACTGTTCGAACTCACGGAGCGCCTCTTCGGCGTGCGCCTGGAGGAAGCGACCGGCGAGGCGCCCGTCTGGCACGAGGACGTCCAGTACTTCCGGGTGTTCGACGGCCGGGGCGAACCCATGGCGGCCTTCTACCTGGATCCCTACAGCCGTCCCGCGGAGAAGCAGGGCGGCGCGTGGATGGATACGCTGGTGGGCAGAAGCGCGGTCATGGCTTCTGCAGGACGGGCCTCCAGGCTGCCCGTGGCCTACATGATCTGCAACCAGGGCAAACCCGTCGGCGGCAAGCCCTCGCTCATGACCTTCCGGGAAGTGGAAACGCTGTTCCACGAGTTCGGCCACGCGCTTCAGCACATGCTGACCACCATCGACTACGGCATGGCGTCCGGCATATCCAACGTGGAGTGGGACGCGGTGGAGATCGCCAGCCAGTTCATGGAAAACTGGTGTTACGACCGGGGGACGCTGAAGGGCCTGGCTCGTCATTACGAGACGGACGAACCGCTTCCCGACGAGATCATCGATCGCCTGCTCGGCGCCAGGACCTTCCGGGAGGGCAGCAACACCCTCAGGCAGGTCAACTTCGGCCTGCTCGACATGGAACTGCACGAGCACTTCGATCCCGCGGGAACGGAGACGATTCTGGACGTGCAGCGCCGGATCGATGGGGAGACGCTGATCCTGCCGTCGCTGGAGGAAGACCGATTCTTCTGCTCGTTCTCCCACATTTTCGCGGGAGGCTACGCCGCGGGGTATTACAGCTACAAGTGGTCGGAAGTGCTCAGCGCGGACGCCTTCTCCGCCTTCGAGGAGGCGGGGCTGGAAAACGAAGAGGAGATGCGTCGGCTGGGCCGGCGGTTCCGCGATACCATCCTTGCCCTGGGCGGCAGCCGGCATCCCATGGACGTCTTCCGGGATTTCCGCGGAAGGGAGCCGACCACGGAGGCATTGCTCCGGCAGGGCGGTCTGCTCCATGAATGACATCGTTCGTATCGGCATGATCGGCGCCGGGCACATTGCCCATTCCCATGCGGAGGCGTGGCGGAAAGAAACCACGCTGACCGCGGTTGCCAGCCGCCGTATCGAAAGCGCCTGGTCCCTGGCGGAACAGTATGACATTCCCCACGTGTGCCGGGACGCGAACGAGCTGCTTAATCGAGACGACATCGACGCCGTCGGTATCGCCACGCCCCATCACCTGCACCATCCCATTGCCCTTGCAGCCCTGGCGGCAGGGAAATCCGTGTTCTGCGAAAAGCCCCTTGCACTGAACGGGTCGCAGGCCCGGGAGATGTGCGCTGGCGCGAAGGCGGGCAGCGTGAAAACGGGCATGCAGTCGGGCATCCGTCTTTTTCCGGCGCTCCAGCTCCTTGCACGCCTGCTGCGGGAGGGACGGGCCGGCAAGATTCATACTTTCGACGCCCATTGGTCCTTCGACTGGGCCAGGGATCCCCGCTTTCCGCTGACCTGGCGGTTCAAGCGGACCGAGGCCGGAACCGGGTCCCTGGGCGACCTCGGGGTATACATGATCGATGCGGCCCGCTGGCTGGTCGGCGAGATACGGCAGGTAAATGCGGAGTTGGCCACCTATATTCCGTGGCGTCCGGTGCTGACGTCAGATAGGCACTTCGGCGAACTGCGTCGGCAGCATCGAGAGGGTATATTGGATATTCCCAAGGAGACCGGACCGGTGGAAAACGATGACGTTTGTCATTTGCTGCTGCGGTTCGAAAACGGCGCCCGTGGATCGATTCGAGCCAGCAGGCTCCACCAGGAACATTCCATACGGATAGATTGCGAGCGGACCTCCTACCGCTGGCAGATGACGGGCGACCGGCGCCTCACGGAACGGTCCACGGAGGCGGAATACAAGCCCGTCGAGATGCCGGAACCGCCTGGTGACCGCTCCATCGTGACGTCATTCCTTAACAATATCCGGCAGGACGAGGACGAACCGCCCACGTTCCGGGACGGCCTGGCGGCCCAGCTCGTTATCGATGCGGCGGTCGAGTCGAACGATACGGGCCGGTGGGTCGATGTCGAATGCTGAAGCAGGACAGCAGGAAGGACACGGATAGCACGAAGGGGGCGGACACCAGGAAGGCGGCGGACCAGGCGCGGATACGCGCGCGTATGCCATCCGGTACGGAAGAGATCCTGAATGAACGAACGCTTTCTTCCTCGCACCGGCGGCTTGACGAGTTGCTTCGACCCGGGATGCGTGTGCTGGACGTCGGGTGCGGAACCGGGGCGATTACGCGGGGCATTGACGAGAAAATCGATTCTGGCGTCACCGTAGGGCTTGATATCGACATAGACCTGATCCGCCAGGCCGTCGACGCAAGCCCTTGCGGCCCCGGTTTCGTCGCAGCCGATATACTCCATATGCCGTTCTATCGCACATTCGACCTGGTCAGCGCGGCCCGGGTGATCCAGTGGCATTCCGCTCCCAGGCGGGCGATCGAATGCTGCATCAGCGCCATCACGCCGGGCGGCCGGTTTCTTGCGCTGGACTATAATCACGAGAAGATCGTATGGGATCCGTGTCCACCTGCGAGTATGCAGGCGTTTTACGAAGCGTTCCTAGCATGGCGTTCCGACGCCGGCATGGACAATGCGATTGCCGACAATATCGCGCCTGCATTGGAGCGGCTGGGACTCGTTGACATCCGGGAAACCGCGCAGCATGAATACGCCGACAGCCATGACGGCGACGGTAAATCCCGGCTGGGTATCTGGTCGGCGGTTGCCGCGACCCGTGGGTTTCAATTGGTTCAGGACGGGTATCTGACCGAATCGCAGCGAGCGGCCGCGGAAGCAGACTCCCTGGAGTGGATTGATTCCAACGCCGTTTCACAAACCCTCTACCTGCTGGCCGTCGAGGGCCGGGTACAGAGGTGAGCCATGAATCTGGACTATCTACTCATCACCGCGACGAAAATGGAACAGGAACGGGTCCAGGCACGGATGGAGATTTCCGGGACGGACGATCCCCTGGTCCGGCCCTGGCACCTGGGCTCGTTGTGCGGGAAGCCGGTGCTCCTGATCGAGGGCGGCGTGGGCCAGGTCAATACGGCCGTGGCCCTGACTCTTGCGCTGACGCGCCATGACCCTGCCGCGATCCTCCAATTCGGCGTGGGCGGCGCGTACGTGCGGTCCGGTCTCGAAGTGGGTGACCTCGCCATTGCCACGGAGGAATACTACGGCGATACCGGCGTCCTGACCCCGGAAGGCTGGATGGACCTGGAGGGAATGGGATTTCCCATGCTTCCCGCCCGGACCGGCGCCCAGGAGCAGGCCGGGCAGGCCGGGCAGACGCCCAGAAAGCCCTTGTACAATCGTATACCGCTCGACGTACCGCGTACCGAACGCATCAGCCGGTGCCTGGAAGGCCGGCTGGAAGGCCGATCGTCGCACCAGGTCGCCACCGGTCCGTTCGTCACCGTGCAGCAGTGCAGCGGCGTCCAGGCGGCCGGCGATACGCTGGCCGCCCGTTACGGCGGGATTTGCGAGAACATGGAAGGAGCGGCCGCAGCCCACGTAGCCAAAGCCAACGACATCCCCTTCGTGGAAATACGCGGTATCAGCAACCGGGTGGTCGACCGGGACCTGTCGCAGTGGGACCTGCCCCTGGCGATCCGTCGCTGTCAGCGAGCGGTCGAATTGATCGTGGAAAGCGGGGTCTGCTGATGTGGCACACGGCCCTGGTGCCTCCATTTTCTGGTAGTCTACGCTACATTGGTCCCGCACGCCCCTGGGTATCGCCATGACCGCCCTTTCTCTCGGTTACTCGCCCTGTCCCAACGACACCTTCATCTTCTGCGCCTTGATCCAGGGGCGGATTCCCGATGCGCCGAGGTGCCGGGAAGTGCTGGACGATATCGAAACGCTGAATAACCTGGCCCTGAAGCGTGAACTGGACCTGACCAAGATCTCCTTTCACGCCCTCGGCCATCTGCGGGAAGACTACGTCCTGCTCCGGTCCGGCGGGGCCCTGGGCAGGGGTTGCGGCCCCCTTGTGGTCGCGCGGGAACCGCTGCGGCCGGAACAACTGAAGGACAAGAAAATCGCCCTGCCCGGGCAGTTGACCACGGCGGCGCTGCTGCTGAGGCTCTTCGATCCCGGCCTGGAACGCCTGATCTACCTGCCATTCGACCAGATCATGCCGGCCTGCCAGCGCGGCGAAGTCGACGCCGGGGTGATTATTCACGAAAGCCGGTTCACCTTCGCCGAACACGGTCTATCCCAGGTGATCGACCTTGGTGCGTGGTGGGAGGAGGAAACAGGGCATCCGATTCCGCTGGGCGGTATCCTTGCGCGGCGGGACCTGGGCGGCGCCATGCACGAACGGCTCAACCGGTCTATACGATCGAGCATCGAATACGCATACGTTCATCCTGATGAAGTGAAGCCTTATATCCGGCGTCATGCCCAGGAAATGGATGAATCGGTCATGCAGCAGCATATCGACCTTTACGTGAACCAGTACTCGCTCCAGTACGGCGAAGACGGAGAAGCGGCGATTCGGGACCTGTTCGAACGGGCCGAACGAGCGGGAATCGTCCTTTCATCGAAGCATTCCCTGTTCGAGTAACGGCCACACTCAGCACGGAGAGGAATCAAATGCGCATACTGATCATGACGGACATGGAAGGCGTCAGCGGCATCGTGGCCTGGGACCAGGTCACGGGCGGGAAGCCCATGTATGAGGAAGGCCGGCGGCTGTATACGGAGGAGATCAACGCCGCTGTACGGGGCGCCCGGGCCGCCGGCGCGAAGGAGATCGTGGTGGTGGACTGCCACGGCGCGGGCGGCGACTGGACCTTCAATTCGCTGGTGCCGGAGTTGCTCGATCCGGGATGCGAGTGGGTGGCCAAGCATCCCTGGTCGCGTTATACGGAGATGTTCGAGACGGGCTGCGACGCCGCGGTGTTCGTCGGCATGCATGCCCGGGCGAACACGCCGGACGGCGTGATGTGCCATACGATCTCGACGACGGGCTGGCGCAGTCTGCGGTTCAACGACGACGAGGTGGGCGAAGTCGGCATCAACGCCGCCCTCTGCGGGCACTACGGCTGTCCCGTGCTGCTGGTCACCGGTGACGAGGCCGTATGCCGGGAGTCCCGGGAACTGCTGGGAGAAGACCTGCCGGTCGTGGCCGTGAAACGGGGCCTGTCCAGGTACTCGGCCCGGCAGATACCTCCGGTCCGCGCGCGGCAGATGATCGAGGAAGGCACGCGGCAGGCGCTGCAGGACCTGCCGGACAGGCCGACCATCAAACCCTACGTGCCGGCGGCGCCCACGAAGATCACCATCGAACTCGACACCGTTGACAACGCGGCGCATTACAAGGGCCGGACGGGGGTCTCCTTTCCCGACGACCTGACCGTCGTCAGCATCGGCCGGGACTGGATGGAGGCCTGGAACCAGATCTGGCACTGGTAGGCCTACACCTGTTCCATAAGGTTCCGGACGAACCGCAGATCCGACCGGGCCAGATCGACGACTGTGTCCACGGGTTCTCCCCCGTATTCACTGTGCATGCTGACGGGTCCGTCGAACCCCTGGGCCTTCAGCGTGGACAGCACTGTCTTCCAGTCCCCGAAACCCGTGCCCAGCCGCACCACGTCGACTTCCCACCTACGTTCGCCGTCGTGGACCCGCTGCACCCGTGCGAGGTCCTTGAAGGACATGACCGACAGGTACGCCCGGACGATGTTGAGGGCCATGTCGATCGGCTCTCCGCAGATGGACAGGTGCCCCACGTCCGCGAACACGCCTACGTGGCGCGAGTCGAATCCCTGCACGACGTGCATGACGGCGGACGAGTTCAGGCCCATGGAGTGGCCCGAATGGTTGTGCACCACGGTTTTGACGCCGGTTTTCTCGGATAGGCGCTGAAATCCCTCCAGTTCCTTCCGCGCACGGTCCAGTTCCGTCCAGTAGTCCGACCCCGGCGACCAGTGCCAGTACCCCAGCTTGATGTGCTTCACCCCGTTCTCCCCGCAGGCCTGGTAGTATCTCTCCGCATAATCCAGCGTGGCCGAAGTGAAATCCCCCGGCGCGGTCACGAGCGGAATAGAAAGTCCTTCGTTTGAAAGGACCCGCGCGGCTTCTGGCAGGGCCCGGTCGATATTCCCTGGATTCACCGGATATCCATCGCGCACGCACAGGTCGGCGCCGGAAACGCCCACGCTGTTCAGCTTCTCCGCGATTTCCGCCAGCGAAAGGCCCTCGAGGTGTTTGGTGAACATGATGAACTGCATGCGTCAATTCCCCTTTCTCAGTAGGACTCCCAGCGATGAGGCCGATCCGGGAACCAGGCCAGGTCAACTCCCATGGCGACCAGCTGCCAGAAGAGATAGGCGAGCAATATGCCAATAAACAACTTTCGAACCTTCTGGTAAAGCGTCGGGCCGCCGATGCGGAACACGATGGCCTGTACCAGCCAGGCCAGGAAGATGGTCAGGAAAGCGTTCCGTACCGGGGCGGACATGACGACCACCATGCCGATGGGATGGAGCGGCCACCACGGTAGGAGAAACCGCCCGGCCAGGAGCACGATCATCATCACGACCCCGCTGCCGAAAAACAGGATTTCGAGGTTGCTGATCTGCGTCGCGTTGTTGACCCAGGTCACGATCAGGTCGTAGAACCGGATGCCCCGGTCCGTGCCCAGGTCGGTCCGCAGGTTCTGGGCGCCGAAGGTGTTCCCGGCGTAGATCACGTAGCCGATGGAGGCCACGGCACTCAGGCAGAACGCGAGGGCCACGCCGGCGAAGAGGTGCCTCGCGGAGATATCGCTCGAGGAGATTTCGCTCGCGGAACCCCGCGCAGCCGGCAACGGATCGGCCGGGGTTTGCCGGTGCTGGCGCCACCGGGACTTGAGCCAGGCCACGTGAGACGTGCCGATCATGGTGAAGGTGCGCCAGTTGCGCGCGAACCCGTTGGCCATGCCCAGGGCCGTGAGGTCTCCGCGGCCGATCTGCGCGGATCCCACGATGGCGATGGAGAACTGGTGGCTGTTGATGGGCAGGTCGAGCGTGACCACGCCCGTTTCCGCCACGACGCGGGCCAGGGCGATGTAGAAGATGAAGAGCAGGATGATGAACAGCGCCATGATCGGAAGGGACAGGCCGGCGGCGTACAACCAGCAGATGATGAAGAGCAGGCCGAGCAGGAAGCCGAAGACGGCCGTGCGGTAGGAAAACAGCTCTTCCGCGTCGTCCAGTTCGTCTCGCCGTCCCAGGGCGTGGCGCCAAACGGCCCCGAGGTGCCGGCGGGCCATCCACAGGCCGAAGAGGACGAAGGTAACCAGGCCGGCAATGGACTGAATACCGGACAGGCCGCCATGAATGATGGTGCCCGAGGTAGAGCCGACGCCGAGCAGGTTGAGCGATCCCTCCTGGAGCACGTAGAAGACGAGAAAGAGCCACATGCTGAGCAACACGTCCCGGTTGACGAAGATCAGCAGGCAGAAGACGAACACGTTCATCCGGAAGTTGAGTCCGGGAAAGGCGGGATCGAGGGAAAGTACCTGGGAGTGTTCGGCCATGATCGGGACCGGAGGCCATACGCCCCAGAAAGAAACGATATTCCAGATCATGACCAGGGACATGGCCGCGGCACCGGCCTGGATCCAGCGGCTACCGCCCTGCCCTGTGCCGCTGCCCTTCTCCTTGGCGCCGCTCTCCCCTCTACTGCCACCCAGCGAGATCAGGTGCAGGCCCACTTCGCCCAGCGGGAACTGAAGCCGTTCGTGTTCGACCCACTGCTTGCGAAGCATGACGACGATGCACGCACCTACGAAAAGCAGGATCAGGATGAAGGTACCCCACCAGAAAAGGGGAGACAGCCACGCGCCCCAGGGAATCGACTGGCCGGACTGGAGTCCCTCGTAGAAAACCCGCGCCGCCGCGCGGTCGCTGAGGACCAGCCATTCGGGCAGATAGGGAAAGAAGATGGTCTCCCAGCTGTTTTCAGGCGAGGCGAAGTAGAAAGGCGCGGTGATCACGACGAGCAGGTATTTTGTCATGGCCTGGTCGGGCACCGTGGAAGCGATCCATCCCATGGCGAAAACCATGATCAATTCGTAGAACGAGAGCGCCGACGCGGGACGGATCCGCGCGACCAGGGCATTGGGAAGCAGCACGCAGAAGAGAAAGGGAACGAGGAACACCGGGGGAAGGTGGGTCGCCGCCGGCTCGTAGCCGATCTGGTTGGCGGAGTATTCCCCCGCGAAACCGATGAATATCGAAAGCGCGGCCCCGATGAGGACCGCCCTGAAGGACCGGATGCGCTGGAGGAAGGTCGATGTGATGGATGTCATTAATCGGTCAGGACCAAACGGTCAGCCCCATGACGAGGTATACGACGCCGGTCAGCACGGCGGCGATCATCGCATAGGGGATCTGGGTCCTGACGTGATCGATATGATCCGATGCCGCGCCGGTCGAAGCGAGAATCGAGGTGTCGGAGAGTGGAGAGCAGTGGTCGCCGAAGACCCCGCCGCCGGCCACGGCCGCAATGGTCGCGTATACGATGTCGGTCAGCGCGTCCCCGGAATAAACCAGGGCCACGGGAACCGCGATCGGCAGCATGATGGCGAAGGTGCCCCAGGACGTGCCGGTGGAAAAGGCCATCACCGCCGCCAGCAGGTAGGTGGCCAGGGGGAGCATGGACGGGGTGAGGAAGTCTCTCGAAATCGATACCATGTAATCGGCCGTGCCCATGTCTCTGCTCAACTGGTTGATCGTGTAGGCGAAAACCAGGATCATGATGGCCGGCATGATCCCCTTGATGCCCGTCATCGCCGTGTCCATGATGTCGTTTAGCCGGATGCCCTGGATGCGGATCGATATGCCGAGGAAGATGACGACGGCGAGATAGGCCTCCAGCGTCTTCGCGGATCCCGTGAGCACAAAGGAACCCAGTACGATGACGATGATCAGGATGACGGGCAGGATGAAGTTCAGGAACAGGCGGGGTTTTATGTCCGGGAACATGGGGGTCTCGGTCAGTTCCCGTCCGATGAGCGGGACCGCGCCGTCTCTCAGCACCTTGCCTTCGTCCATGGCCCGGCGTTCCGCTTTCTTCATGGGGCCGAATTCCGGGACCAGTCCGGCGGCGATCAGTCCGACGAGGATGACTGCCGTGATGGCGTAGATATTGTAGGGAATGGAGTGAATGAAGGCGTTCAGCGCATCGCCGGCATCGGCGATGGGTCCCATGCCGATGGTGAGTCCGGAGATGTAGATCGCCCAGCCCGTGAAGGGCAGGAGGACGATGACCGGGGCGGAGGTGGAGTCGGCGATATAGGCCAGTTTCTCCCGGGATATCCGCGCCTTGTCGGCCAGGCTCCGCATCGTGGTCCCGACGAAGAGCGGGCTGAAATAGTCGCTGAAGAAAACGAACATGCCCAGCATCCAGGTCCAGAGCTGTACGCCCTTGCGCGACAGCTTTCGGTACGCCACGAACTGCGTGAAGGCCTCGATGGCGCCGGTCCGCATGAAGAAGGCGATCATGATCCCGATGCAGATCTCGAGCATGAATACCCAGGAGAAACTGGTATTCCCGATCGCGTCGATCATCAACTGGGAAAACCCCAGGGGCCCCTGTCCCGCGATCAGGACGCCCACCAGGCAGGCCACCGCAAGGGAATACACGGCGTTCCGGGTCAGGAAGGCCAGTACGATGGCAAGGGCCGGCGGCACGATGGAGAGGATGCCGAGGTCGGTTTCCATGGGGATCTCCGGATTGGGATCGGATCGGATCTCAACTAAGAAACATCTATCAGGCGCTTCGGGCAACTACCTATATTGTGATTCATGAATCATCTCGGTTACATGCTGATCGATCCGCCGTCCCGATGGGGCGGGAGTATAGCCGACACCTTCCGTTTCATCCGTTCCATTGGATATGACGGCGTGGAATTGAACCTTACCCTGGAACTGGCCGGCCTGCTGGATCAGGTCGAGGACGCCGCCCGTGAGAACGATCTTCCGGTCGTTTCGCTTCTCACGGGTGCGGCGTACGGGGAGGGACTCTGTCTCAGCGCCCCGGACCCGTCCATTCGCGACCGAACGGTCGAGCGCCTGGTGGAGTACATGGAGACCGCAAATCGGTTCGGCGCCATCCTGGTGGTGGGCCTGTTGCAGGGCCTGCGCTCCGACGAACCGGATCCGGCGGCCGCCCAAGCGCGGATCGTTTCCTGTCTGAGGTGGGTGGGGCGGGAAGCCGAGGGCAGGGGGGTCGACATCGTGATCGAACCGGTAAACCACCTCCAGGTGGGGTTCAACAACAGCGTCGGGGAAGTCCTGCGCCTGATCCGGGACACCGGATCCACCGCCTTCCATCCCATGGTCGACACCATCCACATGAATATCGAGGAGACCTCACTCGTTCAGCCCATCCACGACTGCGGCGCCCGTCTCAGGCACGTACATCTCTGCGAAAGCCACGGCGGACTGCCGGGTACCGGCCGCATCGACTTCGCGGTCGTCCTCGATGCCCTGGAAGGCGTCGGGTATCCCCATTTCGCTTCGGTGAAGGTCTACAGGAAGGCCGGACTGCGCGAAGCGGCGGAGCAAAGCATGGCCTTCTTCAGGGAACTGAAGCCGGGCTAGCGTGCTGCGCCGGTGGGACGGATCAAGGCCATTCCGGCTTTTGCGGCCGGCCGGTGCGGACGGACTCGAGGCCGGCCTCGCAGACGGCCACGACGCGGGCGCCCATGCGGGCGGGAATCGGGTTTTCGATGCGCCCGTCGAGCGTGTCCAGGAAATCGATGACGGAACGGCCCCAGCCGTGACCGCCCACGGCGGCCTCGTCCGAGACGTTGGGCAGCGTCACGGGTTCCTCCCCCCTACGGTACAGCTTTCCGTTCCAGAGCGTCCCTTCGGTGCCGTACACGGCCAGCATGCCGCCGCCCATGCCGTGCCCGGAGCAGCCGCTGGACACAAAGACCTTACCGAGCACCTCGTTTTCAAACTTCAGCATGACGATATAGCAGTCATCCGCGGGAAACTCTGGCACGCTCATCTTGCTGCTATAGGCAAAGACCTCCACGACCGGCGAGTCCACCGTGGACAGGATGTTATCGATAGGATGGCAGCCGCCGCCCAGCAGGATGTTCTGCGGGTGCTGGCGGTCGATTCGCCACGGCGTGTGTCTGCGCTCGCCGGGCTCGTAGATGGACCACATGTCGTGGATGTAGTCGCCCTGTACGAAGAAAATGTCGCCGATTTCTCCTGAACGGGCGATGCGGGACATCTCTCGCCAGGGATACATGTACCGTATAGTGTGATCTGTCATCACAGTCAGGCCCGTACGGTCGGCGGCGTCCATGACATGCCGGGCGTCGGCCACGGTCGTGGCCAGGGGTTTTTCCACCAGGGCATGGGCACCGAGCTCCAGGGCCAGGACGGTCTGGCCGACGTGCAGATGGTCCGGTCCCGCCACGGCGACGATGTCCGGTCGCACATCGGCAATCAGCGATCCGAGATCGTCGCCGGTAACCGCATCGGGGTAGCGCGACCGGGCCGCCGCGAGCTGCTCCCCGGATGGGTCGAAGAGGGCGGTCACCCGGGCGCGCCCGCTTTGCTCGGCCACCTGGGCCACGTACATTGCCGCGCTGCCGCAACCGCTCAGTAGTATGGAATAGGACATGTCGTCGTGCTGAATTCAGCGACCGGATCTTATTTCACCTGTTCCAGCCGGGTCCGGTACTTGTCGTAAAGATCGGTATGCTTGCTGCTGATATCGACCGGACGGCCCTGGATGAAGGCATGTTCCACCTGTGTCATGATCTCGAGCGGGTCTCCAGTGGTCACGATCAGCGTGGCGTCCTTGCCCGTCTCCAGGGAACCGAGCCGGTCCTCCACCCCGAGAATGCGCGCGGGGTAAAGGGTGACGGACTTGAGCGCCTCTTCCTTCGGGAGGCCGTAGGCCGCCGCGGTGGCCGCGTGATACGGGAGGTTCCGCACGTTTGAGGCGCCTCCGCCCTCGCCGATACAGAAGGCCAGACCGGCCTCATGCAGCTTCAGGGCGTTGGTGAAAGGCGCGTCATAGGCCTCCCAACGACGGGCGGGCAGGTAATGCACGGCGCCGATGATCACGGGGATATCGTTCTCCTTCAATCGGTCCGCCACACGCCAGACGTCGGCACCGCCGACCAGGACGATCCTTAGATCCTCGGCCAGCGCCCAGTCGATCGCGGCGTGGATCTGCTTCTCTTCAGACGCGTGTATGAAAACGGGCAGTTCCTTCCTGAGCACCGGGATCATGGACTCCCAGCCGAGGTCGGAGGGATGAAAAGGTCCGCCTCCGCGTTCGGCCTCCTTCGCAATCATGTACGCCCTGGCTTCTCGAAAGGCGTCGCGAAGCCTGGTAATGGCCGCTTTGCGATCCTTGATCTGGTCTTCCCGGCCGCCCAGGCCGGGAATGTCGCGAACGCGGTAGGATGGCCATCGAACGTGAAGCCCCACCGTCGCAACAAGGGTCATTCCCTCGGTGGTCCAGCCATCCATTGCGATCAGCCCGGAAAGACCGGAGATCAGACCCCCGCCCGGCATGGTCAGGGCGGTCAGGATCCCGTTGGCCCGGGCGACAGGGAAGTATTCACTGTCGGGATTCACGGCGGTCACCGCGCGGACGCTGGGGGTCACGTTCCCGGTTTCGATATTGTCATGGGTCGCCCACACCGAGCCGATCTCGGTGAGACCAAGGGTCGTCGGTGCGGCGATCAGGCCGGGATACACATGTTTTCCCGTAACATCGATCACCCGGGTGTTGTCGGGCAGGGCCAGGTCGGTCCCGATGCCGGTAATGACGCCGGACTCGAAAAGCACCGTGGCGCCCTCGATGACGCCGCCGCTCACCGTATGGACCGTTCCGCCGGCCAGTGCGATGGGTTGTTCCTGCGGACCGGCGGGCTTCTGTTTGGAAGCCGCCACTTCGTGAACCAGGGGACCGAAAGTGAGTCCCGATATAAGTAAAAGAAACATCAACGGAGCCGCGGTTCGCTTCCACCACGTACCGGCGGCGGTTTTCGCCGACGGGTCCGTCCCCAGAGATACACGGGGTAATGCCACCATTTCCAGCCTCCATTCGCCGGGATACCGGCTTGTACGGGCCTACGCCTCCGGCGCTCGTTCTTCGGTATCGGACTCGTCTGCTTCCGGTGATCTGAGCAGTTTCTGAATCAGCCGGGTCCGTTCTTTTTCAACTTCGATCCGCATCTGCCGGTCCTCTTCGATATCGAAGTACTTCCTTCCGTCGATCCACGTCTGTTCGCACTTCGTATAAGTGGACAGGGGATGGCCATTCCAGATCACGAAGTCGGCGTCCTTGCCCGGCTCGAGCGATCCGACCCAGGGATCGACGGCCAGTTGGATCGCCGCGTTCAATGTGACGAACTTCAGGGCTTCCACCTCGTCCACCCCGCCGTACTTCACCGCCTTGGCGGCTTCCGTGTTCAAACGCCGGGCGAGTTCGTTACTGTCGGAGTTGAAGGTTACCAGCACGCCCGCGTCGTGCATCAACGCCCCGTTATGGGGGATGGCGTCGTAGGCTTCCACTTTGAAGGCCCACCAGTCGCTGAAAGCGGATGCGCCCGCGCCGTGGGCGGCCAACTCCGGCGCGACCTTGTATCCCTCCAGCACGTGCTGAAAGGTACCGATCGTGAACCCGAATTCATCGGCCACTCGAAGGAGCATCAGGATCTCGTCCTGCCGATAGGAGTGGCAGTGGACGAGGCGATCACCGGTGAGGACTTCCTGCAGCGTTTCCAGTTCGAGATCCCGGCGGGGCGGCACGACGTCGGACTTGTCCGCCAGCGCCTCGTATCTGTCCCACGCCTGCTGGTATTCCCGGGCTGCCCGGAACCGGTCGCGGATGATCTGCTCGACCCCCATGCGGCTCTGCGGATAGCGGTCGCTGAGGATGCGCCAGTTGCTGCGCTTGACATTCTCGCCCAGGGCGAACTTGATCCCCGCCTTGGCCTCCGTGAACTTGAGCTCCTCGGGACCGCCGCCCCACCTCAGCTTGATGATCTGGTTCTTCCCTCCGATGGGGTTGGCCGAACCGTGCAGCACATTGGCCACCGTGAGTCCTCCGGCCAGTTCCCGGTACATGGCAATATCGTGGCTGTCGATGACGTCGCCGATGCCCACCTCGGCGGTCACGGCCTGCGTTCCTTCGTTAATACCCTCCAGGATAGCCGTGTGCGAATGGGCGTCGATGATACCGGGCGTGACGTGCTTGCCGGTCCCGTCGATCTCTACGGCGTTTTCCGGCGCTGTGATGCCCGCGCCGACTTCCACGATCTTACCTTCACGGATCAACACATCCGCGTTCTCCAGCCTGCCCCGCTCGTCAAGCGTCCACACCGTGGCGTTCCGGACGACGAGATGTTCCGGTCGTGCCGGTACGCTATCCCTGCCGAAGGCGCCCGGAGGGTACAGCGCCGGAGGTTCAACCACATCGGCCGGCGCGGGTATGTCCTTCGTTTCCGCTTCCCGAGGTGCGGTGCGTTCGGCCGACCAGACCACGCTTTCACCGCCGGGGCGGATCCCCCGGCCGGTAATCCGGTCTCCCTGTATCGAACCCGAGAAACGCCATACGCCGGCTTCTCCCAGCGTCTCGTCCTCCACGCTGAATGCGAGACGCGCGTCTTCCAACGCCATGCTTATCGCCCCCATGGAGTTCCCGTCCTTGTCCAGGGTCCCTTTGGGCGCCCCCGGTGTGCCTTCGATGGACAGCGACAGGCTGTCACCCTCCAGGACGACCACCCACGCGCCCCGGGGATCGGTGACCGGCCGGGGGGTGACCACGTGGCGGTTGCCCGCGACCCAGACGTCCTGCACGTTCACGTTCTCCGCGAAGAGGGGGCCGTCGGTAATGGTCATGTTGGCCAGCTTGCCGGGATCCAGGGTTCCGAGGCGGCTGCCCAGTCCGAGCATGGACGCGGGCGTCGTGGTCAACGCGGCCAGCGCCGCTTCATATGCCAACCCGTGCTCGATCGCTTCACGCACCCTTTCGTGGAATTCGGCGCCATTGTCCAACCTTGTACTGCTCAGCGCGATGGGGATCCCGGCCCGGTGTAGCCTTCCGGGATTCCCGGGCGCCAGTTCCCAGTGCCGCAATGCGGCCAGGGTGACGTCCAGGGCGTCTTCCGGCGTGGAGACGGAGAGATCGTCCGACCGGGGAAAATCGAGGGGCAGGATGACGGGCGCACCTGCTTCGCGGAGCGCGTCCAGCATGCGGTATTCATGGCCGCTGCCCCGCACGAGGAGCCGCAAACCGAATTCATCGGCCAGGCGGACGGCGCGCAGGAAGGCGTGGTCGTCATGGACACTCACTAGCACGGCCTGGTCGCGGGCGGCCACCCTGTCCAGCGCCGCCAGCGCGTCGTTGTCCTCCGGACGGTCCTGGCGGGGATTCGCGGCGTAGGCCGCGTGGGCATCCCGGTACCACTGCGCGTCGAGGATCGTCTGCCGCATGAGGGCCACTACGCCCATCATGGAGGCCGGATAGGTGCGGTTCCGGTTCCGTTCCATGCGCAGGTGCTGAAAGACGTCGCGCTTCAGAATGTTCTCATTGGGGGATCCGGATCCCAGGTTGACGACCGCGCTGCTGCCCGCGAACACGCCTCGATCCGCTACGACCATGGCCGCCGCGAATCCGGTTTTCCTCAACCGTTCTATCTCAGTCTCGCTGACGCGGTACGCTTCGGCGGCGGAACGCTCCGGGCGGACGGCGGGGTTCCAGTGGGTAGACCCCGACGACGGGTCCCTTTCGTCTTCCGGCAGTCCGGCCTGCGTGAACATCTCGATCAAACCGGGATAAATCGTCTGGCCGGAGTAGTCCCACCGCTGGGCATCCGGCGGGATGTCGACGGAGGCCCCCGCCTCGACGATCAACCCGTCCCGGATGACCACGACGCCCTTTTCGATCACGAGATCGGGGCGGACGTATATCCGGGCGTTTTCGAGGGCGTGTACCCGCGAAGGGTTTTCCCGCAATCCCGCCTGCGGTGCCGTCTGCTGGGCCTCCGCGGCGAGGTTGACGATCCCGGCCAGCAGCGCGGCCGGAACCAGTTTCCAACAGGGTTTAAACATGTTTCACCTCCTGAAACCACAAACTTTATCGTAATTGAAACAGATTGTTACACCGGAACTTACATGAATTATCTACATCAACAGTTCAATGACTTTGTCCACCGCCTGGTCGACCCGGTCGGCGAGTCCGCTGTCATCGAGCCGGCCGATGGGATGATCGATTTCTACGATCGGATAATTACCGCGTCCGAGTTGCTCCGCCAGTACCTGGGCGGTGTGCGTGAAGTTGGTCGTACACAGCAATACGGACGGTAGTTCGAGGTTCTCCAGGATGAGGGCATCGTGCATGCTGCACGCGCTGCAGGAGCCTCAGTCGCCGACGCCCACGAGGGCGAAATGGCAGCGCCGCGCGATGAGACCGGTCATCTCGTTGGACAGCACGCGGCTGGCGCTTTCCTTGGTGAATTCGAGCGATTCCACGGGATGGTCCAGGCGTTTGCTCAACTGCTCGAATACGCCGCGAAGGATGACATCGGAATTGGGCTTTCCGTTGCTTACCAGTGCGGCTACGGTGTGCCCGGGACCGAGCGGACGACGGGCCGGCCGAAGGATCGCTTCGGCGGCGGAGGCCGTGGGATCGACAAGGGATATGGGCATATTCCATGCTCCGGGAGCCTGTGGAGTGACGACGGATCGGCGGCTAATCGTCGGATCGGCGGCTTGAATTTGGTCGCTATACGGTCGTTATACGGTCGTTACGATCGGGAAACCAGGCGCGTCACAGGCCGCGATCCGACTCCCCTGCCCGCTCCCAGCCAGGAGGGGATGATGGCGGAGTGTCCGCCCGCCGAACCCCCTGCGAAGACGATCCAAATGCCGTCCCGGTCCGGCGTCAGCGTAATGCGTTCGTCGGGATCCAGGTCGTCGTGCCGGCCCGTTGCGTGGATTTCGCGTCCTGCGGCCGCCGTGCGTTCGAACAGCGCATCCCGGATCGTATCGCGCGTCCACCCGGCCCTGCAGAAGACCGACCGGTGTTCCGGGCAGATGACGAAAACGATGGCGGCGCCGGCGTAGTTGGTCGTGCGGGCGACGCGCGCGAACGAGTCGATCAGGCCTTCAGGTACGTCGTTCACGTGGTCGGCCACGGAATGGGGGGCTTCGGCGGCAAACACCGTTACGGCGCCGCGGTCCGCGGGAACACCCCGTTCTTCGCCCTGGGTCGGCCAGCCGGCGCAACGCGCTTCCGGCAGGCAGTACGCGATGCGTCCGGCATGGGCTACCGTCGCCCGGTCCAGGTCCCCGGGCACGCTGCCGATACCGTTCCGGATCACCAGGTTCAGTGCCCTGCCCAGCGTCAGATTGGACCGGTTGCCCGCGCCGAGTACCGCCGTTTCCGCATTGAAACCCAGTTCTGCCACGACCGGACCGTGTACAATGACCAGCGGTGCGGCGCCCCCAGTACTGGCCGAGGGGCCGACAATGTTGTATGCCGGATCCAGGACGGCTTCCACAGCGGCCAGGACCACGGGGAAAAGCGCGTCGGTGCAACCGGCCATTACCGCGTTGGCCGCGACTTGTTCCGCGGTGACGGTTCGCTTTCGTTCGGGCACCCGCCCGATTTCCCGGCCGGGCTCG
The DNA here is from genome assembly GCA_009841265.1 of Gemmatimonadota bacterium. NCBI lineage: Bacteria > Pseudomonadati > Gemmatimonadota > Gemmatimonadota bacterium. Next base: position 896,683 of record VXMB01000009.1, on the reverse strand, counting down.
ACTCCGTGCGCGGCCAGCATCCGGTCGATGCGATCGCGGGTGGGCGGCACGACGGGCAGGCCATCGGACCAGCCTCGCTCATAGGCGTACCCGATGGCATCGATTTCTGATTCGACCTGGTGGGCCATCGGAACCGCTATCTGCCGTAGTAGTTTTCTAGATAGGTCAGGATGGTGTCTTCGGTCTTGCTGTCGAATGTCTTCAGGCCCTTCTCATCCTGCATCCACCGGATGGCGTCCAGCCACTCCTCGCGGTTCGCCCGGTACGAGCGGATGATCTGGGTCGGATGGCACTGCGCGCATTCCCTTTCCACGACAGGGTAGCCGTCGCCCATGATCAGCCGGGTCCGGTGATTCAGTTCCAGTCCGGTCCGGGGATCGAACATGGCCACGGGCTTGGCCGCCTCGGCCTGGGCATTGGCCAGTGCGACCTTCGCTCGTTCCGCTTCGTAGTAGATCACGCCAATCACGAGGGCATCGAGGACGATCACGAAGGCGATCTGGCCAAGAACGCGCATAAACCTATTCATGTGCGACTCCTGTGTGCGACTCCTGTGTCTTCATAGGGAACGGCTCATCCGGGCTGGCGGGATGTCATCTCGAACCCGCACCGATAGGAAGGCCGAGTCCCACGTACCACGTCCGGCCCGCGGCCGGCTCGAAGAAACGGTCCCCGAAGGCGTTGGGGACGATGGAACCATTGTAACGCGTATCGAACAGGTTGTTGACTCCGGCGAACAGGACGCCACCGACCATCTCTCCAAGGTACGTGATTCCCGCGCGCAAATCAACGAGGCCGTAGCCATCGTTGACGAAGTCGGATACGGGCTTTCCGTTCCCCGGGGCGGGCCCGTTGAAGTCGTTGGCGTAGTACTCCGCCGTCCATTGCGCATTCAACTCCACGAATGCGCCATTGCCCGGATGGGTGTAGGTGAATCCGGCGAACAGGTGGTGGGGCGGCACGCCGGGCACTTCGTTGTCCGACAACTGGTAGCGCGAGGTGCTTCCATCGACCTCCCGCTCGACTTCGAAGTCGTCGAACCTGAATTGCATGCCCGTATAGGCCAACGCCAGGTTGACCGGGGGCAGGGGAGACCAGGTCAGTTTCAGTTCGATGCCCCGGTTCCGCGTTTTGCCCGCGTTGCGGTAAAAGACCTCGTCCGTCTCCGGATTGTCGATCTGGAAGGGCAGGAGCATATTGCGTATGCCGAAGGTGAAGAGGGCCGCGTCATAGGCCAACCCGGCATCGGGCACGAATCCCTTGATACCCGCCTCGAAGCCGCGGATTCGTTCGGGCTCGAGATCGGGGTTGAAACCGCCCGCCTGCGTGGGCTGGTTGCTCAGTTCCGTGGTGGTCGGAGTCTGGAAGGCGGTGGAGAAATTGCCGTATACCGCCGTGAGCGGAGTAGGCCGGAAGGCCACGCCCAGGTGGGGACTGAACTGTGCCATGTTCCGCGTTCCCGAATCGTCGGTCCCGTCACTCAGAAACCGGTCCGTCGCCTCGTACCGGAACCGGTCGTACCGCCCGCCGGCGGTGACGGAAACATCGGGATCGGGTGACCATTCAATTTCCACGAAGGGGCCGAAGCCATCGACGCCTTCATCCTGGTCCAGCCGTTTGTCTCCGCGCGAGATTTCGTCGAAGACGCGGGCGTCGTCCAGCGTGCCTACCAGGTCTCCCGGTATGCCGCCGTTGCCGTATTCATGCCGTTCGTCGCGCTGTATCTCCAGATCCAATCCGGCCGTCATCCGGAATCCGCCGTTTCCGATCCCGCTCTCGCGGCTGTACACTCCCCGGATTCCACCGGCCTTACGGTCCAGGTCGATGATCCGGCCCGGTATGGGGTTGAACAGCGTGCGTCCCATGCCGAACACCGTGATCTCCCCCTCGGCCCCGGGCGCCTCGTAACGAAGGGACAGGCCGCCCTGGAACTGTCTGACCTCCTTGGACGCGCCCTGCCGCTGGACGAAGGCCCTCGCGCTGGCGGGGTCCGACTCGGCCGTTGCCTTGTCGAGAGAGCTTGGGTTGTACTGGTAGGGGGCATTGTAGTAATTGGCTACTGCCGTGATGATCCAGGTATCGTCGATCATCCGTTTTCCGACCGTATTGATGCCGGTCGACCGCGCGAAGGCATGGTCGCGGAACCCGTCGAACCAGAGCGTATTGAAATTGACGAGAAAACGGCTGCCGCCCGCGGTGCCGGCCGCCTTGCCCTGCATGCGTCGCAGGCCATGGGAGCCGGTGATGAAGCGGGGCGTGACTTCGAGTGGCCGGTCCGGGGCCTCTTCCGTGCGGATCTGGATGACACCGCCTGCCGCGTTGCCGTAAAGCGAGGAACTGGGACCGCGCAGTACTTCGATCTGCCCCGCCGAGGTGAGATCGAGGTTGTTGAGCTGTGACTGGCCGTCGGCCATGGTCAGCGGAATGCCGTCCAGCACCAGCTTCACCCCGCGCACGCCGAAGGACGCCCGGCTGCCCAGGCCGCGGATGCTGATCCGGTCGCCCTGGGAAACGTTGTTTCGGTTGTTTACGATGATGCCCGGAAGTCCGCGGACGCTTTCCTCCAGGGACAGCCCGGGTTCGGCGCGCTGGATCTCGTCCCGGTCCACCCGGTCCACGGCATAAGGGATGTCGAGGATCTCCCGGATGTAGCGGGTAGCGGTGACTTCAATGGGTTGAAGGACGTGATCTACGGCAACTTCGGTGGTGTCCGGAGTCGACTGCGGCCAGGCGTGGGCGGGAAGCGGATGCAGCAACGGATGCAGTAACAGATGCAGAAAGAGGACACAGCAGGCTGGGAGAATCGTTTTCATCGAGTACCGAATCGATGTGGCGGGGCGGACGACGGGCCCGCCCCGCGGTGTTCACTAATCCAATGAACGAATCTTGACGTTCTTGAACCGGATTTTGCCCTGGCCGAAGGCCTGCAGCACGACGACGCCGCTGTAATGAGAGGAATCCTGGATCTTGACGGCTTCTTCCCCGTTCAGCATGACCGTAATGTCACGTCCGTCGGCGGTGATGACCATGGTATTCCACTGGCCTTCGGTCTTCGGCGGCGGTTCGTACTTGGCCAGCGCCACGATGCTGCCGGTGGTGTAGCCCGAGCCATGGGTATCCGCGATATTGATCTCGTAGAAGGAATACTGGTTCACCCTTGCCCCGGTATCGTGCGGTCCACGGACGAAAACGCCGCTGTTATGTCCGGCGTCCTGGTTGAACTGCACGCTCAGTTCGAAATTGGTGAACTCGTCGTAGGACCCGATGTATCCCGGGCCACCCGTCGCTTCCCCTGTGAGCATGCCGTCTTCCACCGCCCAGATGGCGGTACCGCCGCGGTGGGTCCAGCCCAGGAGGGTCTGGCCGTCGAACAGCAGCTTCCAGCCCGCCTCCTGCTCCGCTTCGGTCAGCATATTGTCCTGCGCGGCCGCCGTGCCCTGCATGCAGGCCGCGATCACGGCGGCGGCCGCCAGGCTCCAGATGTAGCGTTTCATTGCGAATCTCCTGTTTTAGTCGCCAACTGCGGGATTCTCGATCCCGTTCTCCCGGTCCCGACGGCTATTCGCCTTCTTCGGCTTCGGGTTCCTCGCCCAGTTTCAACGCGATCAGTTCGGCGGCATGGCCACTGGCGCCGACGGTCATGATGAGGTATTGCACGTCATTGTGCATGTAGGTCATGGGCATGCCGCTCTGGGCCGCCGGGAGTTCGATCGACGCGACGACTTCGCCCGTCGCCTTGTCGTAGGCGTGGAGATAGGGATCTCCCCCGAAGCCCTCGCCGGCGAAGAGCAGCGTGCTCGTCACCAGGGAACCGATCCGGGTGGCCTTGCCGGTCCGGGGCAGATCGACGCCCGCCAGCTCAGGCAAGTCCTTGATGGCCTGCGGAGTATCGCCGTTCGGCGCCATCCAGACGTGATCGCCCGTGTTCATGTCGACCGCGGTGATCCGTCCCCAGGGCGGCCTGACCAGCGGGATCTGGCCGAAGACGCGCGGCGCTCTCAGGCCGGCCGAGAAGTAGTCCATGTCCGATTCTTCAGGATCCGGCGCCCGTAACGCCAGTTTAGAAATGCTGGTGTTGGACGGTATGAAATTCACGCCGGTGACCGGGTCGAGGCAGGTCATGTTCCAGTTGACCCCGCCGTTCGCGCCCGGGATCTGGATCGTGCCGATGGTACCGTCCGGCGCTTCCGCGAGCGAAGGCGGCTGGTAAAGCGGTCCGTACCGGTGGTTGGCCATCAGGTTGATCGCCTCCTGGCGCACCTCCGGGGTGAAGTCCACCAGGTCGTCCTGGCTGATACCCTGGTGTTCCCAGGGGGCAGGCTTCACGGGTATTGGCTGCGTAGGTGAAGCCCGGTCGCCCGGTACGTCCGTCGCGGGGACGTCGGTCTCGGGCATGTCCCAGATAGGTTCGCCGGTGACCCGGTCGAAGACGTAGGAATAGCCCTGCTTGGTGTTCTGGATCACGATCTTGCGCGGCTCGCCGTCGATGGTCACGTCGGCCAGGATAGGCGCGGCGGGATTGTCATAGTCCCAGATGTCGTGATGGACGATCTGGAAATGCCAGATCTTCTCGCCCGTCGTATAATCCACGGCCACCAGGCTGTTCGCGTACAGGTTGTCACCCAGGCGATGCCCGCCGTAATAGTCGTTCGTCGGCGCCTCTACGGGCAGATAGGCATAGCCCAGTTCGGTGTCGGCGGAGATGGAGGTCCACACGCCGGCGTTCCCAGTATAGGATCTCGAATTCTGCTCCCAGGTCTCCGCGCCTTCCTCGCCATCGTCCGGAATGACCTTGAACTTCCAGAGGACCGCACCGGTGCGCGCGTCGTAGGCTACGACGTCACCCGGCGAGTTGGTCATCGATCGGGGCCGGAATCCCGCGGCGAGGGCCGGCGGAACGAGGATGATGTCCCCCACGACCGTCGCGGGAGACGTGTTGGCCAGGTTGCCGACGGGCGTGACGTTTTCCGCGTTGCGCCAGCCTTCCATCATGTCGACTACGCCGTTGTTGCCGAATTCGGCCACCGGGATGCCCGATTGGGCGTCGAGGGCCACAAGGTAGAAGCCCCGGGTGATCAGGATGACCCGGTTGTCGCCCTGTCCGTCGGTCCAGAACGAGACGCCGCGCCCGGAATTTCGCCGAGGAGCCGTTGCCCAGCGTTCTTCGTCCTCCACGGGGCGGTAGGTCCACATCGTCTCGCCGGTTTCAGGCTCGATGGCCATGGCGCTGCGCCGTGTACCTGCCGTGGAATAAAGCATGCCCCCCACGTAGATAGGCACCGGTTGGGCATAGTATTCGGGACGTGGGCCGAAATTGTCCTGCTTCCATCGCCAGGCTACCTCGAGGCGGTCCACATTGTCCGCGTTGATCTGGTCCAGCGGGGAATAGCGCGTGTAGGCCAGGTCGCGGCCCAGCATGCGCCATTCGCTATCAGGCTGCTCCACCGGGATAATCTTTCCCGGCGCCCTTTGTGCCGCGGGTTCGCAGGATGCTAATACCGTGATCGCCATGGCCAGCGCGATCACCGGCGGCGTCCATCGAAACAAGGGGGAAAATCTACTCATCACACGCTGCCTCCCATGATGCAGGTTGAATGGTGCTGCGAATCGCATGCACAAAACCGTTTAGACACAGAGATGTCACGGACCTGGGTGAGGATTCAAGCCCGTATTCCCTGTATACAAAACAGGCGATCTGATATTGAAAAGTTTCGCAAATATCTGACCAATGTAGTGTCTCGCATTTTTGATGTAAAGCCCTTTGTGGATAACCCTGACCATGGTCTAGTTCCCGCGTGGCCAGGGCGTCTCGGGTGGACCGAGATGCGGTTCGCCCAGCACGGGGGTCGACAGGCAGTAGAAGCCGTGATTGGTAAACAACCAGACCAGGTTGCGGTCGTATTCGACGTAAATGCCGTGGGTCAGGTTGCCAAGGGCATATTCCGGGGTGCGGGACGGGTCGAATTTCGGTACGAAGTAGGCGGTGATCTTCGGATCGGAAAGGTCGGAGACATCGAACACCTGCACGCCGGCGTTGTAGAAGGCATAGAGGAGGATGTCCTCCTTCGGCGTTCCGGGTTGGGTGTAATAGCCGCTTCGCTTCGGCCCGAAACTTCCGCGTCGCTGCACGAAATCCGTGAACGGCGCATCCGCGGGCGGCACCGGCCTGGGCAGCGTACCGAGCAGTCCGGGAATGTCGGGATCACTCACGTCGATCATGAAGATGTCCTTGTAGGGCTCCCAGCCGTCTTCGTTCAAAGGGTAGCCGGAATAGTAGACCACACCGGTTTTTTCCACCTGCGTCACGTTGATGTAGTCGCCTTCCGTGCCCGCGACGCTGGGCGGGAAGTTGAGGTGTCCCAGCGCCTTGATATCGGTCGGGTCAGAGATGTCCAGCATGTAGAACCCCAGGCCGCCCATGGCGGCATAACCGTACCTCCCGCCTTCCTCCACGGGCCTGGCCATGAAAATCGACATGCGCGCGCCGAACCAGGAGGTCCGGTTTCCCGCGCGGGGATTGGCCAGGTAGGCGGCCTCGTCGTCGGGATCTCCCAGCTTCTGGCCCGGCACGTTGAACTGGCTGAGAAACAGGGGATCGGCCGGGTCGGTCATGTCCCACGCCTGGTAGCCGGCCGAGTACAGGTCGCTCGGGTATTCCGTAAGCGCGTATTCCGCGCTGGGCGCCGCGGCGACGAACATGTACCTGCCGCCGTGCCAGGCCGGGATGTCCCGCACGCCGGAGCCCTGTTGCTGTCCGATCGGCGCGTCCGGGTGCTCGTAGTCGGTGGTTCGCTCGGCGATCAAGGTCCAGTCATCCGGCAGGGGCCCGTTCATCTCGTATACCTTGAACCCTTTGAGATGATTGGCATTTCGAATGGCCTTCACCTTTTCCGGTTCCGCGCGCTTGTCGCTCAGTACGCCGAAGCGCCGGATCTCGAAGGCCTGCACCATGATGTACTTGCCCAGATCCTCGTTCCACTGGATGGACGCGGCGCCGAACATGTCACCTTCGCCATAGGGATTGACCTCCTCGCCGGGCCCGTCTCCGGTCCATGTGCTGCCCTTTTCGTGCACGACCTTCAGGTCCTTCGGATCGGTGATATCGTAGATTTTCAGGGCGCGCCGGACGTACTGGTACATGTACCTTCGGCCGTCGAAGTCCACGATGTTCTGCCAGGTATGGAAGGGTTCGACGGTAATCGGGTAGTAGGCCTCTACGGTCATGGCCTTCGCGTACTCGTTCGTATCCCAGTAGTCCAGCTGGCCTTCGAAGGGTTTGGACTCATGCTGATGCGGCGTGACCGTGGGATAGACGAACCGGCCGGTTTCCGGGTCCATTCCGTAGCTCGCGGGATCGGGTTCAGGGGGCGTACGATCCTCCGCCAGCGCGTCGGTGCGAAGGACGTAGTCGTCCGTTATGGTGGATTGGAGCGGGGATTCGACTACCGGAGCAGAATCGCCCTCCGCTGAATCGTCCTCTGGTGAAGATCCGCAGCCTGCGGCGATCGCTCCGCTCAGGAGCGCGGCAACAAGGGTCTTCATGGCTTGGCTTCCATGGGTGTGACGAGCCGGCCGATACCCTCGATCTCCATTTCCACCACGTCGCCCGGCTGGAGGTATTCGGGCGGATTCCGGGCGCGGCCCACGCCGTCCGGCGTGCCCGTGGCGATCACGTCGCCCGGATAGAGGGTCTGGACGGAGGTCAAATACCGGATCATGTGCGCTTCATCGTAGATCATGTAGCTGGTGTTGCTGTCCTGCTTGATTACGCCGTTGACCCAGGTCTTTATTTCGAGATCGTCATGTTGGATGAACTCCTTGGGCACGATGTAGGGCCCGAATGGGGCGGCGCGGTCGCTGCTCTTGCCATTGAACCAGTTCGGACCGGGGAACATGCGGTTGATCGGCTTTAGTCCTGCGCCGCCCCTGCGACTGACGTCGAACACGATGCTGTAACCGAAGACATAGTCGTGGGCGTTTTCGAGGGTCAGGTCCAGGGCCGGTCTGCCGATGATGATGGCCAGTTCGACTTCCCAGTCGATGTTCACGTCCTTCGGCACGTAGTAGGGTTCGCCCGGATCGATGATGGTGGATCTTGGCGACTTGGCGAAGAAATAGGGTTCTTCGGCGTCCACGTCCACTTCAACGGCGGTGAAACCCGCGCCTCCGATGGCCGATTCCTCCATCTCGTCCGCGTGGGCCCGGTAGTTTGCCGCGGCCGCCAGCAGGTTGTAGGGATACTTGATCGGCGCTTTGAATGAGACGTTCTCCGGATCGAATACAAAGGGCAGGTCCGGGTTCGACAGGCGGTTATCCGCTCCCATGTAGTTCGCGATCGTGTACATGCGGTTGGAAACGGCGTCGTACTGCTCGATCAGCGCGCGCATTTCCTTGGGAATGGATACCACGGGCAATCCAAGCTGGCGGGTGACATAAGCATTCGCCTCATGCAGGTCCATCAGCCTTACCTGGTCCGCTTCGCCCGCCTGGTCCGCCCGGACCGCCATGCCGATGCGGATCGTTCCCGTGGCCTCGAAGGTGGCGAGCTTGAAGGGCGTGTCCGGCTGGTCCGATACCTGGGACCGGGCCGTGCCCGGTGTGATCATCCATAGCGCGGCGCCTATGAACAGGACGACGGCCGGCAGAAATCGTATCCGGTACGACATGGCGGTATCCTCCTCGATGACCGGTCGATCAGGGCGCGTTCGTATCTCAGGGACGAGATTGCGCCAGATCGCGATATTACGGATTCGGCGACCTGCCGGAGCGTCCGGCCGGGAAGTCGCGGGGTAACGGGGTACGGAAGCGAACAGGTAGGATGGCTATGCTGAATTTCTGTTGTTTGAGAAATCGGATCGGGGCGGGGAGATTTGAACTCCCGACCTCCTGCTCCCGAAGCAGGCGCGCTGACCGGGCTGCGCTACGCCCCGATATATGACCGATCAAGGGGCAAGGGCCCGGTGGGCTGCCTTGCCGGAATCGGGGCGACTGGATTTGAACCAGCGACCACCAGCCCCCCATGCTGGTGCGCTACCTGACTGCGCTACGCCCCGAAAACTTCGGCGTATAATGTACGTGGAGGAGGGGCTTCGGGCAAGTGCTATTTTTTCGGTTGATGCGTGCCCCGGCACGTTCCAATGCGGCTGCGGGCCTGCTCGACGAACCACTGATGGTCGGCGCGTATCAGGGATTCGTCCCGTTCCTCCGTGGCGAGAAAGTCAAGTTTGTTCACTACGCGAAACGCTGTATAGACATCCCACCAGGGAAGGCATCCGGTGTCCACAGGATTCAGGGTTTCGTAGTGGTGGGTGAAGGTATCCATGATTTCGGCGCCGAAGAGCATCAGGATCTCGAACCGGGCGTTCGAAACGTCGAAGAGCGGGTCCCCCCGCCGGGTGTCCTCCCAGTCGATGACCGCCGTGAGATGTCCATCCTGCCAGAGGGTATTCCCCGGCCAGTAGTCGCCGTGCAGGACAACCGGCGTATTGCTGCGGGGAAGCGGCCAGCACGGCGCGAGCATTTCGATCAGTTCGCGTTCGCCCGCGGTAACGCCGGGAGCATCCGGCGGCCTCCCGACCGCCGAAGCGCATTCATCCTCCAACCGCAGAAGAAAGGAAATATCCCGGCCGGCCGTGTCCATCCGGTGTATCCTGGCCAGTTCCCGGGCCATCTGCATCACGTACTCCGCCGGATCGCTGGGCTTCAGATCGGTAACCCCCTCGGCATATTCCAGCACAAGGGAGGGCGTGGGAAAAAGGGGATCCGTTGCGTCCAGATAGACCGGGGCGGGCGTGGCCAGCCCCGCGGCGTGGGTCAGTTGCAGCACGCGGAACTCATCCGCGGCCACGTTCGGGTTCTGCTGGAGGTCCACCTCGCCGTGCAACCGGTGAATGAGCTTTCTCGACGTACCGTCTCCGGCTTCGATTTCCAGGACGGTCACATCGGCCGAGTAGCCGCCGGGCAGGCTGCGATGGTGCTTCAGCCTGGCGTGCGGATCGAATCGATGGACGAGCTTTTCAAATCGGGTATAATCGTCGACCGCTTCCATGGGCGTTCCCTATTCCCCGGGGTAGTCTATGGCCCATTTACCCTCGAGGTTCCCGCTTCCGCCCGCCTTGCTCCAGAGGGCGGTCACCTCTTCCGGAGCGTGGTGATCCGCCAGGTGAGCCAGGAACAGGTTGTGCAGGTCATCCAGGACAGCCTCGTTGCCGGTGGCGATGTTCTGCTGGGCCAGACGGTCCTTCTGCAGGTCGTAGAGCTCGGGTCGTCCGTCTGCTCCGACGGGTGCGTAGCCCCAACGGTCCGTAACGAGGAAGGGCGTCGTGGCGCGCCGGGGCAGGCCGCCCGACGGTTCCGCGATATTGCAGGCGCTGACCGCGTACTCGCGATGGGTAGTCCGGCCTTCCAGCACGGCCTCGGCGCAGGAGATCCCGTCGAAGGGTTTCGGCGGGTCGACCGATACGCCGGCCAGGTCGCAGAGACTCGGGAAAAGGTCGATCGTCTGCGTAATCAGGGGGAGTTGCGCACCGCGGGGCACGTCGCCACCGGCCAGCATCAGCATGACGTGGCCGATCTCCGGGTAGATGGGCCAGAAACTCCCGTCGTCCTCTTCGATGTTGGACTTGCCGGTCCGGTCGTGTTCGCCGATGGACATGCCGTGGTCCGACATGACGGTCACGATGGTATCGTCCCAGAGACCCAGGTCGTCGATCTTCTGCAGGACCTGGCCGATATGGCGGTCCACCAGTTCCGTCTCCGCCGCATAATGGGCCCACAGGTTATGCAGTTCCTCCGGCGTGTAGGCCGACGACGGTCCGTAGTTCGGGTGCAGCATGGGCGGCCCCGTGTAATCGGGGTCGTAACGCCGCACCATGTATTCCGGCGGGTCCCAGGGTTCGTGGGGATCGAAGAAGTCCACCCACAGGAAGAACGGGGAGGACTCGTCGTTTTCTTCGAGCCAGCGAACGGCGGTCTGCGCGGTCCGGGCGGAGAAGACGTCGGATTCGTAACGATAATAGTGGTTGATCCAGCGGTGCTGGTTGACGAGTGTATGGCCCCGATAGCGCGGGTGCACGCGGGTTTTGTCGTCCTGGACGACGCGTTTTATGGGGTCGTTGAGGTGGAGCAGCGGCCTGTCGCCCTCCTGGCCCCGGTTCTGGTACGCCGCGTCGAAGCCGTCGGTGAAGCGGGCCTTGAACAGGTGGGGACAGTCGCAGATCAACTGCGTGGCGTAACCCTGTTCGCCGAGCATCCTGCCCGCATGGTTGGGTCCGCTCAAATCGATGGGTTGCCAGCCGTAATGGGGCCAACCGGTGACCCCCGTCGCGAAATCGGTGCGATGGGGGATCGTGGGGAAACTGCCCATGTGGGCCTTTGTGATCTCCGTCGCCCGTTCCGCGGCGAAACGGTCGAGTTCCGGCGTTCGCACGGGCCGCTCCGCACGGTTTCCCAGGTTGTCGTGGCGGAAGGTATCCGTAATGAGTACGACGATGTTCTTCGGCATCACAGTCCTTTCATGAATGGGGATGGCGATCTACGCGTTCAGCCGTCGATCATGCAGTCTTCCAGGTAACGGTCCACCGACGCCTTCAGCGAAATCTCACCGCCCATCACCCGCTCTTCGTAGGCGCGGTACCAACCCGGAATAAGGGACCGGGCCTTGCGGAACTCGGCGAGGATGAGCCTGGCGAAATCTCCGCTGTCCTCCAGGTAGCCGGATTCGTGAAAGCGCGCGATCGCCCGTTCGCGGTCGTATTCGAGCCGGATGATCTCCGCCTTCCACGCACCGGCCTCGCACGTCATCTGAGCGTAAGCCGCGCGGGGGTCCCGGTCGAATGGCGCGCCCACCGCGCCCACGTTGACGACCAGGGCATCGTCCACGGTCCGGATCAGGGGCCGGTGCGTGTGCCCCACCACCAGCACCTTCGGCGCCGGAGCGATTTTCTCGCGCAGCGATGCTTCGGTATCATCGGGGAAGATCCCTTTGCGGTCTCCCAGCATGGATGCGTGCACCATGCGGAATTCGTTCCCCGCCTCATCGGTCATGGACCACTGAAAGGGCAGCGCTTCGAGGCGTTCGACCAGGCAGTCCGTGCCGGCCAGTTGATCGTACGTCCACTTCGCATGCCGGATGATCTCGAATTCAGGACCGCGGTCGGGCAGGTTTCCCCTTCCGTACTTCAGCACGTACCGTTCGTGGTTCCCATAGATCATGCCCCAGTCTTCCGCCAGGGCACGGGTCACAACGCGTTCAGTGCACTCACGGGGCTTCGGCCCCCGGTTGATGATGTCGCCCGCGCACAGTACCCTGTCGGGACGCCAGCGGTCGATATGATCCAGGACGGTTTCCAGCGCGTCCAGGTTGCTGTGTACGTCGGCGAAAACGGCGATCTTCATGGTTATCGGGACTGTCCGGGCTGTCCGGATCGACCGGACCGACCAGGCCGACCTGTGGGATCGGCGGCCAGGAACCGGCGCAGCACGTTGGACACAATCCTGGAAATGTCGTTGTCGGCATCGTTATACAGCAGGCTGCCGCAGAAAGTGATGGATCCCGTGGAGAAAAGCTGGCTGCCGGAATCTGAGCGCTGATACACCATATCCGCCCGGACCAGTTTGTCGATTGGTTCACCAGACCAGGTCGTGATGTGGGTAAGCAGCTCTTCGGGTACGGGAATGAAGGATCCGTGGTGGTCTTCGGAACTGGCGATGACGCGAGTGTTTTCGGGAGTGCCCAGCCGGTAGTCGGCCCGGTCGAGTTCGAACCCGGCGGCGCCGTTTCCGCTGAACCCGTAATCGCCCACGGTCTCGCTCTTCACCCCCTCGAAGATCCATGCGGTCTCCGGGTTGGCACGGGCGTTCGGATCGATGCGATAGTACGATCCATGGAAATTGCCCTGGGCCGAAAACCCCACGCCGGCGAGCTGCTGCGGGGGACGGTTGTTCCTGCGCCAGAGTCCGCCGTAACCGCCGTCGAAGGCCTGGAAGTACTCGCCCGGTTCGGCCGCCCAGGCCCGTATGCCGCCTTCGTTCCGGCGGATTTCGAGCGTCCCGTCGCCCTCCGGGTGGACGGCAATGCGCCAGTAGAACCCGTTCCCCCCCAGGTACATGAAGTGGCCGCCCTGTTCCCGGAACTGCCGCAGGGCGTCGAGCGTGCGCGGCGTATGGTACTCCGGATGGGAACCCGTGGTTACGGCTCGATAGCCTTTAATCGCATCGACACCGTCATCATGCAGTTCCTGGTCGGTGACGATGTCGAAGGGGATGCCCTGTTTCTCGAGCCACGCGTAAAGGTGGGTGTCCGCCTGCAGATGCCTTAGCCCCGAGCAGTCTCCTTCCGTGGCGCCGAAAGTGATGTAGCCCGGGCGGAGCGAGAACAGGGGGCGTTTGTGACTGGCATGGCAGATGCCGCTCCCGTCCCGGTGAAAGTTGTAGGTGGAAAGCCCGTATTCAGGGTGAATGGCGGGATTCCAGGGATAGGCGTTCCATTCGCCAATCCGCTCGAGCCATGAAGGATGGAAATTCGGACGGGCGTGATTGCCGTATACGGTATAGGTGAAGGTGGACGCAAGGACGCAGAGATCCGCCGTCGGCCCGCCCCGCGGCGCGCAAACGTAGAACGGCATCATGTCCTCGTGTTCGCCGCACCGGATGCGGGCCGCGTAGAGTCCCGATGGCATGCCGTCCGGGATTTTGAAGGTGAAATCCGTCTCCCAGCCGAAGTCGTAGATGTCGTCGTCGTGGAAGTGGATGGCGCCGTACTGTTCCGGTGCGTGCTTCCAGGACATTTCCTCGCCGGTCCACCGGGAACCGGTCATGGCACGGGCCGGCATGTTGACCAGGCGGCCGTGCAGGCCCTTCGGCCCTACATCCACGATCTGCGTCGAACCCGTGTCCCGGGCGAAGTCCCACAGGGCCCACGCGCCTCGATGGCCTTTGACGTCGTATTCCTGGTGGTCGGTTTCTTCCACCGGGATGTCGACGAGGGAAGGCGCTTCGATCTTGCCATTGAAATGGCCGTGAACGGGATCGCCGTCCTGTCCACCGATGATGATCCGGGCCAGGTCGCCCACGGGAACGGGGCCGACGGCCTCAACCGTGATATTGGACGGTCCGGGAGGTGCGTGGGTTGCCCGGAACCCCACACTCACCGTCCCGCTTCCGGCATCGTAGCTCGCCCACACCCGGTACCATTGCCGGGTCTTGATCGGCTCGCTTCGACAGGTAACACGGGTCACCTGGTTCGTCGATGAACGGACGAAGGCGGTCAAGGCGCCCCGGTCCAGGCAGAGACTGAGCGCCGGCTTCCGTCCACTGGTGCCGCAACTGACGATGCCCTGGTCCGCATTCCCTGGGGTCGTGGGCCATATCGTGGCGGTGAGGGTAAGGCCGCTGTCCGGGCGGAAGCGGCCGTCAAGGGGGATGACGGCGTGGGAGCCGGGGTGGAAGGGCTGGGACCTGGAGGGGAATTCACCCCCGAAGGGCAGGCCGGCTTCCTCCAGTTGTAACCCGGGACCGACGGGATTGGGGTCGGCGCATATCACGCGAACGAGGCTAGCCCGATAGGGTTTCGCGGCCGCGCTGCTGACCTTGAAGGCGATCTCGTCGCCGGGCCGGCCGGACAACCGGTCGGTGTAACCCAGCAGGGGAATGTCGGCCATCAGTTACCCGGGAGCAGTTCGTCGCCTTCTCGCCGTTCGCGGTACCCGCAGACCATAAGACCCGGCCGCCCGAAGCTCTGGCCGTACTCCTGCCGGTTGTCCGGGTTCCGGTAGCCCATGCGCACGAGCCTGCGGGGCCGTTTCGTCTGGTTGATGTAGGAACCGTGCACGGTGTCGATGCAGAAGATGACCACGTCGCCGGCCCGGGCCGGTACGGCCACCGTGTCTTCCAGCTTGAACTCGTCGGTCGGCAGATGGGGCGCGCAGGGACCTTCTTCCGATTCGGTGATGTGCTGCAGGTGACCGGATTTGTGGGACCCCGCGAGGAAGCGGATCTCGCCGTTTTCGTGACAGGTGTCGTCCAGGTGCACGAGGACGTCGATGTACCGGCCGTCGTGATGGCCGTAGAAGGGGTTGTCCTGGTGAAGGGGAAAGGGATGTCCGGTCTGGGGCGGCTTGATGTGCAGCGTGGTGTGGTGCAACTCCACGTTCGGCCCCAGCAGCTGCGAAAGGGCCTCCACCAGCCGCGGGTTTGCGACGGCGCGCGACCAGGCCTGGGAATAGAAATGGAGATCGTGCATGGCCGTCAGTTTAGATTTGGCCTCCGTCTCCGGATCCATGTAGGCCAGGCGCCAGGGACCGTTCCATCCCGGGCTCGTGAACGCCCAGTCCTCGACGAGCCGGTCCATCTGATCCGACAATTCGGCCGTCTCTTCCGGCGTGAATACCTCCGGGATGTGGAGAAACCCGTTTTCCCGGTAGAACGCGATCTGCTCGTCGCTCAGCACGGTTTGTTCCATGACCATGGTCATGTCATATGCTCCTTGTTTCGGTTATTGCGTGCAGGGAATGGAGGCCATCTCAATGTATTCGTTTTGTATCCTGCAGGCAATCCTATTTGCAGCGATCTACCTGAATTGAAGCGATCTATCGGTACACATCGGCCAGAAGTTCGTAGGACCGCAGCCGGGCTTTGAAATCGTGGGTGATCGTCACGGCCATGACCTCTTCGGCTCCGAACTGGCCGGCAAGCCGGTCGATGGTGTCCCGGACCTGGTCCGGACTGCCCACGGCCGCAAGGCGGAACTTGTCTTCCAGAAAGGCTGTTTCGGCTTCACTGAACCGGTGCTTTTCCGCTTCCTCCACCGTAGGCACGACGTAGCTGGGCTTGCCCGAAGCGAAGCGAGCGAAGAGCAGATCGCGGCTCAACGACAGACGTTGGGCCTCCGCCTCGGTATCGGCACAGATAACGTTGATCGCGATGCAGGCCTCGGGCTGCGGCGTCTGGGTGGAGGGCTCGAAGTAGTGCCGGTAGAATTCGAGGATGCGCGGGTCGATGTTGCTGTTGATGAAGAGGGCGAAATTGTAGGGCAGGCCCAACCGGGCGGCGAGCATCGCGCTTTCCGGACTGGATCCGAGCATCCATACGGGGGGAGGAGACTGGATGGGCGGTGTGACCCGAGGCTCGAAATCCCTGTTCTGCAGGATCTCCAACAGTTGGGCGACAAGTTCGGGGAACTGCTCGAACCGGGGTCCCGCGCCCGGGGCCAGCATACGGGCGGTCTTCATGTCTCCGCCTGGCGCGCGTCCAACCCCCAGGTCGACCCGGTCCGGATAGAGATTCGTGAGCACGGCGAAACTCTCGGCGACTTTGAAGGGGCTGTAGTATGGCAGCATGACGCCCCCGGAACCGATCCGCATGTCCTCCGTGGTGGCCCCGATAGCGGCGAGCAGCACTTCGGGCGAACTGCCGGCCAGGCAATGGGCGTTGTGGTGCTCGGACACCCAGAAGCGCCGGTAGCCCAGCCGTTCGGCCTCCCTGGCCATGGTCAGGGTCTCCTGGAAGGCCTGCACGGCCGTTACCCCATCACGTATGGGAGACTGGTCGAGAATGGAAAGTTTCATGAGGAATCATCTGCTCCTTACGCTTTGAACTATGGGTGGTCTGTACCGCTTCCAGTCGCTCCGCTACCATCCGTCCACGACGTGTCCCGCGCCAGGGAACCATGCCGCGTCCACCAGGAAGGTCAGAAAAACCCCCAGGGCGTATCCGGCGATAATGCCGATAAACAGAGGCTGGCCCTTGCGATAGAGTGATACGCCGCCGAGCCGGAGGACAGCGGATTTGATGATCCATACGATCAGGATGGAAAGGAAAGCCATATCCGCCGCGTAGGTGGTGACGATCCCGAACCCCACGGGATGAAGGGGCCAGAAGTGAAGCCGGTGATGGGCCCAGATCAGGAATACCGAGATCAGGACGCCGCTCATTACCATGGTCAACTGGGATTGCGTCATGGCCTGCGGATTCGTAAGAAAAGTCTCCAATTGCGTCCAGTAACCTTTCGCCCCTGACTCGAAACCGCCTGCCTTGAGCTGGGACGCGCCCATGTCATACCCCAGGTAGAGCGTGTACAACAGGGCTGTCATGAATCCAATGGCCAGCGAAAGCGCAATGGCGCCGAACACCCCCTTGCCCACGCCACCGATTACGTCGCCCACCTTGGCGGCGTGCGCCATGGAACACATGCCGAGTGTCCTCCAGTTTCGGGTGAAGGTCTGGCACAGCCACATCCCCGCGATGGTCCGGGCGTTGATGTGCTCCGATCCGACGAACCTGAGCGTGATTTCGTTGGCGCTGTTGTAGGGCAGGTCCAGGGATGCCAGGCCGGTCTCGGCCACTACGCGGGTTACGCCAATATACAGGACCAACAGGACGAACATCATGAGCGCTACTACCCAGAGCGTCATGCCCGCGCTCCACAGGAGGAAAACCATGTAAATCGAACCGCCGGAGAAAGATAGTACGGCCGTACGGTATGAGAAGAACTCCCGTGAATCATCGATTTCAGGCGCTCTTCCCAGGGCTTTCCGGATCACGTCGCGGATATGCCTTCGCGCCATCCACAGCCCGAACAGCACGAAGACCAGAAAGCCGGACAGGTGCTGGAAATGCATCATTTCCTGCGGACCCGGCACGCCGACGCGGGTCATCACGCCCTGCTGCACAATGCGGATGAGGTAGAACAGCCAGACGCTGAGCAAAACTTCCACCCGCGTGAAGTAGGCCACCCCGATCAGCAGGAAGTTGACGCGCACCTGGATTGGATGGAAGGCCTCGTACAGGGTCAGAGGAAAGGCGTGTCCTGCGCCGAGGGGTACTGCGGGCATGAGGTCGAAGAAGCTGAACATGTTCCAGATCATGATGACCAGCGTGGTACCGAACCCCCACCAGAACATGGGTACACGGGCAATCCTGGGCAGGAGGGCCCGATCCTCGGCGCCGTCTATCAGCGCCAGAGGCACCTGGGCCAACGGAAAGGCCAGCCGTTCGTGTTCAACCCACTGCTTCCGGAGCATGACCATGATCGAAGCGCCGACCATGAACAGGGCGATGTAGAACGTCACCCACCAGAACATGGGTACGAACCAGATCTGCCAGCGTATGTTCCGCGTGGAATAAACGCCCTCGTAGAACTGGTTCAACCCACCCAGGTGGTTCGGGACCACCAGCCAGGACGGAAGATAGTCGAGGAACAGTTCCGCCCACCGGTTCTCGGGCGTTGCGTGATAGAACGGACCGCTGATGATCGATATCGCGTAATTGCTGAAGGCCCAGCCCGGTATGACGGAAGCCGTGAAGACCAGGAAGAAGATCACGACGAGTTCCTGGCTGTTGAACGGACGGCTGAAGCCGGTGATTTTCAGACATGGATTCACCATGAGGACCATCAGAAGGAAGGGCAGCAGCGCCGCCACCGGCAGGTGGGTGACCGTAATGAATGAGCCGCGCGTTACGAATTCGGAGGCGAGCGACCAGATGGTCAACAGGATGGTGAAGACGCAACCGATCACCACAGCCCGGAGGGTGAGACCGGCGGAAACGGGCCGTGCCACGTGAGGTGCAGGAGACAATTCCTGGTCGGACTGTGGCAATGTGGCTGTGGACATGATCGTAGGCGGATAGGCGCGAGGGATGAACGTGATGTCCGTTACGGCATGAACCGGTCAGTTACGAATCACGCGTTTTCTACGCATGCCCGAAGCTTTGCCAGTCCTATTTGTGCCGTGGCCACCGGCCCTTCGGCCCAGTAGGCGGGATTGAACAGCTCGAGTGACAGCATGCCCCGGTATTCCTGCCGTTCCAGGCTGGCGACGATCTCGTCCCAGGGCGCTACGCCGTCTCCGGGATAGACCCGGTGCTCGTCTTCGATGTACGTACGGGGCGGGACTGTGGGATAGTCGTTCACGTGGACCAGGCCCAGGCGACCGGGATCGAGGTAGTCCATCCCGTGCTGGTGCCCGCTACCCTTGTACATGTGAAAGATGTCGGTCAGCAGCCTGGTGTCACGCACCCCGCTTTCGGCGGCCACGAGCAGGGCTTCTCCTACTGTTCCCAGCGTCCGGGACACGCCCCAGAACTCCAGCAGGGGTTTCGGGGAGAAATCCGATACGGCGTCCGTCAGTTCGGCGAATCTCCGGGCGACGGAAAATAGGTCGACTTCGCGGTCGTGGATCCCCTTCGGGGCCGTGGCTACGAAAGGGCAATCCAGCACCTGTGCCATTTCGAAGCACCGCCGCGCCTCTTCCAAACCAAAGGCGTGGCGGTCGGCCTCGGGCACTGCCCATTCGAAAAAGGCGATCAGGTTCACGATCCGGATATCCCGGCCGGCAGCGTGGTCCTGCAGTTGCGTCAGCGTACCGCCCCCTTCGATCCAGGCATCGATTTCCTCCACCCAGGGTTCGATTCCGTCATATCCGGCGTCGGCCGCGATATCCACGTATTCCAGCACGGAAACACCGGGCGACCGGATCGTACTCGTATTGAGGCAGTAGTCAAAGCGTCCCATCGTAAGCTTCCCTCCGAAAGACCGCCGTCTGAACCGATTCGGGTCGAGCATGGAAGGTACGACGGCTATGTTCATTTGCGTGGTTCAGGCTTCGAATCAATTTAGTGCGTATTACAAAAAAAAGTACCGTTTTAACCGTCTTCGTCTATATTGTATACCGCTGTAAACCGTATCCTGCTCCCGTGACATCCGGAACGAATGTGAGGTACGTTTCGCGCTTCCCAAGGTTTGTTTTTCTCCTTAGTTTCCTGCTGATTCCCAGGGTGGCTGCCGGTCAGGTGACAGAAACGGATGTCATCGGTTCCGCCGTGACCCTTCAGGGTACTCCGGAGCGAATCATATCGCTTATACCAAGCAACACGGAACTGCTTTTCGCAGTGGGCGCGGGAAGTTCGGTCGTGGGGGTCACGAACTACTGCGATTATCCGCCGGAAGCCAGGGAAATCGAGAAGATCGGCGACGTCACGACAATGAGTCTCGAGAAAATCGTGGCGCTCGATCCTGATCTCGTACTGGCTTCAAAGGGAAACGCCAGAGAACTGGTATACAGCCTGAAAGCACTGGATGTTCCGGTGTTCGTCCTCGACCCCCAGTCGATCGAGGACGTGCTCGATGCGATCGGTACGGTGGGCAGGCTTGTCGGTCGTGAGGAATTGGCACGCGAGCTTTCCGAAGGTTACCGTCAGCGGCTGGCCACGGTCGCGGAGCGGATCGGCGGCCTGACCGAAAGCGAGCGTCCCACGATTTTCGTCGGCAGCCCCTTCCGGGACGAGAACTGGACCCCCGGACCTGAAACGTTTACTTCGGCGGTGATTCAACGGGCCGGCGGTCGGAACGTGGCCGACGACCTGGCGCCGGGTACGTGGGCGGTGTACAACCTGGAGCACATCGTTTCCAAGGATCCGCAGGTCCTCCTTTCCACGCTGGGCGAAGGACAGGACGCAGAGGAAGTCCGGGCGAGATACCTGGAAAGGGCGAAGTCGCTGAAAGGCTGGCAGGGCCTGGACGCCGTGCGTAACGAACGCGTCGTCCTGATTCCCGAAAACTGGCTGCTTCGACCCGCACCCAGGCTCTTCCTCGCGATCGAGAACCTGGCTGCCGCATTGCATCCGAACCTGTTCTGATTTCACTAGCTGATCCCCGGTCGATCCCTGGCTGAAGATAAGGAACGACACTGAACCCGAACGCGCCGCTCCCATGCCCCTGATCAACACGATACCCTCCGAACTGACCCGTCTGATCCCGTCCGGCCTGCCTGCAGGCGAGGACAAGGCTGACCTTCTCTTTGCCTGCAAGACGGACCTGGCGCCGGACGGCCGGATCGATGAATCGATGCTGGCCGTGACCAGGCGGCACCTGGTGGTTGCAACCCGGTCCGACGGGGCGTGGACGCTGACCCACACCCTGTCCCTGGAGGAGATCACCGGCCTGACCGTGGAACCCTTGGTCGGCGCGAGCGCGCTCATGGCCGAGGTGGACGGGAGGAGCGTCCGGCTGCTCCGGTACACCCATGCCGTGGCGCAGGACATGACCGACGCCGTCGAATCCCTGTTGCACCTGATCGGCCCCGATGGAAGTGCGGATCTCACGGAGCCCGTTGCCGAGGAAACGGTCCCGGACTGGTCGAGCCGCGAGGCCCACCTGCGCACGTTCCGGCGCCTGTGGTCTTTCTGCCTGCCCCACTGGAAAACGCTGGTCGTCGCCATGGTGGTCACGATCGTCGCGTCGGCCATCGACCTGCTGCCCCCGTACCTGACCATGATCCTCGTCGACCAGGTCCTGGTGGACCAGAGCATGTACATCTGGCTTCCTTCGATCGTGGCGCTCCTGGCCGTTTCCCGGATCGTGCATACCGGGGTGACCATCATAAGCGGGAGAATGATGGCCGTGCTGGGCGACCGGCTGGCCTTCGACGCGCGGTCCGAACTGCTGAACGTACTGCAGCTCCTGCCCCTCAAGTACTACGACATGCAGCAGACGGGGGGCCTCATGGCCCGCATCGCCCGGGACGCCAAGTCGATCCACTACTTCTGGATCGATTTCGCGCCGCAGGTGGTCCAGCAGGGGCTGCTCGTGATCGGCATGACCGCGGTGCTGTTCTACCTCAACTGGGAACTGGCGCTCCTCGTCCTGATCCCCATTCCCGCCATCATCTTCGCCTCGATCCATATCAAGCGGTACCTGATGTGGTTTTACGGCAGGTCGTGGGACAGCTGGGCGACCTTCTTCGAACAGGTGAACGACGCGCTGGCCGGCATCCGGGTCGTGAAGATCTTCGCCCAGGAGAAACGGCAGAGCCAGGAAATGCACTTCGAGAACGAGAAGGTGTTCACGGCCGAACGCAACATCCATGTCCGTTCGCGCACGGTGCGCCCGCTGCTCGCATTCCTCGTGTCCGTGGGCGGACTGCTGGTATGGTGGTACGGCGGGCTGCAGGTGCAGGCGGTGGAAATGACCATCGGCATGCTCATGGCCTTCTTCCTCTACCTGGCCATGTTCTACAGTCCCGTGCAGCAGCTCACGAGCATGGCCGACTGGATTCCGGAGATGATGACGGCGATCACCCGGACCTTCGAGGTCATCGACAGTCCTATCGAGGAATACACACCGACCGATTTCGTGGATGTACCCCGATTCGAAGGACGCCTGGAGTTGCAGGACGTCAACTTCGGCTACGTGGCGCACCAACCGGTGCTCAAGGGGATCAACCTGCACGTCGAACCGGGCGAGATGATCGGACTCGTGGGGCACTCGGGCGCCGGGAAGTCCACCTTGATCAAGCTGATGTGCCGGTTCTACGACGTGGACGGCGGGCGGATCCTGATCGATGGAACCGATGTGCGCCGGATGGACCTGACGCAACTGCGGAGCCAGATCGGTTACGTGGAGCAGGACCCCTTCCTGTTCGCCGGTTCCGTGGCCGACAATATCCGCTTCGGCAACCAGGAAGCGTCCCGGGAGGAGATCATCGAGGCCGCTATCAACGCGAACGCCCACGAGTTCATCGTCAAACTGCCCGACGGCTACGATACGCCCGTCGGGGAACGGGGCGGCAGGCTTTCCGGCGGGGAGCGCCAGCGGGTCGCGATCGCCCGGGCCATCCTGCACGATCCGAGGATCCTGATTCTCGACGAACCCACGTCGGCCCTCGACCTGGAAACGGAGAAGAAGATCCAGGAAGCCCTGGGGCGGCTCATGGAGGGCCGCACGACGCTCGCCATCGCCCATCGCCTGTCCACCCTGAGAGACGCCGACCGCCTGCTCGTCCTGAAGAACGGTGAGCCGGTGGAACTGGGTACCCACGAGGAACTGCTGGACCGGCAGGGCGAGTATTACCGCCTGGTCCAATTGCACACCAACGTCTCGAGCATCGTGGGCGTGGAGGGGTAATAGATGTCCTTTCTCGATCCAACCGCCGTTCACCTCGAGCGGCGGGACGACCAGCCGCCCACCCTGTCCATCGCGGGCGACCTGTTCTTCAGCGTCAAGATACGACAGGCTTTTCCGCTCTCGCAGGAGAGCCGGTACGTCACCTTCTTCGACCAGGAAGACGAATACCTGGGCATTCTGGCCGACCCGGGAGCTTGCGACGAGGAAACCGGTCGCATCATCCGCGATGAGATCGAATGGCGCTATTTCCGCCCGAGGATAACGCGCATCGTGGAGATGGAGGGGCGGGGAGGGACATCGCTGTTCTCCGTGGAGACGGATCGCGGCGACGTGAAGATCCCGATGCGGGACCTGAGGGAAGGCATGATGGAACTGGCGCCCGGCCGTATCCTGATCACGGACGAGAACGGCAACCGGTACGAGATCCCCGACCTCGACCGGTTGGACCGGCGCAGCAGACGCCTGATTCGCCGTCTGATTTGACTAGTTCAACAGGATCGGTGCGATCTTCGCATAGGCCGTCTTGAACCCAAGCACGGCCAGATAGATCCCCACGCCCAGCAAGACGATCAGGATCGTGCCGATGGCGACCAGGAGCGGTTTGCTTGCGGCGAACCGGACCTTGAGTTGCTCTACTTTGGCGTAGATGTCCGGATACTTCTTCTCCAGGCGGGTCAACATGCGCTGGGCGAAGGCGTAGCGCGTGGACAGGATCGTCAGCCCGATGACGATGAACAGCACGCCCTGCAGCAGCGGCAGGAACAGGCCCAGGACCCCGATGACGAGAAAGGTCCATCCGAATACGTCCTGGGCTATGCGTAGAAGTGGTTTGCGTGCTATCTGTTCGTTTCCAATCTTTTAGCGGTAGATCCTGGTCTGGTAACGGTACGTCCGGTCCGTTGACGGTACATTCAGTCTGTCGACGATACGTCCAGCCGCATGTAAATCAATCCAGAAACGCGAGGGCTTCCCGCATTTCGTCCAGGTCCTTGGCGTCACCCTGGCGTTCCGCTACGACGATCCCCTGCTCGTAACACCTGCGGGCTTCATCATCGCGGTCCAGCTGTTCGTAAACACGGCCGGCCTGGTGATAGCCCGCCGTGTAGTCCGGCGATGCCGCCATAAGCCGTTCGAGGATTTCGGCGGCCTTTTCGAGCCGGTTCGAACTCACGTATTCCAGCGCGATCGCGTATTGAATGAAGGGATCGCCGGGATCCTTACTGGCGAGCAGCTCAAGTTGTTCGAGGCGCGAGTTCATGCCGTGCATCCTCCGCGAATCGGTGTATCTACATTGTATCTACTGCGTATAGCTATATCAGCGAACGGGACTGGCATCCGTCCACGTTGATGCAGGCGCCGGTTACCCAGCTCGCCCGGTCGGATGACAGGAAGACTACCACGTCCGCGATCTCTTCCGGCTTGCCGAAGCGTCCGGCCGGAAGTTCCTGCTCTATGAACTTGCCGATGCCCTCCGGGTCCGCGTCCAGCCGCTTCTGCCAGTTGCCGCCCGGGAATATGATTGAACCCGGCGCCACCGTGTTCACGCGGATGCCGGTCCTGGCCACTTCCTTGGCGAGCGTTTTGCCCATGGAGATCTCCGCGGCCTTCGTGGCGTTGTAGGTGGCGGGGCCGCCCGCTTCGCGTCCGAAGATCGAGGAAATCGTGATGATCGAACCGCCTTCCTGCGCACGCATCGCCGGGAGCACGGCCCGCGTCGCCCGGACCGCCGCGAACATGTTCAGGTTGAACACGTGAAGCCACTCGTCATCGGAGACATCGTCGAAGGGATTCCAGACGCTTCCTCCCACGTTGTTGACCAGGATGTCGATGTGTCCCCACCGCGCCAGCGTGGCCTCTACGACCCGGTCGATGCCTTCGGCCGTGGTCAGGTCCCCAGCCGTCGCCAGCGTCTCGACGCCCTTCTGTGCGACCTCATTCTCGGTCTCGAGCAGTTTCTCTTCCCCTCTGGCGCTCAGGCTGACGTGACATCCCTCCTCCGCCAGGCCCAGGGCGATCGATCGTCCAATGCCCCGGCTCGAGCCTGTAACCAGCGCGACTTTGTCTTTTAATCCCAGGTCCATTTCAAACCCTTTCTTTAGTCAACCGGTTCGAACAGTATCTTCATGCCTTCTCTGTTCAACAACCGGTGGAATGCGTTTTCCCACTCTGTTAAAGGAACCACGTCCGACACGATGGGTTCCAGTTCGATCCTGCGCTGATCCAGCATCACCATGGTGCGGTCCCAGGCATCCAGGGAACCGGCGAAGGAGGTCCGTATATCGATTTCCTTCAGTTCCGCCGGGAAGAAATCTACCTCGAAAGGGCCGCCGTGCAGGCCGATCTGCATGATGGTGCCCTGCTTCCTCACGAGTTCGATGGCCGAACGGGTGGCCGCCGCCGACCCGGAACATTCGTACACCACGTCGGCGCCGTAGCCCTGTGTCCGATCCCTGACGAGATCGAGCAGGTCGACCTCTTCGATGTTGACGGTCTCGTCGGCCCACCGCGCCCCGAGTTCGAGCCGGTCCTCATCCGCCGAAGTGCCGGTCAGGATGACGTAGGCGCCTTCCGCCTTCGCCACCTGCGTGGTCAGCATGCCGATGGGGCCGGGGCCGGTCACCACCGCCACGTCGCCGGCGGTAACGGAAGTGCGTATGGAGACGGCCTTGACGCAGCAGCATAGAGGTTCGCTCAACGCGCCGATGGTGAGGTCCAGGTGTTCCGGAATCCTCCGCAAGGCCCAGGTGGGCATGACCACGTACTTCGTGAACACGCCGTGCACCCCGCTGCCGATGGACAGGCGGCGGTCGCAGAGACTGTGCTGGCCTGCCACGCAGTACCGGCACACGCCGCAGACGACGGTGGTCGGAATGCCGGTCACCGCGTCGCCCGGCCGGTATTCGTCCGTGCCGGCCACCTCGTCCACGATGCCGGAGAACTCGTGGCCCATGATCACCGGCGGGTTGTAGGGATACTCGTCCTTGTAGATGTGGATGTCCGTACCGCAGATGCCCGCGGCCCGGATCTCCACGCGGACCTCCCCGGAACCAGGCTCCGGAACCGGCATGTCACGGACTTCCATGTTGACCGGTCCATGGTCGTATTTAACCAGTCCTTGCATCCTCGAATCCTCGCTAGCACCGTACAGGATTTCTACCGCTCGATGCATTGCCGAATTGGCGGTCAGAATATATGCCGGTGTACAGGAGATGACAAGATCATTCACTGCCCGGATGTCCGCATTAAGGCGTTGACAATCCGGCAGGCAGGTACATATGTTGAGCACGGACCAAGCCGGACCGGAACTTCACTTCTGCCCCCGTAGCTCAGTGGATAGAGCAACGGTTTCCTAAACCGTTGGTCGGGTGTTCGACTCACCCCGGGGGTATTCCCGGTCTATAGTCCGTCTCTCATGTTTCCCCGCTTCCCCGCGCACATCCGCAGGAGGGTCTTCATGTCCGATCTGTCCCGGTACATCCAGGAAACGCCGCTTATCGACACCCATGAGCATCTCAGGTTCGAAGAAGACTGGGTAGCCAACGGGCCGGACGTGCTGCAGGACCTCTTCGAGAACTACGTACCGGCGGACCTCGTAGTCGCCGGCGCTTCGCAGGAGGATGTCAACGCCTTGCTGGATCCCGCAAAGGGCGACGTGGCGGCGCGCTTCGAGCCGGTCCGCCCGGCGTGGGAGGCCGTGAAGCATACGGGATACGGTGAAGCAGTGCGCATTCTGGCGGAAGACGTGTATGGCATGGCCGAGATTACCGCCGACGGCCTGACGGCGGCGCAGGCAGAGAACGACAGACTGCGGGGTCCCGGCCAGCGACTGGCGCTGTTGCGGGACCGCGCGGGTCTGGATCACGTGCAGATCGACAACTTCGTCTGGGCTTGCGAACCGGATGCCTCGGGTCCGGGGTTCTTTCTCTACGATATTTCCTGGGTGGGATTCTGCAACGGCGAGGTGCCGGTGGAGAACATCGCGGAGGAGACGGGGATTACCGTAAACAGCCTCGGCAGCCTGCGTGATGCCATGGCCGCCATCTTCGCGAAATACGGTCCCCACGCCATCGCGGTCAAGGCGCAGCACGCCTACTCCAGGACGCTCCGGTGGGAGGAACGCAGCGACGAAGAAGCGGCAAGGGCCCTGGATATCGTCCTGAGTAACCCCGATGGCGCGCCGGAGGAAGCGTCGCTGTGCCTGGGTGACTGGGGCTGGGCGCGGGGCGTGGAACTATCCATCGAACACAACCTGCCGTTCAAGATCCACACCGGTTACTACGCGGGCCACAGCCGGATGCCGGTGGACCGGATCAAGAGCGGGAACCTGTGCGGACTGCTGGCTCGTTACCTCGATGCCCGGTTCGTGCTGATGCACATCGCCTACCCCTACAGCCACGAGCTGATTGCTCTCGCCAAGCACTATCCAAACGTCTGGGTGGACCTCTGCTGGGCCTGGTCCATCGACCCTTTCAGTTCCTGCGATTTCGTTCGTCGCTTCATCCACGCCGTGCCGATCAATAAGCTCTTCGCCTTCGGCGGGGACACCGGCTGGCCCACCAGCGCCTATGCCTACGCGGTGCAGGCGCGGAGGTGGCTCGGCCGCGCCCTGGAAGGCGAAGTGAACGACGGCCTCCTCACCGAAAAACAGGCGATGGACGTGGCGCTTCGGCTCATGCAGACCAACCAGCGGGAGTGTTTCGATATCGCGGGAACGCGGGGGCATATCTCGCGGTCCATGGAATCCGTCGAGGCCTAAAAACGGGTTGCGATCGGGCGGGTCGTGCCTTATATTTAGCGCGGTTTTACCAGGCCACGATAGCTCAGTTGGTAGAGCAATTCACTCGTAATGAATAGGTCGTCGGTTCAAGTCCGACTCGTGGCTTTTTTCCCCTCCAGCAACGTGTCGATCGTCAGGCTGATAGCGGTTTCCGACTGCAAGGTCTCCACCGGAACCGACACGTATAATCCCGCCTCGAAACGGTTTCTTAATTCCACAGCCATGAGGGAATCCACCCCCAGGCTGCGCCAGGTCTGCCCTTGATCGACGTTATCCGGGTCCACTTCCACGATCCGGCCGATCGCATCGTTCACGAATGTCTCGACGTAGATGCGGAGTCTGTCCGCGGTCAGTGCGTTCAAATCCGCCCTCGATAGCGGTGTGATCGACTGTGGTGCGCGTTCCGGACGATCGACCGGAGACAGGAATCGTGCAAGCATAGATTCTGCTGCAGGTTCCGTCGTAGGAATCACGCCGACGCGATGGACGTCCCGGCGCAACAACCGGTCGAGCAGCGCACCGGCCTCATCGGGCGGGATCGGTCGCAGTCCCTGCCGTCTGAGACGATCGACGGCGTGTTCGTCTGCCGCCATGCCCGTACCTTCCCAGGGACCCCAGTTGATCGACGTCACCGGCAGACCCTCCTGGCGTCGGAGGTCCGCCAGACCGTCCAGATAGGCATTCGCAGCGGCATAGGACGCCTGGCCCGCGGTGCCGACAAGGGAAGCCGCCGAGGAAAACAGGACGAAAAGGTCCAGTTCGAGGTCCCTTGTCAACTCGTGCAATAACCAGGCACCGGTTGTCTTGGGTCCGAGGACCTTGCGAAACCGTTCCACGGTCTGGGTGAGCAGAATGCCGTCGTCCAGCACGCCGGCCGCGTAGAATACGCCCCTGACCGGCCCATGCTCCGCTCGCAGGTCCGCTATGAGTTGTCCCATCGCCTCCCGGTCGCTCACATCGGCCTGCACATATCTGACAGTTCCGGCGGGATCGGATTGCAACGCCACTTCCTCGATTCCCCTTCGACCCGTCACGACCACCCGTCCAGCTCCCCGGTCGAGCAGCCAGCCCGTCAGGAAACGGCCGATCCCGCCCGCGCCGCCCGTGATGAGGTAGGTCCCGCCCGGACGTATGACCGGGTCTTCATCGCCCAATTTCACAGGAATCGGCGCGTCGTCATCCACGAGCACCAGTTTGCCCGTATGCCGGGCCTGCGACATGAATCGGAAGGCCTGCCGCGCCCTTTCCATCGGGAAGGTCTGATAGGGCAGGGGACGTATCGCGCCATCCCCGGCCATGGCGACGATCTTTTGCAGCAAGTCGCCTGCCCGATCCGGCCGTTCCTCGATGAACTGCGCGAGATCGATGGGATGGTAGGACCGGTTGTGGTCGAACAGGTTGAGGTCGATGGTTCCGTGATTTAGCATATCGGTTTTGCCGATCTCGATGAAACGTCCGTGGGGAGCCAACACGGACATCGAAGCCCGCATGGCGGTACCGGAAAGGGTATTGAGCACGATATCCATGCCCTTCCCGTCCGTCTTCTCCATGATCTCTTCGGCGAAATCCAGCGATCGGGAGTCCATTACATAGGAAATTCCCATCTCCTTCAATAAGGCGCGTTTTTCTTCAGATCCGGCCGTGGCGAAAACCTCGGCTTCCGTCTGCTGTGCGAACTGAAGAGCGGCCAGTCCCACCCCGCCGGTCGCGTTGTGTATAAGAACGCGGTCACCGGCGGACATCCCGCCGCGTACCACGAGCCCTAGGTACGCCGTCAGAAAGGCCACGGGCAGCGTGGCGGCCTCCTCAGTACCCAGGTGATCGGGCTTTCTGACGACCAGGCCGGCCTTCGCGGTTACGTGTCCGGCCATGGCACCAGGCATCATCCCCATGACCACGTCGCCGATTTCCACGGATTCCACCCGGTCGCCGTGCGCGACTACCTCTCCGACGCATTCCCATCCGAAGGACGATGTTTGCCGCGATGGTTTCTTCAGCGTGCCGAGGGCCGTCAGCACGTCCCGGAAATTCACTGCGGCGGCCCGCACGCGAATGACCACCTCGTCCGGTTCGGGGCAGGATTCCGGTTTCGTTTCGAAATGGAGGTCGTCGATGGATCCTGGTGTAGTCTGTGATAGTACGTAACTTGTTTTTGACCAAGCGGTTACAGGCACGGTTTTCGCATCGTGCCGCTCCGGATCGAAGGGAACAAGACGCCGGGTGAGTACATCAGACCCCCTAAGTGCGATTTCACCAGGTGATGTGTCCATACCTACGATCTCCGCGAGGCGCTCCACATCGATCCCGCCGGTCCCGGCCGGAAGGTCGATCAGCGTACAGTCCAACTCGGGATGTTCTCGCATGGCGACCCTTCCGCAGCCCCAGATCGACGCATATGCCGGCGATACAAGGTCGTCTGCCTTCACGGACTGCGCGCTCGCCGTAATCAGCCGCAGGCGGCACAGAAGATCCGGGTTGTCCAGCACTGCACGGACCAGTTCGAAGGAATCCAGCGCGGGACCGGTGTGTTGGTAGGACTGCTCGCCGGACTGCCGGTTGCCGCCTCCCGTCCAGATTCGTGCCAATCCAATGTAGCTTCCGCTGTCGCATTCCACGGATCCCAATTTATCGGCCAGTACGCCGAGGTTTTTTGCCAATCCACTACCGGATATGTCTATGAATTCACTCTCCACACCAGGGCGCGACAGGGCGTCGGACAGATTGCGCCCGAGTCGACGGTCGTCCGAAAGCACGAACCAGTGGGACGCCGGACCGGGTTGTTGGTGCTCTGTCCAGCGGTTGTCGACCACCCACTCCTCGCGATAGAACCCGTGGGGGTTATTATTGACGTTACGACGGCTTGCCCCGCCGCTCGCCCGGGACAGGGCCACGCCTTCCAGGGCCACTGCGGGAAGGCCCTTTTCGTCTACGAGATATACGTCGGCCAGCAGGACGCTGTCATCCGAGGTTTCTTGCAGTCTCGCGTAGGCGAACAGGATTTCGTTCTTGTCTGGAAGTCTCTGCAGCACAACGGTTTTCACGCCGATTGGCAAATGTGGACCGTCATCCGGCACGAGCAACAGCAGGGCCTGTAGACCGGCATCCAGGACACCGGGGTGCAGGCGGAAGGTCTCGTGGCCGTCATCCCGAGATATTAGAGAGACCAGGGCATCCCGGTCGGCGTACACGACATCATCGACCTGGCGGAAGCTGGGGCCGTATTGAAACCCCAATTCGGCGGCGCGTTCGTAGAATCGGCGGCGCGTGATCCGCCGGTCGCATCGGGATCTGATGGCTTCCAGATCAATGTTTTCGGTCATCCAGGCTACCCCAGTCGCCCCGGTCCCCTGGGTTCTTTCGGTTCGCATGTTTGCCAGCCAACTCGAAGCCGATTCCTGAGATTCAGGTTTGGAGGACAGGGTATACCGGTCCTGCCCGCGCACGATCTGGACAAGTTGGGCACCGGTTTCGGGCAGGATCAGCGGATGCGGGAGTTTGAGGTCGGTAAAGGCGACGGGTATCTCCGCCTCGTCAAGCGTCTCGAATAGCATTTCGATCTGCCCGGCAAGCGGCATGATGGATCGGTCCAAAACCGTGTGGTCCGCCAGGATCGGGTGGGATGCCAGGCTGATCGCCCGTTCCCATACCCGGGAGTCGGGGTCGACGGACGATTCGATGGCCCGACCGATCAGCGGGTACCGGCCGACCGAGCCTTCCTGGCTGTCAAGGCCACTCGGATGCGTTGTCATGCCATCCAGCCAGTATCGTTCCTTCTGCCAGGGGTATGGCGGTAGCTGCACGGACGTACGAGGCGGGTCTACCAACCGCTCCCAGTTGATGTCATGTCCATGGACGTAGCACTTGGCCACGGATTCGAGCAGGACGTCCCACGCTCCGCGATCGCGCCGAAGCGTGGCGAGGGCGTCGCCCGTCCGGTGGTGGTGAGCCAGGTTCTCGTAAATTGCCGAGGAAAGCACCGGATGGGGACCGATCTGGATGTAAAGCGCCTCCCCGTCACCTTGGATCTGCTCGAAAATCCGGTCGAAAAGGACGGGACTGCGGATGTTTCGCCACCAGTGGTCTGCGTCGAATTCCGTTCCGTCTGCCTGCGCGCCCGTGACTGTCGACAACAGGGGTACGCGGGTTTTCGATGGGGACAATCCGTTCAGGGACGCCAGGAAATCATCGCGGATCCCGTCCATTTGGCCACTGTGATAGGCGATCCCCGTGTGCAGCTTCTGGCAGAAAAGCCGTCGATCTTCGAGCGTGGCCTGCAACCGGTCGATATCCTCTGACTCCCCCGAAATCGTCGCGGACATCGGGCTGTTGACCGCGGCGATGGAAAGGCCGTCGCCGTAGGATTCTATGAGCTCTTCGGCCTCGATCGACGACACCCCCACGGCCAGCATCTCACCCCTTCCCTGCATCTCCTTCTGTAGCCTGCTGCGCTGATAGATGATGCGAACGCCTTCCTCCAGGGACAGTGCGCCCACGACACAGGCTCCGGCGATCTCCCCGACGCTGTGGCCGACGACGATCTGCGGCTCGATGCCCAGGGACTTCCACAGAGCGGTCAGCGCCCACTGCAGGGCCATGTTGGCGGGTTGGGCGATTTCGACGTCGATGATTCGTTCTCCGTCTGGGCCACTCCACATTGCGTCCTTGATCGATCTCCCCGCTCTTGCCTCGTACAGAAGGTCGAACGCGTCCATCGCATCGCGAAAGACAGGGTCCGTGCGATAAAGTGCTTTCCCCATGCCGAACCATTGCGGCCCCATGCCGGTAAAGACGAAAACAACGGGCGCCGGTTTCGCGCCTTTCCGTGCTATCTCGAGCCGATCGGGGATGCCGCCCGCGCAAAACTCCTCAAGATTTCGAGCGGCGTCTCCCAGATCCTCGAACACCAGCGCCAGGCGGTGATCGAGATCGGACCTGTGCAGGGCGAGCGTGGCTGTGAAATCGTCGGGCGGTATATCGGGGTGGCTTCGCAGCAAGGAAACCGTATCCACCGCTTTCTGCTTCAATGCGCCGGCACTGTGGGCGGACATGGTAAGCAGCAGAGGATCGTGCGGGTCGGCCTCGCCCTGCGAACTGTCCTCGCCGTGTGATCCGCCCTTTTCGACCGTCGCCGTTCCGTTTCCGGTTCGCGCATCGGCTGGATGTCTTAGGGATTCCGTGACCGGTGGAGATCCGAGCACGACGTGGGCGTTGGCGCCGCCGAATCCAAAGGAATTCACACCGGCGAAGGCGGGACCGGGGATGCTGACCGGCTCGGTGGCCACCTTCAGGCCGAGCTCTTCGAAGGGTATGTCGGGATTCGGCTTCTCGAAATGCAGGGAGGGCGGCAGGATGCCGTGCTTGAGCGACAGCGCCGCCTTGATGAGACCGGCGACGCCGGCCGCCGCCTCGGTGTGGCCGATATTGGTCTTCACCGAACCGATCAGGCAGCCCGCGTCTCCCGTGGCGCGACCGATGGCCGTCGCTTCAATGGGGTCGCCCGTGGGCGTTCCCGTGCCATGGGCTTCCACGAAGGCAAGCTGAGCGGCGTCTACGCCCCCTTCGCGTGCGGCCGCCTCGATGACGGTTTGCTGGGCGTCTTGGCCGGGCACAGTAAGACCGCGGCTGCGCCCGTCCTGGTTGATCGCGGATCCGTGAATGACCGCGTAGACCGTATCGCCGTCGTCCACAGCGTCGGTCAGCCGTTTCAGCACGACGATGCCCGCGCCGTCGCTGCGTCCGTATCCGTTCGCCCCCTGACCGAAGGCCCTGCAGCGCCCGTCCGGCGACAGCATCTGCGCCTGCTCGAATCCGCGTGTCGTCTGGGGTGTCAGCAGCAGATTGGCGCCACCGGCGAGCGCGGTTGTGCACGTCCCGTCCTGGATGTCGCGGCAGGCCAGGTGTACGGCGGTCAGTGACGAAGAACAGGCCGTGTCAACGGCGATGCTCGGGCCCTTCAGGTCCAGGAAGTAGGAGATCCGGTTCGCCGCGATGCTCAGCGTCCCGCCTGTGTTGGTGTGCATGCCGACTTGCGAAGGTGCGGCATACCGCTGGAGGTCCCAGTATTCGTCCAGGAAGATCCCTATGTACACTCCAGCGGGCCGGCCTTCCAGCCTGGCCGGGGGGATCCGCGCGTCTTCCAGCGCTTCCCACGCGAGTTCGAGCAGGATGCGCTGTTGGGGATCGATGTGGCGGGCTTCCCGGGGAGAGATATTGAAGAACGCCGCGTCGAACCGGTCGATTTCGTCGACGAAACCGCCCCATTCGGGAAAGTCCCCGTCGTCCGGCCACGGTTTCCACAGCGATTTCCGCTCTTCCGGCACCGGTCGAATGGCGTCTTCGCCATTCAGGACGAATTCCCAGAAGGACTGTGGCGTCGATATCCCCCCGGGAAACCGGCAGGAGATGCCGGTTATGGCAATGGGATCACCGGACATGGCTCGCGGTCCTGAGATAGGTCCAGTCGGCGTTTCCGTACCGGGTGCGGACCAACGACTCGGCTGCTTGCCGCTCCTCCGCGTCCAGTACGTCCGTTTTGCCTTCCACGTTCAGGCGGTCGAGCATCGAACGGGACAGGCGGTCGGTCCATTCCTCGAAGGTGGGCAGATCGGGGATCAATTCTGCAACGGAAACGGTCCGGTGGTTCAGTAGCCGGGCGATGGTCTCCCGGCGTTCCGGTTCGTGGGCGAGCATCAGCAGGGGAAGCCTGCGGTGCCCCGGACCCAGGAGCACGGATCCGTGCTGCAGCACGACCCCGCGGGATCGGCGCTGGGCGCTTCCGGCCAGCTTCCTGCCGGCCACCGTGATCTCGTAACGTCCTGTGGCCGTGAAGCATACGTCGTTATTACCTCCTGAACCGCAACGCCCCTCCATCGCCGGCTCGGCGGGTATATCGAAGTGCTTCAGCGTTTCGACCAGCGCCTCGCTCACCGCGCGAAGCATCACGCCGGACCGGCCTCCCAGCGCGGGATGGGATTCCGGCGCGACCAGGCTGTAGGTGAGTTCCTGGTCGTGCAGTACCGCGCGCCCCCCGGTGATCCGCCGGACCAGGTCGATGCCGTACCGTTCGCATTGGCCGGGATCGATCTCTTTTTCCGCCTCCTGCCCGTATCCGATGGAAACAGCGGGCGGACACCACGAGTAGATGCGCAGCGCCATCGTCTCCGAGTCCGTCCCGCCAGCGTCCAGCCGGCACGTGTCCAGCAGCGCTTCGTCCACGGCCATGTTGTACGCTGCGGAACATCCGGGCGTGGAGAGTACGCGGATCATGACCGATCGATGTCGCGGTCGGACTGCAGTTGCTCCACGGCCTGCCGCGCGGCATCCTGTTCCGCGTTCTTCTTGCTGGTGCCCGTGCCCTTGCTGACGGGGTTTCCCGCTACGAAGACTTCGATGGTAAAGATCTTTTCGTGGTCGGGACCCACGGCGGAATCGACGCGGTATTCCGGCTGGCCGATACCTTCGCCCTGCGTGTATTCCAGCAGCGCGCTCTTGTAGTTCCGCGAGTGATCGACTTCGGAAGGACGTTCCGCGCTCAGCTCCTGCAGCAAGGTACGGTGCAGGAAACGCCGGACCGGCGGGAGCCCGCCGTCCAGGTAGATGGCGCCGATGATGGATTCGTAGGCATCGGACAGGATCGAATGGCGAAACCGGCCGCCGGATCGGGCTTCACTGGTACTCAGCAGCACATAGCGTCCGAGCTTCATCGCCCGGGCCTGGCGGGCGAGCGCCTTCCGGTTGACCAGCGTGGACCGGAGCTGGGTCAGCTGGCCCTCGCGGCGCCCGGGGTACTTGTGGTATATGAACTCGCCGACCACGAGATCCAGCACCGCGTCGCCCAGGAACTCCAGACGTTCGTTGGAGTGGACGCCCGACTGTTCCCGAGAATACACGTAGGATCGGTGCTTGAGCGCCGTGATCAGATAATCGGGGTTCTTGAAGCGGTAGTCGATGTATTTCTGGACCTGGCGGACGTTTTCACGTTCAAGGGCCGTTCGGTTCGCGGCGTGACCGGATGCACCGCCTTTCAGGCCCGTCAGCAGGGCACTGGTCGCGCGCCGCAGCTTCTGCAGAATGGAATGCCGATTTGGCACGGTAGTCCCCGAAGCACGTCCGAGGCTTTTCGGAAAGAAGCTACGCCGTGTATTTCCTGACCACGAGCGTCACGTTATGCCCTCCGAAACCGAACGAATTGGTTAGAGCCGCCCTCACTTCCCGTTCCCGGCCCGCGTTGGGGACGTAGTCCAGGTCGCAATCGGGATCGGGCTCCTCGTAGTTGATGGTAGGATGGACGTAATCGCGGGCGACGGACAGCGTGGTCGCGATGAACTCGACCCCTCCGGATGCTCCCAGGAGGTGGCCGACGAGCGATTTGGTGGAGCTGATCGCCAGGCTATGCGCATGATCCCCGAAGACCTTTTTGATAGCCAGGGTTTCGATGCGGTCATTGAATGGCGTGGACGTGCCATGGGCGTTGATGTAATCGATTTCGTCCACGGCCAGTCCGGCGTTCCGAAGCGCCAGGTGCATGGATCGCGCCGCGCCTTCACCCGATTCATGGGGTTGGGTGATATGAAAGGCATCCGCCGTTGCGGCGTAACCGGCCAGTTCGGCGTAGATCGTCGCACCGCGCCGCTTCGCGTGATCCAGGGTCTCGAGGACGACCATGCCGCTGCCTTCGCCGAGCACGAATCCGTCCCGCTGGGCATCGAAAGGCCTGCTGGCTCGCTCCGGCTCGTCATTTCGCAGGGACAGGGCCCGCATGTTGCTGAACCCGGCCACGGCCATGGGGGATATGCTGGCCTCCGTGCCGCCGGTGACCATGACGTCCGCGTCCCCGTGCTGCAGGATCCGGAACGCGTCGCCGATACCGTGCGCGCCGCTGGAACAGGCCGATACCGTAGTGTAGTTGGGCCCTTTCAACCCATGAATCATCGAGATATGGCCGGGCGCCATGTCCGCGATCATCATGGGGATGAAAAAGGGACTCACGCGTCCCGGTCCCTTGTGTACGAGGTTGGCATGCTGGTTTTCGAAGGTCCAAATCCCGCCGACACCCGTACCCATTACCACCCCGATGCGGTCCCGGTCCTCGGAGTCGAGATCCAGACCGGAGTCGTCGATCGCCATCTGCGCCGCGATCACGGCGTATTGAACGTTCTCGTCCATTCGCCGCACTTCTTTCCGGTCGATGTAGTCCGCCGCGTTGAAGTCCTTCAATTCGGCGGCGATTTTCGCCGGAAAGGCGCTCACATCGAATTTCGTAATGGGCCCTACGCCGCTCCGACCCGCGCAAAGGGCCTTCCAGTAGGTATCGAGCGTGAGACCCACGGGACTCAGGACGCCCATACCGGTGACGACAACGCGTTCAGCCACCCCGACGCCTCCCGAAATCAGCCAGTCGAGTCACCCGACCTGCGTGGAAATCCCGGTCTGCATGGAAATCCATTCCTGCTTGGATCTCCCCGCCTGCATGGATCTCCCGGCCGGGCCTCGAAATGAATCAGCCGTCTAAATTGGACTGGAGATACTTAATCGCGTCGCCGACCGTGACGATCTTCTCTGCATCCTCGTCGGGGATCTCGAGGTCGAACTCTTCTTCGAGGGCCATGACGAGTTCGACCGTATCGAGCGAATCGGCGCCCAGGTCGTCGGTGAACGAGGCATTGTCGGTGACCTGGTCACCGTCCACACCCAGTTGTTCGGCGATGATCTCCTTTACGCGGTCTTCCATCTTCTTTCCTCCTGTACAGATGATTGTAAAAAACCGTCTGCTTTCCTCACATGCCCATGCCGCCGTCGACGCGCATCACCTGGCCGGTTACGAAAGCGGCGTCGTCGGACGCCAGAAAGGCCGCGATGCCGGCGACGTCTTCGG
This sequence comes from Gemmatimonadota bacterium, assembly GCA_009841265.1. NCBI lineage: Bacteria > Pseudomonadati > Gemmatimonadota > Gemmatimonadota bacterium. The sequence goes on along the minus strand of VXMB01000009.1, from coordinate 859,132 downwards.
GTTGTCCGGCCCGCGAAAGCGGTGTGGCTTCCAGGAAAGCGGACCTCACTGCCTCGGGGAGCACCTCCGTCATGGCCGTTTCGATGTACCCCGGGGCGATCGCGTTGACCGTGATGCCCCTGCTGCCCACCTCTTTCGCCACCGATTTGGTGAAACCGATGATCCCGGCCTTGGAAGCGGCGTAGTTGGCCTGGCCCGGGTTGCCCGTCAGCCCCACAATCGAGGTCATGTTGATGATCCTGCCGCTTCGCTGCCGCATCATCTGGCGGATCACGGCCTGCGTACAGGCGAACACGCCGCCCAGGTTCACGTGGATGACCTCGTCCCAGTCATCCTGTTTCATGCGCATCAGGAGCGTGTCCCTGACCGTCGCCGCGTTGTTGATCAGGACGTCGATGGACCCGTAGTCCTCGACCACGGTGTCGACCAGGTTCTTCACGCTGTCCCGGTCATCGATGCTCAGGGAAACGCCCCGGGCATCGCCGCCCTTGCGGTTCAGCGCGTCGGCGGCTTCCTGCGCCTTAGCCCCGTCGCGGCTGGTCAGGACGATCCGGGCGCCTTCCGCGGCAAAACGTTCCGCGACGGCGGAACCGATACCCTGCGCTCCGCCCGTCACGATGGTGACCTTGTCTTGTAAGCCCCGCAAACCTGAAGTACTCCGCGTGCGTGTGTCGTTATCTGCGAAACGAAACCGGGTTACCGCGATTCCAACCGATCCGCCACGGGCCGGCCGATCGTTTCCGCCACGGCCGTGACGTCGGCGAGTTTGTCCGCGTTCAGAACGCGGATGCCGCGGTGCATCCGCTTCATCAGCCCCGTGAGCACACTGCCCGGTCCTGCTTCCACCACGGTGTCCACTTCGTGATCGGCCAGCGTCTGCATCGATTCCGCCCAGCGCACGGGGCGGGTCAGCTGTTCGATCAGCAGGCGGCGGATTTCATCGGGCTCCGTCACGGCCCGGCCGGTTACGTTGGCCACCACCGGCGTTTCCGCGCAGGCAAAGGGGGCCTTTTCGATCGCCTCGGCAAGGCCATGGCGCGCGTATTCCATGAGTTCGGAGTGGAAGGCGCCGCTGACCTTGAGCGGAACAACCCGCTTTGCTCCCGCTGCCCGGGCGCCGTCCATCGCACGTTGCACGGCCGGTACCGCGCCGGCGATGACGGTTTGCACCGGCGCGTTGTAGTTCGCCGGTTGAACGGGTTCGTCTTCCGCGCAGGCGGTCCGGCAGACTTCGTCGATCTCTCGTGGAGACAGGCCGATCACGGCCGCCATGGTTCCCCGACGGAGCTGCCCGGCCTCGTGCATCAGTGCACTGCGCAGTCGGACCAGGCGCAGCGACTCCTCGAAATTAAGGACGCCGGCCGCCACCAGCGCCGAATACTCGCCCAGGCTGTGGCCGGCGACAAAATCCGGTTCGATCCCATGCGCTTTCAGCAAGGATGCGACCGCCACGCTGTGCACCAGGATGGCCAGCTGCGTGTAGTTCGTTTGCTTCAGGGTTTCGGCGGGACCGTCGAAGGAGACGCCGACAATATCGGCACCGGTGATCTCGCGGGCCTGCTGGTAAAGCGATCGAACCTGCGGATACCGGTCGTGCAGGTCCCGGCCCATGCCGACGTACTGCGAGGCCTGGCCCGGAAACAAGAAGGCGATCCTGGCTTGGGTCATGGGTATCGGCGCCGAACCTAAATCGCTTCGACTTCCTGGACTTCCCTTCCCTGGTAGTGTCCGCAGTGGGGACAAACGCGGTGCGCGCGTTTCATCTCCCCGCAATGGGAGCATTCCACCAGCGTCGGCATCTGCAGCACCCAGTGCGTACGGCGCTTACGACTCCGTGCCCGAGATTGGCGTCGCTTGGGCAGGGCCATGCTTTAGTCCTCCTTCAATAACGTTTTCAAGGTGTGCCAGCGTGGGTCCATCTGCCGCGTACCGCAACTGCAGGCGCTCTCGTTGAGGTTCCTGCCGCAATCGGGACAGAGGCCCTTGCATGCTTCGCTGCACAGGGGTTTCATGGGGATATTCAGGTTGACGAGTTCGGCGATGCGCCGACTGAGGTCGATCGTCTTCGCGCTGTAGTCCAGGATTTCCACGTCGTCCGATTCGGTCAGCTCCTCGCCATCGGGTATGGCCCGGTCGGTCTTCTCGTAGTAGGTCGCGATTTCTCCGCTGATATGTTCTTCGACCTCTTCGAGGCACCTACCGCAGGAGAAAGTCATGGAGACCGCGATGTCGGCCTGCAGCACGAGCGAATTCTCGGAGACTGTCAGCGTGCCGTCCACCTTGATGGGTGAAGCGAAACGGCATTCCTCGTCCGGAATGAAATCGGCGGCGGGCGTGTCTTCCAGGTGGATGAGATGCAGACCTTCGGCCAGATGCTCGATCGCTATTTGCATATTGACGGCTTGTTCACGGGACTACGACCACGTTCCACTTGCGATTCAAACGCCACATTCCGGATGCGCCGGACTATACCCCAATCAGCCGGAAGCCACTAATAATAGGGAGGTTACCCCTGTCATGTCAAGAGGAAAATCCCCGGATCAGGCAAGTGCGGACCGGATCAAATCCACCACATCGGCCGACCGGTCGGCTACCGGAATGCCCGCCTCGTTCAGCGCGCTCACTTTCTCCTCGGCGCCGCCCGTTCCCCCCGATATGATCGCGCCGGCGTGCCCCATGCGCTTGCCGGGAGGCGCGGTGCGGCCCGCTATGAAACCGACTACCGGCTTCTTCATGTGCTGCCGCACGAACTCGGCCGCCCGTTCCTCGTCGGAGCCGCCGATCTCGCCGATCATCACCACGGCGTGGGTATCCGGGTCCGCTTCGAAGGCTTCGAGAGCGTCGATGAAACCCGTGCCGATGATCGGATCGCCGCCGATACCCAGGCAGGTCGACTGGCCGATGCCCGCGGACGTCAACTGGTGGACGATCTCGTAGGTCAGCGTTCCGCTGCGGGAGACCACGCCCACGTTGCCGGGACGATGGATATGGCCGGGCATGATGCCCACCTTGGTGACCCCGGGTGTGATGGCGCCGGGGCAGTTCGGTCCCAGGAGCCGTACGCCGGAGCGCTGCAGTACGGCGTAGACACGGGCCATGTCCAGCGTTGGGATGCCTTCCGTGATGCAGATCACCAGGTCCATTTCGGCGTCGATGGCCTCGTGGATCGCGTCGGCCGCGAAGGCGGGGCGGACGTAGATGATGGACGTGTTGGCACCAGTCGCCGAGGCTGCTTCCCCGAGGGTATCGTAGACCGGGATACCGTCCAGGTCCTGGCCGCCCTTCCCCGGAGTGACTCCGGACACGATGTTCGTGCCGTAGGCCGCCATCTGGCGCGTGTGGAAGGAACCGTCCCTGCCGGTGATCCCCTGCACGACGACGCGGGTGTTTGCGTCAACCAGGATGCTCATTTTGTCCCCTTCCCGAGCGCTACGGCCTTCTGAACGGCTTCCGCCATGGTGTCTACGGCGACGAGCCCCACGGATTCGAGTATCTTCCGGCCCTCCGCTTCGTTGGTCCCGGTGAGCCGGATGACGATGGGCAGCGTGAGCGGTCCGCCGGGACCGGCGGCGATGCGGTCCAGGGCGGTCACGATGCCGTTGGCCACGTCGTCGCAGCGCGTGATCCCGCCGAATATGTTGAAGAGCACGGCCTTTACCCGGTCGTCGGACGTGATGATGTTCATGGCGGTGACGACCTTGTCCGGGTTCGAGCTGCCGCCGATATCGAGAAAGTTGGCGGGCATGCCCCCGTAGAACTTCACCATGTCCATGGTCGCCATGGCCAGGCCCGCGCCGTTGACGATGCACCCGATGTCGCCGTCGAGTTTGACGAAGCTGAGGTCCGCGTCCCGTGCCTCGGCCTCGGTGGGCTCTTCGGATTCGGGATCGCGCATGTCCTCGATCGTCTCGTGCCTGAACAGGGCGTTGTCGTCGATGTTCATCTTGCCGTCCAGCGCCCACAACTTGCCTTCCGGCGTGGTCACGAGGGGGTTGATCTCCGCCAGGGACGCGTCGCTTTCGATAAAGGCGTCGTAGAGCCGGGCGAGCATGCCGGCGGCCTGTTTGACCTGCGCGGGATCGGAATAGAGTTTGTAAGCCAGGGACCGGGCCTGGAACGGGAGCAGCCCGAGCAGGGGGTCGACGGCCAGTTTGTGGATCTTCTCCGGCGTATCCCGGGCGACTTCCTCGATATCGACGCCGCCCGCCGCGCTGACCATGAACACCGGCCGCCGGGTCTGCCGGTCGAGGATGATCCCAACGTAGGCTTCGTGTTCGATCTCCACCGCTTCGGCCACGAGGACCTGCCGGACCGTCAGCCCCTTGATGTCCATGCCCAGGATCCGGCCCGCGACTTCGAAGGCTTCATCGGGCGTCGAGGCCAGTTTCACGCCGCCCGCCTTGCCCCGTCCGCCGACGTGCACCTGAGCCTTGACCACCACCCGCGTGCCCAGTTCCTTCGCGATACGCCGGGCGTCTTCGGGCGTCCGGGCCACCTGTTCCCGCGGGATCGCCATCCCGTGCCGGGCGAAGAGGCCCTTCGCCTGGAATTCGTGTATGTTCAATTCCTGCTCCTTTGCTTTTCCACCATGCCGCCCAGGGCGTCGAAGCCCGGTTTAAGGGCCGGGTACATGGATCTGAAGATGCCGTAACACTCCTCGTAGCGTTCCGAAGCCTCCGGGTCCGGCTCCGTCCTGGACACGACGTCGACCAGGTCGTCCGCGGCTTCCTCGACCGTGCCGTACACGCCGGTGCCGACCGCGGCCAGGATGGCGGCGCCGAAGGCGGGCCCTTCCTCGGCGTTCACGGTAACGACTTCCGCCCCGTAGACATCGGCCTGGATCTGCCGCCAGAGGCTGCTCCGTGCACCGCCGCCCGTGGAACGTACCTGCGCGACGGACAGGCCGAGCTCCCGCATGATTTCGATGGAATCCCGCAGGGCGAAGGTCACGCCCTCCATCACGGAGCGGATCATGTGAGGCCGTCCGTGCCGTCCGGTGATGCCGATGAACGCGCCCCGCGCGTTGGCGTCCTTGTGGGGGGTGCGCTCGCCCATGAGGTAGGGAAGAAACACAAGGCCCTCGCTGCCCGCCGGCGCGCGGGCCGCCTGGGCCGTCAGCAGCTCATAGGGATCGGTGTCCAGCATCCGGGCCGCACTGACCTCGACTTCGCCCAGGGTATTGCGTAGCCACTGGAAGGCGCCGCCCGCGAAGAGGGTAACCCCCATGAGGTACCACTTGTCGGGCACGCTGTGGCAGAAGGTATGGACACGCAGTTCCGGGTCCACGCGGACGTCGTCGGTGTGGGCGAAGACCACGCCCGACGTACCCAGGCTGGCCAGTATCCGACCGGAGCGGACGATGCCGGCGCCCACGGCGCCACAGGTGTTGTCGGCCCCGCCGCCGACGACGGGTGTGCCGGGCTTCAGTCCCATATCCGCGGCCACCTCTTCCGTCACGTGGCCGCAGACGTCGATGGATTCGAAGGTAGGCGGCAGGAACTCCGGTGGCAGGCCGATGGCGTCCAGCATGGCGCCGGACCATCTCCGCTCCCGTACGTCGAACAGCAGCGTGCCCGCGGCGTCGGAGACTTCCATGGCGAATTCGCCGGTCATGCGCAACCGGATGTAGTCCTTGGGCAGCAGGACCCTCCGGATGCGGTCGTATACCTGGGGTTCGTGGTCGCGGACCCAGACCAGCTTGGGCGCGGTGAAGCCTTCGAGGGCCGGATTGGACACCCAGTCCACCAGGTTCTCCTCGCCCGCCTGTTCCGTGATCCAGCGGCACTGATCGGACGTCCGCGTATCGCACCACAGGATGGAAGGCCGGAGCACCTCGTCCCGTTCATCCAGCAGGACTGAACTGTGCATTTGTCCCGACAGGCCGATTCCGGCGATGGATTCGGCCGCTACGCCGGCGGTGCTCATGGCTTCGCGCACCGTATTCGACGCCGCGCGCCACCAGTCCGCCGGATCCTGTTCGGCCCAGTTGGGACGGGGCGTGTGCAGCGGGATTTCCTCGAAGGCCCGGGCCGCCAGGCCGCCCCGTTCGTCGACGATGATCGTCTTGATGCCAGAAGTGCCGATGTCGATGCCGATCAGGTGTCTCATGGGTGGATCGGTGCCTGTCTGTACCGTGCCATTCCGGCACAAAAAAACCTGCGCAAGACCGCAGGAACGAGATAATTGGAACTGGAAGCCGGATTCAACTCATGTAAGCGTGCAGCCGGACACTGCGGGACGTGTGGCGCAATCGCCGGATCGCCCGTTCCTTGATCTGGCGCACCCTTTCCCGCGTCAAGCCGAACTGCTTCCCGATTTCGTCCAGGGTCATCGGCTTTTCCCGGTTGATCCCGAAATAGGAACGGATCACGGCGGCTTCGCGGTCCGTCAGCGTATTAAGGGCCCAGACCACTTCTTCTTTTAGCGACTTCTCCATGACCGGCGTATCCGGCGATTCGATGGTCGTGTCTTCGATCACGTCGAGCAGGCGCCCCTCTTCTCCCGGTGAAAAAGGCGCGTCGAGCGAAAGGTGGGGACTGAAGGTCCGCATGATGTCGACCACATCACGGTGGTCCAGCGACAACTTGCCCGCGATTTCGTGGGTCGTGGGCTCCCGGCCCAGTTCCTGTTTCAGGCCCCGTACGACCTTGTTGATCCGTCGCAGTTCCTCGGCCCGGTTCAACGGAAGGCGGAAGATCCGGGACTGTTCGGCCAGGGCCTGCATGATCGCCTGCCGCACCCACCAGACCGCGTAGGAAATGAATTTGAAACCTTTGTGCTCGTCATAGCGCTGCGCGGCCTTGATCAGGCCGATATTGCCCTCGTTGATCAGGTCGGACAGCGGCAGGCCCTGGTTCTGGTACTGCCTGGCCACCACGACGACGAACCGCAGGTTGGCCTGGATCAGCTTGTTGATGGCGCCGTTCACGCCGTTGCGCGCGTCGCGCGCCAGCGCCATTTCCTCTTGCAGGTTCAAGACCGGTATGGTCCTGATTTCCTTCAGGTAGGTATCGAGCGATCGGTCATCACCGGAATTCCGTGATCCAACCCGGGAAATGTTGACTCCCGACTGGGTGGACTTGGCCATGAACGTTCTCCGGTACCGAGTGCAGACCGGTTGAAGACAGCCGGATGCTGTCCCGCCGAACTGTTTGTGGTATTGATTGTTGCGGATTTGGATCGGGTATAGCCGAACCGGCGCCTGCGTAATACTGCCGGCTCTCTGGAAACTTACAAAACTATAATATTCGCCCGGTCGGGGCGTCAAGGTATTTTAAGGCAAATTCCGCAGTCATGCAACCCCGGCTCAAAACACCCGTTTTTCGACGTTGTTACCTATATAGATATCCATCATGGTGGTCCGGTTACCCCAGAAGAGATCCTGACCCCAGGCATTTGGATCGAGTCCCTTGAACCAGGGCTTGCGGAGGTTCAGCACATGGGTGTGGTAGATGAATACGCCGCCCACGTCCTCCACCAGGATGCGCTCCGCCTGCGCGTAATACGCCATGCGCTGATCGTGGTCCAGGGTTGTGCCGCCTGCCTGCAGCAACCGGTCGAAGGTGTCGTTTTTCCAGTCGTGCCGCCCGTGGCCAACCGGCTGGGAATGCCAGACCTGGGACAGCATGTTGTCGGGATCGGGATAATCGTACTGGTAGGGTATCAGTCCGAAAGGGATGGTATACTGGTACATGTTGTCCATGTAAAGGCCGATCTCCTGGTTCCGGATCTCGACGCGCATGCCGAGGGTCTCATTCAGCATGCCCTGGACCGCCTGTGCGATGGACATCTGGGTCGCATCCGCCTGGCGCAGCCAGAATTCGATGGGCGGAAGTCCCCTTCCGTCCGGATAGCCGGCTTCCGCGAGCAGACGCCGGGCCTCGGGCGGATCGAAACGCTGTATGGCCTTGAGCTCGTCGCCCGTGTACCCGGGGAAGTTGGGTGGAAGCATCGTATAGGCGGGCGTGCCGTGCCCCTGCAGGATGACCCGGCAGATGGTCTCCCGGTCGATGGCGTGGCTGACGGCCCTTCGGATCCGCACGTCGTCGAAGGGGGGCACGGCGGTCTGGAAGAAGAGGTACCAGGTCTGGAAGTGGGGATTGGAGGTCAATTCCCGAGTCAGTTCGGGACTGTTGTCGATCTCGCCCAGGTACTGGGCAAAGACGCCCTGGCGATCGACCTCGTTGTTTTCGTAAGGCGTGATGCCGGGGTGGGTGCCGGCGATGATGAACTTCAGCTTGATTTGCTCAAGATAGCCCGGGTAGGGACCGTTGTAGTAAGGATTCAGCTCGTAGGAAATGTACCGGTCCGTGATCCATTCATCCAGCTTGTAACTGTAATTGGTGACCATGTTCCCCGGCTCGGTCCAGCGGCGGCCGTGTTTCTCCACCTGCCACGGGGGTACCGGTGCCGCGGAATTGTAGGCCATGATGTGGGGAAGATAGGGACAGGGCGCTTCGGCTTCGATCTCGAGGGTCAGGTCGTCGATGGCGCGCACGCCCACCGAGTCCCGGTCGGTGATCTTGCCATGATTGAAGTCCCGCGCGTTCTTGATGTTGTAGAAGAGGAAGGCGAACACATTGCCTTCGTCCGGGTCCAGGAAGCGCTTGAAGGTATATTCGAAATCGTGGGCGGTCACCACTCTGCCGTCGCTCCACCGGGCCCCTTCCCTGAGATGGAACGTCCAGGTCCGCCCGTCCTCGGACGGCTCCCACCGGTCGGCCGCACCGGCCCTGAGGACATCGTCCTCGTCAAACATGGTAAGGCGTTCGAATAAGAAGGGATCCGAGCCCTTGACGCCGTAATTGTCCAGGCTCACGTCCAGCGTCTTGGGTTCTTCGATGAAGTACATCAGGATCTGTTCGTGGAGCGGTGCGGCGTCGGGCGGCAACTGCTTCCCCAGGCTGTTGACCACAGGACCTTCGGCGATCTGAACCTGGGCGTTTTCGTCGCCGCCGCAGGCCGCCGCGCAGAAGAAAACGAGGAGGAGGGCACGGACCGAGAAGGCGTGGGAGGACATAGTACGTGCTTCCTTGTATGGGGTTGTGCGTGTTTCCTTTAAAATGACCACCCTTTCTTACCCGGGTCAATAGAAAAGCGCAGGATGATCAGACCGGGTCTCTTGACACCTGGGATGGGGGAAGATAGGTTGGTGGTGATCCGTCCCGCTCACCCGCGTCGTCCAGGTCATCCGGCTCGTCCCGCTCACCTGAGCCGTCCTGCTCACCTGAGCCGCCCCGCTCACCCAAGTCGGCTCTTCAACCACGCCAGGCAATCCCAAACATGTCCCAATCGCATGCAAAACCTTTCCGCCCAACGCTGCGCAAGTCCCTTGGGCTATTCGACGGCATCGCCATCCTCGTCGGCATTACCATTGGGGCCGGGATCTTTTCGGCGCCCCAGATCATCGCCGGCTTCACCGGGTCCTTCACGCCCATCCTCTGGCTCTGGGTCGCGGGCGGTGCCTTCATTTTCATAGGCGGCCTGGTCTACGCGGAACTGGGCAGCCGGATGCCGGACACGGGCGGCGAGTACATGTACATCAGCCGCGCTTTCGGTCCCTTCGCCGGGTTCATGTTCGGCTGGTCCCAGCTGTTCATAATCCGCACCAGCCCCCTCGCCGGCCTGGCCATCGTGACCGTCAACTATTTTACCTATTTCGTCGAGATGACGCACGTCGAACGGATAGCCGTCGCCCTGTTCATTATCCTGCTGCTGACCATCCTGAACTACGTGGGCGTGCACCGGGCCGGCTTCTACCAGCGCCTGACCACGGTGCTCAAGGTCGCCGGCCTGATGCTCCTCGTGGCGCTTGGATTTACGCTGGATTACGGGGGTGAGAACCTGCTGGGCACCGTCGCGGCGCCGACTGGCACGCTGGGGCCCGTCGGCAATATCATCGCCGCCGCCTTCATGGTAGTCTTCGCCTACATGGGATTCGAACGGGTGGGCTACTCGGCGGGAGAGATGAAGGACCCCCGGCGTACCATACCCCTGACCATGTTCGTGGGGATCACCGCGATCGTCCTGATCTATGTCCTCGCGAATCTCCTCTATCACCAGACCCTCGGCATGGAAGGCGTCCGGTCGAGCAGCATCGTGGCTTCGGACACGGCCGTCCTGCTGCTGGGGCCCCTCGGCGCGGGGTTCATCGCCGTCACCGTCATGATCTCCACGACCGGCAGCATGAACGGGACCTTCATGACCGCCACACGGGTCTATTACGCCATGGCGCGGGATGGGCTCTTCTTCAAGTGGCTGGACTACATCCATCCCGTGTACCGCACGCCTTCGCGGGCCATCATCGCCCACGCTGTGTGGGGAACGGTCATTCTCCTTTTCCGGGGGACCTTCGAGACCATCATGGCGGGAATGGTGTTCGCGGTGCTCATCTTCTTCGGGGCCAACACCCTGGCCCTGTTCAGGCTTCGCCGTATGGGCGTCGGCGCCGAGGGCGGGTACCGGGTGCCGCTCTATCCCTGGACGCCGTCTCTCTTCCTGGCGGGCATCGTCGTCCTCGTGGTGCTGCGCGCCACCTTCGAATGGTACAACTCCCTGATCGACCTCGCCTTTATCGTTACCGGCCTGCCGTTCTGGTTGATCTGGCGGAAGAGGAGGGGCTAGGGCTGGCGTCGAATCATCACATTGAAGACTTCCCGCCACATGTTCTACCGCATACTTGATTCGTCCTGAACACAGCCGGCCGGTAGTCAGTTTTCCCTTTACGGAAATGTGTTCTGCGTGTATATTAAACCGTTCAAATCAAGTGAATTCAATCACTAAACATAGTGTCATTCAAGGCCGCCCGCACGGTCACGAGATATAGCATGAGTTACCAGCTGACGGACAGTTTCGGTCGAACGATCAACAACCTTCGGATATCGGTGACGGATCAGTGTAATTTCCGCTGTATCTACTGCATGCCCGAAGTGGGGATGATCTTCCAGCCACGCGAAGAGATCCTGACCTTCGAGGAAATCACGCGTTTCGTCGGTATCGTCACCGGGCTGGGCATCTCCAAGCTGAGGTTGACCGGTGGAGAGCCGACCGTCCGGAAGGACCTGCCGGTACTGGTGCGCATGCTCGCGGAGATACCCGGCGTCCGTGACATGGCCATGACGACCAACGGATTCCTGCTCAAGAAGATGTCACACGACCTGCGCGAGGCGGGACTGCCCCGGATCAACGTCAGCCTGGATACGCTGGACGAGGAGAAGTTCAAGGAGATGACCCGCCGCGACGTCCTGCACAAGGTACTCGACGGATTGGAAGAGGCGACCCGGCATTTCCAGCTTCCGATCAAGATCAATGTGGTCGCCATGAAGGGATATACCGAGGACGAACTCCTCGATTTTGCGAAACTGGCGCGTACGGGACCGTACCAGGTGCGCTTCATCGAGTTCATGCCGCTGGACGCAGACCGTTCCTGGACGCGAGACCAGGTGCTGGACGGTGCCGAGATTATCGAACGAATAAGCGCGCAGTGGCCCCTGGACGCCGTGAAGCGGCCCAACCAGCGGGAACCGGCCGACCTGTTCCGGTTCCGGGACGGACAGGGCGAGATCGGACTCATCGCTTCGGTCAGCGAACCCTTCTGCGGCAGTTGCAACCGCATACGCATAACGGCGGACGGCAAGCTCAGGACCTGCCTGTTCTCCATTAACGAAACCGATATCAAGGCCCTGCTGCGGGGCGGTGCCTCGGACGCCGAGATCGCCGAGACGGTGATCGAGGCCGTACGGAACAAGGAACCGGGCCATCACATCAACGAACCCGATTTCGTCCAGCCGGAACGGACCATGTCCTCCATCGGCGGATAGCAGGAGATCATCATGAGTCAGCGGATGTCATCTCAGGAACTCCTAGCCCAGGTCAAGGGCGAAGTGAATGAGATGTCCATGGAAGAACTCAAGGAAAAGCTGGATCGGAACGCCGACCTGGTCCTGATCGACGTACGCGAACAGGACGAAGTCGACCAGGGCGTCATCGTCGGAGCGACCCATATTCCAAGGGGATTTCTGGAGCTCAGGATCGAAAACACCGAGAGCGACCGGAACCGGGAAATCGTGCTGTATTGCGCTGGCGGCAACCGCTCGGCGCTGGCGGCGCAGTCGCTGGAAGCCATGGGATACACCAATGTCATCTCCATGCGGGAAGGATATACGGGATGGAGCGCCGCCGGTTTACCCACGGTCCAGGAGCGGAACTTGAGCAAGGAAGAACGCCTCCGGTATTCCCGGCACCTGATCGTGCCCGAGATCGGGGAGAAGGGCCAGGTGAAGATCCTCGACGCCAGGGTGCTGCTGGTGGGATCGGGCGGACTGGGATCCCCGGCAGCTTACTACCTCGCGGCCGCCGGAGTGGGCACCATCGGGCTCGTCGACTTCGACGTGGTGGACGTGACGAACCTGCAGCGGCAGATCATCCACGGTACGTCCGACATCGGCCGTCCCAAGGTGGTGTCCGCCCAGGAGACGATCAACGACCTGAACCCCGACTGCAACGTGATCCTCCATGAAACCCGCCTCATGGCCGACAACATCATGGAGATCATCAAGGATTACGACATCATCGTCGACGGTTGCGACAATTTCCCGACACGGTACCTGGTGAACGACGCCTGCGTGCTGGCCGGCAAGCCGAACGTCCACGGCAGTATCTACCAGTTCGACGGTTACGCCACGGTGTTTCATCCGGACCGGGGACCCTGTTACCGCTGTCTCTATCCCGAACCGCCGCCACCCGGCGCCGTCCCCAGTTGTGACGAAGCGGGCGTGCTCGGTGTCCTTCCCGGGACGGTGGGACTCATTCAGGCCACCGAGACCCTCAAGCTCATACTCGACCAGGGCGATCCGCTCATTGGCCGGATCCTGATGTACGACGCGCTGGACATGACCTTCCAGACCTTCAACGTCCAGAAGGATCCGTCCTGTCCCCTGTGCGGCGAGAATCCCACGATAACCGAGTTAATCGACTACGAAGCCTTCTGCGGCTTCGCGCCGGCCGCCGGTTGACGGCGGGTGGGTCGCGTAGTTTATTGGCCGCGTAGCTTCCTGTAAGCAAGCCGCCCGGTACACCCGGATCATCAGGTTCGCCGGAATCGCCTGTTCTACAGTTCGACGGAACGCAGGCGATGGTTGAACTGGCCGGTCCACCCAGGCAGGACGGACATTCTGTGTTCGCGAATCCACATTCACTTCCAACCGGAAAACCATAAGGAATCCACACCATGGCGGAAAGAATCGGTTTCATCGGCCTCGGCATCATGGGCGAGCCGATGTGTCGCAACCTCATGAAGGCGGGTTATGCCTGCACCGTGAATACCCGGACGAAATCGCGGGCCGGGCAGCTGCTGTCGGAAGGCGCGGTCTGGGCCGACAGCCCGGAAGAAACGGCGGGCAAGTCGGACGTGATCATCACGATCGTGACCGACACGCCGGACGTGGAGAAGGTGATCCTGGGTGAAGGCGGGATCATCGAGGGCATCAGTCCGGGTTCGGTGGTCATCGACATGAGCACCATCTCCCCCTCGGCCACGCGGACGATGGCCGCGGCGCTCAGGGAGAAGGGCGCCGACATGCTCGATGCGCCGGTCAGCGGCGGCGACACCGGGGCGATCGCGGGGACCCTGTCCATCATGGTGGGCGGCAGGCAGGAGGTCTTCGAACGGTGCTTGCCCGTCTTCGAAGCCATGGGCAAGAGCATCAACCTGATCGGCGATCACGGCGCGGGACAGATGACCAAGCTGTGCAACCAGGTGGCGGTCAGCGTAACGAACCTCGCCATGGCGGAAGCGCTCATCCTGGCCGCCAAAGCCGGCCTGGACATGGAGAAGATGCTCGCCGCGATCAGCGGGGGCGCCGCGGGTTCCTGGCAGCTGTCCAACCTGGCGCCGCGCATCATAAAGCGGGACTTCGATCCGGGATTCATGGTGAAACTGCAGCAGAAGGACTTGCGGCTCGTACTCGGCGCCGCCTCGGAGCTCGGACTGGGACTGCCCGGCGCGAGCCTCGCCCACCAGTTGTTCAATGCCGTCGAGGCCGCGGGCGAGGGCGACGAGGGCACGCAGGCCCTGGTGAAATCCCTGGAACGAATGTCCGGGGTGGAAGTACACGGCTAGAATCGACCCCTGAAGGAGATCGATGCGATTCAGCGTCCTGGTGACCCTCTTCGGTGTCGGCGCGGTCCTCATGGCGGTCGCCGTGGTCTTCATGTACGGGACGGACGGAGCGGGCGAACCCCGCACGCCGGCGGAGCACGGCAGAAGACTCTTCCGGCTGCAGGGCTGTGCAACGTGCCACGCCATCGGCGGAGGGATTTCCCGGGGACCCGACCTGGCCGGGCTGATTCCCCGGCTTTCCGCCCGCCTGACCGACACGGCGTACCAGCATCATCTGGATTCGCTCCGGGTGGCCAGACCGGATGCACACGCCTTTTTCGCGCCGCGTTACGAGCAGGTGCTTGGCACGCAGGGCGAAGAGCGGATCAAGGCCTGGTTCGCAGAGCACCTGCGGAATCCCCGGTTCGATCACTTCACGGGACTGATGCCAGACTACGATCATTTGACGGAAGAACAGGTGGGTAGGCTGACGGCCTTCATAATCACGCTCAAGTAGCGTCGATCGCGCTTTGCTGCCGCCGATCGAGCCTTGCTGCGGCCGGGTGGCCGGCGGCCGATACGGACTATATAAACCTTTCAAGCAGAACGGAGACCGAAAAATGGCAGACGATGGAAAGAGACACAGCAGAACGATCACCGACGGGCCCTCTCGCGCCCCGGCCCGGGCCATGCTCAAGGCATCCGGGTTCACCGACGCGGACCTGGCTCGGCCGATTATCGGGATCGCCAACACCTGGATCGAAATCGGTCCCTGCACCTACCACCTGCGCGACCTGGCCGAATACGTGAAGGAGGGCGTCCGGGAGGCCGGCGGCACGCCCATGGAGTTCAACACCGTCTCCATCTCCGACGGAATCACCATGGGCAGCCAGGGCATGAAGGCTTCGCTGGTCAGCCGCGAGGTGATCGCCGATTCCATCGAGCTGGTCACGATCGGGAACATGTTCGACGGCCTGATCGCCCTGTCCGGCTGCGACAAGACGATCCCGGGCACGGTCATGGCCCTCGGCCGGGTGAACGTGCCGTCCCTGATGCTCTACGGCGGCTCGATCATGCCGGGCAGCTTCCAGCAGCACGACGTCACCATCCAGGACGTGTTCGAAGCGGTGGGCGCCCACGCTTCGGGAAGGATGACCGACCTGGAGCTCAAGGACATGGAAGATCACGCCTGTCCGGGCGCCGGTGCCTGCGGCGGCCAGTTCACGGCCAATACCATGGCCATCGCCTTCGAGATGCTGGGGATCTCGCCCATCGGCAGCGCGAGCGTACCCGCCACCCACCCGGACAAGCCGGAGGTGGGCCGCGAATGCGGACGACAGGTCATGGAACTGGTGCGAAGGAACCTCTGCCCGCGGGATATCATGACCCGGCAGGCCTTCGAAAACGCCATCGCCGCCGTGCTCACCACCGGAGGTTCCACCAACAGCGTGCTGCACCTGTTGGCCGTCGCCCAGGAGTCAGGCGTGGACCTGCAGATCGAGGATTTCGATCGGATCAGCGAGAAGACGCCGCTGCTCGCCGACCTGAAACCGGGTGGACGTTTCGTCGCCAATGACCTGTTCGCGGCGGGCGGCAACCGGCTCGTGGCCAAGCGCATGCTGGAAGGCGGCATGCTCCACGAGGATGCGATCACCGTTTCGGGCCGGACCATCGCCGAGGAAGCCGCACAGGCGTCCGAGACGCCGGGCCAGGTGGTCGTCCGGAACCTCGAGGACCCGCTCAAGCCCACCGGCGGCTACGTGATCCTCAAGGGCAACCTTGCCCCCGAAGGCTGTGTCCTGAAGGTCGCGGGCCACGAGAAGACCCACCATCGGGGCCCCGCACGGGTGTTCGACTGCGAGGAAGACGCCATGGCGGAGGTGATGAACGGGGGGATACAACCCAATGACGTGGTGGTCATCCGCTACGAGGGACCGAAGGGCGGCCCGGGCATGCGCGAAATGCTGGCCGTCACCGGCGCCCTCGTCGGCCGGGGCCTGGGAGAATCGGTCGCGCTCATGACCGACGGCCGTTTTTCCGGCGCGACCCACGGCTTCATGGTCGGGCACGTCGCGCCTGAAGCCGCGGTGCGCGGTCCCATCGCCGCGCTGCGCGACGGAGACACGGTGGTCTTCGACGTGGCGTCCCGCCGACTGGACGTGGAGTTGCCCGACGAGGTCATCGCCGAACGCATTTCCGACTGGACCGAACGGTCATCCCGTTTCGGCGACGGCGTCATGACCAAGTACGCCCGGCTTGTCTCTTCGGCGGCCACGGGGGCGGTCACCCGGGCCTGACCGACGACAGCACGTGCACGCCGGCACTCGCCCGACAACTCGTTGCGTGTTTGAAGCAGCCAGCTGAAGGCGTCGCAAGTAAGGACGGATCAGACGGGCTACAGGATCCCGCGGCCGAGCGCTGACAGCAGGAGTTCCACGCCCAGTTCGGCCGTGGCGTTCCCCATGTCGAGGATGGGATTCAGCTCGACCATGTCCAGGGCGCGCAGCAGTCCGCTGTCGGCCACCGTTTCCATGAGCAGGTGGGCCTCCCGGTAGCTCAGTCCGCCCTTACCCGGCGTACCCACCCCCGGTGCGATGCCCGGATCGCACACGTCAAGGTCGAAGGACACGTGCACGCCCGCCGTGCCGTTCCCCGCAAGTTCCAACGCTTTCTGAGCTACCCGCGCCATCCCAAGCTGGTCCACGTCTTTCATCGTGTAGACTTGGATACCGGACTCGAGCACCAGGTTGCGCTCGGCGGGGTCAAGGTTGCGAACGCCGACGAGTACGGTGTGCTCCGCTTCGACGGCCGGACCGGCCGGACCGAAACCCGACAGTTCGGCGGGCTCGCCGCCCAGCAGTGCGGACAGCGCCATCCCGTGGACGTTGCCGCTCGCGCTGATGCCAGGCGTGTTCATGTCCCCGTGGGCGTCCACCCACAGCAGGCCGATGCGTTCGCCGTCGTCTCGGGCGCGCGTGGCCGTGGCCACCACCGAACCGGCGGCAAGACTGTGATCGCCGCCCAGGACGATGGGCACCGCGCCTTCGCGGTGCACGGCTAGCGCCGTATCGTAAAGGTTGCGGCAGACCTCCGCGATGTCTTCGATGTACTTCCTGGAGGCGTCGCCCGGGCTGCACAGTTCCCGGATGGGCGCGGACAGGTCGCCCCGGTCCGTCACTGTTCTCCCCAGGGCGGAGACCCTTTCGCCCACGCCGGCGATGCGCATGGCGGATGGGCCCATGTCGACGCCGCGGCGTCCCGCGCCGAGGTCGAGCGGCACTCCGATGATATGGATGGGGTTCATTTGTTATCGGTTACTCCCGCACGGGCAACTCGCCCGGAGGTGCGATGCGGCAGCCGGGTAGGGTACGGAGAAAGGCTTCGGGACCGGGCGGACAGTAGATGGCGATGATGCGCATGGGTTCCCATCCCGTGTTGATCGTTTCGTGGTACATGTCGGCGGGAATATGGCACATCATGCCGGGTCCGACCTTCCGTCGTATCTCCTGCCCGTCTTCCTCCACCATCTGCTCGCCTTCCCCGGATATGTAGTAGAGGATCTCCTCCACGCCGGGGTGGTTGTGCCGCTCGTGGCCCTTGCCGGGCTCAAGCACGACCAGTCCCATGCTGAAGCGATCGGTCTCGGTCACCCGGGGCTCGCTGAACCACTTGATATTGCCCCAGTCGAACATCATGGTTTCCACGTCGTCCGGTTCTACGAATCGAAGGCCCGGTTCTGGCATGGCTGCCTCCTTTGGTTAGCGCTCGGCGCGGTGCCGCAATCGGCCCGTCCAAACCCGTACAGACTTAAATGGCCAGTCCCTTGAAGTGACGGACCTGTTCCGTCAGCGCCCGTTCCACGGGAAGGCGCTCGATGCTCGACGCCCCGAAGAAACCGACGACTCCGGTCGTGTTACTCAGCACGTATTCGGCATCATCGGGTTCGGCGATCGGCCCGCCGTGGCACAATACGAGGATGTCTTCCCTCACCCCGAC
This sequence comes from Gemmatimonadota bacterium, assembly GCA_009841265.1. Taxonomy (NCBI): domain Bacteria; kingdom Pseudomonadati; phylum Gemmatimonadota; species Gemmatimonadota bacterium. The sequence continues at coordinate 841,038 of VXMB01000009.1, read as the reverse complement.
GGCCGCGTCCCGGATGGCCTGGACTTTGACGGCGGCCTCCGCCAGCGTCATGGCCGTCTGCGCGCCGATCGTACCGCTGGTGGTCAGACCCATATGGGGCACGAGCACGTCCGCGCCTGCCTCGGCCATCTTCACCGCCTCCTCCTCGTCGAAGACGTAGGGACAGGTGAGGAGTCCGGCCTGGTGCGCCTCCGCGATCATTTCAACCTCCAGGTCGTATCCCATGTTCGTCTCTTCCAGGTTCTGACGGAACAGCCCGTCGATGAGGCCGACCGTGGGGAAATTCTGCACACCCGAGAAGCCCTGGTCCTTGAGCTGCCGGACGAAGACGCTCATGATGCGGAAGGGATCCGTACCGCAGACCCCCGCCAGCACGGGGGCGTCCTCCACGATGGTCAGGACCTCCTGGCCCATCTCCACCACCACCTGGTTGGCATCCCCGTAGGGCATCATGCCCGATAGCGAACCGCGCCCGCCCATTCGATAGCGCCCGGAGTTGTAGATGATGATGATGTCGGCGCCTCCGGCCTCCGCGCACTTGGCGGAAAGCCCCGTGCCGGCGCCGGTGCCGATGATCGGCTTGCCTTCGGATACCTGCGCCCGCAACCGCCGCAGGCATTCGTCATAGGGTATGGCCATGGTTTGCTCCGGGATGAACTGAGTGGTGCGTGGTGAGTGATGCGTGGTGAAAAACGTGGTTTTCGCGACTATGAATCCGTTGACTGTCGAACCCGTAATATGATTCGAGTATAGGAATCCGGCGAACCAGCGTCAACGAAATTGGCGTGCCGGAACAAGGGGCCGGCAATCTGATTGAATCGGCGCTGGCCGCATTGTATTTTCTTGGAAAGGAGCGCCGTCAGCGTTTCCTTCCGCCCCACCGTACTGCCCTCCGAAGCAAAACCGGAGCAGGAACAGATACCCTGAGAGAACCATCCCATGATCTGTACCGAACACCTGCGGATTTTGCCAATGCAGCACGGGGATGCCCACCTCCTACGTTTCGAAGTCTGTGATCCTGAGCGTGGCTGGCGCACCGTGCTGTCCCACCGGGCCGTAAACAAGCACCGGCCCTGGGAAAAAGACGAGGGGTCGTCAGTTGAAGACCTGGAAATCGCGCCCTCAACGGGTGAATCGGGCGCGGTCTACACGGAAATCGCCGAACTGGGTACGAACGGACTCATCCGCCGCGGAAAGATCGGTGTTCACAGGATCGAAGAACGGATAACCGTCGAGTCCGCCAACCGGTTCCGCGTCGAGGTACGCGATTGCCTCACACGTTCGGGCGTGCTCCTCGCACGGCTCATGAACCACTATTACTTCATGCCCAATGACCGGGCGATGGGCTACGCTCTGCCCCTGGATTTCGCATGGCTGCCGGGTTTGCACGACCATGAGGATCACGTGGCCGGCGATTGGTTCTTCCGTTCGCCCTGCGCAATCGTATTGGCCCACGGCGTCTATGCCGCCATCGTGCCCGATCTGGACCGCATGCAGGAGCACCCGGACCTGCCCCACGCCCTCGACCTGCGCGCCTGGCATCATCCCGGCAGTGGAGAGACCTACGGGCTCCCCCGCATTTCCTATGGAATCTGCAGATGGAAACCGGACGGACACGTGCTGACGGCCCGTGATGATGCCGCACCGGTCAGCGGGACCGAGATCACCTATGGCTTTGATCTCCTGATCGGCACCGGCGAGGGTCCTGAATCGATCGTGGCCCAGGTCACGGAGTTGTTGTGGGACAAATACGGGTCGCGGTACTTGAAGGACATTCGGCCCCAGGTCATGCCCTTCGAGGAGTACGGAAGACGGTACAGCTACAGGCATGAACTAAAACTGTGGACAAAGCCCGTATCTTTCGGTATTCGAAAGGGTTATGGCATCGACAACACCTGGCGCAGAGGAGTCAACTACCATGCCTGGGAGAATGACTTTCAGGCGGGCTTCGGACTCATGCATTACGGAAGGAAATGGGAGGACGACCATCTCTCTTCCATCGCGGAGGGCATGATCCATCTGCGGCTTTCTTCGCCCAGGCGAGACGGCACTTTCCCCTGTGTATACAATGTAGATACAGCATCCTGGGAAGGGGCCATGTACTGGACCTCGTGGCCCGCGCACCCGATGGATGGATATGACCTCCAGTCCATGGGCGTTACGGCCTGGTGGATGCTTTACTGGTATGAGCAATACCCCGATCTCGAACGCGGGTCAGAAGTTCTGCATTGGATCATCGATTTCTGCCGGTTCCTGGTTGACGCCCAGCTTCCGTCCGGCGCTATCCCCACCTATTTCGACCGTCAGCTCCACCCCGCGCCGCAACTGAAAGAAGACGCACCGACGGCGATCGGCGGCGCGGTGCTGGCGAAGACCGCCCGTATCGTTGGAGATCCTGAAATGGAACGGGCTGCCGTGAAGGCCGGCGCGTTTATGAACCGGGAAATCGTACCGCGGATGAAGTTTCAGGATTTCGAACTCTTCTATTCCTGCGCGCCGAGACCCCTGTACTGGGTCGATCCACTCAACGGGATCCCGCCGGTCAATACGCTGGCTATTCAGTGGGCAGCGGATCACTTCCTCGCCCTGTACCGGCTGACGGAGGACAGACTGTGGCTGCGGCAGGGCGAGTACTGCCTGGGCTTGCTGTCCCTGTTCCAGCAGGTGTGGGCGCCGAACCGGTTCGGCAAGGCCTACCTCTTCGGCGGTTTCGGCGTGATGAACTGCGACGGGGAATGGAACGACGGCCGGCAGTCCCGCATGGTGCCCACCTACGCGGACTACTACCTGGCAACGGGCAAGAACGAATACCTCGAGCGGGCCGTGGCCGCCAGCCGCGCCTCCTTTGCCGCCATGGACATGGAGGAGAACCACGCCAACGACATCAACGACTACCGTGTGACCATGGCGGAACAGGTACAGGTGAAGCCGGGAATCGGGTTGTCCCCCGAAAGCCTCATGCACGGCGATCCAGAGGTGCATTCCGGCGAAGGCGGTGGCTGGACGGGCTTCAATTGGGGGCCCGGCGGCGGCCTCGCCGCGACTGCTTACCTGGAGCGGCATTTCGGCGGCGTGTGGGTGGACGGTTCATCCAGGAAAGCGGTTGCCATAGACGGTGTCACCGCGGAAGTGACGGGATGGTCGGACAATGCCATAGAACTGTCCGTGGTCAACGCGCTGGGAGACCTCGCTATGCCACACTCGGCGCGGCGAGAAATCCCGCTGAAATTCGGCCATCTGGTCGAAGACGCATACCGCATCGTGGTGAATAAACAGCATCTGGGAGATTTTCCACGTGAGACGCTGGAGATGGGACTGAAAATCGAAGTATGACGTAGCCATTTCGGAGAAAGGAACGTCCTTGAAACTGTCGTTGTCACAACTCGAAGCGTATCACCGGGACGGATGTGTCATTGTCGACTGCCCCTTTCCGCAGACCCTTACGCAGGACTGCCAGAGTGCCGTGGAAAAGGTTGCCATCGATCCTGAGTCGGTCACCGCAGATACCCGACGGAATCATTATCGGCTGGCTCCGCAGATTCCCGGCTCCTACTGGTGCGCGCTCGACCATGCCCTGCCTTTCCTGAAGATCATGCTCCATCCGGAAATCCTCGAAATGGCCAGGCAACTCTCCGGCGACGACGATGTCTATCTCCGCAACGGCGGCATCAATGAACTGGCGCCCGACCACTCGTTCTGGTGGCACCGCGACAGTGAAATGGTCTACACCGAGTTCATGCACTACTTCTCGGGCGCATCGGTCGAGCAGGGCTGTCTCCGGGTCATTCCCGGCAGTCACATCGGGTCCGCCGACCGGTTCAAGGAGGAAGCGGAACGTCGGCGGCGCGACCAGGGATATCCCGAGGAATACTGGGTCGATGGCCTTGTGGACGTGGAATTGCCGGGAGAGATCCCGCTCGAGGTCAGGCCGGATCAACTCATCGTACGTGATTCAAGGATCTTTCACGCGACCGGGCTCAATACCTCGAATGAAGGCAGGTCGATGAGCCACTGGCTGTTTCGAGATGGAGCGAGTAACGACCACCGGTTCCGTTTCGAGGATGTGCTTACCGATGAACTGATCGAGGCGCTTGCACCTGAGCAGCGGGACGCGCTCTGGCTGGCCCGAGATTTCGAGATCGCAGAGGGTTACCGGGAAGAACGGATAAGAGAGGATGGGAAGGTGGCGTGGGGAGTGGTGTGAGTAGATTCTCTGAGTCCGGGACAGAAAGCGTCTTCGCACAATCCTGGTTAGCCGGCGGAGAGTTCAAAACCCATAGCGCAGCGACATCCTGAATCCCTGCCCTCTGAGCATCGCCCAGGTTTCGGCGAGGTCTAACTCCAGCGGTTCGCGGCTGCCGTCCTTCCAGATGACCCGGCCGGTGGCTCTTCCGGTCTCTACGATTCCCCAATTCACGTATCGCCATGCAAGATCGAGCGTGATCCTATCCGAAAGAGACGTAGCCACTCCGGCTGCCAGCATTACGGAGAAATCGACCCGCCGGCCGTCCGGAACGATGGTCTGCGTCCTGGGAAACGTCATAAGGTATTCGCTGATATCGACATAATGCAGTCCCGCGCCGGCACCCGCGAACACACTAAAGGGACCGTGCGCTATGAAATCCATGTACGCGGTGACCGTACCGGAAGCGGCCTGCAGGTCCGCCGATACGGACTGTAGTGCATCGGTCTGAAGGAAGTTGGCGGTCCCTTCGAAGGCGAAACTCGGACGGTAGGATATGGACGTTTCCAGGCGCAGACCCGGTGTCGCGACGTATCCGAGGCCGACCTCGACACCGCCCGCCATGCTGTAATCACCCCGCGTACCTCTCGCGATGCCGTCGCCCCCTGTTCCACACCCGTAGAGCGCCGCAGGAGACGTACTCAGACAGTTCCTGTCCCCGAACCTGGTTGTCGAGGACAGATCGAGGCTCGCACCGGCCCGAAGATAGAAAGGAGTTCGGTGGGTGGTGAGACCGGATGCGGATTTGGTGGTCTCGGTCTGGAGAGAAGGACCGCTTTCTGAGAAGTTTTGAGCATGGGCGACCGACGGAATGATAGCCATGGCGCACACGATCGAAGCCAAAGCAGTAAGCGTTCCGGAACAGATGGCGATCTTACTTTCGTTGGTCATGTTTAGCTTACTGTTAAGTGCAAACGCGCGGTGCTCAATGCTCGTGCAACCTGTCCGGTGGCGAAACCTCTGAGCGAGAGCGGAATTCTGTCGGCGCGAAGTTCAAATGCTGGTCGGATGATGCCAGATTCCTAATAACACCGTTCCGATGTCCGTGTTAAGCGTACTTGTCATGTCCGGACTCCGAGGAAGTATCAATCCGTTCTTTGATTCCTGCTCGGTAGCGGTCAATCCATTCGGCGTTGAGTTCGTCTGCAAGACGTCTGTTATGAGTCGAAATCTGGCGTCCGGGTGGTAGCTTGAGGCCGAGGAAGTCAAGGATTTCACAGACTACTTTGACGGGGTCAGCGTCCAGGTCTTCATACCGCACCATATGCGGCTGAATTCCAGCGGAAGCAAACCACGCCCTCCAAGACGAATTGTGATCTTCTATCACTTGCACCAACTTATGGATCAGATCGAAGTCGAAACGTGGTTTTATTACCGGCTGTTTCAGCTTCTCCCGATCGGTCTGGTGCCAAACACTGGATTGCTCAGCCCGGTGCCACGACACAGCCTGCGCCAGCACATCGTCTCGTTGCAGATAGATGAACCCCGTATGGCCGAGCGCCTGGTTCAACAGTTCGATATCGTGACCAGCGGGAGCAGGATAGACGGTACCCAGTCTGTCGAACAAATAATCCAAAGTACCCCACATAATCCGGGCGGCAAATACTCCGTTTTCTGACCTGCCCGCGGCGAGGGCAGCACGTATGAACTCGGAATACTCGAAGATCCTATCGGAAGAGCGGACAATGTCCCATCGCTCAGCCCACAACTGCTCATCGGGTTGTCGGAAGTACGACTCGGGCTGACCCGCGACTTTCGTGGACGCCATCAATCCACACAACAAGGTACTGCCCGTACGTGGGGTGGCGCAGATCAAATACGAATCGATGCGTCCCATCCAAAAACCTACCTCACTGGTTCTTGATAACCTGTCTACGCAGGCCAAACACACCATCCAACCTGTTATCGAACCTTAGTCTATGCGAGATGATTGTCGTCAGGATTAAGGCAGAGCAACCGGCGCAGGTCGACGATAGGCGGCCCACCCCGTTCATCCGATTTTGATGCGGAGACAACGTTGACCCGGCCAGTGAGGATCCCCTCACCCAACCTTCGCCTCGAACGCCGCAATCTCCTCAGCACCTTCCAACACACCGATCTCAAGGTGAAAATCGCGCACTTCGTCGGGCTCGATGTGCTGCAGGTAGCCGTTCTTGCGGTTCCAGGCCCGGCCGAGCATACTGACGTTGCCCGGTTCGATGCCGGTGACGTAGGTTCCCTTGTGGAAGTGCTGCCAGTGGCTTACGAGGGGGATTTCGGCCTTGGGGAAGGACCAGTACAGACCCAGACCTAGTCGGTCGTTGATCAGTCCTACGTGGCACAGACCGCTGGCATCGGCCCGGGGACGGAGGACGTAGACGTCGTCGTGCGCTTCGTCGGCTGGTGCTGAGACCGTAGAAAACGTCTCTGGGTCGACCTCCCGGTCTTCGAGCCATTCGGTTGATTTTTTGCTGTCGATGACGACGCGTGTGCCCTCGTCGAGGATGGGGAAACCGGGGTTGCAATGATAGACGAACATCAGGGGTGAGCGATCGACGGATTGGTTGTGAATCCGGTCGTGGATGTGCAGCGATTTCTCGCCCAGGACCGTCGAGATTTCACGGGTGAGTTCCAGGTTGGTGCCGAAGACGACGGCTTCCCGGATCTTTCCGCGCACTTTGATGACATAGTCGTCGCCGTCCCACTGGCCATCGGTATGGACCTGCCGGGCTGGAAGGAAGGACAGGCGCCCGTGGAGGCCGAGTTCTTCGTTTTCTTCTTCGGGATCGACTTCCGGATGTCCCGTGAACGTCATCCCGCAGCTCAGGACCAACCCGCCGTAGAACCCGCGCATCCAGCCGTAGCCCTGCGGTTCGTAGAATGACGGTCCCACGTCACCCGTATTGCCGCGGAAGCAGAGCGACATGCCTTTGTAGTGGGCCGAGGCCACGTCAAGTGCCCGTCCCGGCAGCAGGGAGAAACACAGGCCCGAGGCGTTGAATACCTCGATGAGATCGGCGCCCCGGTCGCTGCCTTCGCGCAGTTCGCCGTACCGGGCGTGGGCCACCTGGCTCATGTCGCCGACGAGATCGAGCAGTTCCCTGCGTGTATACTCTTTTCCGAATAGACGTGACATGGTCACCTTCCTGGATGGAATCGTCTCTGTCAGTAACGTAAATGCTTACGCTGCTAGCGCTTATCTACTTCTGCTGGATCTTTGCCCAGGTGTCGCGGAGGGTGATCGTCCGGTTGAACACCGGTCCGTTGGGCTGCGTTTCGACGGCGTCAATACAGAAGTAACCCAGCCGCTCGAACTGGTAGTTCACGCCGGGTTCGGCTTCCGCCAGTCCGGGCTCGACCTTGCAGTCCGTGACGGTCTTGAGCGAATCAGGATTCAACAAGGACCGGTCGTCGTCGACTTCACCCGGACGGGGATCCGGATCGCTGAACAGCCGGTCGTAGAGACGCACGGTGGCGTTCAGTGCGTGCGCGGCCGATACCCAGTGAATGGTGCCGCGTACCTTCCGGCCGTCCGGCGTAGACCCGCCCCGGGATTCGGGATCGTAGGTGCAATGCAGTTCGACCACTTGCCCGTCATCGTCCTTGATCACGTCCGTGCAGGTGATGTAGTAGCCGTATCGCAGGCGGACTTCCCGGCCCGGCGCCAGCCGGAAGAACTTCCGCGGCGGATCTTCCATGAAGTCGTTTCGCTCGATATAGATTTCACGGGTAAAAGGCACCTGCCGCGTCCCCATGCCCTCGTCTTCCGGGTTGTTCACGGCTTCCATCTGCTCGGTGCGGTCGGTGGGGTAATTGGTGATCACGACCTTCAGCGGGTCAAGCACGCCCATGACCCGAGGTGCCCGTTTGTTCAGGTCCTCCCGGATGATGAAATCCGCCAGGGCCATGTCGATGAGATTGTGGTTCTTGGCCACGCCGACGCGGTCGCAGAGGGTGCGTACGGCCTCGGGGGTGTATCCCCTGCGCCGCAGGCCGGACAGCGTGGGCATGCGGGGATCGTCCCAGCCGGAAAGCACGCCTTCTTCGATGAGCGGCCGGTAGAAGCGCTTCGAAAGCACGGTGTGGGCCAGCGCCAGCGGCGCGAATTCGATCTGCTGGGGGTGGTAGACGTCCAGCCGGTCCAGGATCCAATCGTAGAGCGGCCGGTTGTTCTCGAACTCCAGGGTGCAGAGCGAATGGGTGATGCCTTCGATGGAGTCCGACAGGCAGTGGGTGAAGTCGTACATGGGAAACACGCGCCACTTGTCCCCTGTACGGTAATGATGGGCGTGCCGGATCCGGTAAAGCACGGGGTCTCGCATCGTCAGGTTCGGATGAGCCATGTCGATCCGCGCCCGCAGGACGTGCGCGCCGTCCGGAAACTCCCCGGCCTGCATGCGTTCGAACAGGTTGCGGTTCTCGCCAGCCGTCCGGTCGCGATACGGACTGTTCCGGCCCGGTTCCGTGGGTGTGCCGCGGTGGTCCCGCATTTCTTCCCAGGTCAGGCTGTCTACGTAGGCGTCGCCCTGGTCCACGAGTTGCAGCGCGTAGGCGTACAACTGATCGAAGTAATCCGAGGCGAAGTAGAGCCGGTCCTTCCAGTCGAAACCCAGCCAACGGATGTCCCGCTTGATTCCCTCGACGTAGTCCACGTTCTCAGTTTCCGGATTCGAGTCGTCGAACCGGAGGTTGCACAGGCCTCCGTATTCTTCCGCCACTCCGAAATTGAGGCAGATCGACTTGGCGTGGCCGATATGGAGATAGCCGTTCGGCTCCGGGGGGAAACGGGTATGCACTTTTCCCCCGAACTTCCCGCTCACCATGTCCGCGTCGATAATCTCGCGTATGAAATCCCGGTATGGTTTTTCTGTGCTCATAAGTTTCTATTCTGGCTACCGTTAGAGCAAATTCAAGACCGTCTAATATAGGGGCTTATGGGTAAATCGGCAAGGTGTTCAGGTCTCTATGTAGCGATTGGATGGAGACGGGCCACCAGGCGAAATCCGAGGTTTATGTTTTGAAGTTTTGTTCTATGGCTTTCTTGCGACGAAGAACATCCTGCCCTGGTGCGGCTCGCCCTCAACAATGGGTTCGTTCCCATCGTAAGACTTTAGCTCTACGAATCCGGCCCTTCTGAGACTGTTCGTGATTTCACTTTCGTCATACCAGCGTTGATGCAGAGAAAAATCGGTTCGCCTCCAGTCTGAACCCTCCAGTTGGAACAATGTGACCTTGATCCTTCCAATCTTCTTGTTTGTATCATGCGAAGATTGAACAACACATACGTGATTGTCCTCCACATATCCGAACGAACCACGCCACCTGGAATGGTAACCTTCCTCCATGTTGAGGTCGAAGGTGAAGTAACCGCCACAGTCTAGGGCGGATAATACACTCTGAAACACTTGTTCAAGTTCGACCAGACTCATCACGTGGTTCAGGCTGTCAAAAGTCGAAAAAACCGCTGAAACCCGATAGGGCAAGATGAAGTTTCGGGCGTCTTGGACGACAAATTCCACGTCCGGAGCGTTTTTTCTTGCTAACTGGATCATCTTTTCCGATCCATCGAGGCCCATAGTGAGAAATCCTTGCCGGGAAAGCCTGGCGGCAAGCTGCCCGGTACCACAGCAGAGATCCAGGACGGCACTGCCGGCTGGGATATTCCTCAGCACCAGATGGTCGAGGGTCGGATACACGTTCGTCGCGAAAGATCCCCAATGTTTATCATAGATGCGCGCAAAGGGGTCATATGCGTCGTAGCGGTTCACTTCTGGACCTTCCTTATGCACAGAGTTCGAATACTAGATTCGTAAGCGGCGATCTTGACTAGCCTATTGTCTTCCACCGTATGTACAGTACTAGCGCCCAAAGACCGATTACGATGGGGACAAGCGTAGCCGCGGCCATCACCGCAAGTACGATCAACTCTATCGTGCTAAATTCCGCTAACATGACTGCACCTCGATAAATGAAGTGACAACGTAGCAAGTATGAAAATCGAAAGCGGCACTATTGATTTCACATAGTTCTCGCCCACGCCCCGATGTGCGGCGGAATAACCACGGGACGCTTCGCCGCGACGATTTCCTCCCGGACCCGCTGGGGAATGGTGTCGATGTCCACCTCTTCGGCGGTCGCGATCCCGTAGTGTTCCAGCAGCGGGACGACGCTTCGGAATGAATTCGCGACGTACGAATACCCCGGCCAGTCGGCGGATCCGCCCAGCAGCATGCCCGCGTCCAGGGTGGGCTCGGGCAGGCCGGCCTCGATGAACACCCGGTGCAGGTCCAGTCCCATATTCGGGTTCGCCCCGGAGCGCTCGAATACCTCCACGATCCAGTCGACCAACTGTCGCATGAGCGGAGTATCCTCGTTACTGTACGACCGGGTCATCGTGAAATCAATCTCCTGGAAGACGACCAGGCCGCGGGGACGCAATCGGGTTACGAGTTGTTTGAGTGTGGCCACGGGATCGGGCAGGTACATGAGCACCAGTCTTCCGATCAGGGCGTCGAAATCGCCGCCCGTGTCCAGGGTGTGCACGTCGCCTGCAAGGAACTTCACGTTACGGTACCCGGACTGCCGGACCCGTTCCCGGGCGGTTTCGAGGATCTCCGGATTCATGTCCACACCCACGACTTCCCCTTCCGGACCCACAAGTTCCGCCGCGACCACCGCCACGTCGCCCGCGCCGCTGCCGATGTCGAGGACCCGCATGCCCCGCGCCAGGCCGGCCGACCGCAGAAACCGATCCGTGATCGGCCTTAAGAGCCGGGACTGCTCGATCAGGCGTTCTGTCTCTTCGTCGCTGCGTCCCATCGTGTATTGCCGCTCGCGGTCTTGATCCGTCATTTCAGATACTTCTCCTTTCCATCCTTCTATTTGCACATACATGCGCAGGTTTGGACTCGTCTGCTCGCAAATCGTTCAAATTGTGAACCATAACGCCAATCGTCAACGCTTTTGAGTAGCGCGTACCGTTCACGTTCCGTACAAATACGGAGAACATACTGTTCGGCCTCAACTACGCCTACTCCACCTCTACTCCTTCACCGCCCCCAGCGTGATTCCCTGCACGAACTCCCGCTGCATCGCGAGGAACAGGGCCATGATGGGCAGGATGGACAGCAGCGTACCGGCCATGAGCATGCCGTACTCCTGCCGGTAGACGCCCACCAGGCTGGCCAGGCCGAGGGGCAGGGTGTACTTGGCGGCGTCCCGCAGCACGATCATGGGCCAGAGAAACTCGTTCCAGGCTCCCAGGAACCCGAAGATGCTCAGGGCGCCCATGGCCGGCTTCACGGCCGGGATGATGACGCGCCAGTATATACCGAATTCTGAGGTGCCGTCGATCCGCGCCGCATCGAGCAGGTCCGAGGGCACGCCGAGAATGAACTGCCGCATGAGGAACACGCCGAATCCGCTGGATGCCAGGTACGGCAGGATCACGCCCTGGTAGGTGTCGAGCCACCCGAATTTGTATAACAGGGTGAACAGGGGCACCAGCACCAGGTGAAAGGGGATCATCATGGAGGCGAGGACGATGGCGAAGAGGACGCCGCGTCCCCGGAACGAGTACTTGGCGAAGGCGAACCCGCCCATGGTGGCGATGGCGAGGAGCAGCAACGTGTGCGAGGTGGCCAGGAAGGTGCTGTTGACGACGTACTGGATAATCGGCATTTCCTGAAACAGCCGGGTGAAGTTCTCGAGAGTGGGGTCCTGGGGCAGAAAAGTGGGCGGGTAGGAGAAAATCTCGCCTGACGGCTTGAAGGAAGCGGAAACCACCCAGAACAGCGGCGTCAGGACCAGGACGGTCAGCAGGATCAAGAGCACATAGGTGATTATGGTGCGAACAGGGTTTCTCATGATGTCAGTTTTCCCTGAATACGCCGAAGAACCGGACCTGGATGATGGAGATAATCCCTATGATCACGGCCAGGGCCCAGCCGATGGTCGCCGCGTAGCCGAGGTTGATGAATTCGAATCCGTGCTTGTACAGGTACATCACCATGGTCATGCTCGCGTTGCCGGGACCGCCCTCCGTGAGCACGTAGGGCAGGTCGAAGAGCTGGAACGACCCGATCATGGACGTGATTACCACGAAAGCGATCACGGGCTTGAGGGCGGGGATCGTCACGTGCACGAAGCTCTGCCACGGGCCCGCACCGTCTACCGCCGCCGCCTCGTAAAGTTCCTGGCGGATGCTCTGAAGCCCGGCGAGGAAATAGACCATGTTGAATCCCGCCCACCGCCAGACGCCGGCCAGCACGAGGGCGGGCATGACCAGGTCGGGATCCTGGAGCCACGGGATTTCGGAACCGAGCAATCTGTTCACCAGGCCATAGCGCCGGTCGTACAAGAGGTAGAAGATAACGGCGATGAACACGCCGGAGATCAGCACCGGTGAGAAGAAGGAAAGACGGAACAGGTTCCGGCCCTTCAGGCGGGCGTTGCTGAGGAGCAGGGCGAGGGCCAGGGCCACGGGCAGTTGCAGGAGCAAGCTGCCCGCGGCGAAATAGGCCGTGTTCCAGAGGGCGGTCCAGAAGAGCGGGTCGGCGATCAACCGCTCGATGTTCTCCAGGCCTACGAAGGTCTGGTTCTGCATGCCCCGGACACTGTACGTGCTAAGACGGATCGAATCGAACAGGGGGTAGACCATGAAGACGCCGAAGAGCGCGAAGAATGGCGCGAGGAAGAAGTAGGGGGCGTACCGGGGCTTCATTCGGTCTCTGCTGTGTTATCCCGCAGCGCGCGGACCTGCTCTGCTAGGTGGGACAGCGCATCGGCGGGCGTCCGAATCCCATTGGCGGCTTCGTACACGGCCTGCCGCAGCAGATCGTTGGCTTCGGCCCAATACGGGTTCAGGTGAAATCCGGGGATGTCGGGCGCGAGTTCCGTCAGGCTTCTACCCAGGACCTGTCCGTCCAGGTACGCCTCGGACTCGCCGTACACCGGGTTGGACCACGCCGACCGGATCGGCGGGATGATAAAGGTCTTGCGGTAACGATTCGCGAGGGCCTCGTCGTCCATGTAGGCGAACTTGGCGAATTCCCAGGCGAGGTCCGGGTTCTCGGTCTGTTTGGTGACCGCGATCATGGTGCCGCCCCAGGTCGAGGTGCGTCGCTCGCCTTCCCGCCAGGCCGGTAGGGGCATAGCCCGCCATTTTCCCTCCAGCTCCGGGACGAACCTCCGTACGAAGCTGATGTACCAGTCCGGTGCCAGCACACCCAGAATAACGCCTTCCTTCATGGCGGCGTAGCTGGCCGGGTCCTGGGAGAATTCGGGGATGGCCAGCTGCTCTTCGTTGAGCAGGCTGCAATAGAATTCCAGGGTGGAAACGGCAATGTCGTTGTCGATGATGACCCCGCCGTTCTCATCGAACATGCCGCCGCCGTTCTGCAGGAGCAATAGCCAGAAATGGCCGGGCTTGTGGGCGCTCAGCATGATCGGGTAGCGGTCGGGCCGCCCGTCTCCGTCGTCGTCGCGGGCGAGTGGTCTCGTCTCGCGGGCGAAATCATCCCAGGTTTCGATGGATGCCGGATCGATCCCCGCTTCCTCGTACACGTCGTGACGGTACAGGAGCATGACGGGATGGACGTCGCGGGGCAGGCCGTATACCCGGCCGCCCAAGGACCAGGGCGCGAGGCGAGCCTGGACGAATTCATCCGCGATCCCCTCGCGCTCGATGCGGTCGGTCAGGTCCACGAAGCCGATTTCCTCCTTCGTGCCCTTGAAGAACCTGCCTACCGATGAGATTTCTACCTCGGAAAGATCGGGGCCGCCGATACCGGAAAGGAAGGCGGCCAGGAGCTTGTCGTGCAGTTTCGAGATCAGCCGAAGTTCGACCTTGACGCCGGGATGGGCCGCCTCGAACGCCGGAATCCTGGCGCTGAACTCATCGTAGTGCGTCTGCGCGAAGATCCAGAACTCCAGCGTGTCCGAGCGGTCATCGCCGCGGAACACGATAACGGGAAAGGCCAGTAGGAAGAGCAGGCCGAAGATCAGGGGAGCCTTGCCGAGGTGGTTCATATGCTACGCCTGTTGCCGGCGAACGGGTGGTCGGTCATACGCGGTCAACCATCCCCCATGGCCTGCCGGATCGGGGTCATCACGGGATCGGTAACCGAATCGGGCGGCGGGGACGTGAAGAGCGACACCACGACGCCCACGATGGAAGTAGCCATGAAACTCCACGCGACGGGGATGAGGCCCGGGTTCGGCAGCCATTCGTAGAACATGGCGACGAGCACGGCGTTCCCGGCGACGATGGCCGTGATGGCGCCCGGGGCCGTGAACCGTCTCCAGTGCAGGCCGAGCAGCCAGATGGGCGTCAACGTGACGAAACCGGAGAAGGACAACTGGGCCAGGGCGAAAATGGAGGCCGGCCGGAGGATCACGATGTAGTAGGCGATCCCGCCGAGTATGACGAGGAACAGCCGGCCCAGCACCACCTGCCTGCGCTGGGACAGACCGTACCACACGTCGCGGGTGAGCATGGACGACAGGGTGAGCATCTGAGCGTCCAGGGTGGACATGACCGCCGCCAGGATGCCGGCCAGGGCGAGCCCCTGGATCAGGGGACCGAAGTGGCTGCGGATCACCATGGGGAAGACCATGTCGGAATCTCTGCCCACGAAATCCGGGAATTCGATGCGGCCCCACACGCCGTAGAGCGTGGCCACCAGCATCAACCCGATCATGATGATGGGATAATACCGGATGGAGTTCTTCAGTGATTTCACGTCTTTCGCGGCGAATACGCGCACCAGCAGATGGGGAAAGGCGAGGACGACCAGCCCCATGGCCATGCCCCAGACAAACCAGTTGCCCGTCGTGAAGGGCGGCGTGTCTTTCGTGGCCGTGAGTTCCGGGAAACGTCGGGCGACTTCCTGCATGACGCCTGATACACCGCCAAAATCGGCCGCGACGACGAAGATCGATACGTAGAGGAACACGCCGAAGACGAGGCCCTGGAACACGTTGGTCCACATGGTGGCCCGCATGCCGCCCGTGGTGGTGTAAAGCAGCGTGATGACCAGGATGCCAGCCGCCGCGACTTCGAAGGAGATGGCCTGCTGGGTGAACACGTCGACGGCCAGCCCCACGCCGGCGACGCCGGTGGACAGGTAGGGCAGCATGAAGACGAAGTACACGACGAAGAGCAGCCGGCCGAGGTTGGGGCTGTCGAGCCGGCGGGCGAGCAGTTCGGCGGGCGTCACGGCCTTCAGTTTCCGGGACGCGATCCACGCGGGGTAGCCGATGACGTAGTAGGCCACGGGGATGATCAGGGCCGCCATGGCCGCCGTGTAGCCGAACACCCCGTAGCCGTGATGGTAGGCCAGCCCCGAAATGCCCATGATCAGGAAGGGCGTGATGTTCGTGCCGAAGAGGGCCATGAACATGACGAGCGACTTGGCGAGGCGGCCCCCGAGGAAGTAGTCTTCGGCCGTCGGCTGGGACCGGCGGAATGCGGCGGCGCCGATGCCCAATACCACGGCGAAGTACACCACCACCACGACGTATATGGTCGTTTCAGGACCCATCGAAGTCCCGCCATACGTATTTGGTGAAGTAGAGGACGAGCGCGGCGGCGGCAATCACCCAGACGATGTGGTAGGCCAGGTCTACAGGGAGCCAGCCGAAGAGCGGGGGAGGGGAGATGCCGTGGTTGAAGAAATCGACGTGGAGCGCGGCCAGCACGACCACGAGCACCCAGAATATCCGTCTATGCTGTCTTCGCGTCATGTCTGCCGAAGTACCGCCGGGTTTCCGCGGCGACGATGGGAGAAAGGAAGAGCAGGGCGACCAGGTTGGGGAAGGCCATCAGTCCGTTCATGATATCGGAGACTCCCCAGACCAGTTCCAGTTCCGACACGGCGCCGACCCCTACGAAGAGGCAGAACAGCATGCGGTAAGGCAACGCGGAGCGTTCACCGAGCAGGTATACGACCGATTTCTCGCCATAGTAACTCCAGCCCAGGATCGTCGAATAGGCGAACAGAACCAGGCCCACGGCGACCAGGTATCCCCCGAATCCGCCCGGCAGGCCGCTGGCGAAAGCCGCCGCGGTGAGCGGCGCGCCCGTGTCGCCCGACAGCCAGACCCCCGTACCGATGATGGTGAAACCGGTGATCGTGCACACGACCAGGGTGTCGATGAAGGTCTGGGTCATGGACACCAGGGCCTGGGTGACCGGGTCCTTCGTCTGGGCGGCCGCGGCGGCGATGCCCGCGCTGCCCAGGCCGGACTCGTTGGAGAAGATGCCTCTGGCCACGCCGAACTGTACCGCCTGCCGGACCATCGCGCCCGCGAAACCCCCGGCGGCCGCGGCGGGCGTGAATGCATGGGTGACCACGAGCTCGAAGATGCCCGGGATCGCCGAGGCGTTCAACAGGATGGCGGTAAGTCCGCCGAGGATGTACAGCACGATCATCGTGGGGACGATCAGGCTGGCCGCCCGGCCGATGCTCTTGATCCCACCGATCAGGACCAGCCCCGTGCCGATCATCAGGACGACGCCGGTGACCCACGGGTCCACGCCGAAACTGCTCTGGAGCACGTCGGCCATGGAGTTCGACTGGGTCATGTTGCCGATGCCGAAGGCCGCGAGCGCCGCGAACAGCGCGTAGGCCGCCCCCATCCACTTCCAGCCCATGGCGTTGGAGATGTAGTACATGGGGCCGCCCTTCATGAGCCCCTTCGAATCCGTCTCGCGGTACTTGACCGACAGGACCGCTTCCGAGTATTTCGTGGCCATGCCCACCAGGCCCGTCATCCACATCCAGAAAAGCGCGCCGGGTCCCCCGGCCGCGATGGCCGTGGCCACGCCGGCGATGTTTCCCGTACCGACGGTCGCCGCCAGCGCGGTCATCAGGGCCTGGAAGTGGCTGATATCGCCTTCGGCGCCGGCTTCGCGACGCCTGAAGAATGCCAGGTGGAGCGCGTGCCACAGGGAGCGGAACTGCACGCCTTTCAACAGTATGGTCAGGTAGAGTCCCGTGCCGCCCAGCAGCACCAGCAAGGACACTCCCCATACCAGGGCCTGCACGTTGCCGACGTATTCAAGCAGCGAGTTTTCCATGAGGTCTTCCATGCGAGGGTGATGAGGCAGACAACGAAGGCCAACCTATGAGCCCGGCGGAACGCCTGTCAAGCACTTTCCATTTTGTTGCTTGATCTTTAAACGCCCCGTTTTTATAGTGAACCATCGCCGGTAACGGTCGGCAACGACCGGGTCCGGTACTTTATCTCATCATTCCAGTTGTAACCAGGCCATCTCGAGGACCACGCTTCATGGAAACGCTCCGAATCGGCATTGCGGGCGCCGGCGGCATGGGCGGCCACCACGCCCGGTTGCTGTCCGCCCGAGAAGACGTCCGGGTCGTGTCTCTGTTCGATACCGATCCGGTCGCGATGAACCGGATGGAAAAGACCCTGGGGCCGTCCGCACAGGGATTGAACCACTACGCTTCGCTCGAGTCGATGATCGACGGGGAGACATTGGACGCCATCGTCATCGCGACGCCCCATACCCGCC
Organism: Gemmatimonadota bacterium; assembly: GCA_009841265.1. NCBI lineage: Bacteria > Pseudomonadati > Gemmatimonadota > Gemmatimonadota bacterium. Next base: position 823,279 of record VXMB01000009.1, on the reverse strand, counting down.
ACGCGGATCAGGTCCGGACGAGCCTGGAGGCGGAACTGCACGTGCTCGTGGAAAAACCCATGGCAACGACGACGCGGGACGCACGGGACTTCATCAAATACTCGGAACGGGCGGACCGGGTGCTGGCCGTCGCCTACCAGCGACACGGCGAGGGGAAGTTCATCAAGGCCCGAGAGATGATCGGGGACGGCGTCATCGGCGACGTGCGCCTCGTCCACGTAATCATCGCCCAGGACTGCCTGGGGATCTTCAGCCCGGGTGCCTCGTGGCGCGCCGATCCCGAGCTGTCCGGCGGCGGGCACTTCATGGACACGGGCAGCCATATCAATGACATCCTGCTGTGGACGACGGGCCTGGAACCGAAGTCCGTCCACGCGTTCATCAACCCGGAAGGCACCCAGGTCGACGTGAATACGGCCATCTCGGTGGAGTTCACGAACGGCGCCGTCGGCAACCTGTCCTACACCTCCATGTCGCCCGAATGGCGCGAGGAGTTCACCTTCTACGGCACCGAAGGCGTGATGCGTTTCGGCGCTTCCGAGCCCCTCTTCGTCCATCGGAAGGGAGAGGATATCCGGCTGCCGCAGACTCCGGGCCGGGGGAAGCCCCCGGCGGAGAACTTCATCGAGGCCATCCTGGGCGAAGCGGAAGTGCAGGCCCCGCCGATCTGCGGCCTGCGCGTCGTGCAGTTGACCGAGGCGGCCTACAAATCGGCGGAGAGCGGCAAGCCCGAAGCCGTGGGCTGATCGATATCGCTTACATCCAACCTACTCAAATTGTACCCGAGGAAGAAACCGAGGAAGCACATGCGTGATCAGAAAACGAACGGATGCCCACTGTTCATCGGAGGTAACTGGACCGGCGCGTTAGACGCGGCCACGGAACCGGTTTTCAATCCATCGGACGGCAGCGTGATCGCGAGGACGCCCATGTGCGGCGCTTCCGAAGTCGATGCCGCGGTTCGAGCCGCCCGGGAAGCCTTGTCAGATTGGTCGGCCACGCCGGTCGTGGACCGGGCCAGGATACTCTTCCGGTACGTGCATCTGCTCGAAGCGCATTTCGAGGAACTTTCCAGGCTGGTCACGCGGGAGCACGGCAAGACCCTGGAGGAAGCCCGAGGCTCGGTGCGGAGGGGCATCGAGGTCGTGGAGTTTGCCTGCGGGGCGCCGACGCTGCTCATGGGAGACGCACTGGAAGAGATTGCCAGCGGGATCGATTGCGACACCATCCGGCAGCCCGTGGGTGTCTGCGCGGGGATTACGCCCTTCAACTTCCCAGCGATGGTTCCCATGTGGATGTATCCCATCGCCATCGTCTGCGGAAACACCTTCGTGCTCAAGCCGTCGGAAAAGGTGCCGCTGACCGCCGTCAGGCTCGTGGAACTCCTGCAGGAAGCCGGACTGCCGCCCGGCGTGATGAACCTCGTGCACGGCGGCGTGGATGTGGTCAACGCCCTCTGCACCCATCCAGGCATCGATGCCGTTTCCTTCGTCGGGTCTTCGCCCGTGGCCCGGCACGTCTACCAGACCGCGACGGCTCACGGCAAGCGCGTGCAGGCGGCCGGCGGCGCAAAGAACTACATGGTCATCCTGCCTGACGCGGATCCGGAATTCACGGTGGATGCCCTGATTGGATCGGTATACGGCTGCGCCGGGGAGCGGTGCATGGCCGGCAGCGTGGCGGTGACGGTGGATGATGCAGCCCGACGCGTGCTGCCTCCGCTGCGCGAAGCCCTGGACGGGATGAAGATCGGCCCGACGGACCGGGATCCCGAGGCGGACATGGGGCCGGTGGTAACCCGGCAGCACCTCGACAAGGTGCACGGATACATTGCCGCGGGCCTGTCGGACGGCGCTTCGCTCTACCGCGATGGCCGGGGGGTCGAAGTGCCGGAAACGCCGGACGGATTCTACCTGGGTCCCACGATTTTCGACGAAGCGTCCACCGGCATGAAGATCGTCCGCGAGGAGATCTTCGGTCCGGTCCTCTCCGTAATCCGCACCGAAAGCCTCGACAAGGGCATAGAGGCTTGCAACCAGAGCGGATTCGGCAACGCCGCGGTCCTGTTCACGGGCGACGGAAAGGCCGCCCGGACGTTCAGGAACCGGGTGAGCGCGGGGATGGTGGGTATCAACGTGGGCGTGCCGGCCCCCATGGCGTTCTTCCCGTTCTCGGGCTGGAACGGCTCGTTCTTCGGCGACCTGCACATCCAGGGAAAGGAAGGTTTTGCCTTCTATACGCGGCAGAAAGTCACCATGAGCCGGTGGGCGTGATCGCGGCGGGCCACGCGAGATGAGAATATGTCCAGACCCGATGTGTATATCCTTAAAACCCGCCTGGACGGCGAAGACGCGTTGAGCGATGCGGCCTTCGCCGGACCGGCTCGTGAGATGCTGCGCGCACTGGACGTCGATCCCGGCAACCGCGCCGTGATGATGAAGCCCAACGTCACCGCCGGGGCGCCGCGGAACAGCGGTATCGTCACCCATCCGGCCTTCGTGGCCGGTCTCGTCGATTACTTCGTCGAAGACGTGGGCGTTCCGGTCGACGAGGTATACGTCGGTGAAGCGACCAGCCGGCTGACTTCGAAGGCCCAGCGCGACCTGGCCTGGGCCCGAAGCGGCTACACGGAGATGGCGCGCGAAAAACGCGTGCGGTTGCTCGAGCTGGCGGACTACGGCAACGTGCGCGTCACCCCGGGGAACACGGTTCAGCTTCACAACATCGGGATTTCTCGCTGGGCGGCCGCGGAGAACGTATTCTATGTCAACGTACCCAAGCTGAAGACCCACAACCTGGGCGTGGTCACCCTGTGTGGCAAGAACCAGCAGGGCGTCATGATTCCGGTCACGGAACGGCACCTCTGTTCGGACGCGTGGCGCGCCACGTTCGGGCGCGACGACCGGCGAAAGCAGGGAAGGGAATGGATGGGCGTCGAGGACCACGAGGCCTGGCAGCGGACCATCGCCCACATGCACTGGGACGTTTTCCTGGCCTGCCAGCCCGATTTCAACGTGGTGGAGGGCATCGTGGGGCGGGACGGAAACGCCTTCTACCTGGGTCGTAACTTTCCCGCCGGACTCGTCGTTGCCGGCGCATCCATGGCCGCGGTGGACCTCGTGGCGGCCCATCTCATGGGCTTCGAACCCGGGAACCTGGTATATCTGCAGGTCGGGATCGAACGGGGACTGTGCCCGCCCTCGATCGATGACGTGAACGTGCATCTGGTCCGGGATGGCGAGGTGGACGGATTGATCGATCCGGATCAATACCGGGCCGATCCTCCCTTCGAAGTGTACCGCGACATCCCCGCGGACTACGCCAAAAAAGACCTGTTCGACGAATACGATCCGAACGCCGAGGATTTCCAGATAACCGCCTGAAGATGGGGCGGTCTCTCGGCGGGACGCATCCCGGATGGTCTCCCATGACCCAGGTGGAACCGGATCCCCTGTACGCCGCGTTGATGTCGCCTGTAACACGCGACTTCACCCACGGTTTTCTTCCTCCCGAGGATCCCCTTTCTCGCCTGCCCGAACCCTTCGGAGATTGGGAACTGGCCGGCAGCGTGCTGCCCAAGCTGGCCCTGACGCGGTATATCCGCCCCACGATAGAGGATCTTCCCCCCTTTCCGGGGTGCAGCCTTGAAACCCTGGCCGAGCATGAACGGGCCATGAGCCTGCTTTCCTTCCTGGCCAACATGTACGTTTTCGCCCCCGATCACCCTGTGGCCACGGCCATCCCCCGGAACCTGGCCACGGCCTGGCACGGCGTAGCCTGCCGCCTTGGACGACCGCCCATGCTGACCTACGCCTCCCAGGTCATGTACAACTGGCGCAGATTCGATCGCCAGGGTCCCGTTGAGGTCGGCAATCTCCACATGATGCTGAATTTCCTCGGCGGGATGGACGAAGAGTGGTTCGTTACGATCCACGTGCATATCGAGGCGGTCTCGGGGAGGGCGCTCTCCGTGCTGATCCCCGGTCAGGACGCGGTGGCGCGGGGCGACGCCGGCACCGTTACGCGCTGCCTGGACGCCGTGACCGGGACGCTCAACGAAATGCGGGCGGTCCTGGAACGCATGACGGAACGGTGCGATCCCAATACCTACTATCACCGGGTCAGGCCGTACATGTTCGGCTGGAAGAACAACCCCGAGCTTCCCGAAGGCATGGTGTATTCGGGCGTGGAGGCCTATGAAGGAAAGCCCCGGCAGTTCCGCGGTGAAACCGGGGCGCAGAGCGCGGTCATTTACGCCGTGGACGGTTTTCTCGGGATCGAGCACGGTTACGATGAGATGCGGGCCTACCTGATGGAAATGCGCGACTACATGCCGGTGCAGGACCGGCACTTCATCGAGACGGTGGAAGCGGGACCCTCCGTCCGGGCGTTCGTCCTTGAACGAGGGAACGGCGAGCCCGGCCTGAAAAACGCCTACAACGCCGCGGTGAAGGCGCTGTACGAATTCCGGCGGCTGCATATCGAGTACGCCGCCATGTACGTGCTCAAGCCCGGGCAGCAGGAGAACAAGGGCCACGTGGGCACGGGCGGCACGCCCTTTACCGTCTACCTTAAAAAACATATCGACGAAACCCTCGCGCACCGGATCTAGCCGGTACTGAGCCGAAAACCGTTGCCCTCACGGGCGCTTTCCGTTAAATTGGTATACCGGTAAAGGCCATATCCACAAGGGCTTAGCGATGGCGCGCCAGTTCGACATTCCCAGCTACTATAAGAGTGAAATCACCTCCCGGATCAAGCAGGGCCGGCGGCTGGTAGATCCCAAGAAGAAGGACCTGACGCCCTCCGTGCTGGATTTCGGTGGCGTACGGTTCGTTTTCGCCCGTCATTTCGGTTTCTGCTACGGCGTGGAAAACGCGATCGAGATTGTGTACAAGACGCTGGAGGAAAACCCGGATAAGCGGATCTTCCTGCTTAGCGAGATGATCCACAATCCGAATGTCAATACCGACCTGCAGTCCAGGGGCATCCAGTTCATCCATACCACCCTAGGCGAACAGCTCATTCCCTGGGACGAACTGACCCGGGACGACCTGGTTGTCGTCCCCGCCTTCGGCACCACGGTGGAGGTCAAGGAAATGCTGACCCGCCGCGGGATCGATTTCTGCACGTACGATACGACCTGCCCCTTCGTCGAGAAGGTCTGGACCCGGGGCGGACAGATCGGCCAGCAGGGGTTCACGGTCGTCATTCACGGCAAGCCCCGGCACGAAGAGACGCGCGCAACCTTTTCACACAGCGTCCAGCAGGCCCCGACCGTCGTGGTGCGGAACCGGGAGGAAACTCACATCCTCGCCGATATCATCACGGGGGAGGTCGACACGGACCGGTTCTTCGAAGTATTCGGCGACAACTGCTCGGAGGGTTTCGATCCGGAAATCCATCTGAACCGGGTCGGCGTGATCAACCAGACCACCATGCTCGCCAGCGAGACCCACGAGATCGCGCGGCTGATCAGGGAAGCGCTGGAGGAACGGCACGGCCCCGAGCGCATCGCCGATCACTTCGCCGATACTTCCGACACCCTGTGCTACGCGAGTAACGAGAACCAGAACGCCACCTACGCCATGATCGACAAGGGGGCGGACGTCGCCCTCGTCGTCGGCGGCTACAACTCGTCCAACACCTCCCACCTGGTGGAGCTCTGCGAGGAAACGATCAGCACCTTCTTCATCAACAGCAGCAAGGACATCCTGTCGGACAGGCAGATCCGCCACTTCGACCTGGAATCCAAGTCGATCGTCGCGACCATAGACTGGCTTCCGGCCACCCGGCCCGTCGACATCATCCTGACCTGCGGAGCGTCCTGTCCCGATATCATGCTGGACAACGTATTGCTGCGCATCCTCTCTTTCTTTCCCGATGCACCGCCCGTAACGGAAGTCCTCGCCGAATACGAGCATACGGTCCGCCCGCCCGTCGTTTCCGCCTCGTGAGCCCACCCGGGAGTGCCATGCAGATCGGGGTCAGTTCATACAGCTACAGCCGGCTGGTCCGAAGCGGCGAGATGACGGAATTCGACGCCATCCGCAAGACGGCGGAACTCGGATACGACGTGATCGAGTTCTCCTCGCTGCACCCGCCCGGAGGCGAGCCGTTCGAACGGTATGCTCCCGATGTGCGCGCGGCCTGCGATGGGGCGGGTCTTCCCATCGCCAACTACACGGTCGGCGCGGATTTCATCAACGGTAGCGGGGGAGACTGGCAACGCGAGGTGGAGCGGGTGAAAGACGAGGTGCGCATTGCCCACCTGCTCGGCGCGCCCGGCATGCGCCACGATGCCACGAGGGGATTCCCCGACAGCCGTCCCGGCGAGCGTTCATTCGATGATGCCCTGGCCGTCCTCGTCCCTGCGATCCGGGCGGTCACGGAGTTCGCTGCGGACCTGGGCGTCCGGACCATGGTGGAGAACCACGGGATGTTCTGCCAGGACAGTGAGCGGGTGGAAAGACTGGTCAATGGCGTGAATCACGAGAATTTCGGCGTGCTCATCGACATTGGCAACTTCCTGTGCGTGGACGAACCGCCAGACGCCGCCGTGGGACGCCTGATCCCCTACGCCTTTCACGTCCACGCCAAGGACTTCCACACCCGGCCGGGCACGGCCACCGACCCCGGTGAGGGATGGTTCCGGACCCGGGGCGGCAACTATCTCAGGGGCGCTATCGTCGGCCACGGGGAAGTCCCCCTGGCGTCCTGCCTGCACGTCCTCTCACGCCACGGATACGATGGCGTGCTTTCCATCGAATTCGAAGGACTCGAGCACCCCGTCGACGGCGTTCGCATCGGACTCGACAACCTCAGGCACTACCTGGGCTGACCAGGCCGGCACGGTACCGTCCGGGGCGGCTCGTCCACGGAGCATTCCGGCTGACCGTGCGGTCTACGTGAGTTGGATGACCTCCCCCGATTCCATGGACTCATTCGCCGCGAGGGTGACAGCGAGGCTGTTGACGACGTCGCCGTAGGCCGATCGGATGAGGGATGGATTCTCCTCTTCGATGGCCTGCAGGAAAAGTTCGTTCTCGAGCTGGTAAGGGTTGTTCCGGCCGGGATACCGCACCGTTTCTTCTTCGCGCACGACCTCCAGGTTGCCTCCGGCGATCTTCACCGTGAGCCCCCGGGCAATGACCTCCAGGGCGGTTCCGTAACCCTGTTCGGCGACACAGGAAGAGAGTATGGTGGCCACGGCGCCGCTTTCGAACACGAGCGACACCGTGCTGGCGTCCTCCACGTCGTAGTTCGGCAGATCCAGCATCCGTCCCTTCGTCCCCGCCGCGTAGACGCTGACCACGTCTCCCATGAGGTACCGCGCGCAGTCGTACACGTGCGTGGTCTGCTCCACGATCTGTCCACCCGATTTGGACTTCACGCGCCACCAGGGGGATCCGGGCGTGTTCCCGATCCAGTATCCGATCGCCAGGGCCGGCCGCACGCCGGACAGCAGGTTCCGCGCCTTTTCCGTCGCGTCCAGGTACCGCCAGTTGTACCCCACGCACGAGAGGACGCCACGTTCTTCGACTTTTGCCGCGATGTCACGCGCGGTATCGACGTCCAGCGCCTGCGGTTTCTCGACGAACAGGTGGAGGTTGCGTTCCAGCACGGCCATTTCGGGATCGCCGTGGGCGAAGGGCGGGAGGCACACGTACACGGCATCCAGTTCTTCCCGGCCCAGCATCTCGCGGTAGTCGCCGTACGCGCGGCCTCCGCACCGGTCGGCCGCCGCCTGCGCGCGCTCGACCTGGATGTCCGCGTACGCCACGAGTTCGGCCCGCTCGATTTCCGGCAGGAGTCCCAGGTGCATGCCCGCAATGCCGCCGGTTCCGATAAACCCTATACGAACGCCCATGCGAAGTCCTCCGCTGTTCCCTGCGCGTGAATCCCACGTTGACCGGCCATGCCTGCCGCCGGTCCACCCTTGAAACCTATGGTTCCTTCTTTCATGATTCCTTCTTTACGACGATCATCGTCGTGTCGTCGTCCTGGCCGCCGCCGCCCACGAAGGCGCGCCACACTGCGATCACGTGGTCCCGGATCTCCTCGACCGGACAGTCATGACAGTCCTTGATCGCCTGTTCCAGCCGTTCGATGCCGAATATCTCGTCTTCCAGGTTGGACTTCTCGATGAGGCCGTCCGAATACAGGACCACGACGTCTCCATCGTCCAGGTACACGCGACCGTCCTCGAAACTCGCGTCCTCGAACGAACCGACGATCAGGCCCCCTGCGTGAAGATTGACCGTTTCACCGGATTTCCGGCACAGCAGGGGCGGTGGATGACCGGCGTTGCAGTAGACGAAGGTGTTTTCCTGCAGGTTCGCGATACCGTAGAACAGGGTGGCGAACCGGTCCGCGGACGTGACCTCGTAAAGGACCTCGTTGACGTGACCGATGACGTAACTCGGAAGGTAGACGTAGTAATTGGCGAATTCGTGGAACGACGTATAGAGCGAAGCCATGGTCAGCGCGGCGGGAATACCCTTGCCGACCACGTCGCCCACGGCCACGCCCAGCTGCTTGTCCGAAAATGGAATGAAATCATAGAAGTCGCCCCCGACCTCCCTGCTGGGTTCGCTGAATGCGGCCAGGGAAAGGCCTTTCACATCGGGCACGGCGCGAGGCAGCAAGGCGCGCTGAATCTCGCCGGCGACCTCCAGTTCCCGGTCCAGCAACCGGCTCCGCCGCGCGTCATCGAAGAGGCGCGCGTTCTGAATGGCGATACTCGCCTGGGATGCAAAGGCCTCCAGCAGGGACTGGGCCTCCTCGTCGTAGGCGTTCGCCCGGTCGTTTTCGATGTTGAAGACCCCGATGACCTGGTTCCCGGAAAGCATGGGAACGGCCATTTCCGATTTCGTGCCCGGCCGGTGCTGCACGTACCGGTCGTCCAGGGACACGTCCGGCACGATGATCGCCTTTCCGGTCTCGGCCGCGGATCCGCTGATGCCTTCGCCCATCTTCAGGTTGATCGCGTCCAGATCCGGCGAATATCCCCGGATGGTCTGTTCGACTACCGCGTTCTGGTCCTCGTCGAGCAGGAAGATGACCGCCGCATCGTAGGGCACCACGGTCTGCAGCGCGTCGATGATGAGGTTCAGGACCTCGCCCAGGTCCAGCGAACTGCTGATCCGCTTGCCCACCTCGTACAGGGCGGTCCGGTGGATCATCTCCCGCCGGGCCAGTTTGAAATGCAACAGACGCGTGACCGCGTAGCCGGCGTGGCGCGCCAGGGAGATGGTTACCTCGAGGCGTTCCGGGTCGAAACCGGTCTCGCCGGACGCCATGGCCGCGAGCAGGACGCAGTGAAACCGTTCGTCGATCTGGTGATGGAAAAGTACGGCCTGGCCCGTCAGCACATCGCGGCCGGACACGGTCTGCAGGGGCCAGTCCAACTGCCGGACGTCCTCGACCAGCCGGGTGCTCGGCTGGGCTCGCAGCCAGTCCAGCAACGCCTCGACCTCACGCTCCGTACCGGGCAGGATTAAATATCGGCCGGTAGTTTCGAAGACGATCCGGTTCGAGACGCAGTCCACCATGAAGAACCGGCAGGCTTCCGCACCGGACAGCTCCAGCGAGATCTCTTCGATCGCAGCGGACAGGTCGGCTTCTCCCGTTGCGGCCGTCATGCGGGTCAGCCCATCGACCACACGGTGCCACAGGATATCCGAACGCGCTTCGACGACTGTTGAATCGAGCATGGCGATATCGGGAAAGTGCGCCTCGTTTTGCGGGCGGTTTCAGGCCCCTTGTCGTACCGATCGGAGGCCGGTCGTACACGTACTGTCGGACAGCATGGCGACAGCCTGTTTCATGTCGTCGGGCAGGATGGCCTTGAAGGAATGGGTCCGGCCCGAGAAGGGATGGATAAACTCCAGTTCGGATGCATGCAGCGCCTGCCGCCGCAGGACATCCAGCATCTCTTTCAATTTCGGACGGCGCCGTGGCGCCGTGCCCGCCAGTCGCTTGTGCCGCCCCCCGTAGACCGGATCGCCGATGACGGGATGGCCCAGGTGGGCCAGATGAACCCTGATCTGGTGTGTACGGCCGGTTTCCAGCGCCAGGGCCAGCAACGACCCGTCCTCCATGGATTCGCTCACGCGGTAATGGGTGACGGCCCGGCGGCCGCGGCTCTCTTCCACCACGGCCATCCGCTGCCTGAACCGGGGATGCCGTCCGACCGGCGCGTCGATCGTCCCCGAGGGTTCGGCGAAACTGCCCCATGCCAGGCCGGTGTAGCCGCGTTTTATGCGCCGCTCGGCCAGCTGTCGGGAGAGAAACGCGTGGGCGTCTTCCCGTTTCGCCACGATCATCAGACCGGACGTATCCTTGTCCAGGCGATGTACGATACCCGGCCGGACCGGATCGTCGAACTGCTCCAGGCTTCCGCAGTGGTGCAACAGGGCATTTACCAGCGTCGAACGCGCATGACCGCAGGCCGGATGCACGACCATGCCCGCCGCCTTGTTCACCACCAGGAGCGCTTCGTCTTCGTAGACGATGTCCAGTGGGATGGGCTCCGGCTCCGCGGTCGAGGGAGGGGTTTCGGGTATGGTCACGGCGACGACGTCGCCTTCGGAAACCCCGTGGCCGCACTTTTCCACGACGACCGAGTTGACCGAAACCGCGCCGGCCCGGATCCAGCGCTGTATTCTCGACCTGGTTACCGGCAGGTCCGTTTCCGACAGGTACCGGTCCAGTCGCCACTGGGACTGCGAGGCGGGCACCACGGTCTCGACGAAGGATCCCTCCCATTCATCCGGAAGGCGCTTCATCGTTCAATATCCGGTTGATGGCGGACAGTCGCGTGAACAGGAGGATGATCCCGATGGTGATGGCGGAGTCCGCCACGTTGAATACGGGCCATCGGTACGCTCCCACGCCGATATCGATGAAATCCGTAACCGCGCCGTAGACCGCGCGATCGATCAGGTTGCCGATCGCGCCGCCCAGTATGCTCATCATCGCATACCGTCCCCACCGCTCGACGGGGGGAAGCCTGAACAGGTAGTAGATCATGACCGCGCAGGCGATAACCGACAGCACCAGGTAGAACCAGCGGCCGCCGAGGGTGATGCCGAACGCGGCTCCGGGATTCTGAATGTACGTTAACTGGACCACTTCCCCCAGGAGGGGATAGGACTGGTGAAGCGCCATCCCCTGCTGAACGGCGATCTTGGTAATCTGGTCCAGGATCAGGATACCGGCGCAGACGACGGCCGGCTTTGCCAAAGCTTTCAGTCCGGAAATGTTAGATCAGACCTCGTTCTTCCTTGGACTTGCACTCAATGCACATACGGGCGTGGGGTACGGCCTCGAGCCGGGCCTTGCCGATTTCTCCATTGCATACGTAGCAAAGTCCGTAGGCGCCGTTCTTGATGCGCTCCAGGGCTTCGTCGATATGAAACAGGAATCGACCCTCGCGGGAGGCGAGGTCATAGGCCTGTTCCTGCTCCATCGATTCGGTACCCTGGTCCGCCGGGTGTTCCGAAAAGGGATAACTGCCTGCGACATCGCGCGCCGCAGAGTTAATCGTCTTGTTTCCGAAATAGCCCAACTCATGCAACAGCGTTTCGCGTTTTTCGAGCAGGAGCTTTTCGAATCGTTTCAGATCTTCACCCGTCATCCATACCTCCACGGCAAAGAAGACATTGATTGATGATAGCAGCCAACCTACCGTAATCCTCACTTCGCGCGGGTATCGACGAACATAAGACTTTTCCGTCGACCGTCAAACTCTTTTCAACGACTCCCACCGCGGCGACCGGCAGGCCGCAGTGTACGGCCGTAATCACTTCATCCAGCAAACCTTCGCCGACCACGTCGATTCCCGTCCGGACCCACACGGCGAACTCCTCACCGGCCCCGGACCGTGCGACCCGTCCATACACGACGCCCCGCAGCTCAAGTCCCAGTGAGGCCGCGCCTCTTTTGAGAGCGTTCGACCAGCGTGCGTCATAGGGCGCGCCCATGTCGGGATACCTCGGACCCAGCCGTTCGTCGTTTGGTCCCCGAAGCGGATTCTCGCCGGTGCAGTTTACATGGTCGTCCACGATCACGAATGAACCCGCTTCGCATCCGCGATTCAGCGCGGAACATCCGGTTGCGCACAAAAGGCTTTCGGCCCGGAGCATCCGCAGGACCCGCACCGCATCGATGCGGCGTTCCGGGTCCATGGCCCTTCCCAGGCAGGGAAGCAATACCGGCCCCGCCCGGTACACGGTTTCAAAGGGCGCCCAGGATTCGGGCGCACTCACCGTGCTCCAGGGACAGGCCTCAGGAGGTAATTCCGGGAGCGACAGGCCGACGATCCTGTTTCCCCGCAAGCGATCGTCCATCCTGCCGGCCAGCCGAGAGATTCGCTCGTATGTCATTCGTTCGCGTGTGTCTGCCTTTAGATATCGGGCGACCCCCGGAATCAACCCGATCGGGATTCAGCCTGGCCGGGATTCAGCCTGGCCGGAAATCAGCCCGGCCGACGTTTACCCTGGCCGGAAATCAGCCTGGCCGGGGTTGTGGTGCGGGGCCCGGCGCCGGATGCTCGCCGCTTTCCCGGTCCATGCTCCGCATGGCGTCGAGTTGCTCCTGGTGGGATTCGAGCAGAATCCTGAATTTGACCTCGTAGTCCTTCCTCAACGTGGTGAGCGCGCCCAGTTCCCGCTTGATTTCAGCGACCTGGTTGTTCGCGTCGGAGATCCACCGGTCCGCCTTGTTCTCCGCATCTTTCAATACGTTCTCCGCTTCTTTCATCGCATTGGCCTTCATGTCGTGAATGACCTTCTGCGCGGACACGAGCGCGTCCTCGAGCAGTTTCCGCCTCCGGCCCACATCGGACAACTCGCTGTCCATTTCCGCCATCCTGGCCCGCAGCGAGTCGTTTTCCTTTGCAAGGTCTTCGAACGCGCCGGCGGCACTGTTCAGAAACGCTTCCACTTCATCCATATCGTAGCCGCTGACCCAGCGCGTCTTGAATTTCCTTTCCCGTATTTCCTCCGGGCTGATGTCCATGCGTTCACCTCTGTTTCCTGGTCTGCTGGTCGCGCTCCTGTCAGATCCGCAGTAACAGGGGCAGGAGACTCACCTGGATAAACCTCAGTATCAGAATGGCGATCAGCGGCGAAAAATCAATGCCGTACGTCGACGGCAGGATCCTGCGGATTGGCGCCAGAATGGGATCGCTGAATAGAATGAGAATCTGGAAAAGCGCGTTGCCCGTGTCCGGGTTGAAGAACGAAAGCACCGCGCGTACGAGTATCACGATGAAGAGCACGTCGAAAATGAAGTCGATCACGTAGACGATGCTCTCGAGGATCATGTCCGCCGGAGTGCCGGCGGCCTGTGCCACCAACGCTCCGGCCTGGTACAGTACGAGACCGTGCAGAACGCCAAGCAGTACGATGCCCAGCAGTGCGGACACGTCCGGCCGTCCGATCCGGTAGCCGGTGAATCGGCGGATCGGGGCCAGGAAGAAGTGGGCGATGTTGTGCATCATATGTCCGGACTGGCTGAACGCGAACGGAGATTCGATGGATATGAAGAAAGCGCCGAGAAACAGGATGGCGAGCACCCGCACCACGAAATCGAAAACGTCCAGCATTCCGGCGGCCAGGGAAGTGGACAGGGGCACGCCCATGACGGTCGTCACCAGGAATCCCCGCACGATCACGAGGGCGATTATGGCAAAGACGGGCGACCAGTCGAAACGCGGTTCGCCGCGCATGATTACCTGGCGGATGGGCCGAAGCACCGGTTCGGTCGCCGTGTACAGTCCCCGCTGGATCGGGTTCTCGCTGAAGGGGCTCGCGGCAGGCATGAACAGGCGGAGTCCGAAGGCCAGCATGTAGATGTTTATGATGAATTCGATCAGTCCCATAAAGGGTCCCGTTCATTGCCGGATTATCGGCGTTTCAAGCCTGGCGCGCACCGAAAACGGCCGTGCCGATGCGGACCATGTCCGCGCCTTCCTCTATGGCTACCTCGAAGTCATGGGACATGCCCATGGAGAGTACGTCCATACCCACGCCCGCGACCCCGGCGGAAGCGATGCGGTCTCGCGTTTCACGGAGCAGCCGGAAAGCGGGCCGGGCATCATCGGCATCGGGTGTGAACGCGGGGATCGTCATCAGTCCCCTTACGGACAGCCCGGGCAGCACGGACAACTGCTCCGCGAGTTCCAGGGCGCGGTCCGGCTCGACGCCAGCCTTCGTCTCCTCCGATGACGTATTGACCTGGATCAATACGGGCATGGTCCTGCCCGCGGCCTGCAGCCGCCGGTCGAGTTCCCGGCCGAGGGAAAGGCGGTCGACGGAGTGAATCATGTCGAAAATCCGCACGGCGAACCTGGCCTTGTTGCGCTGCAACGGACCGATCAGGTGCCAGGTTGCACCGTCGTCCTGGCGGATCTTCTCGAGCGCTTCCTGGACCCTGTTCTCACCGAAATCCGTGACACCGGCCCGCCTGGCCTCTTCGATCATCGAAAGGGGCTTGGTCTTCGATACGGCGATGAGCTGAATGGACGAGGCCTCGCGGCCGGCTCGCTCGGCAGCCCTGGATATACGGTCGTACACCCGGACCAGATTGTCTTTGATCGTGGACAAAAGATCAACCTCACCGAAAAACCAGTCTGCTAATATATGCGAACAGGGGCCTGGTCGCAACAGAAATCAGTAAACTTCGAAGTGGCGAAAGGAAACTAGATTCCGCCCCTTCCCGCCGACTGATATGAATGTGCTGGCGCCGATTGAATCCAGCCCGGATTGGTCGGCATGCGACCCGAGACGGTACCATTATTCGAAGGAGGGACAGCTTGCTATCACGTGTATCGAGCGGCGCCGTGCAGGGAATCGAAGCGATTCCCGTGGTGGTGGAAACCCACATCACCAACGGCCTTCCTCATTTCTCGACCGTCGGACTGCCGGACAGCGCCGTGCGGGAGAGCAAGGACCGCGTCGTGGCCGCCATCAAGCAGTCCGGTTTTACCTATCCGTACCGGCGTATCACCGTCAACCTGGCCCCCGCGGACGTGCGCAAGGCGGGTACTTCCTTCGACCTGCCCATTGCCGTGGGCATTCTCGCCGCGTCGGCACAGTTGCCGGCCCAGTCGCTTGAAGGCACGATCCTGCTGGGCGAGCTGTCGCTGGACGGCGCGCTTCGGCCGATCCGGGGCGCGCTGCCCGTTGCGCTCGCCGCACACCGCCTCGGCGCGCGCAGGCTGATCGTTCCGAGCGAGAACGCGGAAGAAGCTGCAATGGGCGGCGGTATCGACGTTTACGGCGTGCCGTCCCTGGAATCCGCGGTCCACTTCCTCCAGGGTCGGAAGCGAATTGAACGGTCCCTGCACGATGCCGGGCCAATGCTTTCTTCCGGTGCGGATTATCCCTTCGATTTCTCCATCGTCAAAGGACAGGATCACGCCAAGCGCGCTATCGAAGTGGCCGCCGCGGGATCACACAACCTGCTGCTCATCGGTCCACCGGGTTCCGGCAAGACGCTGCTCGCCCGCTGCGTGCCGTCCGTACTGCCCGATTTCACGCTGGAGGAAGCACTGGAAACGACCCAGATTCACAGTGTTGCGGGGAAAATCCCGCCCTTTACCCCTTTGGTCACCACCCGGCCCTTCCGGGCGCCTCACCACACCATCACGGAAGCGGGCCTGATCGGCGGCGGGAGCATACCGAGACCCGGAGAGGTGTCTCTTGCCCACAACGGCGTGCTCTTTCTGGACGAGTTGCCTGAATTCCGGAAGCATGTGCTCGAATTGCTCCGGCAGCCCCTTGAAGACGGCAAGGTCAACCTGTCCCGCGTTTCCAGGTCCCTTTCCTATCCCGCGCGGTTCAACCTGGTCGCGGCCATGAATCCGTGTCCTTGCGGATACCTCGGCGACCCGGGCCGCGAATGCACCTGTCCGCCGCCCCGGATACACCAGTACATGTCCCGGATCTCGGGTCCGCTGCTCGACCGGATCGATTTACACGTCGAGGTGCCGCCGGTACCATACGGGGACCTCAGCGGCCGTTCCGGCGGTGAACCTTCCCGCCGCGTCAGAGACCGGATCAACCGGGCCAGGGAACGACAGTTGCCGCGTTTTGCCAACCATCCCGGCGCTTTTGGAAACGCACACATGACACCCCGCGAACTGCGTCAATACTGTGGATTGGACGGCAGGGCCCACGACCTGTTGCGAAACGCCATTGCCCGTCTGGGTCTTTCCGCCAGGGCCTACGATCGCGTCCTGAAAGTCGCCCGGACCATCAGCGACCTGGCCGGCGGGGAATCGATAAATGCCGAGCATGTGGCCGAAGCCATACAGTACCGGTCCCTGGACCGCGGCAAATGGATGGATCACTGAGCGGGTTTCTTCGTCCACAAACAACTTTGAATCCACCGTGACCTGTGCTATAGTAGATAAGATTTGTGAGACCTGAATGACGAGTCGACAATCCACCGAAATATCCAGGGAAAGGAATCCATGCTCAGAACCGGAACGGGGTTGGCCGGCCTTGCCGTCATGCTCCTTCTGATCGCGGGTTGTGGCGGTGCCGGGCAGGCGGACTCCACCGTGTCCTTTTCTCCGGAACGCTATGCGACCCTTGTGGATACCCTTTCGGAGCCCGGCGGGTTTTTCGACAGCGACAACCTCGTCTCCAATGAGGCCGGCTATCTCCACGTAAAGCATACGCTTAAGCGGCTCGGTGTCGAGGGCGGTGTCTACATCGGCGTGGGGCCGGACCAGAATTTCACCTACATCGCGCAGGTTCGCCCGCGGTACGCGTTCATTCTCGACATCCGCCGGGACAACCTCATCGAGCACCTGCTTTACAAGGCTATTTTCGCCCTGGCGGAATCACGGGCGGAATTCCTTTCCATCCTCTTCAGCAAACCCATATCGCGTGCCGGATTCACTGACGCCCAGCCCACGATCGAAGCGTTGGTGACATATTTCGATCGAACGGACGGAGACGAAGATCTGTTCCGCCGCAACCTGGAGCGCATCCGGGATTGGATTAACACTTTCGAGGTGTTGTCGGGAGATCGTGATGCCCGGCGCGTGTCCGAGCTGTACCGTTCATTCTTCGAGCGGCATCTGGACCTGAGGTGGGAGTACCGGTCGGACGGGGACCGGGGCATATCCTTCATTACCTACAGGACGTTCCTTCTGGGCCGGGACCTAAAGGGTGCTTACGGCAATTTCCTGGCTTCGGACGAAGACTACCGGTTCATCCGCGATATGCAGGCCCGCAACGCCATCATTCCCGTCACGGGAGACTTCGCGGGCGGCCATGCCCTCAGGGCCATTGGGGATTTCGTTCGGGGAAGGGGGGACCGCATCTCCGCGTTCTATCTTTCGAACGTAGAGTACTACCTCCAGCCCGAGGGCCGTCTCGACGAGTTCGCGGCAAACGTCCGGTATCTGCCCACGGACGGTCGAAGCGTATTGATTCGCGCCTACGTCAACCTGAGGCAGCGCGCCCATCCGCTGCGGGTGGAACGGGACCTGATGACCACCGTACTCCAGTACACGCGCTCGTTCAGCCAGCTTTTTGCCGACGGAGCCTACCGGTCCTACCTGGACCTGGGCGTAAAGAACTACATACAATAGGGGCGGGGCGTGCCAGGGTCAGAGCGTCCGCTCGACCGCTTCCACTGCTTCACCGAGCACCGTAGCGATCCGGACCACCTCGTCTTCGTTGACGGTGTAGGGCGGACTGATCGCGACGTGATCGCCGTAGACGCCGTCCACGGGTCCCGGCGCGCCCGGCATGATCAGTACGCCCCGATCGAAGGCTTCCCGGACCACCCGGCCCGTCACGCCCAGCGACGGATCGAAAAGCGCGCCCCGCGCCTTATCCGCCGCAAACTCGACTCCGCAGAGCAGGCCCTTCCCGCGCACCGTGCTCACCATGGGCAGTTCGGTCAGCGGCTGCAGGTGATCCAGCATCATCTCACCCATTTCGGCGCAACGCGCGACGAGATCATGACGTTCGACGTATTCCTGCACGGCCAGCGCGGTGGCGCAGGAAAGGGGATTGCCGCCGTAGGTATGGCCATGTACGAAGGCCGGCGCGGTTTCATAGATGGTCTCGTAAATCTCGTCCCGCGCTATCGTCGCGGCGATGGGCGTGTATCCGCTGCTCAGGCCCTTCCCGGTAGCCATCAGGTCCGGGACGACACCCCAGTGGTCGATCCCGAAGTCAACCCCGGTCCTTCCGTACCCGGTGACGACCTCATCGATGATCAAGAGAATCCGGTAGTGATCGCAGAGGTCCCTTACCTTGCTGAAGTAATCGTCCGGCGGCGCCAGTCCGGCCGCGGAGGTTCCCAGGATGGGCTCGACGATAAAGGCGGAAATGTACTCTGCGCCGACCTGGCGGATCACGCGTTCCAGTTCGTCGGTGCTGTGTTGCGCTATGTGAGGGAAATCAAGCAGGTACGGCGTGTAGTCTTTCCGCCAGGCCGACCGGCCCGACATGGACAGGGCGCCGATCGTATTGCCGTGCCAGCTCTGCCAGCATGAAATGACCTGGTACTTGGACGGGTTGCCGGACTCCAGATGGTATTTCCGTGCGATCTTCAGCGCCGCTTCCGTGGCCTCCGACCCGCCGGACACGAAAAACACCCGGCCCAATCCCTCCGGGGCCATATCGGTGATCTTCCGGGCCAGGTCGATCTGCGGCTGACTGATGAACTGGCCGTAGGCGAAGGCGACCTTCCGGGCCTGACCGGCCATGGCCTCCGCGATTTCCTCCACTCCGTGGCCTATGCTGACCACATGCACGCCGGCACAGGCATCCAGGTAGGCTCTGCCGTCGGTATCATAAAGGTAGCATCCGGTGCCGTGTGAAATCCTCGGCCAGTGGTCCTTCCGCGCACGGTGGAAGATTCGCTCCGTCGGTTCGCTTCGACCGTCCATGTACGCTCCAGGAACGCGCGTGCTTCCCGTAATTGGTGTGGGCGATCCGGACCGCCTACCTCAGGATGCGCTGGTCGCTGAGGTCCTTGCCCCCGACGGTCTCCATGATACTTGCGCCCGGGAAGGCGATTTTCTCCAGATCCGCCAGGGCGTTCACGATATGGTACTGCGTGGGCAGGTCCCGCCAATCCGCCCGGTGGAACCGCACCCTTCCCCGGACTGTTCGCTGCGCAGTCACCCTGCGGTTCGGAGTGGCGGACGGGGTCAGTACGGCGTATTCCGCGTCGACCTCGTCCCAATCTCCGGTCCGTGGTATATATTTGTAGTGCAGGGTTCCGGTTAGCTCGGTGTCCTCCGTCCCTGTCGCGACTGCCTCGGCTGGCTCCGCGGGTGCTTCGGCCGCTGCCGCGGGCGGCGTTTCCACTTCCGACAGGTTCATTTCCATGAAGCGGAATCCGAGCCAGTCCGCCGTGCAACGCGTCTCGCCGTTCAGCACGGATGGCGGCGGGATCGCGCAATATATCTTCGAGAAACCGAGCTGTTCCCTCCCGGTGAGAATCGGATCGGCCAGGTTCTCCCACAATACCGCGAGGAAAGGGCCGCGCGCCCGGTCCCGTTCCCCCCTGTACTCGGCCGGAAAACTCACGCCGAGGGTGTTGTAACCCCTCCCGGCCAGCCACTCGATTTCGGTCATATAAGAAACCGTCACAGTCACCACGGGATCACCGGCCAGCCGGAACCCAATCGGCAGCAGGGCTTCCAGCTGTTCCGGCCGGGTCAGGAAACTCACGGAATACGAGGTGGTCCGCGGCGAGTCCACACCGTCGAACCGGCGTCCATCGGGCCCCTGCCGTGGACCGGCGGCAGGTCCGAAATGGGTCGGCATCATGTGCATCCGGCCGGGCTGAAGCTTGTAGGGCATCGAAGTTCTCTCACTGAAACCGACGGTCCGCCGTCCGGTCCAGGTACGTACCGAGACGGATAAACACACGCCGGTCTATCTAATATGTGCTGGCGTTGCGATGGTCGGACTATATACAATCCATTCCAGGCCTGTCAAGAAGAGGTAATCGGCACACGGAGGCTGTCATGCGACACAGGATCCTGGGGAAGACCGGCATACGGGTCAGCGAGATCGGCATGGGCGGTCTGTTCGTTTCATCCCATGGCTCGGACCGGGCCGAGGGCATTCGGGCGGTGCGGCGGAGACTGGAACTCGGAATAAACTTCGTGGACACGGCGCCTTCGTACCGCGATTCAGAGGAAGTGATGGGGCTGGCTCTGGATGGGGTGACGCAACCCTTCATCCTTTCCACCAAGCTCGGCGGGCGGCCTCAACCCTTCGATCCCAGGGACCCGGTCCAGTTGCGCCGGTCCGTGGAGACCAGCCTGGAACTGTTGAAGAGAGACGCGATCGACATACTCATGATCCACGAACCGGACCGCCCCGGCCAGTATGACTGGTTTACGGACTGGGAACGGTTTCACGGTCCCGTTTGCGAGCTGATCGATGCGCTGAAGTCCGAAGGCGTGATCCGGTACACCGGTCTGGGCGGCACCACTGCGTATACGCTGCCCGCCATCATGGCGACCGGCGCGTATGACATCGTGCTTACGGCATTCAACTACAGCCTGCTCTGGCAGGAAGCGATCCACGCTGTGCTTCCCGAAGCCTTGAAGCAGCACATGGGGGTTGTCGTGGGATCTCCCTTGCAGCAGGGGGCGCTATCCGCGTGTTTCACGGAGCAGGTGGAGCGCGGGGCGCCCTGGTTGTCACCGCCCCGGCGCGAGCAGTTCAGACGGCTGTACGCCCTGGTGGAGGAGCTGGATATGCCGCTTCCGGAACTCGCGATCCGCTGGGTGTTGTCCAATCCCGCCGTCTCTACGGTCCTGTCGGGATCGAGGTCGGTCGAGGAGGTCGAGCAGAACGTCGGTTACGTGGCGTCGGGGCCGCTCCCGGTGGCAGTCCTGGACCGGGTGCAGGAGATCGCGGACCTGGTGCCCTTCCGGCCCTTCGAGGAACCCTTCGGCCTGCCTTTCACACGCGCTTACCGGGGGCCCGGCATGGCGCGGTAGACCGCAACGAACCGGTTGCGTTACCGGTCATCGGATCGATCGTCCATCATGCCCAGGACATTCCGCAGGTTCGCAGCAGCCGTGGCGTAGTCGTACTTCGCCGTAACGTGATCGGTCTCGGCCTGCTTCAGGACGAACTGGGCGTCGATGAGCTCGAGTTGGGTGCTGACGCCGCCCTCGTACTGTACCCGCGCGATGGACAGGCCGCGGCTGGCCAGTTCGACGGCCTCCTCGCCCGCCCTTACGCGTTCCGACGCCTCCAACACATTGAGCACGGCCTCGGTGGCGTCCACCTCGATCTGCTTCCCGAGCTGGCGTTCGACGTAACGCGACAGCTCATAGTCCGCCTGGGCCTGCATGATACGGCCCGAGTTCTGCCTCCCGTCGAAGACCGGAATCGATACGTTAATGAGCGTGTTCCAGCTTCGGGAGAAGTCGTTGAACCCGATCGACTTGAAACCGGGGTCGTTCACCTGGGCCTGCATCAGGTATCCCGCGGAAAGCGATACGTCGAGCCCGTTTTCTCCCCGGGCAAGCCGGATCGCCGCATCGTTCATCGTGGTCTGCAACCGGGCGGCTTTCAGGTCCGATCGGTTTGAAAGCGCCTGGTCCACGGCGGTTTCGATGTCCTCCGGCAAGCCGGATACATCAACGTCGAGGCTGCCGGTACACCGTATACGCGCCTGCCGGGGCAGCCCGATGAGGCGCTTGAGGTCCGCTTTTGCGATCGCGAGCCGGTTCCTGGCCTGGGTGACCGGCGGGAGGGCGTTGGTCACTTCCACCCGGGCCCTGAGTACGTCATAGTCCGATACCGTCCCGGCTTCGTAAAAACGTTGTACGCCTTCGTACTGGGCCTCGGCACGGTCATAGGCCGCCGTGGAGACCTCCAGCGTGGCTTCGGCCAATAGGACATCGTAGTACCCGTCGTGGATCTGGTGCACGATGTTTCCTCGCATCCGGTCCGTGTTGGATGCCGAAATCCGCTGGTAGTAACGCGCGATTCTCAGGCCGACGCCGACCTGTCCGCCCCGATAGATGGTCTGGGAAAGATCGAGTCCGAAGTTGATTACGTTGTCGGTACCGACTTTGAAGGTCTGGCCGCCGAAATTAAACTCCGGAAGGGCCCAGTTCCGTGTAATGGAACTGCTGAAGTCGAGCTTAGGCAGCGCTTCGGAATAGGCTTCCCTCACGCGCGCCCGGGCACGGTCTTCCTCCACCCTGGTACTCAACAGGGATTCGTTATTCCTGAGCGCAAGCTCGACGGCCCGGTCAAGCGTAA
The DNA here is from genome assembly GCA_009841265.1 of Gemmatimonadota bacterium. Lineage (NCBI taxonomy): Bacteria > Pseudomonadati > Gemmatimonadota > Gemmatimonadota bacterium. The sequence goes on along the minus strand of VXMB01000009.1, from coordinate 800,999 downwards.
GCACGATCTCGTCGTCTTGCTGGGCGGACAACGGAAGTGCGACGCCGACCGCAATAGCGATCGACACCACTGCATTTATCACGGTGCGAATCATGCTATCCTCCAGCTTTACTCTCCGGCTTACGTTCATACCGCTGGTACGGGCTGATCAACGGCGACACCGCTATCCCGCCCGTTTTCTTCTTCTGCCTTCGCTGCCTTGTCACCCCGCTCGGCCCATCCCGACACGAAGTCGTACATGACGGGCACCACGATCAGGGTCAACACCGTGGCTATGGCCAGTCCGAAGATCACGGCTACGCCCATGGGACCCCACCACTGCGAGCTTTCTCCGCCGATCTCGAGCGAGAGCGTCATAAAATTGAAGCTGAACCCGGTGGTCAGGGGAATGAGGCCGAGGATGGTCGTGATCGCCGTCAAAAGGACCGGCCGTAGCCGGGTCACCCCGCCCTGGACGATCGCTTCCCTCCGCCGCAGACCGCGGTTTCGTAGTTTTCTGATGTAATCGATCAGCACGATGGCATTGTTTACGACGACACCGGCCAGGCTGATGACCCCGATTCCAGTCATAATGATGCCGAAGGGCGTGGCCGTCACGATCAGTCCCAACAGGACGCCGATCAGCGACAGCACCACGGACATCATGATGATGAAGGGCATGGTGACGGAATTGAACTGCGTGACGAGCACGAGCGTAATCATGATCAGGGCGATGAAAAAAGCCCTGGACAGGAATTCGGTCGCTTCGTCCTGTTCCACGTTCTCACCAGCGTACCGCAGGGCGTATCCCTCGGGCAGGTCGAGGTCCGCCAGGGTGGCCTGCACATCCGCGAGCACGTCGTTGGCGAGCCGGCCTTCCACGTCGCCTTCGATGGTCAGCACGCGTTCCTGGTCCTTCCGCCTGATGGACCCCACGCCGCCGTCCACACGGGTCCGCGCCAGGGTGCTCAACGAGACCAGTTCGTCTTCATGAATGATGTGTATGCGTTCCAGGTCGGCGAACGTGGCCCGCTCCGGTTCGGCGAACCGGACCACAATGTCGTATTCTTCCTCTCCGACCCGGTACTTGGAGGCTTCCGTGCCGTTGATGGCGGTGCGCACCGCCCGCGCGATCTCGGCGGTATTCATTTCCAGCAGGGCGGCCTGTTCACGGTCGATTTCGACTTTCAGCTCAGGTTTGCCCGAATCGTAGTCGTCCTTGAGATCCACCAGGCCCGGGATATTCTCGATGCGCAGCATCACCTGGTCGGCCAGCCGGCCGAGCACGGCGAAATCGTCCCCCACGATTTCGATATTGACGGGTGCCGCGGTGGGCGGACCGACATCGGGCGTTACGATTTCCACGTCGGCGCCGATGAGACGTTCCATCCGCCGCCGGATCATTTCCACCGTTTCGAAGGAAGACTGTTCCCTGTCCTGCCGTTCCAGCAGGTCGACGATGATCCGTGACCTGTGGGGCGTCCCGCCGCCGCCGCCCGATCCGGGATTCTGGGAGTCCGAGGCTGCCCCCACGCTGGCGACGTACTGGTTCATGTCGGGCACGTCCTGTATGAAATCTTCCGCCTGCCGGACCACGCCGTCGGAGACGTCCAGCTGGGTGCCGATCGCCGTGTTGACGTCGATGTAAGCCTGATTGGGTTCGGTCTCGGGGAAGAACTCCACGCCCTTGCCGATCAACCCGTAAAGCACGATCATCCCGAAGAGCACACCGCAGGTGACGAACATGACCGGCGCCCGGTGAGCCAGCGCCCACATGAGAAACCGGCTGTACCGCCCGCGCAGGGCTATCAGCCACTTCTGTTCCTTCCGGGCCGTGTTCACGTTGAGCAATACGGAGCAGACCGTGGGATTGATGATGAGGGCGACGAACAGCGAGGCCGACAGGGTGATGATCAGCGTGGCCGGGAGATAGCTCATGAAGTCGCCGATGATGCCCGGCCAGAACAGCATGGGGGCGAATGCGCACAGGGTGGTGAGGGTGGATGTGCAGACCGGCACGGCCACCTCGCCCACCCCTTCGCGGGCGGCGCGGACCAGGGGCCTGCCTTCCTCGCGGTGGCGGTAGATGTTCTCGACGATGACGATGGCGTTGTCCACCAGCATGCCGAGCGCCAGGATCAGGCTGAAGAGCACGATCATATTCAGTGTGTAGCCCAGGATATCGAGCACGATGAAGGAGATCAGCATGGACAGCGGAATCGCTATGGCCACGAAAAGGGCGTTGCGCACGCCCATGAACATGAACAGTACGCAGACGACGAGGATCAGGCCCGATATGATATTGTTCTCCAGGTCGCTGACCATGGAACGGATGTCCTTGGACTGGTCCGCCAGGACCGCCAGGTTTACTGTCTGCGGCAACCGCTCCCTTTCTTCGTCCAGCAGTCCCTTTACGGCGTCGGCGATCTGAATCAGGTTCTCACCGCTGCGTTTCTGCACGTTCAGGGTAACACAGGGCAGGCCGTCCAGCCTGGCGTAGGAAGTTTCTTCTTTGAATCCGAACCGGACCTCCGCCACGTCCGTGATGGCGATGGGTTGCCGGTTGCGGGTCTCGACCACCAGCGTCCCGATCTCCTCCGGCGTCGTGAATTCGCCCGGTACTCTGACGGCGTACCGCAGGGTACCGGTTTTGATCGATCCACCGGGCATGTTCAGGTTTTCCTGGCGTATGGTCTCGATGATATCATCAAGCTCCAGGCCGTAGTACACCAGCCGGTCCGGATCGACATTGACCTGGACTTCCCGTTCCAGCCCTCCCGCGACCGTTACGTCCAGCACACCCGGGATCTGCTCGATGCGCTGTTCCAGGTCTTCCGCGATGTCTTTCAGCGTTACAAGGCTGTGGGTCCCCGCAACGTTGATCACCAGGATGGGGATGTCGTCGAAGTTGATCTCCTGGATGGTGGATTCCTCCGCGTCTTCCGGGATTTCGGCCCGCGCGAGGTCTACCTCTTCACGAACCTTCTGGAGCGCATTGTTGATGTCGACGTCGGTTTCGAATTCGATGACCACCGTCGAGATCCCCTCGCTGGAGGTAGAGGAGATTTCTTTCACATTGGACAGTTCTTCGAGATGCTTCTCGATCGGCTGGGTAACGAGGTTCTCGATGTCCGCGGGCGCCACACCGAAATAAGGGGTGGCGACAAAGACGATCGGTATGGTGATCGATGGGGTTGATTCGCGCGGGAGGGACAGGTAGGACATGAAGCCGAGGAGTATGACGGCCCCGGTCAAGACGAAGATGCTGATTCGGTTTTTGATCGCCAGGTCAGAGACTTTCAAATGGAAATACTCCCGTGGACGCTCTCGGCAAACGCGGTCACCGTGCTACATCCCTTCGTTTCTGACCTGAATGGTTTCACCGTTTACCAGGTTCCGGTGGCCGACGACAATGAGGGTATCGCCCGTCGCAAGCCCATTCGTTACCAGCACCTGGTCGCCGGAAGTCGAACCGAGTTCAACCGGTACGGAACGGGCGACGTTCTGGTCTGCCAAAAACACGATCCGGCCCTGATCGGTGTCGATAACGGCGTCCTGGGGGATGACGATGCCTGCCGGTATGTTGTCTTTGACCACGCGGATGGTGACGGCCATTTCGGGCTTGAGCCGGTGCGCCGGATTGTCCAGCGTGATTTCCACGGGTACGGTTCGGCTGTCCGGGTCCAGCGTCGTTCCGATATAGGAGATGTCCGCTTCCAGGGTAACGTCCGGATAAGCGGGAAACGTCAGGGTAGCCCGCGTGCCGTCGGTGACGTGTTTCAAATGACGTTCAGGGACACCGGCCACGATCTTGACCCGGTCGATCTCCACAAGGTCCATGAACTCCCTTCCGGGCGTTGCCAGTTCGCCCACCTCGAGATTGCGGCTGTCCACCACCCCGGAGATCGGGGCCCGGATAACGGTCTTGCTGAGGTAGGTCTGGGCCTGTTGATGCCTTGCGAGATTTATGTCGTGGCGGTACTTGGTGTCGAGGTAAACGGACTCGGCCAGCGCTTTCTGCTCCAATAGCCGCTCCTGGTTGCGCAGGGTCAGGCCGCTGGCGTTTACGGCCGCTTCGGCCTCGTCCGCGGCCGCCTTGAGCAGCTCGTCGTCAAGCCTGGCCAGCACGGCGTTCTGCCGCACAGACTCGCCTTTCTCGACCTCAATGCGCCTTACCAGTCCGGTTGCTTCAATACTCACCACGACGCGCCGGACCGGCTTGACCTCGCCCACCAGTCTGAGATGATTGATGAATTCCCGGGGCTCGACCACCCGGGTCACCACGTTTACAGACCGCGTTTCCTCCACGGCGGACGCTTCGTTGGCGGCGCTGCCGCTTTCACTGCAGCCCGCGGCCGCCAGTATGCCGACCATGCATGCGGCCGAACCCACCCAGTGCCTGGCGCGGTTGATCATCGATGCCCGCTCCTTGTATATCTTTTGTATATCTAAGCATGTACCGTTTCCGACGGCCAACGTCGACTTGCCGGGACGGCCGAAATAACGTAATATCAGGACATCCTGTCAAGTACATCTATACAAAAGGGGACGGGGCATCATTCAATAAAACAGCGGTCCGCAGCGAGGTCGATACCATGGCCGGCGAACCACGCCGTGCACCGTCGACATGTTATGTGGAAAACGATCAACAACATCGCGTACCGGCTCTACTTCGCGTACCGGAACCGGATATCGCGCCGTGAAAACAGGCACTGGACGGTCCGGGTTGCACCAACGCGGGACCCGGAACCCAGACCCGTGCTATACGTGGCATGGGGACGGATCGGAGACGTGGTCCTGGCCACCGGGCATCTCAAGCGGATGCGGCGGTGGTTTCACCCCAGTCCGGTCTGGTTCCTGGGAAGGTCGCGCGTGAGGCCGCTCGTCGAGCCGCACGTGGACGCCTTCCTGCCGTTCCCCGAACCGGCCGCGCGCCTGACCGGGTCCGAAGGCGAACCGGCCGCACACCCGACCGGATCCGAAGGCGCCCCGGCCGCGTCGCTCGAAGGGATCGCAAACCGGTCGTTCCGGTGCGTCATCGCGGACATCCACACCTTCTACGGCGGGCTTTTCACCCTGGATGCCGTGCTTTCCGAGGTGCGGGCGGACCGCAAATTCGTCTACGAAGGATACCATCTCGGCGAAGACCTGGCGCCGGAACGGCCCTATCCGGCCGGGTACGAGGTCGTGCCGAAGTACGAGGACGGTGATGGCGGCGGAGAGGACAGCGCCCCAAGTCATTTACTGCATCACAACGCCCATTACCTCCGTCGCGTGCTGGGGCATTGTGGCGTGGAAACGGACGGCAGGGAAGCGTGGCGGCCGGATCTGGATCATGTCAGATCGGGCGCCGACGCATGCCATCGGTTCGGGGTCGAACCCGGGGAGTACGTGGCGTGGCAACCCCGCAGCGACAATCGGAGGAAGGACTACCCGCCGGCGCTATGGGCGGAGACGATCCGCGCATTCCCTGAATTGCAGTTTGTCGCGTTGGTCGAGCCCGGCAGGGCCGACGAAATGAGCCGGACTGCGTCGCAAGGCGTTCGCGTGATCGAAACAGATATATCCGGGGCGATGAAGTTGATACGGGAAGCACGCCTGTTTGTCGGGCTGGACTCGGGACTGAGCCATATCTCGACGGTCATGGGAACACCCACGGTATGTGTCTGTCCGGACAGCCACCTCGGATACTTCTTTCCCTATCCGGACAGCTACGGTTACAGGAACCTGCACACCGTCGTACATCCGGACTACCTGCCGTGCCGGGGTTGTTTCATGACCTGCCGGCACGAACCCCTCACGTCGACGGTCACCCGGGGCGCCCTCTGCCTTCGCACGTTGCCTTCCCGGCTGGTCATTGAGGCTATCCGGTCCGCATTGTAGTCCAGTCCACAATGTAGTTGCATGCCGCATTACAGCTCGGTGGACGATTTGAGTTCGACCCGGGCGGGGCGGACCAGTGCGATGAGATCCTCGATATCGAACTCGGCCAGCAGTCCGAAGCAGAAGAGAGGCGAGAGAGATTCGTATCGTCCGGGCTCATCGATCAGCCGGTGCAGGCTGGCAAGGCCGCGATGCAGTATGATTTCATCGACCGCTTGGCCGCAAAGGGACGCTGCCATCAGGGCGATCACCGAAGACACGGGACCTTGCGCCGCAAGCCCCAGCGGGGCCGCCACGCCCGGACGGGCCGGGTCCGGACGGGCCCGGCTCATGTGATGCATGACCGCCGCGAGCTGGGCGACCTGGAGACCCAGCATCCTGCCTCCGCTCGACGCCATCATCATCGTCCACTGATGTGGCGCCTTGCCCAGTCCGCAGGCGCCCTGCATGACCACTTCCACCTCCGTGGCCGTGACCTGGTCCCGCAGGGCTTCCTCTGCCAGGGCTTCCGTTCCCTGCCGCCCTTCATCCGCCAGGATCAGACGCTTCTTTCCGGTACCTTGGCCCGTGGGTACGGTGGTCACGGCGGGTAGTTCCCATCCGTCCCGCAAATGGTAACAGGCGTATTCCGGCCGGCGGCCGTTTCCTGTGCGCGAAGCCTGACCGGTCACGCGTTCAACGGTCAGGGGCCGGTAACGCAGCAAGGACGTCAGCCGTTCCCTGCCCGCCGCCTGCCACCGGGAGAACGCGGCGGGATCCTCCGGCGGCTTCCGGCGTTTCAGTCCACGGGCCAGGGACCGGGCCAGGGAGACGAAATCGGCGTTATCCGCCGGCGTTCCGACCCACAGTGCTTCTTCGGTGCGGACTTCGTCTTCCGAGGGAATCTCTACGTCGCGGGACAGCGCGCCAGGCCGGCCGTCCAGGAAATGCCGGTTCAAGAACCCGTAGAAGCGCTCCCGGTGTTCCCGCTCGTAGTTGTGGGTGCCCGGATCCAGGTTGTTATGGAATGCAAAGGCGTCCGGTCTTCCGAGCGAAGCGTACAGCGGCTGAACCGGTTCATAGACCGAGGGACGCGCCCTGGCGGTCTGGAAGCAACAATCGTCATATTCGTTATACATCAGCAGGGCCGGACGGGGCGCAAGCAGGGCCGTTAGCATGGGATAGTCGGCCGTCGCGGCGAGGTCCGATGCGTTCTGTTCGATGTCACCCCGGTCGGCCCGGTGGTTGACGCGGCTGTCCAGGCCAATGTAACCGGCATTGGGCGCGGCGAGGCGCACCCTCGTGTCCAGGGCGGCGAGCACGATCGTCTGCCAGCCTCCGCCGGACAGTCCGGTCACGGCGACACGCTCCGGGTCGACCTGCTCCAGGGCCAGCAGCACCTCCAGCGCGCGGCACATGACCAGGTAGAACACGGCAATGCCGGCCACACCACACAGATCCAGGTAGCTCGCGTTGTTGTGCTGGTAGCCCGGGCCCTGCAGTTCTCCGAAGCTCAGCCACTCCGGATTCAGCGCAAATACGCCCCGGCGGGCCAGGTTGACGCAACGTATCTGCTTGTAGTCTACCGCCTTGCCCGGCGGGCCCACATGCCCGTTCAGGTTCAACACGCCCGGCGCCGAATCCGTCGGTTCATCCGGTTCGTAAAGCAGAGCCGGGATGACCAGGCCGGGCTGACCGGACTGACCGGGCTGATCGGACTGACCGGGCAGCGCGCGGTAGGTCAGCTTGCGAATCCGGTACCCATTGCCCGTTTCGATCACGTCGCTCCACTCGACGTCGGGCGTGCCGTTTCGCCACGCATCGGGCACGCCCTTGAAAATCACTTCTTCCAGCACGGTCTGTCGCAACTTACCGGCCTCTTCCTCCCAGGTCGCAGCATCGGGAAGGTCAAATCGAGGGATACGGCTCAGCAAGTAAGCCTTCAGCGTGTCCACCGCGTGCGACGGCCGGTCCAGGTCATTCATCGTTGCGGCTCCTCGTGCATCGAATTGGATGAATCGGCAAGGTTTTCCGGTATTGTATCCATACTCACCTCCACTTCAAGCTCGATATCGCCCCCTCCGAACAGTACGCCTCGCGTGGGGGACACGTCCTGGTAATCCCGCCCCACCGCCACCCGTACGTGGCGTTCGTCGGCCAGCGTCGCATTCGTGGGATCGAATCCCGTCCAGCCGGGTCCGGGCAGCCGGCACTCCACCCAGGCGTGCGAGGTCGTTCCCCCGCCAGCCGCGGACTCGTCATGGAGATAACCGGATATGTATCGGGCGGGAATACCCCAGGTCCGCGCGACAGCGATCATGACGTGGGCGTAATCCTGGCATACGCCACGGCCGGTATCCAGGATGTGTTCGATCGTGGAAGAGATCGTGGTGCTCCCAGGCACGTACTCGAAGCGCTCGTAGAGTGCACCGGACAGCTGTTTCAGCGCGGCCAGCGGGTCGCCTGCGGGTGTTATGCCGCTCTGTTGCACGAACCTCTCCAGTGCGGGCGAAGGAAGGGCCAGGCCGCTGTGATCCATAAAGTCCCGTTGGTGGAACGAGTCGCGCCAGCCCCGGATGATCTCCCAGGCGCCTTCTTCGCACTCCTCGGGCGGTGCGTCCCGTGGCGTAACCTCCACCGTGGAGCGCGCGGTGATGGACAGCGACTGGTGAATGCGGTTCAGGTGAAGCTGGTGTCGCGTATTGCCGAAGGCGTCCGAGATCGGAAAAACCGAGCCTTCCGGTTCCGTCCCGATCCGGAATGCGGTGACACGCTGCCTGCGGTCCTCGAGCGGTCTGAGCGCCAGGGACATGGCGCAGTTTCGCACGGGGAAGCAATAGCGGTACTTCGTGACATGCTCGATCCGGTATCGCACGTTTTCGGCCATGGCGTCAGCGTACAGACAGGGATTCCAGGGGATAGGCGATGTAGACGTCCATAATTTGCTGATGAAGCTTCCGGCTGTCGCCGTTCACCTGTTCCAGCGTGGTGCGCCATGCCGAAACGTCGTTCCTGCCGTCCCGGACGACCGCGCAAAGGGAGGCACTGAGCGCCGCCGCTTCCCTGCCCGCACCGGGCGACGGACCCGGACCAATGGCGTCCAGCACGGAGGCGATCCCGTCGAGGGACCGGCGTACCGAACCCGGAAGCAGTTCGTCCGTTACGATCAGGTCGAGCACCTGTCCGGGCTGAACCACTACGCTGTAGGAATGCACGTAGGCGTCGAAGGCGCGGAACACGTGCAGCAGGTTCGCCCAGTCCGCGTCGAACGATTCGTCCTGCCCGTCCTGCGCCGCAATCTGCGACAACAGGATCGACGCGGAAAGCTGCACCCGTTCCATGTATCTGCCCAGCTGGATGAAATGCCACCCTTCATCGCGGTACATGGTCGCCTCGGCCACGCCGGTGAAGGTGGCTATATCCTTTGCCGTTCCCGCGTAGAAAGACTCCGGGGCCGTCTTCCATATCTCCTGGATAGTCAATCCCTGCAGGCGCAGGAAGGTCATGTTCAGCGACAGCCACATCTCGGCGCTGATGTAATTGCGGACCTGCCGCGCGTTTTCCCGGGCGTACGCGAAGCAGTTCCATATGGAATCCGGATTCGTGGATTCGAAAGTAAGGTGATCGGCCAGGGTATAGGAGTCGGCCAGCGCGTAGTCGTCGCTCCCGAAGGCTTCCAGCGTACCGGCGGGTGGGAACTGGTTCATGCTGTTGTACACGCGGTTCCATCCGAAGTGGATCTCGCGCAGCGGACGGTCCACCAGCGTTTCCACCTGCAGTTGCATCAGCCGGCTGAGGTGCGCGGCGCGTTCGAGATACCGGCCCATCCAGTACAGGCCCTGTGCGCTTCTGGACAGCATTCAGTCCCCCAGTACCCAGACGTCCTTGCCTCCGCCACCCTGGCTGGAGTTCACGACCAGGCTGCCCTCACGCAGCGCGACCCGGCAGAATGCACCCGGCACGATACGCGTCTCGCGGCCATGGAGCACGAAGGGCCGCAGGTCCACGTGCCGCGCCGCGGCACGGCCCCCGATCAGGCAGGGCGCGCGCGAAAGGTCCAGTACGGGCTGCGAAATGAAGTCCGCGGGGTTTTCCCGCAAATCACGGGCGCAGGCTTCCCGTTCATCAGGCGTCGATTCCGGCCCGACCAGCATGCCGTATCCCCCCGACTCGCCCACCCGCTTCACGACGAGGTCATGAAGGTTGTCCAGGGTGAATTCCAGGTCCTCCGGCCGGCGGCAGATATAGGTCTTCACGTTTTGCAGCAGCGGTTCTTCGGCCAGGTAATAGCGGATCATGTCGGGAACGTATGCGTATACGCTCTTGTCGTCCGCGACGCCCGTGCCCGGCGCGTTCACCAGGGTGACGTTCCCGGCCCGGTAGACGCCCATGAGGCCCGGGAGGCCCAGCAGGGAATCCGGCCGGAATACGAGCGGGTCCAGGAAATCGTCGTCCACCCGGCGGTAGATGACGTCAACCCGTTGGAGCCCCGAGGTGGTGCGCATGTACACATAACCGCCGTCGACCAGCAGATCCCGGCCCTCGACCAGGGTCGCCCCGATCTCGTGCGCCAGGTAGATGTGCTCGTAAAACGCCGCATTGTATACGCCGGGCGTCATCAGCACCACGCAAGGATCGTCGTCCCCGCGAGGCGCGAGTTCCTTCAGTGTTTCGCGGAGCATTCGCCCGTATTGCTCGACTTCCCGCACCCGGCAGCTGCGGTAGAGCCGGCGCAGGTTGGCCTTGACCGCTTTCCGGTTGGCGACCATGTAGGATACGCCGGAAGGCACGCGCAGGTTGTCCTCGAGCACGTGGAATCCTTCATTCGTGCGGACCAGGTCGGTGCCGCAGATCGCGACATGCGTCCCGTGCGGAACGGGCACCCCCCGCATTTCGACGCGGTACTGGGGACAGCCGCGCACCAGGTCGACCGGAACGACCCCGTCTTCGACAATGCGGGCGGGACCGTAAACGTCGCCGAGAAACCGGTTCAACGCCTTCAGCCGCTGGCCAAGTCCGGATTCGAGCTGCCGCCATTCTTCGGCGGGCAGGATCCGGGGCAGGCAGTCGACAGGCATGATGCGCTCGCCGGCTTCATCTCCGCCGTATACCGTAAACGTGATGCCTTCGCTGGAAAAGGAATGGGTGACCCGTTCCTGCATGCGAACGAGCTCTTCAACGGGAAGCCGGAGCAGTGATTCGTGCAGACTGCGGCAGTGAGCGCGCGGCGTACCGTCAGGGAGGAACATCTCGTCGTAGAAAGCGCTGTCCAGGTCGTATGCGTCGAAATCCATAACGAGGGTCTCCGATCATCGGACCAGCTCATGCTTTCCACCGGCTAATATGTTATATTGGACAATACGGCAGATCAAGGGGAAGTCTCACCGTGTGTTAAGCGTCCGGACGGCCTGGGCGCAACACTCGGCCGGATCGAACACGAATCTGTTTTCCGATCCAAACATTTCCTTTGCGCTTGTAAGTTCTCTCGGTATAATCACCTTATATGCGTATCTTCCGCGCGTATATCTTTTCACCGATACCCGTTGCTTCAGTCTGATCGTCCTGCATTCATGACCTGAGAAATAAGAACCCGAGGTTTCCGCGTCAGTCATAACAGCGGGAGATGTATTGATGGGCGTTACGCTGGTTAATTCCCTTACCGCGTATTTCGACTTCATCTGGATGTCCTTCCTGTTGCTGGGGCCGATGCTGATCCTGGGTCTGCTGCTTTCCGGGCTGATCCACGTGTTCATCTCCCGGGAAGCGATCCTCAAATGGCTTCAGGACGACAGCCTCCGGTCGGTCTCCGTCAGTTCCGCGGTCGGCGTGCCGGTCCCTCTCTGCAGCTGTTCCGTCGTCCCCGTCGTGGCCGAAATGCGCCGGAAGGGCGCTTCCCGGTCGTCCTGCATGGCCTTCCTGATCACCGCGCCGGAAACCGGAGCGGACTCCATCCTCGTCACCAACGCGTTTTTCGGGTTCATCGCCGCCGTGGTACGCCCCGCCATCAGTTTCATAACGGCCGTCGTGGCGGGCATTTTCTGCATCGGCCTGATCCGGGACGACAGCGGCGAAGTCAAGCCGGGCGAAGAAGATCACGAACACCATGACCACGATCATCATGACCACGATCATCACGGCCACGATCATCACGGCCACGACCACGACCATGACCACGCGGTCCACGATCCGTTGATATCGGACAAGGACGACTGCTACGTCAGTCCCGCCGCCATGAAGGTCCTGATGACGCGGTGGATCAAGAGTATCACCACCGTGGCCTCCACCTGGAAGTTCGGATCGTGGATAAAACCCGAATTCTACCGCGAAATAGTCGGGGAACAGGCGAAAAAGTCCAGCAAGACCGTCGAAGTGGACCGGGTAGCGGAGGAATACCCCGGTCTCGATTTCAAGAAGATCGTCAAACACATCATGCACTACGGCTTCGTGGAGATCGCCGACGATATCCTCTTCGCGCTGCTCGTTGGCATCGCACTGGGCGGCGTGCTCTTTCTCGTCATTCCGGCCGACCTGATGTCGAACGAGTATGCACGCTGGCTGTCCTACCCCGTCATGATCATCGTCGGCGTGCCCCTCTACATCTGCGCTTCGGCCAGCACCCCGATAGCAGCTGCGCTGGTGGCCCGAGGCGTGAGCCCCGGCGCCGCGCTGATTTTCCTGATGACCGGACCGGCTACTAACACGAGCACCATCGCCATCATCATGAGCCAGTTTGGTGCGCGTTTCGCGGCCATCTACGTGACCACCGTCATCGTGGTTACCGCCGTGATCGGCATCGCCATCGATTTCGTGCTGCTGGCGACGGGCTTCACGATTTCGGTCAACCTGCTCCCTTCCGAGTCCCCCGCGATCCAGTTCATACAGTGGGGCGGCGCGATCATATTAATCGCACTGATCCTCTGGCGGTACCGCGCGGGCGCCATGCGCAGAGGGTACGAAGACATGATGGTCAACGTCCGTCCGTTGTCCAGGCCCTGGCGCAACGCCTGGAAGCGGCTGACGCGGGACCGGTCCTTCCGGGGTACGGTCTCGCCCGCCACGCCGCTGGGCATGATGCTCTGGGGCCTGCTGCTGGTCCTGTTCCTCGGCAGCGGGTTCACGACCGTGCCGCCCGGGCACGTCGGATACGGCCTGTTGTTCGGACAGGTATACTGGAAAGACTTGCAGCCCGGGCTGCATTACCTGGCACCCCGCCCCCTGGTGTGGGTGGACAAGTGGCCGGTCAAGGAAGTGAAGTCCATCATGTCCGATACGCCGTACGAGTACGTGTCGGGCGACCTGAACATGCTCACGCTCACCCTGGACGTCCAGTACCGCGTGAAAGACCCGTACACTTACCATTACCGTACGGTCGACCCGGAAGAGATCATTGAAGACGCGGTCCGCGAGCACCTGCGCACTTTCATCAATGCCCGCGACCTTGATCGCCTGCTTACCGCATACCGGGCGGACATGGTCGACGAACTTACGAATCTCTTCGCCGTGGACGCCGAAATGCATGGAGACAGGACGATTCTCAGCACCATCGATCTCGTAAAGGTAAGCCTGCTGGACATCACTCCGGTCGCGGAAGCGATGAACTCGTTCCGGGAGATCTCCAGCGCCCAGGAAGACCGGGAGCGGATCATCGTCAACGCGCAGAGGTTCATGGTCTCCCTGGTGCCGCGTGCCTACGGCAACGCCGAGTATGAAAGAGAACAGGCCGATGGAGAGGCTTTCAGGAAGGTGGCGACCTCCGCGGCGGAAGCGGATGCCATCCTGGTCATTTCATCGGCGATGCAGACGGCGCCGGAAGTCCTCAGGAACATGCTCTGGCGCGAGAAGCTGGAAACCGCACTCGCGGGGAACCCCAAGATCATCGTGCCCAACCGACAGAGTTTCAACAAGGTCGCGATCTGGAAGAAGAGAACGGCGGAGGCCGCCGCCCCGGACGGCCACGACAGGAGGTAAAGGCAAATGACCGGTAAAGGACGTGGTATCCGGAGGGCCATTGTCGCGCTCGTGCTGGCGGCGATCGTCTACGACTGTTTCTACGTGATCAACGAGACCCAGCAAGGGGTCCTGACGAACTTCGGCCGGATTTCTCCTCCGGTGAAGCAGCCGGGACTGCACGTCAAGTGGCCCCGCCCGATCTCGAAAGTCTACAAGGTAGACCGAAGGCTGCAGACGTTGACCGATGTGTCCCATGAACTGATTACCGAAGACCAGAAGAATATCCTGATCAGCGGCTACCTGCTCTGGCGCATCGTGGATCCCATTCTCTACGTGGAGGCGATTCGTACCGGCGAAAACGCCACTGAAAGACTGCGGGACCTCTATCTGTCGAGCAGCGGGATCGTAATCAGCAACAAGGCCCGGGACGCCTTCATCAGCCTCGGGCTGGAACACGAAGACCTGCATGAAGCAGCCCGTGACATACTCGGCAACGTCGCGCCGATCGCCAGTGCGAACTACGGCATCGAGGTACTGAAAGCCGGGATCATCGAGTATACGCTTCCCGTGGAGAACCGCCCGGCCGTGATTCAGCGCATGATCTCGGAGCGCGCGCGCATCGCGGCCCGCTACCGGAGCGAGGGCGAAGAGATGGCCATACGCATCGAAGCGCTGGCGATCAACGAACACGAGAAGCTCATGGCGGAAGCCCACGCGGAAGCCACGGCCATTCTCGGCGAGGCCGAAGCGGAAGCGATGGCGCTGCTCGGCAGGGCCTATCGGAATGACCCGGCTTTCTACCGGTTCATCCGTGCACTCGACAGTTACGACCTGATCATCGACAAGAACACGACCCTCATGCTGCCGGCCGACAATGAGCTGTTCAGGTACCTGGACAGCCGAACGGTTCCCCGGTAAAACGAGCGCTTAAGTCCATGGCAAACGAAAACCGGCCACTACCCTATAGTACGCGCGTCATCTACGCCCTGTTCGACGCGGCCCGGACCTTCGGCTGGAACCGGCTGTTCTGGAGCCTGACCGCCCTGGCCGTCGCCGGCGTGCTGGCGAGCGGGTTCTACGTCGTCAAAAAAGAAGAACAGGGCGTCCTCGTGCGGTTCGGCAAGGTAGTGGACGTAAACATCGGCCCCGGTATCCACTATTGCGTGCCGTTCATCTACAAAACCCACATCCGCAAGGTAAAGCGCATCGTCCGCGTGCCCATCGTCAGCGAAGCAACGATGGGGGATACGCACGTCACGTTGTTGTCCGGCGACACGAACCTGGTCGAGTTGGACGTCGCCGTGCAGTACAAGATCGATAACCTGCGAAGTTACCTCTTCGCTGTTACGGACCCGACGATGCTGATGACCATGATCGTACGGGAGGAAATGGTCAACATCGTGGGACAGAACTTCATCGACCTGATCCTGACGTCCAACCGGAGTATCATCGAGCGCCACCTCCATGACTACCTTGCAGGACGCCTGGAGGCGATCGACATCGGCATCGAGCTGGTCGACCTGAACATCGTGGACATCCGTCCCATCGAGGAGACCGTGGAAGCGTTCCGGGACGTCAACGACGCCATTTCAGAACGCATGCAGTCCATCAGCAACGCCAATCAGCGCAGGGAGAAGCTCATCGCCCGGACGAAAGGACAGACGGAAGCGATCATCATGGATGCCCGGGCCACTGCGCGGGAACGGGTCCTCCAGGCCGAGAGCAGTGCCGGCGCATTCACCAGGCTGCTGGCCGAATACCGACGGCAGCCGGCCCAGGTCGGTATAACCCGGTACTGGCAGCGCATGCGCACGATCTTCGCCGAGGCGAACCTGGCGGCGGTCAATCCCGGCAACGACGCGAATATCGAGGTTAATCTCATCGACGACGGATCGGGACTGACGCCCGCCGACCTGGCTTTCGACTCACCGGGCGCGCTGGCCGCTACCGGCCCCGATTCCCTGGACCGGCCGGTTTTCTCGACGCTTCCACCGGATATCCACCGGTATGAGAACATCGACCGGGATGGATTCCTCATCGATGGAAGGTTCCACAGCCGCAACACGGAGCGGGATCATTTACCGGTGGCCGCGCCGCGATCGCTCATTTTCGACACGCCGTCTATTTTCAGCCACGGTCACGTGACGACCAGCAGCATAGACGAGGCGAGTCAGACCGGTGAGAAAGCGCTGGCCGAGACCATGCACGAGGAAGAAAGCGAAGAAGAAAAAACGGGTACCGAAGGGAGCCAAAGTGATCCACAGCAATAGCGTGATCTCTGGCAACAGACTGTACGGCCTTGTATCGGTGGCGGCCGCGCTCGTCATCGCTACGCTGGCGCACACATCGCAGGTCCGGGCGGAGACCGGCGTAACGTCCGATGCCATCGTGTTCGGCCAAAGCGCGTGCTTCACCGGTCCCAACCGCAACCTGGGCCTGTACTACCGGGCGGGCATCCTGTCGGCATTCGAAGAACTGAACCGCGCAGGCGGCATCAACGGAAGAACGCTCAGGCTGCTTTCGCTGGACGATGGGTATGAACCCGAGCAGGCCGCCGCCAACGCCGAGCGGTTTGCGGCGGAGAACGACGTGTTCGCGGTGATCGGCGGCGTGGGAACGCCGACCGCCAAGCGGATCGCTCCCCTGCTGCGCAGTGCCGACATCCCCTTTGTCGGACCCTTCACCGGTGCGGATTTTCTCCGCAATTTCGACCGGTTCCCCAACGTCGTCAACCTGCGGGCGGCGTACCTGGACGAAGTCGTGACCATGGTCGATTACATCGTAAACGACTTGGGCAAGAACCGGTTCGGCGTGATTTACCAGGACGATTCCTTCGGCCGATCGGTACTGAAGAACTTACAGATCGCCCTCGAAGCCCATGACCTCCCGATACTCGCCAAGACCGCCCATTCACGGAATACCCACGCGGTCCACGCGGGCCTGTTCATGATCTCAAAGGCAGACCTCGATGCCATATTGATCGTGGGGTCGTACGCCGCGAACTCCGAGATCATCAACCTGTCCCACTCGCTGGGTCACGACTACATCGTGGCGAATCTCTCATTCGTTCTTTCCCAGGAACTGAAAAAGATGGTGGAAAACCGCAGTGAAAGGATCCTGGTGACCGAGGTGATTCCGGATCCGAACAGCAACAGCAGCCGGATCGCACGACGGTTCAGAAACGCGTTGCGGCCGGAATACGGCCAGGCTGAATCCGTGGCGACACTGGTGAACGAGGTGGCCTTCGAAGGCTACATCCTGGGAAGATACGTCATCGACGTGCTCGAACGCATGGGCGGCGAATTGACAAGGGAGCATTTCCTGAGTGTCGCGCTGTCGCCCGAAAGAGTCATGCTGGACGACTGGAGCCTGGAATTTCCGCCGGGTACGAATGCCGGATCCACCTATATCCGGCTCACCAACCTGGGCGAATAACAAACTGCAAGCGAGGTACGGCCATTGAAGAAGGTAGATGAGTTCACCGTCGAGGAAATCGGCGAGGAGTGGCTGCGCGAGCTATACAAGGTCGTTGCGCTCCGACGCGGCACCATGTTCAGGATGATCACCGAATCGGCCCGCCTCCTTCTGTTCGGCAATGCGGGCGGCGCCGCGCTGATCATCGGCTTCATGAGCACGGCGACGGGCGACCAGGGATCCTCCTACCACTGGTTCAGCCTGTTTTCGCTGCTCGCCTTCGCCCTGGGCACCCTCGCCTCCGCCATGACGATGATCCTGGTGGCCGTGGTTTCCGTGAAGGAAGCCCACGGCGCCGAGAAAGGGCTGAAGCGATTCGTCGACGGTGAGATAAACCGGTCGCAGGTCATGTTTACCATCGAAGAACAGACCTTCCGCCTCGCGGATTCGGCCACCGTTTCCGGGGTCGTAAGCGCGTTGGGGTTCATGGTCGGCGGCCTGATCACCATTGCCCTGCTCATGATTTTCTTCTAGATGAACGATATCCCGTTGCTCCTCCTCGTATATTCGGCGGCGATCTTCGCCGTGTCCCTCCTCGGCGGCAAGCTCTCGGCCATCCTCACCATGACCCATACCCGGACGCAACTGGTCATGAGTCTCGTGGCGGGGTTTCTCCTGGGCGTCGCCATGTATCATCTCCTGTTGCACAGCCTGGAGGACATCCCCGGTCCGTATGCCGGTGAAATCGCCGTGGGTTGCGCGGTGCTGGGCGTCATCATGATCATCGTACTGCTGCGGATCTTCCGGTTTCATCATCACGAATTCGACCAGGAAGCGGTCCCGGGTACGGAGAACCAGGGCCATCACGAACACCCCGGCCACCACGACCACCAGGGCGCGATGGAGGTCAACCCCCGAAGCGTGTTCGGCGTCGCCACGGGCCTCGGCCTGCATACCATCACCGAGGGGATCGCCCTCGGCGCCAGCATGCGCGTCGGCTTGATGCACGACGGGGGCACGATGCTCGCGGGACTGGGCGTGTTTCTGGCCATCATGATGCATAAGCCCCTGGACGCGTACTCCATCATCGGGCTGATGCGGGTGTCCGGTTACGAGAACCGGGCCTGCACGCTGACCAACATCGGATTCGCCCTGCTCTGTCCGCTCGTCACCGTATTCACCTTTTTTGGCGTCGGTCTCCTGAGTCAACTCGACGAAATGCATGTCATAGGGTACGTCATGGCCTTCGCCGCCGGTGTTTTCCTGTGCATCTCCCTGAGCGACCTGCTCCCCGAGATCCAGTTTCACAGCCATGACCGCGGCATTCTCATCCTGGCCTTCCTGATCGGCATCGGTCTCGCGTACGCTCTTTTCCACTTCGAATCCGAGACCATGCACGGGCTGGACACGTTGCATTCCCACTAGCATCACCCCGCACCGCGAGCATCGCCCATGTCGACCTCCACCCAGGGAACGGATTTCGGCGTGGATACCGAAACCCGTGTATTCCACGTCGAGGGCATGACCTGCAGCGCGTGCTCGGCGCGGGTAGAGAAGGTCCTCTCCCAGGTCCCCGGTGTCGCTGCCGCCCACGTAAACCTCGCCCTCGAACGAGCGACACTGACGGTTGCGCCCGGCGTGGAAGGCAACGCGCTGTCCGGCCCCGTGGCCGCCGCGGGGTACCGACTGACCGTCGTTCAGGACGACCGGCACGAGCCCGAAGAGGATCCCGGACGGTCACGTCGGGACCGTGTCGCCATGGTCGTCGCGATCTGCGTGACGATTCCCTTCCTGCTGCAGATGCTGGCCGGGCTGCTGCGGAACTGGACCGGTTTCGACGGGCACATGCCGGTATACGCGGAAGCGACGCTCGCGACTGTGCTGCAGATCGGCATCGGCGCCCGTTACTACCGGAGCGCTTTCCACGCGCTGCGCGGCGGTGGCGCGAACATGGACGTCCTGGTGGCCCTGGGAACCACTTCGGCCTATGCGTACAGCGCCTACCTTGTTTACCGCCTGGGCGCCGGCGCGGCGGGCCAACTCTACTTCGAAGCCTCCGTGATCATCATTACCCTCGTACTCATCGGCAAGCACATCGAAAGCCGGGCGCGCCGCAGCGCGAGCCGGGCGATTCGGGAACTGCTGGCGATCCGGCCAATTACCGCGCGGGTACGCACGGCGGACGGCTCGGAGCGGGATACGCCGGTACATGCCCTGCAGCCCGGCGACGTCGTCATCTGCCGTCCGGGCGACCGGGTGGCTGCGGACGGCATCGTGCTCCGGGGCGAGGCCGAAGTCGACGAAGCGCTCATCACCGGTGAGAGTGTCCCGGCGCCTAAACACCCGGCCGACACCGTGATCGCTGGATCGATGAACATCAACGGCTTCCTGGAGATCGAAGCCCGGGCCGTAGGGAGCGATTCGACGCTGGGTCGTGTGATTCGCCTGGTCGAAAGCGCACAGGCTGCCAAGCCGGCCATCCAGCGTTTGGTGGATCGCGTAAGCGCCGTATTCGTACCGGCAGTCGTCGGCCTGGCCCTGATCACCTTCTCCGCGTGGGTCCTTTCGGGGGCCGGTCTGGAATCCGCGTTGATCAATGCCGTCTCCGTCCTCGTCATCGCCTGTCCCTGCGCGCTGGGTCTGGCGACGCCGACGGCCATCGTGGCCGGTGCGGGCGTGGCAGCCCGGGCGGGCATCCTGGTCAGGGACATCGAATCCCTGGAACAGGCCAATGGCTTGACGCACGTCGTTTTCGACAAGACGGGCACCCTGACCGAAGGCCGTCCCGTCATCGCATCCGTTACGCCCCAGACCGAGCGGAACGAAGACGATCTGCTTCGCGTCGCCGCGTCGCTGCAGCAGGGCAGCGAGCATCCCCTGGCCACCGCGTTTCTGCGCACGGCCGCGGAACGGGACATCGCCCTGGCCGACGTAAACGGATTCAGGAGCGTGGTGGCGAAAGGGGTCCAGGGAGAAATCGAAAGCGAAGGCTACCTGCTTGGAAACCGGAGACTTTTCGATGAGTGCTGTCCGGGTATCGAGCCTCCCGATGCACAGGATAGCGGGGGTTTCAGCGGGGGTTCTACCCTGGTCTGGCTGGCGTCCCGAAACGATGCCGGATGCGCGTTCCTCGCACGTTTCGAACTCATCGACGCGTTGCGGCCCGATGCGGCCTTGGCGGTAGAAGGACTCAGGGAGCTGGGGGTCGAGCCCCTCCTGGTATCCGGAGACGCGGAGGCCGTCGTGGAGCGTATTGGACGGCAGGCCGGCATAGACGAGACCTACGGCGCTGCTACGCCGGAAGAAAAGGAGCGTATCGTAAGCCGTTTGATGGAGAGCGGCGCCAAAGTTTGCATGGTCGGAGACGGAATCAACGACGCGCCCGCCCTCGCACGTGCGTCCGTGGGGATCGCCATGGGCTCCGGTACGGACGTGGCCATGGAAACGGCCGCGATCACGCTGATGAGACCCGATCCAACCCTGGTGGCCGGGGCGATCGACGTGAGCCGGAAGACAATCCGGAAAATCAGGCAGAATCTGTTCTGGGCGTTTATCTACAACGTGATCGGACTGCCCCTAGCGGCGCTTGGTTTCCTCGTCCCGGCATTCGCCGCGGCGATGATGGCGTGCTCCAGCGTCAGCGTAGTCCTGAACTCGTTGACGCTCCGTTCCTGGCGTCCCCGAACCCGGTAGGGATTATCGGGTCATCGAACTTGTTCAGGCTGATGGGTCGGTAGGGGATGCGGCGGGGGTTTCCGGCGCGGTCTCGACCGCGGCCACAGGTAGCCTGATGGCCATTTCGGTGTACTGGCCCGGATCAGAATCCACCACGATCGAACCACCGTGTTCGCGGACGATATCGTTCGACAGGGCCAGACCGAGACCGGTACCCTGATCTGTGGGCTTGGTGGTGAAGAAGGGGTTGAAGATCTTGTCGATCACGTGGGGCGGTATCCCCTTGCCGTTGTCCTTTATCCGGACGACGATCTGATCTTCCTCGCGGCGGGTGGATAACCAGATTCCGGGGACGTAACCGGATTCCGTGTCCGGGTCCTCCCGCTTCTCGTTGGTGGCGTGACAGGCGTTGTTCACCATGTTCAGGAATACCCGGGCCATTTCCTGGGAGACGATCTCGATCTCGCCCAGATCGGACCCGAAGTCTTCGTGGATTTCAAGCTGGAAGTCCGCGTTCGATGCCCGTGCGGCGTGGTAGGCGAGGCGGGCGTGTTCTTCCAGCAGGGCATTTACGTCGGTCGACTGCTTCTCTCCCGAACCGCGGCCCATCTGGAGCATATCGCGTACAATCCGGTTGGCCCGTTCGCCATGCTCCCGGATCCGACGCAGGTTTTCCGTAAGGTCGCCGCCGATCTCGCGGATCAGTCCGTCCTGCTCCTCGTCGATCGTACCGCCGGCCGCCGGGAGTTCTTCCTTCATTTCCTCGAGGAGTTCTTCCGAGGACTCCGCGAAGTTCTTGACGAAGTTCAGCGGGTTCTGGATCTCGTGCGCCACGCCCGCGGTGAGCTCGCCGAGGGCCGCCAGTTTCTCCCGCATGACGATCTGATCCTGCGCCTTCTGGAGTTCCGCCAGCGTGCTTTCCAGCTCGTCGTTCTTTCCGCGCAGTTCCTCGGCCAGTTTCTCCACGAGGTTCAGCCTTTGCGCTTCGATGGAGTGAAGCCTGAAGACTTCCAGCGCGGCAGCCATGTCCGCCACCTCGTCGCGGCCGTCCAGTTCGACTTTCTGCTTCAGATCACCCCCCGCCATGCGCCGCATGTGTTCCGATAGAAACTCCAGCCGGCGCAGCAGCACCTTTCCGACGAACAGCCACGCGATCAGCAAGGCGCCGGTCAGGCTGACCGCGTTCAGGGCGAGGAGCAGCTGCCTGCCCACCTGGATCGTCTCCGTCGACGCAATCGTGGCGGCCTGTGTACTTTCCTGCGCCGAATTCACGAGGCTTTCCACCTCGGCCACCAGTTCGACGGACAGATCCCGGTTGTTCTCGATCAAGGCCCGTTGCTGGGCGATCAGGTCCAGGTCCTCGCCGCGAATCTCGAAGATCTTGCCCTGGCCGCTGCCCAGTTCGAAGAGCTGGGTGAATACCGGTTCGAGCCGTTGCCGCAGGGGCGTCGCGCCCAGGCCGGCGAGGCTTCTCTCCACGCCGCCATCGGCCGACTCGAAGCGCTCCAGCAGGGGTTCCAGTCGATCGGCATCGGACAGGTTGAAGACGTTGGAAAGGATCCGGGTACTGACAGTCGCCTCGGCCTGCAGATCGGCCAGGTGTCTGTACCGTTGCAGTTCCTCTTCGGAGAGGTATTCCTCGCGGGGCGCTACCGGTTGATCGATATCCCGGTATCCCGTTACCGTGTAGAACAACTGGTTGTCGATCGCCGGGACCAGAATGCTCGTCAGCTCGAATTGCAGCCGTTCCAGTTCAAGACGAAGCTGCCGGCCCTGCTCCTGGAGCTCGAAGCGCCTGGCCACGGACTCCTCGATCATTGCGATATTCGACATCAGCGTGTTGCCGGCCTCACTGATGCGTTGAAAGCGTTCGTCTTCCATGCCGTAGCCGGCGATGGCTTCCAGCTGCACCGCGAAACTCTCACGTTCTTCGGAGATGCTCGCGGTTACGGATTCGAGAGCTTCGGGGGTTTGAGCAGCCGTCAAGCGCGGCGCGGCCGCCGCAAGCGTTCCGCTCCGCTGGGCGACGCCGAAAGCCGCCGCGATCTCGGGTACGGCGACTTCGTTTACTTCGCGCTGGGCCTCGCCGACCTCGTTGAAGGCGAACCACGCCACCATACTGGTCATCATGGTAAGCGCTACCGCCGCCCCGATGCCCAGATACAGCTGCCCGGATATACGGGATGGGCCCTTGTCGTACAGCCACAGCAGCCACTGCTTGATCATGGCATCACGTCCCGGAGGGTACGGATGGGATGGTAACGGCCGTCCTGGCCGATCACCGTGAGGAAGACCGCGTCGGAACCCTGGTTGTCCCCTTCGCCGAATTCAAGACGAAGACCGCCCAGGTCGATCGTTCCCGCCCGATTCAGGCTCTCCGTGAGGCAGGAACGCCTTACGTTGGGGCCGCAGCCCTCGAGGGCGGTGATGGTCAGCTTGCCGGCGAGGTATCCTTCGAAGGAAACGAACCCGGGGGTCGTGCCCGGCGCGTGCGCGGAGAGCGCTCTGCGATACTGGACGGCGATGGCGATGTTTCCGGCAGCGGGAAAGGGCACCACCTGAGAGACCAGGACACCGCGGCCGTCAGGACCCAGCTCACCGGCCAGCGCATTGCTCCCTACGAATGAAATCGTTGCGAATACGGGATTGAAACCCACGTGCCGCGCCCACGCAATGAGCGTGGCCACCGGTTGATAAGCGCCGATCACCACGACAGCATCCGGTTTTCCCTGCTGCAGATCGAGCAGGCCGGCCTTGATCGCGGTGGTGTTCCTGGGATATACGCCGATCGCCACGGGATCGAGTTGCCGGCGTTCCAGCGCGCGCCGAACGCCGCGGTATCCGACCCGGCCAAAGGAATCGTTCTGGTACATCACGCCGATGCGCGTGATTCCGAGGTCGCGCGAAAGCCGGTCGACGATTTCCTCGGTCTCCTGGAAATAGGAGGCGCGCAGGTTTATGACGCCCGTATCGGTGTTGTCTCGTAAAAAAATCGCGCCGGTGAATGGCGCGATATAGGGTACGCCTGCCTCCGCGGTTATGGGAACGGCCGAACGGGAGGTGGGCGTGCCGACGGCGCCGATCAGCGCGAAAACCCCTTCCTCCTCGATCAGTTTCCGGGTATTCGCGATCGCGGCTTCCGGCTCATAGGCGTCATCGAGCGTGATTAGCTCGAGCAGTCTTCCGTGTACGCCGCCCCGGCGGTTCGCTTCCTGAAAGGCCGCCTCGATCCCGAGGTTCATGTTCCGCCCGAGTTCGCGGGCCGGACCGCTGAAAGCCGCGGACTGGCCGAAGAGTATGCGTTCGGCCGTCACACCGGGCTCGGTCGCCGCATCGGGCTCGGTCGCCGCTTCGGGCTCGGTCGCCGCTTCGGGCTCGGTCGTCACACCGGGTTCTTCGACCTGGGAGGCGTTCGCGCCGCTGTTTTCAAAGGATAAAGCGGGAGAGAACGCCGTCGCACAAAGGGCGAGCATGATGACCGCCCAGTGGTCGCGCGTTCGTCTCATCCGCTTTCCTTCCGTTTTACGATCGTGAGTATGTTCCGGTTGTCTTCTCGGCGGTAGCTCAGTTCATCCATCATGGTCCGGACAAGGTAGATGCCGAGGCCGCCCACGGGCCGATCATCCAGTCCGGAGTCGACATCCGGCTCGGGCGAGTCGGTCAGGGGATTGAAAGGCCGCCCTTCGTCCCGCAATTCGATCGTCAGCGCGTCGGTATCCGAATCCAGCACGATTTCGAATTCGTGGTCGGACTCGCCGGCGTGGCCGTGTGTAACGATGTTCACGCCCAGCTCCTCGAGGACCAGCTTGACCTGGTAGACCATGCCCGGCGGCCACTCTTCGGACTCGCCGAGTTCATCCACCGCTTCGTAGATGCGCTCCAGCTGGTCGAGTTTCGTGGGCAGGCTTAGGGACAGTCTTCTGCTCATGATCAGGCCTGGCGTTGAAGCACGGTAACACAGGTTATGTCATCGGATTGCGGCGTTTCTCCGGCGAATTCATGGACCGCCTTGAACACTGCCTTGTTGGCGGCTTCCGTACTGTCGGGAGGGGCATCGGAGAAAACCGCCTGAAGGCGGTCCATGCCGAATTCCTCCCCGTCGGCGTTCATGGCTTCGGTTACGCCGTCGGTATAAAGCAACAGGAGATCGCCCGGCGAGAGCACTACGGAGGACTGGCCGAAATTGACCCCCGGGAAAACCCCGAGCGCCAAGCCGTCCGTGCCGGGTAGAAGCGTCGACGAGCCATCGGGGTGCACCACCAGCGGAGGATTGTGCCCACCATTGGAATAGTCCACCTGTCCGGTCTGGGGGTTGAATACCGCGTAGAAGGTCGTGACGAACATGGCCGCTTCGTTTTCCTCGGTAAGCAGGTCGTTGACCTCCTTGAGCACGGCGCCGGGTTCAATGGCGCCGATCGCCGAGCCCTTCAGCAGGGTCCGGCTGGACATCATGAACAGGGCGGCGGGAACGCCTTTGTCGGAAACATCTGCGATGGCCAGGGCAATCTTGCCTCCGGGCAGGCCGAAAACGTCGAAAAAATCGCCGCCGACCTCACGGGCCGGTTCCATATTCGCATAAATCTCGCAATGATCTGAATCGGGGAACTCGGTGGGCAGGATCGACTGCTGCATCTTGCTGGCCACGTTCAGTTCGTTCTGTAGCCGTACAAGCTTGTCCCGCGACTCCAGGGCTTCTCGCCATTCCTCCATGTTCTTCAGCGTGCGCTCAATCGTCACCCGCAGGTCCTGGAAATCGATCGGCTTGGTAATGAAATCGAAGGCGCCCCGGTTCATGGCCGTGCGAATGTTCTTCATGTCCCCGTAGGCGGATACTACCACGGCGCGGATGTCGGGGGCAATGTTCGGTATCTGCGCCAGCAGCGTTAGACCGTCCATCCGGGGCATGTTGATATCGGAGAGGACCATGTCTATATCGGGCACTTCGTTCAGGCGTTCCAGGGCTTCTACGCCATTCTGGGCGAAATACAGCGTATACAGGCCGGAACGCACGTCACGGCGCATGCGCTGCCGCATCAGGTGTTCGAGATCCGGCTCGTCGTCCACTACAAGGATTTTGTACGGAGTCTGCGTCATTTCACCCCCGGAAACCGCCGCGGCCGTTTCCCGTTTCACAGTTCAACAGGACGCCTGTACGCCGCGTCGCGAAGCATAAACGGGAAGAGGCGCCTACCGGCCGATCTTATCCACCGCTTCGGCCTGGGAATCGTGAATGGATATGATCTTGTCGAAACCGCTGATTTCGAAGACTTCCCGGATCGGATCCGAAAGCGAACACAATGCGAACGCGGCATTCCGCTTCTGGAGTAGTCGCGCGATCAGCAGGATGACCCTCAGGCCCGCACTGCTTATGTAGGACAAGGTACTGAAATCCAGCAGCACCTTGCTGTCGTCTTCACCGATGGCGCCGTTGAGCGCGTCTTCGAATTCCCGCGCGTTGGCGCCGTCGATTCGACCTTCAACCTTCGCAATAAGTACTTCGTTTGCTCGGTCGACACTGATCTCCATGAAACCAACCCCCTTTACAGGTTTAAAATACTGCCTTGTTCGGCAAAATCAGCAATCTGTACTCCATAGGTTTTCCCTGGTTTCTGTGCATCTGGTCCGGCCTGGACCGGCCTGGTCCTGCCTGGACCGGTCACGCATCCGCTTAACCCGATGCCAGGATCGGATGCAGCGGTCCTCCGAACGGTTCGCCCGGTTTCATGGTCTGGTCGCCGCCCGCGTCCCATCGGCCGTTGTAGTTCACGTACTCCGGTATGTAGATGATCGCCAGCGCTCTCCGGGGTGATGAGGTGCGATTCGGCGTAGCGTAATGGAACGTGCATCCATGATGAAAAGTCACGCCGCCCGCTTCCATGTCCATCACGACGGGTTCGACATCGACTTCGACGTCCGTACTCTCGATATCTTTCAGTACGCTGGCGCCTTCCGTGCTCAGCGGCACCGGTGCCAACCGGCCGTACTTGTGCGATCCGGGTATGAACTGCATGCAACCGTTGTCCACCGCTACATCGTCCACGGCGATCCATGCCGATAGCGCGCCGACCTGATCCATGGGCCAGTACGGTGCGTCCTGGTGCCAGTTTGTTGCCTTGCTCTGTTCACCGCCGGGCTTGATCAGTCCATGGTCATGGTAGATGGCCAGGCGCTTGCACTTCGATATCTTCCGGGCGATCTCCGCCAGCCGCGCGTCAAACGAGTACTTCCGGATGACCTCGTAGTCTACCCACAGGTTGACCATCTGGTTGAAAACGCGGTTATAATCGTCGTCCGTCTCGCCTCCACCACCCAGTATCCGTGCTCTCTTTTTCTCGATCGTCTTGTCCAGCGCGTCGGCCAGTTCCGCGATTTCCCGCTTCGAGAAAAACCCCGGAATCTGGAGATAGCCATTCTCCTGAAAGAACTCAACCTCTTCGGCGCCAATGTGATTTGGATTCATAACGCTGTAGAACCCGGGGACTTGATCGCATAACTCATATATAGTCCAAGCCTATACAAATCAACAACAATAAACATTTCAGTGCAGAATTTCGCACGAATAACGTAAATTAACTTACGAGCAAGAAATTTCAACCCCTTTTCACAACTCAAGGGTTTTATTCGGTATTACGGCGCCTGACCGGAAACGGTACAGCGCCCGGCCGGAAACTGTACGGCGCCTGGCCGAAATCGACACACCCACCATCGTTCAACCCGGATGAGCGCACCATGTCGACGGACCGATACCGGATCGGCGTCCAGGACTATATCGACTATCACCGCGATGGCTACCTCGTCGTCCGCGGACTCGTGCCCGGAGCGGAGGTGGAAGATATACGCCGCCATACCGAAGCACTGATGCAGGGAAGGATAACCATCGAAGGGGTCGATCCGCCGCCGCCCGGGTTGACGTCCGAACAGATGGGACAGCACTGGCTGCGCATACACATGCTTCACCGGAAGCACGCGCTGCATGAGCGATTTCTGCTGCAACCCCGCATCCTGGACGTGCTCGAAGCCCTGATCGGTCCGGACGTGCTGGCGCTCCAGACCATGTTGTTCCTGAAGCCGCCCGGCCGCGAAGGCCAGGGTTTTCACCAGGATTCGTACTACATTCCCACCTATCCCGACACGCTGATAGGATCCTGGCTGGCCGTGGATCCCGCGGACGAAGACAACGGCTGTGTGACGGTCATCCCGGGATCGCATCATGAAC
The DNA here is from genome assembly GCA_009841265.1 of Gemmatimonadota bacterium. Taxonomy (NCBI): domain Bacteria; kingdom Pseudomonadati; phylum Gemmatimonadota; species Gemmatimonadota bacterium. The sequence continues at coordinate 772,903 of VXMB01000009.1, read as the reverse complement.
CGATTTATCCGGACGAAAACAAGCTAGGCCAGAATCACACCGACGGCGCCATAGGGGATCTCGGGGTAATCGAGGGCGCCAGCGCGACGGACGAGTCCGTGAACGGGCTGGCCCCTGTCGCCGGGAAATACGCCGACCGCGAAGTGGCCGCCCTGATGGCGCCGGGCGATGTCCTGTTCATTCACGGCCATCTCCTGCACCGCTCGCACGAGAACCGGACCGGGACGCGGTTCCGCCGGGCATTCGTGGGCCATTACTGCAACGCGAGGTCCTGGGTGCCGTGGAACCATGGCGCTGACTTCGAGGGGCCGACCGCGAATCACCTCCACATCCTCGCACGGGGCAACTCCCACCTGCCCTTCGCCATGCCGAAATTCGGCACACAATGCGACGCGCTCAATCCCAGGGAAACGGCCAGGGGCATGCGGCCCGCGCGCATGATGGGCGACATGCCCGCGTCGACCGTAAAGGGCGTCATGGTATCGCGTTGACGGATCCGACATCGGCTCGTTGAGGCAGAGCGATTACGCGCCGAATAGGTTCCGCGCCCGGTGGATGGCTCCGATCATGGTATCGATTTCTTCGGAGGTGTTGTAGAAATAGAGGCTTGCCCGCGCCGTGGCGCCGTAGGGCGTCCCGAGCCGGCGCATGAGGGGTTGCGCGCAGTGGTGCCCGGCGCGGATGGCGATGCCCTGGCGGTCCAGCACCGTCGACAGGTCGCTGGGGTGCATGTCGTCCAGGTTGAAGGAGATCGCCCCTCCCCGGCCCGGCGCGTGACCGTAGACCGTCAGGCCGTCGATTTCCTCGAGCCGTTCGATCGTGTAGTCTGTCAACGCCCTTTCGTGGGTGTGTATGTGCTCCATCCCGACGGCGGAGAGGTAGTCCACCACGTCGCCGAAGACGATGGCGTGGGCGATATTGGGGGTGCCCGCCTCGAATTTCTCCGGGACGTCCGCGCTGGTGAATCCATCGAGCCGGACTTCATCGATCATCGAACCCCCGCCCATGTAGGGATCCATCGCTTCGAGCAGTTCCTGCCTTCCGTATAGTCCGCCGATGCCGGTCGGACCGCACATCTTGTGGCCGGAAAACGCGAAGAAATCGCAGCCCAGACGTGCCACGTCCACGGGCATGTGCGGCACGCTCTGCGCGGCGTCCACGAAGACCAGCGCGCCGGCGGCGTGGGCCCGTTCCACGATGGCCTCGACCGGATTGACTGTGCCCAGCACATTCGACATGTGTGCGATGGACACGATGCGCGTCCGCTCAGTGATCAGGCCGTCCGCCTGGTCCATGTCGAGCGACCCGTCTTCACGGATATCGAAATACCGGAGCACGGCGCCGGTTTCCCGCGCCAGCATCTGCCAGGGCACGATGTTGCTGTGGTGCTCCATGACCGAAAGCAGAATTTCGTCGCCCGTCCCGACGTTCTTCCGGCCCCAGGCGCTTGCCACGAGGTTTATGCCCTCGGTCGTGTTCCGCACGAAGACCAGGTTGCGGGCCGGTACGTTGATGAAGCGCGCTACCCGTTCGCGGGCGGCCTCGTAGGCGTTGGTCGCCTCTTCGCTGAGCGTGTGGAGTCCGCGGTGCACGTTGGCGTTCAGCCGTGTGTAGTAGTCGTCCAGGGCGTCGAGCACGGCCCGGGGTTTCTGCGAAGTGGCGCTGTTGTCCAGGTAGACCAGCGGCTTGCCGTGCACCTTCCGGTCCAGGATGGGGAAATCCCCGCGGTAACGCAGGGCGTGTTCGTCAGACAGGCGCACCGCGTCATCCAGCTTGCGTGGCGTTTCTAACAGGGCTTCTTCCATGATCTCCTAACCATATGCGATCAGTAGTCTATGCCGAGTTCGAGCTTGGCGTCTTCGGTCATCATGTCGATATGCCAGGGCGGCTCCCAGACGATTTCGATCAGGGCGTCCGACACCTCGTCCAGGTCCTTGACCTTGGTCTCCACCTCGGCGGGCAGCGACTGGGCCGCCGGGCAGTTCGGCGAAGTGAGCGTCATCTTGATGTTGGTCATACCGTCCTGCTGCACGTCGATTTCGTAGATGAGTCCCATTTCGTAGATGTTGACCGGGATCTCGGGGTCGTAGCACGTTTTCAATACGTCCACAATCCGTTCTTTAACGGCATCCGTATCCATTCGTCAGCCCCTGTGCGCGTGTAATGTATCCGCTATCTTTCCGTCCGGCCCCGAGCCGCCGAAAGATCCCGGATAGTGGTTTCGAAAAGCGTATCCAGCGAGGTACGTACGGCGTCGATCCCGAGACGCCGGATCAGGTCGGCCGCGAACCCGTAGGTAAGGAGGTGGCAAGCGCTGTCATGGGACAGGCCGCGGGTACGCAAGTAGAAGATCTGGTCTTCGTCGAGCTGGCCCACGGTGGCGCCGTGGGTGCATTTCACCTGGTCCGCGTAGATCTCGAGTTGCGGCTTGGTGTGTATCATCGCGTCTGACGAGAGCATCAGGTTCTTGTTCAGCTGCTTGGCGTCCGTTTCCTGGGCGTCCTGGTGCACGAACACCTTGCCGTTGAACACGCCGCGGGACCGGCCCGCGAGGATGCCCTTGTACACTTCGTAGCTGTCGCAGTTCGGCACGGCGTGATCGATGGCGGTGTGGTTGTCCACATGCTGGCCGCCCGCGACCAGGAACAGCCCGTTCATGCGCACCACCGCGTGCTCGCCCGCGAGCCGGGCGTTCGTGTCGTTCCGGGTCAACGCGCCGCCCATGCTCATGTTGAAGGTGGAGATCCGGCCGTTCCCCTCCAGGTGGAGCTGGGTGGTGGACAGATGGGCGGCTCCTTCGCCTTCCCGGTTGATCCGGTAATGGTCCACGTTGCCGTCCCGCCCCACGGAGATCTCCGTTACGGCGTTGGTGAGGTAGGCTTGATCCGTCATGCCGGAATAACTCTCGACCACCTTGAGGCTTGCCCCGTCGCCCGCCGCAATGAGCGTTCGCGGCTGCGTGGCCAGGGGCGCGTCGTGCCCCGTCGTTACGTAGTGCACGTGCACCGGGATTTCCAGCGCTCCTCCGCGCGGTACGTGGACGAACAGGCCGTTTTCGATCAGGGCCGTGTTCAGCGCCGTCAGCCCGGTGCCTTCGTAATCGGCATAGCGCGCGAGGTGCGGATGGACGAGCTCCGGATGCTCCACGAGCGCATCGGCAAGGCTGCTTACCACGACACCCCGTGGCAAGTCCGGCCCGTGCGACAACGCGGGTGCGTGCACGCCGTTTACGAAAACGAGCCGGTGCCAGCCGTCCTGGCCGAACTCGTAAGGCGCGAGTGCTTCCTCGTCCAGCTTCGTTTCCGCTGGACCGCCTGGACCGCCTGGTCCGTCCTGGTAGGAGGTATCCGCGATCTGCCGGAGATCGGTGTATATCCAGTCTTCCTTGAGCGGAAAGGAAAGCTCGCGGGCGACCGGCATGCCGAGTTCCCGGAAGCGCTTCATGGCGTCCGAACGGATCCTGTGCAGCCAGAGCGGTGCATCCAGGGACCGGATGCGGTCGTAAGCGTCGTAAAACGTGGTGTATCTACTGGTCGTCGCCTGCTTCAGTGATTCCGTCATTTCGTGGTTCCATGCTCCCTGGATAAATTCAACCCGCGGCTTCCACTTCTTCCCGTATCCACTCGTAGCCCTTTTCTTCCAGCTCAAAGGCCAGTTCTTTCCTGCCCGATTTCACAATACGGCCCTGGTACATGACATGGACGTAGTCCGGCACGACGTAGTCCAGCAGCCGCTGGTAGTGGGTGATGACGATCATCGCGTTGTCCGCGGTGCGCTGCTGGTTGATCCCGTGGGCTACGATGCGCATGGCATCGATGTCCAGCCCGGAATCCGTCTCGTCCAGGATGGAGAGAGTCGGTTCGAGCACGGCCATGTGGAAGATCTCGTTGCGTTTCTTCTCGCCGCCGGAGAAGTCCTCGTTCACCGGCCGCCGGGCCAATTCGGGGTCCATGTCGACCTGCTTCATCTTCTCGTCCAGCAGCCGCCGGAACGCGCCGGCGCTAATCTCCGGCTCGCCTCGGTACTTCAGGCGTTCGTTCATCGCCGCCCGGAGGAAGTAGGCGTTGCTTACGCCGGGGATCTCCACCGGGTACTGAAAGGCCAGGAACATGCCCTCGTTGGCCCGCTCCTCGGGGGTGAGCTCGAAGAGATCCTTGTCCTGGAACCGCACCGTGCCTCCGGTTTCTTCGTATTCCTCGTGGCCGGCAAGGATCTTGCCCAGCGTGCTCTTCCCGGAGCCGTTGGGTCCCATGATCGCATGGACCTCGCCCCGGTCTACGGTCAGGTCGATCCCGTTGATGATGTCCTGGTCCTTGATCCCGCCACGTAGATTCCTGATTTCGAGTAATGCCATCTCGCTTGCTTTCTCCTCTTGTGATCCGCGGTTTTGGGCTTGGCCGTCCTGGACCTGGCCGTCCTGGACCTCGCCGCCCGTCCTCGTCAACCCACGCTGCCTTCCAGGCTGATCCCCAGCAGCTTCTTCGCCTCCACGGCGAATTCCATCGGCAGTTCCTGGAATACTTCCTTGCAGAACCCGTTGATGATCATGGAAATGGCGTCTTCGGTGGATATGCCCCGGGTCTTGCAATAGAAAAGCTGGTCCTCGCTAATCCGGGCCGTCGACGCTTCGTGTTCCACGTTCGCCGAGTTGTTTCCCACGTCGATATAGGGAAAGGTATGGGCGCCGCAGCGGTCGCCGATCAGCATCGAATCGCACTGCGTGTAGTTCCGCGCCCCGTCCGCCTTCTTCAGGACCTGGATCCTTCCCCGGTAGACATTCTGCCCGTTGCCGGCGGATATCCCCTTGGAAACCACGGTGCTGCGCGAGTTCTTGCCCACGTGGATCATTTTGGTACCCGTGTCGGCCACCTGCTTGTTGCGGGTCAGCGCTACGGAATAGAACTCTCCGATGGAATGGTCGCCCTGCAGGATCACGCTGGGATACTTCCATGTGATGGCCGATCCCGTTTCCACCTGGGTCCAGGAGATCTTGCTGTTATCCCCCTTGCAGGCCCCGCGCTTGGTCACGAAGTTGTAGACGCCGCCCTTGCCCTGTTCGTCGCCCGGATACCAGTTCTGCACCGTGGAATACTTGATCTGCGCGTCTTTCAGGGCGACCAGTTCCACGACCGCCGCATGCAGCTGGTTCTCGTCCCGCATGGGCGCGGTGCAGCCCTCCAGGTAGCTCGCGTAGGAACCTTCGTCGGCGACGATCAGGGTGCGCTCGAACTGGCCGGTTCCGGCTGTGTTGATGCGGAAGTAGGTGGAGAGTTCCATGGGACATCGGACGCCGGGCGGGATGTAGCAGAAGGAACCGTCGCTGAAGACGGCCGAGTTCATCGTCGCGAAATAGTTGTCGCGGTACGGCACCACGGTGCCCAGGTACTTCTCCACCAGGTCGGGGTGTTCCTGCGCCGCCTCGGAAAAGGAACAGAAGATGATGCCGAGCTCGGCCAGCTTGTCCTTGAAGGTCGTGTGGACCGACACGCTGTCGAAGACCGCGTCCACGGCCACGCCCGCCAGCACCTTCTGCTCTTCCAGCGGGATGCCGAGCTTGTCGTAGGTCGCCAGCAGTTCGGGATCCACCTCGTCGAGACTGTTGTACTGCGGCGTGTTCTTCGGCGCGGCATAGTAGACGATGTCCTGGTAGTCGACCGGCGGATAGGCCATGTACTGCCAATTGGGCTCCTTCATCGTGAGCCAGTGCCGGTAGGCCTTCAGGCGCCACTCCAGCAGAAACTCGGGCTCCTTCTTCTTGGCGGATATGAACCGGATGATATCCTCGTTGAGCCCCGGCGGCGCCGTTTCCATCTCAATATCGGTCACCCAGCCTTCTTTGTATTCCTGCTGGGCTAGAGTTTCGATGGCTTCCATTGTGTCTCCTTGAAACGTTGTAGAACCTGTCGTGCCGAACCTGTCTTACTGAACCTGCCGTGCTAACGGCCTATCTGGATCATATCGCCCATCGCCTGGTCCCGCATGGTATCCTGAGAGACCTGTTCCACCACCTCGAGGACCTGGTGTTCAGTCTGCAGCAGGTCCATGAGGGTAATGTGATCGAGCACACCGGACATGTACCGGGCCAGGACCGTCCACACCGGCCGGATTGCGCAGGCGTTGAGGTGCGCGCACGCCTCCAGATGGCCGGAGAAATGATCGCACATGTGGCTGTCCGGGCTGGTAATCACGATCCCCTCTTCCGAACTCAAGGCGCGCATGACCTCGCCCAGCGTTATGCTTCGCGGTTCCCTGGCCAGTGCGTAACCTCCCCGGATCCCCCGCACGCTTCGGACGAGTTCCGCCCGCCTGAGGATCATCAGCAGCTTGGATACGTAATCCAGGGAAATGCCTTCCGACTCGGCAATCTGCCGTCCCGTAACCGGGTCGCGGGAATGGTATCGCGCCAGCTGTAGAATGCACCGGAGGCCGTATTCTTCCTGGGCGGTCACTTTCATGAAAACGTCTCCTTCACGGTCCGATTTGACGTCAAAATGCCTATGTGAATATAGCAAACCTGACTTTTATGTCAAGTATTTAATCCAGTGCGTATCGATGCGATTGTCGCGTGCGGATTTTGCTGTGCTGAACCGTGCCGGACGCTCAAGGAGTGAAGCCGCCTTTACCTGCTCGATCTCCTTGACATCGATGGCAGCCGGCGTTACCGTCGGTCCCATATCCGCATTGCCAAATCCGCTTTACCGACCGAACGCTCAAACGAAGGAAGCAAACCATACATGCCCGATAAACTCGATGTGCGCCTGCTCCCCGGCACTCGGACCGTCGACGCGGTGGCGGGACAAGGTTATTTTCCGGTCATTGCCCGCCTGGGCGGCGATGAACTGCTCATGGCCTACCGCGGCGGCGCCGCGCACATGGGCCTGGGCGGACGGCTGGACGTGGGACGCTCCACAGACGGAGGGCTGACCTGGTCCGCGCCTGTGACGGTAGCCGACAGCGAACGAGACGACCGCAACCCCGCACTCGGCATGGCGCCGGACGGCACGCTCGTGCTTGCCTACCACTGGCAGGGCTCCTATGACGAAGAGGGCGCCTGGAAACCGGAAATGGGCCGGGCCGATACCCGGGTCGTTTTCTCTACGGACGGCGGCCGGACCTGGACCGGCGACGAGCTCATCGATTACACTCCGATCAACGGGGCCTCGCCCTTCGGCAAGATCTTCACCGGCGGCGGTGTCATGCACATGCTGATCTACGGCGGTTCGCCGTGTTGCGAGCCCGGGGAGGGCACGGTCCGGGTCGGCCCCGCGACGACGCCGACGTACATACTCCGGTCGACGGACAACGGCCGTTCATGGGGGGAACCGACCCTGGTGGCGCTGGGACTGAACGAATCGGACGCAGCCATCCTGCCCGACGGCCGCTGGCTGTTCGTCGCCCGATCCGAGGAACGCGCGGAGCAGGCGCTGTATTCCTGTGTGTCGGAGGACGGCGGGTACACCTGGCGCGGGATCGGCCGGGTCACGGACGCAAAGGAACACCCGCCGGACCTCACCCTGTTGTCCAACGGCTGGCTGCTGCTCGTCTTCGGGCGCCGGCATCCGCCCTACGGCGTGGAGGGCCTGATCAGCCGGGACGGCGGGACGACCTGGGATGGCCAAAGACTGGTGCTCGACGATACCCTGCCCGGCGGCGACATCGGCTATCCCTCCACGGCCCGCCTCGAAGACGGCCGGCTGGTCACGGCCTACTATACGGCGGGGACGCCGGACCGGCAGTGGGAGATGTTCCGTGCATCGGAAGTCGCATGCAAGGTCGTATCTTATGATGAATCCAGCCTGATTCACCACTGGAACAAAGACGCCTAACAACCTGTCCTGTAATGGGTTATAGCTCAGGAGCTTCGTGTGGAAGTCCTCGATTCCGGCGTGATCGGCGACGGCCAGGCGATCCCCGATCACCGTAGGAACTGCGCCTTCACCACCCTCAACCGGCTGCAAGAAGGCACGTTGCTCGTGTCGGGACGGTGGGGGTCGGCACGCGACTCGGTGGACGGGCACGCCTGTATATGGGCATCGCCGGATAACGGCCGGACTTGGGATCTTCGTTATGACGGATACGGGAAGGGATCCTGGGACGGCACACCGGGCGAACTGAAGGGGCTGACCAGTACGGAGCTTGTACCGGGCAGGCTCACGGCCACGGCCCTGTGGGTCGACCGTTCCGACCCGGATCTACCCTTCATCCACCCGGTAACGCAGGGCCTGCTGCCCATGCGCATCATGCACGTCGAGTCGGCGGACGGAGGCTGCACCTGGGGCCCGCCACGGCCCATGGATACGTCGCCCCACCTCGCCGCGTCACCCTGTTCGCATGCCGTTATCCAATTGCCCGGCGGCGTCCTTGCCCAGCCTTACGAACAGTGGAAGGAATACGAGGATCCGACACCCGGCCGGCCCGCGGCGCGGCTGCGCTTCTCCCGGGACGGCGGCCGGACCTGGCCGGAGTTCGTCACCGTAGCCCGCCATACGGACAACGCGCTGGCCTACTGGGACCAGCGGCTGGCCATTCACCCCGTTGACGGGCGCCTCGCCGCCACGTTCTGGACCCATGATTTCAGGATGGGGTCGGACATCGACATCCATATCGCTTACGGAACCCCGGATGGACGGTCATGGACCATTCCTCGGGGTACCGGCCTGCCCGGCCAGCACTGCCAGCCCCTGTCCCTGGGCGGGGACCGGCTGCTGGCCGCCTATCCGCGGCGCCGGGATTTCCCCGGCATTGTATTTTCCATCAGCGAGAATTTCGGGGAGCACTGGGACCGCGATCGGGATCTCCTGGTCTACGACAGCACCGTCGGCACAGAATCCGGCGCCGGCGGCGGGCGATCCCAGTCGGAACTGTGGGGCGACATGGAACGCTGGCGTTTCGGGCATCCCCGGATGGTTCGGTTGCCGGGCAACGAGGTATTCGTCGTCTACTACGCCGGCGATGATGCCCTCAAGACCGCTCGGTGGGCACGGGTGGTTGTTTAGACGGGTTTAGCCCCGCACATCCCGCCACGGCCGGGCCATGATCTGTTCGAAACCCACCGGATCGATGTCCACACCGAGTCCCGGTCCCTGGGGCACCGCCACGCAACCGTCCTCGTCCAGCACGAAAGGCTCGGCGAAGTAGCCCTTGCCGATGAACGTCCTTCCCCCCTCGCGCCAGCAGTTCACTTCGTTGTGTTCCTGGACGAGGAAATTCGACGCGCAGGCGTCGACCTGGATGGACGCGGCCAGGGCCAGGGGGCTCAACGGGCAGTGCAGGGCGAGTTTCGCGTAGGCGCTTTCACCCATCACCGCGATCTTGTGACACTCGGTGATGCCGCCGGCGTGGCACAGGTCCGGCTGCATCACGGAAAGGGCGTTCTTGCGCAGGGCATCGTAAAAAATCCACTTGCCCATCCACCTTTCCCCTGCGGCGATGGGGATTTCGCTGTTGCGCGCGATGTCCGCGAGCACGTCGACCCGTTCCACGGGCATGGGTTCCTCGATGAACAGCGGACGATGGGGCGTGAGCGCGGAAATCATCTGTTTCGCCATCACGGGGTGGGGATTGTGGATGTCCACGGCCACCTCCACGTCGGGACCGGCGCCCTTCCGCACGGCGGCGTAGGCTTCGGCGATCCGGTCGACTTCGGCGGTAGGCTCCAGCCCGGTGCCCATGCCCACGTGCAGTTTCATACATCGGAATCCCCATTCTTCTATAATTACCCGGGCCGCTTCCTCGTGGCCCTCCGGGAAATTCCAGTCCGGTTCCCGGGAAGGATCCCAACCCGCGTCGTAGGGCTGACCGGGCTCGACGCACCAGGGCAGTTGCCCTCCCACGGCGCGGTACATTCGAATCCGGTCCTGGCAAGCCCCGCCAAGCATGCCGTGGACCGGCAGTCCCGCGGCCTTGCCCGCGAGATCCCATAGCGCCATGTCGATCCCGCTGATTGCGCTCATCTTCACCGGACCGCCCACGTAGCCGGAACCGCCCTCGTACATGGTATGCCAGAGCGATTCGACGCGGCAGGGGTCTTTCCCGACAAGTAGCGGCTCCAGGCGCCGCACCTCGGCAATGACGCTTTCAGGGTGGTTTTCCAGGTAGGGTTCGCCCCACCCGAACAACTCGGTGTCCGTGTGGATCTTCAGCCATACCCAGCTTGGTGGAACGCGCAGAATTTCAAAATGGGTGATTCGCATGTTCGGTTCTCCTACCGGCCGTAGACCGTCTGGATCGTGGCGCGGATGTAGCCGTTTGCAAAGGCACGACCGGCCCATCCGGCCCGCGCCTGGGGAAACCCTGGAGTGTGGTCCATGCCGAAAGGCCCTTCGTACCCGTTGTCGCGGTAGGTTTCCATAGCCCGGCGCATGTCCACTTCGCCTTCGTCGATGAAGACTTCGGCGAACCTCGGTAATTTACCCCGCACGTTCCGGAAGTGGACCAGGGCGATCTTGTTCCGGGAGGCCATCTCGGCAATGATATCGAAAACCCGCTGAGGACCGGCCAGTTCGGTCATGCAGCCCTGGCAGAAGAGCATCCTGTGATGATCGCTGGGCACCGCGTCGAAGATGCGTCCGAACTGCTCCAGCGTGGAACAGATCTGCGCGACGCCGCCCAGTGGTTCGGGAATTGGCGGATCGTCCGGGTGAAGCGCCAGGTTGACGCCGGCCTTCTCGGCCGCCGGGACCGCGGCGCGCATGAAGGAGACCATGTTGTCCCACATCACCGCCTCGGAGACGGGCGGATCGTGGGGCGGAGGACGGTGCCGGTCGAATTCGGCATAGTCGAAGGTACTGTACACCGCGCCGCCGCGGCCGATGTCGGAGGTGGTCCGGAAATTGCCCATCGGCTTGAAATTCCAGGCCAGGGTCGGTATACCCGCTTTTCCCAGGCTTTCGATGAGCCGCAGGAATGCGCACAGTTCCTCGTCCCGGTCCGCTGTGGCCAGGGTGATCCCCTCCAGGACCGGCATGAATACGGTCTGCAGCTTCAATCCGTGAGACTCCGTCCTCTCCCGGGCCCGTTCGAACAGTTCCGTGCTGTCCTTGCCGGCTCTCACGTGCCGTTCAGCCTCGGATTCGCCCCCCGTCCTGAGGTCCAGCTGGATCATGTCCACGCTTATCGCGCGATAGAAGCTGAGCGTTTCCTCATCGAAATCGGTCCAGTTTACGACATCGTGCAGATACATCGGGTTCCTCCAATGCGGTCGTGGCGGACTGGGTACCGGGCCTACCCAGCCTGAACGTCGGGCCTGTTCAGCCTGAACTCGGGGATGGCGGTCTGATGTCAAGATAGACCGGCCGGAAGTTCCGGCAACCGCGAAATGGCCAATGAATGTCCATATCCCCAATTTGGACTATCAAAAAGGGACATCGCACATTATAATCGTGGTTGCCCGGACCGTGTAAGGACGGTTCAGGCGGGACAGGCACGTCCACAGATCCTCATTACTCCAATGAACATTATCCACATGGATGGCCGCTAATAACCACGACAGGAGAAGCACATGGCGGAGAGCAATCTGAAACAACGCATCGGTGCGGGCGATCAGGTCATTGGCGCCAATGTCGGCATGACCCATACCCGGGACCAGTTGAAAAAGATCGTCGAATCCGGAGCGTTTGATTTTCTCTGGGTGGATGGACAGCACAGCGCCTTCAGCGAGGAACGGCTGGTGGAATTCTGCGACCGGGCCGATACACTGGATGCCGACGTCATGTTCCGTATTAAGCACACCTATCACAGCTACCTGGTCGGCAACCTGCTCGACCTCGGTCCCGCGGGGATCGAAGTACCCCAGGTTGAAACGGAAGCGACGGTCGAGGAAGCGGTCAACTTCTTCTACTATCCACAGCAGGGCACGCGAAGCTGGGGAGGCGGGGCGCGGCGCAAAGTGGGCGAAGTCGGGGACGACCGGCTGCAGTACGCCGCGTGGTGGAACAACTACGGCGTGCTGATGATGCAGCTTGAATCCATACCTGCGGTGACCGCCGCGCGGAAACTGGCCAGGGCGGGCGTGGACTGCCTGTCCTTCGGCCCGAACGACCTCATGTACAGTATCGAAGCCCACCCGCAGCACCCCTTCCGGGACGTGGACGACTGCGTTCGGCACGTGGTCGACCAGCTTGGCGATTCGGAAACGATGGTGTGCTTCAGGAACCACGCCCCAAAAGATCGGGGGAAGTACGTCGATATGGGCGTGACCGTGTTCCTGGAAAGCCCGGTCCTGTAGGTGTTCTTATTTTATTCCGAGGTCTAGTCTGACTCACCAAAGTCTGGTTCACCAAGTCTAGAGACTGCGAGTCTTATTCCTAGACCGATTAACACGATTACGATCGCAACTTTCATGGACGTGATCCAAGAAAGTGAACCAACGATCATCTCTTGACTCACAAAACCAGGAAGAAGCTCGGGAACGACCCAGGGCCAGAGGAACCACACAGCCAGCACTGTAACCCAATAGACCCATAAAGCTAGTCCAAGCTTGATTAACAGTGCGACAGGTAAAAGAGCAAAAACCCACTTCTTGTTCATAGTCAACCTCTCATTGACCCTTTCCTCCAATACCTTCGTTTAGCGGAAATGGGTAAAACCTGACTAATGTGACAATGATGGTAGGTGTGTGATGGTATCCGTTAGACGTGATTTACAATTATGTTGTTTCATAAACAGTTTCAATCATCAGATCATTGTCGAGACTAACCGGTAAGTTTGAGCAATCACTTACTACTCGAAATCCAGCGCCTGAGCGTCGTACATTCGGGCGAAGATACCGCCGCGTTCCACGAGTTCACGCGGCGTGCCCGATTCGACCAGTTTTCCTCCGTCGATGACCAGGATACGGTCGGCATGGCGAATCGTGGACAGGCGATGGGCTATGGCGATCGTGGTTCGTCCGATTCTTGCCTCTTCAACGGCCGTCCTGATCTTCTCCTCGGCCAAGGCATCCAGGGCGGAAGTGGCCTCGTCGAGAATCAGTATCCGCGAACGTTCACGCATGAAAGCCCGTGCCAGGGCGATGCGTTGTTTCTCGCCGCCCGAAAGCGCGACACCGCCCTCTCCCGCGATCGTTTCGAGGCCCTTCGGCTGGCCATCGATGAACGCTTCCAATGCCGAAGCACGCACGGCCTGTTCAACCGCCTCCGGACGATAGCCGGTATCCGGATAAGCGATGTTTTCGGCGAGCGTGGCGTTCCAGATGAATACGTCCTGGGAGACCACGGCGATCTGGTTCCGTAGCGATTCGAGGGACATCTCGCGAATGTCCCGTCCGGCGACGGCGATCCGACCGCTTTCCGGTTCCTGCAATCGGGTCAGCAGATCGATGATCGTGGTCTTTCCCCCACCGCTGGGCCCCACGATACCGACGAATTCACCGCCGTTCACCCTGAACGACAGGTCCTTCAGCTCATAGCCCCGTTCGTAACTGAAACTAACGTTGACGAACTCGATGTTCGGCGGTTCGACTCCGGCCGGCGGTTCGACTCCGGCCGGTTGAGGGCTGAAGGATCCTCGCAGACCCGGTTCCAGGGGAAGATCGAACAGCTCATTCAGACTTTCGACCGAGACCTTGATCAGCCGCGTTCCGGTATAGGTGGTGAGCACCGTCCGCAGCGCGGCGTACGCCCGCGGCGCATAGGCCATGATTGCCACCAGGCTGCCGATGGTGACCGCCCCGTCCATGGCCTGGAACGCACCGTATCCCAGCAGCACGCCGAGTACCAGGCCGTTGATGACCTCGTTCGGAAAGGTGAGCATGATATCGTGAAGGGCCGCTCCGCGTATCCTGATTCGGTTGAATCTATCCATGTGCTCGGCCCACCGCTTCATGGCGTGTCCCTCTCCGCTGAACATGCGTATCGTCCGGAAGGCGTTGAATACTTCGTAAAGAAAGCTCTCCGATACCTTGCCCTGGTCGTTTACCTCGCGGTCCATTTCCTTCGAATACCGGGTCAGGTACCGGGTCACGAGATAGGTCGCCGGCAACGCGGCACAGAACACGGCCGCCAGCTCGGCGTTCAGTACGAACATCACGACCAGGACACCGGCCAGCACGATCGTGCTTGAAACCACAGGCAGCAGTTCCTGCTTTATGTACATGTCGCCGATCTTGCCGGCATCACGAGTCACGCGATAGACCATGCTGCCTCTTGGGACCTGCTCTATGGCATCGAGCCTCGCGTGCAGCAGATGGTTCAGGACCGTCTTACGCAGGGCCACCGTTACCGCATAACCTATACGCACCCTGAGGTGTCCCTCGAAGTAGGAGATGCCGATCGCTATCAGGGGGGTCGCCACCATCCCCGCCAGCAGCCACCACAGGAGACCGGTATCCGATTCGGGAATCACACGGTCGAACAGCATTTTGTAGAACAGGGGCTGGACCAGCATGACGGCCGATCCCGCAAGCATCATGAGGATCACCGCGATAACGGTATACTTGCGCTGGTACAGGGTCTGCCGGATGATCTCGGCGGTGCGTGGCACCGATTCACGGTTTCGGTGGATTCGGCGGCCTGTCCGTTCGTCTGACGCCATGACGATGAACTCCTTTGGTCTACGACCTCCAACCGCCCGCGAGCTGCCGCATATTCTGTGGTATACTTACGGGCGATCCTGCAAAGACCCTATAAACAGGCAAAGCCCCCGGCAGAATGTACCACCGGGGGCTGGTCCTGTTTGCTTCCATATCGATCGCCTGTCTAACCCTGGCTCGAGCCTCCGAGGATATCCTCGAGTTCATTCACGAAGACCTCGAGTTCATCGGGCTTGCCGATGGTCACCCGCAGGTGGTTGCCAAGGAGATCGACCTCACGGGTGCGGTATCCGGAACCACTCCGGACCATGACGCCGCGCCTGAACAGTGCGCCGGACATCCGGCGGCTGTCGCGCCCGATGTTCACGATCATGTAATTGCCGTGACTCGGCGTGTATTCCAGTCCCAGACGGTCGAACTCGGCGGACAGGTAGTCCTTGCCGTCGTTCACGACCTTCAGCGTGCGGTCGACGAATTCAACATCGTCAATGGCCGCAAGCGCCGCGTGCATGCCCAGCGTGCTCAGTCCGCCCCCGAAGAATCCCATGTGTGCCATCAGCATATTCATCATGCGCTGACCGCCGACGGCGTAACCAATGCGCATGCCGGCCAGGCCGTAGATCTTGGAGAAGGTACGGGCGACCACCACGTTTTCCCGCTCCAGGGCGAGTTTGACGGCATCCTGGTAGTTCGGGTCGCGTACGAAGTGGATATAGGCTTCGTCGATGAGCACGATGGCCTGCTCGGGCGCCGCATCCACCAGGGACACCAGTTCGTCGTAGGGCACGATCGTTCCGGTAGGATTGTTGGGATTGGTGACGACGATCAGGGACGTTTTCGGGGTGATGGCCGCTTTCATGGCGCTGAGGTCGTGCACGAAGTCACCCGTGGTCGGCACGCGGACGACACTGACGTCCTTCCCCATCATCTGAAAACTCTGAAAGCCCCGCGCGACCGATCCATATCCAGGCACCGCCTCGATGCATTCCCCGCCGTCGCTTGCGGCCATGACGGCGAGCGCCTGAAGAATGGGACCGGAACCCGGCGTAACCATGACCCGGTTCAGCTCACGAAAACGCATGAACGACCGCATGTCTTCAAAACTCAGTTCGAAACCCTCTACACCCGGGACGTCGTGCATCTTGTTGAGGCGGACGGGCAGATCCACACCGAAATCGTACCGGTTGATCTTGTGCAGGTTCTCGGCGATGGCCGCCACAGCGCGCGGGGACGCGCCGAGGGGGTTCTCATTGGAGCCGATATTTACCCGGCCCGGCTCGACGCCGTATCCGCGGACGTCGCCGGCCTTCTTTCCGGTCGCCATCGCCTGAGCGATCTCCTGGACCGCCCAGGCGGAACCGGTGGCCACGGCGCCGGCACCAAAAAGGGCGCCCTTCATGAACCGCCGCCGCGTAAAGCCGTTCTTCAGTACACTCCCGAAACCCATGATCTTGCCTCCACAGTTAAAGTGATTTAAACACGTTCTAAAGCGCGAACCTGCTACCTGATATTCAGCCTGGCCATCTGGGTGACGATGTAATCCGCGCAGCGGAAGGCCAGCGCCTGAATCGTCAGCGTCGGATTGCTTTTGCCACTGGTGACGAAAGACGAACCATCCACGATGAACAGGTTGTCCACGTCGTGGGCCTGGTTGAACTTGTTCACCACCGACGTCGCCGGATCGTTGCCCATGCGGCAGGTGCCCATCAGATGGGCATCGCCGCGGGGTACGAAATTCGGTGAGGCCACGACCCCGTGGGCGCCGGCTGCATCAAGCAGTTCCCGGGCGCGTTCGCGGAAGAAGTCCCCGAGTTTATGTTCATTGGAATGCACATTGTAGGTCACGCGCGGGACGGGCAGGCCCCACTTGTCCTTGACGTCGGGGTCTAGGTCGATCGTATTGGACTCCTGGGACATGGACTGCATGCTGGTGAGGGCGACCATGTACCGGGTGTAGTTGTCCATGATCCACTTCTTGCGCCGGGCGCCCCACCTGCGCAGGCGCGGCATGTTCAGGTTGGCGAAGGAAATAGTCTCGCCGTCGCCCCGCGGTTCGACCACGCCCCCACCGAAGAATCCGTACTTGTCCGGGTCCGGGTCGTAGAAATCCTGAATGATCCGGGAATCCATGACGCCCTTGTACTCGTTCAGGTCCTTCTCGAAGAACCCCCGGGCGGACTGGTAGTAGTTGAACATCAGGTGCTTGCCCACCTTGCCGCTGCTGTTGGCCAGGCCGTCCGGAAAGAGATTGGATTTCGACATGAGCAGCAGACGCGGAGTATGGACGCCGTTGCAGCACACGATCACCGCGCGGGCTTCCAATCGGTGTTCGCGCAGGTCCTTGTCCAGGTAGATGACCCCTTCCGCCCTGCCGTCCTCGTCGACCACGATCTCCCGCACGCAGGCGTCGGCCCGGATCTGGCAGTTACCCGTACGCAGCGCCTGCGGAATCATGGTGACCAGCATGCTGGACCGCGCCTGGATGGTACAGACGTAGCTTTCGCAGAAACCACAGTTCATGACCGGCGATCTTCCGCCGTATTCCCGGGAGTTGATGGCCAGGGGCGCCGGGTAGGAATGCCAGCCGAGTTTCCGGGCGGCCAGGTCGGCCAGGGCGCCTGAGCTGGTCCGCGGCACGGGCGGCATGGGATAAGGCCGGCGGCGCGGCGGATCGAAGGGATTGGCGCCGGCCAGGCCCGAAATGCCGATCTCGTATTCGGCTTTCTCGTAGTAGTGTTCCAGGTCCCAATAGTCGATGGGCCAGTCCTGCACGTCGGCGCCGTCCAGGTCGCCGTAGAGGCTGCGCTCTTTGAAATCGTTCTCGTGCAGCCGCCATGAAATGCCCGTGTAGTGGAGCGTGCTGCCCCCCACCGTGCTCTGCATGTGGATTCCGTGATCCTCGGAGGCCTGATCGTCCGCCGACTGCCGGTACGTATTGGGCTGGTCGTGGCGGTAGATGTTGGGATGGTCCGGATTGTTGCTGGCGGGATGCATGGCCTGAAGCTCGTCCTGGTCGAAATGGCGGGTCTTAAGAAAAGATCCCATTTCCATGGCGACCACGCGCAGTCCTTTCGTGCTCAATTCCTTCGCCAGGACCGCGCCCGCGGCACCGGTGCCGATGATGATTACGTCCGGCCGTCGTATGTTGGGATTGGGTAGGGACATGGAGACTTCGGAGCTACTCCTCGCCTATGATCCGGCTCTTCATGGGACCGTCGTAGGGTTTCCATTCGGGATATTCGGTTTCCGGAATGGTCATGTCGAATTCGCTGAAGGGTGGATCGTAGCCGAACGGCGCGCGGCCCGGAAACCGGATCAGTTTCCAGCCGGTCTCACGGTAGTTGCCGCCGTAGGACGGATCGCTGAACATGCCCTCCATGGTATGGGTAACCACCATGCGCAGGAAGTCCCGGGCGCCCATGGGGGCGTCCTCCGGCCAGGTCCCGGGAGACCTCGGTCGGTCCATGCCCATCAGCGCCCGACGTTGTGTCCTGGCGTCCAGTTCCATGAACGGCGCTTCGTGCGCATTCAGGCAGTACTGGTCAAAGGCGGCCAGGCCCGATTCATACGTCTCCCTGTAATCGGACCGGTGTGCGCCCAGCGCCCGGTCGATATAGACGACTACCCGGGCTTCCGCCGCGCCCGGACCGTTGTCATCAGACGGCATGATCATCCGGGTCAGCGCGTCCACGGTGCGTCCCTGGTGCGCGTCCAGGTGCTGCCATTCGTGTTCGAAGGGCGGCGCCTCCTGGGCGTCCAGCGCGCCGGTACGGGACAGCACGCCCAGGGTGATCACGCCTCCGGTCGCCTGAGCGGTGCTGGCGATAAACGACCGGCGGGAAAAGCGCTTCTTCGTCATGGTTCCAAGGCTCGGGAATCCGGCATTTTTCAGGTCTGTACGCACATCAGGAATGTATACACGATACAGCACGGTTTATTCAAACTATCCGCTCCAAAAATAGGGCTGGATACCGGGTTGACAACAGAATTCGACTGCCCGTAAACCGGCGGGCAAAGAAGTTGACGGCGATACCCGCGAATCTATATTCATTTAGCATGGATATTTTGAAACCCCCGGCATTGAAACCGGGAGATACCATCGGGATCGTCGCACCGGCAAGCCGCTCGGCCCTGCCGAGTGCCCTGAAGAACGGCCGCCGGTCGATCGAAGCCCTCGGATTTCGCACGGTGAACGCACCGCACCTTTCGGATCGGCACGGATTCCTGGCCGGCAGGGACGCCGACCGCCTGGCCGACCTCCAGGCCATGTTCGCCGACCCGGAAATCAACGGTATCGCATGTCTTCGCGGGGGATACGGGTCCGTCCGCATGCTACCCGACCTGGAATACGACGTCATCCGCGCCCATCCGAAGGTCTTCGTCGGCTACAGCGACATCACGGCCCTCCACGGGGCGATTCAACGGCATACCGGACTGGTTACCTTCTGGGGACCCATGGTCTCATCCGACATGAGCCCCGTTTTTCAATCCTTTAATCGGGAAGCCTTTGTGAAGGCGGTTGCGGGAACCGACCCCATCGGAGAGATTCCGCACCCCGACGACTTGCCGCCGGTGCATGTCATACACGGCGGCCGGGCCAGCGGTCCGCTGATCGGGGGAACGCTTTCGCTGCTCGCGGCCGCGGTGGGAACACCTTATGAATTCGATTACGACGGCGCCGTCCTGTTCTTCGAAGACGTGGGCGAAGAGCCCCACCGGATAGACCGGATGCTCACGCAACTGCTACAGGCGGGCCGGCTGAACCGTGTCTCCGGCATCGTGATCGGCGAATGCGCCGGGTGCGGCAGTGCGCCGCACAACCCCGCGTTCCCCTACGGCAGTTTCAGTATCGAGGAAGTGTTCATCGACCGCCTGAAACCACTGGGGATTCCGGTCATCTACGGTCTGGGCATCGGCCACGGCACGTACAAGGCGACGCTGCCCCTTGGCGTGCGGGCCACCCTCGACGGGGATGCCTGCAACCTCACGATCGACGAATCGGGCGTCGTTTAGGCACATTGTCAGCCATACCGCCCGGTCCGGACGCCCGTCGTATCCCGGTTCGGCATGAGCAGGAACCTCCATGGGCATTCACATACTGCTGGACGTACCCCTGCCGGACTCGGTTATGGAACTCTTCGATGCCGGAGACCGTTTCCATATGCTCGACGACCTGGCCGACGGAGACGAACGGTGGCGCCTCGTCGACGCCTATCTCACCTATGGCCATCCCCCCACGGACGGGGAGATGATGGACCGCATGCCGAACCTGAAGGTCATCAGCAATTTCGGGGTAGGCGTCGACCATATCGACACGGAAGCGGCCCGCAAGCGTGGGATTCCCGTGGGGAACACGCCCCACATGCTCGACGGCGCCACGGCGGATATGACCTTTACGCTCCTGATGGCAGCGGCACGGCGCGTCGTCGTGGGCGACCGGTTCGCCCGCAGCCCCGGGTTCACGCATTACGACCCCAGCATTCTTCACGGATACGAAGTGCATGGGAGCACCATCGGCATCATCGGCATGGGCAGCATCGGGAAGCAGGTGGCCCGGCGGGCGAGCGGTTTCGACATGGAGATCGTCTATCACAACCGGAAGCCGGACCCGGATGACCGCCTTTACGGGGCCCGGTACGTCTCGCTGGAGTCGCTGCTCGAGGTCTCGGATTTCGTGACGCTGAACTGCCCGCTCACGGAGGAGACACGTGGGCTGATCAACGAAGCCGCGCTGCGGCGCATGAAAAAGACCGCCATCCTGATCAATCTGGCCCGGGGCGCCGTCGTGGATCATGACGCCCTTCACCATGCCCTGAGCAGCGGCTGGATCGCCGCGGCGGCGGTGGACGTCACCGAACCGGAACCCCTGCCGCGGGACCACCCCCTGCTCAAACTGGACAACCTGGTGATCGCGCCGCATCTGGGCAGCGCGACCACGCGGACACGCGACGCGATGGCTCGGAGGACGGTCGAGAACCTCAAGGCGGGACTCGCCGGACGGCCCCTCGTGAGCTCCGTCGTATGAGGCCCCATTGTATTCCTTCGCGCCGCTCGAGCGACGGGTCGCCATAATCGATCTGGGTTCCAACACGGCCCGGCTCATGATCGCCCAGTTCACGCAAGACCGGGTTTTCAAGATCACCGACGAAGTCAGCAGGCGGGTCCGCTTGGGTGAAGGCATCGCCGGGGGCAGGCGGCTTCGCTCAGCAGCGCGGTCCCGGGCGCTGGACGCCGTCCGCATGTTCAAGTCGTTCTGTGACGCCCAGGGCATAGACCATATACTGCCCGTGGCCACCGCGGCGGTGCGGGATGCCGGGAACGGCGCGTGCTTCCTCGAGGAGATCGCCCGCGGCACCGGGTTGAACTTCCGGCTGCTCAGCGGCGAAGAAGAGGCGTTCTACAGCACCGTGGGCGTGATCAACAGCCTGGGCCTGTTCGATGGGATCATCCTGGACGTCGGCGGCGGCAGCGCGGAGATCGGGTTGATCCTGGACGGCGCGTTCGCGAAAGGGGCATCCACGCCCTTCGGTACGGTCAGGACCACCGAGACCTACTTTCCCGGACCGGAGGTTACCACCCGACAGACGAAGCGGCTCGACGCGGACATCGACCAGGCGCTGGAGGACATCGACTGGCTCAAGGCACACGGGACGGTACCGATCGCCGGCGTAGGGGGCGTCGTCCGCGCCTTGGTCCGCATCGACCGGATGGAACGCAAGTACCCCCTCGGACTCGTGCACGGTTACGAACTGAAACGTCGACGGGTGGAAAAGCTGACCGAGCGCATCGCGACCATGCCCGTCTCCGAGCGGTCGCGGCGGATCCCCGGGTTGTAGAAGGAAAGAGAGGACATCATCCTGGCCGGCGCCATGATCGTGGCCTCAGTGATGCGGAAGACCGGCGCGCGGAAACTGACCGTGAGCGGCCAGGGCCTGCGCGAAGGGCTGTTCTTCGAAGAGGCGTTCAAGCCCTCGTCGAGACCGGACAGCATCGGCCGGTTGCGCCGGTTCACGATCCTTAACCTGGCGCGGCTATACGGTTACGAGGGCGCCCACACCGGCCACGTCGCCCGTTTGTCGCTCTCCATGTACGATCAGCTCCAGGAGGTGCATGGTTACGGCGAATGCGAACGGGAGTACCTGTGGGCCGCGGCCATGCTGCACGACATCGGCACGGTGATCGATTACTATGATCATCACAAGCATTCGGCCTATATCATCCTCAATGCCGGCCTGCCCGGATTCGACCACCGGGAAATCGTGATCATCGCCTGGCTCTGCCTCAATCACCGGCGCGGTAAGCCGGACTTCTCCCGGTACCAGACCCTGTTGAAGAAGGAAGAACGGACCATGGTGTACCGGCTGTCTTCGCTGCTCAGGCTGTCTGAATACCTGGATCGGAGCCGGTCGCAGATCGTCGAGGACGTCAGGCTGGAGACCGGCAGCAGGAAGGTGCGCATGAAGGTTGTTCCACGGGTCGGCCGGGACGTCACCGTCGAATTGTCGGAAGCAAGAAACCGCGTGCAACTCTTTGAAGAATGCTTCAGCAGGCGGCTCGCTATCGAGCTGGACGGGCGGACCAGGCGGGCCAGGAGATCCACAAGATGATACTGAGCGACGGACAAAAGCGGTTTTTCCACGATTTCGGCTACCTCGTCCTGCCGGGCCTCCTGCGCGAGGAGGTTCCCTGGATCATCGAGGAATTCGAACGGGTGTTCCGTGAGGCCGGGATCGTGCACGACGGAACCGCCCGGTCGAGTCTGGGACGCTTCATCGAACGCAGCGAACGACTCTGTACGTTGCTCGACCACCCCGGTGTCGACGGATTGCTGTCGGGCCTTCTGGGGGAGGACTACAACTATCTGGGCAGCGGCGGCGAGCTGTACGTCGGTGACGGCATGTGGCATCCGGACTGCCACGGGGACCCGGTTGTCCAGGTCAAATGGGCGATGTATCTCGATCCCCTGACCCCTGAGACCGGCGCTCTCCGATTCGTGGCGGGTTCCCATCGGCAGGGATGGCAGGGCAATCTCGATACCCATGTGCTTTGGGGCCTGGGAATGGAGGAAGTACCCTGCGTCGCCCCGCGTAACGAGCCCGGCGATGTCGTCGTGTTCAACCAGATGACCCTGCACAATGCTCTTGGCGGCGGAAACCGCCGTCGCATGCTGAACATGCTGGCCTGTTCGTCCTGCCGTACGGAGACCGAGCTCGCCTTTCTCCGGCGCAGGCTCCCGGCCGACCGGAGCGAACTGCGTTGGGACCTGATGCGCAGGACGGCGACGCCGGAGCGGATGCGCCACCTGGAACAGCCATGGCAGATACTGGCATAAAGGGAATCGACCGGAACCTGACCCGGTACGGCGATCCGGAGTTCAGCCGCTATTTACGGCGGGCGTTCCTGTCATCCGCGGGCTATGACGGCGAAGACCTCAACCGCCCGATCATCGGCATCGCCGACACGTCGTCGGATTACAACACGTGTCACCGGGATATGCCGGCTCTCGTGGAAGGCGTCCGGCGCGGGATCGCCCAGGCCGGCGGTCTCGCCCTGGTCTTCCCCACCATCTCGCTGGCCGAAACGCTGCTTTCGCCCACTTCCATGCTCTTTCGCAACCTGATGGCCATGGGCACAGAGGAAATGATCCGTTCGCAGCCGATGGACGGCGTCGTGCTGCTGGGAGGCTGCGACAAGACCGTGCCGGCCCAGTTGATGGCCGCCGTTTCGGCTGGCCTGCCGGCGATCTCGCTGGTAACCGGCGCCATGCGCACGGGAAGCTGGCAGGGCGAACGTCTAGGCGCCTGCACGGACTGCCGGCGGTACTGGCTCCGGCACCGGGCGGGCGAGATCGACCGGGAGGAAATCGCCGAAATCGAACAGTCCCTGTGCCCCACGGGCGGAACGTGCATGGTCATGGGAACGGCCTCTACCATGGCCTGCCTCACGGCGACACTGGGCCTGATGCTCCCCGGCGGGGCCACGCCGCTCTCCGGATCGGGCGACCGGCTACGGCAGGCGGTGATGACGGGCCGGCGCATCGTGGACCTGGCCCAGTGCGGGGAGGATCCGCACAAGTTCCTCACCCGGGCTTCGTTCCACAACGCGTCGGTCGTGCTCGCGGCGCTGGGCGGGTCCACCAACGCGGTGATCCACCTCATCGCCATTGCCCGCCGCGCGGGTGTCACCCTCACGCTGGAAGACCTCCACGAGGCGGCGCGGAAAACGCCCGTGCTGGTGAACTGCAAACCCGTGGGTACGGGATACATGGAGGACTTCCACAAGGCCGGCGGCCTCCCCGTACTGTGGAAGGCCCTGGAATCCAGGCTGGATCTCGGTGCCGTGAACGTGAAGGGCGTGTCCCTGGGGGAGATCCTGGCGGACACGGCCCCGCCCACCGCCTGGCAGGATACCATCGGCACCCTGGAAGACCCCATCGGTCCACCCGGCGCCCTGGTCGTCCTGCGCGGCAGCCTGGCGCCCGACGGGGCGTTGATCAAACGGGCCGCTGCCGAGCTGGATCGCCAGCGCCACCGGGGACCGGCCGCCGTATTCGAATCCCCCGACGACGTGGCCGCACGGATAGACGACCCGAAACTGGGACTGACCCCCGATCACGTGCTCGTCCTTCGAAACGCCGGACCCGTGGCCATGGGCATGCCCGAAGCCGGTTCGCTGCCTATACCGGCTTACCTGGCGAAAGAGGGGGTCATGGACATGGTGCGCGTCTCCGATGCGCGTATGAGCGGCACGGCCTACGGTACGGTCGTGCTGCACTGTTGCCCCGAGGCCGCGGCCGGCGGCCCTTTGGCGCTCGTCCGGGACGGCGACCTGATCGAACTCGATGTGGAGAACCGGCGGCTCGACCTGTGCGTTCCCGAGGAGGAACTGGCCCGTCGGAAGGCCGGACACGTCCCTCCCCCGAAGCCCGGCCGGGGTTGGCGCCGGTTATACGCCGAACACGTCCTGCCCGCCCACCTGGGGGCCGACCTGGATTTTCTTTGAATAGGAGCATTGTCATGGCAGATAACCGGCTTGACCTGAGCCTGCGCCGCCAGGAACTGGCGCGCGACAACGGCTTTAACGTGTGGAAAACGATCACGACGGACGTCCGCTGGGAGCCGGAACGCACCGCGCTCGTGCTGTGCGACCTCTGGGATGCCCACTGGTGTCGCGGCGCGGTCGAACGGCTGAACGCGTTGACCCCCCGGATGAACGAGGTCACGGCCGCCTGCCGGTCCCGCGGCGTCCTGATCGTGCACGCCCCGTCCGACACCCTGGATTTCTACCGGGACACGCCCGTGCGGAAAAGAGCCGAGTCCGTGCCTTCCGTGGATACGCCGCCGGACCTCGATCTCCCGGACCCGCCACTCCCCGTAGATGCGTCCGACGAGGGCGCGGATACGGGCGAAACCGAGACCTTCAGCGCCTGGTCCCGGCAGCATCCGGACATCGTCATCGACCAGGAGAAAGACCTGATGTCCGACAACGGCGCGCAGATCTATGCATGTTTCAGGCACTACGGGATCCGCAACATGCTGATGATGGGCGTGCACACCAACATGTGCATCCTGCACAGGACCTTCGGCATAAAGCAGATGGTCCGCTGGGGCGTTCCCGTGGCGCTGGTCCGCGATCTCACCGACGCCATGTACAATCCCGCCATGCCGCCCTACGTCAGCCATGATGAGGGCACCGGCCTGGTGGTCTCTTTCATCGAGAAGCACTGGTGTCCCACCGTGCACAGTTCGGACATGCTCTCGTAACGAAGGGAAGGGCAACCCAGTGACCAGATGGAAGAGACGTCACCTCGAAGATGGGCGTCGTTTAAGCCGGCCGGGTTTCGGGGACATCCGATGAATCGTGCGCTGGACGTGTTGGCGGTCGGGGACGGCAACCTCGACGTGTGGATGCGTGTGCCGCGCCATCCGGACCGGCGCCGTGGAGGCGTGCGGGGATCCGGCGTGGTCGGTGATGCCTGTCGCGTCGGGCCGGGCGGTGCGGCCGCGAACGTGGCCATGGGAACGGCAAGGCTGGGCGCGCACGCGGCTTTCGTCGGTGCGATCGGCGACGACGCGCCCGGTTCCCAATTCGTGAAGGGCATGCGAGCCGGCGGCGTAGACACGTCCCATCTCCACGTCATGGAGGGACGGGCGACTTCGCTGGCCTGCATGTTCGAGACGCCGGACGGCGAGTATGCGTTCTACGTGTGCCCGGGTTCCCGGGCCATACCTTCCCACTGCCTGGCCGCCGACTTCGTCCGGTCGGCGCGCATCCTCTATGTCACCGGCCATGTGCTGACTGAAGACGAATCAACCTGCGCGGCCATCCTCGACGCGATGGCCACGGCCCGCGACGCCGGCGTTACGGTGGCCTTCGATCCGGGAAAGTACTGGCTCAATCCCTCTTTGGAATCCCGCGTGCACGAGGCCGTGAAGTATACGGACATCATCCTGCCCAACCGGGAGGAAGCGGAACAGCTCACGGGCCGGCCAGCTCCCCGTGAGGCCGCTGCCGACCTGCTGGAGGCGGGCGTCGGAATCGTATCGGTGACGCTGGGTGGCCGGGGTTGCCTGGCGGCCTCCGAAGACCGCATGGTCGAGCAGCCTGCCTTCCGCGTCCGGACCGGGTCCACGGTCGGCGCGGGCGACGCGTTCGCCGGCGGACTGCTTTACAGTTTTCTGTTGAAGGAGAACCTGGAGGAAATGGCGGCTTTCGCCAACGCCACGGCGGCCATCAAGATCGGCACACCCGGCGCGTCGGAGGGCCTGCCCCGGGCGGATGAGGTAAGGGCCTTCCTTCGGGAAAACGCATAGCGTGATCCGGCCGACCGGCCTACTTCCGGCTTCCGGTATAAAAGGGGAGTTTCACCACTTCGGCGGCGATGTGCCTGCCTCGGATGCCGATCGCCAGGTCCGCTCCGGGTTCCGCCAGTTCAGCGGGCACGAAACCCGTGCCGATCCCCAGCCCCAGCGTGGGTGAAATCGCTCCGCTGACGACCCGGCCGACCGGGACCCGGTCGTGGAGGATCTCATAGCCCTGCCGGGGTATCCCCCGTTCCAGCAACTTCAGTCCGACCAGCTTCCGCTTCACGCCTTCACGCCGGACCCCCAGCAGGGCGTCCCGGCCGATGAAGTCCGGTTTCTTCAGCTTGACCGTCCATCCCAGGCCGGCTTCGATGGGATTGATCGATTCGTCGATCTCGTGCCCGTAGAGCGCGAGTCCGGCTTCCAGCCGCAGGGTGTCTCTTGCCCCGAGTCCGCACGGCTTCAGGCCCCCTGAAGCACCGGATTCCAGCAAGAGGTCCCATAGCGCGGCCGCATGCTCCGCCGGATACCAGATCTCGAAGCCGTCCTCGCCCGTGTATCCGGTACGAAAGACGCGGGCATCGATGCCCCCGACGCGCGTTTCGACAAATCCCTGAAACCTGAGCGAATCCAGTCCGGCCTCCGCCAGCGGATCGAGTATCTGCTCGCTGCGGGGGCCCTGCAACGCGATGAGCATGCTCTCCTGGCTCAGGTCCCGGATTTCGACGTCATACGCGACGGCATGGCTGCGGAACCAGTCCAGGTCCTTTTCCCGGTTGCCCGCGTTGGGAACGACCAGCAACCGGTCCGGCATTCGATATACCAGGAAGTCATCGATGACGCCGCCGTCGGTCCGGCAGGCCAGGGTATACTGGGACCGATAGGGCTTAAGCCGTTCGACGTCATTCACCGTGACGTGGTTTGCGAAGGCGACGGCATCCGGTCCGGATATCTCTACGCGGCCCATGTGGGAGACATCGAAGAGACCGGCCGCCGTGCGGACCGCGTGGTGTTCAGCCAGAATCCCTTCGTACTGAACCGGCATCTCCCAGCCGCTGAAAGGCACCAACTTCGCGCCCAGCGCCAGGTGGCGGTCATATAGCGCGGTTTTTTGGAGTTCCGCCATGCAACGCTCCCCCTGCGTGATCCCGATTTACACCCATCGCATTTAACGCAAGGGCTTCCTGCGGTGTCAACACAAAAACGAGATCCATGATAGGGCTCCGACTGATTTGAACAGGTGGCAATAGAGGGTCAAATCAACCGAATCACCATCATCAAAAGGAGTTCCTTATCATGATGCGAATATACCATCTCGCCATCACCGTTCTATGTCTCGGTTTCGCGGGGAAGGCCGCGGGCACGGGCATCGTCATTTCGGAGGTACTGGCCGATCCCCATTCGGAATCCAAAGGAGAGTTCGTCGAACTCTATAACGCGGGGGACGGACCGGTGGATCTCGAAGGCTGGCTGCTCGGTGATTCGCGGGACGTGAACGACACGATTACGGACTTCACCGGCCCCCATGACTTCGGCCTGGCGGGTACGGTGCTGGCACCGGGCGCATACGCGCTTGTCGTAGATCCGGACTACGAAGGCGAATACAACGAGCGAGTTGCCGCGGCAGGCGATCCTGCCCGTCTACTGATGCTGACCATCAAGGGAGACCGAACACTGGGCAATGGGCTCGGGAACAGCGGAGACCTGGTCTTCATCAAAAGAGACGAGGTTACGATCGACCAGTTCGCGTGGACCGAATCGGCGGGCGGCAACGGCATCTCGTGGGAGCGGCCCCGATTCGACCTTCCCGCGGACGGGTCCAACCGTGTGCCGTCCACTCATCCCGACGGATCGACGCCGGGGTTTCGAAACAGCACGGCGAGCGACCTTCCTCCCACGCCCGGACCGGTGGAGCCCGAGGAACCCACGGAACCCGCGCAGCCGGAGGAGCCCGAGGAACCCACGAAACCCGCGCAGCCGGAGAAGCCCGAGGAACCGGATGAGCCCACCGAACCGGAAGAACCCACTGAACCTGTGGAGCC
Organism: Gemmatimonadota bacterium; assembly: GCA_009841265.1. Classification (NCBI taxonomy): domain Bacteria; kingdom Pseudomonadati; phylum Gemmatimonadota; species Gemmatimonadota bacterium. The sequence continues at coordinate 744,527 of VXMB01000009.1, read as the reverse complement.
GGAAGAGCCCGAGGAACCGTCGGAACCCGCTGAGCCTGCAGCACCAGGCGAACCTTCGGAACCCATGGCGCCTCAAGACACCGGGAGTTCGATGGAAAACGTGGTCATCAATGAAATCATGTTCAACCCCGGCCCGAACCGGACCGAGTGGATCGAGCTGTACAACAGGGGTAGCGGTGCGGTCGATCTTGCCGGCAGCGCGCTGCGGCTGGATCACGTGGAACGGGTGCGCCTCATTTCCTCGGGCGGCCTGTCGATCGAAGGCCAGGGCTATCTCGTCATTGCCCATGACGCCGCCCTGTTCCGGGAAACGCATCCCGGCTTCGGCGGTACCGTGGTGGAAGCGATAGGCGGCTGGGAAAGGCTACGGAACAGCGGTGCGAAGGTATGGCTTCTGGACGCGGTGGGAAAACCCGTCCATGGCGCGGAATACGACGAGGCCCTGAATCCCGACCCTGGTCGTTCCGTGGAACTGGTGAACCCGGACTTCGATCCACCGGTCTGGGGACCATCGGCCGACACGGGCGGCGGTACTCCGGGCCGACGAAACGCACTCTATGTTTCCCGTATACCGGACGGCGTCTCCGTGCATTTCAGCAACAATCCGTTCTCCCCGGATGGCGACAACTTCGAAGACGTTTGCCTGGTGACGGTCGACCTGCCCGCCCCCCACGGTATTCTACACGCCATGGTATTCGATATCCGCGGCCGGTTTCTCAAAACGCTCATCGATCAGACGACGGTAGCCAGCCGGCATGTCTTTACCTGGGACGGAACGGATCAGCACGGACGCGGGCTGCCGGCCGGCCCGTACATTCTATACGTAGAACAGATGCTGCCCACACTCGACAGGCTGACGGCTTCCAAGCATCTGGTCGTGATCGCCGCTTCGCCATGAACGGCCGGATTTCGCCGTGAACGGCCGGATATAGTCCTTGACACGGGGCCCCGGTTTCCCTTGATTACGGTGGCTTCACGCAGCATGGCTCCAGGCCGCCCGGAGCATGAATCGGGTCGCGCGTACAGAGACGGATACATGAACAGTATCGTGGTATTCAGCGGCTCTTCCCATCCCGCGCTGTCGGAAGAGGTCTGCCACTATCTGAACGTACCGCTGAGAGCCAGTACCCTGACGCGATTCAGCAACGACTGCCTCCAGGTCCAGTTGAATGCGAACTGCCGGGAAGGCGATGTCTACATCATCCAACCGCTGGGTCCTCCGGTGCAGGAGAACCTGGTTGAATTGCTGTTGATGCTGGATGCCGCCCGCGGGGCGTCGGCGGCGCGCACCACCGCCGTGCTGCCTTATTACTCCTACTCGAGATCCGACAAGAAGGATGCTCCCCGCATATCCATCGCCGGTCGCCTGGTCGCCGATCTGCTGGGAACGGCCGGCGCCAATCGCATACTCACCCTGCAAATGCACCAACCGCAGGTTCACGGGTTTTTCAGTATCCCGGTAGATCACCTGAACGCGATCAAGGTACTGGCCCAACATTTCCAACAGCGGGACCTGAGCAATACGGTGGTGGTTTCCCCGGACCTGGGCAACGCAAAGAACGCGGCCCATTTCGCGCGGCAGCTGATGTTGCCGGTGGCGGCGGGCAACAAGCGCCGCATCTCGGATGAAAAGGTCGTTATCGACATGATCGTGGGGGACGTATCCGGCAAGAACGCGATCATCATGGACGATGAGATCGCCACCGGCGGCAGCATCATCGAACTGATCCAACGGCTGGAAGAACGCAACGTACAGCGGGTTTCCGTCGTTTGTACGCACGGCGTATTCAGCGGCGGGGCGATCGAACGGTTCAGAGATTGTTCCAGGATCGACGAAATCGTCACGACGAACACGGTACCCATCGGCGAAGACAAGCGACTTCCCCATATGGTCATCCTTTCCGTCGCTTCGCTCCTGGCTGAGACGATTCGAAGGATCCACAACGGGGAGTCGGTGAGCAGCCTGTTTGCCGATACGATGTAAGGTTCGGCTGGGAGGGCTGCTCCCGGTCGGCCGCAGGACGCGGGACGACTTATATAAACCAAATGCGGGACTAACCGATTCATGGAGGAAGAGGATGGACCAGATCAAACGGCGCGAGTTTCTGAAGACGGCGTCCACGGCCGGATTGGCCGGTGGAGCCGCACTGATGGCTGGTTGCGGATCCGGGCAGGAAAGTAGCGGTCCCGCCATCCGTACGGACAGGACCTATGAGTGGAAAATGGTCACCACCTGGACACCGAATCTGCCCATATTGCAGGAGAGTGCGCGGCTCCTTTCCCAATGGGTGGAGGAAATGTCCGAGGGGAGGATGAAGATCACGGTGTATGCGGGCGGCGAGTTGATTCCGGCCCTCGAGGGATTCGAAGCGGTCAGCCAGGGAGTGGCGGAAATGGGACACGGCGCCGCGTACTACTGGGCGGGGAAAGCGCCCGCCACGCAGTTCTTCTCTTCGGTACCCTTCGGGATGAACGCGCAACAGGTCACCGCCTGGCTCTATAGCGGCGGCGGGCTGGAGTTATGGGAGGAAATCTACGCCCCCTTCAACCTGATCCCCATGCCCGCAGGCAATACCGGTTTCCAGATGGGGGGCTGGTTCAGGAAGGAAATCAACACCGCCGACGACCTCCAGGGACTGAAGATGCGGATACCGGGCCTGGGGGGCGATGTAATCAAGCGGGCGGGCGGTTCGGCCATTCTGTCCCCCGTCGGCGAGATCTACACCAACCTCGAACGCGGCGTCATCGACGCCACCGAATGGATCGGCCCGTACCACGATTACCTCATGGGATTCTACCGGGCGGCCCAGTACTACTACTATCCGGGTTGGCATGAGCCGGGCACCGTGACGGAACTCATGGTCAACAAGAGCGCCTTCGAGGAACTCCCGGCCTATCTGCAGACGGTGATACGGACCGCTGCGGCGCGGTCAACGCACTGGGTACTGTCCGAATTCGACGCCAGGAACAACGAGTACCTTCAGAAACTGGTCAACGAAGAAGGGGTACAGCTCAGGCGCTTCCCGGATACCGTGCTCACGACCCTCAAGGGATACTCGGAAGAAGTCATCGCCCAGCTGGTCGAAACGGACGAAGACAGCAGACGGGTGTACGAGTCCTTCACGTCTTTCCGGAACACGGTTACCGGATGGACGGACCTGGGAGAGAAGATCTACTACTCAGGCGCCATGGGGTAGGGCAACAGAGCGCTATTCGTCGAAAACGCCTTCGATCCGGGTGATCCAGCCCGACATCGCGTCGCAGTAAAGCAGGTCGGCTCCACAACGCGCCAGGCCGTGCGGTTCCGGATATTCCGGACCGATATGGATCTCGTCGCGTACGTTGCCGGTCTCGACGTCCATCTTCGCGATGACGCGGTCCACCTTGAAAACCATCCACAGGGCGTCGTCAGCGGTCCTCACGACACCGTGGCCGGCGTCGTAAGGCAGCGGAATGACCCGCTTTACCGACCAGTCCGGGACACGGACCTGCGTGAGCGTCTTTTCCTTAAGCGTGCTCAGCCAGATCGTGCCGGTTTCCACGAAATCGTAGTCCAGGCCGTGGGTGCCGCCGGGTGCGGGGAGCGGCCTGCGGAGCAGGGTAGCGCCGGTCCGCGGGTCGACCTTGAGGATCTCGCCCGTCCCGGGCGGCGCGTCGGTCTCCCTCGTAAATCGCCACCGTTCGCCCGGGCCGTTCGCGGCCAGCCAAAGCCCGCCTTCGCCGAAGGACATCCCACTCGTGTTGGAGGATTCCGTCGGCAATTCGCGCAGTATCCTGCTGACCCCGTACTCGTGGGGATCGTCCAGGGCGAGGAGCGCGATGCGATCGGTGAATTGATCGACAACCCACAGGCCTTCATCGGTGACCTGCAGACCGTTTGGCGCACTGTACGGCGCCCGCATATACCGGGTGATCCTGGGGTTCATGCCTCTTTCCTGTCCTTGAGACGGGTCCAGCCCCTGCCCGGGTTATAGGGCTTCGCCTCGTGGTAGCGATCGCGCAGTTCCCTGAAGGCTTCCGGTGTCGTGACCTCCCGATCGGGATGACTCGAATCCCGGATCACGAAATCGGCCTCGCTCGGATAGCAGGCCATGGTGACCGGGTCCCGTTCCGGCGTGTAGGTCGACGGGTCCTCCTCCGAGTTGTTCGGCGCATCCATGGACTGGTACCTCAGGTCGATACTCCAGCGAACGATTCCGGTATGGTTTACGAAGGAGGCGTGGGGAGTCAGATTCGTCATGAACAGGACATCGCCCCGTTTCATCACCAGGGGTATCGGCTTGTTCTGCGGTAATTCATCCCCGGGGATCTCCAGGTAGCCGCCGTGCCCGCCCGTGTAGTGCCGGAACACGCCATCCTTGTGAACTCCCGGAATCACGTTCAGGCAGCCGTTTTCCACCGTCGTGTCCACCAGCGGGATCCAGCAGGTCACGATCAGGTGCCGGTCGCAGTGGGGCAGGAAGTAGCCGGAGTCCTGGTGCCAGGGCACTTCCGTCCGTGTATGCCCCGGCAGCTTCGGTCGGATACGATAAGCGGAGGCGCCCACGATGTCCGGTCCGATCAGGTCTGAAACACAGTCTACCAGTTCCGTATTCCGCAACAACTCCAGCATCGACTCGCCGTTGAACTGTCCACCACCCCGGCCCATGATCATCGCGAGGACGGCCTCGCCGGCTTCTTCGGACTCCTTGTAAATATGCGCCAACCGGGTCTCGAACCCCTCTTCCTCGTAGGCACTGGCCAGTTTTCCCTCGCCGTGCAGCCGGCGCGCGCCTTCCTCCACGATGTCACTCAAGGCGAGGATCAACGGCCGCAACGCGGCTTCGGACAGCAGCCCGCCTTTGACCAGGTAACCCTGACTATCGAATTGCGTGGTTTCCGCCTGAGATAAACCCATTTAAGCCTCTCTTATTCCCTGGACCGCGCCCGGCACGCCGGGATGTCTCGGTGATGGCGGACCGGCCAGGCTGACCAGGCTGACCGTCAGATGCGCATCATGTCCGATACGTCCAGCTCGGTCTTCGGCTGGTGGGGTTTCAGGAAACGCATGATCTCTTCCGACGTGGACAGGTCCAGCGCCTCCCGGGTAATGGTCTTGAGCTCCTGGTAATCCGCGGAGCGGATCAGGCTCTTGATCTCGGGTATATCGATGGGGCTCATGCTGAGCTCGTCAACGCCGAGACCGAGCAGTATGCAGGCCGCAAGGGGGTGCGCGGCCATGGCGCCGCACACGCCCACCCAGATATCGTTGTCGTGCGCGGCGTCGATCACCGACGCGACAAGGCGGAGCACGGCCGGATGGCACGGATTGTACAGGGAGGCGATGCTCGGATTGCCCCGGTCGGCCGCCACGGTGTACTGGATCAGGTCGTTCGTGCCGATGCTGAAGAAGTCCACCTCCTTCGCCAGATCGTGGGCCGTCAGTGCGGCCGAGGGGATTTCGACCATGATTCCGACCGGCATCGACTGGTCGACAGCCACCCCATCCTCCAGCAGTTCGTTCCGCGCCTCTTCAAAAAGCGCCTTCGCCCTCCTGAGCTCCTGCAATCCCGATATCATGGGGAACATGAGACTCACGTTGCCTTCCGCACCGGCCCTCAGTATGGCGCGCAACTGCACCTTGAACATCTCCGGCCGGTCAAGACAGAGCCGGATACCCCGCTGGCCGAGTGCGGGATTCGCTTCGTCCGGCATCTGTTTCGGCATCTTGTCCGCCCCGAGGTCCAGCGTCCGTATGATCACGTGGTTCGGCGCCATGCGCCGCGCGATGCGCTGGTACGTCCGGGTCTGATCTTCTTCGGACGGCAATTCGTTGCCTACCAGGTAGAGGAACTCGGTACGGTACAGGCCGATGCCGTCCGCGCCGTGATTCAGGACGTCCTCCAGTTCAGCCGGCAGTTCGATATTGGCCGACAGCTCGATGCGCCTTCCGTCCCGCGTCTCCGCCGGGAGGTCGTGGAGTTCCTGCAGTTCATGCTCCAGCACCGATAGCTGGGACTTCGTTTCCCTGTATCGCGCGATCGTATCGGCATCCGGATCGAGATGGACCATCCCGGTGTTGCCGTCGATGATGATCATCATGCCGTCCGATATGGCCTGGGTAGCGATGTTGGTCCCGACCACCGCCGGCACGGCCAGACCTCGCGCGACGATCGCCGTATGCGACGTTTGGCCACCGGCGTCGGTGATGAAGCCGCAGACCGCAGACCGGTCTATTTCCGCGGTATCCGATGGGGACAGGCTGTGGGCTACGAGCACGATCTCACCGTCTGTGGCCTCGATCCCGATATGCGCGCTGCCGGTGAGTTTCGCCAGCACCCGGTATTGCACGTCTTCGAAATCGGCCGTCCGTTCACGGAAGTATGGATTCTCAATCGAGGAGTAACTGGCGATCCATCCTCTCATGACATCGTCGAAGATATACTCTGCGTTGATCCGTTCACGCCGGATGCGCACGACAGTGACATCCACCACTTCCGGGTCTTCGAGTACGGCCTGGTGCGCGCGGAAGATCTTCCCTACGTCCTGGTCGAAATCAACCGCGATGCGGCGCTGTAACCGGGTCAGGTCGTCCAATGCCTCGTCGACGGCGGTCCGGAATCGAAGAATCTCCGCCTCCACGCCGTCGGCGGGGATCGGACGCTGGTGTACGGCGGCGAAGCGGCGATTATAGACCAAAGCGCGTCCTATGGCGATGCCCGGCGATGCCGGTATGCCTTGAAGTACGCGGCGCTCTTCGCTCATGTTACGGCTCCTGATCCTTGTCGAACATGTCGGTGATGGCCTTCAGGGCATCCGTTTCGTCCGGTCCATCGATCTCCACCGTAATGGAACTGCCATGCTCCGCGGCCAGCATCATGACCCCCAGGATGCTCTTGCCATTCACCGGAATGTCGTCCTTGACCAGCGTGACTTCCGACTTGAATCTGGACGCCGTTCGAACCAGTTGCTCGGCGGGTCGCATGTGCAACCCCTTCCTGTTCTTTACGGAAACGGTTTTCCTTATCAAGTCGTTGCCCGATCCATTCAGACCTGCGTGACATGCTTCTACTCGTAGTCTTCCCTGCGATACCGGACCTTCTCGCCTTCCTTCATGACCTCCAGCACCCGCTGGTTCAGTATGGACGCCGGGTTGATCCCGACGACTTTAAGGAGATGCCGGAGTGCGACGACCTCGGAAATGACCGTCAGGTTTTTGCCCGGGTTGATGGGAATCCGGACATAGGGCAATTCCGCGTCGAGCAACGTCGTGGTCTTCTCATCGAGCGCCGTCCGTTCGTAGACCTCGTCGCTGTTCCAGTCCTCCAGGTTTACGACGACTTCTATCCGCTTGCGCACGCGGATGCTGCGTATGCCGAACATGCTGGTGACGTCGATAATGCCGACGCCGCGTATTTCCATGAAATGCTGCGTGATCGTGTTGCTCGTACCCATGATGACGCCGCGCCGCATCCGGTACGCGGTAACCACGTCGTCCGCAACCAGCCGGTGGCCCCGTTCCACCAGGTCCAGGGCCGTTTCGCTTTTGCCGATTCCGCTGCGTCCCGTGAACAGGAGACCCACGCCGTACACGTCGACCAGGGCGCCGTGCACAGTTGTCATCGGTGCGAAGTAGGGTTCCAGGTACTCGATCAGGGACTGCGCGAAGGCATCCGTCGTCAGTGAAGTACCCAGGACGGCGGTATCGAACCGCTCGGCGGTCTCGGCCAATTCCAGTGGAGGATCCATGCCCTTAGTTATCACCATGCAGGGAAAGCCGAGGTCGAACAGCCTATCCAGCGACGCAAGCCGCTGGTCCGCGGGCAGGCTCTTCAGGTAGGATAACTCGGTCTCCCCCAGGATCTGGATCCGGTTGCTGGAAAACCGCTCGACAAATCCCGCCAGCGCGAGTCCGGGACGGTTCGTCTCCGCGTTCGTTATCTTCCTGGACAGTCCCGTTTCACCCGTCAGCGGGGACAGTTTCAGGTCGACCTGCTCTACCAGGTTCTTGATCAGCAGGACGCGCGATTTCAGGGGCGATGTCGTGGCCATCGTCCGTTACCTAGTGACGCCGGGTTCTGTGATCGTGCAGCTTGCCATTGTGTTTCTTCAACTGGGTTTCCATCTTGTTGACCGCCTGATCGAGCGCCGTGTAGGCTTCGGCGTTCTCCTCTTTGCTGGTCAGGACGTGCCCTCCGACGTGCACGTTCAGTTCAACCATGTACCGGTATTTTTCCTGCGAGACGATAAGGTCCGCACTCAGGATGTTGTCGCTGTATCTGTTCAAACGGTCGATCTCTCTGTCCGCATGCTCCTTGTAGGCGTCTGCCAGTTCGCAGTGTCGGGCCGTCATGGATTTCTGCACGTTCGCCTCCCTTCGCCGTGTGGCTGATTCGCTGCATGGCTGATCGGGTCAGATCCTTCTGCGCATCCGCGCAATGGGTATTCCCAGGTTTTCGCGGTACTTCGCCACCGTCCGCCGCTTGATCTGCACGCCTTCCTTCGTGCGGAGAATCTCCTCTATCGCCTGGTCGCTCAACGGCGCGCGCGCGTCTTCCTCCTCGATGATCCGCGCGATGCGGTCTTTGACCGTCTTGGTCGCCAATTGGCCCGCCGCGGCTTCCCCGGTCTCCTCGTCCGCCTTTTTCTTCAATCGCCCATCGAAGAAGAACCTCAACGCGAAAATGCCCCGGGGCGTCTGTACATACTTGCCTTGCGTGGCCCGGCTGACGGTCGTTACATGCAGGCCCACCTCGTCGGCCACTTCCTGGAGAATCATCGGCTTGAGACCGGAAAGGCCCGCATCCAGGAACTCGCGCTGGGCCCTGACGATGCAGTTCGTCACCTTCAACAGGGTCGACCGCCGCTGTTCGATGGAGTTGACGAAGTGGTTCGCCTCGGTCAGCTTGCGTCTCACGTAATGCCGGTCTTCTTCAGAGGATTGCGCGTTCCGGTTCAGGATGGCCTGGTAGGCATGGCTGACACGCACCCTGGGCAGGTTGCGATCGTTGAGGTAGACGAGGTATTCGCCATCCACTTTCTCGACGATCAGGTCGGGATGTATGGCGATAACGGATGAATCGCTGACGGCCAGCCCCGGGTGGGGATTGAGTCCGGCGATCACGTTCAGGGCGTCGCCGATTTCCTGCTCGGACGCCCTTATCTTCTTTCGAATCGAAGCGATGCGCCGCAACTTGACGTCGCGCCAGTGTTCCGATACCAACCGGTATGCAAGTGTATCGCTCAAGTTCAACGCTTCCAGTTGAAGCATGAGACACTCTCGCAGGTCCCGCGCGCCGACGCCGGTAGGCTCGAGGGTCTGCACGACCTTCAGCACCCGTTCCGCTTCGTCGAACGGCACGCTCGATTCCAGCGCCAGGTCCAGCAGTGGCACGTCGAGGAGACCGCTGTCATTCAGGTTTCCGATCAGGTATTCGCCGATTTCGCGGTCCTGGGCGGAGAGGTCGAGCAGCCGCAACTGTTCGATCAGGTACTCGGTGAGCGTCGTATCCGACTTTCCCTCCCGTTCCAGGATGTGCTGATCTTCCCTTTTTTCCGTCTCTTCACGGGCATCCATCTGGTTATGCATGCCGTCCTGAATGTAGGCGTCCCAATCGATTCGGTCCCGTTCGGACGCGGGGTCTCCAGGATCGTCCTCGCGCGCCGCATCCGGCTCCTCGCCCGCCGCATCCGCCGCCTCGCCCGCCGCATCCGCCGCCTCGCCCGCCTCTTCCTCGAGTTCCAGCAACGGATTCTCCTCGATTTTCTCCTTGATCTCCTGCTCGAGTTCCAGCGTGGTGTACTGCAACAACTTGAGCGAGTACATCAACTGGGGAGAAAACTGCTGTCTGGTCTGGGGCTGAAGTTGAAATTCCATGGGCGTGCCTTCCGGTTACTCCAGGCGGAACCGCTCGCCGAGGTAGATACGGCGCGCTTCGGGGTCCTCAGCCAGGTCCTTGGCCGTACCCGATATGTAAATCCGGCCGTCGGCCATGATATAGGACCGGTCCGTGATCTGCAACGTTTCCCGTACCATGTGATCCGTGACCAGGATGCCCAGTTTTCGTTCCTTCAGGCGTCCGATGACTTCCTGTATGTCCTCCACGGCAATGGGATCGATGCCGGCGAAGGGCTCATCGAGCAAAATGAACTTCGGTTCGGTCACCAGGGCGCGGCTGATCTCGGTTCTTCGCCGCTCGCCGCCCGACAAGGTATAGGCTTTGTGCTTGGCCAGATGCGCGATGCCGAAATCCTCCAGCAGATCCTCCATCTTCCGGCGCCGGGCCTTGCGGGTCATGGGCAAGGTCTGGAGAATGGACATCAGGTTCTGTTCCACCGTCATCCTGCGGAAGATCGACGGTTCCTGGGCCAGATAGCCAATCCCCACACGGGCCCTGCGGTACATCGGCCACCGCGTAATGTTCCGGCTTTCCCCGGTTTCGCGGTCATCGATGAGCACCCGTCCCGACCCTGGCTTGATCATGCCGACGATCATATAGAACGAGGTGGTCTTCCCCGCCCCGTTCGGGCCGAGCAGTCCGACCACCTCGCCCTGGTCCACGCGCAGGCTCACATCGTCGACGACGCGGTGATTCTGGTAGGACTTCACCAGGTTCTCAGCTCGCAGGCACTGCACGGATCCTCCGATTCAACGGTTTCCGTCTTCGTCTTCCGGGTTGAGATAGGACCCGTCCACGCCGCCGTCCGCGTTCACCTTGACCGGTTCGCCTTCATTCAGTTCGATCACGATTTCCTTCGCCCGGACCACGTTGTGGCCGGTAGAGCCACCTTCGAGCGCAGACGGATTGTAGGTACTCACCGCGTTCCCTTGCGCGGTAATCATCTTGACCGATTCGCCCTCGAAGTCCACGACCATACTGCGGCCTTCAATGGTACTGCGGTTCGCCTGGTCCGCCTGGTCCGCCTGGTCCGCCTGGTCGTCCATCTGGCCGGTCTGGTCCGCCTGGTCGGTCTGGTTGTCTGCCTGGCCGACCGTCCGGTCCGCCATATCATCCGCCAGATTCGTCCCCTCTTGCTCTGCCGCGGTATAGGAACCCCGGGCGTTGCCCGTAACCAGGGCGCGTGCGACCTCGCCGTCCTCCATTTCGAGGATGATCTCATCCCCGGTGATCTCGCTGTGGACGCTCCGAATCACCGGGTTGCCGAGGAGATCGATCTGCTGGCCTTCGCTGTCGAAGCGCAACGTATCGCAAATCCCCTCCAGCGTTCCCTTCACGACGCTGACCGAATCGAACACGTCGGCGGTCCGGTCTTCGAAGGCGTAGGCCAAGCCTTTCCCGGTCGCCACGATTTCGCCCTCATCGCCTTCCAGTCGCTTGACCAGCCGGGGATTGCCGCTGAAACGAGCGCTATCCGTTGCCTTGAAATACTCCGCGTGATCACAATAAATAGTCACGCCTTCGCCCTCGTCCACCACGATGACGGATTCCTCGGCCAGCGCTTTCAGCAGGGAGTTGGTTTCGGTGAAGTAGTACTCAAGACGAAAGCCCTCGATGTTGATCCTGCTTTCGTTTTGCCGCCAGGTCATGTTCGGCTTGCCCGTCGCCACGGCGCGATGGGGATCCTGGGTGAATACCATGCGACTGCCCGTCAGCACCACGCCGTCCAACGCGTCGTCGAGCCTCACCTTCCCCGCTCCGATAGCCCGTTGGTCCTGTTCATAGTACACCGCGGCGTCGGCGGTGAGCGTGGTGGTCCCGCGGATCATGCGTACGTTCCCAAAAAGATGTACGATACCTTTCAAGCGATCATAGTTCACCCGGTCACTCGTCAGCACGGTGTTTCCGTGCTTGAGCCGGACCGACTCGGCCAGGTCGAAAACCTCGTCGACACCGGTAGCCCGGAAGCTGCCCGCTTCCTCGATTTGCACCGGCTCGCGGCGCTCCTGGCCCCTTGCCTGAGCAGCGGAAAGCACGATGAAACAGCAGACCGTAATCAACCATCTGACGGACCCTGTACCACGATACAATATACCGAAATTACCGTTGAACGTCAAGGATGCGTGCCCCCCGTGACGGCGGTCGAAGTGCTGCTCTGCGAAGGGGTCATTGCGGTTGTGCGTCCGGCAGAAAACGGCCTTTGATGTTGCGCCGAATGATATATCCGCGCATGCCCGGATCGGCCTCAAACCCATCGCCCGCAATGACATCCGCGTCCCCGGTCAATCGTACGGCGGCATCCGTTACGATGAGATTCGCCGCGTTCAACCAGGTCAGGGAATCGGTTTCCAGGGTGCCCCGTTCCGTACTGTGGACCGTTACGCCGCCCCGGACGCGCAGGTTGTGGGTCTGCCCGTCGATTTCGCCCCACTCCGCTTCGAGCGTAGAGGCCAGGCTGCCGTCTTCTTCAAAGAACTCGACGTAGATGCCCTCATCAATGACCGTGACGTTGGTTTCCGTGAAATAAACGCGGTGCCCGGCCCGGATCGTGGCTTCCTGCCTGCCATCCCGGCTCAGGTATATAGTCGTGTTCCACGCTTCCTGGTCCGGCAGCGCATCCTGCACGCCTTCTTCCGGAACCGGCGGATCGATGGGTTGGCATGCGGCCGCGCACAGTACGATTGCCATGGCCAGGTGCCACGGCCGGAAACGGGCGTGCCTTTTGAATGCATGGAGAATCAGGCGGGGCGAAACATGCAGATCGTGGGTAGTCGGCATGACTGAATATACCTGGTTTCGTCCGTATCTGCAAGATCAAGTTGGGCCGCTGACGCTGGATCACGCCTACTTGAACGCCTTGTCAGTTCGCCACGCGCGCCGTGTCAAGCCTCCTTGGACACCTTCCACCTGTCATGCATCCAGACCCACTGCGCCGGCGCTTTCCTGATGAACCGTTCCAGTTCCCCGGTATACGCCCTCGTCGTTGTTTCCACGTCTTCCGGCGTCCGTCCGGTGGGACGGATCGGCGGCCGGACCGTCACGAGATGGGTGTCGTCCGGCAGACGGTGAATGGCCATGGGCACGATGGGCGCGCCCGTTCGATCCGCCAGCACCGCGGGTCCGGTCGGAGTACGCGCCGGGTGGCCGAAGAAGGTCACCGCGATGCCGGCCCCCCGGGTATCCTGGTCCACAAGGAGCCCCACCACATGCCCCTTTCTCAGCGCGCGAAGTATGGCGCTAGTGGCCCGGTCGCGGGGCACCACTTCCAGTCCGCTCCTCACCCGGTTCTCCCGCAGGAGCGCGTCCAGCCTGGCGTCGTAAAGCGGGGCCGCTACCACGGTTACCGCGAATCCCTTGAGCGCCAGGAACGCGCCCATCAGTTCGAAGTTGCCCAGGTGGGCGCTGACCGCTACTACGCCCTTCCCCTCGCCATAGGCCGATTCCAGGATGGACAGGCCATCGGCCCTGACCAGTCCGTCCACGTTCTCCGCCGTGACCCGGGGCAGCCGGGCGACATCCACGACATTCCGTCCCAGCTCCCGGAAGACGTTCCGGCCCAGCCGCCTGATCTGCCCGAGCGACTGCGTTTCGCCGTAAGCCAACGTCAGATTGGAAAGGGCAAGGCGTCTGGGACCGCGGGCGGCCAGGTACGCCAGTCCGCCGATCCACCCTCCGACGGACAACGCCTGCTGCCTCGGCAACGCATTCATCAGGCCGATAATCGCGCACGCCGCCTGATAGATCACGGCATTACGCATGCGCTTGATCAGAGAGGCCAAGAGTGCACTCGCATGGAAGTCAATCCACGGTGTGGGGCCGCACGACTTCGTCGATCGCCTTGAGGCTTTCCAGCAGAGGTTCCAGGCGGTCGAGCGGCAACATGCTCGCGGCGTCGCACAGCGCCTCGGAAACCCGGGGATGGGTCTCGATGAATACCGCTTCGCATCCCGCGGCCACCGCGGCACGGGCGAGGGGTTCGATGAATTCGGGGGTGCCGCCGCTCGCGTCGCTGCTCGGACGGCCGTATAGCCTCACCACGTGGGTGGCATCGAATACCACGGGGTATCCCGTCCGGCGCATGATGGCCAGCGACCGCATGTCGGCGACCAGGTCGTGATATCCGAAAGAGACGCCCCGTTCGGTCAGGAGGATGCTCTGGTTGCCCGCGCTTTCTATCTTGGACACGACCGACGCCACGTCTTCCGGCGCCAGGAACTGTCCCTTCTTCACGTTGACGGGCTTTCCGGTCCGGGCCAGGGCGAGGGTGAGTTCCGTCTGCATGGACAGGTGCGCGGGAAGCTGCAGAACGTCCAGGACCTCCGCGGCCTCGTCTACCTCAGGCAACGCGTGAACGTCCGAGAGCACGGGCACGCCGAGCGCTCGAACTTTCCGGAGTACGCGCAACCCCTCGTGCAGCCCGGGCCCCGCGAAGTAGGCTGCTGAAGAGCGGTTCGCCTTCGCATAGGATGATTTGAACACGAGCGGGATGCCCAGGCGCCCGGTGGCCGCAATCAGGCGTTCCGCGGTCTCCATGACCACGGCCTCGCTCTCGATCACGCAAGGCCCCGCGATCAGCGCCAGCGGCCTTCCGCCGCCTATGGCCACGTCTCCCACGACGACTTCTTTCACGACGCATCTTCCTCCGCGGCCAGCCTGCGTTCCGCTTTTACCAGGTCTTCGGGCACATCGACACCAAGCGGGGCGTAGTCGGTTTGTCGTACGGTGATGCGGTATCCGTTTTCCAGGGCCCGCAACTGTTCCAGCCGTTCGACCCGCTCCAGGGGTGTCGGTTCAAGCCCGGCGAACGTGAGCAGGAACGACCGCCGGTACCCATAGAGACCCACCGTGTTGTAGAACCTGTGTTCGCGCAGGTATTCCCGGTCCGGCCGTTCCCCCGGCCAGGGCAGCGGCGAGCGGGAAAAGTACAGCGCCAGACCTCGTCCGTCGAAGACCACCTTGCCCATGTGGGGATTTAGCAAGTCCTCCGTCCTGGTGATCCGGTGCGCGAGGGTCGTCATGGGCAGGTCCGGATCGTCGACCAGGGGCTGCACCACCGTTTCGATGGCTTCAGGCGTGATCAGCGGCTCGTCTCCCTGGATGTTGACGACCACGTCCGTATCCATCTCCCGTACGGCCGCGGCCAGCCGGTCCGTACCGCTCGGGTGATCCGGTGCGGTCATGATGGGTTCGCCGCCGAACCCGCGGACGGCGTCCGCTATGCGCCGGTCGTCGGTCACGACGTACAGATCGGTGAGGCACCGCGCCCGGCTGGACCGCTCGTAGGTGTGCTGTATCATCGGTTTGCCCCGCAAGGGCGCCAGCGCCTTGCCGGGGAAACGCGTCGAAGCGTAGCGGGCCGGTATGAGACCCGTGATTCTCCGGATATCGGATCCCATATCGCCTTCAGATTACCTTGGGTACCGTGAAATGGCCGCGATCGGACGCCGGTGCGTTCCGCAACGCTTCTTCCTGGCTCAGCGACGTTCCGGCTTCGTCATCGCGGAAGACGTTCTTCAGCTGCAGCACGTGGGAAGTCGGACCTACGGCCGTCGTGTCGAGCGTATTGAGCTTCTCCATGTACGCGAGTATGGCATTCAACTGATCCACCAGCTGTTCCCGTTCTTCATCCGAGAACTTCAGGTGGGCTAATGCCGCGACATGATCGACGTCTTTGACAGTTACCGTCATGGTTTGTCGCCCCTTCGCATGCGCCGGATCGACCGGCGCTTATTCAATATATCAACACATCGATTTATCATTATATCATTTCCAGGGCGGCGTATTTCACGATCACCTTCTTGGTCGTATCCGAGAAGCGTATCGTCGCCCGCAGGTCGTCCCCGCTTCCCGCGACCTGTATGATGCGTCCCTTGCCCCAGATAGGGTGTTTGACATCCTGTCCCTGGGATATCCGCACCCGGCCCATGGGCGTCTCCACGGTCCGGGGGGTCGTGATATCGTCTTCGAACGGGGGGGCGGAGGCCTTTTCTTCCTGCGGCCAGGACGACCGCGAATAGAACCGGCCGGTACGCTCCCGGGAAACCAGGTCGTCGGGAATCTCGTCGATGAAACGGGACCGCAGGGAGGTCTGCGTTCCCCCGAACCTGCGACGCAGATTGGCGTGAGTGAGGAACAGTCGTTCCCGGGCGCGCGTGATGCCCACGTAACAGAGCCGCCGCTCCTCCTCCAGGTCGGTAGGACTTTCCATGGCGCGCGAAATGGGGAAAAGGCCGTCTTCCATGCCCGTGATGAAGACGACGGGAAACTCCAGGCCCTTGGCGTTGTGCAGGGTCATGAGCGTGACGCAGTCCACGGATTCGTCCCACCGGTCGATATCAGTTACCAGGGCCACTTCCTCCAGAAAATCGTCCAGCCCGGAGACCGGCTGTCCCTCCTCCGGCCGCTCGGTCGCCTCTTCAAGGGCGGCCATCAACTCGTTCACGTTCTGCACCCGGGTCTCGGCCTCCACGTTTTTCGCGGCCTCCAGCTCCAGTGCACGCAGGTAGCCGGTCTTTTCGAGCACACGCCGGGCCGCCTCCGCGCCCGATATCTCTGCCAGGCGCGACCTGAGACGAAGCA
Source organism: Gemmatimonadota bacterium (assembly GCA_009841265.1). Lineage (NCBI taxonomy): Bacteria > Pseudomonadati > Gemmatimonadota > Gemmatimonadota bacterium. Next base: position 728,070 of record VXMB01000009.1, on the reverse strand, counting down.
GAAACTCCCCGAGTTCCACGGCGGCGCGGTGCGCTTTACCCGAGATGCCCGCCTCGCCGGCATGGTACAGCGCTTCCAGGTAGTCCATGCCGCGCTCGACGGCCAGTTGCTCGACGCGGGACAGGCTGACGGCGCCGATGCCCCTGGCGGGGGTGTTGACCATGCGTCGGAAGCTGATGGCATCCCGGCCGTTGACCAGGACCTTCAGATAGGCCAGGACGTCCTTGACTTCCTTCCGTTCGAAGAACCGGACGCCGCCGACGATCACGTAGGGCAGGCCGGCGCGGCGTAACTCGTCCTCCAGCGTACGCGACTGCGCGTTGGTTCGATAAAGGAGGGTGAAATCTCTCAGCACCCGGTCGGAATCGTTGCGCATCTCCTGGATCTTCCGGGATATCCACCGGGCTTCATCCCGGTCGTCCATCGTCTCGACCAGGCCGATTTTCTCCCCGCCGGGATTTTCCGTCCAGAGCTCCTTGCCCTTGCGGCCCTTGTTGTTGCGGATGACTTCGTTACCCGCCTTCAAGATCAGTTGGGTGGATCGGTAGTTCTGTTCAAGCCGGATGACCCGGGCCTCGGGATAGTCCTTTTCGAACTCGAGAATGTTTCGGATGTCCGCGCCGCGCCAGGCATAGATGGACTGGTCGTCGTCCCCCACCACGCACAGGTTCCGGTATTTGTGCGCCAACCGGTTGATCCATTCGTACTGGGCGCGGTTGGTGTCCTGGTATTCGTCCACCAGGATGTACTGGAACCGTTCCTGGTACCGGTTGAGCAGGTCCGGATGCGTCGCGTATCCTATCGCCAGCCTCATGATGAGGTCGTCGAAATCCAGCGCGTTGCAGTCTTCCAGAGCGTGCTGATATGCGTCATAGACCCGCGAAACCACCTGCTGTTCAAAGAAATCCGTGTGCAGCGCCTTGTACTCTACAGGCGATAGGAGCTGGTCCTTGGCCCCGCTGATAAAGCTGCGAACCGCCTCGGGGGAATAGCGCTTGTCGGAGATCTCCAGGTCCTTCATCATCCGACGGATGAGGGCCAGTTGATCTTCGCCGTCGTAGATCACGAAATCGCGGCGGAAGCCCAGGGTCTCCGCTTCACGGCGCAGTATCCGGGCCGAGAGGGAATGAAAGGTGCCCACCCACTGGGGGACGTCGCCCTGCCCGAGCATCCGGTCGATCCGGTCCTTCATCTCGGCGGCCGCCTTGTTGGTAAAGGTGACGGCCAGGATGTGATAGGGATCAATGCCGAGATGTTCGACGAGGTAGGCGATCCGGTAGGTCAACACCCGGGTCTTGCCGCTTCCGGCGCCGGCGAGCACAAGCAACGGCCCATCGACATAGGACGCGGCCTTGACTTGAGCGGGATTCAGTTCGCCAGCGAGGTTCATTCACCGTTCCCAAACGGCCAAGAGAGAAGGACAGTCCACCCGGAATTCAGCCAGCTTCATCCATCTGGAAATTTCGGTGAGCAGGGCGATACCAAAATACACGGCCAAAATCGGTCCTGTCAATATAATCATGGCCCGGGCGACGACCGTCGAAGGGCGTCCGAGCCAAAGTTTCGTTGAATATCCAGGGCAGTCGGATATATTAAGGCGGATCGATTCCAACCTGTTTGTCTGGAGCATGAAACGCGGGATCGCTGCAAATGCTGGATTGCCTGACGGATCGTGGAAACCTGCCCGCCGACGCGGAGGCCTTCGAGCACGCCCTGGCCTGTACGCCGGAGAGCCCGTTCGGACCGCTGGGGACGCGCTTCGCGGCACGGAAACCAATTTACGTCGTACGAGCGCCCGCGCGTCTCGACTGCATGGGCGGCATCGCGGACTACAGCGGTTCGCTGGTCTGCGAGATGACCCTCGACCGTGCCGTTCTGATGGGCCTTCAGGCCCGGGACGACCGGAAAGTGGTCCTGCACAGCGCCGGCGTGGACGGACTGGGCCTTTCTCCGGACGTTGCACTGGCGCTCGACGACCTGGCGCCGGGTTCGGGCACCGTGGATTATGATACCGTAAAACGGCGTTTCTCCGGCACGCCGGAATCCGCCTGGGCGGCCTACGTTGCCGGGGCTTTCAGCGTGCTGCAGGGCGAAGGGCATATGGAACGGTTCCCCCACGGCGCTACGATCGTGCTGGGGAGCAACATACCGCTCCGGGTCGGCGCGTCCTCGTCGGCCGCGCTGGAAATCGCGGCCATGCATGGACTGAGCCTGCTCTACGGGATCAACCTGGACGGGATGACGGTGGCCGTCCTTTCCCAGAAGGTGGAAAACCACGTGGTCGGCGCGGCCTGCGGCATCATGGACCAGGTCACCTGCGCAATGGGTACCCGGGGCCACCTCCTGTCCCTGCTCTGCCAGCCCCATACCGTGCGGGAACAGATACCGATCCCGGACGGCGTACGCTTCATCGGCATCAACTCGGGCGTCCGCCGTGAGATCAAGGGCGCGAGGTATACGAACAGCAGAATCGGCGCGTTCATGGGCCTGGCGATCCTGCAGGATCATCTGCGGTCCGGCAACGGAGCCGCCGCGAATCTCCGCCTGGGATACCTGTGCAACCTGTCCACGTCCGAATATGTGGATTCCTGCCGGTCCCTGCTGCCATCGAGCATCACGGGCCGGGCGTTCATGCGGCGGTACGGAACCACGCCCGATCCCGTGACGACCGTCGATCCGGAGGTTGTTTACAAGGTGCGCAGCCGCGTGGAACACCCGGTGTACGAACACCGCAGGGTGAACGGCTTCACCGAGTGCATCCGGCGGGCGGGGTCTTCTGAACAACCGGCACTCCTCGAGCGGGCGGGCAGGCTGATGTACGCTTCGGACTGGAGTTACACGCACCGGTGCGGGCTCGGGTCCGCCGAAACGGCCTGGATCGTCCGGGAAACAAGGAAACTGGGGGTGGAAGCAGGTTTTTACGGCGCCAGGATTACGGGCGGTGGAGCAGGCGGGACGGTCGCCGTCGCGGGGAACGACCGCATGCTGGACCATCTGGATCGTCTGTTGGAACGTTACGGCGAAGCGACCGGGATCGAGGCCGAACTCTTCACCGGAACTTCGCCTGGCGCCCTCGAATTCGGGCACCGCGTCTATAGGATCCACTGAACATTCACGGCGGGTTTGAAGGAGTCGGACCGGGTTGAAACCAATACGAAAAGCGGTCATCCCCCTGGCGGGGCACGGCGTCCGCATGTTGCCGGCGACCCGCGCCGTGCGCAAGGCGCTGTTCCCCATCGTGGACGTCCAGGGTCGGGTGAGCCCCGTGCTGCAACTGATCATCGAGGAAGCGGTCAACGCGGGCATCGAGGAAATCGGCCTGGTGATCGCGCCAGAAGACGAGGCGATGTTTCGCGCCTGCTTCTCGCGGTTACCCGGTCCGTTAAAATCCGCGATCGGAAACCGAGCGGACCTGCTCGCCGCGGCCGAATCCCCCGGCGAACTTTCAGAGAAATTGACCTTCATCACGCAAGACCGTCCCCGGGGGTTCGGCGACGCGGTCCTCCGCGCGAAGGCCTGGATCGGTGGCGATCCAGTCCTGGTCATGCTCGGCGATCACCTGTACCTCAGCGGGGAAGACCGGTGCTGCGCGCGACAGTTGCTGGACGCCTACGCGGAACTGCAGGCGCCGGTTTCGGGCGTGATCCGCAAATCCGTCGATGAAATCGGCCGGTTCGGGACGGTTTCGGGCCGTCCCGTGCCCCGGTGGAACGGACTCTACGAACTGGACACCGCGGTGGAGAAGCCCGAACCGGACCTGGCGCGGGAACGGCTGCGCGTGGAGGGCATGCCGGCCGACACCTACCTCTGCTGGTTCGGCCTGCACGCCATGACACCGGACATCTTCGATTGCCTGGCGCGGATGGAAGGAGGCGGTGCCACGGAAGGCGGCGAACTTCAACTGACCGGGGCACAGGCCATGTTGACCACTCAACGGGCGTACTTCGCCCTGGAAATCAACGGGGATCACTACGACACAGGTTCGCCGGAAGGATACGTGGAGGCCGTCGCGGCCTTCGCCTGTCCAACCGGCATTACCAACAAGTGAAAGGGAAACCATGTCTGAACAGCAAGCACCATCGCGGGAAACCCTCGAATCCCTGCTCATTCCGAGTACGGCCACGCTGACCTCCGTACTCACGGAATTCGGCCTGTATAACACGTTCATGCAGGACGTCGCGCCCCTGGCCCCGGACACGCGCATGGCCGGTCCCGCCTTCACCCTCCGGTACATACCCGGCCGGGAAGACATCACGCACGTGCCCGTGGACAACCTCACGGACATGCAGCGGATCGGTATCGAAAGCATCGGGCAGGGCGAGGTGCTCGTGATCGACGCGAGGGGCGACACCCGGGCCGGCGTCATGGGCGACATCCTCGCCACGCGGATTCTGCAGCGCGGCGCCGCGGGGGTGGTGAGCGACGGCGCGTTCCGGGATACCCCGGCCATCGTCGAAGCCGGGCTCGCCGCGTATGCGAAGGCCATGAACGCCCACAACAGCAAAAGCGTACACTACCCGAGCGATATACAGCGTCCCATCGCCTGCGGCGGCGTAGCCGTGTTCCCAGGAGACATCATCGTGGGCGATACGGAGGGCGTCGTGGTGATCCCGCGCCACCTTGCCGAAGAAGTGGCGGCCAGGGCCGTTGCGCAGGAGGACCGCGAAGTCTTCATCCTGCAGAAGATCCAGCAGGGAGCCAGCATCATCGGCGTTTACCCACCCGATGAAAAGACCCTGGCCGAATACGAGGCCTGGAAGGCGAAAAAGGGCTGATCCTTCAGTCGGTGGCCAGGTCCGCCATGCGCTGAAAGGCCACCACCGCCAGCAGTCTCTCCTCGGCGTGCAGGGTTCTGCTCCGGCCTTCCGATTCCAGGTCCGCCAGGACCCTGTACGCCAGTTCGAGATCGTCCGGGCGCGCTGCTGGTCCTTCCGCCGGCGCCGTATCTTCGGTTGCATGGTCCGGTCGATCCGGTCGATCCGGGCGGTCCGGGCGGTCCGTCCCCGCTTCCGCAACGATGTCCCGTGCGATCTCCACGAGCCGCTTCAGCACCTCACCGGTCTGCTGGCGCTCGAACGCGCTCAGGGCGCGATCGACGGCCTCCGTGAACCGGTTCCTTGCCGCTCTCTCGACACGCGACCAGCCACCCAGTTGCCGTCGGACGGATCGGAAAATCCGCACCGTCGCCCGGTCCTGGTCCATCTCGCCGGACTGCAGCAATCGATACAGCAGATCCGGTGTGCCGAGGAGATGCCCCGCCGACATGACCAGGACACCCCGCTCAAGGCTGGTTTCGCTGCTCCGTATGAGGTCCTGAAGCCGTCCCAGTATGCCGGTATTGCCCATCCTGGCCAGCGTCTCCAGGGCGGACTGAACGATCGCGGGATCCCGCTCATGCTCGAGCAGGGCTTCCAGCGCGGTTTCCGCGCGGCGGTCCCCGATTCGATCCAGGGCGAGAATGGCGCTTCGCCGGATGCCCGGACGTTCGTCGTGCAACAGGGTCACCAGGATGTTGAGACTGAGCGACGAAGGCACCGCGCCCAGGGCTTCCACGGCTTCTTCGGCGATGTCCGATGACGGGCTGCCCACACATTCGAGCAGCGGATTCACGGCCTCCACCGCGCCGATCCTGCTCAGGGACTGCACGGCCTCCCGGCGCACGTTGCGGTCGCTGTCCTCCAGCAACGCGATAAGTTCGTCCACGGCAAGGTGACTGCCCGTTTCACCCAGTTCACGGGCGGCCCGCGCCCGGACCGAGGGATTGCTCGATTTCCCCATGCGCACCAGGTGCCACAGGGTCGCGATGGGATTCCCCTTGCGCACTCGGTTGATCACGTCCCGGGAAGAAACCTGCGAATCGGAGGTCACGCGGGTCAGCAGGCCCATGTAGGCGACGCGAAGCGCCCCGTTGGCAAGAAAGAGGTATTGCAGACCCGCGAAGGTGTAGCCGAAGAAGGAGACGGCGGGGATGGAGGTACACAGATCGGCGGCAATGCCGCCCAGTACGGCGCCGCAGGCCGCGCACCCTCTCGATACTGCGGAGTAGCACCCCAAGAACGCGGAGCGGTTGACCGCCGGAGCCGTCTTGACGATGAGATTGAACCGGGCGGTGCCCCACCCCGCGCTCATGCTGCCGCCCCAGACCTGCACCAGCGGCACCATGATCCAGTAGTTTTCCAGAGTCACGAAGCCCCAGCCCAGTGGAAACAGTGCCAGTCCCACGGCGGTAAGCGACATGACCGGCTTGTACCCGTACTTGTCTGCCAGGTAGCCCCAGAAGGGATTCATGATGATCGTGGCGATGGTCTGAATCGCCGAGTAGATCGCGATCTGGGCGTAAGAGACCTCCAGCGTCCGCAACATGTAGACCGTGAAAAACGGCGCGGCGATCTGGGCGATGAGGAGCCGACCCGAAACCAGGAACATCAGTCTGCGAAAGGGACCGTGCCGGAAGGGCAGGCGAAGCAATTGGTTCGAAGGGACATGCTCTCCCCGGCTCTTCTGCGGTTCGGGAATGCGGGACCAGGCCCAGACCCCGAAGCCGGAGAAGACCACGGCCACGATGAACAGGGTGGTGAAGCCTCCCTGCTCATCTCCCGCGGCGTACGTACTCAGGAAGAACCCTGCGCAGACCGACGTGATCAGTCCGGCGGACGCCGTCAGACTGCGCTGCCGGGCGACGAAGCGGCCGCGCATCTCGTCGGGTACCAGGTCGGTCAGCCAGGACTGACGGGCCGGGGAAACCAGGGACATTACGGCCTTCGAAAGGGCGATGCAGCCCATGAGCGCCAGCACCTGGTATACCTCGAAGAAGAGAAAGGGGATGAAGGCGATGGGCAGCCAGAGCGACGAACTGACGGCATTGGCGGAAAGGCACAGCGGCTTGCGCCGTTGCAGTCGCTCGATCAGCAGCGGCGAGAAGGCTTGTAGCAACTGGCCGATGGAAATGGACGCGGAAATAAAACCGATCATGGCGCTGGATGCGCCGAGATGCAGCGCGTAACCCGTGGTGTAAACGCCCGTGGTAATCGCTGAATGCACCGACTCGAGCATGCCGTTCACGTTCCACATGCGCATCCCGCGCGCCGTCTGCAGCCGGGTCAGTTTCTTATCCTGTTGCATGATTCGATTTCCCATTCCGCGCCAGTATCCAGCTGACCGTCGTGCCGACCCCCAGGTTCACGGCCAGGGCCACGGGACTGATCCACATGAAGCTGACCGGGTCGTTCCCATCGGGCAACATGCCGAAGAGCGGACCGGAGAAGGCGATGAGCGATGCGGTGAGGACGCCGCACACGGCGCCCGCGACGACGCCGGCCGGCCGGGCGAACGGCACGAAAAGCGCGAAGAAGAACAGGGCGAATATAGGCGTCGTAAGCAGGTTCGAGGTCTTGTTGGTCACCGCTGTGATGTTGCCGGGTACCAGTTCCATCAGCGAACTGGCGCCCACGGCAATGGCACCGATGACGAAGGCGAGCGTTTTCGCCGTACGAGTCAGTTGTTTCTCGGTGGCCGGTGACCTTCTGAACCGGTCGATGAAATCCGTCGAAACCACGGCCGTAATCGCATTGACGCCCGAGTCCAGGCTCGACATGGCGGCCGCGAACATGGCGGCGACCACGAATCCGGACACCCCTGGCGGGAGGTAGTAGGCGATGTAGTGGGGGAACACATGGTCGGCCTGTCCGTCCAGGTCGGCGCCGGCCGGCAGCAGGCCGGGTTGGTCCTGGAAGAATCCGAGGAGGGCGAAACCCGCGACCCACAGGGTGACCCCGATGCAGAGCCCCACCAGTTGCTGGGTCAGGTAGGACCGCCTGGCCGCGCGGGCGTCGGTGGTCGCCATGAAACGCTGCACCACGGTCTGGTCGCCCCCGGCCGTGGCGATCGCCCACGTCATGGACGCCATCATGGAGCCGATTACGGTCAGACGCACGGACGGGTCCAGGCTGAAGACTGGCTGCGCGTCCCAATGGGGCTGCCAGGAGCTCGGAATCCAGCCGAATCCGTCGAAATGCAGGGTAACCGTGACAATCACCAGTATGGCGCCGCCGAGCATGAGCAGGGTCTGAAGCGTGTCGGTGATCACCACGGCACGCAGCCCGCCGAGCGAGGTGTAGATGACCGCCACGAGCCCGGTAACCAGGGTGATTACGGGGATCCAGTCATCACCCACGCCCAGCATGACGGTCATGGCCTTGGCGGACAGGTAGATCAGCAGGGCCATCCAGACCAGCCGGAGCAGGATGAACATCACCGCGCCCAGCAGGCGGATGCCCAGACCGAGCCGGTCCTCCAGCAGTTCATAGGCGCTGGTCACGCGCGTCCGCATGTAAACGGGAATCAGCCCGTAGCCGACCACCACGAAGATGATCGGAATCGTCAGGTAGTTGAGCATCCAGACGGGACCCTTTCCGATGGCCTCGCCCGGGATGGACAGGTAGGAGATGGTGCTGAGCAGTGTGGCGAACAGCGAGAAGCCGATCAGCGTCGGCGGCATGCGCCCCCCGCCGGTGAAATACTCCCTGACGGTGCTCTGCCTGCGGCTGTAGTAATAGCCCAGCGATATGGTCGCCAGGGCGTATCCGATGATGATGGTCCAGTCGACGGGCGTCAGTCCGCCAGGAGTCATGGATCCTCGCTTCCACTGCGTAGTGTATACATTGTATCTACAGGACGACGAACCTTCAAGTCGACGTACTTAAAAGACGACGGGCAGCCCGTGCGGCTAGGGCACGGCGGCGACCCGGACGAAATCCGTGTGACCCGGTCCCGCCGACGGCGATCCGCCCACGATGACGATGTGGTCTCCCCGGCTGAGACCGCCGGCCTCCCGGGCCGCGTCGAGCGACGTACGGATCATCCCGTCCGTCGTGTCGAACTCGGCGCACAGCACCGGTTTAACGCCCCAGACCAGTGCGAGGCGGCGGACGGTCGCCACTTCCGGGCTGACGGCGATGATCGGCACGCTGATCCGGTGTCGTGCGGCCACCCGGGCAGTGTGACCCGACCGCGTGCAGCAGACGATGGCCTTCGCGCCTGCTTCCAGGGCCAGTACGCAGGACGCATGGCTGATCGCCTCCGAAACTCCGGGCATCCCGCGCCGCTCCGGGTTGCCATGGGCCGTTCGCTGGAACAACCTGGCTTCGGCCTGTTCCGCGATGGACGCCAGTGCGCGCACGGCCTCCATCGGGTAGGCGCCGGTGGCGCTTTCTTCCGAGAGCATTACCGCGTCCGATCCGTCTAGAACCGCGTTGGCCACGTCGGCGGCTTCCGCCCGCGTGGGCCGTAGGCTCTCGACCATTGACCGCAACATCTGCGTGGCCGTGACGACGGGCCGTGCAGCCTGCAGGGCCTTGGCGATGATGTCCTTCTGCACCAGCGGGACATCCTCGTAGGGAATTTCCACACCCAGGTCTCCCCGTGCGACCATGAGCGCATCCACGGCCGGGAGGATGTCGTCGAGGGCGTCCACGGCCTCCGGTTTTTCGATCTTCGCCATCAGGGGCAGGCTCGACCCCCGATCGTCCAGCAGCTTACGTGCACGCAACACGTCATCCCGGTTTCGGACAAAGGACAGCGCGGCCATTTCCACGCCCATGTCGAGCCCTTCCAGCAGCAGTTCCCGGTCCTTTTCCGTGAAGGCGTTGATACCCGTTGCACCACGAGGTACCGTGATGCCCTTGTGATCGGAGAGCGAACCGCCGAGGAGTACCTTGCACCGGATTTCGGGCGGTGCCACGGCCTCAATACGCAGTTCAACCAGGCCGTCGGCCAGCAGCAGGCGCTGTCCCGGCTGAACCTCCTCCGGAAGGCCTGCGTAGTTCACCGACACCCTGGTCCGGTCGCCGGGCACCGATTCCGCAGTCAGGGTGAAATCATCGCCCGCACCGAGGTGAACGGCACCGTGCTGAAACGTTCCGATGCGGATCTTCGGGCCGGGCAGGTCCTGGAGGATCGCGACGGGCTTGCCGAGGTCGTCCGCGGCGGACCGGATGCGGCTGACGCTGCGCCTGTGGTCGTCCGGGGTGCCATGGGAGAAATTGAGACGGAAGACGTCTACGCCGGCCTCGATTATTTGGCGGACCATCTCGGGCGAACTGATGGAGGGACCCACTGTGCAAACGATTTTGGTACGTCGCATCGGTCCGTCCTTTCACGGGCCAGACCGCACCAGGCAACCGGGGCTTACTTCAACACCCCGATGCGGGCGACGTGATCGCCGAGTTTGAGTTCGCCGGAGTGGACATCCCCGGGCACGGGCTCGTCGCGAAGCACCGTCGACAGCGTTTCCGTCCTGATGTAGTCGGCGTGGGTATCGATGGCCTCGGCCAGGTCACCGTCCGCCTCGTAGTAGAGCGTGATCCGGTCGTCCACGTTGAAATCGGCTTCCTTGCGGAGATTCTGCACGTGGCGGACGAAGTCCCGCATCAGTCCCTCGAGCAGGAGATCGCGGGTTACCCTGGTGTCGATGGCGACCGTGCATCCGAAGTCCGACGTCACGGACAGCCCGTCGGCGTCTACCCGTTCGACCTCGAGCTCCTCAGGCGACAGATCGACCCGATCACCGTCCACCTCGAGCGTAAGGACCTCGCCGCCTGCTACGAGCGCGCCGGTCTCGTCTCCGTCCAGTGCCTCGAGCGCCGTCCGCACGGCGTTTAGCCGCTTGCCGAACCGGGGACCCCACTTCGAAAAGACCGGCTTCACCGCGTATCCGCGAAACGCATCTTCGCTTTCGACCAGTTCCAGGTCTTTCACGTTCAGTTCTTCCAGCACCTGCGAGCGCAGGCGCTCGATGGTTTTGCCCTGCCGAGCGTTCGCGGGTTGCACCAGCAGCCGGCTGGCCGGCTGGCGGACCTTCATCCGGGCTTCGTTCCGCGCGGAGCGGCCCAGTTCGATCACCAGCATCAGGTCATCCATGTCGTCCATGAGATCCTGGTCGATCAGTTCGCCGGAAGCCTCAGGGTATGCACAAAGATGGACGCTCTCCGGCGCCGATGGGTCGACGGGCGGGACCAGGCTCCGGTAGAGTTCCTCGGCGGAGAAAGGAAGTATGGGGGCGATCAGCCTGCTCATCGTCACCAGCACTTCGTAGAGCGTCTGGATCGCCGACTGCTTGTCCGCGTCATCGCCGCTCTTCCAGAATCGCCGCCGGCTCCGGCGGACGTACCAGGTGGAGAGCACGTCGATGAACCGTTCCGTTTCGCGAACCACCACGGCCGAATCGAAATGGTCCATCCGGTCGTTGCAATGGCGAATCAGCTGATGCAGCCGCGAGAGCACCCATCTGTCGAGTTCGCTGCGGTCCGTTGCGGGGGCGGAAGCGGAAATCGGCGGGCAATCCGGCAGGTTGGCGTAGGTCACGAAGAACGCGTAGACGTTCCACAGCCGCAGCATCTTCCGGGTCACCTCCTCGGCGGGGCCGTAACCGAACCGGAAGACCATGTTCAGCGGAGCGCTGGCGTACTGCCACCGCATCACGTCGGCGCCCATGCGGGCCGTGGCGTCCTCCACGGCGATGGCGTTGTCGCCGCTCTTGCTGAAGGGCTCGCCGTTTTCGTCCCTCATTTCTTCGTAGGTGAGCACGGCCTTGAACGGCGACCGGTCGTAGAGGGTCACCGACATGAACAACTGGGAATAGAACCAGAGCCTGATCTGTTCCCGCATCTCCGTGATCCAGTCCGCGGGAGACCACGATTCCCAGGTGGATTCGGGACCGGGCGAAACCTCGCCCGCCTTGTCTCTTTCGGCTTCCGGTCCGCGCTCCGACCGGATCGTGCCTTCGATCCCCCTGTGCTCCGGCAGATAGTTCAAGGTCGAAAAGGGTACGATCCCGGCATCGAGCCAGCAGTCGCCCACTTCGGTCACCCTGCGGGCGGCCTCGTCGCACCGCTCGCAGGTGATCTCGATTTCGTCGATCCACGGGCGGTGGAGTTCGGGCAGATCGTCGACGAGCGCGGGATCCACGGCCCGCTCACGCAGTTCGGCCGTGCTGCCGATGACATTGATATGGTCGCAGTTCCCGCAACAGTAAAAGGGCAGGGGCAGCCCCCAGAATCGCCGGCGCGAAATGCACCAGTCCCCCATGTTGTCCAGCCAGTCCTGCATCAGGAGCCCGCTGTACTCGGGTACCCACCGGACCGTGGCGGCGGCCCGCTTCATCGGCGCCTTGATCTCGTCCGCGGAAATGAACCACTCGTCGGCCAGGCGGAAGACCAGGGGCGTCTTGCACCGCCAGCAGAAGGGATACCGGTGCGTGTAGTCTTCCCAGCGGAACAGCACGCCCCTGGATTCCAGCTCGCGCCGGACGCCCTCGGCCGAATCCCGTACATGGGTGGCCGCGAGCGGACCGATGTCGTCCGTGAAATAGCCGTTTTCGTCGATCGGCACGATGATGTCCAGGCCCAGTTCCTGTCCGAGCTGGTAGTCCTCGGCGCCGCAACCCGGCGCGATATGGACGATCCCCGTGCCTTCCTCGTCCGAAACCATGTCCCACGGGACGGTGGCACGGTTGACCTCCCGCTGCGCCGGAAGATCCTCCAGCGGACCGTGGAACGGAAGGCCGATCAGGTCCTCCCCCTTTACCGTCTCGACGACTTCGGCTTCCGGCGGCAATACCGTGTCGACGAGCGATTTCATCAGGTAGTAGTGCGCGCCGTCCAGGACCGCCTTCGCATATTCGGCTTCCGGGTGCAGCGCCAGGGCCGTGTTGGCGGTCAGGGTCCACGGCGTGGTGGTCCAGACCAGGAAGTACTCGTCTTCACGGCCGCCGACGCGGCAGCGGAAGAAACAGGATGGGTCGGTCTGTTCCTGGTAGGAGTCCACCAGTTCGTGCTGGCTCAGGCTGGTTCCGCACCGCCAGCACCAGGGCATGGACCGGTGGCCCCTGTACAGCCATTTCCGGGCGTCGCAGGCCTTGAGAAAATGCCAGATATGTTCGATGTTGTTGTCGTCCAGCGTGAAGTAGGACGCCGGATGGCCGTCTTCATGGTACCACTGCATCCAGTGGCCCATGCGGATGGACTGCCGGGTGATCCGCTCCGCATACTCGTCCACCCTCGCGCGGCACGCCCGGGAAAACTCCGCGAGGCCGAAGGTCTCGATATCCCGCTTCGAATCGAATCCCAGCGCCCGTTCGACCTCAACTTCCACCCAGAGTCCCTGGCAGTCGAACCCGTTCTGCCACCGCTGGTTGAACCCCTTCATGGCCTTGTAGCGGCAGTACATATCCTTGTAGGTCCGGCCCCAGGCGTGGTGGACGCCCATGGCGTTGTTGGCGGTAATCGGGCCGTCGATGAAGGACCAGGTGGGGCGATCCGCCAATTGCGCGCGCAACTTGTCGAAAACTCGATGCTCCGCCCACCATGCGAGTATACGCTCCTCCATGGCGGGGTATTCCATCTTTCCGTCAAAGGGCTTGAACATCTGGCCAGACACAGGAAAATCGATGCTCCACAGGTTAAACAGTTTACGAAGCGTTCTGCCGAATTACAGGCGCCAGGCATCCTGGAATCGCTGCCTGAAGGGCATATCTCACGATCCGAAACGCCGGACTGAAAATAGGCCGTAAGGGGGTGTTGCACAAGGTATTTCTGGCTGGCGGAAGGGCTGGCGGGAGGGCGGACGACAACGATCACCAGGCGGTGATTTCAGTCCTTGCCGTCCATAATCGGGAACCGGTTCAGCTCGTCCCTTCGCGCGCGCCAATCGGGCAGGTGCCGGTCGAGGATGCCCCAGAAGCGGCGATTGTGGGAGGGCTCGATCAGGTGGGCCATTTCGTGAACGATCACGTACTCGAGGCATCGCATCGGCTTCTTGGCCAGCTCCAGGCTCAGCCAGATCCGGCCGTTTCGGACGCTGCAGCTTCCCCAGCGGGTGCTCATCTTACGGATCCGCCATTCCTTCACCTTAACGCCCATGAACGGTTCCCACACCGCGATCAGGCGCGGGATGCTCGTCTTCAACCTCTCGCGGTACCACGCGGCGAGCAGGTCCGCCCGCTCATCCCGGCCGGTACCCGGACGAACGCGCATTTCCAGCGTCGAATCGCCCAGGAGACCGACGTGCGGCGGTCCTTCGTGGGTGGTGACGTTCAATACGCGGCCGATGCCCTCCACGTAATGGCGCTCGCCCGACACCCAGGACCGGGCGGATTCCCGTTCCCTTTGGCGCTGTCTTTCCTGCTGCCGCCGGACCCAGGGCATCCGTTTTACCACGACCTGGCGGATCGAATCATCGCCGATGCGGAGCGGCGCGGAGACCCTCAGGCGTCCATCGGGAGGCCCAACCCTGAGGTAAAGGTGCCGGATTCGCTTACGGTGGACTTCCACCTCGATATCGTCCACGCGCAATCGATATACCTTTGATGTCCTTGCCGTGGCGATAGGTTGCTCGCTTTCGGTCTGAGTCTTCGGCGGCCGGATCCGGTCGTTTCGGACCCGCCGTGAGTGCCCGTGTTCTCCTGACGATTCCGCAATATAGGGCGGAAGGCGGACCTGCAAAAGGAGAACAGATCGTTGTCCCCGACCGACTAACCGGTTTGACTTTGATCATTCGAACCCGTTAAATTCCAGTTTCACGATGAATCCTCGGGAGACTTCAGCCGTACGAATCCTTAGCCTGGAAAGGGACGCGAATTGAACCGCGGCAAACCCAATATCCTGTTCTTTTTTACCGACGACCAGCGTTTCGATACGATTCACGCGCTGGGGAATCCCCTTGTTCACACGCCCGCCATGGACCGGCTGGTCGATCGGGGCGTGTCATTTACGCACGCCCATATCCCCGGGGGTACCTCGGCCGCCGTATGCATGCCCAGCCGGGCCATGCTGCATACCGGCCGCACGCTGTTTCATCTCGACGGCGCCGGCGCGGACATTCCGCCGGAGCACGCACTGATGGGGGAATACCTGCGGTCACACGGCTACCGCACCTGGGGTACGGGCAAGTGGCACAACGGCGTCTCGTCATACGCCCGCAGTTTTTCGGACGGCGCGGAGATCTTCTTCGGGGGCATGGACGACCACTGGAACGTACCGGTCTTCGACTACGACCCGGAGGGGAAGTACGAAGGCAGGCTGCCTCAGTGTCCGGATGCCTTCCGCTCGAACGAAGTAAATATACGGAAGGGGGACCACGTGCACGCCGGGCGGCACTCCAGCGAGATCTTCGCAGACTGCGCCGCCGATTGGCTGAAGGGGTATGATTCCGAAGATCCCTTTTTCATGTATGTCTCGTTCATGGCGCCCCACGACCCCCGGACGATGCCCCGGGAGTTCCTGGACCTGTATGATCCCGAAGCCATCCCGCTGCCTCAGAACTTCATGGGCGGCCACCCCTTCGATAACGGCGACCTGAAGGTTAGAGACGAAGTCCTGGAGACGTTCCCGCGTGATCCGGCGAGCGTGCGGCGCCACATCGCCGAATACTACGCGATGATCACCCACCTCGACGCGCAGATGGGACGGGTCATGCAGGCGCTGGAAGACCGCGGCATGGCGGACGACACTATCGTCGTCTTCACCGGGGACAACGGCCTGGCGATCGGCCAGCACGGGCTGTTCGGCAAGCAGAATCTCTACGAGCACAGCATACGCGTGCCCCTGGTCTTCTCCGGGCCCGGCATCCCGCGCGGTGTCCGGCGCAGCGCCTTCGCTTACCTGCTCGATATCTTTCCCACCCTGTGCGATCTGACGGGAATGGACACGCCCGATTCCGTGGAGGGGGTGAGTCTGGCGCCGGCGTTATATGATCCCGGCGCACGCCCGAGGGACACGCTGTTCGCGGCCTACCGCCAGTGGCAGCGGATGGTGAAGGACGACCGGTTCAAACTGATCGAATACGTGGTCGACGGGTGCCGGACGACCCAGCTGTTCGACCTGGAACGCGACCCGCTTGAATGCCGCAATCTGGCCGGTGAAGCTGCTCATGCCGATCGGCTTGCAGCCCTTCGCTCCAGGCTTTCCGACTGGCGAGACGAATGGAGTGACGCGGACAGCGAATGGGGCCGGGCCTTCTGGACCGGGTACGTCACGTGAGGTTTCTCAACCGGCGAATTCGAGGCGCGGATGATGTGCAGATCCATCAACGCCTCGAATCCAGGCCCGTTCTGTGAAGGTCAGGCCGCGGCCACCCGGTTTCCTGCGCTCCGGTACAGCGCTTGCCCCATGGCGCCCATGCCGATGATGACCAGCAGCAGATTGATGACCCAGCCCACGTAGGGCAGGCTGACGGCGATCAGGACCAGCACCAGACCGGCGAGGAGGGGAAGCAACAGTGCACGGACGCCCTCCTGTTTCGGCCGCAACAGCGCGTTACCCAGGAAATGGGCCACGACGATCTTGGACACGTAAAGGCTCAATGCCCATACAGCGGCAATGACCAGTCCTGCGGGCAGCCCGATGAACGTCACGGCGAGCACGACCGCCAGGACCGGCGTGGCCGTGACCAGCACGAACCCGAGTCCCGCGGACGTAAGTATGCCGGTAAGATTGTCCAGCGGTACGCGCCGGAGCACGGGAAGCGCCCAGAGCAGCAGCAGGCCCGACAGGAACGCCGTGACCAGCCAAAGGGCCGTCCAAGCAATGGTCCAGGCTGACAAAAGCCCGTCCTCACCCTCGTCCTGATCCAGTTCGGGAACTTCCACGATGGTTTCGCCGCCAACGATCGCGGCAGAATCCACCTCCAGGCTATCCTCGTCGGGCAACCCCACGTCGATGTCCCCGCCGATGGATGCGGAAGACTGGACCGTTGCCAGGCGGCCTGCGAAAGTAACGTCCCGCTTCACCTCGCCCGATATCGTCAGCGTCTTGCCGAACACCGTAACGTTCCGGCCGACTGATCCACCTACAATGATGTTCTCCCCGAACGCGAAGAGGTCTCCCTCGATCGTTGCGTCAGGGCTGGACCGGAGCGACTGTGCAAATCCGTAGACACTCTGACCGATCGAATTTCCTATGCGAATGACCTGGCCGAACCCGGCGAATCCGCCGCCCACCTGTCCTTCTACCTCGATGGTCCTGCCGAATGTGTAGATATCCCCCAGGACCGAACCCGAGATTTCGATCGACTGGGCGAAGGCAATCAGATCTCCGGTCACCTCTCCGTCGATCCTGACCGTGCGGCCGAAGGCGACGAAAGTGTCGTCGACGATCTCTCCGGCATCCACGGAGATGTTCTCGCTGGACCGTATTTCGATGGCTTCCGCGGGGCGGACGTATCCCAAAACCAACAGCAGCCCTCCAAGCACAACCAACGTGCCGATCGGCCTCCGGAACAGAAGATACAACGAACCCAGCAGCATGATGAACGCGACAGCCAGGCCTACATCGCTTATCAGTGTAACCATGGTCGTACCTCCATTCTGGTAGTATTCGATGAAATAATTACCGGTGCTGAACAGTATGGACAACTGACCGGAAACGTTCAGTGGATTCAGCCACTCGATACTCCATGGAAGTTCCAGTCCCATCACCCAGCCAATTCCCATGCGCATCAATGCCGCGAGTCCAATGACGAGCCCCAGCAGCTTCAAGGTGTGGATGGGCGAAGGCGCGGAGACCGGGGCCGGTTGCGTTTCAGCCAGAAAAGCTTCCGCGTTTCCAATTACTTCGAAGAGTACGTCTCTTTCCTTGCGGAACGCCTGTACGAGGCCCTGGCACCGGGGGCAGCTTTCAAGGTGAGCAGTGAACGACCGTGCTTCGGAACCGGCCAGCTCGCCATCGGCATAGGTCGAGCAGACGATTTCGGATGGACACGCGTCCTGGTGCAACGATTCGTTGGTCATGGTCGGCATAATCCGGTCAACTCCTCTCGCAATCGTCTTCTGGCTCGGTAAATCAGCGTCGCCACCGTGTTTCGGTTCAGATTAAGCGCTTGGCCGATTTCATCGTAGGTGAACTCGTTGTAGTAGGCCAGCACGAGCGGCACGCGGTACCGGTCCGGGAGCGACTGTATCGCCGATCGCACCTGGTGTCCTTTTTCCGCCCGCACCATGATCTCCAGCGTATCCTCGGAAACCTTCGACGGGCCGACCTGGTCGGGATCGGCGGATTCATAGAAATTCACCTCGCGGTTTCGGCGCCGCAACCGGTCGAGACAGTGGTTGGTCGCGGTCTTGAGCAGCCAGTTAAGGGGCGACTTCGACGCGTCCATGGTGGACCGGTTCCGGTATGCACGGAGAAAGACTTCCTGGGTCGCGTCCTCGGCGTCGGACACGGACTTCAGTAGATATCTGCAAAGTGCGAGAATCCGCCGATTATGCGTCCGGTACGTCTCGTCGAACTCGAAACCCGTTGCGCTTGCGCCGCTCTCGGTCGTGTTCACAACCCTACTACGAATGGCGGAACGAGATAGTTTCATTTCCTGATCCTCATACGAGGCGCCAGGCGCGTCATGATCCGCGGAGCAACAGAACGGAACAAGGATGCGTCGTGTTGGCGGACTGCGTGAGGTGTTTGCTAATCACTCGATGGCACAGGCTTCACGGCCACCGCGCAGAACTTGAATTCGGGGATTTTGCCGTCGGGGTCCAGGGCATCGTTGGTCAGGATGTTGGCCGCGGCTTCCTTGAAGTGGAAGGGGATGAAGACGTTGCCGTCAGCAACGCGGTTGGAAGCCCTCGCCTTGAGGGTTATAGCGCCCCGGCGGGAGGATACGGCCACCGGGTCGCCCTCTTCGACGCCCAGGCGTTCCAGGTCCCCGGGCGTCATCTCGACGAAGGGCTCCGGCGAGATGGCGTCGAGGGCCCGGGCGCGGCGGGTCATGGTGCCCGTGTGCCAGTGCTCCAGGACGCGACCGGTGTTCAGAACGAAGGGGTATGCGTCGTCCGGCATTTCGTCCGGCGGGGCGAAAGATACGGGCGTGAACCGGCCCCGGCCCCGGGGAAAGGAGCCGGTGAAAAGCACGGGTTCTTCCAGGGGCCAGACCACGGTTTCCCGTTCCATCGCCTCGTAGGTGATGCCCTGGAATATGGGGGTCAATGCGACGATTTCATCCCAGACCGATTCCGGTCCGTCGTATGCCCATTGCGGGCCGCTCTCCACCTGTTCCATGCGGATCATCCGGTTGGCCAGGTCGATCAGGATGTCCCCGTCCAGGCGGGCCTCGCCGGGCGGCTCGATCGCCTGCCTGCCGATCTGCACCATGCGGTTCGTGTTGACGTAAGTCCCCCGCTTCTCCGCCGCGGTGGAGGCAGGCAGGATTACGTCGGCGAACTCCGCGGTCTCCGTCAGGAAGACGTCCTGCACGACGAGGAACGAGAGCTGCTGCAGGGCCTTTCTGACCTTGTTCATGTTCGGGTCCGAAAGGAAGGGATTCTCGCCCATCATGAGCATGCCCGCGATGCTTCCGTCGAGGGCGCCATGCATGATTTCCACGACCGTCAGTCCGGAGTTTGGGTCGAGCGTGGTATCCCAAGCATCCTCGAAACGCTTTCTCACCTCCGGGTCGTCCGCGGACTGGTAGCCGGGATAAAACCTCGGAATCAGTCCCACGTCGGATGCGCCCTGCACGTTGTTCTGGCCCCGAAGTGGGTGCAGGCCCGTACCCCGGCGGCCGATGTTGCCCGTCATGAGGCAGAGGGAGATCAGCGCCCTCGCATTGTCCGTGCCGTTGACGTGCTGGCTGATGCCCATGCCCCAGAAGATCATCGCGCGCTCCGCCCGGCCGTACTCCAGGGCTACTTCCTCGATCACCGAAGGCGGAACGCCCGTTATCCGGGATGCCATCTCGGGCGTATAGCTTGCCAGGAAGGGTTCCAGGGCCTCGAAGTGTTCGGTCCGTTGCGCGATGAAATCCCGGTCCTGGAGGCCCTCCCGCAGGATCACGTGCATCAGCCCGTTCAGCAGCGCGATGTCCGTGCCGGGCTTGAACCGTACGTACCGGGTCGCGTGGTCGGCAATGGTCGGCCGCCGGGGGTCGAGCACGATCATCCTGACGCCTCGTGCCACGGCCTGTTTCATGTAGGATGCGGCGACGGGGTGGTTGTCTTCCGTGTTGGAACCGATCACAAAGATGACATCGGTTTCAAGGACTTCCTGGAAGGCGTTGGAGACCGCCCCGCTGCCGATCGCCTCGGTGAGGGCCGCCACGGACGAGGCGTGGCAGAGACGCGTGCAGTGGTCGACGTTGTTGGTGCCGAAGACCACCCGGATCAGTTTTTGGAACAGGTAGGCTTCTTCATTGGTCACCTTGGCCGAGCCGAAACCCGCCAGCGCGCCCGGACCCAGCGTGTTTTTGATCTCCAGCAGCCTGCGCGCCGCCAGGTCCAGCGCCTCGTCCCATTCAGCCTCGCGGAACACCTCCCGAATGCGGTCGTTCCATTCCGGCGAACGGAGAGAACGGCGGAAGTCCCGATAGTCCTTGAAATCCGCCGACAGCGGTTGTTTCGGATAGGCTCCTTCCCGGCGGATCAGGGGCTTCGTGAGCCGCTGGGGATGGTGTGTGTAGTCGTAACCGTACCGCCCCTTGACGCACAGCCGGCCTTCGGTATGGGTATCGTCCCTGCCGGTGACGCCCTCGATACGGCCGTTACGCACGTGGTACGAGACCCCGCAACCCACGCCGCAATAGGGGCAGATGGAATCGACCTGCCGCGTATCCGGCTCGGTTTCTTCGGGGAATTTAGACGTGGCGTCGGGGCCTTCCGGCGCGGTGTTGGGGTCGGCTGCTTCGGGGACGTTCGCGGCGGCACCGGATTCATTCGCCACGGAGCCGGACCCGTTCGCCGAGGTATCGACCAGTCGCTTGTCGGTGAGAGCGCCGGTGGGACAGGTGGCCACGCATTCACCGCAGGACACGCAGGAAGACCCGCCCAGCGGCAGGCCGTTGTCGAAGGCGATCCGCGTATCGCAGCCCTTGCCCGTTCGGCCGATGACGTCGTTCACCTGCACGTCGTCGCAAGCACGGATGCACCGGTCGCACAGGATGCACGCGTTCAGGTCCACCGCGATGACGGGCGAGGAAAGGTCGGGCGACGTCGGCGGATTCGGGCTTGTGGCGGCGAACCGCGACGGGTCGGATTGGAGTTGAAACCCCAGGCGCGCGAGTTCGTCCTGTTCGGCGGGCTTGCGCCGGTCATCCGCGTGCGGCTGCCCGGACTCCAGCAGTTCCACGAGAGTCCGGCGCGCCCTGCGCACCCGGTCCGTGTCCGTGCGCACGGCCATGCCATCTTCGACCTGCCGGATACAGGCCGCCGGCAATGTGCGGGCATTCTCCACGTCGACCACGCAGACACGGCACACGGCGACCGGTTCGAGTTTGGGATCGTGGCACAGGGTGGGGATGTCGATTCCGGCGGAGCGCGCCGCTTCCCAGATCGTGGCGCCGACCGGCGCGGTCAGGCTTCTGCCGTCGATGGTCAGCGTGACGGTGCGACTATTCATCCGGACCGCCCCCGGTGTTTTCTCCAAGGCCAGCCGGTTGACAGCCGCGCGATGCGAAGGCGGAAGGAAAATGCCGGAGCACCGAGGTAAGGGGCAGCGCAGCGGCCTGGCCCAAGCCGCAGATCGAGGTGAGCTCCAACGCCTCGGCGACGTCCGCCACGGGTTCCAGCGCGTCGGACCGGGCATCTCCCTCCATGATCGTGTCCAGCAACTTGACCAGGTGTTCCGTGCCCATACGGCAGGGCACGCACTTGCCGCAGGACTCGTTGCGGAAGAACGACACCGCGTTCCGGGCGAGGTCCACCATGTCCGTTCCTTCGGCCAGTGCGATGACCGCCCCGGAACCCAGCATGGAACCGGCATCGGCGAGCGGTTTGAAATCCAGGGGGAGATCCGCCAAGGACGCCGGCAGGAAACCCGATGACGTGCCACCGGGAGAGAAGGCCATAAGATCGCGTCCTCCGGCAACGCCGCCCCCGTAGTCCCGAATGAGATCGCAGACCCTGGTTCCGAGTGGAATCTCGTATACGCCGGGCCGGTTGACGTGGCCGCTCAGGGCGATGTACTTGCGTCCGACTGCGCCGTTTACCCCCTGGGACCGGAACCAGTCGGCGCCGCGCCGCAGGATGGCAGGCACCCACGCGAAGGTCTCGACGTTGTTGATCAGCGTGGGTTGTCCGTGAAGCCCGTGCGTGCCGGGAAACGGCGGCTTGTTGCGGGGCTCGGCCCTTTTCCCTTCCATCGCTTCGAGCAGGGCCGTCTCCTCGCCGCAGATGTATCCTCCCGGACTGTCGAATATCTCGAGATGAAACGAATGCGCCGAATCCAGCACGCCGTCGCCCAGGTATCCGGCCGTATAGAACGCCTTGATCGTCCTTTCAAGCACTTCGCGCTCACGGTCATATTCGTGGCGCAGGAACAGGTATCCCCGATCGGCCCCTACGGCGAGACCGCCCAGGATCAGGCCCTCGACGACGAGATGGGGGTAGTGGTAGAGGATCTCGCGGTCCTTGAACGTGCCCGGTTCGCTCTCATCCGCATTGCAGATCGCGTACTTGACGTCGGAGGCCGTTTTACGTACGAGGTCCCACTTGACGCCGGTCGGGAATCCGGCCCCGCCCATGCCGCGCAGTCCGCTATCTTTGATGGTCTGCACCAGCCCCTCCGCATCACCGCGCGAGACCCACTGTTTCAGGGATTCCGCGGCCAGCGGGTGATCATAGGGATCGATGAAACCCGGTTTGATCGTTCGCCTGACGGGCTGGCGAGCGATCTTCCCGTCGGCGGCCAGGCGGGAAACGTACCGGCCGAGCCGCTCCCCGGTCATGGACCGGTAGCTGCGACCGTTGATCGAGACCGCCGGCGCGCCGTCGCACTGGCCGAGACAGGAAATCGCGGAGACCTCCCACTGGTCCAGACCGGCATAGCGCACGGATTCCCGCAGGGTCTCCAGCACGTCGCAGGCCCCGTGGAGATGGCAAGAAAGATCGGTACAAACGCGCAGGTCGGCCGAGGGAGGCGGTTCCTGCCGGAAGTGCGGATAAAAACCGGCCACGCCATGGATTTCGTAAAGCGGTATGCCCTTGCGTTCCGAAAGGGATTTCAATTCCTCTTCCGGCAGAAACCCGTGACGTGCCTGTATTGCTCTCAGATCATCGATCAACATGTACCGGGTCCGGATTGGAGACGGTTACAGGGTGAGCTGGTGTATCGAGGTCTTCCAGCGCGGACCGTCGATGTCGACGATGCGGAACGCCGCGGGTTCGTCCGTCGCGATGACGCGGGTGCCGTCCGGCTTGACCACGGGGTCCTTGCGGAACTGCAGGCCCACGCTAGGAGCGATAAGGACCGTCGCATGATCCAGTTCGATGCGAAAGTCGTAGTGGAGGTGACCGCACAGAATCAGCCGCAATGATGCATGGGCGTTGCACATCCGAACAAACCGGCCACCATCCTTCAGAATCAGCTTATCCATCCACGGGACGCCCACCGGTACCGGCGGGTGGTGCATGCACACAGTGGCCGGCAAATCGTATGAAAGCTCCTGTTCCAACCAGTCCAGTTGAACGTCGTCCAGTCTTCCCTCCACCTCCCCCTCGTCGTAGGTATCGAGCACGATTATCCGGTGGCCGCACCGATCCAGCGTGTAGAAATACGGGGCCGGATTCGCGGTGGATTCGTCCAGCATGATCCGGCGGAAAACCGGCCTGTAATCGTGATTGCCCATGGCCATGTGACAGGGAAAGCGTAGGCTGGAAAGGGTGCTTTTCAGCGTCAGGTAGGATGCTTCGGACCCATCATTGCTCTGATCGCCCGTCATGACGACCAGATCGGGTGCGGGGCTCAACCGGTTAACCGCATCTATGGCGGCCTGAAGTCGTCCCAGCGTGTCCTGGCCGTGTACGGGCTGTTGCGCCGCTGGAACGATATGGGGGTCGGAGAGTTGTACGATGCGCATGGATCAGCTCTTCCAGTCCTTTGCCAGTTGCAGCAGCAGTCGCACCCCCACTCCTGTGGCTCCTTTCGGGCAATATGGCTTGCTCGCATCCGTATACGCGGTCCCCGCGATGTCCAGGTGCACCCAGGGACGTTCGACGAACTTCGCCAGGAACGCGCCCGCGGTCAGCGCGCCGGCCCACCGTCCCCCGGTGTTCTTCACGTCGGCGATATGGCTCTTGATCTGGTCGTGGTAGTCCTGCCACAGCGGAAGCGGCCAGACCCGCTCTCCCGCGGTCTCTCCGGCCGTCCGGACCCGGTCCTGCAACCCGTCGTCGTTTCCCATCATCCCCGTGGCGGCGTGGCCGAGGGCGACCACGCACGCCCCCGTCAACGTGGCCAGATCGACCACCGCGGCTGGATTGTACCGCTCCGCGTACTCCAGGGCGTCGGCGAGTACGAGGCGCCCTTCGGCATCGGTGTTGATCACTTCGATCGTCTTGCCCGAGCGGGTCGTGATGATGTCGCCGGGTTTCAGCGCCCTGCCGTCCGGGAGGTTTTCGGTGGCCGGAACGAGTCCCACCACGTGAACGGAAGGTTTAGACAGGGCGATGGACCGCATCGCGCCGATCACGGCGGCCGCACCGGACATGTCGTGCTTCATATCCTCCATGCCGCCGCTAGATTTGATCGATATGCCGCCGCTGTCGAATGTGATGCCCTTGCCGATGAATACCAGTGTATCCGTCCCGTCGGTCGCTTCGCCGTGTTCCAGCACGATGAATCGAGGCGGCTCCTCGCTGCCGGCATTGACGGCGAGCAGGGCGCCCATGCGCTCGTTTGCGATGTCCTTCCGCGTCAGGACGCGGCATTTCAGTCCGGTTTCCCCGGCCATATTCCGGGCGGCGGCGGCCAGCTTGCGCGGGGTCATCGCATTGCCGGGCGCGTTGGAGAGGTCCCGTGCCAGGGTTGTGCCCTCGGCGCTTATCTGACCGTCTTCAATCCCGTCCCTGATCTCATAGGCCTGCGCCCGTTGCGGTGTCACGACGGCCACCGAATCGAGCCCGGGTCGATCTTCATCGCCGGTCTTGAAGTCGTCGTAACGGTATGCGCCAAGCAACAGGCCTTCCACTGTGGCCTGAGCGCAATCCCTAAGCTCGAATACCGGTGCGCCGGGACCGTCTGGTCCGCCCGGTCCGTGCACGGTTATGGACAGTTCGGATACCCCGAGTTTCAGCGCCCTTCTGACGGCTACGCCGGATGCGCGCCGTGCCGTTTCAAGGGAGAATTCATCGCGCGATCCGAGTCCCACGAGGATAATACGGCCCGGCGGCGCCTGGCCGAGCGGATAAAGCACCGCGACTTCCTGGTCTCCGCCCTTGAAATCTCCCAGGGCCAGTACATCCTGCAGATACCGGTGCAACGCGGGTTCCATGACCTCGGCGTCGCTCTCCTCGAGCTGTTCCTCTTTGAACAGCCCAATGATCACGGTGATGTCGGCTTCCGATCCGATCCGTCCGATTTTAACGTCTATTTGCATGCGCTTCTGTCCGTATTGGGGCGGTCGGCGGTTCCGTGCCGCGGGTAGGGAAACCGGCCCGAATACACTGGCGTCCTGCAAAGGGATTCCATGAGACTAATGATGGCATCCGCAGCCTGGTCCGCAAGACGAGGAGGGAACAGGTGCCGGTGTTGCCGCGGTAGCCGCGGATTCTTTTGCCGATGTAGCCGTAGCGAAAGTGGAGAACTTCCTGAACACGTCGTCTGCTGAGCACGTGGGACAGGAAATGCTTTCCGATGCGGCCGCGTTCATTACGAGCATTTCGAAATCATCGTCACAATATGTGCAGTGGTACTCGAAAACAGGCATGGCGGGTAACGCTCCTGTGGGATTTGCGGCGACGAGCTGGAACCCGTTCGCCATTGAACTGGCTACGCTCCGTCTGATGCGGCTTGCCGAACGTTCGCTTCTTCCTCGTGCTTCAAGCGGTAGGCCCGGTCGAGCAGTTCCACCGGGTGAAGGACCTCGATCTCCCCGCCGTCCCGGTTTATGCCGTGCCGGATCTGCAGGATGCAGCCGGGATTGCCGGTGGCCACCACGTCGGGCGCAGCCTGCTTGACGTGGTTCATCTTGCGCGCGAGCAGCCGGTCCGCCATGGCGGGATGGGTAATGTTATAAATACCGGCGCTGCCGCAGCACCAGTCCGATTCTTCCAGTTCGACGAGCTCGAGGCCGGGAATCAGGCTCAGCAGGTCCCGGGGCTCATCGCGGACTCGCTGTCCGTGGGCGAGGTGGCAGGCATCGTGATAGGCGACCCGTGCCCGGACCGGTCCCATGTCCGCCCTGACTGGTATCCCTGCGAGAAACTCGTGAACGTCTTTGACTTTGTCCGCAAAGACGCGGGCACGGTCGTGGTAGTCGGGATCCCCGGCCAGCAGGTCGCCGTACTCCTTCAACTGCGCGCCGCATCCCGCGGCGTTGATGATGACGGCATCCACTTCCGCCTGCTCAAATACATCGATGTTCCTGCGGGCCAGTGATTCGGCCACCTCGCGCTCCCCGCTGTGTACCTGAAGCGCCCCGCAGCAGGTCTGGGCATCGGGTAGGACCACGTCGCACCCGTTTTCGTTCAACACGCGGACCGTAGCGGTGTTCACGTGGGTGAACATCTCGTTCATCACGCATCCAGTAACCAGGCCCACCCGGTAGGCCGCCGTCTCCCGTGCCGGGGAGAACGGTCGTAGCTCCGCCTTCATCGAAGTGCTGGGCATGTCCGGCATCATGGCCTCCATGCCGCGCAGTCGGGAAGGGAGTAGTTTCGTCAGACCCACCCTGCGAGCGAGTTTTTGTATGCCAAGCGCCTGGTACCAGCGTAAAGGCAGGAAAACCACGGAGAGCAGGAAACGCGACGGCAACAACCGTTCGAACACCAGGTTCCGGAACAACCGGCCGAGCAAGGGTCGGGGCCGCTTCTCAACGATCTCCGCCCGGGCTGCTTCCACGAGGCTGCCGTAGTGGACGCCCGCGGGACAGGCCGTTTCGCAGGCCCGGCAGTCCAGGCACCCGCTTATATGCGTCTCGAAGTGATCCGTCAGTTCGATACGCCCGTCCGCGTAGGCCCGCATCAGGTGGATGCGGCCGCGGGGGGAGTCCATTTCCACGCCGAGTTCGGTATAGGTCGGACAGGCGGGAAGACACAGTCCGCAGTGCACGCAATCCAGAAACTTGTCGTATTCGTGTACCAGTCTGTTCTGCGTGCTCATGCTATGCGGATTCCGATCTTGCGCGGGCGGGTGCATCGGACAGCCTGATCGGCAGGATGCATCGGCCGGTCTATTCGCATCGGTCGGCCTTTTCGGCCGGGTGACGATCGTAGTATAACTAAAGTTCAAGCGTATATTGTCAAGCAGTTTATGGCCGTTCCGGATGGTGAAATAACCCTTCCAAAATCCTCCGTTCGATTTACCTTCCCATGATACGCGCACAGTTGTGTAGATGCGCGTTGACGCGCACTCGCGTTGCGCCACAAGGGAACATCCGGTTCGCAAAACCGTCCTTAGAAACGTCGATTTGACAGGAAGGAGCCGATTGCATGTCCGCGTTCGAAGGTATCCTGCCCGCCATCATCACCCCGATGCACAGCGACGACAGTTTCAATGAAGAGGCGTTCCGCCGGGTCATGGAATTCAATATCGAGGCCGGTGTCCACGGATTCTGGATCGCGGGCGGGACGGGTGAAAGCATCCTGCTCAGCGACGAGGAGAACATGCGGATCGCCACGGCGGCGGCGGACCAGTCCCGTGGCCGGGTGAACAACATCATGCATGTCGGCGCCGCGACCACGGAAAGGGCGGCCCGGCTGGCCGAACATGCCGCGGGCGCCGGGGTGGAGGCCATCTGCTGCGTGCCGCCTTTCTTCTACGGCCGGACCGACGAAGCGATCGCCGAACACTACCGCATCGTGGCGGCCGCGGCGGATCTGCCCCTTTTCGTCTACAACCTGCCCCAGTCCACGGGCGTCGAGATCACGCCTTCGCTGATGCGGAGGATCCAGGACCGGGTGCCGCAGCTGACCGGCCTCAAGCACTCGTCCCAGGTATTCGCCAACGTGCGCAACTTCTCGGCCTTGGGGCTGAAGTGCCTGGTGGGCAACCACCAGTTGATGCTCCCGGCCCTGACGATCGGCGCTACGGGCTGCGTGGACGGACCACCGGTTATCACGCCGGAATACTGGGTAGAAATCTGGAAGGCCTATCGCGCGGGAGATCTCGGACGGGCAGAAACCGCGCAGGACCGCGCCAGCGGGGTGTGGGCGTCCCTCGGCGCGTGCGGCGGCGAGTTCCATTCGGTGGCCAAGGCGGCGCTCAGCGAGCGGCTGGGCATTGATTGCGGGTCGGCGCGGCCGCCAGGAAGGCCCCTGTCAAAGGAACAGCGCGACGCACTGCGCGGGACCATGGCCGATCTCGGCCTCGTGTAACTGTCCGTCACTCTGCCTATCTGCCGTCGACCGTAATCAACGTCGCGCCGGTCAATTCGACAGTCGCCTGACGATGTCGTCGCCAACTTCCACGGTACTCGACCCGCCGCCGATGTCGGGCGTGCGGATCCGCCCTTCGGCGAGGTTCTCCGATACCGCCCTGCGTATGGCCGCTCCGGCCTTTTCTTCACCCAGAAACTCGACCATCATGGCCGCCGCGAGGATCGTGGCGATGGGATTGACCTGGCTTTTGCCGATGAGTTCGAAGGCGGAGCCGTGGACCGGCTCGAACATGGAGGGATGAATCCGTTCGGGGTTCAGGTTCGCGCTGGGCGCGAGACCCATGCTGCCCACGGTGATCGCCGAGATATCGGTCAGGATGTCGCCGAAGAGGTTCGAGGCCACCACCACGTCGAAGTCCTGGGGCCGGCGCACGAAGTCCATGGCCGCGGCGTCGATGAGGAGGGACTCGGTCTCGACGTCTCCGTACTCCGTTTTCACGCAATCGAATACTTCGTCCCAGAAGACCATGCCATGGCCCTGGGCGTTCGACTTCGTGATGGACGTAACCAGGCGCCGACCGTCGCGTCGCCGCGCTTCTTCGAAGGCGTAGCGGATGATGCGCTCAGTGCCGTGCCGCGTGAAGACGGAGGTCTGGACCGCGACTTCCTGGTCGGTCCGCTGATACACCCGGCCCCCGATATCGGCGTATTCCCCTTCGGTATTCTCCCGGATGACCACCAGGTCGATGTCGCCGGCCCCCTTTCCCGCGAGGGGAGACTGCACGCCCGCGTACAGGAAGGCGGGCCGGACGCAGGCATACTGGTCGAATCTGCGCCGTATCGGGAGAATGAGGTTGTTCAGGGTGATGTGGTCCTGCACCTCCTCGTCGCCCACAGCGCCGAAGAATATGGCGTCGAAGGCAGCGAGCCGGTCCAGCCCGCCCTCGGGGATGAACCTTCCCGTTCGCTTGTAGCGTTCGGAACTCCAGTCGAAACGGGTGAAACGAAAGGCCGGGGCCCCCAGCGCGTCAAGCGCCTTGATGCCTTCCTCGATGACTTCGGGACCGACGCCGTCCCCGCCGATCACGGCGATTTCATAATTTGGCATGTTTGAATGTACCGATGTGCCTTTCCAGGGTTTGGTCGTGCAGGAAGCGCGGATCAGGGGGTTTGCACTCAATTCGAGGACGGTGGGGCATGTGCTCTGTTCAGGAGTCGGCGCCTCCGGCGGAACATTCGTCGCAAGTCCACGCGGCGCGGGTCATCCCGCCCGCGGGGATCTCCGTCTCGTAGTCCTGTGAAACCGGCACCCGGGTCCTGCCACAAAAGTCGCATTTGCCGGTCAGCTTTAGATGCCTGCCAGCCGGCTTTTCCTCGCGGATCCGGGACACCATGTCTTCATTGAGAAACGGTTCGGCGAACTGCCGCGCGAATCCGAGCACCTGGCGGTCCGTTTCAGTGTCCAACGCGCGGCGGACGATGGGCTCGAAGGCCGGATCGGTAGGACAGCCTCCGTCTTCCAGCGTATGCCAGGCCCGTCGGCGGACCCGGGCGTCTTCATCCTCCATCATCCGGTAGAGCGCCTTCCAGACTTCCTCGTTGCGGTGACGGACGTGGCATGGACACATGTAGGTCGCGGCCACGATACGGTCTTCGGGATCCCCGCTTTCGGACAGGCGCAGGAGTTCCGCGATGTCTTCCCGGCTCACGCGTTCCTCGCCCGGCTTCCGCCAGGCCTTCTGGTGGCGGTTGAGTCCGCTGTTCCGTCTGCCCATCGCCTTGTCCTGGTCAGAGCTGCTGCACGGGATTGGAGAGCACGCCGATCTGGGGAGAGGCGATCATCACGATGTCGTCCTCACGCAATCCCAGGTCGTTCGGCACGATGATGCCCGTGCCCGTGGAAACGACCGTACCCGCAGGGATTAGGTTGTCCCGGTAGAGGTACTCGTTCAACTCGTCGAAACTGCGCGCCAGTTGCGAAGTGTTGGCCTCTCCCTCGAACACGACGGCATCGTCCCGCAGAATCCGGCAATGAATGTCGATATCGTAGGGATCGTCGATCTCGTCCGCAGTGACCAGGGCGGGTCCGAGCGCGCAACAGCCCTGGTAGATCTTGGACTGGTTGAGATAGAGTGGATTTGCCTTCTCGATATCCCAGGCCGAAACGTCGTTGCACAGGGTGTAGCCGACGATTTCGCCTTCATCGCCCAGCACGTAGGCTAGTTCGGGCTCGGTGGCGGTGAAGTTCGAGTCGCCGCGCACGCAGATGGGCGCGTTGGGTCCGGAACAACGGGAAGCGGTGGCCTTGAAGAAGGATTCGGGCCGGTCGGACTGGTATACCTGGTCATAAATGGTCTGCTGGGCGTCGTCGTCCCTGAATTCGGCGCTTCGCTTGTAGGTCACGCCGAAGCCCCACACCTCGGGCGAGAAGATCGGTACCATCAGGTGGGGGACGCCCACGTCGGGTGTAACGTCGAGCGATTCGTAGGAGAACCCGGTCAACTGGCCTTCGTAGTCGTTGATGGCGCGTTCGACGAGTTCGGACAGCGAAAGCCGGGCCGTCCCGGATACGTACAGGAGGTCGTTGACGGTTTCCACCTCCGGCATGACCTCCGAAAGGTCGATGACCTGATCGTCCTGGAAGATGCCCACGCCGGACTCCTGGCCGGGTTCGTAGTATTGAACCAGTTTCATTCGAGATTCCCCGTATTTAAGGAGGGTTTTACCGGATTCATGCCTGCAAAAAACACAGGTAAAGATAGGATTCCAGCGCTTCGTGTAAAGGGAATTCTGTCCCGCGTCCCGGGGTGTGGTTTACCGTTAGTGCTTGATCGCAGGCACGGCGAACGTTACCATTGGAAGAGCTTTTTGTTGAAGTGGGAAGCGTTGGACAGTGTATACTATTCCGTTTGCAGTGTCGTATCTACAGTTGGCCGAAATCTACAACCCGGAAAGCACGCCGAGTGTCCTTTTTACTCCGGACCGCCGCCGTTCTGATCATGCTGACCTTCGTGCTTGGCGTGATTCTGCCCACGGCCCGCGGACAACGCACCCCCGATTCTCAACGCACCCCCGATTCTCCCGTTACGAGTTGGCAGAAGCTTGAGACGCGGATGACCGACAACTGCGCCCTGTGCCACCAGCGTCTGGGTGAACCCCTCGCCAAGCAGGTCGCCGAGTGGCAGGGCAGCATCCACGCGTGGCGCGGCGTCTTCTGCGACACGTGCCACGGGGGCGATCCCACGAGCACCATACTCACCGTGGCCATGGGCGAGCAGAACGGGTTCATGGACGCACCGCTGCCCGAAGCCATCCCGGAAGACTGCGGACGCTGCCACCCCGAAGCCCTCGAAAGCTTCTGGGAGAGCGCCCACGGGGACCTGTTTGAAGCCAACGACTTCGAACCCGAGTGCGTCACCTGCCACAACAGCCACGACGTGACGGAAGTGCACATCGACATGGTGTCCATCACCGCGCCCTGCGGCGAATGCCACGACCAGGACTACATCGACGAAGTCCGCAATCCCCTGATCGATACGGACGGGAGAATCGAAAGGCTCTACAAAGAGATCCTGGCCATGCCCGGCGACAACCCCAACGCGCCATATCTCCGCAACCGTCTCGTCCGCGTCCGCAAGGAGTTCCGCGGCCTGGCGCACTACCTGGCTACCAATACCATCGTCACCAAGCGGCAGGCCATCGACCGGGAACTCGACTACATCGAATTCATGCTGCATTTCGATGACAGCACGGTCGAAGGCAAGTAGCCGGAAGCCGCGATCAGCCCCCGGTTTCCCCCGAAGTTTCCCCCAAAACCGCCACCCCGGATTTTCGCTTTTCCAGGGTTATTTCTGTTGACTTTCCCCGTGGTCGCCGCTAATTTTGACTGGCTTTGCCGGAATCGATTGCCGAGGTAGCTCAGGCGGTAGAGCAGTGGACTGAAAATCCATGTGTCGACAGTTCGACTCTGTCCCTCGGCATTTCCCACAATACATCGAACACCCCGCTCAAAACGGGCCTTCTGGCTGGCGTGGCCCGCACCGGTGTGGCCCGCGCCGGCATAGCCCCCATCGGCGTGGTTCACACTCGCGTGGTTCGTGCTGGCCGGTTCCGCAGACCGCATCATCCAGCGCGCCTTACCCCGATGCTCTCTCCTGGCGGCACCGGCAATACCCCCAGCTGTCGCGCTGGTGGGACCCGAATCCTTCTTCCACTGCAACCTTTCTTGAGCCGATCGAGTCGAAACGATCGACATCAGCCCACACGAACGGCCGATCGAGCACGTCGAAAACGGACCGAAGCCGCACTGACGCGCCGAATCTCCCGAGTTCCCGCTCGAGACAGGATACCACGCGACCATGTTCCGCAACTATCTCACGATTGCCTATCGTAACGCCCTGCGCCACAAAGGATACGCCGTAATCAACGTCATGGGCCTCGCGGTCGGGATGACCTGTTGCATCCTGATCCTGCTATACGTCCAGGACGAACTCGGCTATGACCGGTACGCGTCCCGGCACGACCGCATCTACCGGCTCACCATGGCGATCGAGACGCCGGACAGGGCGGAAACCCGCACCGCGCGGAGTCCGACGGCCTGGGGGTGGATGCTGACCGACGCCTTCCCTGAAGTCGAAGGGTTCACTCGCATAAAGGCGCCGCTGGTCTCCTGGCAGGTCACGTACGTGGAAGGCAACAGACGGTTCAACGAACCCGGTTTCTACTTCGCGGATCCCGGCATCCTGGATCTGTTCGACTTCAACCTGGTACGCGGCGACGCGAACACGGCACTGAACGCCCCCAACACGGTGGTCATGACCGAATCCACGGCGGCCAGGTACTTCGGAGACGAGGATGCCCAGGGCAAGGTGATCCGGATCGACAACACGTACGACCTGACCGTTACCGGCGTCATGGAAGACGTACCACGCAATTCCCATATGACCTTCGGCTTCCTGGGATCCTTCGAAACCCTAAACGTCAACCCCATCTACGGGGGAACGGATTACGGCAGGAATACGCAGAACTTCGGTCCCGACCTGTATACCTACCTGCTACTCGCCGAAGGTATCCCGCCCGAATCCCTCGATCCGAAACTGGCGGAGTTCATCGAATCGCGCTACGGACCGGCCCTGAACCAGTTCAATGCGCAAATCGAAGCCGAACTCCAACCGCTGACCAGCATACACCTGCATTCGAATCTCGACGGGGAACTCGGCGCGAACAGCGATTTCGCCTACATCTACATCTTCTCGGCCGTTGCGTTCTTTCTCCTGCTGATCGCCTGCATCAACTTTATGAACCTGGCGACGGCCCGATCCGCCGGCCGCGCCCGGGAAGTCGGCATCCGCAAGGTGCTGGGGGCGTTCCGCGTTCAGCTGATCGGCCAGTTCATGGGCGAATCCACGATCATGGCGGTACTTTCACTGATCCTTGCCGTGGGTCTGGTCTACGCGTTTCTTCCCGCGTTCAACGCCCTGGCCGGCAAGGACCTGGTCTTTGCCTTCGACGATATGAGCATGGCATTCGGCCTGATCGGCATCGTGATACTGGCCGGTGCGCTGGCCGGAAGCTACCCGGCGCTGTTCCTGTCGTCGTTCCAGCCCGTCTCCGTGCTGAAGGGCTCCTCCAGGGCGGGTACGGTGAACACGAACCTGCGGAAGATACTGGTCGTGCTGCAATTCGTGATCTCCGTCGTGTTCATCATCGGTACGGGCGCGGTAGCGGACCAGATGCGGTTCGTGCAGGACAAACACCTGGGATTCGACAAAGAACAGCTGGTGGTCATGCCACTCGGAGATCCCAGGCAGCGCCTGATATACAATGCCTACAAGGATCAAATCAGCGGCTATCCCAACGTATTGGGCGTTACGGTGGCGAACGGAATGCCGGGCGGACTGGTGAACGACATCCTCTTTACGCCGGACGGCGCGCCGGAAGAGGAACTGGTCCGCATCAACAACATGTGGATCGATCACGATTTCATCCGCACGATGAACATCGAACTCACGGCGGGACGCGATTTTTCCAGATCCTTCTTCACGGATACGCTGCAGGCGTTCGTGATCAACGAGGCCGCCGTGAAATGGCTGGGCTGGGAAGGCGCTCCGCTCGACAAGAAAATCCGCCTGGGGAACTTCAAGGACGGCCGGGTCATCGGCGTCGTACGGGACTTCCACGTGCGGTCGCTGCACAGCGGCATCGAACCGATGATGCTGCAGCTGGCGCCCGGCCCGGATCCGCTCCACTATCTCGCGATCAGGATCGCGCCGGATGACGTGGCCGAAACGATGGGATTCCTGGAAAACAGCTGGCGCGAGATCTATCCGGACGATTCGTTCACGTATTCGTTTCTCGACGAGGACTTCAACCGGCTGTACCAGAATGAAGTACGGCAGGGAAGCATCTTCCGCAGCTTTTCCTTACTGGCCGTCTTCATCGCGTGCCTGGGTCTGCTGGGACTCGCTTCCTTCACGGCGGAACAGCGAACCCGGGAAATCGGGGTGCGGAAAGTGCTGGGGGCATCCGCGTCCGGCATCGTCGCGCTGCTTTCGAAAGAATACGTCCGGCTGGTCGTATATGCCAACCTCATTGCCTGGCCCATCGCATACTTCGTGATGAACGACTGGCTCGACGGCTTCGCGTACCGTACGGACCTTTCTCCCTGGATATTCGTGCTCGCCGCGGCACTGGCCATAACCGTTACGATGCTAACCGTAAGCTACAGAGCCGTCAGCGTAGCCCATACCGATCCCGTGGACGCCCTGCAGCACGAGTGAACTGACTGCGCACCCCGCGTCAATTTCAGGTTTGACGACCTCCCCGTTCGACTGTAGATTCCTTCGACCGTGCGCCGGCCCTGCCGAGGCCCCGCCGGGCCCTGCCAAAGTCGCGCTCAGACTGGCGTTCAGGTAAGCACTGAGGCAGGCGCTCCGGTAGAAGGATCGCCCCAGGGCGCGTGCCTTCGGACCTCCATGCGACCATGACGTCGCGCATTGCGGTGCATCGCGCGAGCATGCCAAGCCGAACGGGAAAGACAGCGCTGATCGTGGCTACGAAAACCTATGCTTCGCTGCCGTACACCGAACCGGACCATCTCGTCCGGGATTTCGCCAGCCGCGGTATCGTCGCCCTGCCGCCGGAAAGCCTCGGCATCCCCGAAGAGATCCACCAACGCATATACACACTGGAGAAGCAGGCTTACCTGGCAAGAAAACCGGTGACGCCGGGCGGCGTACCGGATGTCCTTGAAGTCATCAACGCGCCGGGCGTGGTCGATGCCTGCAACCGGATCGTGGGCCGGAACTGGGCCATCGTCCCCTTTACCCACAATGCCTCCTTTGCGAGCGGCGCCCGGGACCAGCACTGGCACAAGGACGACAACGGTCCGTACAACGGCCGCAAGCAGCGCCATCACCAGGCCGTGCAGATCGAGATGCTCTACTATCCCCAGGACGTGACCGAAGTCATGGGCCCCACGGCCACTGTGCCCTACTCGCACTACTGGACGTTCAACCACGAAGAAAACCACGACAATTTCGCGGGCGCCGACCACCTCGATTTCGAATATCAGATCAGCGGGATGGAGGGTGTCCCGGTGAGCGGTCCCGATTCCAAATACGACTGGGAGGACGTCGTTCACCGGCGCACGGCCCACGACGTCCGGATGCGGGAAGCCGTGTCCAACACGGGATGGCCCCTCGTGAAACCCCTCGAGGCGGCGCCGCTGCGGGCGGGAAGCGTGTTGCTTTATTCCCACAACACGTTCCACCGGGGGAACCACCGGAGAGACGACTGGCGCCTGTGGGACGACCATCCCCGTTTCATGTGGCGTTTCTGGATCTATCGGACGACGGAACCGGACGGCGATGACCGCAATGAGCCCGGCGAAGTTGCCTGGCGCGAACTCGGCGTAGATCCCCTGACCGGGGTCGATCTGCGAGAGACGAGCGACGACACGACCGCGGTCTGGAGATATCACAATCACTGGATGCGGACAGGGCGGACGCCGCCGCCGCGGCACAAGGCCCGGACACTGCCCCAAGCGGGACGCGAAGCGGAGGCCGCTGAACTGTACGAGCAGCTGCACGCCATGGGCGACGACGCGGAGCCCCAGCGTATCGGCGCGGCCTACCGACTGGCCTCGATCGGAGACGACGCACTGGCCGTCCAGCACCTCGGCGCAGCGCTCTACAGCCACAGGGAGAGTGTCCGCCGCGCGGCGACCTACGGCCTGATCGCCGTCGGGGAGCCGTCCTCGGAGACCTTCGTCGAAGCGACGAAGTCACCAGTCAAATGGGTCAGGAAGGCCGGTGTGTACGGATTGGGCGACTGTGCGCCGCTCACCGGCGAAGTACTGGCCGCCACCGCTTCGCTGCTGCATCACGACCCCTCCGTGTACGTCCGTGCCGTCGCCGCGGGAACGCTGGGCTGCCTGGGTCGACGCGCCGCCCGGACGGGCGTTGGACGATCCCTGGTGCCCCGGTGTCTCGAGGCGCTGGTCCGCAGTCTCGAGCGGGAAGAAAACCGGTTGAGCATGGACCTGGCCCAGCAGCGGAGCATCAAGTTCGTACGGCCCACCGACGAGTGCGACGTCTGCGAGGGCAACGGCGTCGATATGGGCCTCGAGCGTTTCGAACCTGTACGCTCCGCGGTCCGGGAGAACGCCCTCTGGTCCATGGTCATCCTCTGTTCCCACGGGGTCCGCCTCGCGGGCGATGCGCTGGAATCCACTATCGATGCCCTGACAGAGGTGGTGCGCAATGACCGAAACGTCATCTGCGTGGGGTTCGCCATGGACGCCCTCAATCGCCTGGCCAACCTGGAAACCGAAGGACCGGAAACCGCAGGGCCCTCGCCGGCCTCCCTCGACCGGATGCGTGCGAATCTACTCGCGTTACTCGGCGAGTCCCCTATCCGGTGCTGGGAAGCGCTCGTACGCGGCGGCCTGAGCACAAAGTACCTTTCCTCGTTCTCAGAAGCCGGCTAGCCCGGCCTTACCAATTCCGTTCCGTTATTCACGCAGCGCATCGTACGCCCCGGTCCGTACCGCGCTCGACACCATGTGTCCAGGTGACCGCCGTGCCCCACATCCTCGTCGACAACATCGTCAAGACCTTCCGGATCGCCCAGCGGCGCCCCGGCCTCTGGGGCGCGCTACACGGGGTAGTACGCCGTGAATACCGGACGATCAAGGCCCTGGACCGCGTCTCCTTCGAACTGGATTCGGGAGAACTGGTGGGCTATATCGGTCCCAACGGGGCGGGCAAGTCCACGACCGTAAAAGTCCTCTCCGGCATCCTGGTGCCCGATTCGGGACGGTGCGAGATCGACGGGCGCATCCCGTGGCGCAACCGGATCTCCAACGCGGCCAACATCGGCGTGGTGTTCGGCCAGCGGACCCAGCTGTGGTGGGATCTGCCCGTTATCGAGTCCTTCGATCTGCTTCGGGATATCTACCGGATCGGGGGTGATGAATACCGCCGGGCCAGGGACGAACTCGCGGCGCTCATGGACCTGGAACCGCTGTACGACGTCCCGGTGCGCCAGCTCAGTCTCGGCCAACGCATGCGGTGCGACCTGGCGGCAGCCCTCCTGCACGCGCCTTCGGTGCTCTTCCTGGACGAGCCCACCATCGGCCTGGACGCCGTTTCCAAGCTTGCCGTACGGGATTTCATCAAGCGGCTGAACCGTGAACGGGGCGTCACCGTCGTGCTGACCACCCATGACATGGACGACATCGAGGCCCTTTGCGACCGGGTGATGGTGATCGGACACGGGAGGATCCTGTCCGACAGCACGCTGGACGACCTGCGCGCCCGCGTCACCCGGGAGCGCCGCCTGATCATTGACCTGCTCGACGAAGGCCAGGCGATCGAGGATCCGGACGTTACCTTCATCTCGCGCAGCGGCAACCGTGTCCACCTGCAGTTCGATCCGGACCGCGTCCGGACGGCCGCCCTGATCAGCCGGATCACGGCGAAGTACGCCATCAAGGACCTGTTCGTCGAGAACCCGCCCATCGAAGAGATCATTTCACGGCTTTACGACGAACACGAACTCCGCTAAACCCTGACAGGCATGATGCAATCGTTCGTTCTCCCCTACACCGCCGTGCTGTCCGCCCGGTTCCGGATGATCCTCCAGTACCGGGCCGCGGCCATTGCCGGGTTCGTCACGCAGATCGGCTGGGGCGCGATCCGCGTCATGGCCATGGAGGCGTTCTACCGGTCCACGAGCGCCCCCCAGCCCATGCATCTCGAGGACGTGGTGACCTACATCTGGCTGGGCCAGGCGTTGCTCGGCCTGCTGCCGTGGAATCCCGATACGGAGATCCGCGCCATGGTGCGGTCGGGTACGGTGGCCTATGAACTCGTCCGGCCCGTGAACCTCTATACCTACTGGTTTTCCCGGTCGATGGCATTCCGGCTCGCGCCTACCTTCATGCGTTCCATCCCACTGGCGATACTTGCGTTGGTGTTTTTCGGGATGCAGGCGCCCGCCTCGCCCGAAGCCCTGGTATTCTGGCTGGCGGCGACCCTCGGCGCGGTGTTGCTCAGTACGGCCCTCACCGTGATCCTGTCCATCACGCTGATGTGGACGATATCAGGGGAAGGCGTGTCCTTTCTGGTCTCACCGGTCATCTATCTGCTGGCGGGGATGGTCATCCCCCTGCCGCTCTTCCCAGACTGGGCGCAACGCGTACTCGAAATCCTGCCGTTTCGCGGCATCTGCGACGCGCCGTTCAGGCTGTACATGGGCCATATCCCGGCCACGGAAGCCTGGGCCGTGCTGTTTCACCAGTTGATCTGGATCGTCATCCTGGTCGCATTCGGCGCGTGGCTGCTCTCGAGAGCTACCCGCCGGCTGGTCGTACAGGGAGGTTGACGGATGGCGAACCCTCTTGTGCTGTATACCCAATACGTAAGCATATCCCTGCGCAGCCAGATGCAATACCGCGTTTCCTTCCTGTTGGGCACGGTGGGGCAGCTACTCGGCACGGGGGTGGAGTTCATCGGCATTCTGGCCCTGTTCGACCGTTTCGGCAGCCTTATCCAGTGGTCGCTCGCCGAGGTCGCCTTCTTCTACGGGATCGTCAACGTGGCCTTTGCCTTCACCGATGCGTTATCCCGCGGTTTCGACCACGTGGGCCAACTGGTACGCACCGGCGAGTTCGACCGCATGCTGCTCCGGCCCCGGAGCACCGTACTCCAGTTGATCGGCCAGGAATTCACGCTGAAGAGGCTTGGGCGATTCCTGCAGGGCGGCGCCGTCCTGCTCTGGTCGGCGCTCTATCTGGACATCGACTGGTCGCCAGCGGTCGCGGCGCTTACCGTGGTCACCGTATGCTGCGGCGCCTGCTTCTTTCTGGGACTGTTCATCAATATCGGCACGGTGTCCTTCTGGACCACGGAGACGCTCGAGCTCATGAACGTGTTGACCTACGGCGGCATCGAGGCTTCGAAATACCCGCTGGCCATATACAGAGCCTGGTTCCGCCGGTTCTTCACCATGGTGATCCCCATGGGCTGTGTGACCTATTTCCCGGTCCTGGCGATTCTCGGCAAGCCCGATCCACTGGGCACGTCACTCGCGTTTCAGTACGCGGCTCCCGTGTTCGGCCTGCTCTATTTCATCCTGTCGCTGTTCATCTGGCGACTCGGACTCCGGCACTATCGTTCGACGGGCAGCTAGCGCGGACGCCGTCTCGACGGCCCGATCGGCGCGCCGTCCTTCTTGACGATGTTCCGGGGCGCCTGTTTATTGGTCCGGTATGGCGAACAACAGGCAGTACCGATCCAAAACGCTGTTCGTGGGTACCCGCGGCGTCAAGGAGTACCGGGCCAGCATACCCCACTGGGTGAACGGTACCGATATCGTCCTTGAAATCGGCTGTGAATGGGGCACGACCACCACGATCATCGCCGAACACGCCGCGGCCGTCATCGGCACGGACGTCAGCCCGGTGGTCATCGAACGGGCCCGGGAACGCCACCCCCACATCCGGTTTGAAACGCTGGACGCCTTCGACGTGCGGGCCGCGCTCGAATTGAACGAGAACTTCACCAAGATCTATATCGACATGTCGGGGATATCCGGATACCGGTCGCTGCTGGACCTGATCGCCCTGCTGAACAGCTACGCCGCCGTATTGAGACCGGAAGCGATCGTGGTCAAAAGCGGCGCCCTGAAGCACTTCGCCTCCCGTTGCATTCCCTTCGGAGATGATGGAGCCTGGCGTGAGCGAGGACATGACAACCCGTGAATCTCGCGGTGCCCAACGACGTAAGACGGGCATCCTCGTCCACGGACACAATCTGCATGCCGGCCAGTGGGAGGACGTGACCTGGGGCGCACCGCCGGAACGGATCGGCCGCGTGCCCATGGGCGTGCTTGTAGCCCTGAGCGAGCAGGCGGACGTGATGGTCTTCGGTTCGGGCGCTTCGGAAAAGGATGGGTTAATTGAATCCGAGGCGACGGCCCGGTTGTTGTGGGAACGGTTCGACGAACTCGCCGGATTCGCGGTTTTCAAGGGCTGGGAGAACGAATTGACCCGTCCTCATGGGGCCGACCGGTTCAGGCAGCGGATCGAATCCATACTGCACCTGGACCGGGCGTCGAAGAACACCCGTGACGAAATCGCCCATGCCGGGCGGGTTTTTGTCGAGCGGGACGTGGAGCGGGTCATCATGGTCTCGAGCCCGACCCATCTGCCGCGGTGCCTGAGGGACGCCTGTGCCATCTACGGGGAAGACGGGGACATGTCGGGTCTGCGGCGGGAACTCTATGCGGCACCGAGCGTCACCGGATACCCAGGGTACACGGCGGAAGACGTCGTCATATTCGAGCCGCCGCATCGTCCGGACCGCCCTGGGACTGACCTAAGCCGGGTGGTTGCCCGGGCGCACAATATTCCGGAGAACCTGCGGGAGCGTTTCATCCGGCGCCTGGATGACCTGCTGCAGGAGTTCGAAGTG
Source organism: Gemmatimonadota bacterium (assembly GCA_009841265.1). NCBI lineage: Bacteria > Pseudomonadati > Gemmatimonadota > Gemmatimonadota bacterium. The sequence goes on along the minus strand of VXMB01000009.1, from coordinate 686,797 downwards.
TAAATACCGGTCCGCCAAACACCGGTCAGGCAATCACCGGTCCGGCGACTTGATCATAAAAGCAAGCAGCCCATATCGAGGAGCCAGGCATGATGACCCCGGAACAACGGTACCTGTTCGACGTGTTCGGCTACCTGCACATCGAGAACGCGCTTTCAAAGCGGGAACTCGAGGCCTGCCAGCGCGCATCGGCCCGTTACATGAACACGCCGGAGGACAAACTGCCGCCGGGATTCGGGTTCGACGGCAAGCGCCACCTCCACGGCTTCGCCTTCGACAAGTCGCTCGAGGCCCTGACCCGTCATCCGTCGATCTGGCCCATCGTGCGGGAACTCACCAACGAAAAGCCCCGGCTGATCAGCGGCACCCTCCAGGTGGACCGTCCCGGGGAATCGGCCGTGGGGGGCCTGCACTGCGCCCGGGAGGGTTTCGGTTGGGAGAGCACCCGCTACGAGACCCATCATGGACGGGTCTACTGCGACGACATCATCGTGTTTCCCTACCTGGACGACGTTTTTCCCGGCGACGGCGGTCTCATCGTGTTGCCTGGATCCCACAAGGCGAACTTCCCCCGGCCGGACAGCCTGTTCAACGACGGACTCATGCACGGCGTGGAGGACCTCGCGCCGGGCGTGGTCAACATCACGCCCCGGGCGGGCGACATCATCGTGACTTCCGAGCTCATGACCCACGGCATCCTCGAGTGGCGGCCCGGTGACCGGATCCGGCGCATCCTGGTGCTTCGGTACAAGCCACAGCACGCCGGACTGGCCATGCCGTTCCCGGATGAGATCAAGGCCGTGCTGTCCCCAGAAACGCTGGAACTGATCGAGACCGCCCATTACAACCACGTCAAGGACATCGTCAAGGACGACACGGACGGCGGCCCGGAGAGCGGTCCGGAGGACGACCAGGTGGGCGACCCGGATAACGAACGGCAAGGGGCAGCCCCATGAACATCCGAAACGTCCGCGCCTTCCCCGTGGATCTGTCCCGGGCCAGGAAGGCGGAAAAGACATCGCTGCAACGAAAGGGACGCCAGCCTGCAGGTCCCATGGACCGGTACCCGGAGTACCGGGGCAGGCGCGGGGCCGCGGGACCCGCCTGGCCCTCCGCGGCGTGTATCGTGGAAGCGGACGACGGTACTTTCGGCCTGGGATTGACCCAGCATAGCGGTCCCGTCCTCCCCATCGTCAACGAGCATCTCAGGCCGCTATTGACGGGGCAGTCCGTTATGGCCACGGAAAAGTGCTACGATCTCATGGTTCGCGCGAGCGCGGCCTACGGAAGCCAGGGCGCGACGAGCTACGCCATCAGCGCTGTGGACCTGGCCCTGTGGGACCTGAAGGGGAAGCTGCTGGGCCGGCCCGTGTACGAACTGCTCGGCGGTCCGCAGAAGGACCGCATCATCTGCTACGCCACGGGGTTCGATATCGCGTGGTACCTCGAACTGGGATTCAAAGCGGTAAAACTCCCCATGCCGTTTGGTCCGGACGATGGAATCGACGGATTGAACAGAGCGGTGGAGATGGTGGAGGAAACCAGGTCCGCGATCGGAAACGATGTCGAGTTGATGCTGGACTGCTGGATGGCGCTGGACGTGGAATACGCCGTGCGGCTCGGCGAATCGCTGAGGCCCTACAGGCTGAAGTGGCTGGAGGACTACCTCATGCCCCACGACCTGGACGGGTTCGCCGCCGTTCGCCGGCGCTTGCCCGGGCAGGGCCTCGCGACCGGAGAACACTGGTACCTGGCCGAACCGTTCCTGTATGCCGCGGAGCACCGGCTGGTGGATATCTTCCAACCGGACGTCAAGTGGTGCGGCGGGCTTTCCGCCGCGGTCCGCATCTGCCACATCGCCGAAGCCGCGGGCCTGACCGTCGCCCCGCACGGCGCCATGAACGATCCCTACGGCCAGCACCTGGTCTTCGCCATGCCCGCGGCCCGTTGGGGAGAACGTTCCAGCGGGGTCTCTCCGCCCGGAGTGCCCCTGGCCGACATGGTTGAGCTGCCGGGAACGGCCGTGATCGAAGACGGCTGCCTGGTCCCGAGCGACGCACCGGGATTCGGGATCGAATCGGACCGGGCCTGGCTGGACCGCGTGGCCGTCTGAGCCCTAATCCCCGGCCTCCAGGTCATCGGAATCCGGCGAGACGTGTATCGTCCGGGTGGGGAAGGCCATTTGGAGACCGAGCGATTCGACGATCTCCATGATCTTCAGGTTGACGTCCTCCCTGATCCGCAGATAATCCGCCCACACCGTCGTCGCGGTGAAGTAGTAGACCATGATGTCGAGCGAGTTCTCGGAAATTTCGTTGAACCGCACGAGCATGGTCGATTCCTGGCTTACCTCGGGATGGGTGCGCAGCAGTTTCTCTATCCTTGAAACCGCCTCTCTCATCGAGTCGGACGGCGTATCGTAGGTGAGTCCCACCGTGATCCATACCCGGCGGTACGGACGGGACGAGATATTGTCGATCACGAACTCCGCCAGCCGGTTGTTGGGGATGGCGACGAGGGTCTGTTCGAAGGTCCGTATCCGGGTACTGCGGAATCCGATACTCTCCACCACGCCTTCGATTTCCCGGTCCGGCGAAACGATCCAGTCTCCCGCCACAAAGGGCCGGTCGACCAGGAGCATGATGGACCCGAAGACGTCGGCCAGGGTCTTCTGGGCGGCGAGGGCCACGGCCAGACCGCCGATCCCCAGGCCGGCCAGCAGGCCGGACACCGAGTAGCCCAGGTTCTGCAGAATCATGAGTGCGGCGAGGATCCACACCATGATCTGCAACGCCCGCTCGACGAGGGGCACGAGGTGGTCGTCCAGGGCCGTATCCGTCTTAAGCGCCCACTCCTTGAGCATCGACGTAAAGACGTTGACGCATCGGAAGATCATCCAGGCCGTCAGGAGGGAGAAGGGCACCCAGAAGCCGGCCTGCAACACCCCCATAACCATCTCGGGCGGACGAAGCGTATAGATGGCGAGGTAGAGACCCAGCACGACGATCACCCATTCGAGGGGTTTCTCGACCGCCATGATCAGCATGTCGTCGAGTTGGGTCGAGGTAACGCGCGCCAGCCGTTTGGCGACGCGGGTCATCAGGTGCTTGAACACCCATTTTACGACAAAGGTCCCCAGGAGAATCGCGAAGGTGATGGCGAGTTCCTGGCCCGTCCATTGCCACGACTGTTCAAGGAGATTGATGAGGGTATCCATAGTCCGTTCCTTCCCGCCAGGGCCGGTACTTCCGGCATTTTTTTGTCGCATCGCCGGCGCCGATGCATATATTTCAAGGGCTGTTATCTTAACGTATGGCCCGTGGACTGTCAAGTTGAGGTCCCCTGGCTGGGATGCCGGGAACGGGTAACATCAAGATGGAGGAAGGGTGTGTCGATGCGCGCCATAGTCCTGTTTTTGACGGCCGTATTCATCGGATTGACCGCCGTGCTTTGCGATGGTTCCGGAATTCCTGAACCGCCCAAGTACACGGGCGATCTTCCTGAGCTCCAGTCGCGCGGCGTCGTCCGCGTCATCGTCCGGCCGGACGCTGTCGACCATTTGCCCCGTAACGCGGAACCGGTCGAGCTCGACCATGACATCGCACGGGGCATAGCCGAATCGCTGAAACTGAAGTTGCGGCTCGTCACCGTCGAGGATCACCAGTCCATGGTCGACAAGCTCCTGATGGGCGAAGGAGACCTCATCGCCGCGAATCTCACGGATACACCGGAGCGGATGGAGAAAACGGCCTTTTCCGTGCCCTATCACTTTGTAGATGAATACCTGATCGTCCCCGCCGGCGAAAGCGTCCCGGACAGTCTCGGTGATCTGAACGGTATGGCGATCAGCGTTCGAGCGTCCAGTTCGTACTACCAGACGCTGCTGGAATTGCAGAAGCAGGCGCCCGGTCTGCGTATAGACACCGTACCTGAAACCCTGCTGACGGAAAGCATCATCGACGGGGTCGCCCGCGGCGAGTACGAGGCGACGGTCTGCGACAACAACCTGTGGTACGCCGTGGCGACCGCGTACGACGAGCTGGCCGCGCCGCTTGCGCTTTCGGAAAACCGTGAGGTCGTCCTGCTGATGCGGCCGGGGGACGATGAGCTCAAGGAGAAAGTCGACGAGATCCTGCTTGCCCGGCAGATATCGCCCACCCGTGAGCGCGTGTACACCGATGACCTGGACGGATTGAAGAAACGCGGCCGGCTGCGCATGATCACGCGAAACAACGCGCTTACCTACTTCATCCACCGCGGCATGCAGGTCGGCTACGAATACGAACTCCTGAAAGAATTCGCCAGGCGGAACGACCTGCGGCTGGAAATCGTCATACCGGACGACCACGCCAAACTGCTCGACTACCTGAACGAGGGCAAGGGAGACGTCGTCGCCGCGGCCATGACGATCAATGAAGAACGGGTGGCCGCGGCCGCATTCACGACGCCGTATAACGACGTGGATGAAGTGGTGGTCGTGCGCTCCGATGAAGAGGGCATTTCAGGCTTCGGAGATCTCGCCGGACGATCGGTGCACGTCCGTGGCAGTTCATCGTTTCTCGCGCCGCTTCGCGACGCCGCCGATTCCGTGGAAGGCCTGGAGATCGTCGAGCTGCCGGGCGACGTCGAGACGGAGGAAATCTTGTTCGGTGTCGAGGACGGCACCTACGACGTGACCCTGGCAGACTCGAATCTGCTGGAAGTGGAACAGGCATACGGACATGACCTGAAGGCCGCGTTCAGCATAGGGCCCGCGTCCCTGGGATGGGCCGTGCGCAAGGATAATTCCGCGCTTCTCGCAGCCCTCGACCAGTACATCCGCCAAGAGAAGCGGGGACTGTTCTTCAACCTGATGCGAAAGAAGTACTTCGAGAACATACGTACCATCGCCAAGGCCAAGGACTCGCTGCGGGTCGACCTGAGCGGACAGTTGTCGCCATTCGACGACCACGTAAAGAAGTACGCCGGTCATTACGGCCAGGACTGGCGCCTTGTTACCGCGCAGATGTACCAGGAATCCAGGTTCGATCCCGACGCCGTGAGCTGGGTAGGCGCCCAGGGACTCATGCAGGTGATGCCGGCCACGGGAGAGCAGATGGGATTCACCGAACTGCATGACCCGGAGGAAGGCATCCATGCCGGTGTCAAGTACATGGACCATCTCCTGGGCCGGTTCGACCCGAAACTGCCGATGGAGACACGTGTGCACTTCGCGCTCGCGTCCTACAATGTCGGATACGGCCATCTCCTCGACGCCCGCCGCCTGGCCAGGGAGAAGGGGTGGGACAGCAACCGGTGGTTCGGAAACGTCGAAGAAGCCATGCTGCTCCTTTCCAGGCCTGAGTATTACAGCCGGGCCCGGTACGGTTTCTGCCGGGGTGGACAGCCGGTACATTACGTCGAGAACATCCAGCAGTACTATGACGCCTACCTGGAAGTACTCGCCTCGGCCGACCCGGTTCGAACCGACGAATCAACCCACCCGGAACCACTCGCGCTCGACGGTCCGCTTAGACCGGTCCGCCAGGACCGCCCGGCCCAGCACGACACCACGACCGGACTCGCCATCCCGGAATAGCCCGCAGTCGGAGCTTTCCATGAATTCCGACGTCCAAGACCCGACCCGCAAGGAACCCTGGCAGCATCTTCAGGCGCTCATCCAGGCCGAATCGCGGCACGTGCTGCCATCCTACATCGGATCGCTTACGGCCACCGAACTGGCACGGGCCGTCTCGCGTCTGAGCCAGGAAGAACACACCCGGCTGCTCGGCCTCCTGTCGCCCCAGGATGCGGCGGAGTTGATCGACCGCATCGAGGACGTGCAGGCCGTCGACCTGATCGAGGACCTTTCACCCGCCGACGCCGCGGCGATCGTGGACGAGATGTACAGCGACGCCCAGGCCGATCTGCTTGGAGATCTAAAGGAAGAGGAAGCGGAAGCCATTCTCGAGGCGATGCCGGACGAAAGGGCCGAGGAAGTCCGGCAATTGCTGCAATATCCGGACGAAACGGCCGGCGGGATCATGCTGACCGAGTTTGTATCCTATCCCGTTGACTTTTCCGTGCAGGACGTGATCGAGGACCTGCGGAACCGCCACGACGAATACGTCGGTTACGACGTGCAGTACCTGTACGTATCGGACGGGGCGAAGCTGTCGGGCGTGCTGCGGCTGCGTGACGTGCTGATGGCCCTGCCCGCACAGCGACTCACCGAAATCATGGTGGAAGATCCCGTGCGCGTCAACGTGCTTACCCCGCTCGAGCAGATGCGCGACCTCTTCGAAACCTACACCTACCTCGGGCTGCCGGTCACGAACGAAGCAGGCAGGCTGGTCGGCGTGGTACGGGCCGCGGACGTGCAGGAAAAACTGACGGAACAGACCGAAAGCGAGTTCCTCAAGACCAGCGGCATCGTGGGCGGAGAGGAACTGCGCAGCATGCCCGTCCTGACGAGGTCCTCGCGTCGGTTGTCCTGGCTCAGCGTCAACGTCGTCCTGAACATCCTGGCCGCGAGCGTCATCGTCCTGTACCAGGACACGCTGGAAGCGGCGATCATCCTCGCGGTCTTTCTACCCATTATTTCGGACATGAGCGGGTGCTCGGGCAACCAGGCGGTCGCGGTGAGCATCCGGGAACTGGCCCTGGGGCTCGTACGGCCCGGGGAGATTCTGCGCGTCCTCGCCAGGGAGGCCTCCGTCGGCCTCATGAACGGCGTGGTCCTCGGCGCATTGCTCGCCGGCGCCACCCTTTTGTGGCAGGGAAATCCCTACCTGGGCCTCGTTGTTGGTATCGCCCTGGCGGCCAACACGTTGCTGGCGGCGTGTCTGGGAGGATGCATTCCCCTGGCACTTCGGGCGATAAAGGCCGATCCCGCACTGGCGTCAGGCCCCATGCTCACGACGGTAACGGACATGTGCGGCTTCTTTCTCCTGTTGAGCCTGGCGCAGTTCATGTTGCCAAAACTGGTCTGAAAAAGGGATATCAACCGTGCATCCAGGTATTACCCGCGTCATAAGCAGCCTGCGCAAGGCGAGCCGGTTCATCGGCACCGAGATCTGGCATATCAACACGCGGGGTCTTTCCAGGCTGCACGCGCTCCTCGTGCGCGTCGCCAAGTCTGTCATCTTCCTGTATCACCAGTTCTGGGAGGACCGCCTGCTGACCCGGGCCTCGGCCCTGACCTTCTCGAGCCTGCTGGCCCTGGTCCCTTTACTCGCCATCGTATTCACCGTGTACCAGAGCCTGGGACTCTACGTGGACTTCGAACCAACCCTGAGGGAATGGCTGAGTCCCCTGGGAAGTGACGGCGACGTCGTGGCCACGCAGATTATGGATTTCCTGGCCAACGCCCAGACCGGCACACTGGGATACATCGGTTTGGTGGTGCTCCTGTTCGCCGTGCTGGGCATCCTGGCGAATATCGAGGAATCCTACAACGACATCTGGCACGTGCGGCGCATGCGAAGCTGGAGACAGCGCCTGGTGAGCTACCTGGCATTGCTGCTCATCGGACCGCTGATCACCATAGGCGTCGTGACTTTCATGGGATCGTCGAACAGCATTGCCTTACTGGCCAACTTCGAAAGGATCGCGGGTTTCTCGCCCCTGTCCGTCCTGCTGATCGGATTCTTCTTTTCCCTCATCATCTGGTCGGTGCCGAATACCCGGGTTTCCATCCGGGCCGCCCTGGTCGGCGGCATGATTTCGGGATGCGGCTGGATTCTGCTCAACCGGTTATTCGCCCAGTTGATTACGGACACGACGCAGGCGGGTGCGCGAGAGATCCTGTTCGCGGGTTTCGCCGCCCTGCCGATCTTTCTGATCTGGCTCTATCTCGGCTGGGTGATCCTGCTGCTCGGAGCGATCCTGGCCTATTCCATCCAGAACGTGGGTATCATGGAGTGGCGGCAATCGGAGCGGGTCCACGGGACGGCGCTGCGAAGCTACATCAACGTCCTCGCCTTCCTCTATATCATCCGCAATTTCGTGGAAGAAAACAGGCCGACCAGGCTGGACCGGCTATCCGGGCAGACTGGGGCGCCGGAGAACGTACTTGACGAGATGCTGTCGGCCTACGTGGATTCAGGACTGCTCTCGCGCAAATTGGGGTACCACATCACCTACACGCCGGCTACCTCGCCGGAGGACATACCCCTGCGTTCCCTCCTGAACGTCCTGTACCATCCGGGACCGCTCCCCGACCGCTTCCAGAGTGTGGATCCGCTGAACGCACTGTCCCGGGACCTCCTGCAGTACTACCGGACGTCCTACCGCTATCCCCTCGACCAGTCCCTCACGGACACGGTGCTTTCCCTCACGCCGCCACGGAAGACGTCCGGCGAGCACACCGAGGGCGGACCCCAGGCATCTTGATCTCCCGGGACATCCGGATCTCCACCGGAATTCGGATCTTCAGTAGGAAATCCCGGACCGGCGCAATCCGTCCAGGCTGCATCCCCGCGGCAGGTCGTGGTCCTTGACCGTGCGGAAGAAATCCTCCATCCCGAGCAGGAAGGGTTCGATGTACTTCCGCGAACCAGCCTTTCCCATGTGTCCAACGCGCAGTGCGTCCCGGGCGAATTCTCCCATGGCCTGGGCCGCCAGGAACCCGTGGTTGCGGAGCAGGTAGGTGCGCAGTTCCGCGGCTTCGGACACGTCCGGATGGACCCGGAAGGTGGTCACCGTACAGGACGCGGCGGCATCGGCCACGATAGGCGTGCACCCCACCGCGCGCAAGCCGGCGCGGACCACGGATCGGGCCCACGCGTACCGGGCCCAGTGGCCTTCCAGCGTCTCCCGGTGCAGGATTCTCTTCAGGCTGGCATGCAGGGAGACGATCAGGCTGCTGGCCTGCGTCGTGGGATAGGGATGCTCGCCCGAAGATTCGGACGCCCGCTTCCAGACGGCGAGGTCGTAGTACCAGCCGCGGTGCCCACTGTCCTTCGTGCGTATGATATCCCACGCCCGGTCGCTGACCGACAGGATGCCCAGTCCGGGCGCGGTCTCCAGGGCCTTGTTGGAGGAGGTCACGGCCACGTCGATCCCCAGTTCGTCCACGGGGATGTCGTAGCCTCCCAGGGCCGACACGCCGTCCACGAAAAAGGGCAGGTCGAATTCGCGGGCCAGGCCGGCGTAGGCCTCCAGCGGATTCCGCACGCCCGTGCCGGTGTCATTGGCGACCACGACCAGGCCGGCGGCCTGGGGGTGACGTTCCAGGGCGCTACGCATTTTGTCCGGATCGCCGGGCTCGCCCCAGGGGTCGTCCACGGCTATGACCTCGCTACGGAAGGCCTTCAGGATTTCGACGAGGCGATTGGCGAAGGGTCCGTTGGTTACCACCGCCACCTGTTCCCCGGGCTGGAAGAGACTACTGAGTCCGGCGTCGAGCGCGCCCGAACCGGGGGCCGTCATGATGATCACGTCGTTGCGGGTCTGGAAAATGGTCCGGAGCATCGATACGGTTTCTTCGTAGATGGGTCCGAAGTCTTCACCGTAGTGAGGCAAAACCTGTTGGCTGAGCGCCTCCAGGGTTTCCTCCCAGATATCGATGGGACCGGGCAGCAACAATTTCGGACGGGTCATGGGCACGTTCAATCCAGTTTCACGTCGGGATACTTCGCGATGATTTCGTTGATCGCGCTGATGAACCGGTCTATGTCGTCGTAGGAATCGTAGAAATGGGTGGATACCCTGAAGAACGACTGGCCATCCACCCCGAGGGCGGTGACCTCGATCTTGTAGTCGCTCCAGAGATACTGGCATACCTTCGACAGGTCGATGCCTTCGATCGAGAAACTGGAAATGAACCCGGACATGGATTCATCCATCGGGATCGTGAGACGGGCCCCCCTTATCCGCTCGACCGCCTGGGCTTTCAGGTACCGCGCCAGGCCGAGGCAGTAGGGCCGGATCCTGCTATCCCAGCCGATTTCCTCCTGGTAGTCGATGGCGTCTCCCAGGCCCGCGTGGTGGGTCAGGTCCCGGGTCCCGTTCACGTCGTAGCGGCTGGCCGAATCGGTTTCGCGCATGTTGTGGCCGATAATCACGGGCCGGATCCGGTTCTGGTACTTTTCGTCCATGTAGAGGAACCCCACGCCCTTCGGCGCCAGCAGCCACTTGTGGGAGCTGCTGGCGTAGAAGTCGCATCCGACTTCGGACAGGTCCAGGGGAACCATCCCCACGGCGTGTGCGCCGTCCACCATGGCCACGGCCCCGTGGGCATGGGCCAGGCGGGTCAGTTCCGTGATGGGAGCCACCAGTCCGGTCGTGAAATACACGTGACTGAAGATCACGACGCTGGTATTCTCCGTGATGCCCGCCGAATAGGCGTCCACGATGTCCTGTGGCGAGGACGGCGGAATGGGCAGGGAAACATAGTTCAGGTTCAGGCCGTCCCGCTCGGCCAGCCATGTCCACAGGGCACGGACGGCGGGGTATTCCTGGTCGCTGAGCAGCACGTCGCTGCCCCGTTCCCAGATCAGGCCCTGGCCGGGTATGTTCATGCCCATCGTCGTGTTCAGCACGAGGGCGATCCGGTCCGGGGTCGTCCCCACGAACCTGGCCAGCTTCTCCCTGGATGCCTCCACCAGGGGCCTGAGCAAGTCTCCGTGCCGTCGGTTCAGCGGATCCGCCTCGAATTCCCGCATGAGTTCGATGATGCGTTCGATGACCGGCCTGGCGGAAGGGCCTACCGTTCCGCCCTGCAGATAGGTCACGTCGTCCATCAGGTAGAACTGTTTCCGGATCTCCGACCAATAGGCCGCTTCTTCGGCAGTGATGGGATGCGTGGGTGTGGTCATGGGTAGTCCCGGATAGCGTGAATGGACGGGTTGCCGACCGATACAAGACAACCCGTCTATTCTAAAGTCGCCCCCCTGTGGTGTCAAGACGATACGACCCGTTTCACCGGCATAAAAGCCTTGTCTATGCTGGGTTACCACCTAACTTGTCCAGGTTGGTCATCCACCTTAGAGTATCAGCATGCCGGGTTGTTGACGGAAGTCCGTTTCAGACCGGTTATTGAAAAGGAGAATCAAGGCCGATGCGAGGAAACAGGGTGCTGGAAAAACTGCGGGCCGGCGAAGTCGCCCACGTGGTCGGCGGCCACAGCCATACGGCGAATTCCATCGATTTCATGGGGCAGTTCGGTTTCGACGGCTACTGGATCGAGGGAGAACACGGGGACATCACCTTCGACCGGATCGGAGACGTATCGCGGGCATGCGACCTGTGGAACATGGCGTCGGTAATGCGGGTGCACGCCAACGAGACCGGGTTGATCGGCCGTACGCTGGACTGTGGCGTCAGCGGGCTTGTCGTCCCCCACGTGAGCAGCGCCGAGGCGGCGGAACGGGTGGTACGGGCCAGCCGGTTCGCCCCGGCCGGCATGCGGGGCATGTACTTCAATCGGCGCGGTTACGGCACCGAGAACAGCGAGTTCATTGCGAAGGTGAACGATGAGATCCTCGTCATCGTCCTCATCGAGGAAATCGAGGCCGTGGAGAACCTGGACGAGATCCTCGCCGTGGACCACATCGACGTGTTCTTCGTCGCCCCGGGCGACCTGGCCCAGACCATGGGCTATCCCGGAGAGATGTACCGCCCCGAAGTGAAGAAGGTGGTATCCGATACCCTGGCGCGGATCGTCGCGGCCGGCCGGAACGCCGGGTCGCTCGTAGGCGACGAGACCTTCGAAGCACACGCCGAGATCGGCGTCCGGTTCTTCTTCACCGTGTATGACCACTGGCTCCGGGCCGGCGCCAAAGCCTACTGGGACCGGGTCGCGGCGATGAAGTAACCTCGGGCCGAATGAAGTAACCGCAGGCCGGCGGCCCGCGCCGTCAGCCGATCCGGCGTCACCCGACCTGTTGTCCCACGCCTTCGGCTTTTGCCCGTTCATAAACGACCGCGGCCACGGCCACGTCCTCCACGGCCAGGCCCTGGGATTCGAAGAGTGTAATGTCGGCGGGTTCAATGCGACCGGGCACGTGGCCGGCGACCACGTCGGCCAGTTCGTGTATGCGGTCCCAGTGGAGGATACCCTTCTCCACCGGCTCGAGCAGGTCTCCGCACTCCACTTTCGCCTGCTCCCGGGAATCGACGGCCACCACCCTGGCCCGCCTGACCGTCTCCGCGTCGATCTCGCTGCGAACGAGCGCGTTGGAACCGGCGGCGTTCACGTGGGTGCCGGGCGCCAGCCACGCGCCTTCCAGCACCGGCCGCGCCGAACTGGTGATCGTGATGACCACATCCGCTTCCTCCACGCAGGCACGGGCGGTATCGACCGGCTGGACCCGCACCCCGAGGGCCTCGCTCATCTCGCGGCAGTAGGCCTCCCGCCGCGACCGGTCCCGCCCGAATGCCTTGACGGAAGTCACCTCGCGTACACCACATACCGCCGCGAGCTGGCTTCGGGCCTGCCACCCCGTACCGATAACCCCCACACTGGACGCATCCTTCCGGGCCATGTACTTCGTCGCCACGCCGCTCGCCGCGCCCGTTCGCATCTGCCCGAGGCGGTCGGCCTCGATCGCGGCCAGCGGATCGCCCGTGTCCTCCTGGAAGAGCAACACGACGAATTTCGCGCCGTGCCCCGTGGTCGTATAGGCCTTCAACCCCGTGAGATTAAGCGCCGGTATCCCTCCCGACATGACGTGGAGCGTATGACCCGGCAACCGGACCCTGGTACGGGGGATGTTCACCGCCTTCCCCGTTCCGAGCCCGCTGAAGGCCTGTTCCACCGAGCGCAGCGCGTCGTCCATGGACATTAAGCGGCCAACCTGGTCTTCGTTGATGTACAGCATGTCATGCCCTCCGTTCGGTCGAGTGCGAGCCTGGACCTGACCACCGACGCCCGGACGCCGGCGACCTGACGCCATGATATCCGGTACGTCGACGAGGTGTCAAGACCAATGTCCCGGCGGCGTACACGGGACGCGTACCGCGATGGAACCGGTCCGCCTTGACAGCCACTGACCGCATGGTATCTTCCATTTCGTCATGCCGCTGACTCTCCAAGCCGTCCGAGACCGGTTTCCCGCACTTCAATACCGCGATTTCAGGCTGCTGTGGTCCGGGCAGGTCGTTTCACTCACCGGATCCCGCATGCAGCAGACCGCCGTGCTGTGGCACATGTATCAGTTGACCGAATCCGCGTATGCCCTTGGCGCGATGGCGGTTATAAGACTCATACCTATCCTGGTCCTTTCTCCGCTGGCCGGGGTGATCGCGGATACCCACGACCGCCGGCGCGTGCTGCTCATCGCCCAATGCGGTCTCGCCCTGATCAGTACCACGCTGGCATGGATTACGTGGTCGAGACAGGATTCCGCCACGGCACTTTACGTGATCACCGCCATCAGCGCGGGGATCGGTTGCTTCAGCAGTCCGGCCAAGAACGCCATGGTGCCCAACCTCGTGTCCCGGCGCCATCTCGCCAACGCCATGAGCATCAATATCACCGCGTCCCACGTGGCCTCGGTGACCGGGCCGGGCGTGGCCGGCCTGATCCTGGCCACGGGCTCGATCGCGACCGTCTACTGGATCAACACCGTTTCCTTCGCCTTCATGATCGTGCCGATCCTGATGATGCGCACCGTCCATCGGAGCATCGGAAGCGTGACGCGGGTCAGCTTCGCCGCGGCCCTCGACGGACTGCGGTTCATCAAGCGTTCGCCCATCATCCGTTCGGCGATGGTGCTTGATTTCACCGCCACCTTCTTTGCTTCCGCGACCTCGCTGCTGCCCATCTTCGCCACGGAAGTGCTGGGTGTGGGGGAACGGGGATACGGACTGCTTTCGGCGGCGCCGGCGATCGGCGCCGTGCTGACCGGCGCGCTCATGTCCACCTTCCCCGTGATCTCCGGCCAGGGCCGGCTGCTGTTCAAGGCAGTGGGCTGCTACGCGCTGGCCACTGTGATCTTCGGTATTTCATCCAGCTTCTGGCTTACCTTCGCGGCGCTGCTGCTGACCGGTGCATTCGACACGATCAGCATGGTGCTGCGCCATACCATCATGCAGCTATCGACCCCGGACGAACTGCGCGGCCGCATGACCTCGGTAAACATGATGTTCGTCATGGGAGGACCCCGGCTTGGCGAGGCCGAAGCCGGACTGGTGGCGGGACTCGCCGGCGCGCCGTTCTCCGTCGTCACGGGCGGGATCGGCTGCCTGGCGGCCGTCGCCGTCATTGCCTGGCGGTCGCCCGCGCTGAGGCGGTACGACGGCCATCGATAGACCGGAAACAGGAGGAGGTTTCATGATCTACGATGTGCATTCACATGCCTGGAGGTATCCCGACCACTTCAACGATACCTTCCGGGCGCAGGCCATCCGCATGCGGGGTTACGAACTGGACCTGACGCCGTCATACGAAAGCTATCTGACCTCGGCCCGGAACGCCGGCGCACCCGTGAAGACCGTGGTCTTCGGCGGAAAGGCGAGGTTGTCGGGGCTGTGGACGCCCGACCGCTACGTGGCGGAGTACTGCGCGGCGTACTCCGATCAGACGATTCCCTTCATGTCGCTGGACCCCACCCAGGACGGATGGAGAGAGGAAATGATCGAAGGCCGGGAGCACCTGGACATGCGGGGCATCAAGCTGCTGCCCATGTACGCCGGGTTCTATCCCCAGGACCCCGAACTCGACGACCTGTGGCGCTATGCCTCCCGGAACGGACTGCCCGTCCTGCTGCACACCGGTACCACGTTCGTGGACCAGGCACCGCTGGACTGCACGCTGCCCCGCCACCTGGACGCCGTCGCCATCAAGTATCCCGACTGCAGGATCATCATGGCCCACCTCGGCCATCCCTACGAAGGGGAAACGGTGGCGGTCATACGCAAGCATCCCAACGTATACGCCGATATCTCGGGGCTGCATTACCGTCCCTTCCAGTTCTATCACAGTCTCATGCTCGTCCAGGAATACGGGGTATGGAACAAGCTGCTCTTCGGCACCGACTACCCGGTCACGACGGTGGACGACACGCTACGCGACCTGCGCGGCCTGAACGCCATGCTCGAGGGTACGAGACTGCCCCGCCTGAACGAAACGGAAATGGAAGGGATGATTCACCGCGACGCGGGGGAGATACTGGGCATCGATTGACCGACCGAGCCGCGGCCGGAAGCCGTTAGTGCCGGCCGGGCCGCGACCGACTCGTGCGCCGCGCATCAGTCGTCGCCGGTCAGCCACTGCCAGAACCGGAAGGGCTCCGGCTGGTTCTTCGTGGGATCCTTCAATACGTCCTTCGTGATGTAGAGCTCGGTCTGGAGATTGGACATGAGCTCACCCCGCCAGGCCCGGTAGCCCCACTTGTTGGGTTCCAGGGCATCTCCCCGAATGAAGGGCTTCCACATCTGGTTGATCCGGATGTACCAGAGGAAGATACCCCCGGCTTCATCGACCAGGATCCGCTCGGCGTCACGGTACATGGCCATACGCCGTTCAGGATCCCCAACCAGTTCATTGGCCTGTAGCACGAGTTGCTCGAATCGATCGTTGTGCCACGCGTGCCGGCCATTGGACATCCAGATGGTCAGCAGGTTGCCCGCGTCGATAAAGTCGTACTGGTACGGTACCATCCCCAGGGTCAGTTCCCGGGCGCTCATGGCATCCGCGTAGACTTTGCGCTCCACGTTGCGCACGCCCACATCCAGCCCCAGATGCTGATTCAGCATGGCCTGCACCGCCTCCGCGGCGATCCGGATGTTGGCGGCCTCCGCGCGCAGCCAGATGTTCACCTCTGGAAAACCGCGTCCACCGGGGTAGCCGGCCTCGGCAAGGTACTGGCGGGCGAGTACGGGATCGAACCGTTGAAAGGGGGCCAGTTCCTCCGAGTTTGAACCCGGAAATCCGGGGGGCAGCATGGAAGAGGCCGGAACGCCCACGTCCCGCATGGCCGACTTCATGATGGCGTCGACATCGATGGCATGGGCGAAGGCCTTGCGCACGCGGATGTCGTCGAAGGGCGGATTATAGGTGTCCAGCATCAGGTAGTACGTGGCGAAATCCGTGTAGGCATTGAGTTGTTTGCTCAAGACAGGATCCGCCTTGATCCGGTTGATCTCGGCCTGGTTGGTCAGGGGAACATAGTCCACCTC
Source organism: Gemmatimonadota bacterium (assembly GCA_009841265.1). Taxonomy (NCBI): domain Bacteria; kingdom Pseudomonadati; phylum Gemmatimonadota; species Gemmatimonadota bacterium. The sequence continues at coordinate 670,693 of VXMB01000009.1, read as the reverse complement.
GCCCGCTTCGTAGGCCGAGAGGAACTGGGGCGGTACGGCAAGGTTGAACAGCCGGGCTACGACGCGCTCCAGCATGGGTTCTATCGGTCCACGGTAGTTGTGGTTGATGCCCAGCACGATGCGGTCGCCCTTGATCCACTCGACCAGGCGGTAGGGTCCGCTTCCGAAATGGGTTTCGGGACGAGTCGCCCATTCGGGCCCGTACTTATCGAACAGGTGGGTCGGGGACACCCAGCTCTTGGCCAGCAGGAGCGGCAAGTAGGGCGCGGGGCGATCCGTGGTGAAAGACACAGTGTAGGCATCGTGAGCCTTTACTCCGAGGGAGTCGAGCGGAAGGCGTCGCCCCACGATGTCGGTCCAGTTCCTTATAGCCCGGAAGTACCATTCGAATTCGAACCCCGTATCGGGATTCGCCCAGCGGCGGAAGGTGGCCTCGTAGTCGTAGGCCGTGAGCGGATGGCCGTCGGCGAAGATCATCCCCTTGCGGATATCGTACGTCCAGGTCAGTCCGTCTTCCGAAAGTTTCCAGGAGGTGGCGCCGGCAGGGTGCAGGTTGAAGTTGCGGTCCACGCGGGCGAGCGGTTCGGCGACCAGACCCACGCCCCATGCCTGCTTGTAGGTGGACGTGCCCCGGTCGAGATACCGGTTGTCGGGCGCAAACTGGGTGAGGACCTGGTGTTCCGGCGGCGCGGCATCGGCTGGAAGCGTAACGCCGAAGGAATTTACGTACCGCTCCGTCCCTCTGCGCTCCGATTCATCGCCATCCTGTAACGCGAGCACGGAAAGACTGTACAGTGCGACGGCCGCCCCGAGCAAGGACAGCAGGGGCACCGGACGCATTCGCGCTGCCTTTCGCAGTCTGGCCGCGGACTGATCGAGTCGGAACAACTGGCGTGTCCCCTGTACGACAGGTTGGATTTCGTGCTGGAGTCGATGGTGCATCTTACGGAAACGGTGCGGGACTGTCAACGATTTCGTCCCGGTACGGCCACCACAAAACAGGTGACACGAAGCACCAGGCCGATTACTCTATAACAGGATCTGAGACAGGATTCGCATAGTATGCAACTGCCGCCCGCTTCGAGGGAAAGTGGAGCCCTGACGGCGGAATCCACAGAAAGGAAAACACATGGCAATCGCCACGAGACAACTGGGAACCACGGACGCCTTCGTGACCGAGCTGGGTTTCGGCTCCGCACCGCTGGGAGACCTGTTCCAGCCTGTCACGGACGCGAAGTCGCGCGCAACGCTGCGCGCTGCCTGGAGGGCCGGTATCCGCTACTACGACACGTCGCCCTGGTACGGGTACGGCAAGAGCGAATTGCGGCTGGGTGAACTGCTCCGCCAGAAAAGCCACGGATCCTACGTGGTGTCCACCAAGGTCGGCCGCGTTTTCAAGGCGACGCGGGACCTTCAGCACTTCGATCAGGGCTTCTGGTGCGGCGGGCTGCCCTTCGACCATGTCTACGATTACAGCTACGACGGCATCATGCGGTCCTACGAAGACAGCCTGATCCGGTTCGGTGTCCATCGCATCGACCTGTTGCTGATCCACGACCTCGACCCCTTCTACCACAACGAGCCGCAGATCCAGGCCTACCTGCACCAGCTGTTCACCAGCGGCTGGCGCGCGCTGGCCGAACTCAAGGCTTCGGGCGACATCAAGGGCGTGGGCGCCGGCCTGAACAAGACCGGGATGATGCTGCGCTTCCTGGACCTGATGCCCCTGGATTTTTTTATCGTAGCCATGCCATACACGCTCCTGGACCAGGACGCGCTGGACCTGGAACTGCCCCGGTGCGTGGAGGACGGCATCGGCATCGTGATCGGCGCCGTCTTCGCCTCGGGCATCCTGGTCACGGGACCCACCGAGAACTCGACCTACGGTTACTTTCCCGCGACGCCTGAAATCATGGAGAAAACCCGTCGCATCCAGGCTGTCTGCGACCGGCACGGCGTGCCCCTGGCCGCGGCCGCCCTCCAGTTCCCGTTGTTCCACCCGGCGGTCGCGTCCGTCATTCCCGGCGCGGTCAGGCCCGAGTACGTCGAATCGAACCTGGCCAACTATCGACATGCCATACCTGCCGACCTCTGGGCAGAGCTCAAATCGGACGGGCTGATACGCGACGACGCTCCGGTCCCGGGTTAGGCGCCCATGGAATTCGAACTCTGGCAGCTGTTCCTGCTCGCCGGCGTGGGCGTCCTTTCAGGATTCCTGAACGTCATGGCGGGCGGCGGCTCGCTCCTGGCCCTCCCCGTGCTCATCTTCCTGGGCCTGCCCGGAAACGTGGCCAACGGCACCAACCGTGTGGCCATCGTCGCCCAGAACGCATCGGCCGTTACCAGCTTCTTCAAGCAGGGGTATTCGGAGCTGCGCACCATGCTTACCCTCGCGCTCTGCGCGGTGCCGGGGGCGGCGATAGGAGCGTACCTGGGGACCCAGGTTAGCGGCGAGCTGTTCAACAGGATCCTCGCCGGCCTGATGATCCTGCTGCTGATCCTGATGAGCAGGAAACAGCCAGACGCGGAGATCACCGAGAAGCCGAAGCGACTCGTCCTGGGGCACATCCTGATGGTCGCGGTGGGGTTCTACGGCGGGTTCATCCAGGCCGGGGTCGGGTTCTTCCTCATGGCGGTGCTCTACCGGGTCGTCGGCCTCGACCTCGTCCGCGTAAACGCCTTCAAGGTATTCATCGTCGGTATCTACACCCTGGTCGCGCTGGCCATCTTCGCGGACAAGGGGCAGGTGCTCTGGCTTCTCGGCGCCGCCCTGGCCCTGGGCACGACGGCCGGCGGATGGATCGGCGCCCATTACACCGTCAAGCGGGGCGAGGGGCTGATCCGCGTGATCCTGAACGTGGTACTGGTCGTCATGGCGATCCGGCTCCTGCTCTGACCCTGTCGCACCGGAGTTCTACATGACCGGTTCCGCAATCCCTTCCCGTCCCAACGTCATCCTCTGCATCTGCGACCAGCTGCGCGCGTTCGAAGTGGGATGCTACGGTAACGAAGTCGTCCGGACGCCCCACCTGGACCGGCTCGCGACAGAAGGCGTGCGATTCGAAACGGCGGTGAGCAACAACCCCGTATGCATGCCCGCCCGGTCCTGTCTCCTGTCGGGCCAGTACAGCCGGACCTGCATGGGCGCGCTGGGCAACTACGCGGAGCGCCAAGAGGATGGATCCACAACGATGCCCGAGTATCCGGTGGACGGACGGCCCCATCTGCCCGCGCCGACGCTGCCCGAGATGTTCAAGGCCCTGGGATACGATACGGCGCTGATCGGGAAGTGGCACGTCCATTCCGCGCCCGGACCCCTGGGGTTCGACTACAGCCTGTACCCGCGGGTCCACCACCGTCACAGCGGGCAGTCCTTTGTGGAGAACGACGGTGAGGAGTTCCTGGTGGAACGATTCAGCGTCCGCTTCGAGTCGGACCAGGTCGGCGGATACCTGAGAGACCGGGGGAATCGGGAGCAACCCTTTTTTCTCTACTATAGCATTTCTCCGCCCCACATGCCCCTCATGGACGCGCCCGAAACGTACCTGGGCATGTACGATCCCGCCGATATCCCCCTGCGGCCCAACGTCTACCGGGACGGCCGGCTGCCATACGACGAACATTGGTTCAAGGTCTACCTGTGCGACTTCCTCTTCTACGAACAGAATCTGCCGTTCACGCGCAAGCTGCCCACCGGATTCGATCTGCGGCACCTGATCGCACTGTACTACGGCATGACGACCTGGGTGGACGACATGGTCGGACGCCTCATGCATTTCCTCAAGGCGTACCACCTCGCGGAAAACACCATCGTCGTTTTCCTCTCCGATCACGGCGACAACCTCGGCAGCCACCACCTGTTCAACAAGGGCCACCTGATCGAAGAGTCCATCCGCGTCCCGCTGGTCTTTCACGCGCCGGGCCGCCTGAAGCCCCGGGTCGATGCGGCCACGACGGCCCAGCTCATCGACGTCATGCCCACCTTGCTCTCCCTCTGCGGCGATACCGTACCCGCCCATGTCCAGGGGCGCGACCTCGCGTCGGTGATTTCGGGTGAAAACGGTCCGATGGAAGACGAGGGCGTGTTCGTGGAGACCTCCCAGGGACAAATCGGACTGCGCACGCCGACCCACACCTACGGGATCCGTGTCGATCCGAAAAACGGAAAAGTGCTGGATGACCGGGAATGCTTCTTCGATCTGCGGTCTGACCCCTACCAGTTGTCCAACCTGAGGGACGCCCGCCACGACACGGAGCTGGCGGCCGGTCTCCGGGACCGGATGCTCGAATGGCACCACGCAACGCCGTGGATGCACAGCGGCACATACCTGTAATGCATCTCAGTAGGAACCCCTGATGACCGAGGTAAGCCGGGAAGGAAACAACCGTCTGATCGTCGTACTGTTCGGCCTCATGTTCGTGGCCGTCGCCGACAACCAGATGATCTCCCCGCTCCTGCCCGACCTGATGGCCGCTTTCGGCATGGGCGCGGGCCGGGCCGGGCTGCTGGTCTCGGTCTATGCCATCGCCGCGGCCGTGGTCTCCTTCGCGATCGGTCCGTTGTCGGACCGGACCGGCCGCAGGAAAATGCTCATCGCCGGGCTGATCGTATTCACCGCTGCGACCCTGCTATGCGGCCTGGCGTGGGACTATGCTTCACTGGTGGCCTTCCGGGCCGTCACCGGCGCGGCCGCGGGAGCCCTTTCCCTCAATATCACCGCCTGCATCGGGGACCACTTTCCCTACAGGCGGCGGGGCGCCGCCATGGGACTGGTCATGTCCGGTTACTTCGCAGCCATGATCCTGGGCGTGCCGGCCGGGGCCTTTGTCGCGGAGGCCTGGTCCTGGCGGTGGGCCTTCGGCGCTTTTGCCGGGGCCGGGTTGCTGCTGTGGGCGCCGGCGCTGGCCGTCCTGCCCCGTCGCGTTCCGGCGGCCAGTTCGGTCGGTGCGGCCGGCACGGAAACCGCGGTCAGCGCGGCCCGCGCGGTCTCCATCACCATCCTGGCAAGAAGCTACGGTCGATTCCTCACGCGCACCGGACCCCTGGCGGTGATCGCGGCGTCGTTTCTCGTATCGGCTTCCACGGTCGGATTCATCACCTACGTGGGGACGTGGCTGCGGGAGGCTTACGGACTCTCGACCGACTGGATCGGCATGGTATTCCTCTTCAGCGGACTGGGCGCACTGGTGGGCAGCCCACTGGCCGGATACCTCTCGGACCGTGCGGGTAAAAGGGGCGTCGTGGCGGTGAGCGGGCTGGCGATGGCCGGCCTGCTGGCAGCCATACCCTGGATAACCGGCCTGCTGCCGGTAGTCTTCGCCGGGTTCATATTCACCGGCATCGCCGGGGCCTTCCGCCACGCGCCGCTTCAGGCGCTCGTGACGGCCATGGCATCCGACGAGGAACGCGGCACGCTCATCGCACTCAAGAACACGGTGGCGGAATTCGGCATCGCCGGGGGTACGGCACTTTGCGGCGTGCTCTACGTCGCCTTCGGATATCCTTCCGTCGGAGCGGCCTGCGGCGTCATGGCCGCGGCCGCATCCTTCGTCATCCTTATCTGGGTACGCGAACCGGGCGAACCGGGCGAACCGGGCGAACCCGGGCAGACCTGACGGCTCAGGATGCGTCGTAGGCGGTAAGGCGTCTCATCCAGATGTTGCGGAACCGGACGGGATCGCCGTGATCCTGCAGTTGCAGGGGGCCCGTGTCGGCGTGGGGCGTGTCGTAGTTCGCCAGGTCCCTGTGCCCGGTGGGACCGACGGCCCGCTGGCGGTGGTGCACCACGATCCCGTTGTGGATGACCGTCAGGTGCGCGCCATTCACCAGCCTGTCGCCGTCCCATGAAGGCGATTCGAAGACGATATCGTAGCTCTGCCATTCGCCCGGTCCCCTACTGGCATTGACCAGGGGAGGGTACTGGCCGTAAATGGACGAGGCGGAACCGTCGGCATAGGTACGGTTGTCGAAGCTGTCCAGCACCTGGATTTCATAGAGCCCCAGCAGGAACACGCCGCTGTTGCCCCGGCCCTGGCTGTCTCCGACCACCTCTTCGGGCGTGGCCCATTCGAGATGAAGCTGGCAGTCGCCGAAATGCGCGCGGGTCGAGATGTCCCCCGTGCCGTTGACCTCCATATAGCCGCTTTCCACCTTCCACGCGGCGTCGCCTCCATCCCGGCCGACCCACTGGGCGAGGTCCGATCCGTCGAAGAGCACGACCGCGTCTGAAGGAGGGCTCCCGCAGGCTCCGCCCGGCGTGACCACGCGGGGCTGGGGCCGGTCGCCGTCATGGACGCGCCATTTGCTGCCGGGTATAACGGAGGTATCGGTATATCCTATGGAATCCGCCATGGATCGACTCCTATAAGCAAACTTCGTTAATCATGCGTGCGTAGATGTCCACCGCTTCGTAAAGCTGCGGTATTTCCACGTATTCGCCCACCGTGTGGGCCTGCTCGATACTGCCGGGTCCCAGGACCACCATTTGAAGCTGCTCCCTGAAATGGGGGGCGTCGGTCCCGTAGGGCACGGTCTCCGGCCGCCTGCCGCCGGTGACATCGGAGGCCAGTTGCACGATGGGGTTCGAAGGATCGGCGTAGAAGGGGCGTGATATGCTGCTCGTAACCTCGAAGCCGTAGCCTTCGGCCCGTGAGACCAGTTCGCCCACCAGTTCTTCGCTGTGATCGTCTGGCATCGTGCGGAAGCAGATGTGACAGGTCGACCGCGCCGCGGAGACGTTCTGCTTCGTGTCGTAGTCGGTGATCACCATGTTGAACCCGTTGGAAGGGGGGCTGAACTCCGCGTTCAGGAACCGTTCATCCGTTTTGATCCGCTCCGCCAATTCGGCCATTTCAGCCAGGAAAGGAGCGATCTTGAAATTGGCGGATTCCCCAAGGCCCGTGCTGGTGTGCGCCGCCCTGCCGTGGGCCGTCACGACGATGTGGGCCGAACCTTTGTGGGCGTACACCGGCGTCAGGCTGGTCGGCTCGGCTACCACGCCGTAGGTGGGACGAACGGCGCCCATGATGCGGGATTCCGTGGCGACCTGGTGCGCACCGCCTCCACCCACTTCCTCGTCGGCCGTCGCCACCACGATCAGCGGCTTCTTCAGGCGTTCCGCGTCCACCTGCGCGGCGGCGATCATGGTGCATGCCAGGGGGCCCTTCATGTCGCAGCTGCCCCGTCCCAGCAGCCGGTCGCCTTCGACCACGCCGTGATAGGCGTCCCAGTCCTGCTCCTGCCCCGGCACCGTATCCGTATGGGACAGGAAGGCCAGGCCGCCCTCGCCTTCACCCTTGCGTCCGACGAGGCTGACCTTCAGTTCGCCGTTTTCGTCCTCGTAGGACAGCCGTTCCACTTCGAGTCCGCATGCCTTCATCCGGTCTTCGACGAGGTCGGATACCGCCGCGTTGCTCCACCGGCTGACGGACTTCACATCCACGAATTCCTTCGTCATTTCAACTGGATCCAACCCCACGTAATCCCCCTCTCGAGATCGTCGTTATCGCATCGTTGCGCGTTGCGCTCAGTCCGTCAGCCAACTCGACATTTCATCACGCAGTTCCGTGTCCGCCTTCAGGGCGAGGGCGTCGAAGGCGTTGTCCAGGTGGCCGGTATGGCGGGCGCCTACGAGGACCGACGTGATATCTGGATGCCCCATGGCCCACGCCATGGCCATGCGCACCATGGGAATTCCCCTGTTATCCGCCAGGGCCCGCAGCCGCTCCACGTTGCGGAAGTTCCGGTCGTTGAAGTAGATGTCCGCGTGTCCGGGAATCACGTCGAAGCGCGAACCTTTCGGGAAGTCGTTACGGTCCGGCGTGTATTTTCCCGCCAGGAAACCCGCGGCGAGCGGACTGTAGGACGTGATGCCCACTTCCTCCCGCCGGCACAGGGGAAACAGTTCGTCCTGGGCACCGGGATCGGCCAGGTTGTAGGGCGGCTGGACCACCTCGAACCGGGCATAGCCCTCCCTGGCGCTGGTGTCCAGGGCCTCCCGGAGTTGCGCGGCGTTGAAGTTGCTGCAGCCCACGGTCCCGACTCTTCCCGCCGACACCTCGACGTCCAGCGCGGCCAGGCTTTCGGAAATGGGAACCGTTTCATCGGGAGAATGCAGTTCGAAGATGTCCACGCGGTCCACCTGCAGGCGCTCGAGACTGACCCGGAGCGCCCGGGCGATGTTCTCCGGGCGGTTTCCGCTGCTCACCTTGGAGCAGATCACCACGTCGTCCCTGCAGCGTCGCGCTTTCATCCACTTTCCGATGATGATCTCGGAAGAGCCCATGATATCCGAGGTCTCGCGCACGTCATCGACTTTCAACACGTCCCGCCGGTAGGTCCGGGCATTGCCGCCTCCATACGCCTCCGCCGTATCGAGCCAGTTGATCCCTCTTTCGACTGCATCGTCCAGTATGGCTGACGATGCGTCCTCGTCGATCTCACGGCCGAAGGTTACGCAGCCCAGGCCAATGAAGCTGAGTGACGTATCGGTACGGCCGAGTTTTCGGTGTTCCATGGACACTCCCCTGGTGGAATCCTGCGGATGCCGAGGCTGCCTGACGCATACCGCGAAGGTCTAACTCATATCGCAAAGCGCGGGTGGAAAAGGTGTGGTGTGAATGTATACCGGTGTGGATCGGACAGGCAAGGGATGTTTGGCCTGGAGCACGTGGCGGCCCCGGCGAATCGATCGCTCAGAATCCATCGTCTCCGGACCGGACCGGGGAACGCTGACCGATCAGCCGCATGCGTTCATCCAGCAGCCGCTTGAGTTGGTTCAACTTGATCCGGTGGGCTGCGAGTTCCCTTTCGTGTTCCAGGATCATCTGCTGGATGAGACGGGAATCTTCACCGGACCGGGGATTGTCCGGACCCTCTTCGGTGAGCAAGGGAGAAGCAGGCGCGGCGAGTGTTTTCGGTTGCGCCGCGAGCACCGTGTGCGCGGTATGTTCCACATCCCCTCGAAGGTACTTGATTTCGATCCGGGTGCCCACGGGAAGCGTGGTCACGAACTCGGCCAGGACGATGGGATGGCTCATGGAGACGCCGTTCACGGCCTGAAGCACGTCGCCCTTGCGCAGACCGACCCGCATGGCGGGACTGTCGGGATACACATCCGAAACGACCATGCCTTCCACGGCGCCCAGCATGATATTGCGGTCGCCGCCGATGGTGACGCTTTCCCAGATTTTTTCCACGTGAACGCCCAGCCAGCTCCGACGGATCTCGCCGAATTCGATGAGCTGCCGGGCAAAAGTCTTCACGCGATTAATGGGTATAACAGCGATCAGGCCCCTGCCTTCACCTGCCCCGGAATCGACCGAGCCGGACGCCTGAGCCCGATGGAGATCGGCTACGAGACCGAGCAGACGGCCGTTCGTGGAGAACACCGCGCCGCCCGAGTAGGCGGAGCCGACCACGGCGCTGACCTGGATCATGACGTCCTCTTCCCGCAGCCCGTTCACGATCCCCGTCGTCATCGAGGACGGAAAGCCATGGGCGTTGTTCAGCACCAGCACCCAGGACCCCGGACGGACGTCATCGGAATTACCCAGGCGAGCGGAACGGGTTTCCAGGCTGTCGACGCGGATCACCGCAATATCGGAAAGCCGGTCGACCCCGACGAGATGGCCCCGGCGGTACCGGCCGTTCCGAAAGTTTACCAGGATATCGTGGGCATGATCCACGACGCCGGCGGTCGTAATGATGAAACCGTTCCGGTGAAGGACCACGCCGGTCCCGATGGAGCGTTCCCAGTCCGTGAACGTCTGCCCGTTCACCGTATTGATGAACTTGCGCTGCACGATCACGCTGGCGACCGTCGGTTCGACGCGTTCTACGAGGCTAACGATCTCCTGCTCGAGGCTATGCAGGTAGGGGGTGGTTTGCCCATGGACCCGGCGATCGTCGCCCGGGTGCCAGCCGCAGGCCAGAAGCACGGCCCATATCAGAGGCCGGAGTCGGCCGGTCCGGAGATGGGGGTTGGAGTGAGAACCGGGCATGGTGGATCAGAACGATATGCGGACGCGCTTGAGAGGAGCGGTCGGGCCCGACGACGGCGGCGCGCCGGGCGCACCGGTTGTGCCGGCCGCACGCTGGGAATCCCGAAGCTCAGCGGTGCCAACGGTTTGCAGCAGGTCGTCCGGCGCCGGTCGATCCGGATCGCCGCCGGCCACCAGGTCCCGGCCGAAGGCCTCGTCGAACAGGGATGGATCGAGGCGCATGCCCGTACCCGCCGGAACGAACCGGATCCCATGGGTCATCGGTTCCATGGTCCTGACGGTGAGGATACCCGGTCTGTCGCCGGTAATGCCGTTTGTGGTATATGGGAGACTGGTTGCAGCGGGAGTGGGGGGATTTGTTGCCTGTTCCGTATTTATTGCCGGTTCTATCGCCATGTGCGGCGCGAGTTCCCGTTCCAGGGGAAAGGGCGAAATGGGATCGGGCGGCGCGAGTTCGGGTTCGAAGGGCGTCGGCAGGGCAAAAGCCATTTCCGGCCCTGCGGACGAATCGGGCCTGTCCGACGGACCGGCTATTCCGGCAAAACCGCCGATCACGGTTATGGTGAGGATCAGGCTGGTCGCGAATACCAGTTGAACGGGTCGCTGCCGGCTGAGTTCGCCCAGTTCGGAAAAAGCTGCCGAAACGCGTCTCAACCAGGAGGAGGCGTACAGCTCGCGGGCAACTTCCCGGTTCAGCAGGTTACCGAGCTGTTGTTCGAACATCGGCCGGGGGGATACGGCGGGAAGACTCTTCACGGCCCGCATGGCGCTTTCCATCTCCTGAATCCTGAGCCGGCACCGGGGACATCCGTTCAGGTGAAATCGAAGCTCGTCTTCAGTCGCCTTCGACAACTGACCGTCCAGGTAGTCCGACATCTGCCGCTCGTATCCACTGCAATTCAAAACGTCCTTCCTCCTCAAAGTATCTCGACCTGCCACTGTCTCAACATTTCCTGCAGTCTCAGCCGTCCCCGGTTGACCCGCGACTTGACGGTTCCCGTCGGACAGCGGAGGATCTCGCCGATCTGCTCGTAAGAAAGCTCTTCGATGTCGCGCAGCACGATCACGGACTTGTATTTGTCCGGCAACTGATCGATCGCGTGCTGTATTGCCCGGCCCAGTTCGTTTTGCTCCAGGTGATCGCCGGGCCCCGCGTTCGTGTCCGGCAGATCGATGCTTTCGCGCGTGCTGTTCTCGTGGGGCGAAGCGTTCAGGGAGAAGAACTGGCGGCGTTTCCGCTTGCGCAACTCGCTACGAGCGAGATTGAGCGCGATAGTATAGATCCAGGTGGAGAGATTGGAGATCGCCTTGTAGTTGTGGCGGTTCCGGTAGACCCGCAAGAACGTCTCCTGCACCAGGTCTTCCGCGCACTCCGTATTGTGGACCATGCGGTAGATGCAGTTGTACAGCCTGGTACGGTATCTTCCGACGATTACCTCGAAAGCGCGTATATCGTCCCGCTGGACACGGACGAACAGCACTTCGTCCGACAGGGTCAGTTCGTCCAGTACACCGGACTCTACATCGGTGACCTGCACCGCGTTTATGGAGGTATTGTCGGCCATTTTATGTTCACCCATACCGCATTATACGCCGCGCGGGGGATTCGGTTTCAAAAAACACCTCAGCGTCCGGACGCCGGCCGTGCCGCATTGTTCCGGCTGCGCCGTACGAGGCGCCTGCCGGGCCGGCCATCTCTATCCAAAGTCTCTTGGATGAAATATAGAAATCCGCCGCGTCCGTGTCAACCGGACCGTCATGCCCGCACTTCGCTCACGTCGTGGATGGTATACTGGTAGCCCTGTTCCGTCAGAAAGAGCTGGCGGTTCACGGCATAGTCCTGGTCCAGGGTGTTCCGCGTAATGAGCGAATAGAAAATGGCGGCGGAGCCGTCCGCCTTGGGACGGAGGATCCGGCCCAGCCGCTGGGCTTCCTCCTGGCGGGACCCGAAGGTGCCCGAAATCTGTATCGCCACGTTGGCGTCCGGCAGGTCGATGGCGAAATTCGCGACCTTGGACACCACGAGGCGCTTGAGCTCGCCGTTTCTGAACCGGGTATACAGATCGAGACGGGCCTGAAGCGGCGTGCTACCGGTGATCAGGGGAAAGTCGAACAACGCGGCGATCTGCTTGAGCTGCCTCACGTACAGACCGATGATCAGGACCTGGTCCGATGGATGCTGTTCCAGCAAGGCGCGAATGATCTCGGTCTTGCGGCTGTTCTCCGAGGCGATCCTGAACTTGTCGCGGCGATTGGCCACGGCGTAGGACATGCGCCGCGCTTCGGGCAGATCGATCCGGATTTCACGGCAGTACGCCTCCGCGATCCATCCCTGGCGCTCGAGCAGCTTCCACGGCATGTCGTACCTGCGAGGGCCGATCAGGCTGAAGACGTCGTCCTCCCGGCCGTCTTCGCGAACCAGCGTCGCGGTGAGCCCGAGGCGGCGGCGGGCCTGGATCTCGGCCGTGTACCGGAACACGGGGGCGGGGAGCAAATGGACTTCGTCGTAGATGATGAGGCCCCAGCCTTTCTGGTCGAAGAGGCCGAAATGCTCGAATTCGTCCCCTTTGCTCTTCCTGTAGGTCAGGATCTGGTAGGTGGCCAGGGTTACGGGCCGGATCTGTTTCGTTTCGCCCGAATACTCGCCGATATGTTCTTCCGACAACGAGGTCTTCTCGATCAACTCCTCCCGCCACTGGCGCAGGGCCACCGTGTTGGCCGTCAGCACGAGGGTGTGGCACTTCAGTACGGCCATCGCTCCGAGGGCCACGATGGTCTTCCCGGCGCCGCAGGGCAGCACGATGACCCCGTTGCCGCCCTGCGGTTCTCCGTTCATGTGAAACGCGCCAACCGCGTCCTGCTGATAATCCCGCATGGTGAAGGATTTCCGGTCTTCGGCTGCTGTACGCAGGTTGATTTCCAGCGGGGCGCCTTCGACGTATCCCGCCAGGTCTTCCACGGGAAATCCGACCTTGATCAGCGCCTGCTTGATGTGGCCCCGGAACCGGTCTCCCACCTGCACCCTTCGCTCGTCCAGGGGCTGCGCGAGGAACTGCTTGACCGAGGGCAGCCCGGAAACCTCCGCGATCAGGGCGGGGTCTTCGGACTCGAGGATCAGCTTGCCGTCTTCCTTTTGCAGCCGGAGCTGCCCGTACCGGTCGATGAAATCGTAAATCTCGCGGCGGATGTTCTGCGGGATCTCGTACTTGCTCAGGCCTTCCAGTGATTCGAGCACGCCGTCGGCGTTCATGCCGGCCGAGGCGGCGTTCCACAGGGACAGCGGGCTCAGCCGGTATACGTGGATGTGCTCCGGGGACTTTTCCAGTTCCGCGAACCGGGCAAGCGCGTCCCTGGCATCCTCGTAGCGCGGATGGTCTACTTCGACGAGTATGGTTCGGTCGCTCTGTACGATCAGTGGATTCTTCAGGTCAGGCAAGGAAACCCCCAGGGTTCCATCCTGCATGGCGTCCGGCGCCGTTCAAGGACGCTCATGGACGCCAGGCGTCCTCGACACGTTCAAAAGGTGTACACCCCGCACGGATCAGGTGCGGCGTACCGCTGGATACGTCCACCACCGTCGAAGGCTGGTCCGAAGGCGATCGTCCGCCATCGAGAATCAGATCGACCCGGTCGCCCAGCTGGGCGGCCACGTCCTCCGCCGTAAGGGGTTCCGGCTCACCGGAGCGGTTGGCACTGGGCGCGGTCACGGGGCCGCCCGCAGCACGGCACAGGGCCCCTGCGATCGCCGCGCCGCTGTGCCTGACCCCGATCGTGGCGCCCCCGCCCAGCAGTTCCCGCGGCACGCTGTCCAGCGCGGGAAAGACCAGCGTCAACGGTCCGGGCCAGCAGGCGTCCATCACCTCATGGACACCTGCGGGGATGCACCGGACCAGGCGGGCCAGGTCCTTCCTGTGGGATACGAGTACCAGGATCGGCTTCGATTCCTCCCGGCCCTTGGCATCATATACCCGCCGGATCGCGTCGGGATTGGTTCCGTCCGCGCCCAATCCGTAAACCGTTTCGGTCGGAAAAGCCACGAGGCCCCCGGCGCGGACTATGCCCGCGGCCTCCTTCAGTACGGTACCGGCCGGCCGCACCGGATCGACCGTCAACACCTTCATGGTTTCGAATCCGATCGATCGATCCTGCGCAGGCCCTTTTGGCCGATGTCCCTGCGGAAATACCGGTTCTCGAACCGAACCCGGTCCACCGCCTCGTAGGCCCGGTCGATGGAACCCGCGAGATCGTCGGCCAGGGCCGTCACGCCAACGATCCTGCCGCCGTTGGTCACCAGTTTTCCGTCCCGACTGGCCGTATCGGCATGAAAGGCGAAAACATCGTCCATCGCGTCCAACCGGTCCAGCCCGCTTATCTCCTTCCCTTTCTCGTAATCGCCGGGATATCCACCGGAGGCCACCACCACGCAGGTCGCGGCCTTCCGCTTCCAGGTCAGGGGCCGGGCCGGCATCCTGCCCTCGCTGATCCCGATCGCCAGTTCCGCGAAATCGTCTTCGAGGAGCGGCAGGATGACCTGGGCCTCGGGATCTCCGAATCGGCTGTTGAATTCCACCACCATCGGGCCCTGGCCGGTCATCATGATACCGCAGTACAACACCCCTCTGAAAGGACGTCCGCGTGTTTTCATGCCACGCACCGCGGGTTCGATGATCCGTTCCAGGATATCCAGCATCGCGCCTTCATCGATGACCGGCGCCGGTGCGTAAGCGCCCATGCCCCCGGTGTTGGGCCCCGTATCGCCGTCGTGGATGGGCTTGTGATCCTGTGACGGTACCAGCGGAAGGACCCGTTCGCCATCGGTCAACGCGAATACGGACGCCTCCTCGCCTTCCATGAAGGCTTCCACGACCACGTTCCGGCCCGCATCGCCGAACATCCGGTCGGTCATCACAACGTCAAGGGCCTTCATGGCTTCCTCGACGGTCCGGCACACCAGCGCGCCCTTGCCGGCGGCCAGGCCGTCAGCTTTGATCACAATCGGCGCACCCTGTTCGTTCACGTACGCCCGCGCCGCGTCCACGTCCGAAAACACCGCGAACGCGGCCGTGGGAATGCCCTCCTCCCGCATCATCTGCTTGGCGAACACCTTGCTCCATTCGATTTCGGCGGCCGACCGTGTCGGACCGAAGGCCCGTATCCCCAGGCTTTCCACCGCGTCGACCACGCCGGCTTCCAGTGCGCCGTCGGGTCCCACCACCACCAGGTCCACCCCGTTTTCGCGGGCAAAACCGGCAATCCCGTGCGCGTCTTCCGGGGCGATGGCGACGCATTCTCCAAGCGCGGCGATTCCCGGATTGCCCGGAGCGGCGTACAGGTCTTCCACGAGGGCCGACCTGCGAAGCGCCCAGGCCAGCGAGTGCTCTCTTCCTCCCTTGCCGACGACAAGAACGTTCATGGTGTCTCCGGATTACGGGGCGGCGGGCCCGTGAACATCAAATCCATGCCACTCGTCAAGCGTGATTGAATGTGATCCACCCGCGTTCGTCTGCGTTCCGAAGGGGTGGGCGGTGAAACCAATGAAATGGCGTTGGCGTTCATATTGTATAATGAATACGCTGTGCCTGATTCGTCGCAATCGGGGATGACCGCGGGACCGCATGGAATCCACCCGGACCCTCAACAAGATGATGATCAGCGAGATCGGAAAAGTTAAAGAAACACAGGGGGATTGTCAAGGCGCGAACACTAAAAACACCATCGCCGCTCGCCTCGAAAACCGTTGACATGGTACAACCCTGCTTTAGTATTACTTAGTTACTTTAATATCAATTGGCGACCTCCCCCGGCATGCAACCTGAAGGTCGTTTACTGCACGGACCTGGTCGAATCCCGGGCGGAAGACCGGGACGAAGGAGCCTGGCCATATGTCGACCCTGAAGAAACCGAAATACGCCATCCTGCTGGTATTCGTCGCGGTCGGGTCGTTCCTGCTCGGCAGTGCGGCCGACAGGACGATCCATGCGGCGGACAACATCTTCTCGAGCACCAGGCTGCTGATGGGCGTGCTCAACCTGGTCAACGACAACTACGTGGAGGAGGTCCAGCCCGGCGAGTTGATCTACGCCGCGATCGACGGCATGCTCGAGGTGCTCGACCCCCATTCCAGCTTCCTGAGCAAGGAGAGCTTCGCCGAAATGGGCGAGCGCTTCAGCGGGAAGTTCTACGGTATCGGGATCGAGTTCGACGTATTGGATGGGTTTCTGTACGTGATTTCCGTGATCGACGAATCGCCGTCGGAAGCCGTCGGCCTGCAATCCGGTGACCGAATCGTCCGGATCGACGGTGAATCGGCGATCGGCATCAAGCACGACGAGGTGAGGCAGAAGCTGCGCGGGGAGAAGGGAACCAGGGTGGACGTAACCATCGAACGGCCCGGTGTCGACGAGCGGTTCGATGTGACGATTACCCGGGACAGCATCCCCATTCGCAGTGTCAGGACGTCCTTCATGCTGGAAGACCAGACGGGATACATCCAGTTGATCCGGTTCGCCAAGACCACTTCCCGTGAACTGGAGACCGCCCTGGACAGGCTTCAGCAAGAAGGCATGGAACGGCTGATTCTCGACCTGAGAGGCAATTCGGGGGGATACCTGGACCAGGCGGTCGAAGTGTCCAGCAAGTTCATCCCCGAAGGCCGCGTAATCGTCAAGACCATGGGAAGGAACCGGAGCTCCAACCAGACCTTCAAATCGATAAGCGGCGTAAACCACCGGGAAATGCCCCTGGTGATCCTGCTGGACCACCGTTCCGCCTCCGCTTCCGAAATCGTGGCGGGCGCCGTCCAGGACTGGGACAGGGGCGTAATCGCCGGAACCCGCAGCTTCGGCAAGGGCCTCGTTCAGACCCTCTTCGCGGAGCCTCACCTGACGGACGGTTCCGCGCTCAAGCTGACGACCGCCAGATACTACACCCCGAGCGGCCGGATGATCCAGCGGGACTATAAGAACAAGTCCTTTCAGGAATACGTCGAAGGCTCGTTCAGCGAGACCGGCGAGACTGGCGAGGCCGGAGAGGCCGAAGAGACCGGACCGGAAGCGGAATCCGGTACGGAAGAGGGCCATGTGGGCCAGGCAGACGATGCGGACCAGGCAGATGATGCGGGCCAGGCTGACATCCCGGAGCGCACGGAATTCACCACCGCCGCCGGCCGTACGGTCTATGGAGACGGCGGCATCTCTCCCGACGTCGTGATCCCGGCCCCGAAACGCACGTACCCCTTCGTGATCGGCAAGTACAGGGGATGGTTGCCTTTCGACCGGGCCTGTTTCGAATTCGCCAACGCCTACGGTGTATTCCAGGCGGACCGGCAGGACCTCAGGGATGATTTCGACGTCTTTCTGCGGGAGTTCCAGGTCGACGAAGCAATGCTGGAAGCCTTCAAGGTCCAGGTCCGGGACTCGGGGATATCGTTCTCCGACGAGGAGTTCAACGACGACCGGGATGTCATCGAACTCCAGCTGAAGCGGTCGCTCGCCCGGAATCTCTGGGGTGACGAGGAAGCCAGCCGCGTAGCCGCGGCCGGCGACGAGCAACTCCAGCAGGCCCGCCAGCTGTTTTACTCTCACGAAATGCTGGTACAGCAATAGCGTAAGTCGACAGAAGCTCGAGGACTGACCGTGCCGAGTAAAACGACCCTTTCCACCTGGCACGCGCTGCGAAACCGGCTTCACGCGCTACGCAACCGAAGCCGGTGGATCGTCATCGTCGAAGGGCTGCTCACCGCCGGCGCGCTGATCTGCATCCTCGCGCTTTGCCTGGCCGCGCTCGAATCCTACCTGTATCTCGGCCGGGCGGTTCGCCTGGGCCTGATCGCGGCGGGGATCCTACTCCTCGCGGCCTGGCCCGTCCGGCGCTGTCTGGACCGCCTGCGCTACGGTTTGTCCGACGAGGACCTCGCCCGGCGAGTCGATCGCCGGTATCCCGACCTGAACGACCGGGTCACCGTGGCCCTGCAACTCGCCGAGCAGCGGCAGGCGGGTTCCAGTGCTTACAGGACCTCTCCCGCATTATTGGACGCGGCGGTATCGGATACCGCGCGGCACACCGAATCGGTGGATTTCAACGAAGCGGATCAGCGGCACAGCATCGTCCGGTCCGCCAGGGGATTCGGCATTGCCGCGCTGCTGGCACTGATCGCGATGGCGGCCTTCGGCACGCCGCTTTCGGGCGCGCTGAACCGCCTGGCAAGCCCCCTGACCCATTTCCAACCTCCGCAACGCACGTTTCTGAGCGTTGCGCCCGGCGACGTGGAAGTCACATCGGGCGGACAGGTCACGATCATGGCCGAAGCGTCCGGGGAGCGACCCGACCGGGCCGTTCTGCAACTGGTCTCCGACGACGGATTGCGGAATGCCGTGGAGATGAGAGTCACGGCGCCTGCATCTTACAGCCACACCGTGCGTGAGATCCGGGAAAGCCTGACCTACGTCATCGAAGCCGGAGACGCCGTCACCCCTCCCTTCCGAATCAGCGCCATAGACCGCCCGTTCCTCGGCGCGCTGCACCTGACCTATCACTATCCGGCCTATACCAGGCTGGCGCCCAGAACCACTATGGAAGGCGGAGATATCGTCGCGCTAAAAGGAACGAAGGTGGAACTGGCCGCCGTGAACGCGGGCCGTGACCTGTCGGAAGCGGAGATTTACCTAGAGCATGCGGACAGGCCGATAACCATGGCGGTGGTAGACGACACGGCCGCGGCGCCGCTGACCGTGCGGTCCGACGGGCGGTACCGCATCTCGCTGCGCAACGCGGACGGTCACGAAAACGTGAATCCCGCCTGGTACCGGATCATCGCTCTGCCGGACCGCATGCCGTCCTTGCGGATCCTGTCTCCGGGCCGGGACACCGACCTCACGGAGAACATGGTCGTTCCGTTCCTGGTATCGGCCACGGACGACTTCGGGTTCTCCGCCATGAACCTGATCCACCGGAAGGAACCCGGAGGCGAAGAGCAGGTCAGGCCCATCCCCGTGGACACGGAGTCCACGATGATGACGCAACCCTTCGTCTGGGACCTGTCCTCTGAAAACCTGTTTCCGGGAGACGTGGTCTCCTACCGGATCGAACTGTATGACAACGACACGGTTTCGGGGCCCAAACGGGCGGTAAGCCGAACCTACACGGTCCGGTTTCCGACGATAGAAGAGATCTACGAACAGATCGACGATACGCAGGAGCAGCAGGTCACCGACATGGAAGACCTGCTGCAAGAGCAGGAGGAGTCGAAGAAGAAGATAGAAGCGCTGAACCGGACGCTGGACCAGAAGGCGCGGCAGGAGGCGGAAGGCGCTCAGACGCAGGAGTTGACCTGGGAGCAGAAGAAGGAAATCGAGTCCGTCCTGGCCGGCCAGGAACAGGCGACCGATGAACTCCTCAAGGCGGCCGAAGCGGTGAAGGCGGCCATGGAAACCCTGGAAGACCACGATTCGATGAGCCAGGAACTCATCGACAAGATGGACCAATTGAGAAAGCTGTTCCAGGAGATTGCCACGCCCGAGCTGCTGGAGGCCATGCGCGACCTGAAACAAGCCCTTCAGAACATCGACGACGAACAGTTGAAAGCGTCGATGGAAGCGTTCGAGTTCGAGCAGGAGGAGTTTCTGAAACGCCTGGAGCGCAGTCTCTCCATTCTGAAGCGAATCCGGACGGAGCAACAGTTGATGGCCGCCGTTCGCCAGGCACAGGACCTCGCCGCCCGGCAGGACGAACTGCGCTATGCCACGGAGAATACGTCGGACGGCAGGGAAGGGATGGACCTGGCGGATAAGCAGGAGCAACTGGGCAAGGAAACGGGTTCGCTGCAACGCGGTCTCGAGCATCTGGCCAACGAAATGGAAGCGTTCCGGGACATGCCCGCTGAAAGCGTACGGGACGCGTCCAGGGAAATGGAACGCCGGGAAATGACGGATTCCATGGAACAGATCGCCTCGCAGCTCAGACTGGGCAGGATGCAGCAGGCGATGGAAGGCCAGACCGAAATGTCCCGGTCGCTATCCGCCCTGGGCCAGCAACTGGAGGAGATCCAGGACCAGCTTCAGGAAGACCGGATGCAGGAAATCGCAGAGGGCATGCGGCGCGCGATGCACAAATTGGTCGATCTCTCCGTCGGCCAGGAGAGCCTCAACGAACGCACGCGTCAACCAGGCGGGTCCGTCACCCGGATCGATATCCTTTCGGAGGACCAGCAGGGTCTCTCGGATGGCACATCGCTCGTAACCAATGACCTCGTATCCATCGCCCGTAAGACGATGTTCATCTCGCCGGCCATTGGACGAGCGCTGGGAGAAACACTGAACAGCATGGATCGCGCGGAGGGCCACCTGGCCGAACAGGAACGCGATTCCGCCGCCGAGGAGCAGCTGGCTGCCATGGAGGCGCTGAACGAAACCGTGCTCGCCCTGCAGCGGGCCATGCGCAACATGGCGAATTCCGGTTCGTCCTCCGGCATGATGGATCTCATCGAACGGCTGCAGGGCATGGCGAGGCAACAGACCGGTATCAACGACCAGATGAACCAGATGATGGACGAGGCGGAGGGGGAAATGGATCTGCAGACCCAGGCGCAGGTTTCCAGGCTGGCGGCCCGGCAGGAAGCGTTGCGAAAGAGCCTGGAGCAACTGCGGCGGGAGCAACAGGTCAACCAGGGCCAGGTCCTCGGACGGCTGCAGGAAATCGAAAAGGAGATGGAAGACACGGTACGGGAGTTGCAGCAGTACCAGATCGATCCTGCCCTGGTGGAGCGCCAGCAACGGATCCTGTCCAGGCTGCTGGACGCTTCCAGGTCCATACGCGGCCAGCGGCGCGAGGAAAGGCGCAGGGCCGCCCCGGGCGAGGACCTGGCGACCCGCCCGTCACCCGGCGATCTTTCCGGCGACCTGACCCGGTTCGAACGCACTTTGCGTGACGATGTCCTGGGCCGCATAGACGAAGGCGCTTTTCCACAGGAATACGAAGCGCTCATTCGAGCCTATTTCCGCGCGCTTTCCCACGTTCCGGTCGTGAACTAGGCGGTGATCGTGAATCGCATCCCCGAAGCGCTTCGCGGCATTGCCCCGCGACGCATACATCTCGTAAGCTGCCTGCTTGCCAAACCACGCCGCACGCTTCTCGTTGACGGTCTGCTCGCCGTATTTCTGGCGGTTCTGTTTTCCCTGCCCTCGAACGTCGAGGGACAACTCAACCGGGCCGCCGACCTGAACCGGCGGATCGAACAGGCCAGGAGCCTGGAACGCCTCCGGCAGTACGACCGGGCCGTCGTCCTGTTCGAACGGGTGTTGCAGGATGACCCGGATAACCGTTCCGCCCTGAACGGCGCCCTCAGGCTGTACTTCCGGCTGGAAGCGTACAATAAACTGATACCTCTGCTCGAAACGCACATCGCGAAGTCTCCCGACGATTCAAGATTGCGCGGCAGGCTTGCCGAAGCGCTCTACGGCGCCGGACGGGACGACGAAGCGGAGGAACAGATTCGAGATATGCTGGAACGCTTTCCGCAGAGCGAATCGGCCGTAAGCCAAATCGCCAATCTGCACCTCAGAAGAGAGGCGTACGACCGGGCTATTCAGACTTACCTGGACGGCCGGAAGCGGCTGGGCAACCCGGAGGCTTTCGCCCTGGCGCTCGCCAGCGTCTATACCAGTGCATTCGAGGTGCCGGGCGCCGTAAGGGAATTCACGCGCTGGTTGACGCAGCAACCCGGCCAGTGGCGTATCGTCAACGACCGGATCGACCTGCTCGCGTCGATCGGAAGTCAGGAACTCGTGGAGCAGGCGCTGCGTGCGGCGGTGGCTGAACACCGGGACAGCAAGGATGCCCAGGACCTGCTCGGCGGTTTCTATCTTCGGTCCGGAAAGCCGGTGGAAGCGCTCGCGGCGTACCGTGAAGCGGACCGGCTGGACGGGGACAGCGGGAAGTACCTGGTCCGGTATGCCGATTGGGCATTGCGGGAGGGGCATCACAAGGACGCCATCGCTACGTACCGGGAGTTAATCGGGGCGAATGGGTCGGAGGACCTGCACGCCGAAGCGTATACCGGCCTTGCCCTGGCGTACCGGAAACGTGGCGGCATGGACGATGCCGCCGAGACCTACCGGCAGATCATCGCGCAGTATCCGAATACGGAGTTCCGAGACGAGGCCATGTCCAATCTGGCGGACCTGCTCCTGGTCCATTACCGGGACGCGCCGCGGGCGCTCGCCATGTACCGTTCATTGCTGGCGGACGCTTCCGCGCCGGAGTACCGGGAGAAAGCCCGATTCGGTATGGCGGAATGTTACGTCGTCATGGGCAGCCTGGAGGACGCGATCGTCCAGTACAACGCCATCCTCGAACCGGAGGTCGATACCACCGAAGCCGAGACCCGGGCCCGGACGCAATACCACCTGGGCGAAATGGCGCTGTTCCAGAACCGGCTGGACGATGCCCTTGGTCATTTTCGGGAGACGGCGGACCGCTATACGGGCAGTCCCTATGCCAACGATGCACTGGCGTGGACCATCCTGATCGCGGAAGGCCGCCAGGGCGGAGACGGCCCGCTTTCCGATTACATCCGGTCGGTGCGGCTACGACGCCAGTACAAGGACCAGGAGGCCCTGGATTCCTGCAAGTCGTTTGTCGAAGAAAACGCGGAGAGCCCGATCGCCGACACCGTCATCCTGGACATCGGGATGTTGCTCGAAGGGATGGGCAAGCCTTTCCAGGCCGTCGCGGCCCTGCAGGACCTGATCGAGCGGTACCCGGAGAGCCGCCGCGTCGCCGCCGCCCACTGGCGGATCGCGGAGATCTACGAAACGAAGATCGGCGACATCCCCCGCGCGCTCACCGAGTACGAGACCCTGCTTCTCGCCCATCCCGACCACTTCAGGAACGACGCCGCCCGCCGCAAGATTCGGGAACTGACCGAAGACCATCCCCCCATGCCGTGACCATGTCCCGACCGCTTCACATTCACCTGGTGGCCGCCTGCGGCACGGGCATGGGCGCGCTCGCCGTGATGCTCAAGTCCCTGGGACACCGGGTCACCGGAAGCGACGAGAACGTATATCCCCCGATGAGCACGGTACTCTCGGAGCAGCAGATACCCGTGTACGAGGGATTCGCTGCCGCCAACCTGGATCCTCGGCCGGACCTCGTGGTCATCGGTAACGCCGTTTCACGGGGCAATCCCGAGGCCGAGGCCGTGCTGGACCGGAAGATCCGATACGCTTCCATGCCGGAGACGCTCAAGTCCTTCTTCCTGTGGAACCGCAAATCAATCGTGGTCACCGGTACTCACGGCAAGACGACGACGACGGCGATGCTAGCCTGGGTGCTCACCGAGGCCGGTCTGGATCCCAGCTACATTGTCGGGGGCGTGCCCATCGGCTGGCAGACCGGCGCGCGGCTGGGCTCGGGCGAGCTGTTCATCCTGGAAGGCGACGAATACGACAGCGCCTTCTTCGACAAGCGGGCGAAGTTCCTGCATTACCTGCCCGATACGGTGATTATCAATAACGTCGAATTCGATCACGCGGACATCTACGATTCGATCGACGAGATCGCGCTTTCCTTCAGGAGGCTGGTCAACATCATCCCCGAAAACGGGTTGTTGATCGGTCCGGAGGACGACGAGCACGTCCAGACACTCGCTTCCCACGCATACTGTACCGTCCATACCCTGGGCATGTCGTCAGGCGTCCGGTGGTCGGCACGCAACGTGTCCTTCGATCCCGGGGGCACGTCTTTCGATCTGTATGAACGAGACGAGCACCGCGCCCGGCTGTCGACGGGCCAGCTCGGCGACCACAATGTCAGGAACGCCCTGGCGGTGGTCGCCGCGGCACGCCAATACGGGGTATCGTGGCCGGACCTGACCCGGGGTCTCGCGTCCTTTCCCGGCGTGAAACGACGCCTCGAGGTACGGGGCGAAGTAAATGGCATTACGGTCTACGACGACTTCGCCCACCACCCCACGGCCGTCCGGGCCACGCTGGACGCACTCAGCAAGGCCGCGCCCGGCCGGCGGACCTGGGCGGTTTTCGAACCCCGTTCGGCGACCACCATCCGGCGGAACTTCCAGGACGAATATGCCACCGCCTTCGACCAGGCGGACCGTGTGCTTATCGCGCCCGTCTATCTGCCCGAGAAGGCACCTCCGGGAAACCGGTTTTCGGTGGAAGAACTGGAAGCGGGGCTGCGTAAACGCGGCGTGGACGCCGAAGCCCCGGGCAGCGTGGATGAGATCGTTTCAAGATTGGCCGGTCAGGCGGCGCCGGGCGACCGGATCGTTTTCATGAGCAATGGGGGATTCGGCGGCATCCACGAGAAGACGCTGAACAGTCTGGAGCGTGGGGGCGCAGCGGAACCGGGCTAGTCCGAAGGCGTACGGCGACGGCGGCGTCGAGCTAGACAGGCGGTAGCAGGGGTCAGGCGGCAGTCGGGATCAGACTGAGGTCGGGCGGCAGCCGGGGTCAGGCGTACCGTGCGTACACCTCGACATCCAGCACGTTGCCGGCCGCCTTGAACTGCTGCCGAAGCGTAGCCTCGTGGATGAACCCCGCGCCTTCCAATGCGGTGGTCTTCGGGCCGTCGCCCGGTTCGACGTGGCAGAGCACCTTGCGTCCGAACGGCAGAGCAAACGACTCGAGCAGGGCCTTCAGTTGCGCCCTGAACGCTGCATGAATGGTCAGGTCGAGGAGCAAGGTCTCGCCGCGCCACCGGGCGTCCGGCACCAGTGTCGCATAGCCCACGACCGCGCCGCGCTCCGTGACCACCAGCCGGACCTGGACATCTTCATCATCCCGCGTCTGCTTCATCAACTCCAGGTAGGCCCCCTCGAACATTCGCGGCCCGACATGTCCCAGCCCTACATTACGCAGAAATGGCGGCCCGTCCTGGGCACATAACACGTTCAGCGATGGCCAGTGCTTCCAGTCCCCCGGGATTACGCGCGCTTCGCCGTCCTCGTCGACGCGAAAATGAGCCGCCTCGAACTCGGCGTGCCTCATATACTTCATGTGGCCCGATTCCGGCACGACGCTACGGAAACCGAAGCCGTGGTACAGATAGTAGGGATGGGTGTCGTAACCGGTGGACAGCGTCAGGTACCGGCCGCTCCGGACCTGAAAATCCGCCATCTGCTCGGTCATGACGAGCCGGGCTATGCCCTTGCGGCGGTGTTCGGGCATGGTGTACACGTGGCTCACGATTCCGATGCCGTCGTGCTCGCTGACCATGATGTTGCAGACTGACCGACCATCGAGGCGGCCGAGGTAGAACCTGGTTTCGAGGGGGTCGACCCGACTGGCAAACACCTCGTCGAGGTGCCACTGCTCGTTGCTCGACTTGTGTGCCAGGATCGGCCGGACGAGCGGCGCGTGGTCGGCCGCCATGTTGTCGTCCGTCTCCTGATCGGCCGGCGCGTGGTCGCCGTCCGGCGCGTGGTCGCCGTTTGGTGCGTGGTTGTCCGGGGCAAGCACGACACCGATTTCAAGCGTCTCGCCCGTGCGGAGGGTCTTGTCAGCGATCGGTGTGTACATTTGGCAAGGGAGGACCGTGCGGGAAAGGAAACGGAACCAGGGTACGGACCAGGTTGCGGGCTTGAGTGAAGGCTTGTGTACGGACCAGGACTAGGTCTGACCGGTGCGACCCAGCACGTAGCCGACGGCCATCCCGGACAACGCCACCTGAACCGTATCGATGACGACCTTGACCAGGGTACCGGTGAGGTCCAGCATCGTGGTCATGCCGAACAGGCTCAAACCGAGGAACAGGTGGAGGAGCAACCCGAAAACCGCACTGGTCCCGATGGCCTTCTTCGCGCCGGTATGTCCCGTCCAGCTACCAAGGAGGACGGTCAGCAGCGCCCCCATGGCCACGGCGCCGAGCACGATCGTCCACACGTTCGGGCTGGACTTCATGACCACTTCTGGCGCCGTCACCGCGAATCCTTCAAACAGGCCACCGAACAAGAAACCGGTGACCAGGCCGAGTAACAGCACCATGACAGCGCCGGTTCCGGTCGCTATGGCGAATCTTCGTAAAGACATACACTCCTCTGCCGGTAAATGCCCGTGCTGCCTTCAGGCACCTGCATCAAGCCCGACTCAACTGTTGACCACGGCCGGGGATTCGGCGGGCTGCTTCCTGCGCAGCACCAATCCTATCGCGGCGCCCGCCAGGGCGACACGCACCGTCGTCAGGACGACGTCAAACAACGTCGCCTGCAGATTCATGTAGTTCACCGTGCCGTAGAACATCAGGCTGATCGCGAGACTCAACAGGAACCCGAAAACCGCACCGGTCCTGAATCCCGCAATCGCGCCGGATACGCCCGCCCAGCAGCCGATTACGAGACACAACAGGGCGGCCAGAATCAACTCGCTCAGGTAGATGAACAGCATTTCGGGCGGGTCTTTGGCCACGGCCCCCGCGCCCGGTTCGGCATTTGCCGCGAAGTACCCGGTGAATACCATCGCGTAGAGGATGAATCCCAGGACGAGCAGGACCAGCGTGCCGACGATTAAGGCAATCAGGAAACGTACTATACTCATTTAAGCTCCACTGAATAGAGCCTCATATGAAACTCGTGGCCATCTGGGATCTCAGGCCCGCGTAAGCCGTTCGATCCTGTCGATCAATGTATCTACGTGCTCGGCCGTGTCCATGACGTGCAACGTGGCGCGGACTCCCCTGAAACCGCCCGCGGCGCCGACGGTACGGATGTAGATGTTCGGGCTGCGGTACCAAAGGCGTCCGACGATGAACGAAGGATCGAGGTCCTTGACGGAGAAGGACACGAGCGCACAGGACATCCTGGGATCGTCGGATGCGTACACGGTAACGCCGTCGATGGCCTTCAGACCCTGGCTCAGGCGTTGGGACAGGTATCGAAGCCGGGCTTCGATGGCTTCGACCCCGAGTTTGTTGTGAAAATCCAGCGCCGCGCCGATGGAGACCCGGTCCGAATAACTCGAAGAGCCGCGCTGTTCCAGTTTCCTGGCCCCCGTGATGGCCCACTCGGGATTCGAAGAACCCGTGTAGACCAGGGGATGTACCCGGTCAACCATGTCGTTCCGGACGAACAGGAACCCGGTGTGCTGGGCGGCCAGCATGTACTTGTGCCCCGCCCCCGCGTACATGTCGCATCCGAGATCCATCATGTCCATCTTCATCATGCCCGGCGGCTGAGCGCCGTCGATCAGGGTGATGATTCCCCGTTCGCGGGCGATTTGGCAGATCTCCTTCACCGGCATGACGAAACCGTCGGTGTAGTTGATATGGCAGATGGTGAGAAACCTGGTCTTCGGCGTGATACCGGCCGCCACGGCATCGACGACCTTCTGGGGATCGTCGGGCGTACGGTAACTCGGATCCGATATGTCCACCATCTTGAACTCAAGGCCGTCCCGCTTCGCCCGGAAGGCCATCATGTTCTTCACCCAGCCGTAGTCGTAGTTCGTGGTCAGGATTTCGTCGCCCCGGTTCAATTCCAGCCCCATGAAACCAAGACCCATCCCGTCGGTGGTGCTGTTTGTAAAGGCGATTTCATCGACCTCCGAACCTATGTACACGGCCATCTTCCGCCGAATCTCGTCCATGCCGGCGAAACTGTAGGTCGACCAGCACATGTTGGGATCGGAATTGACCGCTTCAATGGCTTCCACCTGCGCCTTGTGCACGCTCACAGGCGAGAAGCCGCGCGTGCCCGAATTCATGTAGATGACATTGTCGCGCAGCATGAACTGGGCCGCCACTTTCTCCCAGTAGGCCTCGTCATCGGCGGCCGCGCCGCCCGGCGCCGCATCGGGCAGATCGGGCACCGGCGCCGCTTCCGCATCCTGGACCGGGGACAACAGGGTCGACGCACCGGCCACCCCGGCCGCGCCGGCCATCACGCTGCCCATGAATCCACGGCGGGAAAGGTGCTGAATCTTCTCGGCATCCTGGATATTGGGATCGATTTTAGTTGTGTCTACGTTGTCAGACATGGAAAACCTCCGTCAGGGATCGAATCTATCCCTAATCGAACTCGATTGATGAAGAATGGTATTTAGTATATACGGGTGCGGTGATGTTTACAAGAATTTACGGGTTGAACAGGCTCAATGTCACCAGGCCGGAGAGTATGCGTGCAGAGGATGGTCCGACCATGCGATAACCTCCTCGTAGTTTTCACTCATGCTTATCCAGATAATCCCTCATGCGCATGCATTCCTCCTCGGCCGCAGGATCCAGTTCGATCTGGTTCATGCGGGCGCGAACATTGTACAGGTCCATCTCTCCCGGCGACTCTACGTGATCCAGGATTTCCTGTATCCTGGCACTGAAGTAGGCACCCCAGTCCGGCTGGCGTCCGTCCAGGTCCGTGAATCCATACTCCTTCGCGAGCGTCCAGCTACCGTAAAGTCCACCATGTTTTGACGCGACGTCCGGATCGGCCGCCAGGGCCGCTACGCCCCTGCCCATGTAACACGGCGTCTCCGATTCCTCGAAGAACGAATCCTCTTTGATACCATCCCGCCAGTTTTCCTCCGTGACTCCCATGCCGTCCAGCATCGCTTCGGACCGTAGAAAACCAGGGGTAACGGTCAGCGCGGTGATGTTGTGCGCGTGCAGGTCGCGCGACATAGCGTAGCCCAGCCGGATCGTGGCGTTTTTAGCGAAATCATAGAAGAGGTTGCCCCGATAGCCCATCGTGTCGCCGTCCGTGACTTCCACGATCAGTCCCGCATTGCGCTCGATCATAAGGGGTACGCCGTAACGGCTCGTGATGATATGGGTGTGCACCGCCCCTTCGAGCATTTTCAAACCCTTGGCCGGATCGAGTTTCCAGAACGGCGAACCCCATTCGATCATTTCATCGCCGCCCCAGATGTCGTTGACGAGGAGGTCGAGCCGTCCCTGTTCGTCCCTTACGCGAGCGAACAATCGCTCCACTTCGGCCGCAACGGTGTGGTCGGTCCTTGCCGCAATGCCTCGGCCGCCTTCGGCCGTGACCATTTCGGCGGTTTCATCAATCGTCTCGGGACGGCCCGGCGTGGCCGGACGGCCTTTCACGCTTCTCCCGGAGCAGTAGACCGTAGCGCCCGCCGCACCGAGCATGCGGGCGATCCCCCGTCCGGTTCCGCGCGTCGCGCCCGCAACGACCGCCACGCGATCATTTAATGGTTTCGTTGTCATCTCGTGCCCCGGGAGTTGGTTAGGCCGTACATCGGCGTTCGACGTTGAGCGCGTTTCGAAAAGTATGCGTTGAAGAAGATCAAAGGTACATGCCGCGGCGACCCATGTCAAAGCGATCGGCAGTGCGTTCGGATAGCGGTTGTTTTGCCGTTCGAGTCTCATTATGGTTAAGGTTTGGAGGCTATGGACCTTAAGTTGATCCCGGAGGCATGTATGGCCATCATTCCCGTTGACTACACCAACCCCCGCTACGGCGCGAAGGCCCTGCGCCGCTTTGCCCAAGAAGCGCTTCGAAAGGCCGGCCTGTCGGAAGCCCACGCGAAGGAAATGGCCGATTACCTGACCGCGACGGACCTGCGAGGCGTCCTCAGCCACGGGACCCGCCAGCTTCCGGGCTACGTGAGGTCCTTCCAGTCCGGACGATGCAACCCGCGGCCGAATATCAGGATATACCGGGAAGCCGGCGCCGTGGTGCAATGGGACGGCGACGGGGGCATGGGGCACCTGGTATCCGCCCGGGCGATTCGATCGGCGGTGTCCAGGGCGAGGTCCGCGGGGATCTGCCTGGTCACGGCGACCCATTGCGGCCACACGGGTTCTGTCGGCAACTGGACGCGTATCGCGACCGGGGCGGGCATGATCTGCCTGTACTACAGCACACCTATGAGTCCCCTGCCCTTCGACCGACCGCAACCCGTCGCACAAGCGTTGAACAACCCTCCGGTCAGCTTCGGATTCCCTTCGGCGGAAGGTGAGCCGCCCGTACTGATCGATATGGGCACCCACCTGGAACTGCCCGATGTGATGCAGAAAGTCGCGGAAATCAGTGTGCTCCCCCTGATCAAGGGGCTGGCCTACCAGGTCACCTCCGTCATGATGACCTGGCCCGTGGACGTGCAGTCTCCTGTCGAACGGCGCTTTCCAGGGGCCACCAGCAGCCTGACCGCCGTCGTCCTGGACACCGCCTTCATCGGAGACCCGTCCGACTATACGCGGACGGTCGCGGACCTCAGGCAAAAAGTACACGCCATGCAACCCCTGCCGGGGCTTGATCGCGCACTTCTACCGGGGGAAATCGAAGCCGAACGGGAGGTCGATTTCAGCGAGCGCGGCATACCCCTGGACGATGCCCATATCCAGTCACTGCAGGAACTGGGCGATGACCTGGGCGTGCCGTACTACTGGGAATCATGCGAATGAGCGCTTCAAATAACGGACCGATGAGCGCATCCGGCGGTGATGAGGCCGGACGGGCGCATCGGGCGAACCAGGCGGACCGGGACGGCCTCCTGAATGCACTGAATCGCTACCAGGCGCGTTATCCCGCGGAAGAGTCCACGGTAGCCCGGATTCGGGACCTGGTCGCCGGACGCCCCGACTGCTTCGAAAGGACGTGCATGCCAGGCCACATCACCGGTTCGGCCTGGATCCTTTCGCCCGACCGTTCGAAATTCCTCATGACGTGGCACCGCGTCTTCGACCGATGGCTGGAGTTGGGTGGCCATGCGGACGGATGCACCCGACCCCACCTCGTAGCTCTCCGGGAAGCCGAAGAGGAATCCGGACTGAAGGGGTTCGGAATATACAAGGATCCTGAAGGCTTCGTCCCCCTGGATGTGGACATTCATGCCATCGCCGCCCGAGCCGAAATCCCTGCCCATGAACATTACGATCTCCGTTACCTGCTGCTCGCCGCCGCCGAACAACCCCTCAGAATCAGCGACGAATCCCTGGATCTCGGGTGGTTCGAAAAGGAAGAACTGCTCGAGATCGTCGACGAGGAAAGCATGCTTCGCATGATGCGCAAAGGCGACACCATCCTTAAGCGGGGCGGCGGGGAATTCGTTTACGGACTCTCCTGACGATTCGCTTGCACGCCTCATAGGGTGGACGTATATTCAACCCGCGATTGTTGACGATCTTTCCCGAACATACTGGCACGTTCCGAGACGCTCGTTCCGAGAC
The DNA here is from genome assembly GCA_009841265.1 of Gemmatimonadota bacterium. Taxonomy (NCBI): domain Bacteria; kingdom Pseudomonadati; phylum Gemmatimonadota; species Gemmatimonadota bacterium. The sequence goes on along the minus strand of VXMB01000009.1, from coordinate 639,547 downwards.
GCTCGGAACGGCTTCAGAATCGAAAGAGGTGCCGTACCATGCCCCCACCTGTAGCCCTGCAGCTTTATAGCCTCAGAGAAATGGCCGACAAGAACTACGAACACGTGGTGAACCTGACCGCGGAGATCGGGTACGCGGGCGTCGAACCCGCCGGGTTTCCCGGCACGACGCCGGAAGCGGCCGGAAAACTATTCGAATCGCTGAATCTTAAGGTTCCCAGCGCCCATCTTCCCCTGCCCGTGGGCGAGAACAGGTCCTACGTCGTCGAGACGGCTGACGCGATCGGGACGAAGCGCGTCGTATCCGGACTGGGCCGGGACGACCACAGTACCGTGGACAACATCAGGTGGTCGGCGGACCGCTTCAACGAGGCCGCGGAGGCCGTGGCGCCCCACGGCATGACCTTCGGAATTCATAATCACTGGTGGGAGTACCTGGAAGTGGAGGGACGGATCGCGACGGATATCCTCCTCGAGCATCTCGCGCCCGAGGTATTCTTCCAGGTGGACGTGTACTGGGTGCAGGTCGGCGGACCCGACCCGGCCGGTGTGCTCGAACGCCTCGGCGATCGAGCACCGCTGCTGCATCTCAAGGACGGGCCCTGCCTTCGGAATACGGACATGACCGCCCTCGGCGAAGGCAAGGTGGACCTCCCCGGTGTGATCGCGGCCGGAGGAGATCACACCGAATGGCATATCGTCGAACTGGACAGTTGCGCGACGGACATGGTCGAAGCGGTGAAGAAGAGCTACAAGTACCTGGTGGACAATGGTCTTTCCCGGGGGAACGCGTAGCTGAACCCCGCAGGACGCGGGTCGAACCCACAAACGTTAGACCGAGATAGGATGCCGGGATATGACCAGGGAGAGGGGCGAGGAAAAACGCGAGCAACTGACCCGGGACGGGTACTGTCACATCGAGGGCGTGCTGTCGGCAGAGTTCCTGGGCGAACTGCGCCGGGAATCGGATCGATTGCTGGACGCCGCGGAATATCAGCCTGAATGGCGATACCAGGGATCGGATATCCACGTAAACACCCTGGAGAACGGCGTGATGCGCCGGCTGCTGGACTGGCCCGCGACGGGGGCCTGGATGCGGGCCATGAGGCTGGATGACTTCACGCCCAACGGGACCATCCACGTATTGAGCAAGCCGCCCGGCGGACCGCCCCTGTGCTGGCACCAGGACTGGGATACCTGGAACGACCCCTTGAGCCTGGCGCCCTGGCCGCAACAGCTTTTTCTATCCTATTACCTAGTGGACACGGACCGCGTAAACGGATGCTTTCGTGTAATTCCGGGCACGCACCTGAAGCGCATACCGCTGCACGGAGAGGTGGAAGCGCCGCACCAGCAGACGGCCTGGTTCGCAGATGAACAGGATCCTCACATGTTCGGCGACCACACCGGCGCCGTCGACGTTCCCGTCCGTGCCGGCGACCTCGTTATCGGCGAGGCGCGGTTGCTGCACTCGGCCCGGGGAAACAACAGCTCGAGGCGAAGGACTTTGCTCCTGGCATGGCACATGCGCCCGGCCACCGTGCCGGACTACTGGACGGACGAGGTACCGGGACCGATCCTGGCCCGGGCAGCGGATGCGGAGTACGACAACACGCGTATACCTGGCGCTTACCTGGAGTAGCCATGACCGAGTTTGAAAACGCCGTTTACGAGCTGGACGTGTACGGATTCACGGTGGTGGAAGGCGTCCTGTCCGGCGACGAGGTCGAATCGATGCGCCGGGTGCTGGTCCGCCTGGACGAAGAGGCCGGCGTGGAGCGGGAAGGCGAAGGTTCCTGCCGGCACGTTGCCAACCTGCCTACCCTGGACCCGATCTTCTTCCCGGTCATTGATCACCCCCGCATCCTGCCCATCCTCGAGCACTACCTCGAACCGACGCTGATCCTGGGAAGCCTGAACAGCCGCATCGTGCGTCCGGGGGACGGAGACCAGGGCTTTCACAGCGACATCCCCGCCGAAATGCTCAACATGACCTCGCCGGTCATGATGAACACCGTGTGGATGCTGGACGGTTTCTCGCCGGAAAACGGCGGAACCCGGGTCGTGCCCGGCACCCACCGAAGCGGGCTTCCCCGTCCCGCCAGCGATGCCGGCGTGAAGTACTACGTGCAGCCTACCGCTTCCGCGGGCAGCGTGCTGATCTTCAACGGCCAGTGCTGGCACGCGGGCGGGGCTAACCGCGGCAGCGCAAACCGGCACGCCCTCTTCGCCCACTACCGTAAACGCATGCTCATGTTCCAGTACGATCCCCACGAAGGGTTTCCCGCTGAGTGGTACGGCCTGCTCTCGGACCGCCAGAAGGAGATCATGCGCATGAAGCACGGCGTGGACGCGCCACGGGCGGCCGACGTCCAGGTTTTCAGGTAGTCTTTTGACGGAATGAACCGGCGCGTCCGCTTTTCCTCACTTAGCCGGATAGGACTTCCGGATTGACGATGTGGTCCGGCCGTTGCCCGTTCCAGACCTGGAGGGCCATAGTCAGCGCTATGCGCCACATGCGTTCCCGGCTCGCGACCGTTACGCCGGCGATGTGCGGAGTGACGACGACGGCGGCGCGGTGAAGCAGCGGGTTCTCAGGGGACGGGGGTTCGGGATCGAATACATCCAGGCCAGCCCCGGCGAGATGGCCCCGGTCGAGCGCGGCACAGAGCGCTGCTTCGTCCACCAGTCCGCCCCGCGAAACGTTGACGAAGAACGCGCCCGGCTTCATCTGCGCGAAGCGTTTGCCGTCCATCAGCCGGCGGGTTTCCTCGGTGAGCGGCGCATGCAGGGAGACGACGTCCGACCGGACCAGCACGTCCTCGATCCGTTCCGCCCGTTCGATGCCCATCGCCGATGCCCGCTCCGCCTCGATATAGGGATCGTAGGCCATCACCCGCATGCCCACGGCGGTGGCCAGTTCCGCGACCCGGCCGCCGATGCGTCCCAACCCGATCAGACCCAGCGTCCGTCCGAAGACCTCCATGCCCTGGTAGCCCGACAGGTAGTCCTTCCCGGGACGTTCCGCGAATTCGCCGGAAACCCGCTTGATATGCTTGACCGCGGACAGGATCAGGGCAATGGCCGTTTCCGCGGTGGATATGGTGGGGCCTTCCGGTGTATTGCAGACGGCAATGCCCCGTTCCGTGGCATCCTGAACGACGATGTTGTCGATGCCGATACCCGTCCTGCAGATGACCTTCACGTCCGGATACCGGTCCAGAAAACCCCCGTCGTAGTTCCGTCGGGCGCCGGCGACGATCGCGTGGGCGCCGGGCAGGTCCCGGAGCGGATCATCGGGCGACGATTCCGCCGAACCGTGGACGAGCAGCCGCTGGTCGAACTCCGCGCGGATCTCGGGGGGAAGGATTCGATCCGACCAGAGCCTGAGCATGGAACCCTCCTGCGCAATACGGGCCGGGCGTGCCCCGCTGCAACGACAAATGAGTTGCCCGGAAGCAAATAAAACCTTACATTATGGATATCTTTTCAGCACACAGCCACGCATGGCCGTGGGATATCATAGAACGTTATTCCATGATCCGCAAGTCAATCGATATCCTTAAATCGGCATGCGACGCGACGGCCGGCTTCCCGCGATGAACGGGAATCCGGAACGACACCGAACCGGAGAACCCGAAGTGATTGGATACTACAGCCGTATAGCCTGTCTGGTCTGCCTGCTCATCGCCTGGCCCGCCTGGACCGCTCACGGGCAGGAACAGGAACCCTCCGTGACTGAGGCGGATCCCAACACCGCGGCGGAAGCGGATTCCACCGGCGCCGGAGGCGACCCCCTTCTCGTGCCGGCGAACAGCACCGGCGAAGTCGACTTTTCCGTGGATGTGAGCGGTTTCAGGGGGGAGGAAGGACAGACCTACCTGGAGATCTATTTCCTGTGCCGCCCGAGCGGTTTTACCCTTGAAGAAAAAGATGACGGGGTCTACGTCGCCACCTTCGAGATCGATCTGTCCATCATCGACGAGCAGGACAACGCCGTCTTCCAGTCGGTTCAGCAAAGGGAATACCAGACGGACCGGCCCGTCACCATAACCCGAAGGGGCGAGGAAAGAGTGGTACTGGAACAGATCGCCGCGGGCGTCGCCCCGGGCACCTACCGGGCGAAGGCCATCGTGACAGACCTTAATTCCAGGCGTTCCGGCGAAGCCGAGAAACCCTTTGTCGCCCAGCCGCTTGACGCAGCTGAACTCTCTGTAAGCGACCTGCAGTTCTCCACGCTCATTCAGCAGGCGCAGGAACAGAACCGGTTCACGAAAAACGGCCTGCTGGTGCTGCCCAACCCCTTGCGGATATTCGAAAAATGGATTGAAATGCCTGAAGACGGCAGCTATAAGCCGCGAAACCTGTTCCTGTATTTCGAGATGTACAACCTGACTCCGGATTCGGCGACAAACGAGGCTACCTACGACATTTACCCGTCGGTAACCAGTCATGCCAACGAGATGACGTTTCCACTTCCTCCCAAACAGAACCGGAAGGTATCGGGATCCGACGGCCTGGACGTGATTGCCCTGGACTACATGACCTTCCCGGAAGGCATCTATACCCTGGAAATCAAGGTCAGGGACGCGCAGGCCGGAACTGAAGCGACCAGTTCGTCAGTCTTCGAGATCGTCCAGCCCCCGGCGCCGCCCCCGCCCGCCACGGTCCTGACCGAGGATCAGGCAAAACGGGGACGGAGACAGCTGGCCATCATCGCTTCCAAGCGGGAACGCGAACTCTACGACAATCTCGACCTCGAAGGCAAGACCGAATTCCTGATCGCTTTCTGGCGCATGCGCGACCCGACGCCCGAGACTCCGGAGAACGAATCCATGATGGTGTTCAACGAGCGGTTCTCCTATGCGGACTATCAGCTGGGCGGGGCGGAAAGCGACCGCGGCTCGGTTTTCATCCGGTACGGACAGCCGGAGGAAATCGAGCGGCACGATTCCGACAACATCATGAAATCCTACCAGATCTGGTACTACACGGAAGGTGTCCAGGGCGATCCTTCACGGACCACGGAAGGTGGACGTCATTTCTTCGTTTTCGGAGATCGTCGGAACATCGGCAGGTACGAACTGGTGCATTCCTCGGCGCGGGGAGAACTTTACAACCCGTACTGGCGGCAAGACCTGCTACTGATTGACGAGAGCCAGCTCCTGGAACACAGGGGATACGACACGCCGACGCAATCCAGACCCCTCAGCGCGCCCGAGACCGACCCGGGCAAGCCCTGAGTGCCTGGCACTGGCAAGCCCTGACGCCGCTCATTCCCCTTATCTGCAGACAAATGCATCCAGCGTCTTGCCGAGACGACCGGCAACGGACGGCATCATGCGGACCGTGAGGCGAACGCCCTCCGGTTCGTCTTCCCGGTGCAGGACTTCCCCCGACTCATAGGCCACGGAAACGGCGTGCCCGTTCTCGTAGGGAATCAGCAGTTCCACTTCCACGCGATGGCGGTCGACCCTGATTGAAATCGCCTGGCGCAGGCGTTCCACGTCACCGGGATCCAGTGCGGATATCGTGATGGCGTCGGGATAGGAGAGCTCCAGGAATTCCAGGGCGTCTGGATTCTCCAGTTGGTCCGCCTTGTTGAAGACCAGCAGCAGCGGCAGATCGGAAGCCCCCAGTTCCGCCAGCACCTGGTTCACCGTCACGATGTGTTCCGCGTGGTTGGGATGGCTGCCGTCGACCACGTGTACAAGGAGGTCCGCGTCGTAGACCTCGGTCAGCGTGCTTTTGAAGGATGCGATCAGGTGGTGGGGCAGTTTTCGAATGAAACCCACGGTATCCGAAAGCAGAACGGGCTGGCCCGGGCTCACGTTGATCACACGCGTGGTCGCGTCGAGGGTGGCGAACAGCCTGTCCTCGATCAGCGTGCCGGCCTCGGTGAATCCATTGAAAATCGTGGACTTGCCGGCATTGGTATACCCGATCAGCGCGATACAGAACATGGCGCTTCGGCGTTGTCGCTGCCGGTGATAAGAAGCGGCCACCTGTTCGAGATTCCTGCGCAGATGGGTGATGCGTCCACGGATCAGCCGCCGGTCGATCTCCAGTTGCGTCTCGCCGGGCCCCCGGACCCCGATGGCGCCGCCCGATCCGGCCGCCACGCCGCCTTCCTGCCGGGAAAGGTGGTCCCACTGCCTCGTCAGCCGCGGCATCATATACTGCAACTGGGCGAGTTCAACCTGCAGCTTGGCCTGCTTCGACTTCGCCCGCGAGGCGAATATATCGAGAATCAGTCCGCTACGGTCCAGAATGCGCCGTTCGATAACGCGGTCCAGGTTCCTGACCTGCGCGGGGGTGAGGTCGTCGTCGAAAATCACGAGGTCGATTTCTTCCGCCTCGCACAACTCGGCGATGGAACGGGCCTTTCCGGTTCCGATATAGTACGCAGGATGCATGGCGCTTCGGACCTGGATCATCCGATCGACGATCTCCGCGCCGGCGGTATCGGCCAGCAGGGCGAGTTCGTCGAGCGACTCCTCCATCTCTCCGACCCGTTCGTTCGAAGGCACCATGCCGACCAACAAGGCGCGTTCACGAGTGTTTCGGGGTATTTCGTGCATTTCATGCATAAGGTGGCTACGCTTTTCTCCGGTCCATGCTCCCGCCGGTCAGCCCGGTCCGCCCGGTCCGCCCGGTTCGCGATCCCGACAGCCAGTATTCCGCCAATATGAGCGCCATCGCGAGGACGATCAAAGACTTCCAGATCTCATACCCGCCCGGGGCGCCGAATGTCCCGCCGCGGGGGACGCCCGGGGCGTCCGCCGGGTCCATGAGCACGACATCCTCTCCGGCTCCGAACAACCCGGCCGCCTCTTCCGGTGTAAACCGGGCCAGGTCCGATTCCCGCGTGTCCGGATTTACCGCGAAGGCCTGTACGACGGCGTCACCGTCCCACAGCGCATACACGCCGGGTTGTTTCGTGTCCGGGACTTCCACCGTAATCCCGTGGCGTCCGGTCCGGGCATTGACCGACTCGGTACGTCCCGAGGGGTACTCGAGGTAGAGGCCGGCGTCTGTCCGTAAATCGGTCATGGGTCGTACGATGGGTTTTCCCGCCAGGTGACCCCCTTCGGCAACCGTCACCGACGGATGCAAATACCGAACGCTTCGATGCATGAACGGCACGAACGCGCTGCGCAACGCCAGGTCGCTCCAGCCGGTGTTCAGGTCGGATGCGACCAAAAGTGCGCGGCCGCTTCCGGACCGACCTTCGAGGACCGCCGGCGTTCCGTCCATGAATCGCGCGATGACCCGTGCGCCGAGGCCCGCATCGACGGCATAGGACGCGTAGAACCTGGCCTCGTCGGCCGACAGGGATTCGGCGTATCGGCCGTCGAAACGAAACACGGGATGCTCGAAATCGGCCTGGTCCATCCGGTGAAAGGAGCTCTTGCTGCCGGGCGTTCCCCTTCGTGCCGTGATCGAGCAGTCGAAGACGCCGGTGAAGAAACCGTTTTCGTAAACCGCCGGATCCAGTCCCTCCCCGAGAAAGACCAGTACGCCGCCCCCGGAGGAAACGTAACGCTCCAGGCTGGATAGCCGCGCCGGCGTCAGTTCCACGGCGCCGTCCACGATCAGCACGCCCGTATCGTACAGATCGCTGTTCAACACGTCGGCGGATGCAGTCTGCACGTCCACGGGCGTGACCAATCCGCCCGTCGGTCTTAATACCTGCTCGATGAAGTAGGAGGATTCACTCTGTCCTACGGCGGTAACGCCAAAAGCGTCCGGAACCTCGAGGGTGAAATACCGCCGGTTGTCGGCCGCGACATCATCCTCGTCCAGTTCCACGTAACCGGAATACCTGCCCGGTGTGTCGACGACGACGTTGAACTGCACGGAACCCGCCGCGCCCGTTTCGGCCGTCACCTGGCGGCTGTCCCGGTCCAGGTCGTTGATGACGAGCCGGACTTCCCGGGTCCGCCTGGTACGGCCGGTCTGCCCGGTCTGCTCTGCTTGCCCGGTCTGCTCTGCTTGCCCGGTCTGCTCGGCCTGCCCGGTTCGATTTGTGCCCGCTGAAGGGCCGTTCCGGTAGGTGAAGGTCGCGACAAACCGCTCCGGTTGATTGCGGATCAGCAGGCCCTCGCTGACGGAGACCTCGTCGATACTGGCGTTGACGACGCTCCCCGCCTCGAAGGGGTAGAGATAGATCGGCGCATGTGATTCCGAAGGCGCCTCCGATCCGGACTCGGACAAACGCTCCCAGTCGCTTCGCTGTAAATCCGACAGGAGGTAGATGCTCTTGTGCGCCGATACAATGCCGGACAGTTTCCGGCGTGCGAGACGCAAAGCGTCGGCGATGTCCCCCGAACTTTCGGATACTTCCGCTTCCGACAGGCGCGCCGAAAGCGCTGCGGTCCGGTCCGTGGGAACGGGCGGGACAGCCTCGGGCGGCGCGGCGGTCAGTATGATCAGTCCCTCGTCGCCCGGCTGCATCGCATCGACGATGCGTCCTGCCTCGGTCCTGGCGGCGTTGAACGGCGTGTCCCCGTAGCGTCCGGCGCCCATGCTGTATGAATTGTCCAGTACGATGGCGAAGACCGACCGCTGTTCGACGCTGCTGCCCAACAAGGTGCCCGCGAGGCCTTCGATGACCGGCCTTGCGAATGCCATCACCAGGAGCAGGACAATGAGCACCCGCAGAAGAAGCAACAGGAGTTCCCGGAGCCTCAAGGCCCGGGACCGTTGCATATGGTGATCCCTGATGAAAATGACGGAGCTGAAATCGACGGTGGAGACTCGCTGGCGGTGGAACAGGTGTATGACGATCGGTACGGCGACCGCAACAAGCCCAAACAGCATCAACGCGTTCAGAAAGGTCATTCTGCTTCCTCCACGGCGGTCTGGTAATATACCCTCGGCGCCGGCGCCCGTAAAGCGATATCATCGGTCGATCGGCGTCCTCCCGCCGGGGAAACACCGGCGGCGTATGGAGGTGCCGAGGGGCGATTAGCCCTGGCGTTGCGGCTCCTTGGACGGGCAGGCATTCCGGGTTGCCGAACGGGGTGCCGAACGGGGTGACGCGGGGCGATTTTCCTTGACATGGCGGCCGGTTACGGGTATCGTAATCTTCAATATCCGGTCCAACCCGCTGGTAACCCCCTGAAGGAGCGTTTATGGAGGCATGGCTGGCCCTGGAAGACGGCACAGTCTACGAAGGCGAATCCTTTGGCGCTACCGGGAAAAAGGTGGGAGAAGTCGTTTTCAACACCAGCATGATCGGATACCAGGAGGTATTGACCGACCCGTCGTACAAAGGTCAGATCGTCACCATGACCTACCCGTTGATCGGGAATTACGGCGTGAATCCCGGTGACCTGGAATCGCTCCACCCCCACGTGGAAGGATTCGTGGTTCGGGAGTACCAGCGGAACCCGAGCAATTGGCGCTCGACCGGCAGTCTCGACCGCTTCCTGGACGACCATGGCGTCGTTGGCATTTCCGGAATCGATACCCGGGCACTTACCCGCAGGCTCCGCGTCGACGGGGTCATGCGCGGCGTGATAAGTTCCGGCGCGGCGGATCCTGACACACTCGTCCGGCAGGCCAGGGACGTGCCCAGAATGGTTGGCCAGGACTTGGTCCGCGAAGTGACCACGGACCGGCCGTACCGGTGGGAGGGAGATCGTCGTATCTACGTGGACCCTCCCAACGACGATCCGGAGGGGATCTGGAACGGCTTCGACGAACCTGGAACCCATCGGGTCGTCGTCATGGATTACGGCGTCAAGCACAATATACTGAGGAACCTGGCGCGTCGGGGCTGCCAGGTGCTCGTCCTGCCGGCGGACTACACGGCCGAGCAGGTGCTGCGGCTGAACCCTGACGGTATCATGTTGTCCAACGGACCCGGCGATCCGGGCGCCGTTCAATACGCCATTGACGAGTTGAAAGTCCTGATCGAGCGGAAACCCATATTCGGCATCTGCATCGGTCACCAGTTACTGGGCATGGCGCTGGGCGGAGAACGGTTCAAGCTGAAGTTCGGCCACCGGGGCGCCAATCAGCCTGTGCGGCAGAACGATTCGGGCCGCGTGGAAATCACCGCCCAGAACCACGGCTTCGCCATCGACGCCGACACCCTTGACGAATCCGAGGTGGAACTGACCCATATCAATCTGAATGACCGGACGTTAGAAGGGCTCAGGCACCGGCGGTATCCGGTTTTCTCGGTACAGTACCACCCCGAGGCGTCACCGGGACCGCACGACGCCGATTACCTGTTCGACCGATTCATCGCATCCATGCAGTAGACCCGCCGACGGTGCTTTTCCGGACGGTTTCTACAGGAGCAAGCAATGCGTAAAAGTATCAAGCACATCCTCTTTCTCGAACCGAAATCCTCCCACCTCCACGTGTATTCGGACGCCTATATCCCGCGCATCGGCTGTCTTGTGCTCGCGACGATCATGCGGGACCTGGGCTACGGAGTCCGGGTGATGCTGGAAGAGGTGGAAGACATCGACACGAACGAGTTCGGGGAAGCCGATCTGATCTGCATCTCCTCACTGACGTCCACGGCCCCCGGGTCGTACCAGTACGCCGATTTCATCCGGAACGTCTATCCCGAAAAGACGATCGTGATGGGTGGAACGCATCCGACGTTCGTGCCCGACGAGGCCCTGCAGCACTGCGATTTCGTCGTGCGCGGCGAGGGGGAGGATGCCCTGGTCGAACTGGTCCGTTGCCTGGAGTCCGGCGCCGACTACCGCGGCATCGCCAACCTGTCCTGGGTGGAGGACGGACGGCCGGTCCACAACCCGGAGCGGCCCAAGGCGGAGGATCTGGACGTGCTGCCCATACCGGACTTCAGCCTGGTACCGTCCGGCAGGCTGGACATCATGTCGATACAGACGCAGCGGGGCTGTCCCTGGGACTGCAGTTTCTGCACGGTGACCAAGTTGAACGGGCACAAGCTGCGCGGCCATTCTGTCGAACGCGTGCTCGATATGCTGGAAGCCTATACGAAGATGCCGAATTTCAGCTATCTCTTCTTCGCCGATGACATCTTCAACGTGCCGGTGGACCGCACCATGGCCATCATGCAGGGGATGATCGACCGGAAGCTGATCATCCCGTGGGCGGCGCAGATGCGCCACGAGATCTCGAAGCAGCCGGAACTGATGAAGAAGATGCGCGAGGCGGGATGCGACCGCGTGATGGTTGGTTTCGAATCCATCGACGAGACGGCCCTGGAACTGTACGGCAAGAAAGAGACGGCCCACGACGTGGAGGTGGCCATCGACGCGATCCATGATCACGGTATCGACCTCCACGCCATGTTCATCGCCGGCGCCGACTCGGATCATCCGGAGACCATCAAGACCCAGTTCGAGTTCGCCAAGAAGAAGGACCTGGCGACGTCGCAATGCATGATCCTGACCTACCTGCCCGGTTCCGAAGACACCATCCGCTACGATCTGCAGGGCGGGGAATACCTGAGCAGCGACTGGAGTCATTACGACGGCCACCACGCCAACCACCCCGTACCGAACATGACCCGCTACGAGCTGGTCAACACGGTGATGGAAGGGATGAAGGGCATGTACGCGCCGCACCGCATCGCGTCCAAGCTCGCCAGTGCCGCGTTCAACGCGCTCAGGCTCAACAAGCGGGAAGCCGCGCGGCAACTGCGCAACGGCCTGCTGCGCCTGAACGGCTACTCCATCCTTCAGCGGTGGTTCAAGGAGCACACCGAGTACCTGGCCGATCTCCGCGCCGAGAACGTGTCCCTGTCGCCGGACCGGTACAAGCGCGTGGTGCTGGCCGTGTCCAACGTGGACGTGAGCCGGGTGCTTCGCACGTTCCTGGCCGAGATGAACATCCGCGTGGAAGAGTTCAGCGAGGAGAAGCTCTCCGCGCTCAAGGACTCCGACCTGGTGGTCATGGCCGGCGAGATGGTGGACGACGTGAGAGCCCGGGTCCAGAACCTGCACATCTTCCCCGTGCACGACAAGAACACGCGGATGGACCGGACCCTGACCCAGCTCGGCATACTCTTCACCGAGAACGTGGACAAGGTGCGCGAGGCCATCGCCGCGGTGCATTTCCAGCCCGCCCAGGGCAAGGTGGCGACCGGCGACGCCTGATCGGCGACTGCGACGCCTGATTGATCAGTCGTAAAGCACTGACAACGCTGTTTCAGTAAAAAAGGCATCCAGGATTTCGATCCCGGATGCCTTTTGCTTTGCCATGGGTTGACGCGCCGTAGCCTCGGTTTTTAAACTTAGGTAATTCTGAGACTCCAGGGACGTAGATCAGAAGTTTTGCGCCAGTGAGGTCGCGCGGGTTGGATCCCGTCAATGATTCGCAGTCTGTCACTGGCCAGCTCTCTGAAGTCGCATTCCACCTGTATCCCTTTCCAAAAGTGATCTGACTGATTGAAAAGGCCCCAAAGCGGATCGACATGGATGGCGTAATCGACCGCCGACCGCGCACAATCTCATTGATCGCACGCGGTGCAACCCCGATGGCTCGCGCCATGGCGTTCTACGAAATGCCCACAGGTTTGAGATATTCCTCAAGCAAAATCTCGCTGGGGGGTGATGGGATCGTTCATGGTAATGCTCGGGAGACACACGAATCGCTTGTCCGTTTTTTTAAGCCACAAAATTGATAAACATACTCCAATAAATCAATCGATTTGATGAGCGCCGTACGGCACGTCCCCTACTTTCTCCTGCAGCCTTGCCAGCTCCGCCTTCAACTCCGCGACCACCTCCGCGTACTCGGGATCCGTGTACACGCTGTTCATCTCGCAGGGGTCCTTCTCGAGATCGAAGAGTTCCCATTCCGGCTGCGTCTTCGGACCGATCGCGCCTTCCTGTCCGAGCGGATCGCCGTAATAGTAGATCAGCTTGTACTGCAGGGTCCGCACGCCGTAGTGGGCGCAGACGTTGTGGTGTGCGCCGTGCATCCAGTACCGGTAGTACATGGACGTCTGCCAGTCGGCCGGGGTCTCGCCACACAGCAGGGGCCGGAACGAGCGACCCTGGAACGAGGACGGTATGTCCACGCCGGCACAGTCCAGGAAGGTCGCAGGGAAGTCCACGTTCAGGATCATGTCGCCGTTCACGCTGCCCGGCGCCACCTCCCTCGGGTAGCGGATCAGGAAGGGCATGCGCAGGGATTCCTCGTACATGAAGCGCTTGTCGTACCAGCCGTGGTCGCCGAGGAAGAACCCCTGGTCGGACGTATAGATCACGATGGTGTTCTCTCCGATGTCCTCCTCGTCGATGAAGTCCAGCAGCCTGCCCACGTTGTCGTCGATCGAGGCCACGCACCGCAGGTAGTCCTTGATGTACCGCTGGTACTTCCAGCTTTTCTTTTCGGCGGGTGGAAGGCCCTCCGGCACGGGCACCTTCAGGTCCTCGGCGTTGAGATCGCGTTCGACGCGCATCCGTGCGGCCGCGGCGGCCTGGGACCGGTTCGAATAGTCGTCGTCGAAGGTCTCAGGCTCCGGGATATCCTCGTCTTCATACATCGCGGCGTGCTTGTCATCGGGCTCCCAGGGCCGGTGCGGCGCCTTGTGATGCACCATGAGGCAGAAGGGGCGGTCCCGGTCGCGCCCTCGAAGCCAATCCAGCGAACAATCGGTGATCAGGTCGGTGGTGTACCCCCTTCGCGTCGACCGCTCTCCCATCTCGATCATCTCGGGGTCGTGGTACAGGCCCTGGCCGGGCAGGACGTTCCAGTAGTCGAAGCCCGTGGGGTCGTGGATACCGCCGTGCCCCAGGTGCCACTTGCCCACCACCGCCGTCTGGTACCCGTGTTCCTGCAGCACCTTGGGATAGTTCAGCAGCCTGCCGTCCAGGTGGGTGGACAGGGTGGTGACGCCGTTTACGTGGTTGTACGTGCCCGTCAGAATGGCCGCCCGGCTGGGCGTGCAGATGGAATTGGTGCAGAAGCAGTTGTCGAACCGCATGCCTTCCGATCCGATCCGGTCGATATGGGGCGTCCGGTTGATCCGGCTGCCATAGGCGCTGATGGCGTGCGACGCGTGGTCGTCGGACATGATGAACAGGATGTTCGGAAGTGACTGGGACATGGGACCTTTCCGTTTTTAAGAAGATGCCAAGGAGACTTCAAGGAGACGTTTAGAACATGTAGGATTTAACCTGGTAAACTCAGGAAGCCAGTACGGTCCTGAGCGTCGAGGCGGCGATGTTTGCGCCGCAGACGACGATGGCCACGGTTCGTCCACGGAATTCGTCTTTTCGTTTCAGCAGGGCCGCCACGGCGACGCCGGCGGCGCCTTCGACAATCTTATGATGCGCATCGACCATGAACCGGATGACCTCGCCGATTTCCTCCTCCGAGACCAGGATGTAATCGTCGACAAGGTCGCGGCATACCGGGAAGGTGATCGATCCCGGCTCCACGTCGCCTGCCGAACCGTCGGACAGTGTCTCGCCGTGCTCGGTGCTCACGATGCGGCCCGCGCGAACGCAGTGATACATGGCCGCCGATTGTTCGGGCTGACAGCCGATGATCCGCGTACCCGGGCTGTGCGCCTTCAGATAGACGGCGATCCCGCCGATCAGCCCGCCGCCGCCAACGGTAACGAACACATCGTCGATGGAGGGCAGTTGCTGCGATAGTTCTATGCCGATGGTACCCTGGCCGCCGATGATCTGCGGATCGTTGTACGGCGAAATCCACGTCCTGCCCAGGACGGCGGCCTCCTGCTTGGCGTGCAACTCCGTTTCGAGCGGGTTGCCGTCGTGGAAGGCCAAGTCTACCGGATACTGTTTGATCGCTTCTATCTTGGAAGGATCGACGCCGTTGGGCAGATAGATGGTCCCCGGACAGCCGGTGATCATGCAGGCCCGGGCGACGCCCTGCGCATGATTGCCCGTCGAGGACGTCACCACGCCCCGTGACCTCTCCTCGCCGGTCAGCGACAGTACCTTGTTCATGGCCCCGCGCGCCTTGAAGGAATTGGTGTGCTGCTCGCTTTCCATCTTCAAGAAGACATCCGCCCCTGATTTGGCCGAAAGCGGCATGGAGTGGATCAGGGGCGTTTGCAGGACGTGGGACCTGATGCGTTCTTCCGCGCTAAGTATTTCGGGGAGTAAGGGATGCATGAATAGGAGACTATCTGCAGAACAGCGCGGTTGGATGACAGCGGCCGGCCCGTCGGTACTACCGCCAGTCAATCCGACTGCGCAACTTCGACCTCGACGTGGCGGATCAGTCCTTCCTCCGTGAAGGTGATCGTTTCAAGCCCCCGGCGCTCCACGGGCTGTCCGGTTTCGGCATTACTGGCCCGCATCGTGAATTCGAAGGTTGCCGTGTCGTCGGATTCTGCGCGATAGTCGTCCACCGTCCAGTGCACGTCGGGGAAGGTGGTAAAGAAACCGGTCATCATGTCCCGGATCTGATCCAGGCCCTCGAACAGGCCGAACTGCGACGACCGATAGGTGGCTTCAGGGTCGAACAGGGGAAACACCTCGTCCAGCACGTGACGATTCGATCGTTCGACATACAGCCTTGCCAGGTCCGCTGTGTTCTGTCGATCCATGCCATGCTCCCCGAGGTGAAGCGTAAATCGTACTCCGTTGGTCACGCGGAAAATGTGTCATTCGCCTGTATGCCGTGTCAAGTTGGAAAACCGCACGAACGGCGGCCGGAAGAATGGTCTTGGAGGATGGCCTTGAAGGATGGCCTTGGAGGATGATCGATCGGACACGCGCCGCGGGGTTGACGCGCTGCGTATAATCTAGGAATATCACTAGGGATTCAACAATGAACACAGACTACATGCTCAGTGAGGTGGAAACGCCCGCCATATTGCTCGATGAGACCGGGATGATGGGCAATCTGCGCGCCATGCAGGACCTGGCGGACCGGCACGGCGTCTCGCTGCGTCCCCACATCAAGACCCACAAGTCCCTTGAAATCGGCCGGAGACAAATCGGCCTGGGTGCATCGGGCGTCACCGTCGCCACGGTGGACGAGGCGCAGGTCTTCATCGAGGGCGGGTTCGAGTCCATCACCGTCGCCCGGCCGGTGGTATCGCCATCGAAGTGGGACCGGCTGCTGTCCGCTGCGCGGGATCAAGGCGCTGATGTGCGGGTGGTGACCGACTCGAAGGAAGGCATCCAGGTGGCGGGCGAGCGAGCAGCGGCCCACGACCGGACCGTCGGACTGTTCCTTAAAATCGACGTGGGGCTGCACCGGTGCGGACTGCTGCCTGACGACCCGCATATCGGGGAACTGGCCGGGATGATCCACGATCATGCCAATCTGGAATTCCGAGGCATCCTGTCCCACGCCGGTCACGTGTACGGTTCGAAGTCGAGGGCAGAAGCCGCCGAGGTCGCGGAAGCGGAGCGGCGCACCATGGTCGCGGTGCGCGACGCCTTGCAGTCGGACGGCCTTCCGGTCCGAGAGGTCTCCGTGGGCGCCACGCCGGCCGTCCTCGCCGCGGAATGTTTCGACGGGATTACGGAAATCCGGCCCGGAAATTATGTTTTTCTCGACCTGCTCCCCGTCCGCGTGGGCGTAGCCCGGGTTGCCGATGTCGCGTTGACCGTGCTGGCCACGGTGATCAGCAGGAACGAACACTATTTCGTGACGGACGCCGGGTCGAAGACGCTGACTTCTGATACGGGCGTCCACGGCATGACGGGCAACCAGGGTTTCGGCCTGGCCTACCCGGCATCGGGCTTCCCGGAACCCGACTCCGAGATGATCGTGGAAAAAGTCTCGGAAGAGCACGGCATGGTCGGCCGCAACGGACTGGATCTGGCCATCGGTTCGAAGATCCGCGTGGTGCCGGTTCACAGCTGTCCCGTGGCGAACCTGGCCCGGTCGTATGCCGTCCTGACCCCAGGCGGACTCGAGATCTGGCCGGTGGATGCGGCGGGTGGGTCAAGGTAGCATCTGGCGGCAGCGGCCCAGGACGGATCGTGCTATCGAACTCGGACGGACGCGCGACAGCCGTTCACGGAGGCATTTCAGCTGTCCGCGTAAGCCCATCGGTCGGCTACCTCCACCGGCAGTCTTCATCTCGGCCAGGAACCGGGAAGGATGCTTCCGCTGCGTCGTGATGCACAGCCTTTCCTCGGCCCGCGTCAGGGCAACGTAGAATACACGCCGTTCCTCCTCGACATCCGCTTCTGAACCGGTCATCCGCCGGTGGGGCAGGATATCCTCCACCACGTGGAAGAGGATTACGCCCTTGTATTCGTCTCCCTTGCTCCGGTGAATCGTGGTAACGGTAATGCGATCGTCCCGGGACACACCAGGATGAACGCGGTCCATCTGGTCCGCGGCGGCTTCGGACGCCATGGCCTCCAGGTACGTATCCACGAATGCTTTCTTGCATACATGCCGGGCGGCTATCTCGCGTATCGAATCGATGTATTCCGCGGCGGATGTGGCCATGCGCTGCCGGCTGTTCTCCTCCTGCCTCTTGTAGTATGCGCCAAGGCCCGTTCGCTCCAGCAATTCATTCAGAAATCCAACAGGAGACCCGTCTGGCGACGCATAGACGCCGCGCAGGACTTCGATATTATCCTGGTAGGTCTCTACATTGGCGACCACCTCATCCCGCGGACCGTCGGTTCGCTCACTGGTCAGACTGTCCGCTCGGTCGAAGAACCGGTGGCCGAGCGCCGCCGCTTCGCGCAGCTGTTCATTGGAGAGTGCCCTGGAGGGGAAGGAAAGGCTGAGGGCGTAGGACCGGGGATCGGCCCGCTCATCACGGGCGATAACGTCAAAGTACGCGCCCAGGGTCCTTCCCGCGTGGGATTGGAACAGTGCGCCGGCGTCCATCGGGTCGTAGGGCAGGTCCGCCTCCTTTAGCGCGGTCTGCAGAGGCGCCGAGATCGACTGGACCCGGACCAGGACGGCCATGTCCCCGTAACCGTAACCCCGTTTTTTCCACCGGCGAATCGTGCGTACCACGGCATCGGTTTCCGCTTCCAGCGATGGACATGCGATGACCCGGATGGTGTCCCTGCCCGGTCCGGTCTGGACCTGTACGGGACGGATGGGCTTTTCGAACCGGTTGACGTTGTGGGAAATGACGCTGGCGGAACGGGTTACGATGTCCGGCCTGCACCGGTAATTCGCGCCCAGGGTGTGGATCGCCGCGCCCGGATACCACCGCTGAAACGAGCGGATGTTCTCGGGGTCCGCCCCGGTGAAGGTGTTGATCATCTGGTCGTCATCGCCCACCGCGAACAGGTTGTTCAGGGGCAGGGAGAGCAGCCGGAGCATCAGGAACTGTACGGGGGTAAGGTCCTGGACCTCGTCCACGAGGACCGAATCGAAGCGGTGCTGGTAGACCGTACGGGCAGCGGGATGCTCCAGGAGGATTTCCACGGCCCGGAACAACTGCTCGTCGAAAGTCATCAGGGCTTTCGCGTTCATCCGGCGATCCACTTCTTCGCGGATTCTGTGCGCCTGGCGCCCGTCGAATCCTTCGATCTCGACACAGGTGTCGTCTGCACCGGCGGACACCAGCGTTCTCCTGTGCTGTGAAGCCGCTTCCTCGTACGCGACGACGAGATGCTCGGGGAAGGGATAGGGCGCGGCTGAGGCGTGCTGCTCGAAATCCGCCTTCAGCACCTTTCTGAAAAGATCGGTCAACCCGCCCGGCAGCGTCTGATCGGTAACGACGCCGTAGCCCGCGTAGGGGCTGTCCGGCGCCTGCCTGCAGATCTCGTATCCCAGGCTGTGCAACGTGCGGATATGGACGCCTGGCAGTCCGGCATCGCCGTGTATACGCTCGGACATCACCTCGCTCGCCGCCTTGTTGAAGACCACGCACAGTATCCGACCGGGTTTTATGCCGCCCCGAACGGCTTCCACCACCCGGCGCGTCAACACCCGCGTCTTGCCGGAGCCCGCCGGGGCGAGAGTGAGCACCACGCCGGCCCGGGGGTTCAGGCAACTGGCTTGCTCCCCTGCCAGGCTTGGATTCGGGTCAGGCATCTGGATTGACGGCTCGTTTCCGCGGCCGGTTTCAGTTTCTCGATCGGTTTCATGTTCGCGGCTGGATCCACGTCCTCGTCCCGTCAGCGTCGAACGTACCTTTTCGACACAGGCGTCGAGATCGTGCACGACTTCACTCCCGCTGAATCGGACGACCTCTCGTATGCCGTGTTTCTCGGTCAGCACCGTGTCCCGCCGAATCTGGTCGTCACGAACAAACTCCCTGCCGTCGATCTCCACCGCAACGGCGCCATCGTGCGGGTCGCCATCGTACGGGTCGCCATCGTGCGGGTCGCCGACCAACGCGTCGACGCAGGCCGGTCCCCGCCGCACGTGAAGCCGGTGAGGCAGGCCTGACCGGGTAAGTCCTTCGTGCATCATGACTTCCACGGGAGTCAGCCAGGGCTTCGCCGACGAATACAGCGCCTCGGTATCAGGAAAAACGGCGCAGGTGAAAGCCAGGAGAGACTGAAGTTGTTCTTTCACGAGTGGCAACATCGCCGCTTCGATTTCTTCTTTGTCCGGTACTGGGACCGCCCCGGTGACCAGGTCCTCCGCGTTCCATGAGGCGAACAGGTACAGGGGGATGTACCGCCTGTACGCCGGAAGCACGATGCAATTCACCAGGCTGTTCAGATGGGGCGTGCACCGTGACGTCAACTTCAGCACAAGGCGGTCGGGATCGCCCGGTATCTCCTGTTCTTCATCCGGATCGACCAGGATGGCCGTACCGGGCCTGGACTCGACTTCAGGCAGGGAAAACGGGTCGGGACACCGGAAAATCGCCAGTCCACGGCCCTTTCGTTCCCACCGGGAAATCTCGTCCGATGAGAACGGGGCCGGACAAACCGCCGAATGTGTTTCGGCCACGAGATAGATTCCTCTCACCAATGGTTCATCGTCTTCATCATCAGATTCCATTTCGCAGGCGACCCGCGATCCTCACTCATATCAGTCGGAGTGATGAACCATCTCTCGAATCCACGGACCCGTACCGTCTTGACATTTCATTGATCGAGCTTATGCTGTCGTGTATTTTCGATTTGAGGAGGCAAGTGCGATGGGTGCTGTTGAAGAGACCATCTGGGGTGCTTTCCGGTCCCGGCCCGTTTTTCTCTACACGTTGAACGGGGCGAGCGGTGCGGCCGCGCATGTAACTAATTACGGCGCGATTTTGCAGTCCTTGGAGATCCCAGACGCGGCAGGACGTCTCGTGGATGTGGTACTTGGATTCGACACGCTCGAGGAATACCTGGGCGGTCATCCGTTCTTCGGCGCCACGGTCGGACGCTGCGCCAACCGGATCGCCGGCGGAAGGTTCACGCTGGAAGGAAGAGATTACCACCTGGCGATCAACGACGGGGCCGGACCCAATCACATCCACGGGGGACCGGGCGGATTCGACAAGCAAGTCTGGGAGCCGGTAGACTTCGGCCAGCGAGAAGAAGGACCCTTCGTCGCGATGACCTATACGAGCGTGGACGGGGAGGAAGGATATCCTGGCACCGTTGAAACGACGGTTACCTACACCCTGACCGGTGACGACGAACTACGGATTTCGATGGAGGCACGGTCGGACCGGTCCACGGTGGTGAACCTGACCAATCATTCCTACTGGAACCTGAACGGGCACCACGCCGGACCGGTGCTGGACCACGAGGTTACGCTGTTCGCCGACGCCTACACGCCCGTCGACCGCCATCTCATTCCAACGGGGGAAATCAGGCCGGTCGCCGGCACGTCCTTCGACTTCACGGGACCGAAGACCATCGCCGCGGAGATGGACGCGATTTCTTCGCCGGGTCTGCAGGAGCCCGACGGAACGGGAGGTCCAGGGGGTTACGACCACAACTTCGTCCTGCGCGACGCGGGCGGGCGGGTGAGGCCGGCCGCTCAGGTAGCTTCCCGCCGTTCGGGCCTGGCCATGGCGGTCCGGACCGATCAACCGGGCGTACAGTTCTACACGGGAAACAACCTGACCGATGCACTCACCGGGAAGCAAGGCGCCGTGTATGGCAGGCACCACGGCTTCTGCCTGGAGACACAGGCCTTTCCGGATGCGGTCAACCGACAGGGATCGCCTGGATGGCCGTCGGTCATCCTGCAACCGGATGGCGTATACCACCACGAGGTGTGCTACGCCTTTGCGTCCGCGGCACCGGACCGATGACCGGGCCACCACTGCTCGCGCTTATCGTGTAAAGACAGTCTGGCGCAGGTGGTCGGCCTCGTCGGATACGAGGAAGGCCAGGATCCTGCCCACGCCCTCGGCGTCGCCCAGGTATGCATCCGCCTGCTTGAGCGCTTCTTCCACCGACCCGCCCTGGGATTCGGCCGCCTGGGCGATGTTCCTTAGCTTCATGGGCGTCGCGATCCCTCCCGGACAGACCGCGTGAACGCGTATGCCGAACGGCGAAAGCTGGCTCTCGAGGATGACCGCCTGCCCGTGCACGGCCCCCTTGCTGGTCCCGTAAGCCACCGATGAACTGCCCCCCCGGACGCCGGCGCCGGAGGACAACAGGACGATGACGCCCTTTTGCTGTTCCTTCATTACGGCCGCGGCGAACTTGCAGGTAAGAAAGGACCCCTTCAGATTGACGTCCATCACGTGCTGCCACACTGCTTCGTCCAGCTCGTCCACGGGCACGAAGGCGCCCTCGAGGATGCCCGCGCAGTTGATGAGCGCGTCGATCCGTCCGAAGTCTTCGACCGCGCCCGCCATCAGCGCCTCAACCTGCCGGGCGTCCGAAACGTCCACCACCTGGCAGGAAGCCTCGCCGCCCGCGGCGTGTATATCGCCGAAGGTCTCCTTCAACCCGGCTTCCTCGATATCGGCCAGGACGGTCCGTCCCCCGGCCTCCGCACAGCACAGGGCCGCCGCCCGTCCGATGCCCATCGCCGCGCCGGTAATGACGACCGTCTTGTTTTCGAGCGACATGTTGCTGTCCTTCCTCGTAGGATTTCGCGGGATATAGTATCTCGAAGTCACCCGCATACACCGAACCATGCTCTTTTCTTGCCGATCCTCTCTAGTATTTTAATCCCTGGCCGTCCATTTATCAAACCCCGATGCTGCCTTGCGTTTCTCACGCCGATCCATTCCCCCGTTACTGTCCCCAAATGCCTTGACAGACGTACTACACGTGTGTAAGCTTATGACAGGCGCGGAGATAGGACCCGCGGTGAATCCGGTATCCGTATCTGCAGTCAGGCTGCACAATCCCATCCGGCTCGGACCCATCCCGATCCCGACAGGACCCGTTTATGGACCGCCGACATTTCCTGGAGACCCTCGCGGCCGGACTCGTTGCCGGCGGAGCCATGCTTCCCACGTTTCATTCCGTAGCCGGCCCCCTGTTTGTACCTGTTGAAAAGGACGAAGAGGAACTGACTCCCCTGCGCAGGTTCTTCGCCGTAGCCATTGTCTCCTTTCCACCGAAAATCGACGTCGAAAAAGAACGGCTCGAGATTGAAGGCGCCGTTTCGACTCCATTTGCATTGCGGTACGACGAACTGCAAGAGTGGCCGCAGGTCACGCAGGAGAGCATCCTGCGTTGCGTCGGCGGCGCCCAGGGAAGAGCCCGGTGGGTCGGCGTGCGGCTGCGCGATCTGCTTAATAAGGCGGGCATGGATCCGGAGGCCCGTGACGTCATTTTCTACGGGGCGGACGAATATGAGAGCAGCGTTCCCGTGGGCGAGGCGATGAAGAAGAGCAGCATGCTGGCCCTCGAGATGAACCACGAGCCGCTGTGGGCCAAACATGGCTCGCCCGTGCGCCTGGTCATGCCCGGCATGTATGGATACAAGCAGGTCAAGTGGATTACCCGGATCGAAGTCACCCGCAAGAACCACAAGGGATACTGGGAGAACCGCGGCTATTCGGACGATGGACGGATCAAATCCTGAGGAGCCAGGTTTTCTATGGATGCCATGCTGGTTACCGGTGGAGCCGGGTTCATCGGCAGTAACTTCGTTCGATACGCACTGAAACACCGTCCCGAGACGCAGGTCGTGGTGCTCGATGCGTTGACCTACGCCGGCAGTCTGGCCAATATCGACGACTGCGTGGGTACGGACCGGTTCCGGTTCGTTCACGGGGATATCCGGGACAGGGACACGGTCGACGATGCGATGCGCGGAGTCGACACGGTCGTCAACTTCGCGGCCGAATCCCATGTCGATCGATCCATCCTCGACCCATCCTCCTTCATCGAAACTAATTACAACGGGGTCTACGTCCTGCTCGAAGCGGCGCGGCGCGTGGAAGTGAAGCGCTTTCTGCAGGTGTCCACCGACGAGGTGTACGGCCACGTACCGGCGGGTTTTTCGATGGAGAGCGACGCCTTCGCGCCCCGCAGTCCCTATGCCGCGAGCAAGGCGGCCGCGGATCTGCTCGTCCAATCCTACTTCACCACCTATGGCATGCCCGTGCTGATCACGCGGGGCGGGAACACCGTCGGACCCTATCAGTACCCGGAGAAGGTCCTGCCGCTGTTCATCACGAACGCCTTGGAGTACAAGCCGCTGCCGGTGTACGGCGACGGAAGCGCGGTACGCAGCTACCTGTACGTGGAAGACCACTGTTCCGCCATCGACCGGGTGCTCAGGTCCGGCGAGGCGGGGAACGCGTACAACGTGGGCACGAACCGCGAAGTCAACGGCCGGGATCTGGCCGCCCGTGTCCTGGAAGTCCTCGACCGGCCTGCGGACCTGCGCGAATTCGTCCCGGACCGGAGCGGGCATGATCTGCGGTACGCCCTGGACTGCGGCCGCATCCAGGCCCTGGGATGGCGCCCGTCGCTCGACTTCGACGCGCTGCTTGAGAGGACGGTGCAGTGGTACGTGGACCACCCGCAGTGGTGGCGGGAGATCCGGAACGAAAGCGGTTTCAGGTCGTATTACAAAAAGCAGTACAATGAACGATACCAAGCTTGAAACGATATCAAACTTGAAGAGGTCCAGCGCGCGCATGGAGTGTAAGACTTGACGTACCTTTCGCTGCTCGAGTCGGTCGTCCTGGCCGGATCGGTTGTTCTCGTGGCCTATGGATTCCTGTTGAGCTTCATCGGCCGGATCCGCGGAAGCGGCAAGGTACCGCTGATCTTTCCCCGTCACGTCTTCGCCCTGGTGGTGCCGGTGAGGAACGACGAAGGCACGATCGGCAGGACCGTGGAACATCTGCGCCGGAACAAGTATCCGCGGAGCATGTTCGACGTGATCGTCGCTCCGGTTGAATGCACGGATCAGACGCCGACCATCGCGCGGCGCAAGGGGGCGGTCGTCTACGGACCCGGTAAGCAGCGCTGGGCCGACGCGGACGATGCGGTCCACGGCGTGCTGGAACGGCTTTCCGTGAAAGACCGCTACGACGCCTACGTCATCCTCGACGTCCGGTCCAGGATATCCGCCAACTTCCTGGCCGTGATGAGCGACAAGCTGTCCCGGGGCGCACTGGCCGTCCAGTCCGGTTACAGCGTAACGGGCAGAAAGTGGACCTGGAATACGGCGAGCAGGGCGCTGCTAAGCGCCTTGAAGCCCAGCTGGCTTACGAGCTGGCCGTTGAATCTCCGTCTGGCCGGAGGTATCCATCGAACCGGACTGTGCGTCTCCCGGCGGCTGGTAGAAAAACACGGCGTGAAAAGGCCCCGGCTGGACAACGTGCTGGGTTTTCAAACCAGGCTGCTACGCCACGACGTGGTCATCCAGTATACCGACCAGGCATGGGTATACGACCGTACCCGGTCCTTAAAACCCGTGCGCTCCACGTTCGAACGTCTGAAATCCAGGTGGAAGCTCGCCCGCACCGACGGACTGCCCCTGATCATGGATGGCCTGAAATGGCGCAGCGCGGCACAGGTGATCGGCGGTTTCAACCTCTTCATGCCCTCGTTTAACACGACGCTGCTCACGGCACTGCTGTTCTTCGGCCTCGCCGTGTACCTGAATGGCGTCGCTTCGGCCATCGCCCTGGGCTGGATCGCGCTGATCGCCGGTCTTGCGATCTTCGTGGTCTTCAGACTCTGGTTCATGCGCGCGCCGGTCCAGGCCTATGCGGCGCTGCCGTCCCTGCCCCTGATTCTGTTCTGGCAGGCCGTGAGATCCTGTTTTGCCTCCAGTCCGAAGCAGCCGCCGGCCAAGGCCGAGACCAAGGCCAAGGACCAACCCGAAACGGGAAGCGGGCGCACACAGGGCCGCAAGCCGCGCAGGCGATATTCGAGAAGACCCAGGCGCCAGCCTTCCTGAGCGGGGATGGCCCCGTGTCGGTCTTCTCGAGCAGGCCAGCCCCGGGAGCGTGACCCATTCCACTTCACCACGCGTTGATTCTCGGATTCCTGCAGGGCGTCACGGAATTCCTGCCGATCAGCAGTTCCGGCCATCTCGCGGTGTACCAGTGGCTGTTCGGACCAGGCGGACCAGGCGGACCGGGTGAAACCCAGTTGCTCTTCGACGTCATGGTTCACCTCGGGACGCTGATCGCCGTCCTGATCGTGTTCCGATCGGATATCGCCTTGCTGGTCTCGGGTGCCTGGCGCGCGGCAACGGGCCATGCCAATGAGGACCGGGGCGCGCTTCGCCTCCTGTTCCTGCTCGCCGTGGGCACGGTTCCGGCCGCGGTCTTCGGCCTGGGATGGAAGGACGAGCTGGTGCGCCTGTTTTCCGCACCGGCCTATGTCGGCTGCGCGTTCCTGGTCACCGGTACCATACTGTGGTTGTCCCGTTTCTCCGGCCAGCGGGGCCGGACGGGTCCACCGGGACGGCCTGGCGGGTCTTCTCAGGCCGGCCACGCGGGCAACACGGGCCGGGACCTTAGCAGGACGAACTGGTTCGATGCGCTGCTGATCGGCATGGGCCAGGCGCTGGCGCTGATTCCCGGTATCTCACGGTCCGGCACGACCATTTCCATCGCCTTGCTGTTGGGACTTGACCGGCGGCTGGCGGCGCGTTACTCTTTTCTATTGGCGGTTCCCGCCATACTGGGAGCGGTCGTCGTCCAGGCAGGAGATACGGGCGGCATTCCCCCGGATCAATGGTCCGCGGTAGCGGTGGGATCCCTCACGGCGGCCGTGAGCGGTTACATCGCGCTCAAGCTGCTCCTTCGCATCGTAGTTGCCGGCAATCTGTCCAGGTTTTCGTACTATTGCTGGGGAATCGGACTGCTGACACTGGTCGGCGCGTTGTCCGGGCTGGCCGGGCTGACCAGGCTGACCAGGCTGACCAGCGCACTCTGATTCGGTCTGAATCCACCTCCCTCGGCACCTCACATTCTACAGACGGGAGCCAGGCACATGAATCCAGACATCAGCAGATTACTCGATGAATGGGACTACACGGGGCCCGACAAGCTCATCGTGCGCAAGTTCAAGGGAGAGGACGGCCGGACGAGGATCCAGATGCGCGTGGACCTCGGCATCCTGCAGATGGAGTGGTCGAACCGGCCGGACGGACAAAGACCCCACGGGAAGGCCTCCCTGCTGGATCACTTTCTGGATAAACTGGAGAAGAAGAAGGCGGATAAGGGGCCGGACGCGCAACTCAGTCTCTCCCATGAGGACTGCGTGAACCTGCAAACGGAATCGCTGCAGTATTACTACCGGCGCATCTGCATGTTCGAACTGGAATCCTATCATGAAGCCTGCCGGGACGCCGAACATAACCTGCAGATCATGGAAATCGTTCGGACCCATGCGGAGAACGACGACGACCGCCTGTCCCTCGAGCAGTACCGTCCCTTCGTCATCATGCACCGCACCAGGGCGCGAAGCCTGATCGCCACGGATTCGGGCGATATAGACAAGGCCCTGGGTCATATTGAAGAAGGCATAGAGGAAATTGAGACTTTCTTTCGCTCCTACGACCGGGACGACCTGGTCAAGGAAAGCCAGGAACTGAAAGTCTTAAGGGACATGGCCGAGGAGATCCGAAAACAACAGCCCCGTTCCGAGGAAGACCAGTTGAGGGCGGAATTGACGGAGGCCGTCGAGAACGAGCAGTTCGAAAGGGCCGCCGAAATACGGGACGAACTGAAGAAGTTCGATCTGCCCTAGACCGGAGCCCCCCTTGCTTTCCTGGATCAGATCTGCCGACCGTCAACTCATCCTCTTCTTGCTTGGCGCGGTCAGCATGGGTCTTTCGATGGGGCTGGGTGAAATCAGCTTCAACAACTTCCTCAGCGATACCTACCACATGGACGCGATGAGCCGCGGCGAGCTCGAGTTCCCCCGCGAGTTGCCCGGCTTCCTCGTGGCCGCCTTCGCCGGCATCCTCTTCTTCTGGTCGGAACTGAAGATGGCCGCCCTCTCCATGGCGCTGATGGCCGTGGGGTTTCTAGGGCTTGGACTCTACGGCGATCTTTACGGGCTGATGCTCACCTCGATGATCATCTGGAGCATCGGCATGCACCTGCAGATGCCTGTGACCCGGACGATCGCCCTCCGGCTGGCCCGCGAAGGACGGGGCGCCACCATGCTGGGGCGCCTGAGCGGCATCCAGACCGGCGCCGCCATCCTGGGGAGCATCCTGCTCTGGATGGGACTGGGCGGCACTTCACTCGGCTACCTGCCCGTCTTCGCCCTTGCCGCGCTGGTGGCCCTGGGGGGTGTCTACAGCTACCTGGCGATGCGTCCCATCGAGGGGCACACAGGCAACCGCCCCACCTTCATCATGCGGAAACGGTACACCCTGTTCTACCTGCTGAACATCCTCTTCGGCGCGCGGAAGCAGATCTTCATCACCTTCGGACCGTGGGTGCTGATCAGCATCTTCGACAAACCGGTATCCACCATCGCCTCGCTTCACCTGGTCGCATCCGTCATCGGCATGTTCTTCGCGCCGCAGCTGGGCAAGCTGATCGACCGGTTCGGGGAACGAGTGGTGCTGATGATCGACGCTGTGCT
Source organism: Gemmatimonadota bacterium (assembly GCA_009841265.1). Lineage (NCBI taxonomy): Bacteria > Pseudomonadati > Gemmatimonadota > Gemmatimonadota bacterium. Next base: position 611,688 of record VXMB01000009.1, on the reverse strand, counting down.
GCTCATCGGTGTCTGCGTGGGCTACGGTTTCGCCGCGGAAATGGGGCTGGGTGCATGGGCGGTGGACCTCATCTATGCCAGTTTCGTGCTCGACCTGGTCCTGTTCAACGTCAGTATCGCGCGGACCACCTACGCCAGCAAGATCGTTGTCAAAAAGGACGATCTCACCGCGACCCTGTCCCTGGGCGTCACCATCGACCACGCGGTGTCCATGTCCATTCCCACCCTGGGCGGACTGGTATGGGTCATGTACGGCTACCAGCACGTCTTCATCGGCGCGGCGGTCGTCGCCGTCCTGACCCTGGTGGCCACCGGTTTCATCACGGTGCCCCGTCCGGGTACGGGCCGGGTGAGCCAGGCGGAGGCCGCGGGGTAACGGCAGCGGTCCGCGGACGGGTCGGCACCCCGATCGTTGCGACCTACCAGGCGGACGCCGCAGGCTAGCCGCCGGCCATCCAGCCGCCGTCCACCACGATCAGTTGCCCAGTGAGAAAATCCGATGCCGGTGAGGCCAGGAACACGGCGGTGCCGGCGATGTCCTCCGGCTCGCCCCAGCGTCCGGCCGGCACGCGGTTCAAAATGTAGGTTCCCCGCTCGCTTTCTTCGACGGGCCGGGTCAGCGGCGTCCGGATGTATCCCGGACAGATGGAATTGATATTGATGTTGTACGGGGCCCAGTCGATGGCCAACTGGTAGGTCATGGAAGCGATACCGCCCTTGGCGGCGGTGTAGGCGGGGATATGGGGAATGCCCGTGATGGCGGCCAATGAAGCGATCTGTATGATCTTGCCATACTTTCGCTCGATCATGTGCCGGGCCGCGAGTTGGGTGAGGAAGAAGGTGCCCTTCAGATTGGTGTCCACGACCCGGTCCCAGTCCTCCTCGCGGTAGTCCTCCGGCGGCGTGCGCACGTTCACCCCCGCGTTGTTGACCAGGATATCGATCTGCTTCCAGGTTTCCAGGGTCGTTGCCACCAGGGATTCCCGGCCGTCCCGGTCTGAGACATCCGTTTCCACGACCAGCGCTTCGCCGCCGAACCCTTTGATGGTCTCCTCCGTCCCCTCGAGCCTGGAGCGGGTCCGGCCCGCCAGGACGATCCGGGCACCCGATTCGGCCATGGCCGTCGCGATCCCCTGGCCGATACCCGTTCCCGCGCCGGTTATGATGGCGACCCTGTCCTTGAGTGAAAACCGTTCGAGATTCATTTATGCTCCAGTGAGACTGCCGGTCCTGAAGGTCCGCCCGTTTAGCGTTGACAACGTCCACCCTGAAACGGTATCTGTTTCCTGTCGGACGAAGGGCGAATGAATATACAGCCCGGCACACTTCGTGGCAATGAGACAAACGCGTTAACCGGAAAGCGACTCGACCTTGGGTACTCCCACAAAACCCGATCCCGTGAAGCTGGTATGCGCCGTCATGGGACAGGACGAATCGAAGCTGGCGGAGGGCCGCGAGCTCCTGGCCGGCCGGTTCGGCGCGGTGGAACTGGCCGGTCCGGTATTCGACTTTTCCTTCTCGTCCTACTATGAGCGGGAAATGGGGGCCGGACTGGTCAAGCAGTTCCTCGGATTCGGGCCGCTCGTGAACCCGGAGGACCTCGCGGAAATCAAGCGTGCGAGCAACGACCTCGAAGCCGGTCTGGCACGGTCCGACGGCATGCCCAGACGGGGGTTGAACATCGATCCGGGTTACGTCAACGGCGGCCAGCTCGTCCTGGTGACCACCAAGAACTACAGCCATCGCATCTATATCGGGAAGGGGATATTCGCCGAGGTGACGCTGCTGTACACCCGGGGCGAGTTCACCCCGCTGCCCTGGACCTATCGGGACTACCGGACCGAATCGGCGCTCGCCTTCTTCACCCAAGTGCGCGGCGCTTTTCTCGACCAGCGGGGAAGTTCGAGAACCGGATGACCGGAAACACCCGGCAGCCGAAAATCACAACCGCCGGTTCATTTTGTCTTGACCTGTTTTGAGCGCCCGGTTTATTATATCCGTATACCAAACTTCCACTACGATGACGATTGTATCTACATGCGGACTGACCCCTTTCAGTCTGCGCATTCCCGTCATCTCGCATGTGGTCGCCCGCGACAGAAACCAGGCTGATCCCGGTCCGATAGAAAGACTGCATACATGATTCGTCTCAAGGTATATGATGTGGGGCCTCCCTATCCCTTGCACGCCACCCCCGTACTCTGGCTGGCCGACGAGCAGGAGGAGCAGGTGCTGATTCTGCTGATCGGCATCGCGGAAGCCTTCGCCATCAAGAGCCAGATCGACGCCGGCGAAGAAGCGCCGCCACGGCCCATGACGCACGATCTGTTGAATTCAGTTTTCGATCATTTCGACGCCGAGATCGAGTTCGTGCTCATCTCCGAGTTGCGCGAGCAGCAGTTCTACATCGCGGAAATACACGTGAAGGCCAACGGACAGTCCATGACCATCGACTCGAGACCCACGGACGCCATCGCCCTCGCCCTTCGTGCCGACGCCCCGATCTACGTGGAAGAGGAAGTCATGCGTGCGGCCGGCAAGCGCATGCCCAAGAGCAAGGACGAAAACGGCGAGGACGCACTCGCCGCGTCCATCGAGGAGCTGGAAGCCGAAGCGGGTGAAGAAGGCAAGGTTCCCGCGGCGCAGGTGGCCGCCGAGGAGTTGATGGAATCCGTGGAGTTCAAGCGTCAGCCACGCACCCCCCTGGAAACGGCGCGGCAGAAACTACAGGCAGCCATCGATGAGGAGCGGTACGAGGATGCCGCCCGTCTGCGCGACGAGATCAACCGCCTGGAACAAAGCGCCTGAAGGGGTAGCGTGCGAGAAGCCATCACGATGTGGAAGTATACCAGGATGGTCGTCCTGGTAGCCCTGACGGCAGCCATGTATGCCGCCGTTCTCATTCCCTTCAAGCTCCTTCCCATCATTCCCGGTATTACCGAACTCAGGCCGGCCAACGTTTTCCCGGTCATCTGTTCCCTCATGTTCGGCCCCGCCGGTGCGTGGGGCGCCGCCTTCGGCAACCTGATCGGCGACCTGATGGGCGGCACTTACGGGTTGGGCAGCTACTTCGGCATGGTCGGCAACTTCCTGCTCGGTTACATTCCCTATCGGTTATGGCGCATGCTTACCAGCAAAGAGCCCGGTGTGTGGTCCCCGGCCATGCTGGCCCGGTATCTCTACGTTACGCTGCTGGCCAGCGTCGCCTGCGGCGTAACGGTCGGCTGGGGGCTGGACATCCTGGGGCTCGTGCCCTTCCACGTGCTGGGGCCCCTGATTTCCATCAACAACTTCGTCACCGCGGCCATCCTGGGTCCGCTGTTGTTGCCCGTACTTTATAAACGCGTGAAGCAGTGGGGCCTGCTCTATCATGACGTCATGGACCCCGCCGATCTCTCCAGGGGCCGGCTGCCTCATTTGGCCCACGTGGTCATGGTCCTGGCCCTCTTCGGCAGCCTGTACGTCGGGGTGTCCATCTCGCTGGGGTTGAACGAGGAAGCGGCCCGGACGATCCCGCTGCTGTTCGGCCTGGAAATCACCGCGCCGGAAAGCCTGCTCATGCCGGCGGGCGCCAGTGTTGGAATGGGCCTGCTGCCTCTGATGGTCCTGCTCGTTATCGCCTGTCTGCTGATCTGATTGCTGGACGAGCGCTACCGGGTCTGGAGCCGTCGGCACCGGGCGCCGCGAAACAAATTGAATCTGCCGCGACGGGAGGACAGCTACGCATGAAGGTAGTCGACGTAAAACGCATCGTGGTGGACGTACCGTTCACCGAGCGCCAGGCCCGCATTACCGAGCGCGAGGTCTACAACTGGTCGATCCTTGAGCTTTGCCGGGTGACGACGGATACCGGGCTGGCCGGCTGGGGGGAAACGGTCATTCACTACACCTGGGCGCGGGTCACCGACGAGGCCGTGGACCGGGTCATCGGGAAGAGTCCGGCCGACGTGATGAACGATGACACGCTCGGCGCCGGACTGCAGATGGCCCTCTTTGACGTGGTGGGTAAAGCGCTGGGGGTGCCCTGCTTCAAGCTGCTTGGGAACAAGGTCCGGGACTGGTCGCCCATTTCCTGGTGGTCCATCGACGCCTCTCCCGCGGACTGGCTGGCCGAAGCCCGCGACGCGGTGGCCCTGGGGTATACCAGCTTCAAGATAAAGCAGAGGCCCTGGTGGGACATTTTCGCCCAGGTGGACGCCGTCGCAACAGGCATCCCCGGTTCCTTCAAGCTGGACCTCGACGCCAATGCCACGATGCAGAACGCGGCCGCGGCCATGCCCGTCATGCAGAAACTGGCGCAGCACGAGAACGTGGCCATGTTCGAATCCCCCATCCCGCAGACCGACATCCTGGGCAACCGCCAACTCCGGCAGGTCATCCCCCGGCCCATCGCCATGCACTTCGGTTCACCGCCTTACATGACGGCCGTCCGAGAAGAGGTCTGCGACGGCTTCGTCATCTGCGCCGGGAAGTCCGAGGTGATGCGGCAGGGTCAGCTGAGCGCCGAGGCCAACATGCCCTTCTGGCTGCAGCTCGTGGGCAACGGGCTCACCACGACCTGGGCCGCCCATCTCGGTGCGGTGCTGACCCACGCCACCTGGCCGGCCATCACGTGCATCAACCTCTACAGCCATCACCTGCTGACGCAACCCATCGAAGTCGTGGGCGGCTTTCACCGGGTTCCCGAGGAACCGGGTCTGGGCGTGACCGTGGACGAGGAAGCCGTGGAGAAGTGGAGAGTACCGGAGGATACGGTGCGGGACTTGAAGGAAAAGGGCGAACTGTTCGACAAGCCCAAACCGCGGATCATCAATTCGGTGGTCTACCCCGATGGCACCCGCATTCACATTGCGCCCATGAACCGTGCCTACGGCTATTTCATCCAGGGCAACGGACCGGCCCACGCGGACGGCGTCCACCTCGAGATCTTGCGCGACGACGGTTCGAAGGAATGGCAGGATCTCTACGAAAGGGCACTCGAACATCCGGTGCGCAGCCGGGGTGAGGCCTGATATCGAACATCCGGTGCGCAGCCGGGGCGAGGCCTGATACCGGTGCGCAATCGGACCGAGGCGCGATATCGAACTGAAGTCACGGAAGATTAAAGGAGAAGGCAATACATGATCAAGATCGCGGAGATTCTCAGTACCGGCCGCAACACGCTCTGGGACCAGGTAAAGCAGATCGGTGTGGATCACGTGGTCACCAGCATGCCGCCGGCGGTGGGCAATGAAAAGGGCTGGGAGTACATGCCCATGCTGCGGATGAAAAACAACTTCAACGACGCGGGCTTCGACGTGGCCGTAATTGAAAGCACACCGCCCATGCACCGCATCAAACTCGGCACGGAGGGCCGGGAGGAGGAGCTGGACAACGTCTGCACCTTCATCGAGAGCATGGGCCGCGTCGGCATCAAGACCTGGTGCTACAACTGGATGGCCATCCTGAACTGGACACGTACTTCTTCCACCGTGCCCTCCCGGGGCGGCGCTGTCGTGACCGGCTACGACCACGCCATGATGAAAAACGCGCCGTTGACCGAGGCGGGCGAAGTATCCGAAGACCAGTTGTGGGAGACCCTGCACGAATTCCTCGAGCGGGTCACGCCCGTCGCGGAACAGTACGGCGTGGAAATGGCCATGCATCCCGACGATCCGCCGCTCTCACCGCTGCGGGGCATCGGACGGATCATGCGGTCGGTGGACAACTTCCAGAAACTTCTGGACCTGGTGCCGAGTCCCATGAACGGGGTTACCTTCTGCCAGGGAAACTTCGCCCTCATGACCGGCGACCAGCCCGCGGCCATCCGCCACTTCGGCGCGCAGCGCAAAATCTTCTTCGTCCATTTCCGGGATGTGCGTGGGGACGTGGAGAACTACGTGGAGACCTTCCACGACGACGGTCCGACCGACATGATGGAATGCCTGCGCGCGTACCGCGATATCGGGTTTGAAGGCGTGCTGCGCCCGGACCACGTGCCGACCCTCTCCGGCGAAGACAACGACCACCCGGGGTACTCGGCCCTTTGCCGGCTCTACGCGGTCGGTTATATCAGGGGGTTGAGAGAGGCGGTCTACCGGGAGGATGGGTAGCGGCGGGATAAAGAAGGCTACAACTGGGCTGTGCTTGTGGTGAACCGCGGTGCCCGTGGGATTACAGCCGTTCGGGAGCCAGTGTCAGTCGCATATGCAGCGTGTCTCCTCTAGTATCCACGATCTCAAAACCCGCAGACGTGAACAGCCGAGCCGGCCCCATCCAGACCTCACCCGGGTCTAGATGGTCTGTCAGACTTTGCCTGAGTGGAAATCCTTCGACTTCCTCTACACCTTTGGCTGCAAGATCTGCCAACGCCAACTCCATCGCTCGATGCATGAAGCCATGACCCCGATATCTTTCTAATATTCCAAAACAAACAAAAGCGTATATGGATTCGACAGGTTTCAGTTCAAAGGTGGCGCACAGCTTCGGCCAAACCGACAGCGGCCCCACGCGGCACCAGGCTATAGGCCGGTTCTTAAAGTAGAAGACACGACCGTGGTATGAACCAGCTTCCCAGAGTTGTCTGCGCAGACACTGATTCTCTGCTTCGCTTCGATCCTGCCATCCATCCCAACTCGGGGTATCCCACGCTACACACCAACACCAGCCGTGCGGCGGCGTAACCAGCAGCGTCGCAAAATCATCTGCAGTGTCTGGCCCTAAACTCCGACAGCGCAGCAAAGCGGTGTTCATACGCTATATCTTAAAAAGGGATGGTCGCAGGCAGCGGCCAATCGAAGGGCAGATTAGCCGTTCGGATCCGGATGGATCGAATCGACCCAGTACACGTTCTCCGGCTTCTCCACCGGTTCAATGTCCAGATTGACCACGACCGGATCCATGCCGCTTCTGCACAGCACGCATTCCAGGGGTTCGTCGGTCCGGGCGTTGATCTCCTGGTGGGGCACGAAGGGCGGCACGTAAATGAAGTCGCCCGGTCCCGCTTCCGCCACGAATTCCAGGCGCTCGCCCCAGCGCATCCTCGCCCGTCCCTTCACCACGTAGATCACGCTTTCCAGTTCGCCGTGATGGTGCGCGCCGGTCTTCGCGTTCGGGTGGATCGTCACCGTGCCCGCCCAGATCTTGCTTGCCCCGGTCCGGGCGTGGTTAATCGCCGCCGCCCGCGACATGCCCGGCGTCTGCGGCGTGTTCGAATCGAGGCGGTCGCCGGGAATGACTTTCACTCCGTCATCGCGCCATTTCGGGTCGTCATTCATCCAGCCCAAGCTCCGCGCGCAGTCCCACGTCCATAACGCTGTTCTTGGTCCAGTAGTCCAGCATGATCCGCTTGTTGCGCACCGCCGTCGTGACGAGTTCCTTCGTCGTTCCGTCCGCCGCGATCTCGACCTCTTCCCAGGATTCGATCTCGTGGGGGAAGTCCCGTTTGAACCGTATGGTCAGGGTCCGGTTGAGATCCGGATAATAAACCAGGTTGTAGACCATGATCCCGGGCTCCCGGGCATCGGGCATCAGGATGGCGGTGGCGTTGACGGTCCGCCAGGCCGTATGGTCGAACCGCTGGTAAAGGGTACCCGGAATCATGGATACCTCTCCGGTCGGCAGGGCGTCCGGATTCAGGCGGATGGTCGTCCAGATCTCGTCCTCGGGGATAGCGTTTTCGAGTTCGGCGACCCGATCGCCTTCGCTTTCGAAATAGGAGTACTGGTGCACGCGGTACCGGTCGTCCTGCAGGTTCAGCTGGACGAAGGCGTGGCCGCACCATTCCTGTACGGACGTCGTGATCTTCAGCGTCTTCGGATGGAGGTCCCGGTACACCGGGGTGAAAGCCGACGTCATGACCGTATAGGGATACACCCCCGTATTGAACTCGCGCAGGGCGTTCAACTTGAGGACCTTGACGGCGTCGTCCCCGGCCTCCTCCGGCCGGTCCAGCTTGACCTGCTTCTGCGCCGAGAAATCCTCCGTGACGAATATGAGCACCGCGTCCCCGTCGTGGAGTTCGCCGTACCGGGCCTGCTTGAGCGTATAGCTCGTGATCTCCGCCTTGCCCTGGTACCAGTAGTCGCCGAACGTGACCGGTCTGTCCCGGTCGGTGTCCGTGCCGTCCCCGACCAGTCCACATCCGCTGGTCAGTCCGATAAACACGCACAGCGCGGCCATCACGCCAACCAGCAGTCTCAACAGGTTCCGTTTCATTGTGTCACCTCGCTTTCCCCTGGGATTTCGGGAGAGTAGGCGAAGGGGCGCGATCCCAGCATCCGGATGCCGTAGACGGCCATGGAGACCAGCCCCCAAGTGAGTCCCACGACCACGCCCGCGTCGACGATGCCGCGCCAGGGCTGGGGCAGGTACCGGATCAGGAAGATCAGGATCACGATCCCGATGGTCAGTGCCAGGATGTTTTTCCGGCGGCCCGGGTTAATGTGTATGTAGCCGGCGAGGAACAGCGGCGCCAGCGCGATCAGCACGGGACGCGGATGATGATAGAGGTACCAGGCCCGGGCGACGACTCGAGGAGAAAAGTTCCGCTGAAAACCCTGGTACCCCTCCGAATGGGCCATGAACACCACCACGGCGGCCAACGCCACCCAGTGGTACCAGTAGAACGGGAAGTTGATGTACGCGTCGACCGAGACGGAAAACAGCCTGACGATGGCGTAAAGCAGGACCGCACAAATAAAGGAAAAGCCCCAGGCCAGACCGATGATGGAGAGCAGTCTGCCTGGTGTCTTCCGCGTTCGCTCCGTCATGGACGCCCCTTCAACGTACGTTCCATGTCCCGCTGGGCGTCCCGTTCCATGATGGTCCGTCTGCGATCGTAGTCCCTCTTGCCCTTGGCCAGGGCGATCTCCACCTTGGCGCGTCCCCGTTTGAAATAGACCCTTGTGGGAATCAGGGTGAGTCCCTTCTCCACGACCCGGCCGATCAGCTTGCGGATTTCCGAGCGATGCAGAAGCAGCTTGCGCCGGCGGTTCGGTTCGTGGTTGAAGGTGCTTCCCTGCTCGTACCGCGAGACGTGGACGTTGTACAGGTAAATCTCGCCGTTATCGACCGCGGCGTAGCTGTCGGTCAGGTTGATCTTTCCCGCCCGCAGCGACTTCACTTCCGTGCCGGTCAGGACGATCCCCGCCTCCCAGGTCTCCAGGAAATGGTAGTCGTGGCGCGCCTTCCGGTTGGTTACGATGACCTTGATGCCATCGGCCCCGTTGGGCTCGGCGATGTGACGATCTGATGCGCTGGCCATATCTGCCTCGAATCGGCATAGTTTATCCGGCTTTCGCTGCCCGCCCTGCTTGACAATCGGCGGCTACCGAAATATATTACGTGTGCGGTTTTAAGACAAATGGTATGTGATGCCGAAGTGGTGGAACTGGTAGACACGCTGTGTTCAGGGCGCAGTGGGCTTTCGCCCGTGAGAGTTCGAATCTCTCCTTCGGCATTCAGGTCGGTGGACCCGCATGATTCATGTGGGTTTTTTATTGGGATACGGTTATGGTGACGCGGAACCCGGCCGTCTCCTGTCGCGAATCCAGTGGGCGTAGCGTTTCGGATCGATCAGGATAACATCAACCGGCTCGACTGGTTCACTGGAAGCCCATTGCCACGGATCGACCGGTTCGAAGGTGTCAGACGGGAGGACATATACGTAACCTGGTCGGTCCAGGTCGAGCGAGCCGACTTCGAGGTCGATACGAGGCTCAATGGCTTCGTTCAGGTCCTCAGGACGTTCTATCCCGAGATCTATGCCGAAACTGCAGCCTTCTCCGATCGGCCTGATGGGCAGCGAGAAGGCAATGGCGATGTTCTTCAGGTGGGTGGCATAGACCGCGGTCAGTTGATCCCCGTCCGGTCCCACGCCTCCCGCGGGCCTGGGTTCCAGCCGAGCGGTTTTGTCCTGGCTGCCGTGGTAAAGTACGGGTGGTTTCATTACGATGCTCCTCCCACAGCATAGACTTCGGTGGGATTCGTAGATACACTAATTAGATTCCTGAATCTTCATGGAACAATGGATTGAACATCTTCTGGTCGGATTGCCGAGTTTAGGGCTTCTGCTGGTCATTGCCGTAATGCTCGGGACACTTGGCAAGGGCGCGGACTGGCTCGTTCATGAAGCGGTCATTCTATCGAGCCGATGGGGACTCAGCAAAGCGGTCATCGGTGCGACGATCGTCAGCATCGGTACGACGACTCCCGAGGCTGCGGTCTCCGTACTCTCGGCGCAACAGGGGGAACCGGGTCTTGCACTCGGAAACGCGGTCGGATCGATTATTTGCGATACCGGGCTGATCCTTGGATTGGCAGCCCTGATTGCCCCGCTTCCATTTGACCGTGCGCTGGCCTCGCGGTTATCCAACGTGCAAGTGGGTGCCGGTATCCTCATGGTAGCCGTTTGTCTGCCGTGGTCCTCGCCAGCGAGTGCGTTCAGCGATGGCGGCGTCCTGCCTCAATTAGCCGGTGTCGTCTTCGTTATTCTTCTCGCGTTGTATATCTGGCAGTCCATCCGATGGGCAAGTTCGACACCGTCAGATGCAGAGAACATGGAAGAAGCGGATGGAGCGGGAGCCGGCACATTCGGAACGCTCCTCAAACTTATTGCAGCGATTGCAATCATCGTAATTTCCGCCCAGATACTGATTCCGGCCGTTAGTATCATGGCAGAACGCATAGGCGTACCGAAACACATCATCTCGGCGACCCTTGTCGCCTTCGGCACATCGCTACCGGAGCTGGTGACAGCCATCGCGGCGGTGCGACGCAATCACGGTGAGCTGGTCATCGGAAACATCATCGGCGCAGATATCCTGAATGTGCTTTTCGTTGCGGGTGTATCCGCATCCGTAACACCAGGCGGTCTGCAGGCGGATGGACAGTTCTTCCAATTCCTGTTCCCTGCGATGCTGTTTGTGCTCATCGTTTTCCGTTGCGGAATCCACCTGTCTGTCGATTCATTGAAACGTCCCCTGGGGGTCGTGTTGGTCTCCGCATGGCTCCTTGTTACGATCCTGAGTTACGTGCTTTCCATTGAAATGCACTAGGGGTGCCCTCCTCGCAATATGGAGGACTTGAAGTATCGCTCCTGAAACTCCGTAAGACCCCGGATTTGCTCATTGGTGTAGTGTTTGCCATCGGGAACCACCACGAGCTTATCGTCTGCATCATCCGATCTTCGGATCACCGCGATGCATCGGCCCGTGAAACGCTTAACCGGTCTGTCCACACCCAAAAGATAGGCATCCAGTTCTTCGCCGTCCGAACCCGATACGCCCGGAACCAAGCCATAATTCACCGGGTAGATCAGATTATGATCGGGATGCTTCGAACCCATCGGCCGATCGATTTCGATATCGACGATTTGGCCGATGAACACCCGGGGTTCCATGTACTGAGAACGCGTTGTCCGGTGTCTGTCCATGATAGCCAAGTTTTAATTCGACAGGTGGTATCTTGACGATACGGTAACCGCCCGGAATCATCTTAACCCCATCTGCGAAACGGGTCAATGACCGATGCGACCGAGTACTTTCGCTGACATAAGCATCCTGCTGGCGCTCTGGTTCATGATGTTCGCCGCGAGCAGCCAGACGATCATCATGACGCCGATACTGCCCATCGTGGAGGAGCAGTTCAACGTGCCCAGGGAAAACCTGGGCGCGCTGGTCTCGGCCTACGCGGTCATGCTCGGGCTGTGTGCGCTGGTCACTGGTCCGCTGTCGGACGCGATGGGCAGGAGACGTATCCTCATGATCGGCACCGGGGCCATGTGCGTGACCCTTTTCATGCACAGTTTCGTTTCGGACTTTACCTCCCTGCTGCTGATCCGGTCATTGTCCGGCATGGCCGCCGGCATCCTCAGCGGTGTCGCGCCGGCCTATATCGGGGATCATTTTCCGCCGGAGCGGCGGGGCTGGGCCAACGGCGTGGTCATGACCGCCGTCGCCGTGGGCCAGATCGTGGGCATCCCGGGCGGCACGATCCTGGCCGATCGATTCGGCTTTGCCGCACCGTTCGTTTGCTTCGCGGCGCCCATGGTGATTTCCTTCGTCCTGGTCTGCACGCTGGCCCGGCAGCCGGCCGTGGCCCGGGCACGCCTGTCGTCGATCGGATCGGTCGTTAAGCGCTACGCGTCCATGTTCACGACGCCGGCTACCGCAGCGGCCGTCGGCGCCTACAGCGTGATGTTCTCGGGGATCGCCTTCTACGTGATCTACCTGGTCGTGTGGATCAAGGAGACCTTCGGGGTGACCAACGACGAGGTCGCGTCCCTGTTCGTAATCGCCGGTATTGCCAGCGTCATCGTGGGGCCCTGGGCCGGGCGCCTTTCGGACCGGATCGGCCGGAAGGTCCTGGTCGTGGGCGGCTGCCTGGGACTCTTCGTCCTCATGACCCTGACGACGGCCATCATGACGGATTTCTGGATCGCCTACCCGCTTTTTTTCGCCATTATGGTGCTCGTATCGGCCCGCATGGGCCCCTTCCAGGCGCTGCTGTCCGAGATCGTGCCGGCGCAACGGCGCGGTTCGCTGATGAGCCTGAGTATCGCCACCGGCCAGCTCGCCATGGGACTGTGCAGCGCGGCTGCGGGCGTCGTCTATACTGAGGTCGGTTATGTATTCAGTTCCGTGATCGGAGGTACGGGCATGCTCGCCATGGGGATCATCATATGGCGGTTCATCCCCGAAACGCGGCATGCAGCGCGTCCACGAACTCGGTGACGACGGCGTTGAACCGGTCGGGTTCCTCGTAGAACAGCGCATGACCGCTGTCCTCGAAGACTTCCATCTGCGCGCCGGGGATGTGTTCATACATGTACCTGCAGCCGGGGAATGCGCCGCTCCTGCCGCCCGTGATGATCAAGACCGGCAGGTCGATGGAAGGCAACATGGGACGCCAGTCCTGCGCCTGGTAATCGGGTCCGAGGGTGACCCCCTGTGCCGGCGTATTCTCCCTGCATTCCTCCAACAGCACGTCCAGTTCGGCGTCCGGTACGTCCAGGGAGACGAACATCTTCCTCAGTTCCCATCGCTTGCGTTCGGTTTCGTCCCCGGGCGGGGATTCGGCATTGGACTCGGGCGGTTCAGGCGGGCCATGGATTTCGATGCTGGGTACTTCGTCGACGAGCACAACGCCTTTTAGCCGGAAATTACGGAAGAGTTCGATGTAGGAAAGGACGGTCCGGGCGCCGATGGACCAGCCGACCAGCGTGGTGTCGTGGAGATCGAGCGTTTCGATGATCCGGCGCACGTCCATGGCGTACCGGGCCGTGCGATGTCCCCACGGGGTCTTGTCCGATCGGCCGTTGCCCCGGGTATCGGCGGCAATGACCCGGAATCGTTGGCTGAGGGCCGGAACCTGCTTGCGCCACCAACCCAGGCTCAACCCGCCGCCGTGGATCAGGATGACGGGCTTTCCGCATCCTGTGTCTTCATAGTAGAGACGTACGCCGTCGTTTGCCTCGACGAAGCCGGTGCGTTTCTCCATCTCCAATTCCCGTGATTCCTCTCCACGGCTTCAGTCCGCCCGGGTTTCGACATCGACCCCGTCGGCGATGCGGGGGTTGGGATGCAGGATGACGGGGTCGCCGGCCGCAAGGCCTTCGAGGATTTCGGCCTCGATCCCGTTTCGCTGTCCCACCGACACCTCACGCGACCTGGCCAAGCCTTCTTCGACGACGAAGACCCCCCAGCTTTCGCCTATTCTGAACAAGGCGCTGGACGGAATCTTGAGCACGTCCTCTTTCTCCCAGACGACGATCCGTCCCGTGACGCGATAACCATCGCCCAGTTCCGCCGGCGTCACGTCAAGATCCACGATGACGTTGACCCGCTGTTCGTCCACGCCCAGCGCGGACACGCGCGTGAACGCGGCAGGCTCGACGCGGCTCACCTTGCCGGACAGCGGATCGGGTCCGCCCCACTCTTCGATCCACACCGTTTGACCGACGTCGACCCTTACGGCATCGGTGGACAGCACGTCGATCGTCACCTCCATGTCTCCCGGATCACCCACTTCCATCAGGGGCGTGCCCGCAGCGACGACCCGCTCGCTTTCTTCGAACAGGCGCAGCACCCGGCCGCCTACCGGCGCCGTGACGGAGAGCACGGCACGGGCATCGCCGCGCTCCTCCCGGAGGGCCAGGAGCGCCGCCTGGGCGACCTCGTGTTCGGAGACGGCCGCCCGGTGGCGAAAGAGAGAGGATTCCAGGGTCCGTTCGGCGACGGTTGCCGCGTGCACGGCGCGCTCCAGGCGCTCCCGCGAGATGCTGCCGCTCGCGGCGAGTTGTTCCGCCCTGTCCCGGCCGCGGGCCGCCTCTTCCTGTTCTACCCGCGCGCGGGCGACGTTCGCCTCGGCCTCACGGACCAGTGCTTCGGCCGTTTCGATCCGGGCGCGGGCCTCCGCGGACTCGCGGGAACCGAGGGGAGAAGGCGTGATGCGCGCCAGTTCATCGCCCTGGCCGACCCGGTCCCCTTCATTCAACGCCGGGCGCGCCAGCCGGCCGGACGCCGGGGCCGTAATCAGGTAACGCTGCCGTACGCGAGTCCTGCCTTCCTCGCTGATCGTCACCCGTAAGGGACCTACCTCCGCCGTGGCCGAGTCGACCAGGACCGGCGCCGGCATGAACGCGCGGACGAGAAGGACCAGGACGGCGGCGAGGACCACGAAGGAGATGATGTGCTTGCGACGTATTTTCATAACGGTCTCACGGTTATTCCTGGGTCTTGAGCACGCCGACCAGATCCAGGTAGCGCAGTTTCCGGTGGACGATGTACGCGGACGCCACGGCCGCCGCGGTGACGACAAGGAAGGCGAACGCGTAGGTCTTTCCGGTGATGACCAACGGCATCCGGAACAATTCCTGGGCGGTGGCGTCCACGGCAAGATAACATAATGCCCATCCGATCAGAAATCCAATCGGTATCGAAAAAAGGGTGATGATGGCCTGTTCGCCCAGGAGGACGACCGATATCTCCCGCTCGGTGAACCCGAGCACCCGCAGGCTGGCCATTTCGCGGTTTCGTTCCGCCAGGGCGATGCGGGCGCCGTTGTAGACCATGCCGCAGGCGATGACGCACGCGAAGATGGTCAGGGTGAACGTGGTGGCGTTCGTGCTTTCGGCGATGGTATCCTCGAAACCCTTGATCACGGCCTCGCGGACGGCGACACCCGCCACGGCCGGCGTCTCTTTCAATGTGCTGTACAACTCGGCCGCCCGGAGCGGGTCCACGGAGAGATACGCGCCGGAGATCGTCCGGCCTTCGCCCAGGAACCGGTTCAGTGCGCGGCTGTCCATGTACGCGGTGGTGCCGATCAACTCGTCGACGATCAGGGTTACCGGCAGGCTGCCCTGCATTCTCGACCCTTCCTGGACTTCGACGGCGAGCATATCGCCCTCACGCACCGCCAGAAGGTCGGCCAGCGTCTTGTTCAGCACGATGCCCTCCGGCGGCAGGGACTGAATCCGGCCGTCCCGATCGATCAGCTGCCGCAGTTCACCGGCCGGATCGAGTCCCGTTATGGCGGTCTGCTTCACGAGATGACCGGCACGAAGCCGGACAGGCACGGCGCGGTACGGCTCGGAGCGGACGACACCGGGCAGATGGGCCAGTTCGAACCGGGCGCTCGCGGGACGGGGACCCGCGAAGACGACCGCCGCGTCATCGCGCTGTACCGTGCGGAACTGGTAGTCGATCATGTATTCGATGGAGTCGAAGGTAAAACGTCCCATGACCAGGATCGCCACCGACATGGCGATGCCGAAGGCGGAAAGCATCGTCCGGGCCGGCCTTCGTTCCATATTGCGGAAGATCATCCGCCAGACCGGCGAGAGCATCCGGTGCACGCCCATGCGTTCCATCGCGAGCGGTCTGAAGTGGGGCGGCGACTCCGGCCGCATCGCTTCCGCGGGTGGCAGGGCCATGGCCGCGCGGAGAGCGTGCAGGGTACCCAGCAGCGCGGCGGAAACGCTGATCACCGCGGACAGGGTGATGACGTCGACGTGCAACTCGTAGACCAGGTCGGGAAAACGGTAGTAGGCCTGGTACATGCCGGTGAGCGGCCGGCCGATCCAGAAGCCGCCCACGATGCCGAGGAGGGTCCCGCCGGAAACGGCCAGGAAGGCGAATTTCAGATAGTGCCATCCGATCGACAGGTTACGGTAGCCGAAGGCCTTCATGATGGCGATCTGGTCCCGCTGGGCCCGCACCATGCGGGAGAACACGATGTGCAGCAGAATCGCCGCGATCCCGAGGAAGATGGCCGGCGTTACGTTGCTGGATACGCTCAGGCCCAGGATTTCATCAGAAAGGAACTTATGGGAGATCTGGCTGTCCCGGCCGAAGGCGCCCGCACTCCCGTAGGGTTCGAGGATGAGGTCCATGCGGTCGATCACGTCCCGCTCGCGCGCCTCCGGAGACAGGGCGACCGACAGATCGTTGAACCCGCCCTCCATGTCGAAGGCGGCGCCGAGGGCGTCCCGGCTCATCCAGATCACGCCGAAACGCAGGTTGTCGGGGAAGATGGATCCGGATCCCTGCACTTCGTAGACGTATTCGGGCGACAGGCCGATGCCCACGACGCGCAGGGCCTTCCTCCGTCCGTTGATGACCGCTCCGATCCAGTCGTCCGGAACCAGTCCGTTGGCCAACGCGAAGGCTTCGCTGATGATGACCTCTTCGGGCCGGCCGATCGCCGGGTAGCGGCCTTGCTGGATCGCAAGGTCGTTGAGCACGGACCGGCGTATCTCGGGAATGGAGACCAGCCGGCCGGTGGCGGGCTCATCCAGCCCGGGCACGTCCAGGTTCACGTCCATCACGATCCGCGTGCGGACGCCGGAAACGCCCGGGATCCGGGCGATGCGCTCCGCGACCTGCGCCGGCGCCCGCTTGATGCCGGCGAACACGTCGGCGAAACGGTAGCTGGTATAGTAGGATTCCTGCGACTCCAGCAGCGCGATGTAGGTGTGGCGCGAGGAGACGTAGACCATGATCCCGCAGGCCATCACCAGCGTGATGGCGATGACTTGGCCGCGCATGCGCGCCAGTTCGCGAAACAACTTGCGGTTCAGAATGGTCATGGCTCTCTCGATTAGGCAGCCTACCAGCTCAATTCGTCCGGCCGTTTCTTTACCTGATTGGCGTATACCTCGACGATCTCGCCGCTGCGCAGGCGGATGACCCGGTCGGCCATGTCCGCGATCGCGGCATTATGGGTGATGACCGCGGTCGTGGTGCCCAGCGTGCTGTTGACCTTCTCGATCACTTCCAGCACCCGTTTGCCGGTCGCGTAGTCCAGGGCGCCCGTAGGCTCATCGCACAGAAGCACTTCCGGGCGTTTCGCAATGGCCCGGGCGATGGCTACGCGTTGCTGCTCTCCGCCCGACATCTGGGCCGGGAAATGGTGCATGCGCGGTTCGAGTTCCACCAGGCGAAGGGCTTCCTCCGCCGGCATGGGTCCGTCGGCGATTTCGGTGACCAGTTCCACGTTCTCCAGCGCCGTGAGACTGGGGATCAGGTTGTAAAACTGGAAGACGAAACCCACGGACTTCCGACGGAAATTCGTCCGCTCACGTTCATCCGCCGCGGTCAATTCCCGTTCGCGATAGTAGACCTGGCCGTCCGTGGGCACATCGAGCCCGCCCAGGATGTTGAGCAGCGTCGACTTGCCGCTTCCCGACGCTCCCAGGAAAACGGCCAGCTCGCCGGCGTACAGGTCCAGGTCGACGCCCCGGAGGGCCGATACGTCCACCTCGCCCATTCGGTAGACCTTGGAAATGCGCCGGGCCCTGAACACCGGGCTTGCCTGGTCGACGGTCATGCAGATTCTCCTTGTCCCCTGTCCTGGCTTTGCCTGTCTGGCAACGCGTCTCAACTCCGGTTACGCGCGTCAATAATGTAAACGCACTACCGGTCCCAAGGAAACCGGGCCGTCGGCTGGTTGACGTAGCGTCGCAGGCTCAGCGTCAGGCGCGCGCCGCATCCGGGCGCGAGGCGTACGGCGAAATCGGTATCGTCTACGGTTACCCTTCGACCGTCGCACTCGACCGTGCTCACCCGGTGCTCCCCGTAGGCGCCGCCCTGGACGGTCACGGTGCGTGCGTCGACCGGGTTGACGTTTACCAGGTGCACGTCGAGCCCATCGGCGTCTATCCGATCGACCAGGGTGGCCACGTCATCCGGGACGCCGGGCCGTCCGCGTTCCGGGTCGAAGTACCAGAGCCGGCAGTGCAGCGGCCGGGCGTAGGCGGGTCGGGGTCCCCCGGTCATGAGATTCACGAGGGTCTCGATCCGCGCCGGGTTGAAGGGATTGGGATTGTCCGACAGGCGGGTATCCGGCGTCGACGTATCGTTGCGGATCTTCTCCACCTGGCCCCGCAGATCCTCGAAGTCCTGCTTCAACGCTTCCACGGGAAAGCCGGGGTTCGACCCGTCCAGGTAATTCAGCCAGGGTTGGTCGCTGGCAAGCGCGCGGTCGTCCGGGTTCATGGACCAGTCGTACACCTCGACCGCACCCCGGTCATAGCGTTCGGGCGCGTAATCGTACCACCCGTCGTCACCGTGCATGTGGGGATACATGGTGACGCCGTCCACGGTCTTCTTGTTGGCGTTGACCGATTCGAGGACGGTTCTCCAGACGTCCACGTATTTCCGGTCGCCGGTGAGCAGCAGGGCGTTGCCGAACCCGTCCACCGCGTGGGCGACGGCGTTCAGGGTGAAGTTGTCCAGCCGGCCGTGGCGATGGGCGAACACCTTGTGATTCCATCCGTAGACGCCGCCCCACCACCGGCCTTCGCAGGCGCCGCCGATGACGCCGTCCAGACCCACGTTTGAGGGAATCACGCCCCCGTTGGCATAGGTGCGTTCCACCCACGCGTCCGCGTATTCGAGGATCCAGTCCCGGTACTTCGTTTCGCCGGTGAGCGCATAGGCGTTGAAGGCCAGCCCCGTGCTCGTCAGGTTCAGCGGATGGTCGCCCGCCACGTCATTGTAGGTTTCGAACCGCTCGCACATCTCCGCGTAATCGCGCTGGCCGTGAAGCAGGTCGTACCGGCCGTCCTCCAGCGGGTCGCCGACCCAGTCCAGGGCCGTGGTCTTCCGCAGCATCGGCCCCCGGCTGCCGTTGAACATGCTCCGGATCAACCGGCGTTCCGGGTCGTAGTTCTTCGCCTGGGGATCCTCGTCCATGTAGAAACCGGCGAACCTCCTCGTCCGGCGGATATGGTTTTCGTCGTCCGGATCGCAGTTGCCCAGCAGGTTGAACACCACCAGGCCCTCGGCGTGATGGGCCCAGTCGCTGTGCACCGGGAATTCCTTGTAATACATGCCGTCCCGGGCAAAGGGCACGTCGACGGTCTTGGCCTCGGTGTACTGGCGGATATGGCCGTCCTGCGCCGTCTTGCACATTTCCAGAATGCGGTCACCCCCGCCGAGCAGGTAGACGACGGGCCAGTTCGCCAGGTTTTCGATGGCATCGTCCGGGCCGTCGAGGGCGCCCCAGCGGGGCACGCATTCCAGGTAGCCTTGCTCGTCGAAGTACTTTTCGTAGAACAGTTCGAGCGCCTGGGACATGGAGCGGATGAGCGCGCGCTCCAGCAAGGCCCACTGCGGCGGGACCATGGGGGTGTCGATGTTGATCCTGGTGCGTGAAGACATGAATGGAAACCTGGGCTTTCCTTTTAAGAATGAATACTTTGGGATGGACTGTTGTAGAAGTAGTGAATATAACCAGTTTCGCAGTTCACTTCCGGACCTGGATCCGGAACCAGACCTGCCGGTACGATCGGCAGGCTATTTTATTGAACGGACTGTATTTACGTTCCCGTACTGTTTAGTTGATCGACAGGAAGATATGGCTTCAGACCGCCATCGTCAAGCGGATCATGGACCGCTTCGGAAGCGCTTGGGCACCACCATGCGCACCGCGTTTGCCGTCGTCGTGCATCCCCGTCCGTGTACCGGTAGTAATGTCGTCACCCCGGAAATCTCAGGTCCAGTCTGCTTGAAAGGAATGGCCGTATGACCAGTCGCGTCGTTCTGATGATGACCGCGTTGTTCCTTCTCCTCACGCATCCGGGCGTATCCGCGGCCCAGTCGCCGACGGTCGACCGATCCAACCTGGTCCTCGAACTGCTGTTCGACGGCGACGCTCGGGATACGAGCGGAAACGAGCATCACGGCGAGTTGTTCGGTCCGGTCTCCACCGAAGACCGGTTCGGGCAGCCGAATGCGGCCTTTGCCTTCGACGGAAAGAATGACCATATCCGCGTCGCGCCTCCTCCGGCTCTTTCCAGCGAGGCCTTCACCCTGTCGGTCTGGGTAAAATACGACGACGACGCATTCTCCCGGTACTGGACCAACGGTGTCATCACGCAGGACAGCGGCGGCTCCAGCGAACGACGCGTCTTCCAACTCAGCGCATTCGGTCCATTGCCCACCTGGCACATCATGGGCCGGGGCCGCGATCCCCTGATTACCCGTCCTGTCGGGACCTCCGTCTGGCGGCACCTGGCCGTTACCCACGACGGCGAGGAACACCGGCTGTACATGGACGGTGAACTTCATGATCAGGCCGAAGCGCCTTTCCCGCCGCACCCGCAGGAACCTGTCTACGTCGGACGCAAGGGTTCGGGTGAACCGGATTTCTACTTCAAGGGCGTGATCGACGACGTCCGTATCTACACGGAAACGCTCTCACCGGAGGCCATACTGGCCCTGACCCGGGAGAACGGATGGCAGCCTCCGGCCCTGCCGGGCATCGAAGTGCCGGATCCGCCGAAGTCATCGGTTGCAGACGCTCTCGTGGCCCACTGGCCCATGGAGACGGCCGAAATGCACGACGTGTCGGCCAGTGGACTGAAGACTATCGTGATGGGACAGCCTGAGCACATAGAAGGTAGAAGGGGAGGGGCGCTTCGATTTGACGGCAACGAGGACTGGGCGGTGGTCAAAAACCCGTCGCTCGACCTTCTCCACTACCTGACCATTACGTGCTGGATACGGGGATTCGATACCGATAGCGAGTACAGCCAGGTACTCTGGTACGGTGACGGCGCCTGGGGACAGGACCCCTATTCCATGTCGATACAGGAGGGGAAGGTCGGATTCCGCGTGGACGACGTGGCGACCCAGTGGGAAGTGATGACCGAATCGGCGCCCGCACCCGATGCCTGGACATTCGTGGCCGCGACGTTGAATACCCGGCCTGACGGACTCATGGATCAGAAAATCTACGTCAATGGGGTACTTTCCGTGGAACAGATAACGCCGAATCCCTACCGGTACATCGAACTGGGCCGCATGTGGCTGACCTTCGCTACCTTCGGGAGCGGATGGAACCTGTCGCGCCTGGACCTGGACGACGTCAGACTGTATAACCGCCCGCTGAGCCACCGGGAGATCGAAACCATTTTCGAAGAGGCACAGGAGTAACCGCATGAATCGCAACGAAGGTCCTGCAGACGAAGCGTCGATCGGCCGGATGGAATCGGACGGCACTGCGATGGGCGACACGGGAAGCCGGCGACGGTTTCTCAAGGGCGGTCTCGCGGCGGCGGCCGGTGTGGCGGCGACCTCGATGTGGGATGCGACGGCGTTCGCGCAGGAAAGCGAAGCGTCTCCCTCCGGTCCGCCCGCCACGATCGACGACGAAGCCTACTGGGAGAAGGTCCGCGCGCAGTTTCACCTGAATCCCGATACCATCTATCTGAACAACGGGACCCTTGGGCTGTGTCCGAAACCGGTCACGCAGGCGGTCTACGACGGGTACGTGTATCTCGCGGAAGCCGGCAGTGAGGGAAGGTCCCGACTGTGGGACGAAGTGGAGGCAAGCCGGAAGACGGCCGCCCGGTTTCTGGGAGCGGACGAGCGTGAAATGGTGCTGACCCGGAACGCTACGCAAGGACTGAGCGTCATCGCGAACGGGATTCGGATGGAACCGGGGGACGAAGTGCTCATGACTTCGGATGAGCACATCGCAGGCATCCAGCCGTGGACGCGCCGTGCCCGGCGATTCGGCATTCAGGTCAACCAGGTTCAGATCCCCAGTCCTCCGAAGAGCAAACAGGAAGTGGTGGATCTGTTCGAACAGGCGCTGACCCCGAGGACGAGAGTGGTTTTCTTCTGCCACGTCACCCGCGGCCCCGGCCTGCTCTACCCCGTCAAAGAACTGTGCGACATGGCCCGCGAGAAGGATATCGTGTCGGCGGTAGACGGCGCCCAGGCACCCGGAATGACCCCCGTCAACCTGCATGAGATGGGGTGCGATCTCTTCGCCACGAGCCTCCACAAGTGGGCGCTGACCCCCTCCGGCACCGGTTGTCTGTACGTTCGGGAGGGATTTCAGGAGACCTTCTGGCCCACGTCCGACGGCAACGGCCCGTGGGACGACCGGGAACAGCAACTCTGGCGCATTGGCCCCCACGGCACGTACGAGAGACCCATCCGGGCCGCGATAAAAACCGCGTTGGATTTTCTCGATTCCATTGGTATGGACGCGATTTACGCCCGCGACCGCATGTTGTCCGACTATCTGAAGGAACAACTAATGGAGATGCCCGGAATCAGCCTGGGGACCTCCACGGATCATGCGCTGTCGAGTCCGGGCATCACTTCCTTCGGCGTCGAGGGATGGGACACCTCGCTTCTTCGAGGCATCCTCCGAGGAAAGGCCGGCATCGTCGTGAGCCGGGACCAGAGACGCTCCCACGACATGATACGGGTTTCCACCCACTTCTACAACACGCCGGCGGAGATCGATCGACTGATCGAAGTGATGAAGGAAATACTGTAGCCGTCGGCTGGGGCTGACGCCGGTCGGTGCTGCCGCGGTGGTGCTGCCGGCCGGTTTTGCTGCCGGCCGGGACCTCGTTGGATCAATTCACTCGTCGACGCAGCTAGTCCCCGTCGTTGAAGTGCTCCGCGCCACGTCCCCTTAGGAAATCCATCGAGCGGTTTAAGTCCGGAATCCCGGTTCGTCCCCCGAGCCGGGTGCAGCTCAAGGCGGCGACGGCCGATGAGAATACCGCCGTCTTCTCTAGACTCCATTCCTGCAGCAGGCCGAAAGTGTATGCGCCGTGGTATACGTCGCCCGCGCCGGTCGTATCGACGACCTCCACGGGGAACGCCGGCGTGTGGAATAACCGGCCGCCTGACAGCGTGTAACTTCCTTCTTCTCCATGAGTTACGACCGTTACGGACGATCCGTAACAGGCCAGGGACTTCGCGGCCTCTACCGGATCGGCCCTGCCGGTCAGCGCTTCTGCGAACACCCGTGAAGCAATCAGGTAATCCGTAGACCGAAGCAGATCCTCGATATCCTGCGGGCGGGAGAGGCTGTCCGCGTCCAGCACCACGGGCACGCCGGCATTGCGTGCGATTTCCGCGGCGGCCAGTGCGGCCTGACGTCCCGTGGTGTCGAGATGAAGGTACCTGGCGGCGGTGATCATTCCGGTGGGTATTTCAGAAGGGGACATTTCAACAGTCGTCCCGCCGGCCATAATGGTTCGCTGCCCGGTCGATTCATCGACGAGAATCATGCTGACGGGGGTCGTTGCACCGGCCTCCACGACCAAATGGGCCGAGTCGACCCTGTACTCGTCGAATTCCTGCTTTACGGCGCGGCCCGCCATGTCGTTTCCGACTTTGCCCACGAAGGCGGTGGACACCCCCAGCCTGGAAAGCGTGACCAGCGCGGTGGAGACCATCCCGCCGCCTTGCTGGGTTGAGTCGCTCATCCAGACCTGGTCGTCCTGGTCCGGCAGGTGGGGCACGATACCCAGGAAGTCCAGGCAGGCGCATCCCACGCCGACGACGTCATGAGCCATATACTTTTTCCCGTATCTTCTTCTCGCCAATCAACCTGTCTTCAATCAACCTCTGGCCACATGTATACCCGATTCATCCGCTACGACCGGCAGAGGGTCCGAAATGCCGCTCTCCGCGTCCAGGCCCTCGGTACCCAGCAGGAACCAACTACCGTCGTGCTCGATGAACTGACTGGCATAGAAGCGGCCGGGCGGCGCTTCGGGCATGATCTCGCCCGTGCCGTGGATCCGGAACGGACCCAGCGGCGAATCGCCCACCATGGCATAGTCGGTGCTTCTGAAGACATGGCCGGGGAACCGGTCCCTGAAGGAAGGCGACAGCCAGAAGTCGTGGGTACAGAAGACGAGATACAAGCGGCCTTCGATGAAATAAACCTGAGGCACTTCCATTTCCTCGGTCATCCGGTCGTGTTCCGGCGGCGGGAGGCATTCCCAGTGGATCATGTCTGTCGACCGGGCGATGCCGACACTGCCCCGTTCGGCCACGTCCCCGTCGGTGCGCCGCGCGCAGACATACTGGAGGACACTGTCGCCCGTGTCCAGGAGGAAGGGGTCCCGCCAGTGGGTGAGCTGGCGCTGGCCGCTCGATTCGATCTCGTAGTACGCGGGGTTGGCCACCGAGGTGGGGTTTTCGGGGAGTTTGCGCCAGGTATCCAGGTCATCGGAAACGGCCATGCCCACGCGCTGGACAAAGGCGGTCTCGTGCTTGTGGCCGGTATAGGCCATCCAGTACTGCCCGTCGTGCCGGATGACGCTGCCGGTCGCCAGGGACTTGCCGTCCCACGCGTCCGGTGGACCCGGTTCGAGGGCAGTACCCTCGTATTGCCAGTGCTTCAAGTCATCGGAAACGCAGTGGTCGATTCTCCAGCCGGCTTTTCGATCCAGGGGCATGGCGAGAAACCAGGCATGGACAGTTGCGCCGTCGGCAAAATACCATGCATCGCCGATGCGGTGGCCCTCGAGTCTGTACACGTCAGGTACTCCGTGGCATGGATTATCCGGCCCTGGATCGCGATGGAGCGAGGAAGTGCGAGCAAATTAACCCAACGGACGCAGGCGTCAAGCCCAATTCAATTGACAGGTTCCGCAGGCAACCCTACCATTTCACGACGATCAGGGCTGGATGCTGCAATATCCATCCTCCATACCGACCAGAATGAGGCCGGACCACGAAATGCCACCCGAATCCACAAGGAATTAGGTCCATGTCACTGACCGCAGACGTGCGGGCCATGCTGCCCGACCTGGATGGATACGCGTATTTCCAGACCAGCGGGTTTTCTCCCAAACTGAACCCCGTCGTCGATGAAGTCGTCCACTGGCTGAAGTTCCAAAGCCGGGGCCCCGCACTGCCCTTTGTCGCCGGGCGGATCGAGGAACTGAAGCGGGATATCAGGGGCAAGGTCGCCCGTACCGTCAACGCCACACCGGAAGAGATCGTCATGACGGAGAATACCACGATCGGCATCAACATCGTGGCCAACGGCATCGACTGGAAACCGGGCGACAACGTACTGCTCACCGACCACGAGCATCCGGGCAACCGGCTGACCTGGTACAACCTGACCGGGCGGTACGACGTGGAACTCCGGTTCGCGCCGATGTATAACGACCTCGGCAGAACGCTTGAGGAGATGGACCGGCTGATCGACGGCCGCACGCGGCTCGTCAGCGTCAGCCATGTCTCGAGACGCACGGGTCTGCGCTTGCCGGGCCGGGCGATCTGCGACCTGGCCCACGGGAAAGACACGCCCGTCCTCTTCGACGGCGCGCAGTCCTTCGGGGCCATACCGATCGACGTGCGCGCGCTGGACTGCGACTTCTACAGCTTCTGCGGGCACAAGTACACCATGGCGCCGCAGGGCACCGGGGGCCTGTTCATCCGCCGGGACCGGATCGATTGGCTCAAGCCGAGCTGGATCGGGTCGCACTCGCAGAAGTCCTTCGACCAGGAAGGCCACATGGACCTGCACGATGAAGCCCGGCGTTTCGAGTTCGCCACGCGGAGCGTGCCGGACCAGGCCGGATTCGGCAAGGCCCTGGATATCTGGGAAGGGCTGGGATGGGAAGCGATTTTCGCTGGCATCTCGGCGTACACCGACCGGATGAAGGCCGCCTTGCTCGAGGTCCCGGGACTCGTTCTGGAAACGCCGGCGTCCTACGACGATTCATCGGGAATCGTTACTTTCCACGTGCCGGGCCTGGAGGCGGGACCCCTGTCGGAGAGCCTGCAACAGCAGGAGAAGGTGCTGGTCTCCCCGCTCGAATTCGCGGCGGAAAGCACCCGTGTTTCGACCCACGTGTTCAATTCGGACGAAGACCTGAAGCGGCTGACGACGGGGATCCGGAGGATACAGCGAGAGGGGTCGAACGCCTGAAGAACCCGCCTACCGAAACCAATCGTAGTTGAGCCCCAGCGAACGGTCTTCAAGGGGCAGGTCGACACGCACGCCGCCCCGCGCGGAGGAAAGTTTCAAGGCGATCTCCACTTCCAGTGCCATGGCGACCCTGCGGCCGGAGTTCTTGGGCTCGTCCAGCTTCCCCGCCAGGCAGTCCATCACGTCGTTCAGCGAATACACCCCGCCATAGGGGGGCACGAACTGGGGTCCCGGCCAGGGCACCTCCACCCGGTAGGGCCGGCCTTCCACCTCCATCGCTTCCCATCGCTGCCAGCCCGTGGGGAAGTCGTAAGCCAGGTCGCCTTTGCTACCGTGCAGGCGTACGCCGGGTGCGCCCTTGCGAAAATGCACCACGAGGCCGCTTTCGGTCACCATCATGCCCTGTCCCGTGAATTCGTCGCTGCCCGATTCCCGCCGCGGTTCATCGCCGGTTCCGATTACCCAGGCCGGTACGCTGTCCACGAAATAGGACCAGTTCTGGTGTTGAGCGAAGGGTCCCGGCGCTTCGATCGACAGCACCTCCCCGATATCGCCAGCGCGTACCAGGGCGCCGGCACGGGCGAAGGATGGATGGGTGGTGGCGATCGCCCCGCAACTCAACGGCACGCCCGCTTCCGCGCAGGTGCGCACCATCCGGTCCGCTTCCTCAAGGGTATGGGCCATGGGCTTCTCGGTGAAGATACCTTTCGCTCCGTGATGTACGGCGAGACAGGTGAGATCAGCGCGATGTTTAGTGTTCGTCGCGACGGATACGATATCCGGCCGTTCGATGGCCAGCATGTCCCCGGCGTCGTCATAGAGGGACACGACGCCGTACCGTTTCCGGAAGGCGCGAAGCCGCTTCACATCCCTGTCCGCTGCGGCGATCAGGTCGATCTCCGGCCGGTCCCAGAGGGCTTCCGCGTAGGATGACGGCAGACCCTCCGTACCCGGGTTTTCGTGGTAAAGGAAACGCCGATGGATATCCAGTTCCGGCGTGGGGCGATCGATATCATCCACGTCCCACACGCCGGTCCTTTCCGCGAGATCGTAAAGCATTCCCATCCAGCCCAATCCGATGAGTCCTGCGCGGTACTTTGCCACGTTGTTTCCCCTCTCGACTGAATGAAGACTACGCGCGGTGAGCGGTTTTTCTGACCTACCGGTTACCTACACGTTAATCCTGATCACTCCAGGGCAGCGGTACGTCCAGCCGCTCGCTCATTTCCCGTACGGTGCGCTGTTCGATCTCGCCGAACCGGATGCCCTGCTCCCGGTGGAGTGCCATACGTTCTTCTTCAATCGCGCCGGGCAGCAAGGCCTCGTCATATCCCGGCATGGGCTCGTAGGTCTCTCTCACATCCTTTACGAAACGATCCACTTCCTTCTTGAAATCCCCCGCGGGAATCACCGTTTCGATGTGAATGGCCAGAACCATGCCGCCGTGACTTGCGCCGGGCCACCGCGCCTGCACTTCGTCAGCCTCCGGCAACGCGGCGCCGGCCAGCGCGCATCCCAGGACCGTGGCGACCGCCCCGTAACCGATGCTCTTGAAGAAGGCGGCCGGTATGCGGGACAGGAGATCGTCGAATTCGGGCGAATGCTGGTAATCGGCCAGGATGCGCGTGGCTACGTCCTGCACGATAGGCGGTTCGTCGCCCGCCGGCATGCCGAAGCAGAGCGGCGGATTGCCGAAGTAACCGATCTGCGGTTTCGGATCCTGGCCGCGGGCATCCCCCATGTTGCGGTAACCCTGGACCGAGAATCCGATGCAGCCCGACTCCATGCACATGCGGGTGTAGTGGCCCGCCGAGCCGTAATGGCCGATGTGTCGAGCCAGTCCCATGCCCATGCCCGTTTCGCGGGCCCTGGCGATCGCTCCTTCGGTCGCCTCCACCATGGGCCAGTACCCGAGCGTGCCGTCGCCGTCCACTGTAACCGTAGTCGGCGATTCGCCGATGACCCGCACACTGGGCCGTGGATTGTGATGCCCCTCGGCGAATGACCGCGTATAGCCGGATGCCGCGCGGACCCCATGACTGCGCACGCCTCTGAGATCGGAGTTTACCAGCAGCCGGCTGATGATCGAAGCATGATGGCCGGACAGGCCAACCTTCTCGAAACAGGCCGTCGTGAAGGCCAGCAGGGATTTTTCATCGACATGGATGTATGCTTCCGGCGGACGATTCATCAATGGTTCCTTTGACAAACATTGGTGGATCTTACGTGCGTGGTTGACGAGATAAATGGACGTACAGGTCCGGATCAGACCACCATGGGCGTCTGGAGCACGGTCAGTCCCATGTCGATATACTTCTGCCGGTCCGATGGGTCCAGGAGGGCCAGGCTGACGGCGACGGACGTTCCCTCCATTTCCCGGGCGACGTGCTGAACACAGTCGTCGACGGTCCGGAATGGGGGGTTTCGGTATCGCTCGATGTCGTACAGGAGATCGTTGGGCCCGAAGGTGAGGACGTCTACGCCCTCCAGCGCAAGTTTCCGGCAATTGATGATTGCATCGACCGATTCGAGCTGCAGCCACAGGACGCCCGTGTCGTTCCACCAGGCCGCATACTCGAGGCGGTCGCCACGACCGGTAATGCCGTGCCGCGCACTACCTCCCCAGCTTCTACCACCGAACTGCGGATAGTAGAAGAAATGGACCGCCTCGCGCACCGTGGCTTCCTCCCTGACTTCGGGAACGAGGATACCCGCGGGACCCAGGTCCAGGTAGTTCCCGATCAGGTAGGTATGCCGGGTATGCTTGATGCGCAGGATCACCCGCACGCCCAACGCCTCGGCGGAGGCGCAGAAGGACACGATCCGGTCCTCGCTCTGGGGGCTGTGCTGGCAGTCCACGTTGAAGAAATCGATCTTGCCCTGTTGAAGATACCGTTCCAGGTCTTCCCGGCTGGAATCCATGGATACCCCCAGGCCGGTCACGATTTCGCCGCTGCGGATGCGGTGTTTCAACGAGATGGGCTGGACCATGACGGAATGCTCCCTCCTTTTCTCTACCTTTTCGTCAGTACTTGAAGTTGTACTGGTGTATCTACACGAATTACGGCCGAGGGATGACACCTCAAGGTTCGTTCGAGGTAGCGCCGATCCGCAACAGGTATGTGCGCCTTGTCCCACCACCGGGCCCTGCACCGGTCGAACAGTTCCAGGCTGTCGAAGTAGTGCCGGAAAACGAAATCTGTGTGAAAAACCGCGTCCAGGCTGCCGTCCCGGACCGCTTCCGCCATCACCCGGTCTGCGAAATGGAAGTCGACGTAGTCCCGGGCCAGCGTGGCCACCAGGTTCACCTCATGGGCGACCTGGCAATACACCTGCTGCCTCGCGTGCCGGCGATTGCCCAGGCTTGCCGGGAAATACGGACGGATGTCGACCACCCGGCCACCGGGCTTCAGTACGCGTATGGCTTCGTGAAGGGCATGCCCCATGCCCTCTTGTTGCACTCATCACAAAGACCATGAGTACAGGGCCAGGTCGAAACTCCGGTCTTGGAAGGGCAGACTGGACGCATCGGCCACGGCGAAGCGCGCGATGCCATCCAACCGCTTCCGGGCATGGGCGCGCCCGACGTCTTCCCCGGCCAGGTCGACCCCGACGATCGATTCGATCCATCCCCTGATCCGGTTCGACAACCGGCCGTCGCCGCAACCGATGTCGAGGACGCGCGCACCGGAAAAGGGCACGTGCCGCCTGAGCATCCGCGTTTCCCGCCGTTCCGGATCTACTCGAACACCTTTCATGCCTCACTCCCGCTTTTCATGCCACGCTCCCGCCTCTACTGGTAACAGACCGGACCGGCAACCAGTCCTTGTCGGATATCGGACCAGTCCGGACATCAGGCCAGTCCGGCCGCCTCTTCGATCTCGACCCAGCCGCCGGTTTCCTTCGACTGCTCTATGGCCAGTCCCGTGAGATAGAGCTGCGCGGCCATCCTGGCGTCGGTGCGGTTCGGCGTGCCCTTTTCCACGGCGTCCAGGAAATCGGCGACGCTCTCCGCCTCGCCTGGCCAGCCGCCCACCACCGGCATCGCGGGCTCCACGTGGATCGTTTCGCCCTCGAGATTGGACATGCTGCGTAGCTGTATCGTATTGCGAAAATAGTCGACGGCCAGGTCGCCTTCGTCGCCGGTCACCTCGATCGTGGTCTCCAGCGTATCGACCGAGTCGATGTTCAGGTGGATCGTGCCCCAGAGGCCGCCGTAGTCGAAATGGACCAGGCTGTGGAACTGTCGCCGGCCCGGCTGCCCGTGGCCGTCCATGACGAGCACCTTGTCCGGCGAACGGCCGATGATGCTGTTCAGCCCGTCCACGTACCAGGGGCCCAGGTGGTGGGCGAGGCACAGGTCCGGGCCGCCGAATTGCGCCCAGTTGCTTCGCAGTTTCAGGTGGACGGTCTGCGGCGCGCCGACCGCGCCCTGCCGCAACAGTTCCGCGGCGCGGTGTATGACCGAAGCGTAGCCGATTTCGAGATCGCCGTGGGTGACCTGGCCGGCCGTGACCAGCCGCTTCAGCATCTTGCGTATGCCGCCGGGATGGTCGGCGAGCGGTGGTTCGTAGTAGGCGGCGACCCCCGCGTCGAGGACGGCTTCCATGGCCGCCTCGTGGATGGCGTCGGGTATAGCCATCATGACGGCATCGAGTTCCGGGCCGGCCAGCAACGCCTCGAAGCCGCCATAGACCTGCACATCCGGGCCCAGTTCCTCGCGGATGCGTTCCCGAGACGCCTGGCTGAACGCCGCGGCAGACACGATCCGGACACGGTCATGCTGCCGGAGCGCGGGCACGAAGGCCAACCGGGTCCAACCCCCGTATCCGATCAGGCCGACGCGAATGTCTGTCATTAATGCGTCCTTCGCAGGACTACATATCGTTTCACTACGGACTAGTATCGAAGTATATTAGGACAATGAAAACAGCCACGGATCGGTATGGCAAGCACTAAGTATTCCGGAGACTCCGGCTTGAGATACCTTTACCTGCTCTTCCTCCTGCTGCTAGCGCTGGCGTCAGGCCATTCAATAGCCCAGGTGAACATCGAAGCGCTGCGCCGGGATGCGGGTTCCACGGGTTTCTCGGGCGCTCTGGCCCTGAACCTGGAGATGCATACGGGGAATACGGATCTGAAGGAAATCGGACTGGAAGGACGGCTGGACTTCGATCACCCCAGGGTGAATACGTTCATGCTGGCCCGCAACGACTTCGGATGGGAACAGGGCGAGCGTTTCGCTGATGAAGGACTGATCCACCTCCGCCAGTACTACCCCCTGCATGGGCGGTTCGGTATCGAGGCGTTCACCCAGTACAACTATGATACGACCTATCGGCTCGATGCCCGCGCACTGGCCGGCGGCGGACTTCGATTCCACCTGGTCGAGTCCGAGGCTTTCCAGCTGTGGGAAGGTGCTTCCGCCTTCGTGGAACACGAGCGGCTGAGCGAACTGATGCCAGCGGATGACCACCCTGACAACGCTACCGTCGTCCGCTGGAGCCACTATCTGTCATCTAGAATCGCTGTAAATGACCGCGTCGTGTCCACGTGCACGGTGTATTTCCAACCGCTGTGGAACAAGATCGGCGACACCCGCGTCCTCGGCGAACTCAACCTGGAGATCGATCTGGCCGGACCGCTCGTGCTGGCCCTGAATTTCGTCACGCGCTACGACAGCCGACCGCCGGAAGGCGTCAGCAAGCTGGATACGGTGCTGGAGAACGGACTGGCCGTGACTTTTTAGTGTGACAAATAGCGAAAGTGAGCCATTATGATTAAACCAGAACGCACGGCCCAGGAAGAGGAGATCACGTAAATGGAGTTCAACGAACAGGTTAAGCAAGATTTTGACCGAGACGGCTTCGTGCTGCTCAAGGGGTATCTGTCTTCAGCGGAGGCTGCCGAGATCAACAGTAACATCGACCGGTTCATCGAAGAGGTGCTTCCGGGAGCGCCCGATACGACGGCCTTCTACGAAGACAAAGCGGATCCGGCGTCCATCAAGCGGCTACAGAACATGGCGGAACTGGATCCGTACTTTGACGGGCTGTTCGGGTCCTACAGTTTTGCGGAACTGGCGGGATTCCTGCTCGCGGACGACGTGCTTCCCAAGAATCCGCAGTGGTTCAACAAGCCGGCCAGGGTGGGCGACGTCACCCCGCCCCACCAGGACGGCTTCTACTTCATGCTGGAACCCAACGAAGCCGTGACCCTTTGGATCGCCCTGGATGAAATCGACGAGGAAAACGGATGCATGCGTTACGTGCAGGGATCTCACCGGCGGGGCATGCGTCCCCACCGGACGTCCAACATACTCGGGTTTTCGCAGGGAATACCCGATTTCTCCGACGAGGACCGGGAACGGGAAGTGGCCATGCGCGCGAGCCCGGGCGACGTCTTCGCCCATCACAGCATGATCATTCACCGGGCGGACGCGAACCGGTCCGACCGCCGCCGCGCCGCCCTTGGGCTGGTGTATTTCGCGGCCAGGGCCAGGAAGGACGAAGAAAAGGCCGAACGCTATCGCCAGGAACTCTTCGCCCGGTGGGAAAAGGAAGGCAAACTCTAGCGGGGCACGCGCTACTCCTTGCTTTCCCCGTCGCGGTCTTCGGCAAGCTGCACGCCCCACAGGTGCATGGTGTTGACCGGCTTGCCCTGTAGTTTCAGGTAGTAGAACAACTGCCCCTTGTGCTGAACCAGATGCTGCACCATCTCAAGCATGCGATGGCCAAGCACGGGAGTGGAAGGGTCCCACGGCGCGGGGGCGGGTTCATTCTGCATCCGTTCCTCGCCGGCAAGCTCGAGCATTTCGAAGGCCAGGTTCCGGTCCGCCGCGAGCTTTTCCTTTGCTTCCGCCACCGAGGCGACCGTGGGCATCGCTTCGGCCGGGGGTAACGAATCCCCAGATCCCATGTCGTCCACGCTGACGCCTTCGGGCAAACCGAAGTCGCCCGTTACGAATCCCTTTATCGCCATACCGCAAGCTTCACCCACGTGAAAAAGCAACTGGCCCGTCGTCATCCAGTTGTCGCCCGACGATGGTTTCCAGTCGAGATCCTTGTCCTCGACGAGGTCTATCAATCCGTCTGCCGCATGGTAAGTGTAATTCAATTCATGGGTCAGTATGTCGGTCCAGTTCATGTTTACTCCCTTCAGGGCGTGGTCTCCCAGGCGCCTTCATTCAGTTCCACGAGCGCAATGAAATTTCCGCAGGAATCGTCGAAAATGGCCTGGATGCCGAAGTCCTGTTTCGTCGGGTCCACGCTGAACCGGACACCCAGCTTCTTCAACCGTTCGTACTCGGAAGCGATATCGTCCACGGAGAACACGATGGACGGCATCCCGGATTCATAGAGTTCCTTGTGGTAAACCTGGGACCACTCGGTTCCTTTGGGTTCCAACAGGAGGGTTGTGCCGTCGGGTTCCTCGGGAGAAGCTACGATGGCGAGACTGGCCTCGGGCACGAACATGATCTCCTTGAAGCCCAGGATCTTCGTGTAGAACTCGTGCGCTTCGATGGGGTCGTTTACAAAGACGCCCGTCATTTCGATTCGCATTTTCTACCTCCATGGATCCGCATCATTTCTGATGGTTTAATTGCGGGCACCGCAAACCGCGTTTCAAGCGGCCAGTCCACGTAAGACCGATTCACGCACCGGACCGCATTAGTACGTCCGCGATGCGCGTTCTTCGCCCCTCATCGGCATGATCCAGTGCCGTTCTACCCGCACCGTCCGTCGCGTGGATATGGGCCCCCGCTTCGACAAGCAATTCCGTCACTTCGTGGCAGTCGTCGTCCTGCGAAGCGTTCATGATCAGCGGCGTTCTGCCGAAGTAGTCACCTGGCTGCAGGTTGCGCGAATTGACGTCGGCGCCGTGATTGAGCAACACGCGCACCGATTCCGGCTGATGCTCCGAGGCCCAGTGCAGCGGCTTGCCGCCGTACAGGCCGGTTTCGTCCGCTTCCACGTCCGCGCCGGCTGCCAGCAGGACGCTGACCACCTCGATCGTATCATTGTGTGCCGCCCAGTGAAGTGCGGTCTCGAATATCGGCCCCCTTTGAAAAACCGCCAGGGCATCCCGCTTCGTATGCTCCTTCACGATCTCCACCCAGCCGCAGCGTGCCGCCATTACGATCCCGACGCCGAGCCCGTTCGTACCCGCCGCCCGATGCGGGATCTCCTCCAGGAAATAGCGCCTGACTTCCTCCTGCTTTTCCCAGTGCGCCACGATCACCGGCGGATAGTGGTACGGCGTGTAGGGATGTATCTCGGCATCCCGCGCCACGAGCTCCTTCACGATATCCAGCCGCCCGTGACCCGCGGCGCAGTGAAGCGGCTGGCGTTCGTTGATGCCGCGGTCGGGATTGATCACGTCAACCAGCCAGGGATGCGCATCCAGGTTTCGGACTACTTCGTCCAGGTTTCCGGTTCGAATGGTTTCGAAGAAACCAGCCACGTCCACATGTCCGTTCCGACGATGATCTTCAGGCACTATATTCGACCCCGCGTGTTGGATAGGATGTATGTTTCCTGAATCAGGATAATGTACGAATGGCCCCGCCAGGACGCCACAGATTTTGGCTGATTCCGGCTAACAGAACCGATGGGCGAGATGTTGACACATACCGGGCCCATACCTACATTATCATACCATATACCGGGGCTGGGTATTCAAGCGTATTGCGAGCATGGGAAGCCAGGAATCCAGGTGGATTGCGGGCACGGAACAGGAGCGATTATGGGAACGGTCAGGGTGCTGGTGGGCACGCGGAAAGGGGCGTTTATTCTGTCATCGGACGGCGCCCGAAAAGACTGGAGCGTCGACGGTCCGCATTTCGGAGGTTGGGAGGTCTACCACATCAAGGGATCCCCCATCAATCCGGATCGCCTCTATGCGTCCCAGGGCACGGGCTGGTTCGGGCAGCTGGTGCAGAAATCGGACGATGGCGGAAAGAGCTGGGACCCGGTGAGCAACGAATTCACCTACGAGGGAGAGGTGGGCACCCACCTCGATTTCGACGACAACCCGCGCCCATGGGCATTCAAGCGGGTCTGGCACCTCGAGCCATCGCTCTCCGACCCGGAAACGGTGTTCGCGGGCGTCGAGGACGCAGCGCTCTTCCGCTCGACGGACGGGGGCCGGTCCTGGCAGGAACTGGCCGGCCTGAGGAACCACCCTTCGGGTTCGGGCTGGCATCCCGGCGCGGGCGGGCTCTGCCTGCACACCATCCTGCTGGACAAGGGCGATCCGAACCGGATGATTGTCGCCATTTCCGTGGCCGGCGCGTTCCGGACCCTGGACGGCGGTGCGTCCTGGCAGCCGATCAACAAGGGCCTGCATTCCGACTACATGCCCGAACCCGAGGCCGAGGTGGGCCACTGCGTCCATCGACTCGCCATGCATCCATCCCATCCGGACGCGCTGTTCATGCAAAGCCACAGAAACATCATGCGCAGCGACAACGGTGGTGATTCCTGGACGAATGTGAGCGGCAACCTGCCCAGCGACTTCGGCTTTCCGATCGGCGTGCACGCCCACGAACCCGAGACGATCTACGTCGTCCCGATGAAGGGCGACTCCGAGCACTACCCGGATGAGGGCCACCTGCGCGTATACCGGAGCCGGACCGGCGGGAACGAATGGGAACCGTTGTCCTCAGGACTGCCGCAGAAAGACTGCTACGTCAACGTTCTTCGGGACGCCATGGACGTGGATACGCTCGATGAATGCGGGATCTACTTCGGGACTTCGGGTGGCACGGTCTACGTATCCCCCGACGGCGGCGACCACTGGGGCTCCATCGTGGAGAATCTCCCGCCGGTGATGTCCGTCGAAGTCCAGACCCTCCCATGATACGCGTCGTCCTGCCCTATCACCTGCGGAACCTGGCGGGCTGCCGGGACAAGGAAGTCATCCTGCAGATCGCCGGTGGGGTCGTGACCCAGCGCAAGATCCTGGACGCACTGGAAGCGCGCTTTCCTCAACTCGGTGGGACGGTCCGGGATTACGGATCGGGTTGCCGCCGGCCCCTCGTGCGGTTCTTTGGTTGCGGGCGGGACCTTTCCCTCGAATCGCCCGACGCGCCGGTACCGGAAGCCATCGCGCAAGGCGAGGAGCCCTACCGTATCGTCGGTTCGGTGGCCGGCGGGTAGCGGCATCAAGGCGCGCCGAGCTCCATCAATAACGCCAACTCCCGGCTCGTTTCTCTCCAGACCGGACCTGACGCGAACCTCTCCGCGTATCCTCGAGGCGTCAGTTCCAGCACCTCCTTGAAGAAGTGATCTGCACCCTTGTGAATACAGTCCATGACCAGATGGTTGTCGCCCGGGTTCGACTGGATCAAGGCCTTCACAGCCGGGTCGGGTTTCAGGTCCAGCAGGTGTTCGAATACGTGAAAGCCCGTCCCCTGGTTCGTGCCGATGGCATGAAAGAGGGGCGTCTGGCCTCCCACGCCGTTCCGTCCGATGGACACCCGTGCGTCGAGATCGGCCCCGTGTTCCAGCAGCAGGGCTATCGCGTCCAGTTCGTGAAACTCCACGGCCACGTGGAGTAGCGTACTTCCCCGCAGGGTGAGGTGATTGCCGTAGTCGAGGGCATAACGGGACGTAACGAGTTGTTCGTCCACCTCGAGACGGGCCGCCAGGGTATCCAGGTCTCCCCGGTGGATGTCCATGACCGGACCGTCTTCAAAAGCGGCGCCATGGTCGATCAACAGGTTTATACAGGTGTGTAAACGGTCCGGGCTCGACCGGGTATAGGTCTGCAGGAAACCGTACAGCACGTCGCAGTCCCACCCTTCGTTCCGTGCGTCGTTCGGGTCGACGCCGACGGCCAGCAACCGCCGCAGGTGTGCCAGGTCATGGCCCTCGCAACAGCCGAAGAGCGAAGCATCCAGGTCATGGATGTCGGCGCCGGTCTGTAGCAGTCGCGTCGTCATGTCGACCCGCGCCAGCATGTCGGCGAGCATCAGGGGCTTGACCGGCCGCTCCCTGCCTCGGCGATCGATCCAGCTGCCGGGCGTCTCCACCAGTTCGGGTCTGGAGGTGATCACCGTTTCGAAGGCGGCCAGGTCATTGCGTACGATGGCCTCGCCCAGTGCGTGATCTTCGGCCAGGCTTTCGGTTTGTGGCATGATCGATTACGCTTCGTTGGTAATCCGTTCTATTTCAACATCTCGACGATTTCCTGGTGCCCGGCTTTCTCCGCCCGCGCCAGCGGGGTCGCCCACTCCGCACCGCCACCACGGGGATCCGCGCCCCGATCCAGCAGGAACGCCGCAAGGTCCCGGTGTCCCCAGCGCGCGGCCCATCCCAGCGGGGTGGAGCGCCACTCGTCGTCCACGGCCTCGATGGATGCGCCCCGGTCCAGCAGCAGGGCGGATTTCTCCACGTCGCCGATCACCGCCAGTTTGTGCAGGTAGGTGACACCGTGCCAGTTGGCGTTGTTGGGATCGGCGCCATGGTCGAAGAACAGGTTTAGCATGTCGAGGATATCGTCGTTGGGGGTCAGGGCGCGCCCGTCCAGGTGCCATCCCTTGCGCCGCCGGAACGCGTACCCCATGTAGTTGTTGGCGTACCAGGGCCGGTTCAGTTCCGCACCCGCCCGGATCAACATTTCGATGATCTCCCTGCGTGCGAAGCCGGCCGCCATGCAAAGCACCCCGTAATCGCCGCCGTAATTGGCCAGACCGGGGTCCGCGCCGAGGAGTTCGCCGACCACGGGGATATTGTCCAACAGCACGTACATGCTGATGTCGGCCGTCGCCCCGTGCTGATAGAGAAGGTTTACCATCTCCTCGTTTTTTCCCTGGCCGAGGGCCTGTGAAAGTGGCACGCCGCTGGATTCAACCGGAGCGTTGGGATCGGCGCCGTGAGCGAGCAGCAGTTTTGCCGTTTCCAGGTGATTGCCGGCCACAGCTTCGTACAGCGCGTGTCCCCTTGGCGCGTTGTGTTCCGGTGCGTTGGGATCAGCGCCGTGGTCCAGCAGAAGCTGCACGATGTCGTTGTATCCCTGTGACGCCGCGCTGAACAGCGGGGAGTGTCCGCAGGTATCCTGGTCGTTGGCCAGGTTTCGGTCTTGTGCCAGGAGTGCTCCAACGCGCCGTTCGTCCCCCAGGGCGCACGCGACCGTCATGCTGTAGTTCGCTCCTCTTGCGATCAGGTATCCGGTCAACAACGGATTCAGGCCTCCCCTGGACTTGCGCGCGCGAAACACGGCCACGTGCAGCGGTTTGCTTCCATCCCACCTGACCGGATCCGGTTCGGCCCCCATGTCCAGCAGCAAAGCCGTCATTTCCAGGTTGTGTTCTTCCACGGCCTCGTGGAGGGGACGGTTGCCGCGCTCGTCCGAGGCGTTGATCAACTCGGGAGAAGCCTCGAACAACGCCCGGGCTTCCTCCAGATCGCCTTGACGGACTACTTCGCAGGCACGTTCGCCCACGGGCGGCGCACTGTACCTGGACGCGATGGCGTCCGTCAGAAGACCGGCGATCTCGTCGTACCCACGGTCCCTGGCCCGTTCGAGCGGCGGCACGTGATAATCCAGTCCCGATGCCGACGAAGGATCCGCGCCGTGTTCGAGCAACAGACGGACCGCCTCCGTGTGACCTTCCCGGACGGCGAAGTGCAGGGGCTGGTAATACGCCCAGTTGCAGTTGGCCAGGCCTGGATCCTCCTGCAACAGCGACCCGATCCTGGCAAGATCGCCTTCCACCGAGGCCAGCAACATGTCCCAGACCTTGTTCGGCTTGCCATCCATGAAATGACCTTGCTCGCTCGTGAAATCGGGTCGTATCCAATGCATAACTCGGTCTCCGAAGATATCATTTGCAGACGGCGCGTGACCGTTCAGTTCGCTTGACAAAGTGCGAAGCAGACTCGGTTTCAACTTGCTCCGTGCTTCGAACAGCCTTTTGCGCACCGTGCCTGCTTTCAATCCCATGAAATTTGCGATTTCAGGCGCTGAGTAGTCTCCAAT
This sequence comes from Gemmatimonadota bacterium, assembly GCA_009841265.1. Lineage (NCBI taxonomy): Bacteria > Pseudomonadati > Gemmatimonadota > Gemmatimonadota bacterium. The sequence continues at coordinate 572,511 of VXMB01000009.1, read as the reverse complement.
ATACCGTAGCACCGTTACTTCTCTCAGTGTTTCCGGCAATGCCTCCACCGCTCCGCGGACTATTTGGCTTATGTCCCTGCGTGCCGCCCGGTCCAGGGGACTTTCCACGGCCGCCTCGATGTCATCCACCATGGGCACGAACCGGTGGTTATCGCGTTTCTTGAACCGGAAACATTGCCACTGAATGATCCGCCTCAGCCAGGCCGGAAACGAATCCGGCTCGCGAAGCGACTCGATGTGCTGCCAGGCGGCGATGAATCCCTCCTGAGCGGCATCTTCCGCCAGGTGCCGTTCTCCCAGAAGGCCCAGCGCGTAGCCGAAGGCCATGTCCTGGAAGTTGGCTACCACCTCACCGAAAGCGGTACTGCGTTCGGCATGGGGTAGAGATCGGTCGGCTGAAACCCGAATGTGTTGTTTGAGTTCGTTGGTCATATCGAACCGTCGAAGCGGTAACCGGCGACTTGCGCCTTCCGTCCATTCTCCATTACCATAGTGTCTTTCAATGGGCCAGGTGTTACAATGTCATTTGGATAGTCGAGCAAGAGGAGGGATCCTCCATGCATAACCTGAAAGTGAACGCGCTCCGGGTCTTCGTCCCGTCTAAAGACTACGATGATTCTACCCGGTTCTACGAGGACCTCGGATTCGAAGTGGCCTGGGCCGCGGACGAAGTGAAGGAGATGCGCATCGAGGGATTCAGCTTCTTCCTTCAGAACTACTATCAGAAGGAGTGGGCGGACAATTTCATGATGCAGCTGAAAGTGTCGGACCTGGACGCCTGGTGGGAGCTGATCGTGGGAAAAGACCTCGTGGCGCGATACGAGGGGGCCCGCGCCAGGAAGCCCACAGATTATCCCTGGGGGCTTCGCGAGATCCACCTGATCGATCCGGCGGGCGTGCTCTGGCACATCGCCCAGGATCCGGACTGACCTTTCTTTTCGCGGAGGATCAGGTCCCGCCGGAACCGTAATCGGCCAGGAGGTACTGTACGGCCAGGTTCGCGAAATCGCCCCACCGTACCGCAAATTCTCGGATCTGCTCCTCGGAAACGCGTTCTCCGTTGAAGTAGTGCCGCTCGATGGACCGTTTGACCGCGAGATCGCCGGCGGCGATGACGTTGCCCCGGCCCAGGTAACGTGCGCGAAACCAGTCCGCCGTCCAACGCCCGATCCCCACCAGGGCCGTCAATTCCCGTTCAACCGACGCGTCGTCCTTCTCCGCGAGCCCGGCCAGGTCGATTTCGCCCTCCCGAACGGACCGCGCCAGGTTCAGGATGTACCGTTCCTTCTGTCTCGAGAACTGCAACGGCAGCAGATCGCCGGGCACCGCTTCCGCCATCCTGTCGGGCGTCGGAAAGGCATAGTGGGTTTCGCCGCCGAACACGTGAGGTTCGCCGTATTCGGCTACGAGCCTGCTCCGCACGGTATAGGCAAACCCCAGGTTGATCTGCTGGGCCGTGATCGAGGACACGATCATCTCGAAGGGATCGACCTGCAGATTGGGACGCAGGCCGTAGTGGTTCTCAACTGCGTCGGCAAGGACCGGGTCCTCCGACGCGAACGCGTAGAAGGCCTGCAGAGGGAAGGACAGGCCCAGGATCTTCCCGGCTGCCGCGATCGCCTCGTCGGTCGCCGAGGAACCCGATCTGGCAGCCCCGTCCCCGGGCATCAGGCGCAATTCGATCCGGTCTTCGACGCGGTACAGGGACAGAAGACACGGTCCCCCGGCTGTACGGACCACCTTGCTGAAGACGCCCGCTTCGAACCGGTTGGCAAGGTCGGTGCCGTACCGCCGGTATCGATCGAGCGTGGATTCGAAATCGATGATCGTACCGCTGTCCGCGACGGTATGGACCAAGTTTCTGATGGTCTAGTTAACTCCTTGCAGACGTTGGTGTTACGGTCATTCTGAAAGACGTGTTTCCGCCGGAAAACAAAGTAGCGAACTACAATTACAGGGGCTTCCACAGTCCGACGAACGTTCCCTCGTTGTCCGCAATCCACGCGAAGTGGCCCATGCCCGGCACTTCGGTTGGAGGTACGATGGAGGCTCCACCCAGTGCCTCGGCCTTCGCGACGTAGGCGTCCAGATCGTCCACCTGCACATAGACCAGCGTATAGTTGTGCGGCTCGTGACCGAGGGCGGAAATATGACCGTTGATCCCTTCATCTTCCCCGGTGTCGATCATGGAGGCATGTTCATGGGACTCCATGTTCCACCCGAACAGGCCGGCGTAGAAGGCCTGGGTTTCTTCTCGATTCTTGCAACCGATCTCGAAATGCATGACGGGGTTCGCCATGGCGCGCTCCTCTCTGGTTGTGGTGCGTGTTGCTGCGGTTCATGCTACTTTGTGGTACATGCTACTACTTGTACTTGTCATTGAGTCCGTGGCCGGTCCGGATCATGGGCAGGATCTTCTCGAGGCGCCTGGCCCTGGTCTCCGCCCGTTTGGCCTCGGCAATGTATTCGGTGTACTCGCGCTGCTTGCCCGGCGTAAGCGCATCGAACCGATCGCCGGCGTCTCGGTCTTCCGCTAGTGCGCCGGCCAGTTCATCCGGAACCTCCACCGGCTTTTTCCTTTCCGCCTTGATCGCTTTGCCCTGCCGCTGGTTTTCGATGGACTCGGCCACGTAAGCGCGCAGCATCGGTTCGTCGATCTCTTCGACCGCCTGAAACCGCCATTGCCGCATGGCCCTGGTCCTGCCTTCCTGCGCATTGACCAGGACGCCGTGTTCGTCGCGCAGCAACGCGCCCTGGAAGAACCAGACGCTCACGAACTCCTTGAACGCCCCGATACCCGCCACGTTTTTGCCTGAATGGGTATAGCAGGGCTGACCCCACTTGACGGTCTCTTCGACCTCGCATTCGTTCATGACGGCGCGCAGTCTTTCCAGCATGGGACGCCATTCCACGTGGCCATCCAGGTAGTCTTCGACCGATTTATACCGTTGCACGATCCATCCTTTCCATGAATCCGGCCTAGGACGAGACTTCAGGCCGTCCCGATTCGTAGTGCGGGGTGTTCTGGGTGTTTCCGAAGAGACTGAGCCGGCCGGACAGGGCGGCCTCCACGTCCAGTTCGTACGCGTTGGCGACGGTCGTGACGATGGGCCGGATCTGTTTCTCGACGTAATGTCCGTAGTCTATCGGGGCCGTGATCCGGCCCTCCGGTTGCGGACCGTCAAGGGTAATCACGTACCGGATGACACCCGTCGGGTTTTCCATGAGCCGGGCCGCCTTGACGTGGGGAGGCACCGAACGGGTGTAGGATTCGACGGGCTTGCGCAGGTTCTTCCGATAGACGAGCAACTCGTCCCGGCGGCCCGAGCGGACCTCCTGGACCCAGTTGTAGATCTCTTCTTCGATCTCGGCGCCGGGCACGTCGTGAAACACCCGGTCGAGCAGCACGCCCTGCAGCCGGTGGGCCAGGTCGGTCCAGTCCCGCCGTACGGCTTCCATGCCCACGATTTCAACGCGGTCGCCATCGATCTCACGCCGCAGGCCCGCGTAACCCTTGGCCCTGCCGCGCTCGACGTCGCCCCGCATGGAAGGCAGCAGGAACCGGTGGTAGCACTTTTCGAGTTCCAGTTCGAGGAAAGACGCCACGCCGTACCGTTCCCTCACGTGCGCGGCCAAACGGGCATTGATCCGGTCGCATACCTTCCGCCCCAACTCCGTGGCCCGGTCCGATTCCGGACTGTCCGCCGGGTCGAGATCCACGAACACCGAATCCGTGTCCCCGTAAAGCACTTTGTATCCGTCTTTCTCCAACTCATCCCGGCACCACTTCAGGATGTAGTGTCCGAATTCCGTGATCGCACCGGCCAGTTGAGGCGCGGCGAAGCGGCAGGAAGCGGATGCCAGTACGCCGTAGAAGGAATTCATGACGATCTTATAGGTAAAGGAGGCGAGTTCGTCCCCGGTAGTCCTGGCCTCCTCGCGGCGCTTGAAAAACTGTTCCAGCATGGAAGGCAGTATGCCCGGGGTACGGGAAAACCGCGCGCCATTGGGAGCTTCAAGAAATCCCCCGTTCCGGTCGCCGTCGGACACGCGGCCGGGCACTGTGTCCGTCTGGCGGCCGGGTACCAGATCGGTCTCGCGGCCGGGAACCGCGCCCGTCTCGTCCGATGCCGTTTCCTGGCCCTCGATATGCGCCAGGGGATCGATATTGAAGGTGCGGATGATGGACGGGTAGAGACTCTTGAAGTCGAAGACGAAGACGTTTCGGTAGAGCCCTGCTTTCGCGGGGATGATCAATCCGCCCGGCGCGCCGGCGCCCGGGGTGCGGTCCACGCCGGTCGTCGGCGCCACCATGCCGCGTTGGTGTAGCGCGTTGATGTAGATGTTGTCGAAGGCGGCCACGCTGACCCACGCCCGTTCCAGCGGCAGGCCCGTCAACAGGCCCCTGCGCAGCGTCAGGTTGATCAGTCCTTCCGCCTCCAGGATGTCGAGTACCAGCCTCGCGTCCTCGAGACAGTAGGCGCAGAAGGTCGCCCGGTCCTCGCGATAGACCTCCGTGATCTTCTCCGCCCGGGAGCTCCCCTCATCGTCCTCCAGCAGCTTGCCCCTGCCCAGGATGGCGTTGGCCACGGTGTCCAGGCGGTAGTCCTCGAACCGCTGCAGCGTGCCGCGAAGCAGGTGCAGGGCGTCCAGGATCTGCCGGCCGTGAATCACCATGGTGCTTCCGCCCCAGACCTCCCCGGACCGGTACCAGGACTGGTCATCGGTCCGGCCGAGTTGAAACGGCACGTTCAGGTCCCTGTAGCGTCTCTGCAGGACCTGCAGGTCGAAGTCGACCAGGTTCCATCCCGTGATCAGGTCGGGATCCATTTCGAGTACGTGGGACGACAGGCCGCGCAGCATCGACGCCTCGTCGGGCCAGCAGACCAGGTGCGAGGGGTCCCCGTCGGCTGGTTCGCCGACCATGTGTATTTCTTCCGAGTCCATCCCGCCGTCCGTACCCGACAGCACCAGGCCCACGGCGTAGATGGTGGTCGCTTTGGGGTCCGTTTCGATATCCAGGGCCAGAACGCTGAAGGCAGGTTCCCAGTATTCCGGTTTAAGTTCGGGATTGGCGTAGACCCGGTCGACCCGATCGCCGGATGTCCAGGCGCCGCTGATCTTCACCCCACCCCGAAGGCCTCGTCCGATCAGGTACTGCCTGGCGAAGGGGATATCGCCTTCGTAAGTCCGCGGCTGTTGGACCTCCAGGCTCTTGACCAGGTTGCGCTGATCGCGCACGCGCTCGAACTGGATGCCTGCCACGGGCTCGCCGTCCATCGTGGTGTATTCCGATGGGACCACCCGGGCGGAAACCCCGTCTGAACGGATCCGGGAGTCGAGCTCAGGTTGTTCCGAGACCCGAACGAAGAGTGTGGGCGCAACGCGGTCGTCCGTGAACTGGAAAGTCTGGCCGTCCTGGAGTTTACCGACCCCGCAGATCACATCCCGGCCGTTCTCCGCCCGATGGAACACGTGGAGCAGGTAGCCCACGTCTTCCGCTTCGGTCTCCCCGCTGTTGTTGTTATGCGGTTGCGCGTTGGACATGGCTCAAATGGTCTCGGAGAAACCGGCCGGTGTAGGATGCGTCGATTCCCGCCACCTCCTCGGGCGTGCCGGTGGCGATGACTTCACCGCCGCTGTGGCCGCCTTCGGGACCCAGGTCGATGATGTGGTCCGCCGTTTTGATCACGTCGAGATGGTGCTCGATCACCACTACGCTGTGACCGGCTTCGATCAACCGGTTCAAGCTGGACAACAGATGGACGATGTCGGCCAGGTGCAGCCCGGTGGTGGGTTCGTCCAGGATGTACAGGATATGGCTGCCCCGTCGAAGCTTCCCCAGTTCGCTCGCCAGCTTGATGCGCTGTGCTTCGCCCCCGGAGAGGGTGGTGGCGGACTGGCCCAGCGTGAGGTAACCCAGGCCCAGTTGGTCCAGCGTCCCGATCTTCTTCGCGATGGAAGGCCTTTCTTCGAAGAAAGTGACCCCCTCTTCGACGGACATGTTCAACACGTCGGCGATGGTCTTGCCCCGGTAGGTCACTTCCAGCGTTTCCGGGTTGTACCGGGCGCCCTTGCAAGCCTCGCATGGCACCTCCACATCCGGCATGAAGTAAAGCTGGGTGGTGATCGTGCCCTCTCCGTTGCATTCGGCGCAGCGTCCCTCGGCCACGTTGAAGCTGAACCGGCCGGGCCGGTATCCGCGGGATACCGCTTCGTCCGTCTTCGAGAAGAGCGTCCTGATCTGGTCGTAGAACCCGATGTAGGTAGCCGGGTTCGAACGGGCGTTCCGGCCGATGGGCGACTGATCGATGTTGATGACGTGCTTGATGTACTCGACGCCTTCGAGCCGGTCGTGGTCCCCCGCGAGCACGCGGCTGTCGTACAGCTGGTTGTACAGCTTCTTGAACAGCACTTCGTTGATCAGTGTACTTTTCCCGGATCCGGATGCACCGGTCACGCAGACGAACTGTCCCAGGGGTATTTCGACGTCGATATCGGTGAGGTTGTTTTCTCGCGCGCCCAGGATGCGCAGCGTCTTTCCGGTAGGTCCGCGCCGTGTCTGCGGGGTGTCGATGGTCCGTGCGCCCGAGAGATACTGGCCGGTCGGCGACGCGGCACAGTGCAGGATATCGTCGAGCTCTCCCTGCACCACCACCTCACCGCCGTGCACACCCGGTCCCGGTCCCATTTCCACGATGTGGTCGGCCGCCCGGATGGTTTCCTCGTCGTGCTCCACCACGATGACCGTGTTGCCGAGATCGCGCAGTTGCCTGAGCGTGCGGATCATCTTCACGTTGTCGCGGGGATGGAGCCCGATGCTCGGTTCGTCCAGCACGTACAGCATGCCCATCAGGCCCGACCCAATCTGCGTGGAAAGCCGGATGCGCTGCGCTTCGCCGCCCGAGAGGGTACCGGCACGGCGGTTGAAGTTGAGGTAGTCCAGGCCGATGCCCAACAGCAGGTCGAGCCGGCCGATAATCTCCCGGATCACCTGCCGGCCGGCCAGTTCCTGTCGTCCCGTGGGTTCGATGGCTTCCAACTCGGCGCGGAGTTCGTCGAAATTGATCTCCCCGAAATCGTGGACCGTGCGGCCGTTGATCCGGAACAGGTGCCGTGTCTCCTTGAGCCGGGAACCCTTGCAGTCGGGGCACACCCGCTCCACCATGACCTTTTCGAGCCAGGCTTCCATGCCCGAACTGGCCACCTGCTTCTGCCGATACCGTTTGTAGTTCCGCTCGATACCCTTGCCGATTCCGCCGAAGCCCCATGGCTTCCCGAGCAGCTTGTGATCGGGTTCCTTCGCATCGGGCGGCGCCAGCAGGGGAAACTTGTCCGGCGTGCCGTCGAAAAGCACGTCCTGGATATGTGGCGGCAACGTACGGTAAGGCGTATCGAGGCTGAATCCCATGTGCACCGAAAGGCTGTACATGACCCGCCCGGACCAGGTATCCGGCTTGTAGTTAAAGGCGTCCTTGACGAAGCAGCCGTCCCGTATGCTCAGCGATTTGTCCGGTACCAGCAGGTCCCGGTGCACGACCATGTACGTGCCGAGTCCGAGACAGGTCCGGCACGCGCTGGAGGGATTGTTGAACTGGAAGTAGTCCGGCGCCAGGTCGCCTACCGCGAGATGGTGTTCCGGACAGCCGAAGGACGCGTAGAACCGTTCGGCGTCGCGCTTCCTGCCGCAGGCCGCCACGTGGATCCTGAGGAACTGATCCCCGGCGACCAGGGCGTTTTGAATCCCCTTGACCAGTTGTTTCTCTACGCCGAGCTTCAGGACGAACCGGTCAACGATCACCTCCATGCGCAAGTCACCGGATTCATCGACATCGACTTCGCCGCTGATATCCACGGGCTTTCCGTCGATCACCATGCGGCGGTACCCCTTCTTCCGGATCTCCGCGAAAAGAAAGTCGAGGTCCTCGCCATAGATCCGGGAAACCGGCGCGCGCAGTTCCACTTCGGTGCCTTCGGGCAGCGACAGCAGTTCATCGAGTATCTGCACCCCGGTCTTGATCGGAAGGTCGCGGCCGCAATAGGGACAGCCGGCGCCGCTGATCGTGGCGAACAGCAGGTTCAGGTAACTGCTGACATCGGTCATGGTGCCCACGGTGGAGCGTGGATTGCGCGCGACGGTCTTCTGCTCGATGGAGATGACGGGAGAAAGCCCGAAGAGATAGTCCACGTCCGGCTTGCCCACCTGCTGGATGAACCGGCGGGCATAGGAGGAAAGCGACTCCATGTAACGCCGCTGGCCTTCCGCGTAGATGGTATCAAACGCCAGGGACGATTTCCCCGAACCGGAAAGCCCCGTTACCACGATCATCCGGTTGCGCGGCAGCTCTACCGTGATGTCCCTGAGGTTATGCTCCCGGGCGCCCTGAACCAGGATCGACGTCCGGGGACCGGCCCCGTCACCGCTTTCGACGGCGTGCGGACCGACCGATACGGGATCGGCGGATGTTTGCGGTCGGACCGGGATTTCGGGCATGTCCATGCTCCAGAATTGCTGAGCGACTGTTCGCCCACGGCAGCAGTTGAATCACCCGCGATAGTAGTAGAACCCGAGTTCCTCGTACTCCACGTTGCTCTTCAACGTGAGCCGCAGCGGGCTGGATACCCGGGAAATGACGTCCTTGTCCGAGAGCCATTCACACACGGTGGTAACACCCCTGAGATTCATCTGGTTGTCGAACCAGGTCTCGATCTCCGTGACCGACCTGGCCGAGCCTTCCTCTGCGAGGTAATCGAGAATGGGCTGGAACAGGTCCGGCAGGCGTTCCTCGAGATAGGCATCGATCAGGCCGAGCGCTTCACCCACCACTGCCTCGGTCTTCGGCTGGTCGATCAGGTCCGTATACACCTTGTTGAAAAACTCCGGATTGAGTTCCAGCGCCTGCTGGATGACTTCGCGTCCGGCAAGCTGGCCGTGCATGAACACCTCGATCTTCGCGAGGCTGTTCGCGCACAACATGATGTAGAGAAACGCGTAGTGCAGATCGCGCCGGACGTGAAACCACTTCTCCGCCTTGTACAGGGTGGGTATCACGTGCGATGCCGCGTGCATGAGCTGGACCTGGCGGTCTCTCGAATGCAACGCCTGAATGCCGTCGTACAGTTCTCGGATCGTCTCGTCGTGGGTAAAGAGAAGGCGGCTGCGGGCCAGGGCCGAGTGCATGAACGAGCTCTGCAGTCCGCCTTCGATCATCTTCCTGAACGCCGAGCGCGGCTGCATGAACACGTGGATATACACGTCGTTCTCCAGGAGCGCGGCGCCTTCGGACACCTCGTCGTCATCCCTGCTCTCCCGGCGGAACAGGTTCTTGTCGTCTCGAGTGACGACGATCAGGTCGATATCGGATTTCTCCCACACCCGGTCGGCGGAGAGGCTGCCGAAGAGAATCGCCGCCAGGATGTGCCGGTCTTCCCGCGCCTTGCTTACGAAAGACGCGAGGGCCGACTCGAATTTCCGTTCAACCGTCGAGGGTGTGGTTTCCATCTGGGTATCCCCGGAAAAGGCATCCAAAAGGATAAAGCGCATACCGCAAAACCGCGACCGGTCCGTGGATGCGCCCGTTTCTATATAACATGCACCTGTGCCGTCGTCAACGCACAATTGCGAGTCGCAAGGCGATGAAACCCCTTGATTGGAACGCCCGCCGGCGGCTACTTTGCACCAGGTGCCAGGACCCGCATTCCAACCTTGCGGGATTTTCAAGCTTCGTACGGCGAGATCCCATGGTCCGAGGATGGTGCAATGCCGGCATCACCAGCATCCGGCGATTCGTCCCGTTTCCAGGCCCTGCTGGCCCACCGCGGCGGGCTCGCAACCGCGTTGCGGCCGGATCCCACCCTGTTCGAACGGATCGGCGGCCGGTCCGTGGTCGCGGACGTCATCGACGGCCTGTACGACCGGATCGAAAAGGACGCCGAACTACGTCCCATGTTCACCCGTACGCTGGCTCCCGAACGCATGAAGCAGAAGGCGTTCATGGAGGAGTGGATGGGCGGCGAACCCGGCTACACGCGGCACCACGCCTACGGCGGAATAAAAAACCGGCACGGTCACATTCACATCACCCGGGCATCCGCCGACCGGTGGCTGTCCCACATGACCGCTTCGCTGCAGGATCACATCGGTGACGAACCGCTCGTTGCCGAAGTGCTGCACGTGCTCCGGCCCCTTGCCCATGGTCTCGTCAACGAGCAAAAACCCGCCCGGCACGGCTGGGAGATGAGGTGTTATCGGGAAAAGCGATGGAGAGCGCCCGCCAGGTTGGCGGCCAGGGGTCAGGCGGAAGCCCTCGAGCGCAGCCTGGACGAGGATCCGGCGATGCTGAACGATCCCCGTCACGGCGCGATCATCCTCGCGGAAGCTGCGTTGCGGGGTCACACGGGGGTAGTGGCCCTGCTGCTCGACCGTGGGGTGGACGTAAACCTTCCGTCGGCCCATTCGAGCGACATTATGATGACCGCCCACTGTGCCGCGCGGAGCAAGAAGAAAGACGAAACGGCCGCGTTCCTGCTGGAGCGAGGTGCCGTGTATGACGTCTTCAGCGCCTGTTTTCTGGGTGACCGGCACCGGGTATCCGAACTCCTGGATGCAGCGCCGAGCCTGGTCGACGCGCAGGACCCCGCCTGCGACCTGCTGCCCGTAACCCCCTTGCATCACGCCGTTTACGGCGGTCACGAAGAGGTCACGAGCATGCTGTTTGACCGGGGCGCCGGGGTCGGCGTAAACAGCACGGCACTGGTCCGTTACGCCGCCGGTCGACGGCGGACCGATCTGCTTCGGCTGGTGCTGGAGCAGGGCGCGGACGCCACCCGGATCGGCTGCGGCAGATGGGTACTCGACGAGGAAGAATCCGCCCTGCTTATCGCCCGTGGCGCCGATGTCAACTATCCCGATGGAAAATGGATCTGGACGGCCTGTACGGGGAACAACAGCCAGCGGGACGATCCACGGTACGTGCAGGCCTTGCTGGACAAGGGGGCCCGGATCGACACGGTACTGCGTGGCGCCGGCGCCCTGCACTTTGCCGCCAAGGCTGGATTCACCGGAGTGATGGAGGTGCTGCTGGACAACGGCGCTCCGGTCGACGGGCGGAGCGAGAAGGGCGAGACCCCTCTGTTCTACGCGCTGAAGGCGGGTCCCCGGGCGGACATGGTGAAATCGGCGGCACTGCTGTTGGACCGCGGCGCGGACCCGACCCTTGAAGATAGACTGGGCAAGTCTCCCCTGGGGATCGCCCGCCGGATGAAGCGTCCGGACAAGGAACGCATCGTCTCGATGTTCGAAGCCGCTAGTCCGTCCGTGCCGGCGTAATGTCCTTCAGGTACGCAACCAGGGCCTCACGCTCCGGCGTTGTACCGTTGATTTCAATCCCCACTTCCGCCCAAACCAGTGGCGTCGTGCCGTGTTCATCGTCTGTCGCACCCGGATCGGCACCGGCATCGACGAGCAACTTCGCGATCCCGGCGTCTCCGCACAGATGCAGTGGCCTCTGCCCGGAGTCCGCCCGGGCGTTCGCATCCGCGCCACAACCCAGTAGCAACCGGACCGTTTCCTCCCGTCCATGCTGCACCGCTGCGTGCAGGGGCGTTCCCACTACGGCGTGAACCCCGATCTTCCCTTCGAATGCCACCGTGTCTGCATCGGTCCGGCAAAGCCGGCCGAGCTGGTCTGTCCTTCCGAGAGCGGCGAGCTGGCAGGGATCCGCCGGCGCGCCCCGGTCGATCAGGTACTCCGCCAGACGGCGACAACGTTCGCCGCGGGACAGCGCTGCGCCCAGCGGCGTGTTGCCATCGCCGTCGGCCGTATCCAGCCGCGCTCCGTGGTCCAGCAGGATCCCGGCCGTTTCCGCGGACACAACCACGTGGAGAGGCGGTTCTCCTCCCAGACCCGGACGGGATGCCGCGCCGGGGTCTTCCGCCAGCATCGCCCGAACGGCGTTGACATCATCCAGCAGGCACGCGGCGTGGAGGTCGACCTTCGCCCCACCTTCTATCAACAGCCGGGCCGCTTCCATGTGCCCCCAGTGGGCAGCGAGGTGGAGAGCGGTCCAGCCTCCATAGGAATCGGTGCCGTGGTTCGGATCCGCACCGTTGTACAACAGAATTTCGATGACTTTCGTGTTCCCTCGTTCAGCCGCCAGTTGAATCGGCACCGGACGACCTCCCCAGCGCGGGTGGGACGCCGGTTCATTCACCAAGCCAGGCACCTGGGAAAGGGCTGTTTCGACCCCTGACGGATCCATCTGCCAGATGGCGGTTCTCAGTCGTTTCATTGCCGCGCCGGCGTGCGATTCCGCCTGGGGGACGGGTTCACGGGATTCGGGCATCTGACTATCCTCTCTTCCGTCCAGTTCGATGCGTGGATGCGTGCGTGCCTAACAGTTTTGTTCGAGAATCCGGGACAACACTCTGTATCTGCGAACGCCAAATGGGGGATTTCGCCGTATGGACTTCAGGCGGCGCTCGCACTCCGGCAAGGCGTACAGCACGGCGCGGCGGGCATTCGGCGTATCTACCTCGGACAGGGCAAGCAGGGTGTAGAAGAAGGGAAACCGGCGCCACGCCCCCGCCCCGTCTGCGTGGCTCGCCAGTACGCCGATGCCTTCATCCAGGTGACGGGCGTAGTCGCCGAAACCGCCTATGGCCATGTGACGCCAGAGCGAGACGGTGCAGGGACCGCAGCAGAACGTTCCCCGCGGTTTGCCCTTCGAGTGCGCCGCCTCGAAACATCCCAGCAGTCTGGACGTTGCCGCCTCGAGTTCGGGCAACCGGTCGCGCCCGACGCGGCGGTTCAGCAGGATGATCGCCCGGCAGGTTTCTTCGGCGTGGATATGTCGCAGCGACGCCGATTGAAGTCGCTCACCCGTGAAGGTATAGAGTTTGGACCGGCTGTCCTGCTCGGTAACGCCGAACGTCCCGGCATAGGCGGACTCAGCGCCAAAACGACCGGCGAGCCAGTCCAGGGCGCGTTCCGCTTCGGTCCGGTCGAACGATTCACCGAGGAAGTGCCGTTCGTTGATACGGTCCAGCGTCTCGGAGAGACTGTGAGGATGGGGAATGCAGTCCATGGACTTCCTTGATGCACGCCAGGTGTCAGCGCAGTGGGCCGTTACACCCGAATTATATTGACACCATGGGCCTTGCGCCAGTAAATCATCCTCGCTTCATCTTCATTTCCCGCAGGATCTTAGCACCATCAAGGTTAACCATGCAACACCGTATAGTCGTGAAAGAAAAAGGACGCTACAACGCGTTCCCCGTATTGAATCATCTTCCGGACGGGCGGCTTACAATCGGCTGTATCTCTTCGCCTTTCGGGGATCACTACGGTCTGGCCGACTGGCGGACGCTCGAGTCCCGCGACGACGGACGAACCTGGACGCCGTCGGAAGATCCAATGCTGCCGCCCAACTGGCCGGGTACATCGCCGCGGGAACGGTACGACCGGCTCTCAGGCGTTCTACCCGGCGGCACCTTGATGGCGGTGGGTTCGGTGGGGCATGAATTGTTGACGCTGGACCGCCGGGAGGAAGCCGAGGCCCGCGGTCTGGGTTTCGTAGAAGATGAGACGTACACGTCCCGTTTTCCGGGAAAGTTGATCATATCGGGATATCGACTGTCGGTGATACGATCCCGGGATGGAGGACACTCCTGGGATCGGCGCACCTGGACCGTGCCGGGTTATAGATTCGCGGTCGGTTTTCCACGCGGGATTGTGCTCGAAGACGGTTCGTGGCTGTTTCCTGTTTACGCGATGCGCGACGGGGGCGAGAGCGATTGCCTCCTGTTCCGGACCGGCGACGACGGGGAGACCTGGCGTCTTCATGAGGCGGTGCCGCGTATCGGCAGCGAATGGGCCCTGGTGGAGACGGAGCCGAACCGTGTCCTGGGCCATATCCGCTCGACGTGTTACTGGGATCCGGCGGCCGTTGAGCGTACCTTTCACAGGGACCGGTTCTACACCCTTGAAGTCTGGTCGGAAGACGGTGGCAGGACCTGGACCCGCCCGGTTGAGACGTCCTTCGAGGGCTATCCGAACCACCTGCTCAAACTGCGTGACGGACGTATTCTGTGCACCTACGGCTATCGCCGGGCCCCGATGGGCATACGGGCCCTGATCAGCGAGGACGGCGGTCGCACCTGGGACACGGACCACGAATATGTGCTCCGGGATGACGGCGGTGGTGTTTCGAGTGCGTGGCCGCCGGAGAAGCGTCCCCGTATGGGCGGCGCGGATGTGGGCTATCCGATTTCGACGGAATTGGATGACGGTACCATGCTGACCGTCTATTACATCACGACGGAAGATGAAACCACCCATGTCGCCGCCACACACTGGCATCCTGACCGGGACAGACCATCAGGTCCTCGAGGAGGGTGAGCAACCGGCGCTCAGGAAATGGCGCCGGCTCGCCGCAGCACTCGCTCAGGAAACGGCGCCGTCTTGCCGCAGACGCTCCACGATGGCCGTGTGCCCGTACCGTTCGGCCCAGGCAATCGGCGTGGTCCAGGATTCTCCGTCGGGCTGCGGATCGGCGCCGTGCTCGAGATAGAGATCGACCAGCGCATCGCGGCCCCAGCGGGCCGCCCAGGCCAGGGGCGTGGAATGGAGCAGCGTATCCCTGCCGTCGAGCGAAGCGCCGTATTCGAGGAGCAGGCGGGCGAACTCGATCCGTTCGTCCTCTTTCAGATTCGGTTCGCCCCAGACTTTTCCGGTGGCCGCGATGTAGTGCGGGAGTGAGGTGTCGCGCCGGCCCTTCACGTTCGGGTCCACCCCGTGATCGAGGAACATGCGAAGGATCTCCGGGAAAACGGAACGATCGAAATCCCGGTACTTCCGATGGGGACCGCAGGGCCAGATGCCGATGGGCTGGATGACGAGTCTGTACCACCGTGGATCGTCCAGGGCCCAGTCCAGTTTGCGCAGGCACACGCCGACCACGCTGGGATCGCCTCCGCAGGCGGCGCCCCACAGGATCTGCTCGACCAGGTCGGGCTGCAGGTTCAGCGCCATGACGGCCGCGGAGGTATCGCATTCCAGGGCCGCACCGTCCGGCGTCATCGATCCTCCGTACCGGTACAGCAGCAGCTTCATGCGCTCGTCCCGGTTATTGTAGGCGCGGCTCATGGGATTGCCGGAGGCATAGACGCTGGCGTTCGCGTCGGCGCCCCGCTCGAGCAGCAACCGCGCGATATCGTGCTGGCCGTCGCCGGCCGCGATCCACAGCGGTTCTCCCCAGTTGTACGTCTCTTCCTCCAGGGACTGGATGCGGTACCGCTGGTTCGGGTCCATGCCGAGATCGAGCAACAGCTCTACCATCTCGTACCGGTTGTGTCGGACGGCGTCGCCCAGCAAGTGGGTTTCTGTATCAACATCCGGTTCGAACAGACCGGGGTGACTCGCGGCGACCTCGCGCACGGCTTCCCCGTCGCCCAGCATCACGTTCGTTCGCAGGCTCCTGGGGGCGCCCGCGCTCATAAGGATACCGGCGGCCATGAAACACCCTTCCGCCCGCCGCCGATCCGTAGCGGCCGTTTGATCTACGGCCAGTTCGAGGGGAGTTCGGTCTTCTAGATTGGTCTTGCCCGTGTCGGCCTTGACCGCCAGCAGCGCCTGTACGAGTCCGGGATGACCGTGGCTGGCCGCGTGGTGCAGGACCGTATTCCCGTCTTCGTCGCAGGCCTCCGCGAGTTCGGGCGCGGCGTGGATTTCCCGCATCGCGCCGGCCACGTCGCCATCCGCGACTTTCTCGGCGAGGCACACCACTTCCGGAGCTACGGTCAGATTCGGGCAGAGGTTCGCTTCCCGCCGCCGCTCCATTTCCTCGGTGATCGTTTCTACGACGTCATCAAAACCGCGGTCGCGGGCCATGACCAGGGGCGTGGAGGCATCCCGGTGGGGATAGACGCCCTGGTGCGGGTCGGCCCCCGCGGCCATGAGCGCGGAAACCGCGTCGATCCGGCGGTTCATCACCGCGTGGTGCAGGGCGCGGTGCTCGTCGTAGGACGCCGTGTCCACACCCACCAGGTGGGGCGCTACGGCCAGAATGGAATTAATGCGCTTCAAGTCTCCATCGGCCGACGCCTCGCAAAGCTCGGACACGGTAAAGGCGCCGGAGGTCGTCTCGTTCGTCATGTTTTCTTCTCCTCGGAGTCGTCGTTGCCCGCGACCAGGTGGCCGTATCGATCCGTATAGACCTCCATGAGATCGTCATACCGGTCTTCCACGGTGGTCCCGGCCAGGTACGGACCCAGGTGGTCGATGAAGGCGTGCCAGCCGGCGGAGAATCCCATCAGGATGTCCGGCGTGACGTGGGAATTCGTGAATCGCAGACGTGTGCCGCCCTCGCAAGGCTCGAGCACCCACCGGACCACGGAAAGCCCCCAGGTATAGGCAAACACCCGTTCCGGTACCCATTCGCAGACCGTGCCTTCCAGGTTTCCTTCCGACTTGAAGTCCACGTAGATCCTGCCACCCAGGCGGCGGTCCAACGTGGCTTCGTACTTCATCCAGGCCGAGATCCCCACCGCCGTCGTGACGGCCGTCCAGACTCGGTCGACCGGAAAGGGGTACTCCCGTTCGATGTCGATACAGTATTCCGGCGATATCCTGGCCAGATGTTCTGCCATAGTGATCACTGTGCTATAGTGTTAGTGTCAATTAGAACGGTCGGCGTTACAAATACTTGTGTTTCGGTCAAGAATTCGAACCCAATTTGCCGGAAACTTTAATCCGATGCGTTTCAGGCGACTCTCTTAACTGCTGGGGCATATCGAGGTTTGTATTGACAGTGCAACCCGGCGGCACTAACCATGATTTGTCGATATTATGGGAGCGGACGATGCGATTTGACAAGGAAAAACAGTGGATCGGCGCCGTGTACGCCGAAGACCTTGGCCTCATGGCCGAAATGCTGGCCGAAGACCCGTCTCTGGCCGATTTCTGCCACGAAGCCTTCGACGATCCCTATCGGGAGGGCCGCTTCCCGGTATATACCCTGTCCTTTGCCGTCGGCGGTCCTCCGCATCAGCAGATCGACTGGCGCCAGGTGGAACGCAGGATAAACTTCGACATGGTGGAGCTGCTCGTCGAAACAGGCGCCGACCCCAATATCGAAAACGTGCACGGCCGGCCCCTCTGTGTATGCCGTGAAGAACGTATGGCGCGGTACCTGATCGATCATGGCGGCGACATAAACCAGTGGCACGACAACGGGGGCGCGCCGGTTTATTTCGCGGTGTGGCAGATCGATCCCGAACGGCTGAAGATGCAGATCCGGCTGGGTGCCGATCCCGGACAGATTAATCCCCATAACGGATCTTCCGCCTTTCATTCCGCCGCGGAAGTCAGGCCCGGCGACGAACAGGTTGCCGATCACCTCGAGAACATTCACATTCTCAAGGAAGCCGGCCTGGATCCGAACCACCGTGCGGGCGTCGGCGTACAGTCGGACTGGGGCCCCGTCTACCAGGGCGATGCGCCGCTGCACATGGCCGCCCAGCTGAACAGGTCCGAAGTGATCGAAGCGCTGATTGCCGCCGGCTGCGGCCGGTCCCAGGCCAACGCCGCCGATGAAACGCCGCGCGAAGTAGCCCGCAGGGTCGGGCGAAGCGAGGACATCGTCCGCCTGCTCTAGGCGGCACGGAATCAGACCATGGCCTACGACTTCACCGGCAAAACTGCCCTGGTAACCGGTGCGTGCAAAGGAATCGGACGATTCACGACGATAGCGATGCTGGAGGCCGGCGCTTCGGTGACCGCGGCGGACCTGACCCCCTGCGCACGCAGCCTGGAGCTATTCCGGACACGCAGCGAGAAGGTGCACTTCATTCGCACCGATGTAACCGACGCCGCCCAGGTCCGGGCAGCGGTACGGCAGACCCGAAAACGCTTCGGACGCCTGGATTTCGCGGTAAACAACGCGGGCGTCTACAGGTACGAGGCACTGACGCACAAGTGGAGAGAAGACCGGTGGGATGACATGATAGACGTCAACCTAAAGGGCGTCTGGCTCTCCATGAAATACGAGATTCCCGCCATGCTCGATCAGGGTGGCGGGGCCATCGTGAACGTCTCGTCTGTCGCCGGCCTTGTGGGCATAGGCGGCATGTCCGGCTACGCCGCCAGCAAGCACGGCGTGATCGGCCTGACGAAATCTGCGGCGCTGGAATACGCCCGGGAAGGCATCCGGATCAATGCGGTATGCCCCGGCAGCCTGGCCCGACCGTCCCTTCGCTTTCCCCGCGTCTTCACCGAGGTCAAAGAGGACGACGGACGTCACCCCATGGGACGTTGGTGCAAGGGCGAGGAAGTGGCGGACGCGATTCTCTGGCTTTGTTCGGACCGGTCCTCCTTCACGACGGGCTACGCGCTGGCCGTAGACGGCGGATGGGCGGCGCGATGAAAGACTTACTGCTTCAGGACACTGAATTCCGAGTCTAGCCGCTTTTGGAATCGTCGATGTCGCCGACGACCGGAGAATCAAACTCATGTCCCTATTGACATTCAAGCTACTTTCCGCGGCCGCGATACTGGCCATCGCGGTGATCGGCGGGCTGATCCCCCTATACGCCGCCAGACACGAAAACAGCCGGCGGTTTTTTTCGCTGGGAAACGCTTTCGCGGGCGGACTGTTTCTGGGCGTCGGGTTTATCCACCTGCTGCCGGAGGGTATAGAAAAGCTCGAGGGGGTCACGGATTATCCCCTGGCCGTGCTGCTGGCCGCGATCGGCCTGGTGGCACTGCTGCTCATTGATCGTGTCGTTTACGGAGAGCATCACGACACCGGGCATACCGAAGACGGAGAGCAACACTGTATCTACCCGTACGTACTGCTGGTGCTGCTGTCGGTCCATTCCGTCATTGCGGGCATATCCCTCGGTATCGAATCCCACTTTACGGGGCTGGCCATCATATTGCTCGGGATCCTCTGTCACAAGGGATCAGCCGCCTTCGCACTGATGATCAGCGTCCTTCGGGCCGGCATCGAACAGCGCCGCCATCGGCCCATCCTGGCGGTTTTCGTATCGATGACACCATTGGGCATTCTGATCGGAATGGGGGCCGGCATGACCCTGCATGAAAACGAGACCGTCACGACCGTGATCGAGGGAAGTTTTAACGCCCTTGCGGCGGGAACGTTCATTTACGTGGCGATCATCGACATCATCGACGCGGAACTTTCGAGGCGCAATGTACGCGTGGCGAAATTCGTCATGAGCGTGCTCGCCGGCGAAGACGACCAGCCCATGCCCACCCGGGACCACGACCGCGTGTTTAAATTCGCCCTGGTCATCCTGGGTATCGGACTGATGGCGCTGCTGGTGGAATGGGCGCACGCCCACTGACCCGCGGCGAACCTCCCGTTCACTCAGCCGATGTGCACTTTTTCGCCGGTCTTCGCGCTGTCGTACATCGCGTCGAGCAGTTGCATGTACCGGTAGGCGTCATTCGCATTCACATCGGGCTTTACGCGGCCGGCGACCGCCCGGGCGAAGTGTTCGACTTCATGGAAGAAGGGCAGGCCGTCTTTCGGCGGATCGGAATGGGGCACGTCGGATTCGTCGTCGATCTCCCGGGAGGTGAAAACGCCGTCCTCCATCTGCCAAAGTTGACCGTGGGAATAGGCGCCCTCGCTACCGTAGACCTCCACCACGGTGGGCGTATCGCAGTGCACCCAGCGGGAGCAGTCGATCTGGATCGTCTTGCCTCCTTCGAAGCCGGCTATCCCCGAGAAATAGTCTTCGGCCGGTCCTTCCGGTCCGTCATACAGTGCCTCGACGACGTGCTTGGCGGCAAAGGCCCACTGGGGATCCGGACAGCCCATCCACCACCAGGCCAGGTCCAGCTCGTGGGACGCGTGCTGGCCCAATGCGCCGCCCTTCTGGCCGAAGACGTGGGTCCAGGCCTCGGGACTGTCCAACGGCGCCCTGTGGTTGTATTTCAGAAAGATGCGGGCGTGGTACGGCTCGCCGATGCGCCCCCGGCTTAACGCGACCCGCGTCCTGCGGTTCACCGGGGCATGACGCATGAAGAAGCAGAACTGCATCGTTACGCCGGCGCGCTCGGCCGCTTCCTTGAATGTCAGGATGTGGTCGGCGCGGGTGGCGTGCGGTTTCTGTACCAGCACGTGCTTGCCCGCGGCGATCGCGTCGAGGACCATGGGATAGCGGGCGGGCGGATTCACCGCCAGGAGGACGGCTTCCACGTCCTTGTCGGCCAGCAGGTCCTGGTAAGGTCCGTACAGACGCGGGATGCCATCCTCACGGCCCACCCGGTTCAGTCGCTCCTCGATCAGGTCGCTGATCGCGACGACGTCGAGCAGCGTGCTGGCACAGGCCGAACGGATGGCGGCATGGCCGGCCCCTCCGCAGCCAACTACGCCGAACCGAATCGCATTTTCCTTCTGTGTCATTGCTTGATTTTTAGTCATCGCTTGTTTCCTGTGTCAGGGACGGCAGGATCCAGGGCGGCAACGGGATTTAGGGCGATAGCCGTTCGATCACCCAATTGCCGTCTGCGCCGCGCCGGTACCGAATGCGGTCGTGCAGGCGGAGTTCCCTGCCCTGCCAGTATTCGAACTCATCTGGAGAAACGCGGAACCCGCCCCAATTGTCGGGACAGGGGACGTCACCTGAGGGGTGTTCCGCCTTAAGCGCTTCGTAGCGGTCTTCCAGCACCTTCCGATCGGATATGATCTCGCTCTGGCTCGAGGCCAGGGCCGCCAGGCGGCTTTCCAGGGGTCTGGACCGGAAGTAACGGGTGGATTCTTCTTCAGCTACCCGTTGAACCGCGCCCGTAATCCGGACCTGGCGTCCGAGCTCGCGCCAGTAGAACACCAGCGCGGCCCTGGGATTCTCATCCAGGTCCCGGCTCTTCGCGCTACGGTAGTCCGTGTAAAACACGAACCCCCGCTCGTCGACTCCCCGCAATACGACGATCCTGGCCGATGGCACGCCGGCCTGCGAAGCCGTGGCGACCGTCATCACGTCCGCCAGGTCGATCCCCGCGTCGACCGCGTTCCCGAACCAGATGTCGAACTGCTTGAACGGGTCTGCGTTCAGATCCTGTTCTTCCAGACTGCCAAATACGTATTCCCTGCGGAGTGCGTCCGGGTCCATGAGGGTGCTTTCTGTGCTGTCCATGCTATCTGTGCTGACCGAGCCGTCTGTGCTGACCGTGCCGTCCGCCTAACGCCACACGGCGAGAATCGCGCCCATCAACACGCTGTAGAGCACACGGTATCCGGACTGGATCAACCACAGTTTCAGCCCGGTGTCGCCGAAGGCGCTGTCCGAAGCCATCGCAGTGGCGATGAAACCGATGCCCACGAGAAGCCCGATCGATATACCTCCGCCCAGCGTCGATATGTTCAAGGCGCTGATGAACATCGCGAGTACGATCGCCGTGACCAGGGAGGTGAAGAAACTGATGACGAACGGTGTGGCGGATGGTTGAATCTGGTCTGCCGTCTTGCCCAGCGCGGCCAACCATGCCTCGCCAAAAATCGGGCCGTACCAGATCCCGCCCAGTGCGAATCCAGCAACCGTTGCCACGAGAATGGCCAGCCAGTTCAGTCCGGTTAACTCAAGCATGACGCCTCCTTGGTTCAGCATGGGTTTATTGTGGTACGACCGTTCCTTCCAGTCCTTCACCTTCGGTACTGCCGGTAGGGTCCGAGGTGGTTCCGCCATCCGAAGGTTCCGTCATCGGTTTGATCACGTAACGCAGGATGGTGACGTATTCCTCGGGGTTACCCCTGAAAATCATGCCGGGTCCCTTCAGGTACTCTTCCTCGTGGGGACCGGCGAATGCATATCCTTCTTCGGCCGCGAAGTTCCGCAGTCTTTCAATGGAGGGGGTTTCGTCTTCATAGGGACCGATGTAGAGCAGTTCCGCGACTTCTCCATAATCCCAGGTCGTAAGAGAAACCGTCATGCCGGGTATGTGGACATACTCCGGCAGTTCCGCCACCGAATCGGGAACGGGTATGCCATAGATACCGACCCACTCTTCCCTGGGGAGATCGGGCGAGACCGGCCAACGGGCCCTGGGCGCCGGAAGGGGCCAGTAATCCACGCCATTGACGCTGTAGTACAGATCGTACAGCATTTCGTAAGCTTCGGATGCTACGTGGTCCGGATCGCCCCTGGCCTCGACCACGATCATCCGCTGAGGCGGCATGGTTGAAATCGCAGGTTCGACGAGATGGCCATAGGAGGAAAGGTCGGGGCCCTTCCACAGGTAATAGCCCATCACGGACACACCGGCCACGACCGCGACGACAAAGACCAGCAACAGTTTTTTTATCATAGTCCTCCCGTCCCTGTTATGCGTAGGTGCGAACGCGGATCAGGCTAATATCGCCGATCAGGCTTTCATTGTGGATGCGCCGTGTCGTATGGCGCGGCGGCCGTAGCGGTCCCGTATGGTGTCGAGCGCGCGCACGAGACGATCCGACTGCCGGTCGCCTTCCGTGAAGAGATCGGTTTGCACGGGCTCCTCCGGTCTAACCAGGTTGCCGACGGCCACGCCGAGCAGCCGAATGCCCGTCTTGCCGTCCCAAACACCGTCGAACAGTTCCACGGCCGCCTTGCCGATGACGAAGTCGTTGTCTGTCGGCGCCACGGCCGCCTGCCGGGTGAGGGTCTTGAAATCCCCGAACCGGACCTTGACCCGGACCGTCCTGCCCAGTCGCCCCGCTTTCCGCAGCCGACGTCCCACCTTGTCGCTCTGGTCCACCAGCACGCCGTGACATTCCTCCCGGTCCGCCAGGTCCGTGCCGAACGTGTTTTCGTGGCCGACCGACTTCGCGGGATGCCCGGTCACTACGGGCCGGTCGTCCTGCCCCCGGGAGATCTGCGCGAAATGTGCGCCGGCGGCGCTGCCGAGCAGCCGTTGCAGTTCCTCCGATGATCGCCGCTGCACGTCCCCGATCGTCCGGAGTCCGAGACGGACCATGCGTTCCTGCATGTCCCTGCCCGCGCCCCATAGGCAGGAAACGGGCAGAGGCGCCAGAAAATCCAGTACGCGGTCCGGCGGGACGATCACCAGGCCATCGGGCTTGTCCAGGTCGGAAGCCACTTTGGCCACGAATTTGCACGGCGACACGCCGACGGATATGGTAAGGCGCGTTTCCTTCAGCACGTCCGCCTTGATCGACCGGGCGATCGCTTCGCCGTCTCCGAACAGCTGCGACGAACCGGTGACGTCCAGGAATGCCTCGTCAAGCGACAACGGCTCGACGAGGGGCGTATACCGGTGGAAGATCTCCTGGACCTGCCGTGAAACCGCTCCGTAGGCCTCCGATCTGACGGGCAGGAAGATCCCTTGTGGACACAGCTTCCTGGCCGTCGTGCCCGGCATGGCGGAGTGTACGCCGAATTCGCGCGCCTCGTAGGAACAGGTGGAAACGACGGACCGCGGCCCGTCGCCTCCGACGATGACCGGTTTGCCGCGCAGTTCGGGACGGTCCCGCTGCTCGACGGCCGCGAAGAAGGCATCCATATCCGCGTGCAGAATGGTGCGTGGGCGATACACTGTAGATGTAAGCAGGCGTGGAAGTGAATGTATTGACCGAGTACTATACATCCTATTAAACTAAACGCACGGCTGGCATACAAGGGCTTTGTTGACCTGTAGGCTCAGGGCGTTTTTTCCCAGGGCGGCCGGCGGAAGTGAGGTGATCGTGTCCGGACATGCAGACCTGAACTCGACCTTGATCGACGCCGTGGAGAATGGCGACCCGGCGAAAGTGTACAGGGCGATCGAGCTTGGCGCCGATGCGGCGATCATTACCCCCGCCCACATTCCGCCTCAGCAGGAAACCGATGAACATTACGAGATCATGAGATACCTTTTTTCCGTGGGTACTGAAGTGAACTTCGCGGGATTCGACGAGGGCATCCTCATGACGTTTTCCGCGTACCGAGGCCAACTGCGGTACCTGCGCCTCTACCTGGAAGCGGGCGCCGACATCAATCTCGCCCAGCCCATGAACGGCGTCACGGGATTGCACGTGGCGGTCCAGCACAACCTCCCGGACGTCGTGCGTTTATTCCTCGAGAACGGCGCCAGCGTCGATCAGGCCTGCCACGAAGACGCGCCGACGACCGACCCCGGACACGTATACGGTGAAACGGCCCTGCATTTCGCCGCCGCGGGGGCCGACTGGGTAATCATCGAAACGCTCCTGGCCCACGGCGCGGACCGGTCGGCAAAATCCTCCCGGGGAGAAACGCCGCTGGACTACGCGGTCCGCAACCACCGGTCGCCGGACGTGCAGCAGTTGCTCAGCTAAGACGCTGCTTCGATGAAAGGCGTTTCAGTGCGAACCCGGTCGCAGCCGGCGCGGCATGCGGAAGTCCAGGAGCGCCTCTTGAAACTCGGGCGTTGGTACCGGGTCGGTTGCACACCTGAACGTCCAGCCGTCGGCGTCTTCTGACGGGTTACCATAAAGCCCTGAAAGCATGCCCGCCATACTCTCCGAAGCGTCGATGGAGGACCGGACGGGGTATACAGCACCTGCACGGCCTGGGCGGCCTGGGCGGTCCGCGCGACCCGCACGAGTGCGTGTGCGCGTTCGCATCCGCATTACTAACTTTCGCGAGAGTTCGTCCGAATAGCGTGTCAGTGTAATCCGGTATCCCGTCCCACCACGCGCGACGCAGACCAGGTGGCCGCAGTCCACACATTCTGTGCGGATGGTGTCCCACGGAATGATTACCCTCGGATTCGAGACTCGGAATCGCAGGTCCGGTGTCCACTCCAGGGCAACGGCCAGGACGGGCAGTCGGTCCTTCACGTCGCAGAATGCCTTGGCAAATGCGAAATCCGTGTGATAATCCGGCAGAAAAGCCCTGGCGTTTCCGTGGTGAATCAGGAACAGCAGGGCGCCCCGCTTTCCCTCCGCGTGCATCTGTGCCAGGGCCAGCAGATGCCTGCGCCCCCGTTCCGTGACCGCGTCGGGAAACATGGCGATCCCGTTCGCGGACAGGGTGCAGGATTTCACTTCCAGGTACAGGTCCGCCGCGGTGTCCCGCAAGAGAAGGTCGAACCGGTGGGGGCCAACGGTCATCTCCGATCCCGCGACCGCGAAGTACCTCAGTCCGGGGACCGCCCTGCCTTCGACCAGGTTGCGCGCCGCGAGGTTGTTCAGATGGGTGTGGAGGAACACGATGCGCTCCCGGTAGCGCACGGCCATCACCGTATACCGAGTCTTTCGGTTTGCCTGCGGGCCGTGATCAGCGAGGATCAGCATTACCCCTGGCAGAAGCAGTTCCCTCATCCTGCCGGGATTCGGCATGAAGACGTACTCCTCCATGCCGTCGACCAGGCACGTTACGCTGAATCGGTTGGGCCGCGACAGATACGTCCCCTCGACGAGGGAGAGGGAAGTAATGGGCGAATAGAACGAAGGTTCAGGTGACATGCCGATCCTGCACGCTCAGTCGCATAGCAGTTCCCGCAGCCGTCGGATCACCCGGTCCACCTCGCCCGGCTGCAGCGTACCCAGTTTCACCCGGAAGCTTCCGTTCCTGCACCAGGTCACGATCGAAGGTTCGCCGGCGAGCAACAGCCGCTCAAATTCCTGGTCCGACCACCCGGCCCGGGCGAGGTCGATGTCAACCGAGACCACGTCGCCGCTCCGCTTGACCGACTTCACCAGGGAGGACGGGGACAACCCCTTTCGGATATCCAGCCCCATACGGTTGACTTCCCTGCGGACCGCGTCCTCATCTCTTTCCATGATGTACTTTACCGCCGCGTAGATACCGGCCAGTTCTTCCTTGCCGACCTTCATCGTGCGGCCGATGGCCCGATTAGGATTGCCGTGGGCGGCGCATGCTTCCACGATGGACTTCCTGCCGATGACGAGCCCGGTGGTCTGGGGGCCGCGGATCGCCTTGCCGCCGCTGGCGATGATGGCATCGACTCCCAGTTCGCGGGTGAAGTATCGGAAATTGGCCTTGGGCGGGATACTGAACGCCGCGTCCACGAGTACCGGTACGCCGTGTCCGTGGGCGATGTGGACAATCCGGTCGATGGGCAGCATGCGGCCCCACGGAGACAGGGTCAACACCGCGGCCGTACGCTCGTTGATGCACGCGGCGAGCTGTGGTACCGTGGCGCCGCGCTCGTCGCCCATTTCCACGATCGTCGCCCCGGGAACCTGGATGGCAATATCCTCGTAAAACCGCGCGCACCGGTGCACGATCACCTCGTTCTTCATGCCCGTCGTATCGGGCAGTTGTACGATCCTTTCCGGATCCGTGCCGGCCATGCAGGCCGCGACCGCCAGCGCGATCCCGCCCGCGGCGCCGCAGCTCACGTAGGCGGCTTCGTTCCCCGTCAACTCGGCGATGGCCTCGCCGACCCGGGTCTGCATCTCGAACAGGTTGACGTACTGGCGGGACGCTTCGACCATGGCTTCTACCGCGCAAGGCCACATGATCGACCCGCCGTACCGCGTGTAGTGGTCCGCGGCGTTGATGAACGGCCGGATGCCCAGTTCCTCGTAAACTCCCATGTCTGCTCCCTTGCAAGCTTCATCTGTCTTAAGCGGATGGCACGCTGAGGTCCGACTGGATTCGGACGACGAAAACCAACGTACTTCCGGGACGAATACCGGACAAGGCCATTATCTGCCGGTGATTTGCTTTGCCTGCACGTCCAGTTGGGGGTAGATTTCACAGCAACCGGAATTCGCACCAGGCATGGATCCGGCCGGAACCTGGCCGGTTGTGGACCGTGGGTGGAACAAGCGATTTCAGGTTTAGAAGTCTATACGATGTATATACGTGTCTATTCGTGTCTATACGATGTAAATACGCAGCCATTCTCCTCACCTGACCAGGAGGGCACACCATGGGTAAAACGGTCAGAATCGTCCTGGCGGTGGTCCTGGGCATGGCGGCCGGCAGCGCGGTCAACATGGGCCTGATAGTGTTAAGTCCTATGGTCATTCCGCCGCCGCCCGGCGTCGACGTAACGGATATGGAATCCCTGGCGTCGTCCATGCACCTGTTTCAGTTCCGGCATTTCGTCTTTCCCTTTCTGGTCCATGCGGCCGGCACCCTGGCAGGCGCGTATCTGGCCGTGAAGATTGCGTCGGGGCACAGGCTGAAGCTATCCATGCTCATCGGATCGCTGTTCCTCCTCGGCGGCATCGCCAACGCCATGATGCTGCCCGCGCCGGGCTGGTTCATCGCGATGGACCTGGTCGGTGGGTATCTGCCTATGGCATGGATCGGCGGGCGGTTGGCTGCCAGAGATTGAGACATGACGTACCCGGAGGGTCCAACCGGTATGGAGTCCGGATCTGACGAAGCCTTCCTTGCGATGTTTGCACGAGGGGATCTGAAAGCCGCGCAGGCCGCTGTCGAAAGCCGGCCACGGCTCGCAGGCTACGACGGGATCGCGGCCCACCCTCTGCTGCGGGAGTTCGTCCGCCGAAATTGCGGCCACTGCTATAAGCCGGTCCACCGGGCGATCGCGGACCTTCTGATTCCCGATCGGGTGCGCGCCTGCAGGGATGCCGTGATGGCGGACCGGATCGAAGCGGTCCGGTCCGGGCTGTCGGACGATCCCAAACTCGTACATGCCGAGTTCACCGGAGGCCGGGGGATCGCCCTGGCGATACATCACTGGCGGTCCGTCCCTGTCGGCAGTCTACTGCTGGGCGCTGGGGCCGACGTGAACGCCCTGACTACCGTGGGGTGCGCCGGGGAAACCCCGCTCATGATGCAACTGCGATTCGGCACCGTGGAAGGCGCGCGATTCCTGCTGGAAAACGGCGCGGAACCGAACCGGGGCGGACTCAAGCATACGCCGAGCGCGTCGATGGCCGAGGGCCTTGAACTGCTGGTCAGGCACGGTTGGGACATCAACGAGTGGGTGGACGGTCGCACCCTACTGCACCACGACGCCAATCACGGTCACGGCAAGCGGGTCCGTCTTCTCCTGGATCTTGGGGCTGATCCCAACCTCCGGGATGGTGAAGGCCGTACCGCGCTGCACCTGGTCTGCGCGAGAGGAACGGGAACCGATACGGTCCGCGCCTTGATCGAAGCCGGCGCCGACCCGGACGCGCTGGACCACGGGGGCAGAACGCCGCTGGACTGTGCAGCCTCCGCGAGGGGACGGACGGCATTCCACACGCTGGTTGAACTTGGCGGCCACACCGGTTGAAAACGAGGATCGGCCGGGCGGCATCTGCCAGGCAACACAACAGGGTCGATCGGGTAACGGATCGGCATCATCGAGCAACGGTTTGGAGCAACGCAGTGAAAATCAAAGGAAAGTACCCCGATCGCGCCGCGCGCATGGCGTTTCCCGGGAAGTTCCGGGGGCGGGTGCACCTGTACGCTTGCCGGACCGGGTTCATGATCTGTCCGGGTCTGGGTCCCGATTACGGACGGCCCTACTACGACGACCGCTGGGGCGACGAGACCGACTGGATCGACGGAGAAGCCGCCTGGTCGCTGTTCAAGGCCGGAGCTGCCGGAGATCTGGCGGCCATTGCGGCGCTCCTCGACGAAGATCCGCGCCTGGTGAACGCCTTGCACTGGTACACCCAGCCGGTGCACATGGCCGCGCGCCACGGCCATTCCGATGCCGTGCAACTGCTGCTCGACCGAGGCGCCGATCCCGGGCTCAACATATTCAATTCGACCTGGGGGAGTCTTCTAGAAGGCGCCCGGGAACGCGGCTTTGACGACGTGGCAGCAGTACTCGAGAAAGCGATGAACGCCCGGCTCGGCTACGATCCCGCGTTCTGGGAGATCGCCGATCTCATAAAGGCATGCGACTTCGAGGGCGTTGCATTCGAGCGTGTTGCATCTGAATTGAGCGGCCGGCCCGAATTGGCCGGGCGAGCGGACGAAGACGGGAACAACGGGCTTCACCTGTGCGTACTGAATGGCCGGAAAGACCTGATCGAGCTGTTTCTGGACCGCGGCGTACCCATTGATTCACGGCGCGCGGACGGTAAGACCCCGCTGACCTTGTCCTTCGATGTCGGATTCGGACTCGACCCGCCGGATCCAAATCTCGGGCTCACGGAGTTTCTGTTAGAGAACGGCGCACATTACGGCATCTCAGCGGCCTGCCACCTGGGCGACTTCGAAAGGGCAGTGTCGATCCTCGAAGCGCATCCCGCCGAGAAGCACCGCGATGCCGCCCTGAGGTCCCCCCTGTCCTATGCGGTGCGCGCAGGACATGAACCCATCGTTCGACTGCTGCTCGAAGCGGGCACCGACGGACACGCCGTAGACGAAGCGCTCTTCGTGGCCGTGTGGCACAAGCAGACGGATCTGGTCGCCCTGCTGCTTGAAAGCGGCGCCAATCCCAACGTGGAACTGGACTCCTGCGGATGCGCCGCGGGCACGGACGATCAAGCCACTAGAGACCTGCTCATACGTCACGGCGCAGTGTACCCGCCGTCCTGGAGCCTGGACCGCGTAGCCCTCCGGAACCTGGTGGACGGCAAATTAAAACGGGTCCGGGATCCCTACGTGGCCGCCGAGGTGATCGGTTCGGAAGACGAGCGACTGATCGATACATTGCTGGCCGACGATCCCGAAACGCCGGGACGCCTGGTTGATCTTCAGTACCTGCCGGGCTGGGGCGACAACGCCGCGAATACAGGCAAGCTAGTCGCGGCGGGCCTGGATCCGAACCGCCGCACTTTCGAGGGCCAGACCTACCTGCACGTCTGCGCCCGGCAGGGCTGGGCATCCACCGCCCGGTCCCTGATCGAACGGGGCGCGTCGGTGAACGTACTCGATGAGAAAGATGGCCGCACGCCCCTGGCCGTCGCGGTCGAGCACGGCCAGACCGGCATGGTTGGCCAGCTGCTGGAACATGGCGCCGACCCCGTCCTGGCCGACTGGCCCTGGACCCGTCCGCTGGCGATTGCCGCGGATAAAGGAGAAGATGAGATCGCGAAACTGATTCGGGAGTGGAGGGCTGAGGATGCATAACCGACGGGTCATCAATCCGTGGAAAGAAACTCCTCCCAGCCGGCTCGGACCGTCGCTTCCACGACCTCGGGATAGGCGAAGGTATACTGCTCAGCCAGCGAACGCCCGACGCGGGCGACCTCATCCCGATGCCGTTCGATCAGCGCCTTCAGTTCGGTGCGGTTTCGCACCGGCGCTCCGAGGACTTCCAGTGCGTTTCTCCCGGTTTTCCCGATCGACCGAATCTGGGGCGTCAGTGTATGAATAGTCGGTTTCGCCGCACCCAAATCCTGTCCCGATGCGTGTATCGCCCAGAGCCGGATCAGGATGGCGCGCTCGGTCTGCAGCCCCACGATGACCATGGGATCGAGCCCGCGGTACAGCACCTTGCGATGTTTGTTGGAGTTAATCCAGAAATCGACGATCAACTGGCCTACAGTACCGGGATCCGGATCCGTACCCGGCGATCCGGGCGATACAGCGGCCGATACAGTGACCGGTTCCGTGAAACTCCCGGCCAGCGCGGGGTCCCGGCAACCAAGCAGGCGGCTGGTGCCATGCAGGGCAAGCCGATCGATCCGCTGGATGCCGAGGTCGTACATTTCGCCGGTTTCGAGCAGAACGTGATGCAAGATCGCTTCTTCTTGCGGAAAAAGCCTTTGGTGCGCGATACACAGGCCCTTGAAAAGCGCCGTAAAATCGGGAGTTTCCCATTTCCGGAATCGCGCGACGGGAACCGCCAACCGAAGGTCCACGTCGCTGTACCGGTCCGCGGTCTCCTGTCCGAAGCTGCCTTCGATCCAGATGGCCCGCACCTCTTCGTTGGACCAGATTTCAGGTGCGACTCGCTTGAGCGTTTCCACCTGGGGCAAAACAGGTAGAAACGAGAAATCCAAACCCATGACTACCCCTGTCTACGGCGGAGGGTTTCGTATTACATTCGTACCGCACAATACCGAACAATCCCCGGACATTACCGCGCATGTGTCCGGAAGATGAACAAACATTCGTATAGACAGTAGTCCTATTGAAGTTGGAATGGAAGCATGATCGCGTAAATAGTGAGAAAGCATGGCCGATACAGTCATAGTACAACTTCCCGATCACCCCGACCTGGATCGGCTGGAAGCGGAGGCTGAAGGCCTTCTCGAGGAAGGTTCCTGCCCATCGCTGTCCGATGCACGGCAGCAGATCGCCGCGCGGTACGGATTTCCCAGTTGGTCGAAACTAGCGTCCTACGTCGGGTCGATCGGCGCCATGGGGGCACTCGAACGGGCGATCCAGGCGGACGATACCGATCGGTTGAGGCTGTTGCTGCGGGACGATCCCGGACTGATACACCGGGAAGGGCACTGGATAAAACGGCGCCGGCACAACGGTTACCGGCCGCTGGCCTATGCCGCCTTTTTCGGCAGGACCGGGGTCATGAAGACCCTGATCGATGCCGGAGCGGATGTACACGAAGGGGAGGAGAAGGCGTTGCGGGCGGCGGCGTGCTTCGATCGGAACCTCCCTGCCGTCGACTTGCTGCTCGACTGCGGCGCAAACCCCGACGCGTCGACGACCTCGCCCTCCGGTGTACCGTACCGGGTGATCGACTATCCCTGCATGACGTTGGCGCCGGCGATGCTGGACCGCCTGGCTTCGGCGGGCGGTACGCTCACGCCGGAAAACGCCGGGATGGTCCTGGCGACGAATGAAAGACGACCTGTCGACAAAGCCGCGTGCCTGCGCGTCCTTAAGCAGGCGGGCATCATGTTGCCGGACACGCCGCCCATGGCGCTGCATCTCCGGGACAGGGACGGTCTCGAGTGGCACCTGGACGGCGATCCTCACATGCTCGAGAGGCTGTTCAGCTCGGAGGAAATCTTTCCATCGGACTTCGGGATCAGGCATCCCGCTCCTTACGCCTGTGCGACCCCTTTGGCCGGCGGCGTAACGCTGCTTCACATGGCGGTCGAGTTCTGCGACGTGGAAATGACCGGATGGCTGCTTGAACAAGGCGCCGACGTCAATGCGCCCGTGGGGACCGACGACGAGGGATACGGGGGCTGGACGCCGCTATTCCATGCCATGGCTTCTCTTCACGTACCACGCAACTTCACAGACATGGCGGACCTGCTCCTGGAACACGGAGCCGACCTGGCGGTGCGCGCGTCCCTTCGCAAACCGACGCCGGAGGGCGGGGAATACACGTGGAGGGATGTGACGGCGGCCGAGTACGCCCGGAGATTCGCCTATCCCGATCTCGTCAACCAGGACGCGCTTCGACGCGTCACGGAGGCGGGTGGCTGAACCGTACCCGCAGGCCGCGGGCGGCCGATCCGAACCCGAGAATAAGCAGCATGCCAGAATTGGATCCACTCCCTACAAAACCATGGCCGTACCCGGTCACCCTGAACGATATCGCCGGCGAAGCCCGCGAGTTGTTCGAGGCACACCGGACCGGGGCGGAAGCAGCACAGGGTAAGACGGCCCGGAACCAGCCCAACCCGGATCCGCCCACCCTCACCCTGCAGGACGCCCGCGACGCCGTGGCCCGAAGCTACGGGTTCCCGGACTGGAGCCGGGTCGAACGATACTTCCGCACGGTCGAAGACTTCACACGCAGCCCCAACGTGGAACCCACGCCGTCGAAACCGTGTGACGGCGCCGGATTCGCCGACGATTTCCTTCGTCTCGCCTGTCTGACCCAGGGCGCCCAGGACCACCCGTCGAGGTGGGCAAGGGCCCGGAGCATGCTGGACGCCCATCCGGAACTTTCCCGGATGAGTATCTACGCCGCCGCCGCGGCCGGTGACCTTTCCGCCTTAGCCGCTTTTCTGGAAGCAAGCCCCGGACTTGCGAAGACTCCGGGCGGCCCCCATGGCTGGGAACCGCTGCTCTACGTGGCGTTTTCCCGTCTGGAACCGAAGACATCGGAACCTGCGGCCGTCGAAGTAGTCCGGTTGCTGCTCGCCCACGACGCCGACCCGAACGCGGGCTATCTTTGGGCCGGTTTCCCCTGTCCTTACACCGTCCTGACCGGTGTATTCGGCGAGGGGGAAAACGGTCCGGCAAGGTGCCCGCCACACCGGAACTGCTACGACCTGGCGGAGATCCTGATCGCGGCCGGCGCCGATCCTAACGACGCTCAGACGCTCTACAACCGGATGTTCAGCCGTGACGACGTGCACCTGAGGTTCCTGTTCGCCCACGGACTGGGAAAGGAAGGGAAACGGCCCTGGCACCGGTCACTGGGCGAGCAATCTAGGGGCTGGGTGAGCAGTCCGGCTGACATGCTGGCCTATCAACTGCAGTGGGCCGCCCGGTGGAACTATCCGGACCGGATACGCCTGCTGGTGGAGAACGGGGCAGACGTTAACCAGCCTTCTCACCGTCCTGATGCGCGATCCCCTTACGGCGAAGCCATCTATCACGGGAATGAGGCCATCGCCGAGTATCTGGCAGCCCGCGGCGCGAGGTCGATCCCGCTGGACGACCTGGACCGGTTCGCGGGTGCATGCATCAGCGGAGACCGGGACCGGGCACGCACGTTGCTGACCCGCGATCCATTGCTTGTCGAAAAACTCGGAGATCGCGGTAACGCGCTCATGGAGAACGCCATTGGATCGGACAACGGGGACGCGGTCCGGCTGATGGCCGAACTGGGGTTCGACTTGAATGCCTGCGGAATGCACGAAGCAGCCCGGTACGGCCACCTGGACATGATCAAGCTGCTGGTCGAACTGGGGGTCGATGCGTCACAACGGGACGGGGGACACGGCATCGAGGCAATCGGCCATGCCAGCCACTACCAGCAGGACCACGTGGTCGACTATCTGGCACCGTTTGCCGGGATACACCGGGCCGTAAAATCGGATCTGCTGGTCCGCGTTCGGGAGCTACTGGAGCATGACCCCGCCTGCGCCCGCGAACGGGACGACGCGGAGAACACGCCGCTGCACGGTCTCGACGTGGATAACCGGATGGAGGATACAGAGGAGATACTCCGGCTGCTCGTAACGCACGGAGCCGATGTCAATGCCAGAAACAACGCGGGCCTGACACCGCTCGACAGGCTGGAGCGTCTTGCCGGTTTGAGTCGAAGGGACGACCTGGCCGAATTGCTGCGCGGATACGGGGGCGTGGAATCAGACGTCGCGGACGCGCCGAAGGACCGCCCGGGGACCTGAATCGGCACCCGCCGCGCCGGATAGCATGACGCCCATCCCGATGAATCCTCAACCGTTTCCCGGGATCACTTTCCCCATTTCGATACGACCAGGCCCGCCAGCAAACCGACGACGATCCCCGGAGGCACGATCTCGACGTAGGATCCCGTGGAGACCGCCGCGAGCAGAGAAAGCACCGCACCCACCGCGCCGCCGGCCAGCACGTTCTTGCCTACCCCATCGATTCTGCACGCGATCATGCCGACCAGCAGACCCGTGACCAGGCCCTTCGCCGTTCCCCACACGATGATTTCGGTCATCATGCCCTGTGCCTCGGGAATCAGGAACGCGGACAGCCCGTCCAGCAGACCAAGCACCGCGCCGGCGATCAATCCCAATGGTACGCGCTTCATGACGGCTGCTCCTGTGTATCCAGGTGACAATTGAACATCCAGTTTGTGCCGAATTTGTCCGTGATCATTCCGAAACGAGCACCCCAGAAGGTATCCTGCAACGGCATGGTCACCTCGCCGCCGGCGGACATGGCGTTGAATGCCTGCTCCTGTTCATCCACGCTCGCGAAGTCGATCGAAAGCGAGATGTTGGTGTCCGAAGGGACCGTTTCAATATGGTCCGAACCCATGAGCATGTTGTCTCCGAACTGGATGGACATGTGCATGGCCTTTCCCACCATGTGGTCGGGGATATCCATGCCGATGTCCTGGTCTTTGCTGTAGTGACTCAGATTCACGACTGAACCGCCCAGACAGTTCCGGTAAAACTCGAGTGCCTCCTCGCATTGACCGTTAAATGCCAGATAGGGTACCAGTTTCACGATAGGTCTCCTTACGGTAAGCCACCGAGCGGGTGGCGGGTTCGCCAGGCCGCCGCGCGGATGGCGGGTTCGCCGACGTCAGGATACTTTCATGACTAAAGATACAAAGTGTGGTGTGATATAATTGTAAAAATGAGACACAAACCTAAAGTTCCGCGAATTTCACGTTGTTTTTAGCGAAGAACGCCTTCGGGGTAAACCCGGTAAAGGCATTGAATTCCCGGATGAAATGGGCCTGGTCGAAGTACCCGCATTCGTGGGCCAGTCGGGTCAGCGTACTGTCCCGGTACCTGTCCAGATGATGGCAGATGTTTAGAAACCGGCTGATGCGGGCGAAGGTCTTCGGCGTCGTGCCGACCGTAGCCACGAACTTCCTTTCCAACTGCTTTCTTGAGAGACCGACGCGTTCACCGACCTCTTCGACAGACAGTTGCCCGCCCGTGGACCGGATGAGCTTGACCGCCTCGTCTAGCGCTACGTCATCCTTGTAATGCTCCTCCAGTCGGTCCAGCAGGAACCCCTGCACGACAGAGGCGAGGCCCGCGCCGTCTGCACCGCCCGTGCTGCTCGCAACGCCCGCGCCGCCTGCCGCCACGTGTAGTTTCTCCGTCATTTCCTCGTAATGCACCGGCCATAGGGCCGCCGTGCTCACCATATCATCCAGAAAACTGTGAACTGGGTTGTCGAAAAAGTGGTAGGCGCCCCACGGATAGAAGCGCACCGACACGAAGCCGGTCCGGCCGTTGGACTCGATTTCGATATACTTGCGCATCTGGGAGACCGCGAAGCTCCGCGGCTGGACCAATCGCCTCCCGCCCGCCACCGTCGTGATCCACGGATCGCCGTAATGGAAGACGATCTCCACTATGCCGTCCGGAACGATGAGCGACCTGGGCGCGTGGTCGTCCTCGTGCTCGGACTCCATCATCCATACGAGTTGAACGTAAGGCGCGAGAACGGCGTGCGTTTCGAATTCCCGATAGATCATGACTGATGCGATAGGTAACAGGAAAAGCGGCCTCCGTCAAGCCGGACGCTTTCCCTTGACGCAACCGCAAGGCGCCTGTACCATTCCATGACCGGTGTGTGCAGGACGCCGCCCGTCCGCGGAAAGAACACAAGTTCACCTGCGTTGGTTCCCATCTGTACTGGCAACCTTCTTCCTGCCCGTACGGCGGACACACGGGTGTTCCGGCGGTCTCATGGCCGCGCGAAGGAGGTTCCATGCCGTCCCTGCCTTCCCATCCCGATATACGCCATCTCAGGCTGCAGGCGAAAACGCTGCTGAAGTCCGCGCGCAGCGGCAAAGAAGGCGCCGTCGACAGAATCCGGTCGGCCACCGGCGCGCGGCGCGACCGCGTCGTGCTGTCGGACGCCTATCATGCCATCGCCCGGGAACATGGGTTCAGATCCTGGCCCCACCTGAAGATCCACCTCGAAATCGCTGCCGGGAACCTGGACGAGAAACGGGAGATGTTCCTGTCCTCGGCCTGGTTATGGGGCGATCGGAAACGCGCCGAGGCCGTGCTCGAATCGTCACCGGAACTCACCCGGGGGGATATCCACGCCGCCTGCGCCGCCGGGGACCTGGATGCCGTCACAGACATGCTGGCGACTGATCCTACCACGGCCACGACAAAGGGCGGCCCGAGAGACTGGACCCCGATCCTACATGCGACATGGTCCTGCTATCTGACCGAACGCGCCGACGCCATGGTCCGCATCCTGGAACTGCTGCTGCGGCACGGTGCCGACCCGGACAGCTACTGGGTGAACGATGACGACTGGAAGGAGTCGGCCCTCTACGGATGCGTGGAAAACAACTGCGTGCCGGCGGCCCGGGTGCTGGTGGACGCGGGCGCCGACCCCAACGACAACGAGTCCCTGTACCACGCCTGCGAGAAGTTCAACCTGGAACTGCTGGATACGGTCGCCGCGAACGGGTTGGACGCGGAAGCGGTTTCCTACTGCATCAAGCATGTCATGGACATGAACTGGACCGAGGGCATTCGGTGGTTTCTCGACCAGGGCGCCGATCCCAACGCCATCCATCCCGCCGACGGGGAAACGTCCCTGCACTGGGCCGTAAAGCGAAACAACACGGTAGAAGTGATCGGCGCGCTCCTGGTGGCCGGCGCGGACCCCAATGCGCGCACCTCGACAGGTAAGAGCACGGCGCTCGGGATCGTCGGGTGGACGCCGCTCGACTTTGCGCGTCGCCTCGGCCGACGCGATGTGGCCGAACTCCTCAGGCAGCATGGCGCCGAGCCGTCCCCTACCTCCGAATATGACCGGTTCGTGATTGCGTGTGCGAACACGGATCTCGAAGTCGTGCAGAGGCTTAGAAGTCGTCACCTGAACCAATTGAACGACGACGACAAAACCCTGATCAGCCACGTGGCCCAGGTGGACAACTGGACCGCGGTCCGTCTCATGGCGGACCTGGGCTGGCCGATTGACGCCCGGGGCTGGATGGAGGCCACACCCCTGTACTGGGCCCTGTGCAAGGGGAATCCCGAGATGGTCGACTTCCTCCTCCGGCGGGGCGCCTCCACCGAGCCCATCGGCGGGTATTTCCAGGACACGGTCCACGCCGTGATGCACTGCCAGTGGAATCGGGATAACGGCGGGTATCCTGCCGCCCTCGGCCTGCTGCTCGACCACGGTCTCGGCGTTCCGGAAGGACGCTATCCCAGCGGCAACGCCGCCATGGACGCGGTACTGTCGCAGTATATCGAGGACTGAGGCGGCCATCGAAGGAACGCGGAGGATCCGGGCGAGAAGGCAGGTTCCCCGCCCGGGACCTAAGCTTCGAGACGGGGCGCTGCGCTTCGATGCCGGGAAACGGCCACGGTCAACTTGACAAACCAGGGGCGGGCGGGTATATAGCCTGTGTTGTAACACAAGCGAAACCAACCGGCATTTGATCATAGAAGACTACGCCCGTTACGAGGAGGTCCGGCATGGCCCGCATGGTCCACTGCGCCAAGCTCAAAGAAGAACTCGAAGGACTCGATTTCGTCCCCTTCCCCAACGAACTCGGCCAGCGCATCTACGATAACATTTCCAAACAGGCCTGGCAGATGTGGATCAACTATTCGGTCATGGTCATCAACGAGTACCGCCTGAATCTCGCCACGACAGAGGGGCAGGAAGTCTACGACCGGCACCTGGAAGAGTTCTTCTTTGGCGAAGGCGCTGAAATGCCGCCGGGATACCGTCCCCCTCAGACGAAATAACCGGCCTCCGTCGCCGCCCGTGGTTATATCATGAAGCGTGACGATGTCATCCTGCTCATCTCCTGCTATGAACTGGGCCATCAGCCCTTCAGCCTGGCCTCCCCCGCCGCTCGCCTGAAGTCCGTAGGATATAACGTCTCTGTCGTCGATGCCGCGATCGAACCGGTCCCGGAGGATATCGTCCGCCGGGCCGGCTTCATCGGCATTTCGGTGCCCATGCATACGGCAATGCGGGTCGGGATGGACCTGTCGCGCCGCATCCGGAACCTCAACCCCGGCGCGCATCTTTGCTTCTACGGACTCTACGCCACGCTGAACGCCGAGTATCTCCTGTCCCACGGGGCAGACTCGGTGATCGGCGGCGAGTTCGAACAGCCGCTCTGCGACCTGGTCGGCAGGTTGTGCGACGGCGAATCGTCAGTGGCGACCGGGGAGACCGTATCGGCCGGCGAACCCGCATCGGCCGGCGGTGAGGCCGGCGGTACGGCTGCCGCCCCGAATCTCGCCCGCCAGTCCTGGTTGGTCCCGGACCGCGATACGCTGCCCGGGCTGAAGCGGTACGCCCAGCTGGACAACGGCATTGAATCACTTCCCGCCGGTTACACCGAGACCACGCGCGGCTGCCTGCATACCTGTCTGCACTGCCCGATTACGCCGGTGTACAACGGCCGGTTCTTCGCCGTGCCCGCCGACGTGGTGCTCGCTGACGTGGACCAGCAGGTACAGATGGGGGCCCGGCACATCACCTTCGGGGACCCGGATTTTCTGAATGGCCCCACCCACGTCCTGCGCATACTCCGCAGGATGAGCGACGCCCATCCCGGCCTCACCTTCGATTTCACCACCAAGATCGAACACATCCTCCAGCACCCGTCCTTTTTCCCGGAAGCCAGGGACCTGGGCGGCATCTTTGTCGTATCGGCCGTGGAATCGGTCAGCAACCTGGTGCTGGAGCGCCTCAGGAAAGGACACACCCGCGACGACGTCGTCCGGGCCCTCGCCATCCTGCGCGACGCGGACTTGCCCATGCGGCCCTCGCTGGTGGCTTTCACGCCCTGGACGACCCTGGACGGCTACCTGGATCTGCTGGATTTCGTCGAAGTCCACGACCTGGTCGACCACATCGACCTGGTGCAGTACACCATCCGCCTGCTCGTGCCACCGGGGTCGGCCCTGCTGGCCGAAGCGGAAACCCGGTCATGGATCGGCGCGCTGGATGAAGCGGGGTTCACCTACGCCTGGCGCCATGACGATGGGCGCATGGACCGGCTGCATCAACGGGTTTCCCGTCTCGTGGAGGAGGTCGACGCGTCGGGAGAGGAAAGGGACAACCGAATGGTTTTCCACCGGATCCGGTGCCTGGCGGCGGAAATGGCGGGCGTCGAAGCGCCTTCGGAGCAGCCGTTTCACGACATCCCGTTCAAACGGCGGCGCGTCCCCAGGCTGACCGAGGCCTGGTTCTGCTGAGCGGAGCCCACCGCGAGCCGGAAAGGCTCGTTCATCTAATCTTCGTAAATCGGATTCAGGAAGTGTATCCGTCCTGGGCGGGACCGCAGTGTTGCGACCGGACCGGAGCCCGGTACTGCACGCGGTGATCGGGCGTCTCCAGGCAGACGCCACCTTTCTGCTTCGACGTGAGGCAGTGG
The DNA here is from genome assembly GCA_009841265.1 of Gemmatimonadota bacterium. Lineage (NCBI taxonomy): Bacteria > Pseudomonadati > Gemmatimonadota > Gemmatimonadota bacterium. Next base: position 532,658 of record VXMB01000009.1, on the reverse strand, counting down.
TCGAGAATGCCGCAGACGGTGAGCGTTCGTTCCACCGGGATCGGGGAAACGCCGGTCTCGAACATCTCGTCGATCTTCGACACCAGGCAGGCGGAATAGGTGACCGGAGGCGTGGGCGGCAGGAAGAACTGGGTCGACTGCGGCTCGGGTTCGTCCTTCAGTCGGGCGGCGAAACAGTAGTCCCCGATGGCGCCGTTGAGCATGAGCAGCGTGGTCTTCAGTCCATCCACGTGTTCGATGAAGTAGGCGGCCGGCTCAGTAGCGAGCCGTTGCAACTCGCCCGTGCCCAGCAGGTCCTGGGTACGCCCGTCCTCGTCCGCAAGCCCCTTCGGACTGTCGCAGCGGGACAGCGCCGATTCCAGCAGTTCCTTCGAATAACGTCCCTGCTCGCCAGCCTCCCACACGGCGTCGCCCACGATCATCTGCACTGCCTTGACCCCCGTTTCTCCGCCCCTGCGGCGCTCGATCATGCACTGCATGGCTTCGAGGGCGTGGTAGTCCATGGCGTCCGAACCGCCGACGCCCACCATCAACGCTTCCTCGATGTCGCATTCCAGCGGGAGTTCCAGGTCGGGCAGCCGCCAGGTGACCGGCAGGCTCGAGCCCGCGAGCACCGGAAAGCCGAGTCGCTTCGAATCGGCCACCATCTCCAGCCCCCGGTCGAAGCTGTAGGACAGGTTCTTGTCGTTGTAGACCGGCACCGAGCGGCCGTCCCACTCGAACACCTCGACGCAGGCCTTGAACATCTCGTAGCGCGGGTAGAGTTTCTGTCCTTTTTCGTTGTTCGGATAATCGCCGTGTTCGCAGATGATCAGGATCCCGTCCACCGCCAGCGTATCCCCGCCGCACCGCAGCGCTTCGGCGATGGTGGGATAGACCTCGAAACCGAACTCTCGGGCGCGGCCGGTACTCTGGTCGCCTTCGGGCCGCTGGTCGACGTAGAGCGACACCACTTCCACGTCCGGCCGGTGCCAGCGGCCGGACCGCGGATAGCCCACGAGGAACCGGTCCGCGAAATGCTGCGTATGGGAGAGATAGGTGTAGATGGAACTGATGACGGCGAGCCGTTTGGCCATGATGTCAGTATCTCCAGAACGTGGAGCGCTCGGGCGCCGGGTAGGCGACGTCGAGATGAGGCGTTTCAAGGCGTACCTGCCCCTCGTGCAGGCTGTCCACCCCCGCCGCGGTGAGGCCCGTCGTCAGCAGGGTACGTTCCACGGGATAGGCGGCCTCGCCGGTGAGGAACATCTGTTCCACGTTGTTGACCTGCGGCGAGAAGAAGTTGGCCAGCGAGGTGCGCGCGGGGGGCATGGGCAGGTACATCTGGGTCGACAGCGGTTCGCTACGCCCCGCGAGGCGCGCCGCGAAGTTGAAGTCCTCCACCAAACCGTTGAAGAGGATCATGGTGCACCGGAGCCCGTCGCGGTGCTCGTAGGTGTAGGCCACGGGGTCTTCCACCATCCGCTTCATCTCGTTGATGGTCGGGAAGATGTGGTTGAAACCGTCGCGGGAGGGTTTGAGCGTATGGCTGCGGCAGAGCGCCGCTTCGAAGAGCTCGCGGGACCACACTTCGTCGTGGTAGGCTTCCCAGAAGGCCTCGCCGCGCCGGGCGTGGAGCCATGCTACCCCCGTCTCGCCGCCACTGCGCCGCTCGACCATGCACTGCAGGGTCTCCAGGCCGTGGAAGTCGTAGCTGTCGACCCCGCCGTAGCACACGCACACGGCCTCCTCCACCTCGGCGTGAAGCGGCATGTCGATCGAGGGCGTCCGCCAGGTGACCGGCAGGCTGGACCCCGCCATGAAGGCGAACCCCAGCCGCCGCGAGGTATCATACATCTCCCGGGCCCAGTCCCAGTTCCACGACAGGTGCTTGTCGTTGAAGATCGGCGCGGAACGGCCGCTGGCCTCGTAGACCTCCACGATCTCGCGGAACAGTTCATAGCGCGGATAGAGCCGCTGCCCCTTCTCGTTGGCCGGATACTCACCGTGCTCGCCCACCAGGAGGACGCCGTCCACCTGCAGCGAATCCCCGCCCAGAGTGAGGGCGTCGGCGACCGTGGGGTAGATCTTCATCCCGGGGAACCGTGCGGACCGGTCCCGGCTGAGATCGTTCTCCCGCACCTGGTCCACGTACAGGGAGACCAGGTCCATGGGCGGGTGGTGATGCCGTCCGGCCCAGCCGTACCCCTCCAGGAAGCGGTCCACGATATGCTGGGTGTGGGCGTAGGGGTGGTAGATGGTCGTGATCGCGGCGATCTTCGGTCGGTTGGGCATGGACGTAAGCTAGACGCGCCCCCGATCGCCGTTATCTGCGGTCCGGTCGTGCTTGATCACGGACATGGCCGATGCGATGATGGAGCTGACGTCACTGAGATTGGACGGAATGATCAGGCTGTTGCCCGACTTGGCCAGGTTGCCGAAGGTTTCGATGTACTGCTCGGCCACCCTTAACTGTACGGCCTCGTCGCCTCCGTCCGACTTGATGGCGCCGGCTATGGCCCGGACACCCTCGGCCGTGGCGTTTGCGACGGTGAGGATGGCCTGGGCTTCGCCCTCGGCCTCGTTGATCTGCTGCTGCTTCGTGGCCTCGGACTCCTTGATGACCTTCTGCTTCTCGCCCTCGGCCTGGTTGATATTGGAGTCGCGCAGCCCTTCCGAATTCAGGATGGCCGCCCGCTTCTCCCGTTCCGCCCGCATCTGCTTCTCCATGGCCTCCAGGACGTCCCGGGGCGGACTGATGTTGCTGATTTCGTACCTCAGGACCTTGACGCCCCAGGGATCGGACGCCTTGTCCAGTTCGCTTACGACGGCAAAGTTGATGGCGCCGCGCTCTTCGAAGGTCTTGTCCAGGTCGATCTTGCCGACCTCGCTTCTCAGGGTCGTCTGGGCGAGTTGCGTGATGGCCAGGTCGTAATCGGCTATGCCGTAGGAGGCCCGCTCCGCGTCCAGCACCTGCATGTAGAGTACACCGTCCACGCCGACCTGGACGTTGTCCCGCGTGATGCAGAGCTGTTCCGGGATGTCGATGGACTGTTCCTTCAGCGTGTGCCGGTAGGCCACCCGGTCCACGAAGGGCAGCAGGATGTAGAAACCGGCATTCAGCGTCTTGCTGTACTTCCCCAGCCTTTCGATGACGCGGGCTTCCTGCTGCGGCACGACGATGATCAGGTTTCTCAGGAATATAATCGCGGCGATCGCGACGACGATGGTTACGATCAAGGTTTCCATTACAGGTTCCTTCCAGCGGTATTGGTGACGGACGAGGTCATAAAGAACCCTCGACGCCATCCGGGTACGTTTACGCGCTCCTTACCCAGAGTGAGACGCCTTCAACACGTTCGACCAGGCAGGCCTGTCCCTTTTCGATAAGCGTGTCTCCCTTGTTCACGGCGTTCCAGCTCGTGCCCCGCACTTCTACCTTGCCGGTGCCATCGGCCGGGATGTCCTCGAGGGCCGTTCCCGATTCGCCTTCCAGGGTGTTGATCTTCGTAGCGGGCTCATCGGGATTCAGTTTTTCGGTCAACATCCTGCGGAACAGGACGAGCGAGGCGATGGAGACAACGGAAAACAGGAGAAACTGGACCCAGGTTGTTTCCACCAGGCCTACCCAGGCCAGCACGCCGACCACGAGCGCGGCGACGCCGAAGAACAGCAGGTAGAAAGCGCCTGGCGTGGCCATCTCGGCCAGGCAGAGCAACACGCCGCCAACAATCCAGACCCACCAGGCCATCAGACCCTCCCGGAATCAGGTAAATCGCCGTCAGGACGTCACACTTCGAGCAGCAAAGCCGCGGGCACCTCGATCAGGGTCTTGACCTTGGCCAGGAACTGCACGGCTTCCCGGCCGTCGATGATCCGGTGGTCGTAGCTCAGCGCCACGTACATCATGGGACGGATCACGACCTCCCCGTCGACGGCCACAGGACGGTCGTCGATGCGGTGCAGCCCCAGTATGCCGACCTGCGGCGGGTTCAGGATGGGCGTGCTCAGCATCGAACCGAAAACCCCTCCGTTCGTGATCGTGAAGGTGCCGCCGCGCAGGTCCTCCAGCGACAGTTTGCCCTCGCCCGCCTTTGCCGCGTACTGTCTGATATTGCTTTCGATCTCGGCGAATGACATGCGGTCCGCGTCCCGCAGGACCGGCACCACGAGTCCGTCTTCGGCGCCCACGGCGATACCGATGTCGTAGTAGTGCTTCCTGACGATCGCGTCCCCGCGGATCTCGGCATTGAGTTCGGGGAAATCCCTGAGCGCGCCGATCACGGCCTTGACGAAGAAAGACATGAATCCCAGCCGCACGCCGTGCCGTTCCTCGAAGGCCTCCCGGTTCCTGCGGCGTATCGTCATCACCGTGCTCATGTCGATCTCGTTGAAGGTCGTCAGCATCGCCGCGGTCTGCTGCGCCTCCACGAGCCGGCTGGCGATGGTGCGCCGGCGCCGGGACATGGGCACGATTTCTTCCCGGTCGTCACCGGCCGGGTCGGCCGTGGGCACCGTCGGGTCGGCCGCGGGCGTCGGCGGTTCAACCTTTCGTTCGGATGCCGGACTCCTGCTGGATGCTGCCGCATCCTCCTGCGACTCCGCTGCTGCCCCGGCACCCGATACTTCGCCGGCCAGCCCGGTCTGCGCGGACATGTCCTGTTCTCTTCTCGCCGCCACCGCACGTTCCACGTCCTCCCTGCGGATCCGGCCACCCATCCCGGTCCCTTCCACGTCCGACAAGGAAATCCCCGCCTCATCCGCCATACGCCGCGCCACAGGCGTTACCCGGTCGTCGGTGACCGCTTCGGACGGTCCTGACTCTCCCCGGGCGGGTAAGGGGGGTTCATCCGCGGAACCGGGCTCATCCGCGGAACCGGGCTCATCTGCTGATGTTTCCGAGCTGTTCGTCGCCGCCGCTTCATCGGTTTCGTCCAGTACGCCAAGCAGGTCGCCGATGCGGACGTCCTCGCCAGCGGCCCGTTCGATACGGGAAAGTACACCGCTGTCGTTGGCGTTCACCTCGAGAGTGACTTTCTCCGTCTCGAGCTCCAGAAGCGCTTCGCCGGTCGTGACCGGGTCGCCTTCCTGCTTGAACCACTGGACGACGGTTGCTTCTACGATGGATTCACCCAGTTGCGGCACGGTGATATCGATGGCCATTCAAACTCCCCGAGTCTTCACCTCAATCTACGAACGTTCTCTTCACTCTCCGATCAGGACAACCGTGATTCAGACTCTTTTCGACCAGACTGAAGGGGCTGCCTCGAGCCCGCGGGTTCCGGTTTCCGGGCGCATGCCCGAATCGTACAAAATGCGCCGGATGCGGCGATCTGTCAATGCATCTCGATATTTCCCGACGCGCCCATGTCAAAGGCCATTTTAACGAGGTTTTTCTGGTTTTGGTTGTGAACGGCCGTCGAACCCTCCGAGGGCACCGCGCTCGGCGGGCGGGATACGCGGTAGGTCGGGCACCGGCCATCCAGGACCGTCTCCAAGACCTTGCGGATGTAGTCCCAGGCGCCCATGTTCTCAGGTTCTTCCTGGAGCCAGACGACTTCCTCCAGCCCGGGGAACTGCCCGATGATCCCGGCCACCTGGTCCTCCGCCACCGGGTAGAGTTGCTCAATGCGAACGACCGCGGCATGGGTTGCGCTTTCCCACAGCTCGTCGTTCATCAGGTCGACGTACACCTTGCCGCTGCAGAACACCAGTCTCCGAATCTTCTCCGGATGTTCCTCCGCGCGCTCGTCTTTGATAATCGGCATCCATTTCCCTTCGGCCAGTTCGCGGGCGGAAGAGGCCACGTCGGGATGACGTAACAGGCTCTTGGGTGTCATGATGATGAGGGGCAGCGGGTCGGATTCGAGGAGCCTCGACTGCCGCCTCAGCAGATGAAAGTACTGGGCCGCCGTGGTGCAGTTGGCGATGCGGATGTTGAAATCGGCGCCGAAGGACAGGAATCGCTCCATCAGCCCGCTGGAGTGATCCGGCCCCTGCCCTTCGAATCCGTGCGGGAGCAGGATGGTCAAGGACGATGTCTGTCCCCACTTGGCCCGGCCGGAAACGAGGAATTCGTCGATGATGATCTGGGCGCCGTCCACGAAGTCGCCGTACTGGGCTTCCCAGAGTACGAATCGCTCCGGCGCCTGAATGCTGTACCCGTATTCGAATCCCAGCGCGGCATATTCGGTCAACGGCGTGTTCCGCGTCTCGAAGGAGGCGTTCGCCTGGGGCAGCCGCCGCAACGGCGTCCAGGCCCGGTCGGTCTCGTAGTCGTGCAGTACGTTGTGCCGCTGGCTGAAGGTCCCCCGCTCCACGTCCTGGCCCGTGAGGCGGACCGGCACGCCGTCCTCGATGATGGTGGCGAAGGCCAGGGTCTCGGCATGGGCCCAGTCGATTTTCCGGGCGTCCACGTCGTCCAGCGCTCGCCGCCGGCGTTCGATCACGCGCTTGAGCCGGGGATGCAGGGTGAATTGATCCGGAAACGTCCACAGCGCCTTGTTCAGGTTCTTCAGACGCCGCATGGAAACGGAAGAACGCGTCCGCCGGGCGGTACCCGACCTGGGCGGTTTGTAATAGGGCTCCACGAGCACTTCTTCCGGTTTCAATTCATCCAGCATCGTCTGCATGGCCCCCATGCGGCCGGCGACCAATTCCTCCGGCTTACCCGCTTCGATCCGGCCCTCCGCCGCGAGCCGGTCGGCCCACAGCTTCCTCACCGTCGGATGGGCGTCGATCCGCCGGTAGAGACTGGGATGGGTGAGCGAAGGATCGTCTCCCTCGTTGTGGCCGTGCCGGCGATACCCGATCAGGTCGATCAGGAAGTCCTTGCGGAACTTGACGCGATAGGCGTAGGCGATGCGGGCGGCCTCCAGACAGGCCGCCGGGTCGTCGGCGTTCACATGGATGATAGGGATTTCGAATCCCCGCGCGATGTCGCTGGCGTACAGCGTGCTGCGGGACTGTTCCGACGGGGTGGTGTACCCGAGCTGGTTGTTGGTGATGAGGTGGATCGTGCCGCCCGTCCTGAAACCCGGGACGCGGTAGAGCGTAAAGGTCTCCGCGACGACGCCCTGTCCCGAAAACGCCGCGTCGCCATGGATCAGGATGGGCAGGTTCCGCTCGGGCAGGGGCCGGACATCCCCCGGCAGGTTGACGATCGTCCCCGCGGCGCGGGCCATGCCCTCGAGCACCGGATTGACCGCTTCCAGGTGGCTGGGGTTCGGTGCGAGGTGGATATGCAGGTCCACTTCCTTGCCCTGCCGGTCCTGGTATCTGCGCTGGGCGCCGCTGTGGTACTTCACGTCGCCGGTCCAGCCCGTGTCGTTGCCGGTCTTGTTGACCCGCTGCACCGGGTCCCGGAATTCGGCCAGGATGTGTTCGTAGGGTTTGTGCAGGATGTGGGCCAGCACGTTGAGCCGGCCCCGGTGGGCCATGCCGATGAGGATGTTGCAGGTGTTGTTCTCCGCGGCCTCGCCGATCACCCCGTCCAGGACGAGGATCATGGTGTCCAGGCCTTCGATGGAGAACCGGGTCTTGCCGGGGAAAGTCCGGTGCAGGAACTGCTCGAAGACCTCCACCTCGGTAAGACGGTCGAGGATGGCCAGTGCGCTCTGGTCATCTTCCGAGGGTCTGAACCGCCCCGTTTCCGCGGCCTCCTGCAGCCATTCCCGCTCTCCGGGCACCTCGATGTGCATGTAGTCGTAACCGGTGGTGGAGGAATAGACGCGCTTGAGTTTCTTGAGGGCCTCGGAGGCATTGTCGCACTGCTGGCCCACCGGACCGCCGATCAGGGAGGAGGGCAGTTGTCGCATCGTCACTTCGGTCACGCCCTGCGCCTCCAGTTCCAGCTCGGTCAGGGGGTCGCCCAGTGCGGCGTCGTCCTCGGTCGCGAAGACGGAATAAGGAAAATACCTGGGATCGGCCAGGGGGTCCAGGTGGGCGCCGAGATGTCCATACTCGCGGACGTTCTGGGCGAGATTGGCGATGAAGACGATCTGGTCGATACCGGCCGGACTGGCGCTGCCGTCTGCGCTGGCTGTGCCGTCGGCTCTGGCGGGGCTGGCGGCGCTTGAAGTTCCGTCGGTGCCGGCAGTTGGATCTCCGTCGAGGTCAGCTGCATGGCGGGAGAACAGCGCGCGGGTTTCCGCGTCGACAGATTCGGGATCTTCGAGGTATTGCTCGTATAACGCGATCACGTATCCGGCGTTTGGGCCATGGAACTCGCGCAAGAGATCCAACTCGAATCCTCCCACGGGCGACTGAATTCGACGTGGCTGGCGGGCGGGGAATCAATGCCTGGCGAAGGCCTCTCAGACTCCGGTTCATCGCCGTTTCAACCCGCATACGAAGATAGAGGCGCCACCGTGGAAAGGCAAATGAATTGTAGGGGTTCCGGGTGAGTGCTGAAGCGCCGGATGCGGGTCCCTTTCCCCGATTAGTGCCTTGACTTTTGACTTGCGTATGCATTACTTCCAGATTTCGATCTTAATCCGTATCAACCGGTTGTTTCGAGGAGTTTCGACCTCATGGACCTGAGTAGGTTGAAGGGCAGGACCGTCGGCGCCGCGGTATCGGGCGGACTGGACAGTTGTACCGTCACCCGGTGGCTGGCGGATCACGAAGTGGACGTGGTCTGCGTGACCGCCGACCTGGGCCAGCCGGATGAAGAACGCATCGACTACGTCGCCGAACGCATGATGCGGTGCGGCGCGAAAGACGCCGTAATCGTAGACGCGAAGGATGAACTGGCGCAGGCCGGCATCGAGGTCATCCAGTGCCAGGCCGCCTACGAGGGGAACTACTGGAACACGACCGGCATAGCCCGTCACATTACGGTGCGGACCCTGCTGCCCGAGCTCAAGAAGCGCGGCATCGATATCCTCTCCCACGGCGCGACAGGCCGCGGGAACGACCAGGTCAGGTTCCAGCTCGTGGCCAACATGATCGACCCTTCGGTAGAGGTCTACGCCCCCTGGAGGGACCAGGCTTTCCTGGATGATTTTCCCGGACGCAAAGAAATGATCGACTTCTGTGAAGACCGCGAGTTGCCGATACAGGCTTCCCACGAGAAACCCTATTCCACGGACGCGAACATCCTCGGACTGACTCATGAGGCCGGCCGCCTCGAGTCGCTCGAAACCCCAGCCGGTTTCATCACGCCCGGCATGGGCGTCCATCCCCGGGAAGCGCCCGATGCGCCCGAACGGTTTGCCGTCCGCTTCGAACAAGGCGTACCGGTCCGGATTAACGGTGACCCGGTGACGCCGCTGTCGGCCATCGAGACGGCCAACCGGATCGGCGGCAGAAACGGCATCGGGATCGGGATCCACACGGTGGAAAACCGCTTCGTGGGCATCAAGAGCCGGGGCGTCTACGAGTCACCGGCCATGACGCTCCTCGGTCAATGCTACGAGTTCCTGCTGCAGCTCATTCTCGACCGCCGCGCCCGGCGTTCCTTCGACCAGGCCTCGGAAGTCATCGCGGAGCAGATCTACCAGGGCTACTGGTACGATCCCGCCACCCAGGCTTTGCGGGCATCCGTCGACGTGTTCAACCAGCTCGCCACGGGGACCATCCAGGTCGGATTGTACAAGGGCGGCGTGTCCTTCGTTTCGGCCGAGGACGTCCCCAACTCACTCTATTCCGAAACGACGGCTTCCATGGAGGGCGTGGGTGATTTCGACCACAAGGATTCCGAGGGATTCCTGGGCGTGCTGGGGGTCAGCGCACGGGCGCTCAAATCATCCGGTCAGACCAGCCGGATGCGGTAGGCCGAACCGCACACGCTGAAAATCGCGCACGTTGAAAACCTGGAGACTGCATTTATGCCGGTAGGCAGCAAAAACCCGTTGGTTCCCGGATGCGGCACGCATCACGTGGCCGTTCAGACGAGGGATTGGAACGCATCGCTGCGGCTGTACCAGGAGGTCCTGGGCATGCAGCCCGTGGCGGAATTCGGCCCCGCCGAACGGAGGATCATGCTCCTCGACGCCGGGGACGGCAGTCACATCGAACTGTTCCAGCCCACGAACGATACCCCTTTGCCGGGCGGCCCCTCGCCCAATGACCCGGTCACCCATATCGCGCTGGCCACGACGGACGCACGGACCGCGATCGAACACGTCCGGTCCCATGGATACGAAGTGACGATCGAACCGAAAGAGGTCAATCTGGGGGGACTGGAAGTGACCGTCGCTTTCTTTAAAGGCCCGTGCGGCGAGGTGATCGAGTTCTTCCAGGAGCATTGACAGAGCAACGCAGGGACCCGATGTACCGAATCTTCGCCACCCTCGTCCTGGTCATGGCGGCCGCTTGCCCCGCCATCGCCCAGGAATATGACGTATCCGAGCTCCAGACGCGCGCCGAGTTCTCCGATTACGACGAGACGACCCGGTATGCGGAGGTCATGTCCTACCTCCGGGCCGCCGTGCTCGCGTCCGACCGGCTTCATCTGACCGAATTCGGCTATACGACGGAAGGCCGGACCCTGCCCCTGCTCGTATACGGCGACGTCTGGGACGCATCCGCGGAGGAAATCGCCCGGACCGGCAAAACGAGGGTGTTCGTCCAGGCGAACATCCACGCCGGAGAGGTGTGCGGCAAGGAAGCCCTGCTTATGCTGATCCGGGAACTGGCCTCCGGAGCGTACGCGGACTGGGCCGATTCCCTGGTGCTGATGATGGCGCCGATCTACAACGCCGACGGCAACGAGCGGATCAGCCTGTACAACCGTCCGCGCCAGCATGGACCCGTGGGGGGCATGGGGCAGCGGCCGAACGCCCAGGGTTTCGACCTGAACCGCGATCACATGAAGCTGGACTCCCCCGAGGCGCGGTCCCTGGTCTGGCTCATGGACGAGTACGATCCCCACGTGCTGATCGATCTCCACACCACGAACGGCACCGTCCACGGCTACCACCTTACCTATTCGCCGCCGCTCAACCCCAATACCGACGGCCGTATTATCGAACTGTTGCGGGGTCGATGGCTGCCCGAGGTGCGAACCACCGTACGTGAGAACTACGGGTGGGAGTTCTATTACTACGGCAACGTGCCCCGGGCCGGGTCGTCCCGTGAACCGGGATGGTACACCTTCGATCACCGGCCCCGGTTCAACAACAACTACGTGGGACTCCGGAACCGAATTGCCATACTGAGTGAAGCCTATGCCTACGCGTCCTTCGAAGACCGGATCATGGCCACCCTGGCCTTCGTGAAGGAGAACGTCCACTTCGCCTACCGGAATGCGTCTTCGATACGCGCGATCCTGGAGACCGTGGACCTGGAATCGGTGGTGGGCCGGGACCTAGCCGTCCGTTCCGCATTCGCCCGGTCCGGTGAACCGGTGGAAATCCTGCTGGGTGAAGTCGATGAGACGCGCAACCCCTACACGGGCGAGGTCATGTATCTCCGGAAGGAAGTCCTCAGGGCGACTTCGATGTACGAATACGGGACATTCTCCGCGACGGAGACGGAGCGCGCGCCCCGGACGTATTTCGTACCCCCCTCCCTGTCCACCGTGATCGAACGGCTCGGTGCCCACGGCATCTGGTACGAGGAACTTTCCGGTCCGCGCGAATTGGCGCTGGAGCGGTTCAGGATTGACGCGTCGCAGGCCGCCGAGCGGCCCTTCCAGGGCAGGCACGAACGGACGCTGTCGGGCGTCTACGAACCCGTGGTCCACACGCTGGAACCCGGCACGCTGGTCGTACCGGTGGATCAGAAGCTGGGCAGGCTGGTATACTACCTGCTGGAACCTCGGTCCGACGACGGCCTGGTCGCGTGGGCGCTGATGGACGATGTGCTCGAAGGCGCGGAGCACTACCCCATACTGCGCGAACCGGCCGACCCATAGCCGGCCGGAAGGGCCCGCGACGGCCCGGAATCTACTCCCGACGGAGCCCGAATGCCCGTACGCGTAATCCTGGACACCGATACGGGGGTCGACGACGCCCTGGCCATCCTGCTGGCCATGCGGTCGCCCGAGCTTCGCGTCGAGGCCATTACGGGAGTGTGCGGAAACACGTCTCTCGAAAACTGCGTACGCAACATTCACCTCACGCTGAACGTACTCGATGCCCGTGAAACACCGGTCGTGGCCCCGGGCGAGGACCGGCCGCTGGTCCGCGAATTGGCCTTCGCCGGGGATATACACGGCGAGGACGGACTGGGCGGCGTGTCCCGACAGGTGGACGCGGACGGGCGCCGCGTATACCCTGATCCCGACCAGCGGCCGAGTACCGAACACGCCGTCGATCTGATCACGGACCTCGCCGGCCGGTACCCGGGTGAGCTTGTCCTGGTCGCCGTGGGGCCGCTCACTAACGTCGCGCGGGCCGTCATGAAGGATCCGGACCGCATGCGCGGGCTGCGGGAGATCATCATCATGGGCGGCGCCTTCGAGACCGGCGGAAACGTATCTCCAGTGGCGGAGTTCAATATCCACGCCGATCCCCATGCCGCGCAAATCGTCTGCGATTCCGGGATCCCCCTGGTCTTCGTACCCCTGGACGTGACCCGGCAGGCGTTTCTGGATGCGGGAACGATCGACCGTTTCGCCGCTGAGACGGGCGCCAGGGCCGTCTTCGTTCGCGACTGCACGACCCGTTACGTGGCCTTTCACCGGCAGAACAGGGGCGTCAACGGTTGCTTTCTCCACGATCCCCTCGCCGTGGCCGTCGCCGTCCGGGAAGACCTCGTCACGACGGTGCCGGCCAGGGTGGACGTGGAAACCGCCGGCGATTTGACCACGGGCATGACCGTGTCCGATCTTCGTTCCGACCGGTGGGGCGAACCGAACGCGAGGATCTGCACCGCGGTGGACGTCCAGGCATTCACCAGGCTGTTCGAGGAAAGGGTGCTCGCATGATACTGAAGGACCGTACGGCCATCGTAACCGGCGGCGGGCAGGGCATCGGCCGGGCGATATGCGATATCTTCGCCGAAGAAGGCGCCGCGGTCGTGGTCGTGGATATCAATGAATCCGCCGCCGAGGAGACCGCCCTGCAGCTGAACCGGGAAGGCCATGACGCGCGGACCGTCCGGGCCGACATCTCGGTCGCGGCGGAGATAAGCGCCCTGGTCGACGGGGTCGTCGAGGAGTACGGCCGCGTGGACATTCTCGTGAACAACGCGGGACTGGCCCTGTTCAGGTCGGTGGAAGCGTGCACGGAGGAAGAATGGGACCGGGTGATGGCGGTCAACCTCAAGGGACCGTTCCTGCTGTCAAAGGCCCTGCTGCCCACCATGATCGCCCAGCAATCCGGCGCGGTGATCAACCTGGCCTCGGTCGCGGGGAAGACCGGCGGCGTGGTGTCCGGCGCGCCTTATTCGGTCTCCAAGGCCGGAATCGAGTGTCTGACCAAGTCGCTGGCCCGCGAACTGGCGCCGCACGGGGTCCGGGTCAACGCCATCGCGCCCGGAATCATAGATACCGCCCTGACCGCCCATCACGATCCGGCGTTCGTCGACGCGATCCCCCTGGGCGGCAGCAAAGGGGAACCGCGGGACGTGGCCGAGGCGGCGCTTTTCCTGGCATCAGACCGGTCGCGTCATATCACCGGCGAGATCCTGGACGTCAACGGCGGCCTGTTGATGGACTGACCATGACCGCATCCGTTTCCAATTTCGCCGTGGACATCGTGGACCGGCATGCGCGGGAGCCGGGCCGGGTCGCCCTGCGATGGCAATACGCAGGCGGCGTCACGACGGACGTGACCTTCCTTGACATGAAGATACGCTCCGAGAAGGTCGCCTACGTGCTGCACCAACATGGCTTGCGCCCGGGACAGCGGGTGTTCATCCTGCTACCGCCATCCACGGCCTGGTGGGAGTCCGTACTCGGCTGCATGCGCGCGGGCGCCGTGGCCGTACTGGGCCAGGACGCGTCCACGTCACAGGTGCTGAAGGACCAGATCAACCAGTCCCGGTCCACGCTGGTGATCGCGTCCGACGCCGTTGCGGAGGTGATCGGCCGGATCATGGGCGACTGCGGCCGGATCACCCACTGGCTTTCCGTAGGCTGGGAGCGTGAAGGGTGGGTGGATTTCGACCGCCGCGTCTCCCTCGCGCCGGCCGGCTTCAAGGCGGTGGAAACGCGCGGATCCGATCCGTGCATCGTCGTGTACGACCAGGGATCGTCGGCCATCGAAACCACGCACTGTCACGGCGATGATGGATATGACCTGGAGCAGCTCGATGCGTGGCGCGACGGGCTGGCCATTGCATTGCAAGAAACCTCCGAGCACCCATGATTCGCGCGCTGACCGACTGCCTGGTGGTGGAGTTGACCACGCAACTGCCGGGTCCCTACTGCGCCATGCTGCTGGCCGATCTCGGCGCCGAAGTGATCAAGGTGGAACCGCCCGGCGGGGATCCCCTGCGCGGTTTCCCCCCGGCGTTCACCGGCGTCAACCGAGGCAAGCGGAACATCGTGATCGACCTCAAAAAGGACGCGGGCAGGGCGGTCATGAGCCGCCTGATCGGCCGGGCGGACGTCGTGCTGGAAGGATTCCGGCCGGGTGTGGCCGAACGGCTCGGCGTGGACTACCCCGCGGCGAAACGACTGAACCCCACCATCGTGTACTGCGCTATCTCGGGATTCGGACAGGAAGGCCCGTACCGGGACCGTGCCGGCCACGACATCAACTACCTCGCGATCGGCGGCCTGCTCGGACGCGGCGATCCGCCCACGGTCCCTCCTGTACTGATTTCGGACCTGTCCTCCGGTCTGTACGCCGCGCTGGCCGTTTCCGCCGCGCTCATGCGGCGCGCGGCCACGGGGGAGGGAAGCTTCATCGATCTGTCCATGACCGACTGCATACTGTCCTGGATGGCGCTTGACATCGCCGCGGCTGCGCAGGATCCGGAGGCGGCCCGGGGACAGTTCCTCGGGAACATCCCCCATTACGGGATCTACGAGACCTCGGACGGCCGGCACATCAGCCTCGGGATCGTCCACGAGGACCATTTCTGGGCCCGTCTCTGCGACGTCATGGGACTGGACGTATGGCGGAGCTGGCCTTCGCAGAAAAGGCTGGAACGGGCGACGGAAATCAGGGAGAAACTCCGTGCCGTTTTCGCCACGGCATCCTGCCGGGAATGGGACCGGAGGCTGCGTGAAGCCGACGTGCCATGTGCACCCATTTACCAGCTTGACGAGTTACCGGACGACCCTTATATACAGTATCGAAACCCGTTTTACCATCTCGTCGCTTCCGACCGGTCGGAAAGCCGTCAGGTCAGGGCGCCGTACCGTACGGATTCGCCGGAGTCCGAAGCCCCGCTTCCGCCTCCCGTCAAAGGCGAACATACGCGATCGGTACTTTCGGATTCCGGATACGACGATGACGAGATCGACCGACTGATACAACATGGCGCAGTTCACGCATCCCGAACCGGGGAGTAGTAGCCGAATCCCAAAGGAGATATGATGAGCATCCGCGTGCGAAACTGGCGTGACCAGGCGCCTTATGTCGGACATATCAGCGCGCTGGTCTGGACGCTGTACCAGTCCCATGACAAAGACGAGACCTCTCCACCGGAAATCAACCGGCTGCACGGCATCAACAGCTTTGTCAAGCACGGTCTGCAGGGCCACCAGCACTCGGACCACCACCAGCACGACGCCATAGAGCAGTTGTATTTCATCCTCCGCGGGCGCGGCCAGTTGCTGATCGGGGACGACAAGGTGGACGTCCGGGACGGCACGGCCGTCTACATGCCCGTCAACGTGCCCCACCAGGCGTTCAACGACGGGGAAGGCTGGATGGAGCACCTGATCGTCAGTTGCCCGCTCGAAGAAATCCGGGAGGGCACGCCCGCGGTGCGGGACTGGCGCGATGTCCATCCGGTCGTACTGGAAGGCGGCACCGTTTCCTGGCCGCTGCTGCGGCGCGAGGAGGATGCCCCGGCCGGAGAAGGCGGCGTGCTCCAGCGCGTGCAAAGCGTGACCCGCTACGCGGTCCAGGGGCGCCAGGGAACCGCCTGGCAGCAATTGGATGGCATCGAACTGGTCCACTACGTACTCAGCGGATATGGCATCGTCGAGGATCTGGACGGGGACCGCCAACTGGTCACGGAAGGTTCCGCGGTTCACGTGCTGCCCGGGGTTGCCCATCGATTCGCCAACCAAAGCGAGGGCTGGCTCGAGTACGTCACGTTCGCGGTCGAAACAGGTGAGGTCGAAGCGCCGGACGAATCCGACGAGTTCGATGAGTCCAAGGAGCCGGTTGTGGAGTACGGCGTGGAAGAAGTCGCCGAGGCCGCCGTGGTGGCGGAAGTCGATTGGGACGACGCCGACACCGTGGAGACCGAAGAGGAAATCGAGGAGGACGGGACCGACGATGAAGCCGACGATGAAGTAGAGTCGGCGCAGTCCGAAGATGAGGATGAGGATGAGGCAGAGGCCGAGGATGAGGCGGAGGTGGCAGTTGAAGCGGCCGTTGACGATGAGGCCGGCGGCGACGGAATAGAAGATGAGGCCGGCGAATCGGCAGTGGCCGACGAAGAGTATGAAGCTGACGAAGCCGACGAGGATATCGAAGTCGTGGAGGAAGGCAACGGCGAAGATGGGGAAGACGCGGAGGAGGTCGGAGCGGAAAGCACTGAGACGACCGATGATAGCGAACCGGAAGCGGCAGTAGAAGACGCCGAGGACGCGGAAGCGGAAGAAGAAGACGTGGCCGAAACGGAACAGGCCGAAGCCTCAGAAAAAGCGAAAGCGGACGACGACGATTTCGACATGGAAGACGACGATGCGGACTTCGATATCGAAGACGAAGATGAAACCGTCGTGGAGGACGAAACAGGGGAGGAGGACGACGATTCCCCTGATGCGGACAGACGTTAATCGAAAGCGTACGTGAACAACCTACCCGCCCGCTCGTTCGGGCGTACCGGCATGCGTCCGGCGGCGCTGGCCATGGGAGCCGCCTTTCTGCACGAAAGCCCCGAGGCGGTCGAGGCCATCCAGACCGCCCTGGAACTGGGCGTCAACTATTTCGATACCTATCCGGGCCACAACGAGGAGAAATGGGGCGAAGCGCTCTCCGGCGTGCCCCGGTCCTCCTACTATCTCCAGGCCAAGATCGGCACCCATCCCGAACGCAGGAAGGATTTCTCCGGAGAAGGCGCCAGGTGGAGCCTGGACCAGAGCCTGCGATCCCTGAAGACAGACTACCTCGACTGCGTGCTCGTGCACGATCCGGCCGATGTAGAGGAATTGCTGCGCAAAGGCGCGGTTTTCGACGTGCTGCTCGAGATGAAATCGCAGGGCGTGGTCAGGAACATAGGGCTCGGCGCCCGCTCCCATGACTGGCACGTACGGCTGATCGACGAAGGCATCAGCGACGTGTCCCTGACCTTCCTGGACTATACCCTGGTCAACCAGTCGGCCGCCGCCACCATTTTTCCGGCGGCCAGGAAGCGGTCAACGGGAGTCATCCTCGCCAGTGTGCAAGGCATGGGACTTCTGACCGGACAGGAGCCCGATCCGGATCGCGAGCGGGGCATGCATCCCGAGTCCGAGCCACGCGCGCATCGAATCTGGACCTGGTGCCGCGAGCACGGCGTCAACATCCGCCACCTGGCCATACAGTTCTGCCTGGCGGCACCGGTGGACAGCATCGTCATGTTCGGGCCGGCGAGCATCCGGCACGTCCACGACGCCTACGAGGCCGCCACCGAGACGATTTCGGCCGAACTCTGGGAAGCGTTCGACCTGGCTTTCGGCATTCATCCGGGCATGGATGCCGGACCGTCATAGTTCCAGTACGGCGAGTTGTCACCTTCCCACCTATATCGAGAGAACCAAACACGTCATGTCACAAGCCACCCATCCGTACGGAATTCCTTCCACATGCCCTCACTGACCTTCTCGCCCCGCGTGCCCGTCATCGACGCGAATGTGTGCGTGGGCAATCACCATACCGGACCTTCGCCCTGCCAGAGCCCCGCGCAACTGCTCGACGAAATGGATTTCCACGGGGTCAAGCGCGCCGTGATCTACCATGCCCAGGGTGAACAGATCAGTCCGACGGACGGCAACCGGTACCTGGAGGACTGGCTCGACGAGGACGGACGCCTGATCCCCCAGTGGTCAGTCGCGCCGGTGGAAATCTCCATCGAGCAGATCGCGGAACTCCACGGCCAGGGCCGGGTGCGTTCCGTCCGGCTGCACGACTGCCAGTCCGCCGGACTTCCCTTTCTCCCATGGGGTTACGACGATCTCCTGACCTTTCTTTCAGACGCCGGGATCCCAATCTGGATCCCGCTGATGGACGTGGAAACAGACCACCTGGTCACGACGCTCAAGGCCTATCCGGACCTGCACGCCGTGCTCGTCGGCGCGCACTATACCCACGCGCTGGTCGTTCGCGGGCTGCTGGAAGCGAGTCCCCGTGCCGTGCTGGAACTCAGCCGCTACGAACCCATCGGTGAAGTAGAGGCCCTCGTGGATCGGTTCGGCGCGGGCCGGTTCGTCTACGGCTCGTGGTATCCCCGGTACGCCATGGGGCCGATCCTTTTCTACCTGCACCACACGCGCATGGGCGAGGATGCACTCGCGCGGATCTGCGCGGGAAACGTCGAGCGGCTGCTCGGACTCGGGGAGGGGTCATGATAGACGGTACGAGGGTGATCGACTACCACGGTCACACGGGAAGATGGGAACGGTATGGCATGGTGGACGACCCTGAACTCCTCCTGGGGGCCATGGACGCCGTCGGCATCGATATCGCGTGCCTGTTCCACATATTTCATCCGGACGGGACCACGGGCAACGATCTGACGGCGAAATTCGTCGCCAGGAACCCGGACCGCTTCGTCGGTTTCGCCTATGTCTCGCCGACAATGCCCGAACGCATGGTTGCCGAACTGGAGAGGGCGATCGACAAACTGGGGTTCCCGGCCATCAAGCTCTACCCGCCCTATACGCCCTGGCCCTTCAACGAGGAACCCTGGCATCCGATCTACGAGTTCGCCCAGGACCGGGGGCTGGCCATCATTTTTCACACGGACCACTTCATCAACAGCCGGCCCCGTTACTTCGAAGACCTCGCACCGGCCTACCCCCGGGTGAACTTCGTCTCCGCCCACTGCGGCAACGTGCCCGAGGCCCGCGCGGAGGCCATCGCCGCCGCGCAGAAGTACCCGAATGTCTACCTCGAGACCTGCTCGACGTACCGGACACCCGGCGTGATCGAGGAACTGGTGGAAAAGGGCGGGGCCGACCGCGTGCTGTACGGATCGGACATGCCCCTGATGGATCCGCGGCCTCAGATCGGCAAGATCATCACGGCCCGGATATCCGACGAGGCGAAACGCATGGCACTGGGCGAAAACGCGGCCCGGCTGCTGAATATCTAGGACAGGAGGTTCACGTGATTCTCGGCCAGGCAGAACTGCACAACGTACACGAACTGCTGGACGACCCCGGAGGCGCGGGCAGTATCTGTTGCCGCGTGCCGAACGACCTGCGCGTGACGCTGAACGAATCGGCGAAGAACAACGCCCTGCAGGCCACCGGGTGCGAGATCCGGTTCAACCTGGAGGGACCGGAGGCGGCTATCACGCTCCAGAGCCCCGACGGCCCGACGCTCGCGGAAGTGTACCAGGGCGACTTCTTCAGCGCCCTGCACATCGTCGACGCGACCCCGACGCGAATCACCGTTGTGCGCCCCGAGTCCGAAGCGGACATGCGCCGGGTCACGCCGTCCGATGCACGGTTCGATACCGGCCTCACCAGGGTGGTCCTGCCATGGCGGCCTGCGGTCCGCCTGGTCTCCATTGAAGGCGACACGTCCCTGCCAAGACCGGACCAGGCGCCGCAGACCCGGTACCTGGCCTACGGTTCGTCGATCACCCACGGCAGCACGGCCGTCCGGCCCACAGGAACGTATCCTGCCCGGACCGCCGAGTTGCTGGGCACCGATCTCTTCAACCTGGGATTCGGCGGAGGCGCCCACCTGGAAGCGGGCATGGCGGACTACATCGCCGGACGCACGGACTGGCACTTCGCCACGCTGGAGATGGGTATCAACGTCGTGCAGTCCTTCACCGTGGACGAGTTTTATAACCGCGTCGCGTACTTCGTGACCACGATTGCCGACGCCCATCCCGACGACTGGATCTTCTGCATTGACATCTTTCCGTGCCGGTATGATTTTACGGGCGTCGAAAAATGCCAGACCTTCCGGTCCATCGTGGCGGAACGGGTGCTGGAATTGAACCGCCCGAAGCTCGTGCATATCCCGGGAGACGCCATGCTCCGGTCCAACAACGGCCTCACGGTGGACCTCGTGCATCCCGCGCCCGCCGGTTTCGAGGAGATGGCGCGGAACCTCGCGGACATCATCCGTGCGCGCAGAACGTAGTTTTTTAAACTTCATCCAGCAGACCAAAAGGGGAAACGAATGGATACCATCCGGGTAGGCGTGGTCGGCGCCGGCACCAATACCGTGACCATGCACATACCGAAGCTGCAGGCCATTGAAGGCGTGAAGATCGTCAGCGTGTGCAACCGAAGCCGGGCGTCGTCGGAGCGGGTGGCGAAGCAGTTCGTCATTCCGAAGACCTACGAAACGTGGACCGAGCTGATCGAGGCCGAAGATACGGACGCCATCGTCGTGGGGACCTGGCCCTATCTTCACTGCGCCACGAGCATGGCGGCCCTGGCGAACGGCAAGCACATCCTTTGCGAAGCGCGTATGGCCATGAACTACGAAGAGGCCCAGCTCATGCACGACGCCGCGCAGAACAACCCGGACCTCGTCGCCCAGATCGTGCCTTCCCCCATGACGCTGTGGGCAGACAAGACCATCCAGCGCCTGATCGCGGAAGGGTACGTGGGCGAGATCCTCAGCGTGGAACTCCGCTCCTCCGGCAGCGAATTCATCGACAGCGACGGTCCCATGCATTGGCGACAGAACACGGACTACAGCGGCATGAACATCATGACCATGGGCATCTGGTACGAGGCCATGCGGCGCTGGGTCGGGGATCCGCTTTCGGTTTTCGCCCAGGGCAAGACCTTCACGAAGATGCGCCGCGACGCCGAAACGGGCGTGATGCGCGCCGTCAGGGTGCCGGAGCATATCGACATCGTGATGGACATGATCTGCGGCGCGTCGGCCTATGTCAAGATTTCGACCGTCCAGGGCTTGGCCAACGAAAGCGAAGCCACGATTTACGGCAGCGAGGGCACGATCCGCATGGGCGACAGCAAGCTCTACGGAGCCCGCCGGGGCGACGACGCCCTGTCCGAAATCGAGATCCGGTCCGAGGACCACGGGGAATGGCGGGTGGAAGAGGAATTCATCAATGCCATACGCGGCCTCGAGAAGGTGTCCCACACGCCCTTCGACGTCGGGGTCAAGTACATGGAATTCACCGAGGCCGTAACCCGGAGCATGTCGGAGGGCAAGGCCATCGCCCTGCCATTGTAAGCCCCTGTAGGAGAGGGGTCTCCCGCGGGTGAGTGTTAGGCGGAAGGCCTGTTACGTTGAAGTGACGCGATCCACGTAGGCCAGGACGGCGTCGATCAGGTCCTCCGGGGCCGATTCGTTGACGACGGTGAAGTCCGCCATGGCGATGGGGCCGCCCTTCTCGATGTTCTCGATCTCCGCGTGGTCCCGCTTTCGCGCCTCGTCCGCCGTGAGGGGACGCATCCGGAACTGGGGGTCCGTCCGCGCGTCGTGGGTCCGGTGCTCCAGCCTGCGGTAGCGGGTCTTCGGCGAAGAGACCACGGCCACCACGTGGATGCGGTCGCCGAAGGTCTCCTTCAGGATCTTGTGTTCCGACCACGAATACAGCCCGTCGATCACCACGTGGCCGTGTTTCAGCCCTTCCTCGATGGCGGGCAGCGAAAGCAGCGCGAAGGCGCCCATCCCGTGTTCGCGCCGCAACCCTTCCCGCATCTCCTTCTCGTTCTCCGGATTCACGTCCCGGCCTTCCGCCCTGAGCCGGTCGATGGTCACCTGGCCAAAACGGATATGGCGCCAGCCCCGGTCGACCAGACATTCGGCAGCCGTCGATTTCCCCGATCCGGTCATGCCTACGATGGCGACGATTAGGTGCATTTCAGGTCCGCCTGGTTGCAGAGAAGGAAGACGAAAACCGGGCAGAATATACCATTTTTCAGGGACCCTGTCAAAGCGGTTGTACGCGGGGTATATTGTCCTTGACGATCATCCCGCGTCCAATTTGTTTTAAGTTTCTTCGACTTTAACAAACGATCCGAATAACCGTGCGTGACGGCAACGGAGGAAGGCCATGGCTGAATCATCACCCGATCGCGTCGGAAGTCGATTTCAACTCGAGACCGAGCTGGCCCGGGATCTCGGCCTGGTCGCGGCCACGACGATCATCGTCGGCGGCATCATCGGATCCGGCATATTCGGCGCGCCCGCGGGCATCGCGGCCGTACTGGGCTCTCCTGAACTGTTCCTGCTGGTCTGGGTCATCGGCGGCCTGCTCTGCTTCTCGGGTGCGCTGTGCTTTGCCGAACTGGGCGCCATGATGCCCCGTACGGGCGGCATCATCGTGTACCTGCGGGAATCCTATCCCCCCTACGTGTCCTTTCTCTACGGGTGGACGGAAACCGCCGTGATCTGTCCCGGCGCGCTGGCCGCCGTCGCCATGATCTGCACCTCGTACCTCGGTTACTTCGTACCGGATATCTCCCTGGAGCACGTGCTGCTGCAGGCTGGACCGGTAATGGTCTCGACCCAGCACCTGGCGATCTTCGCCGTCCTGGCCCTGCTCGGAGCCGTCAATTATGCGGGCGTGCGATTCGGTGGGTTCATATCCAATGTGTCCACCTTCGCCAAGGTCGCGGCCCTGCTGGGCCTGGTGTTCCTCGCCCTGATCGTCGGCGGGTCCGCGGAGCATTTCTCAACGCCGTCGGCCACGGGCCGGGAGATGAGTCTTTTCGGTGCGCTGGGAACGGCCATGGTCGGCATCCTGTTCTCGTACAACGGCTGGTACAACACGAACAACGTCGCCGGTGAGGTGAAGGACCCTCGCCGCGTACTGCCCCTGGCCATCATCATCGGGCTGAGCCTCTGCATGCTGGTCTACCTGGCCGTCAACTGGGCATACCTCTACGTCATGAGCATCGACGAAATCGCCGGGTCGAATCAGATCGCCGCCGAGGTAGCGGAAAGGCTGATCGGTCCGATCGGCGGATCGCTCACCTCTCTGGCGGTGATCGTCGCCACCTTCGGAACCCTGAACGCCAACATCATGTACATGCCGCGCATCGCCTACGGCATGGCCCGTGAGCGCCTCTTCTTCGGCTGGTTCACCCGGGTGCATCCCAGGTTCCGGACCCCGTCGCGAACGATCACCACCCTGACCATCCTGGGCATGGCGTGGAGCCTCGTCGGGAACTTCATGGAAATCGTCCTGGCCGTGATGTACGTGTTGTTCGTGTTCTACGTGTTGACCGTGATCGCCGTGTTCATCCTCCGCCGGAAGTATCCTGACGAACCCCGACCATTCAAGGTGTGGGGCTACCCCGTCACACCGCTCTTCTTTATCGTGGTATCCCTCGGATACATCATATCGACGGTCGTTTTCAGCTTCGGCGACGCCCTGCCGGGCATTATCGTCCTGCTCCTCGGCGTGCCGGTGTACCTGCTGTGGTTCCGCAGGCAGGCGGCCAGTGCATAGACTTCAGATTGCAGGCTTCAGGTTAGTGATTAAAACACAGATCAATGAAAAGAGGAGTTACCGATGCCCGTCATGAACGGCGGCGAGACCCTCGTCCGGTCCCTGCACGCCAACGGCGTCGAGGTCGTCTTCGGACTGCCCGGCGCCGGCCAATACGAAGCCATCGACGCGATCTACCGGCAGGAGGGCATGCGGTACATCACCACGCGGAACGAACAGGCGATCAGCTACATCGCCGATGGCTACGCCCGCGTGAGCGGCAAGCCGGGCGTGGGTATCGCGGTCGAAGGCCCCGGGTTCTTCAACACCACCGCTGGACTGGCCACCGCTTTCGCGCAATCCTCGCCCGTACTGCTGGTCACCGGAGACCACCACGGCGTGTCCATACCCGGCCGGCCCCGGCACGACAGCCTGGGTGACTACGGCGCCTATTCGAAGTGGGCGGGTCGTGCGGAATCGCCATGCGACGTCCCCGGCCTGGTCCGGGAGGCGTTCCGCCAGCTCAGCACCCCGCGGAAACGGCCCGTCGTCCTGGAGATCGGACCCCACGTTTTCAGGGCCGAGGAGGAGGTCCGCCTGCAGGAAGCGGCGGCGTACTCGCCCGCGGCGGGAGACGCCGGCCGACTGGCGCACGCGGCCCGGCTGCTCGCGGAATCGAAACGGCCCCTGATCTGGGTCGGCGCCGGGGCGTCGGAAGGCGCGCCGCTGGTCCGGAAGATCGCCGAGCACCTGGGCAGCCCGGTCGTCAGCAGCCGCAGCGGTAAGGGCATCCTTCCGGCGCGGCATCCGCTTTCGCTGGGGATGTTCGAGGCGCGGTTCAGGCCGCTGAAGGACCGGGTGGACGAATGCGACGTGATCCTTGCCGTGGGCACGGCGACCGACCTGAGCGCGCGACTGGATGGACAGACGGTGATCCGGATCGACGACGACCCCGACGAGATCAACCAGGACGGAAGCCATACTCACGGCATCCTGGGCGAAGCCGCACTGAGTCTGGAGGTCCTGTACGACAACCTGGCCGGCCTGTCCGCGCCGAGGCCCAACGTCACCGAGGACATCCAGGCGATCAACGCCCACCGTTTCGGTCCGGCGGAACAACTCCAGCCCCAGGGCGCTTTCATGGACGCCATGCGCGCGGCGATTCCCGATGACGGCATCTTCGTGGGCGGGATGAACCAGATGGGATATTACGGCCGGAACTACTACCATGCCCAGTCCCCGAGGGGATACCAGACTTCCTCACACCACGGCACACTCGGCAGCGTGTTCCCCGTCGGCATCGGCCTCAAGATCGGACGCCCCGAGCGCGCGGTCGTCGTGGTCTCCGGCGACGGCGGCATCCTCTACAACCTCCAGGAACTCGCCACGGCCGTGCAGTACGGCATCAACGTCGTGACCGTCGTGTTCAACGACAACGCCTACGGCAACGTGTTGCGGGCCCAGTTGGAAGAGTTCGACGGCCGCGTCATCGGTACCGAACTCCACAATCCGGATTTCGTGAAACTGGCCGAAGCCTATGGCGCAAGGGGGGTTCTGGCCGCGGACCCGTCACAGCTGGAGGCGGCCGTGGGCGAGGCCGTTACGGCAGACGCTCCGACCTTGATCGAGGTGCCGATCGGCCCCTGGGAGCGAAGGTACTAGGCAGGACACTTCCAGTTCAGGTCGCATCCCGCTTCCCGCAGGAAACGGATACCCTCGTCCCAGTGCCGGTCGACGTTTCCTACCCCGTGGGAATCATCCCCGGGTACCACGGCGACTCCCATTTTCAGGGCCTGCTCGAGTACTGGCCGGGAGACGTAGGGCTCGGCCTGGCCTTTCTTCAGCGCGGCCAGGTTGAAATCCAGGATCGACCCGATATCACGGATCGCTTCCAGGTTGCGCACGACCCGGTCCCACACGAAGGGCTTTACGAGGCGCGCCCTGTAATCGGGGTCGAAGATCCGCACCAGGTCGAAGTGGCCGATCACCTCGGGACGCAGCTTCGTGATCATTTCGTACTGTCGGTCGAAGTACGCGCAGTACAACTCATCCACGCCTCCGACTGTATCCGCCGCGGCACGGTACCATTCCGGCGATCCATCGAACAACTCATCGTTGATCTGGTGCACGGAACCCACGATATATTCGGGTTCGTGCGCCTCCCTCATCGCGGGTACCCAGGTTTCATACCCGCTGTACGCCTCCGTTTCGAAGGCTACCAGTATGCGGATTTCGGACGCATACTGGTCCCGCAGCCGTCTGCAGGCCGCCATGTATTCGGCGAATCTCGCCTGTTGATCGACGGCGTTCAACCCGGTGGTCAGCTCATCGGGATAGCTCAATGCATCCCGCTCCGGCGGCATGTGCTCGGTGATGCCCACCCAGGCGTATCCATGGGCGATGTAGGCCCGTACGATCTCCTCCAGCGAGTCCTCCGCGTGTCCGCAGAACTCACCGCTGTGGCCGCCGTGGACGGAAACGCGTTCGGGGGCTGAGGCCATTCTCGAACCTGTTTCGATTGTTTCGGTTATTGAAGGGTGGCAGGCTGCCGGGATATGCGACTATGCGATACCGGCCGATGCCCATGCCCGATGCATGGCCTCGGACGTCTCCCGCAGGGCGTCCTGCGGAGCCTTGGCGTTCACCCGCGCGCTGAAAGGTTCGGCGGTGACCGGTCCGTCGTAGCCCATGGCGTCCAGCGCCTTGAGGAACCGGGCTATGTCGAGGACGCCGGTCTCGCCGGGCAGGCATCGCTGGTTGTCGATCTGATCGTCCACCGGGACGCCGGCCGGCGCGTCGTTGACGTGCACGTTGACCACGTCGCCGTTGCCCAGCTGCGCGAGGTCATCCCAGGTGCCGTGGGACGTATACCAGTGCCACAGGTCCAGCAGTAGGCCCACGCTCGGACCAAGGTCGCGGCACAGCGCCAGCATGCCGCCCATGGTATAGATGAACGCATGCTTCCGGCCCCGACGAAGCGTTTCCGGGCCGATAAACTCCAGGCCGAACCGGCAATCGTGCTCCCCGAGGATCTCCGCCACGGGCTTCAGCCGCTCCACGTGGAAGGCGTAGTTCTCGTCGAAGGTCCGTTCATCCGACCAGGGCATGACCACGGCAGTCGTCCGCAATGCGCCGATGTCCCGCGCCAGGCCGGCATACCGGCGCAGCCGGGCCAGTTCTACCGCTTGATCCCGTTCCGAACCGTGCCATTCGATCGGCAATCCCCAGTTGCCGGGACGGCAGCCCGCCCTCGCAAAAAGATCGCGGACCTCTCCGGCTGAAGTCTCCCGAACCAGTTCGGCCACGTCCGGCAGGTTGACATCGACACCGTCGAAACCGTACTGCGCGGCCATATCCAGCGCTTCGGCCAGGGAAGCATGAATGCCGATCATGCCAGGATTGAGGTTCTTGAACATGGCCCGGCCTTACCCGGTCTTGACGCGCTGGAACCGCTTCTTGCCGGCCCTCAGGAGCAGGACACCTTCGTCGTCGAGGTCCCCCGTATCGAGCATTCGGTCGATGGCGGCCACGCGTTCGCCGTTGACGGACGCGCCGCCCTGCTGGATCAGCCTGCGCACTTCGCTCTTGCTCTTGCCCAGTTCGGCTTCCACGAACAGGTCGACCACGTTGATGCCGGCCTCCAGGCGTTCCCGGCCGATCTCCACGGTGGGCACGTCCTCCGCCCCCGCCTGCGCGCCTCCGAATACGCTCCGCGCGCCGCGCTCAGCCTGGGACGCCGCTTCCTCGCCGTGGGTGATCTTCGTCGTCTCGAAGGCCAGGACCGACTTGGCGTGGCGGATCTTCTCGCCCTCGAGGGCGCCGAGTTCCCGAACCTGCTCCATGGGCAGGAAGGTAAAATGGCCCAGGAGGCCTTCCACGTCCCGGTCGTCCACGTTGATCCAGAACTGGTAGAAGTCGTAGGGCGAGGTCATATCGGGATCGAGCCAGACGGCGCCTTCGGCCGTCTTGCCCATCTTCTTGCCATCCGAAAGGGTCAGCAGGGGCGTGGTAATCGCCTGCGCGGCCGCCCGTTCCTTGCGCCGGATCAGGTCCACGCCGGCCACGATGTTGCCCCACTGGTCGTCTCCCCCGAACTGCATCGTGCAGCCGTATTCCCGGAAGAGCATGAGGAAGTCGTAGGCCTGGAGGATCTGGTAGTTGAATTCCAGGAAGGTGAGTCCCGTCTCCATGCGCAGCTTATAGGCTTCGGCCGTCAGCATCCGGTTCACGCTGAAATGTTCTCCGATTTCCCGCAGGAAGGTGATGTAGTTCAGCGTGCGCAGCCAGTCCGCGTTGTTCACCATCAGCGCTCGGCCCGCCCGGCCCACGTGCCCGCCTTCGAAATCGAGGTAGCTGCCCAGTTGCTTCTTGATCCGGAGGATGTTCTGATCGATGTCCTCCGTCGAGAGCTGCGGACGCAGGGCGTCCTTGCCGCTCGGATCGGGAATCATCGCCGTGCCGCCGCCCACCAGGGCGATGGACCGGTGGCCGCCGCGCTGCACGTGGGCCAGCATCATGATCTGGACGAGATTGCCGACGTGCAGACTCTGCCCCGTCGGGTCGAACCCGATGTAGCAGGTGACGGTCTCGTCTGCGAAGGCCCGGGCCACGGCCTCTTCGTTCGTGACCTGGGAGACGAATCCCCGTTCCTTCAAAACGTCGAATGCGCTGGACATGCTGGGAGATTCCGTATTAATGGGACACCGAATTACAGGGAAACGGCCTGTCCCGTCCGGGAAGATTCGTAGATGGCGAGGATGAGCGCGAGGGACTTCTTGGCTTCCTCGCCCGTAATGCGGGGCGTGCCGCCGTGCCGGACCAGGCCGACCATGTCCTCGATCACGTTGCGCGGGCCCTCGTAGGGAAACGGATCATCGGCCGATTCATCCGGAACATGCCATGTATCGACCTTGTTGCCGGCCGTAATGACCAGCCCCTGCGTACCGTGCAGCTCCACCCCCGCGGGGATGGTGACGGGACAGGTCGTCGTCCCAAGGATGGTTCCGACGGCGCCGCTCTTGAACCGGAGCATGGCCATGCCGAGGTCCTCGGATTCGATGTCGTGGTTGAACACCCCGATCTGGCCCTGGACGCGGTCGACCTCCCCCATGTACCAGCCCAGCAGGTCGATCTGGTGCACGGACTGGTTGATCAGCGACCCGCCGCCGTCCAGCGCCCACGTGCCGTGCCAGCCCTCGTAGTAGGCGTCGTTTCTGAACCACTTCAGCCGTACCTCGCCCAGGATCATCCGCCCGAGGCGTCTTTCGTCCACGGCCTGCTTGACGCGCACGTTGTCGGCCATGTACCGCGCTTCGAAATCGACGGCCAGGATCACACCGGCCTTGCGGCAGGCCGCGATCATCCGGTCCGCCCGTTCCAGGCTGACCTCCACGGGCTTGGTGGTGATGACATGCTTGCCTGCCTCCGCGGCCGCGATGGCGAAGTCCGCGTGGGTGCCGCTGGGCGTCATCACGGTGATGACGTCGATATCGTCGCGGTCGAACAGCCGGCGGTAGTCCCGGTACCAGTCGATCCCGTACTCCGCCGCGGCTTTCCGGCCCCGCTCCTCGTCGAGTTCCGCCACCGCCACGAGCCGTGCGCCTTCCGTCTCGCTGATGAAACGGGCGCGTACCGCCCCCATGCCAAGCCCTATCACGCCGAAACCGACGGGATCGGTGCTCAAGTCGAACTCCTTTTCATGTGAATGGAAATGTCAACGCCGGTCCGGGCGGGACTTCCTCCTGCCGGACCGGCATGCGATGCAGCACCGTTCATTCTTCGAACCGGCCCGAACCCACGGTCAGGAATTCGCCCGCCAGCAGCTCGCGCAGGATTTCCACCTTGTTGCCCGTACGCCGATGCAGATCGCCGAGGACCTCTTCGCCCGCAAGCTCGTCGACGCAGCCGACGTGCTCCACGTATTCTGCCACGAGATCCTCGTTCCATTCTCCATCGATACTGGCGGTTATATAGACCGAAAAGGTTTTGATGGGCATGGGATACTCATCCGGAATCATCACCTGTACATCACGAATCACTTCATTCACCCTGATCGACTGGACGCTTTTCTCCTTCAGCTCGTGTATCATATCGTTGAGATCGGTGAATGTAAGCTTCATGGATAGGCTCCTCTCCGGCCACGGGCCGTATACCTGCAAATCGGTATGACAGCACAAGAATGAGGGACGCAGCGCAGGCAGGCCTGCTGAACGTGTTGCGACCTGAAACTAAAGCTGGATCTTATCGTGGCGTTGGTCTGCATTCAGGCTAAGCGGAAGGAGCGTTTATGTCAAGCGGTTTTTGGCCGGTTCGCGCACGGTTTTCCTGCCGGCCGATCGGGTCTTCGAGTCGGTTCCGAAGCGCCCCGCGTGTACAAATTGCAAGTAGTACTTTCAGATTTACACATGGTCGGCCATGCCGGCTCATTCGTCGCTATGATTCGCACCTGCGAACGTCACGCCCGCACAGTTCGCGCAGGTCCCGTCAGGACAGCTCTTGCGGGTCCCGTCAGGACGGCTCGCGCAGACCCCGCACGCACACTGCCAGACCCCGCTTGACAACCGGTACCGTTCGATCTAACTTTCAGTGAAAAGTACAGGCGTTCAGACATCCTATCCAAATCGAGCGCCGCCGGCTGGCTGTTTTCGGCAACGCGATGGCACGAGAGCAGAAGGGAGTCGCCATGCTGGATGAAATCCTGGCCCAGGAATATCCGAAACAGGAGACGTTGAAGGACGGTACCAAGGTTACGATCCGCCCGCTCGAAGCGGACGACGTGGAAGCGCTGTACGCCTTCTTCCAGTCGATCCCGCGCAAGGACCGGATCTTCCTGAAGGACGATATCCGCGACAAGAGCATCATCCAGGGATGGTGCAACAATATCGACTGGGACGTCGTCATCCCCATCGTGGCGATCGTGGAGGGCGATATTGTCGCCGAGGTCTCGCTGCATCGCGAGCGCCGCGGCTGGAAAAGCCATATCGGTAAGCTCCGCCTCGTCGTACACCCTGATTTCCGCCGCCAGGGGCTGGCCGTCGATATGATCAACGAACTGATCGCCGTAGCCCTTCACACCGGGTCCATCGAGCAACTCAACGCCGAGTGCATGGTGGACGTCCAGCGTGGCGCGATCCTCCTGCTGCAACTCGTGGGGTTCGTACAGCGCGCCATCCTGCCCGGCCAGGTCCGCGACATCGAGGGAAGCGTGCATGACCTCGCCTTGCTTTCCTACACCCTGCGCGACCAGGAAGACTTCCCGGCCCTGGACTAGCGCGGGACCTACCCCTTTATCGCACCGATCGTGATGCTCCGCACGAAATAGGGCTGGAAGACAAGAAAGAAGGCGATCATGGGCAGGGCCGACACCGCGGCCCCGGCCATGAGCAGGCCGTAGTCGGTGTAGTACTGGTTCTGCAGAGAGTTGAGCCCGACCTGCAGGGTCAGCATCGAGCTTTGGTTGATCACGATCAACGGCCACAGAAAGTCGTTCCACACGCCCATGAAGGTGAAGATGGCCAGCACGCCCATCCCGGGCTTCGCCAGCGGCAGGATCACCCGCTGAAACACCCCCCACTCCCCGCATCCATCCATGCGCGCGGCCTCGATGAGTTCCGTGGGCAGCGTCTGCAGAAACTGTTTCATCAGGAAAATGGAAAAGGGCATGATCAGCGCCGGGACGATGAGCGCCTGGTAAGTATTGATCCAGTCCAGTTGGACGATCAGCGCGTAGAGCGGGATGATGGTCAGCTGGCTCGGGATGAACATGAGGCTGATCACCGTCCAGAAGATCGTCTGGCGTCCCGGGAAGACCTTCTTGGCCAGCGTGTAGCCGGCGAGCGTGCCAAGGAGCACGTTGGATGCCGTCACCGTGCCCGTCACGATGAGGGAATTGGCCATCCAGGTGCCGATCTCGGAACCATTGAACAGGCGGGCGAAATTGATCCACGACGCGGGCGACGGTACCAGGCTCGGCGGGAAGGCGAGGACCACCGACGGGGTCTGGAACGCGGTAACGACGATCCAGTACAGCGGCATCAGCGTCAGCACGGCGAAAAGCGCGAGCAGGATCTTAAAAGTGTATTGTAACATATCCTTGTAACTTGGCCGTCCTGGTTCTGAAGACGTGGGGTTCTGGCGATTCGTATCAATATTCCACGTCGCTGGCCAGCCACTTGTACTGCAGTACGGCGATACCGGCCAGGCTGAGGGAAAGCAGCGTC
This sequence comes from Gemmatimonadota bacterium, assembly GCA_009841265.1. NCBI lineage: Bacteria > Pseudomonadati > Gemmatimonadota > Gemmatimonadota bacterium. The sequence continues at coordinate 500,805 of VXMB01000009.1, read as the reverse complement.
GCTTCGGCGGCGGCCTTCCCGAAATCGAAGTATTCGAAGGCGTCTGTGTAGATCAGATAGACCAGCGTGGTCGTCGCGTAATCCGGGCCGCCTCCCGTCATCATGAGTACCTGGGTAAATACCTGGAAGGAGGCGATCGTGCTGGTTACGAGCAGGTAGAGCACCGTCGGACGGAGCAGAGGCAGGGTGATCTTCCAGTACTGTCGCCACGGACCGGCCCCGTCCAGACGCGCCGCCTCGTAGTAGCTGGCCGGGATGCCGCCCATGGCGGCGGTCAGCAGCACGATGGCTGCGCCGTGCCCGCCCATGATCGCCATGAACATCAGCGAAGGCAGGGCCATCTGGGGATCGCTGGTCCACAGGTAGGGTCCCAGCCCCGCGAAGGACAGCACGTAGTTGAGCAGGCCCCGGGCCGGGTTGAACAGCCAGAGCCAGACCAGGGAGAGGATCGCCCCGGACGTCACCACCGGGAGATAGAACGCCGATTTGAAGATGACCTGGGCCCAGGCGTATTTCAGACCGAAGATGACGTAGGCCAGGAACAGCGAGATCAGCAGGCTGGCAGGCACCACTCCGCAGGTATACAGGACCGTGATGCCCAACGCCTTCCAGAACAGGTCGTCCGACAGCGCGTAAGCGTAGTTTTCGAGGCCGGTCCAGACCGGTTGTCCCCCTGGAAAGTAGTCGGCGAAACCGAGGAAGATCGTCGCGGCCATGGGCAGCATGTTGAAGACCGCGAAAAGCAGGAGGGGCAGGAGGAGGAACAGGTAGGCCCAGCGTTCCTTGAAGATCGTTCGGGTGAGGCTCAAGACGATGGGACCCTCCGGCGCTTACTCCGCGCTTACTCCGGCGCTTACTCCGCCCCGGCGCGCAGGCGGCGTTCGATGTCTCTGCGAATGAACCGGTTACCCCGCCTGGCCAGGTCGTCGAGCGCTTTCCTGGGCGTGGCCTGCCGGGACATGGCGGCCTGGAAGGCGCTCAGGGTCATGTTTACCAGGGGAATGCCGTATCCCTGTATGGCGTCCTTCGTGCCGTAACGCGCCACGCGCAGGACGTACTGCTGGAAGGGATCGCCTGCCCAGACGTCCAGTGCGGAATACCGGGTCGGCAGGGTGGACAGGGCGTAGGCCGCTTCCCGTTCGTGGCGGGTGTTGGTCAGGAACTTCGCCAGGGCAATGGAGAGTTCCCGTTTTTCTTCATTTTCCTGCTTGAATACACACGGAGAGTCGGCCACGACGAACGCGCCGGGATCGGTACCGGGCAGGGACGGGTACATCATGGGATAAAGCTCGATGATCCCCTCCTCGATCACGCCGGTCTCCAGCGCGCGCTCATGGGCACGCCGGGTACCGTGATGGGCCTGGCGCATGGCGAGCCGTCCCGCGTTCCACAGATCGGTCACGTCGTTGTTGCGCAGTCCCGCGGAGCCCTTTGGAACTACGCCGTGCACGTGTTCCAGGTCCACCATGAACTGAAGGGCCTTCACTCCCACCTCGCTGTTGATCACCAGGCTGTCGCCGCTGTCGTTGAACTGCCGCGCGCCGTGCCCCCAGAAGAACGGCATCTGGTCCTGCTGCGGTGAATTCCGCTGGAAGGGCATGGCGAAGCCATATACGTCGACCCCGCCGTCGCGGTCGAAGGTCGTCGCGCGGGCGGCGGCGAGGAATTGATCATAGGTCCAGAGCCGGTCTCCCTCGCTCGGGAGCAGATGCACCGCGTCCCGTTCCCGGAAGATCTCCAGATTCGCCACCATGTACCGGTTGCCGCCGATAAAGGGCAGGAAGTAGTGTTTGCCTTCATACTCGCTGAATCCGTAGAAGGATCCGAAATCCTTGATGTCTTCTTCGGAGAGATATTCGTCGAAGGCTTCCAGGAGCCCGAAACGTGCGTACTTGAGTGCGATGCCCGACGTGCTGATCAGGACGTCGGGCGGCCGTCCGGAAGCCACGGCGATGTCGATCTTCTGAAACCCGCTGGTCCAGTCGAGCGTTTCGATGTGGATGCGGATCTTCCGGTTCGGATACAAGGCCTTGAAGTCGTGAGCGACCTTGTTGTACCAGTCCTTGACGGTGTACTGCGCCCGCCGCGGGTCATCCAGCGGGACGCCGTCCAGTTCGTGGCCGGTGACGCCGACCCAGTAGTCCTGGGTCCAGAGCGTGAGCCTTATCTCGTCTTCGTCCAGCGGAGCGTCCGCCGCGCAGGCGCACAATGCCAGCAGGATCGATCCGATCACGAGTGATTTTCCCATGGCGCAACCCATTTCAGAACAGGCTCAACTGACGGTCGAAATCGGGGGCGGCCGTGTCCAGTCCGAGCAGCCTTTTCATCCGGTTGCAGTCCGTGGGTGAATGACCGGAATAGTAGTTGTTGAAAAACCCGTACAGCGTGTCGACCCGGGGGAGGATGTCGCGCTTCAGCCGTTCCGCCCACTTGATGAGCTCCTGGGTGCGGTCCACGACGGATTCCCGGAAGTGGCCGATGCGCGGGTCCTCCGTATTGCCCATCCATCGGATATAGGTGAAATCCGCGGTGATCTCGGGCACGATCGGCATGATTCTGGGATGGTCCTGCATGGTCCAGGCCACGCCGTGCGTCCGGAGCAGGTCGAACACCTCCGCCTTGATCCATGACCCGTGCCTGAACTCGAAGGCGAAGCGGAAGTCGCTGGCGGGCAACAGTTTCAGGAATGATCCCACCCGGCTGAACGTCTCTTTGTTGCACCGGAATCCGGGAGGAAGCTGAACGAGCACGCAGCCGAGACGCTCCCCCAGGAGGGCCATGCTGGCCAGGAACGGGGTCAACAGGTCCTCCGTGTCGACCAGGCCCCTTTCATGGGTGATCTCGCCGGGAAGTTTGGCCGTGAAGCGGAACGTCCCCGGGGTGCGGTCGTGCCAGGACGTCACCACCTCCGGCCTGGGGATGAAGTGGAAGGTACTGTCTATTTCGAGGGCGTCAAAGACCCGGGCGTAGTGCTGCAGGAGGACTTTGCGGTCGGCGTCGCGGGGGTAGAAGGATCCAAGCCAGTCCCTGTAGGTCCATCCCATCGTGCCGATATGCAGGAAGCCGGGTTCGGGCGTCATTTCCGGGCCGCCGGGTCAGACCCCGACCCGGTCGGTATCGAAGGACTCCAGGTTCTGCGTGATGTCCCGGATGAACCGGGCCGCGTTGAGGCCGTCGATGAACCGGTGGTCGAAGGACAGGCTCAGGAACATCATGGACCGGATGGCCAGTGAATCGTCCGCCTGCACGACGACCTGCTTCTTGACGCTTCCGGTGGCGATGATGCCCGCCTCGGGCTGGTTGATGATCGGCGTGCCGAAAAGGGTGGCCCACATGCCCGGGTTCGTCAGGGTGAACGTGCTGCCCTGCAGGTCGTCCGGGGTCAGCTTGCGGTCATGGGCCCGCTTGGCCAGGTCGTGGGCCGCCGCGGCGATTTCCGAGAAGTCCATCTCGTCCGCGTGGCGGATCACCGGTACGACGACGCCTTTTTCCAATCCGACTGCCAACCCCATGTTCACGTGCTTCCACTGCAACACCCGGTCGCCGTCCATCGTGGCGTTCAGCATGGGGTTCGCCCGCAGGGCGTCGACGATGGCGGTGATGAAGAACGGGGTCAGCGTCAGCCGGATGCCGGTCTTCTGCTGGAACCGCTCCCTGGCCTCGTCCCGGTAGCGGACGACGTGGGTCATGTCGACTTCCGACACGGAGGTCACGTGGGGGGACACCTGCTTGCTGAGGACCATGTGCTTGGCGATGGTCTTGCGCAGGGTGTCCAGGTTCACGACACGGGCTTCTTCGGTGCCGGCCGGACGGGAAACCGATACGAATTCCGATTCGTCTTCCTGTTCCGCGGCCGCTTCGGGAATGCGCGACGCGCGCCGTTCCAGGTAGGAAAGCAGGTCGTCCCGGGTCAACCGGCCGCCCTTGCCGGTTCCTTCCAGAGACTCGAGCGTGGCCATGTCTATACGCTCTTCCCGGGCGATGCGCAGCACGAGGGGGGAGTAAAACCGCTCGGAACGCCGGCGCTTCAATGGCCCGCCGTCGCCAGCCTCCGCGGCCTGAGTCAGTTCATCAGCCTCAATTGTCTCTACTTCTCCACCGGAATCACCGGCCTGCTCGGCTGCCTCGGTTTCACCCGGTCCGCCTGGTCCGCCCGGTCCGTCGGCATCGTCATCCCCCGTATCGATGACACCGATGACTTCTCCGATGGCCACGGTCGTTCCCTCGGCCACCCGGATCTCGCTCAGCACGCCGCCCGCGATGGCAGGGATGTCCGTGTCGATCTTATCGGTGGTGATCTCCACCACGGACTCGTCGCGCTCAATCGGATCGCCGACTTTCTTCAGCCAGCGGATGACCGTTCCTTCTTCCACGCTTTCGCCGAGCCTGGGCATAACGATGTTCACTTAGCGTTTCCTCTCAGTGCCTGACGATAGGTACCGAACGATGCGTGCCTGACGGTCAGTAGGCCAGTAGCTCTCTCAGGGCCGCGGTCACCTTCTCCGTGTTCGGCAGGAAGTATTCCTCCAGCGGCGGACTGAAGGGGACGGGCGTGTCGATGGCCGCCAGCCTGCGGACCGGCGCGTCGAGATGCTCGAAGGCTTCCTCGGCCACCACCGCGGCGATTTCACCGCCGAAGCCGCCGGTCAGCGTATCTTCATGGACGACCAGGAGCCGGTTCGTCTTCCGGACGGACTCGAGGATGGCCTGCTTGTCGTAGGGCAGCAGCGACCTCAGATCGATCACTTCCGTCTCGACCCCCTCGCCGGCCAGCGTTTCCGCGGCGTCCAGGCTGTGAAAAACCATCTTGCCGTAAGTTACGATCGTCGCGTCGACACCCTCCCGGCGGACTGCCGCCTTGCCGATGGGTACGGTATAGTCCTCTTCAGGTATTTCTTCCCGGATCCGGGGAAACCGGTACAGGCCCTTGTGCTCGAAGTACAGTACCGGGTTGTTGTCGCGGATCGAAGACTTGAGCAGGCCTTTCGCGTCGTAGGTCGTGGCCGGCGCTACGACCTTGAGGCCGGGCACTTTGCAGAACCAGGCCTCAGGGTTTTGGGAATGGAAGGGACCGGCATTGCCGATGGCCCCCGAGGGGCACCGCACCACGAGGGGTACCGCGGCGCCCCAGCGGTAGTGGGTCTTGGCCACGTTGTTGACCAGTTGGTTGAACCCGCAGGTGATGAAGTCGGCGAACTGCATTTCGGCCACGGGCCGCATGCCCATGAGCGCCGCGCCCATGGCCGCGCCGATGATCACGGATTCGGCGACGGGCGCGTCGATCACGCGGTCCTCACCGAAATCGTCCAGGAACCCCTTCGTGATCTTGAAGGCCCCGCCATAGACGCCGATATCCTCGCCGAGGCAGAAGACGCTTTCATCCCGTTCCATTTCTTCGCGGAGTCCGGACGAAATGGCTTCAAGGTAGGTTACGGGCGGCATGGGCAGGTTCCTGTTGGGGACATCAGTCCGCGTAGACGCCCTGGAGCGCTTCTTCGGGTTCGGGCAGGGGACTCTGTTCCGCGTAATCGACCGCGTCGTCGACGATGCCCTTGACTTCTACCTGGATCCCGTCGATCTCCTCGCGGGTGAAGTACTTCCTTTCCAGCAGGAGGTTCTCGGCCTTCGTGACCGGATCGTTGTTCCACCCGTCCTCCATGATGTCCTTGGGGACATAGAAGGCGTCGTCGTGCTGGGCGTGGCCGAGCAGCCGGGTGCAGCGGGCTTCGATCAGGGTCGGACCGCCCCCCTCCCGTGCGAGATCCACGGCGTCCCGCGTCGCCTTGTACACGGCGCGGACATCCGTGCCGTCCACCAGCGCGCCGGCGATGCCGTAACCCCGGGCCCGGTCCACGATGTGTTCGCAGGCGTACTCGTAACGGGTGGGCGTGGAGTAGGCGAACTTGTTGTTCTCGACGATCAGCACCATGGGCAGCCGGTGCACGGCCGCGAAGTTGAGTCCTTCGTGGAAATCGCCGATGCTCGAGCCGCCTTCGCCGATGTAGGTCAGGGAGACCGCCCCGCCGCCGCGGATCTTGCTGGCCAGCGCCACGCCCGCGGCCACGGGTATGTTCGCGCCGAGGTGGCTGATCATCCCGACGATGTGGTGGTCCCAGTTGCCGCAGTGCATGTTGCCGTCTTTGCCGGCGGTCGGTCCGTTGGCCCGGCCCAGGTACTGGCACATCATGTCCCGCGCGGTGTGCCCGCGTAGGAAATGAGCCCCGATCACCCGGTGCATGGGGACCAGGATGTCCGCGTCTCCCAGGGCGTAAGCGCTTCCCGCGGCGATGGCCTCGTGTCCCGCGCCGGCGTAGGCCGCGCCCACGAGCCGGCCCTGCCGGAAGAGACGGTATACACGCTCTTCGAATTCCCGTTGAAGGCGCATGGTATGGTAGAGAGTTCGGTAGTCTTCCCGGCCGAGGCCGAGATCGTCCAGGTCGGACGCTGCAAGGTCGGGGTCGGACAGGGCGGGGGCGGTCTCAACGTTCATAACGCCTCCAGGGTGCGGTGTGGCGTGTACTGATCATAGTCTCTGCTGCAATTCGGGCAGGCTCGTCTCCTCGAAAGCCATGCCGAAGACGTCACCAAGGTTCCGGAGCAGGCTTTTCTCCACCTCCTCCATCGATACCGGCCGTCCGAGCAGCCGCTCCATCGAGGTGACCTCGCGGTCGGCGATACCGCACGGGACGATTCCCTCGTACAGGGAGAGGTCGGGACGCACGTTCACGGAAAACCCGTGCATGGCGATCCACCAGCTGACCCTGATGCCCAGGGCCGCGACCTTACTTTCGTCCACCCAGACCCCGGTAATCCCCTCCAGGCGGCGTCCCTCGATGCCGAAATCCCCCAGACACCCGATGATCGCGGCCTCGAGATCGCGCAGATACCGATAGACGTCCTGGTACCATGCCGCGATATCGAAGATTGTGTACCCCACCAGCTGGCCGGGGCCATGGCAGGTGATGTCTCCGCCCCGGTCGGTTTCGTAGACCCGAATGCCACGGGTCCGGAGCGTTTCTTCCCCGTAGAGCAGGTGTTCGCTGGCTCTCAGCCGACGACCGATCGTGTACGTGGGAGGGTGTTCGAGCAACAGGAGCACGTTGTCTATCAGGCCGGAACGACGCGCCGCGAGCAGACTCCGCTGAAGAGACAGCGCCACGCCGTATTCCATCGTGCCGGTCCGCTTGGCCCGAACAACCCAGCAAGGCAGCACCTGCCCTCCTCATGTACGGCGGCCTCGTATTCTCCAGGCCCTGTACCCCGGACAACCTAAGTTCTGGGGGTCCGTTCTGTCAAGGTTTTTCTCCCTCGACGATGGGTCCGTAGAACTCCACCCGGCGGTCTTCCAGGCGGTCGAGTTCATAGGCCTTGGCCACGTTCACGATGTGCTTCTCGCGAGCGCCGGCAAGGTCCAGGTCGGCGAAGATGATCTCCTCGCGGGACCGGTCTCCTTCGGCCAGCGTGCGCCCGGTGAAATCGACGATCTTGCTCTGTCCGATGAAGTTGGTCCCGCGCTCCCGCCCGACCCGGTTCACGGCGATGTAATTGACGCGGTTCTCGAAGGCGCGCGTGTTGACCACGAACTCGGTGTTGCAGTCCGCGCCGACCGGCCAGTTGGTGGGCAGGGCGATCAGTTCCGCGTCATGGAGCATCATCACGCGGGCGCTCTCCGGAAACGCCGCGTCATAACAGATATTGAGCCCGATCTGGCCCACATCCGAATCATACACGCGAAAAGGGCGGTCGCCGGGGGAAAGGAAACGGTCGATCCCGAGATAGGGGAGGTGGATCTTGCGGTAGTGGCCGATCAGCCCGTTGGGCGCGATGAAGGCCGCTGAATTGTATATACTTGACCCATCCGCTTCCAGCAGGCCGATGATGATGTGTAGTTCGAGATCCCGGCAATGCCGTTCCAGGCGCTCGGTGTAAGGCCCGGGCACGGGCTGGGCGTACGCCCGGGCTTCCTCCAGGTCGTAAAAACAGTACCCGGTCAGCGCGCATTCGGGAAACACGGCCAGGTCCGCTCCCGCGCGGGAGGCCGTCTGCATGGCGTCGAAGACCCTGGTGAGATTCTGCTCGGTCGCGGCGAGTTTCAGGTCCATCTGCACGCCGGCGACCCGTATGGTATCTGGCATTTCTCCCCCCGTCTGCCTGTGGGCTGTGTTTCGGGATTATACGCCTTCGAGGGCCGGAAGTTGCCGGAAGGAAACGGCTACCCTGACCTGGGCCCTATCCCTGGCCCTTCCGGTACGCCGGCATGGCGCTCAATCCAGTCGAGGTAGGATGGAAGAGCCGGGTCAGGTGGGCTTCGATGACGCCCCGGTTGAGATCGGGGCGCTCCATGCAGGCCACGACCAGTTCGTGGTCCACCCGTTCGGTCATTTCAGCGATGGCCTTCATGCGGTCGATGGAATTGATGAGGGCTTGCCGGATGGGGATGCGCTCCGGGAAGATGTCGATGCCCATGTAACCCCGGTAGCCGTACATCTTCAGCGCGTACATGCCGGCGAAGATCTGCTCCGGCGATACGATGCCGACCTGCAGGTCCTGGTCGTAATTGCCCAGGGGCTGGCTGTTCCAGTGCGTGTGGGCCAGCCTGCCCTGCCGGAGGATGCGGCTCAGGGCATAGGGGAAATCCTCGAAGCCCATCAGGACGTGGCCGAGTTCCGGATTCAGGCCGACGATGGCGTGTCCCTCGTCGATCAGCGCCCGGTTCTCGGGGGCCCGGAGCCGCTCGTCCACGTTCTGGGCCATCAGGATGCCGTCCGTGGTGTTCCGGTAGATATTGTTCCCCCGGGGCTCGTAGGGCTTGGGTTCGATGGCCGTCCGGATCCCGGGCACGGCGTCCAGCGCCTCGGCCAGGCCCGACTCGAAGAGGTCCCACATGGCGTAGAAATCGGTCCCGAAATTGAGTTCGTAGCCGTCGCCGCCGGGCCACACGACCATGAAGTCCGTATCCAGTTCCCGGTTCATCCGCAGCGTCTCGATCACCCGGTCGATGGCGGCGCGGCGCGCCTCGGGCACCGGGGAGGAAAGGGAACCGAATTCGAACTGCGCATCCCAGAAGAGGTTGGGGATCACCGTGATCAGCCGCACGCCCGTGTCCTTTTCCAGTTGCTGGTAGAGATGGGCGTTGTCCTCGTTGATCTCATTGGGATAGTGGGCCTCGATGCCGCACAGGCCGTATTCCGCCAGTTCGCCGGCGATGTCCAGGCGTTCCTCGATGGAATAGGGTTCCATGTAGGCTTCGTGGAAACGGATCTGGGACGGCGAGAAGAACCAGACGCCGGCCGAGATCTTCAATTCGAGCGGAAAACTACCGAGGTGACGCACGAGTTCATCGCCTCTGCGCACCGTTGCCTGGTCCCGAAGGTCTGCGAACATAGCCGTCTCCTGAGGTAAGCGTTAGCCCATGGCGAGTCGTTTTTTCTGTGCTGCAAGCATCTCTTGTTGCCGTCTGACACGTTCGGGCACCAATCGCTCCCGCGGCGCGGCCGGTTTGAAGTCCAGGCGTTCTCTGCCCAGTCCCGAGAGGACGGCCCGTTCCACCGGAGAGAAATCTTCGGGATCGTCGCGATTGAAATCCATCGGTTCCTTAAGCGCGACCGGAGGATTGGTGATAAAGCGCGCACGGCCTGACGGGTTGCGGGACGCGGAGTGCAGCATGAACGGATGCAACAGCAGGACGTCTCCCGCGTTGCCCGTAATTTCCGCGAAGTCCCTGCAATTTGAAACCAGATGGCCGAAATTGCCGCTGGGTAGCAGACCCTGTGGATTTTCGTAAAGATGCCGCGCGACGTGCTGCACCGAATCACAGGCGACAAACGTGCCGCCGCTTCTGGGTAGTATGTCGGACCATACGACGATTGTCAACAATCCCTGCTCCGGACTGTCCAGGAAGTGCCGGAAGAAATCACCGTCCTTGTGCCAGCCCCGGCTAAGGGTTTCCGGTGGTTCCCATATCTCGTCCGCACCATAGGAGAAGTTGATGATAAAACCATCTCCCCAGGACGTCTGGGTATCTGCCAGCCGGTCTTTACCGCCCAGCAGGTCGCAGATGGCGTCCCATGCCCTCGGCGCGATTTCGCGTATCGGAACCCGGTTCATCGATGGAAGATGCATGCGTGGTTCCTCCCAGGTCGCGGCATCATCGGGATCGTAGCCGAGACGACTGAACGCCAACGCGCGCCATTCGACGGCCAGTTCCCGTGAGAAACAGTCCCGCAGGACGACATGGCCTCGTCGGATGAAATGGTCTACGTCTGATTCGGTCAGCGCCCTGTAGCTTTTCGCCATGATACCCTGGGAGTCGTTCCTACAACCTCTGTGGCCGATACGGTTGTGCAGGCCGCCCCGCACCAGCGATGAAGATCGAATCCGCACTGGTTTCCAACAAGATTATAGGAGTGAAAAAAGAGCCTGTCAACAGGGAGATCCGGCGTCAAAAGAGCGCTTGACATGCGAAGTGAAATCTCCGTATTTTCCACCTTTATCCTGCAGGTTTCCGTGACCTTACATACCACGCAAAGGAAACGTCCTTGCGCGTTGTCGTAACCGGTGGTGCGGGTTTTCTGGGATCCCATCTGTGCGACCGTCTGCTGGCGGACGGTCACCGGGTCGTCGCCGTGGACAACCTGATCACGGGCCGGACCGTGAACATCTCCCATAACCTGGAAAAAGAAGGATTCACCTATCTCCAGCGGGACGTTTCAAAATACCTGGACATCGAAGGCGAGGTGGACTTCGTCATGCACTTCGCCAGTCCTGCGAGCCCGATCGACTTCGAGCGCGTCCCGATCCAGATTCTGAAGGTCGGCGCTCTGGGTACCCACAACGCCCTCGGATTGGCAAAATCCAAGGGCGCGGGCTTCTTCCTCGCATCCACCTCGGAAGTCTATGGCGACCCGCAGGTCAACCCCCAGCCGGAGAGTTACTGGGGCAACGTCAATCCCATCGGCGTCAGGGGGGTCTACGACGAGGCCAAGCGCTTCGCGGAGGCCCTGACCATGGCCTACCACCGGAAACACGGAATCGACACGCGGATCGTCCGGATCTTCAACACCTACGGTCCCAGGATGAGACCCGCGGACGGCCGCGTCGCGCCGTCCTTCATCACCAAGGCGCTTCGGGGAGAACCGCTGACGATCTTCGGGGAAGGGCGGCAGACCCGCAGTTTCTGCTACTACGAGGACCTCATGGAAGGCATCGTGCGGCTCATGCGATCCGGCGAGCACGATCCGGTGAACATCGGGAACGAGAACGAGATCACCATCCTCGAACTCGCCCACACCATCATCCGCCTTTGCGGATCCGGCAGCGAGATCGTCTTCCGGCCCCTTCCCCAGGACGATCCCCAGCTGCGGCGCCCCGACACGACAAGGGCGCGGGAGATCCTGGGTTGGAAAGCCGAAGTCTCCCTCGAAGAAGGCATGAAGAAAACCATCGCGTATTTCAGATCCCTGGACGGGAACGCCTGATCAGGCGCCCGACGGAAAGGATTCCGGCCGATGACGACGAGCGGCACCGCGCAGCACGCAACCGAAGAAGGACCCGGACAGGTACGCATAGAAGCATTCCAGGAGGGGCGGGAGAAGATACTGGCCGAAGTGCGCAAGGTGATCACCGGCCAGGATGACGTCCTGGAACAGGTGCTGATCGCCCTGTTCGCGGGAGGGCACTGCCTCGTGACCGGCGTGCCCGGACTGGCAAAGACCCTGCTCATCAAGACCTTCGCCGAGGTGCTGGACCTTGAGTTCCGGCGCATCCAGTTCACCCCGGACCTCATGCCGGCCGACATCACCGGGACCGAGATCCTGGAAGAGGACAAGGCTACGGGACAGCGCTCGCTGACTTTCATCAAGGGTCCGATCTTCGGCAACATCGTACTAGCGGACGAGATCAACCGGACGCCGCCCAAGACCCAGGCCGCCTTGCTCGAAGCCATGCAGGAACACCGAGTGACCGCCGGCCGCACGACGTTTCAGCTGGACGAACCCTTCTTCGTCCTCGCCACCCAGAACCCCATCGAGCTGGAGGGGACCTATCCCCTGCCCGAGGCGCAGCTCGACCGGTTCATGTTCAACATCCACATCGAATATCTCGAGGAAGACGACGAAGTGGCCGTGGCCCGTACGACGACCTCCGCCGAGACGGTCTCGGTCGATACCGTCCTGTCGGGCGAGGTGGTCCGGGATTACCAGCGCCTGGTCCGGGAAGTCCTGGTCTCCGAACAGGTTGCCCGGTACGCCGTTCGCCTGGCATCCGCGAGCAGGCCATCCAGCGAGGAACCGCCTGAATTCGTGAAGAACTGGGTATCCTGGGGGGCCGGCCTGCGCGCCTCCCAGTACCTGATCCTGGGCGCCAAGGCCAGGGCCCTGCTCGACGGCCGGGGACACGTTTCCTGCGACGACATCCGCGCGCTCGCCCATCCGGTCCTGCGGCACCGGATCCTGACCAATTTCTACGCCGAGGCGGAGAAGATCACCTCCGAGGGCATCGTCGACCGGCTGCTCGAGACCGTTCCGGCGCCGCAATCCGGCATGTAATTCGGCACAAAACACGGCATGTAACCCTTCATCCCTGCCATCGGCACCGACATGACCGAAGTCCCCCGCTTCCTGGACCCGAGGACCCTCTCCAGCCTCTCCTCCATGGAAATGCGCGCCCGCATCGTGGTCGAAGGGTTCGTATCCGGCCTCCACAAGAGCCCGTACCGGGGCTTTGGCGTGGAGTTCGTGGAATACCGGCAGTATACGCCGGGCGACGACATCCGGCACGTGGACTGGAAAGCCGTGGCGCGGTCGGACCGGTACTACGTCAAGGAATACGAGGACGAGACGAACCTGCAGTGCGTGATAATACTCGACCGCAGCGCGTCCATGGGATACGGCGGCCAGCGGAACCCAGCACTGGACAAGCTCGAATACGGATCCTATCTCGCGGCTTCCCTGGCGTATCTCATACTGCGGCAGGGGGACGGGGTGGGACTCGTCACCTTCGACCAGGTCGTACACAATTACCTGCCGCCCAGTTCGAAGAACACCCAGTGGCTCGCCATCCACTCGACCCTGGATGAACTGCGCGCGGACGAAGGCACCGATTTGGGCAGGCCCCTGCACGAACTCGCCGAATCGATGCCGAGGCGGGGATTTGTCATCCTCATTTCCGATCTGATCGACGACGTCGAGCAGATGATGAACGCCCTGATGCACTTTCGCTTCAAGGGTCATGAAGTGCTGGTCTTTCACATCGTCGACCGGGAAGAACTCACCTTCCCTTTCAGCGAGACCGCACGGTTCGACGACCCGGAGACCGGCGAGCGGATCACGGTGGCTCCGTCGGCCATCCGGGCGGACTACCTGGCAGCGGTGGAGGAATTCATGGAATCGATCAGGACCGGATGTGCGAAGATCCAGGTCGACTATGAGCGCATGGAGACCGACCGGCCGCTGGATTTCGCGCTTTATTCCTATCTGAGCAGGCGCATGGTGAAACGTTAGGGCTTCACCAGCGCATCGCCCCGCAGGTACGCGTCATGGACCTGGCCTTCCTGAACCTCACGTTCCTCTTCGGCGCGCTGGGCGCGGCCGTCCCGCTGATCCTGCACCTGGTGCGAAGGCAGCGGGCCGGGATCCACGTCTTCAGCATGGTCCGTTTCCTCATTTCGTCCCAGCGGTCCATCGTCCGCCAGCAGCGATTTCGCCGTCTCCTGCTGTTGCTGCTGCGCATGGCGGCCTGCGCGCTGCTGGCCGTGATTTTCGCGCGGCCCTTCCTCCGGGATCAGGACGAAACCGTTTTCGCGGGCACCCAGCCTGAAGCGGTGGCCATTCTGGTCGATACCTCCTACAGCATGGGATACGGGAACCGCATCGCCCTGGCGAAGCGGCGGGCGGCCGAGATCCTGAACGATCTGCAGACCGGCGACCAGGCGGCGCTGCTGACCTTCGCCGTGCAGGCGCGGGTCATCCGGGAACTCGGGTCGAGCCACTCCGAACTGCCCGTCCTGGTGGACTCCGAGGTCAGCGCGACATTCCAGGCGACGGACTACGTGGAAGCGCTGCGCGCCGCCGACGACCAGTTGAGCGGGTCGGACTTCGACCGCCGGACGGTCTACCTCGTTTCCGATTTCCAGCAGTCCGGCTGGAATCCACGGTCCGGCGGATGGAAGCTCGGTCCGGGCGTCCAGCTCCGGATGATCGACGTCGGGGACGCACAGGACGACAATTCCGCCGTCACAGGCGTGGAGATCCCGACCGTTGCCGGCATGGAATCTTCGGCCGCGCCGGACGGCGCGGAACGTGCACTGTCCGCGGACGGCCGTACCCTGGACGTGGCCGTCCGGATCCGGAACTTCGGACAGGCGCCCTTCCGGGACGAGGTGACGCTCCGGGTCAACGGGATCGAGACCGGGAAGCGGCGGGTCGACATTCCCCCGCACTCCAGCCGGGTGGAGATCTTCCGGCAGACTTTCGGATCGGCCACGAATACGGGTGAGGTGATGCTGGGTGAAGACGGGCTCCCGGTGGACAACCGGTTCTTCTTCACCGTGAATGCGCCTACGCCAGTGCGGGTCCTCTGCCTGGAGGAAAGATCGCGGCCGAACCGCCCGTCGGAGGCCGCGTACTACCTGTCCCAGGCGCTGTCGCTGCGCCGGGACCCGCCAGTCGTCGTGGACGTGCGGTCGCCGGACGCGCTGGCCGCCGTCGATCCATCGGAATACGACGTGGTCATCTCGGCCAACCTGTCCGTCCTGCCGAGGGCCGCGAAGGACCGGCTGACCGGGTACGTGCGATCGGGCGGCAGTCTGATAATCGCCTTGAATCCCGCAGTATCTTCCGGTATATTCAATTCATCCTTCGGCGAACTGCTGCCTGGACGCATTGCATCGCTTTCGCCTCCGGACCGTCCGCGAGACCGGTACCGGGTGCTGACGGACGTGAATTACCAGCACCCCGTCTTCCAGCCCTTTTCCGGTCCCAGGCACGGTGATTTCGGTACGGTACGATTCTACCGCACGGCACGGTTCGAACCCGACTCCTCGGCATCGGTCCCGGCTCGTTTCGATGACGGCGCCGCCGCCGTTGCGGAAAAGCCCTTGGGAAACGGCCGCACGTTCCTGGTTCTTTCCACCTTCGACCTTGCGTGGACCGATTTTCCCATACGGGAGGTGTTCGTTCCCTTTCTGTACGAGAGTATAGACTACCTGGCCTCCCGGGGAACGATGCACGAGCGCGGGGCCGGGTTGTACCGCCTGGCGGGGGAGGCGGTCAGACTGCCGGACGGCGCGCAACACGTGGTACTTCCATCCGGAGAGCAGGTCCCGGTGGAAACGTCCCGGACGGGCAGGAAGCTGTTCACGCAGACGAGGCAACCGGGGTTGTACCGGGTGCAGTCGGAGGGCGGGCAGCAGACATTCGCGGTCAACCTCGACACCCGTGAATCCGACTTCGCCAGGATGGACGCGGAAGCCTTCGCCGCGGCGCTGATCAATCCCGTGGCCGAGAGTCCGGAATCACGGGAAACCGAGTCGCTGGCCCGGTTTGTCCGGGACGCCGAAGTCGAACGCCGCCAGGGGCTCTGGTGGATCCTGGGGTTCACGCTCATCGCCCTGGTCCTCGGAGAGACCCTGCTGGCGAATCGAACGCACAGGTGATCCATGTCGACGGAACGATCCATCCTTCAGGAATGCCTGCGGAGCGTACTTCGCCGCTGGCGTGCCATGCTGGTCATTCGCGGCGTCTCGGTCATCGCGATCGCCGCAGTCATGCTCTTCCTCTGCGGCGTAACGGCCGTACATTTCTTCGATCCAGGCGGTCTGGCCAGGATCCTCTACCTGTCCGCCGCCGCGGGGATCCTCGGCTGGCTTGCTTTCAGATATCTGCTCGCACCGCTCCGTCAGTCGCCCTCGGACCTGCAGGTCGCCCGTTATATTGAAGAACGGCATCCCGCGCTGAACGACGCCTTGGTCAGCGCCGTGGAATACGGCGACACGCACCTCCGGCGACCCCAGCAGGACCTGATGGACCAGGTGCTGGAGTACGTCGCCGGTTACACCGAGCAGATCGAATACAAGAAGATCGTGGATCGCAGGCGCCACGCCCGCATCCAGGCTTCCGCGGCCGGCGCCGTCCTGGTCCTCGCCGTCCTGATCTTGCTTGAACCCGGTTACTTTGGCCGGTCCGCCCTCCGGTTGGTGTCGTGGACCCAATTGGAACCGGCCTTGCCCGGCGGTATTCGGGTCGAACCCGGCGACACGCACGTAAGACGCGGCGACAGCCTGACCATCACCGCCATCCTGGGCAGCGGCCTTGCCCCGGATCCGAGCCTGTTCGTCCGGTTTGGGCAGGACGAAGACTGGACAACATTGGACCTGTTTGCCATGGACGGCGAGCGGACCTTCGCCGGCGATATCCACGGGATCGTCGAGAATGCGCGGTACTACGTCGCCGTGGCCGGAACCCGGTCGGGTGAATTCCGGATCTCCGCCATCGATCCGCCCTATGTCGAACGGATCGACGCCCGGTACGAATTCCCGGACTACATGGAACTCGTCTCGAAGACCGAGGAAGACCGCGGAGACATCACGGCGCCGGTGGGCACGCGGGTCGCCCTGCGTATCACGGCGAGCAAACCGGTGGTTTCCGGGGCGATGCGCTTCAGCGACGGCCGGTCCGTTGAGCTGGAAGTGGGCGGAGAGGACCTCGAGGGATCCTTCGTCGTGCGCGAGGATCTTTCCTACTCGATACACGTGGTGGACTCGGACGGCTTCGCGAACGACGACCCGGTGGAGTACTACGTCCGGGCGCTGCAGGACCGCGCGCCCCGGGTGGCCATCCTCGAACCGCAAAGAGACACGAGGGTCTCCCCCGTCGATGAAGTCACTATCCGCGCCGAGGCCGAGGACGACTTCGGCCTGGCGGCCTTTTCCCTCAACTACGCGGTGAACGGCGGCGACGAAGTCGTCGTGGACCTGGGCGCATTGCAGCGCGAATCGAGCGGCACGGTCTGGGAGGGAGAGCACATAGTTTACCTCGAGAACCTGAGGGTCCAGCCGGGAGATTTCGTGGCCTACTACGCCGAGGCGGGCGACCGCAGGAGCGAAGCCGGCACGTCCGCGACGGATATCTACTTCATCGAAATCAAGCCATTCGATGCAACCTACCGCCAGGCTGAAGGCGGAGGCGGAGGCGGCGGGGGAGGAGCAGGGGACGACGTGATGCAGACGAGGCAGCTCTCCCGCAAGCAGAAGGAGATCATCTCGGCGACGTGGCGGGTCAAGCGGACGCTCGCGGCAGCACCCGATACGCGGGTGGAAGAAGACCTCGAGGCCATCGCGGCGGTACAGGACGGATTGCGGGAGCAGGTGGAAGAAGCACTCGCCTTCATGCGCTTCATGGTCGGGTTCTCGCAGGAAGCGATGAAGATGGTCGAAACGCTGGAACTTGTGCAGACGCCGATGGCGGCGGCTTCCGAAGCACTCCGCTCCGGCGCGGTCGACGAGGCCCTGACACACGAACGTGAGGCGCTCATGTACCTCACGAGGCTCGATGCGCAGATGCGGGAGTTTACGGTGAGCCAGCAACGCGGCATGTCGGGAAGGGCACCGCTCGACCTGTCGGACACCTCCGAACTCGAACTGGATGATGAGCGGAACAGGTACGAGGTCCCGGATCAACCGGCGCTGGAACGGGAGCGGGAGCAGAGCATCGACGAGCATCAGCAACGCGTCCAGGACCTGGCCCGGCGCCAACAGCGCGTGAATGAACGGATGCAGAAGCTGGCGGACGACGAAGACCGCCCGGAAGCCGAGCGCCGGAGGGAACTGGACCGGCTGACCAGGACCCAACGGGATCTCAGGGCGGAGACGGAAGAGATCGCCCGGTCGCTTTCCGGGGCCAGGAACCCCACGGACGCGCGCGGCGCGCAATCGGGGGCGCAACGCCCCATGCTGGATCAGGCGGACCGCGACCTGCGTGACAGCTCCGAGTCGATGGGCGAATCGATCGAACAAATGCGCAGGGACCGCCTCCAGACTGCGGCGGAGGGCGGCGCTCAGGCCGCGCGGCATCTGGCCGACGCTTCCAGCCAGCTGCAGCGGGCCCAGGGTGCGTCGCTGGAGCGGCTGGCGAGAGAAGCCGTGAAGCAGGCGGACCAGCTGGCCGTCCGGCAGGAACAACTCGAACGGAACGTCAACGCGCTGAAAGACGAGAAAGAAGGTGGATTCGAGGGCATTCTCAATCGCCTGGACGCGATCGATTCGAGGCGCGGCGGTTTGGACGAGTCATCGAAGGAGCGGCGCCTGGACCGGTTCCTGCGCGATCGGATGAGGGGTCTGGAAGGGGCGAAAGAGGAGATCCGTTCGGACCTCGAACGCCTCGAGAAAGACCTCGAATTCCTCGCCAGGAGTGCGTCCCGGGTGCAGCCCGAGACGGCGGCGGCTGCGGACCGGGCCGGCGAGATGATCGATGAGGAACGGTTAAGCGAAGAGATCGAGCGTTCGAAGCGGCTCTTGAACCGGAATTCCCTGGACCAGTCCGCCCGCACGGAGACGGATATCTCCGCGGCGCTGGACCGGCTCGCGGAAATGGTCCGCATGGCGCGGGACAAGTTGATCACCCGGGACATGGACCATCTCGCCAGGACGCAGGACAGTGCGCGGGATGCCATGTCCGAATGGCAGGGACTGCAGCGCCGGCTCTACCGGTTGAACCGCGGCATTCCCAATTCAGAGACGCTCGACCAGATCTCGCGGGATTACCAGCGTCAGCTGCAACGCCTTCGGGACCTTTCGGGACAGGTCCCGCAGATGTCCCGGGAGTCGCGGCAGTTGCAGGACGACCTGGATCGGGCGATCGCCCTCGGCGACGAACCGTGGAAGATCGACCGGGGATCATGGAACGAGCTCCACCTCAACATGGCCCGCAGTCTCGTGGACTACTACGATGGCCTGCGTGCGGAAGTCCGGGACATGCGCCGGAGGGAAAGGCTCTACCTCGCTCGGGAAGAGGATGTCCCGCCGGGGTACCGGGACCTGGTAAACGACTACTTCGAGAATCTCTCCAGGAACGGGAGCCGCAACTGAAGTTCCGGCCGGTGGTCTCCGCTCCCGGAGACCTTCGCCCTGTCGCGACAACATGCCCACCGCGTTGATCAGCCACCCCGACTTCCTCCTGCACGATACCGGTCCCTTCCATCCGGAACGGCCGGACCGCATGAACTCCGTGCTTGCCCAACTCGGCCTGTCCGGCGATGTTCCCGACGGCGCCCGTCAGGCCGGCCTGCTGTGCCTCTTGCCCGAGCCGGCCGGCGAGGCGCGGATCAAGGCCATCCACGACGGGGCCTATGTCGACGCCGTCGTCGACTGGTGCGGAAAGGGATACCGGAATCTGCCCACAGGCGACACCACCGTTTCGTCCGCATCCGAGACCGTGGCCCGACTGGCCGCCGGCGCGGCGATGCGGGCGGTCGACGCGGTGCTGACCGGGGAAGCGGACCGTGTATTCTGCGTCGCCCGGCCTCCCGGGCATCACGCCGAATCCGACCGGGGAATGGGCTTCTGTATCTACAACAACGCCGCCGTCGCGGCCCGTTACGCCCAGTCGCGGTTCGGGGTGGAACGAGTGGCCGTGCTGGACTGGGACGTCCATCACGGTAACGGGACCCAGGAGATTTTCGAGGAAGACCCGTCCGTGTATTATCTCAGCATACACCAGTATCCCCTCTATCCCTTCACCGGCGCGGAGCGGGAGACAGGAACGGGCAAAGGGGCGGGTTTCACGATGAACGTCCCGGTCTCCGCCGGATCCGGAGACGAGGTTTTCATCGATGCATTGCGCGGCACGGTCCTGCCCGCCATGAAGGCCTATCAGCCGGACCTCCTTATCCTTTCGGCCGGATTCGACGCCCACATGGACGATCCGCTCTCCGGCACCCTGGTCACGGACGCGGGTTTTCGGGCCATGACCCGCCTGGTGCTGGACTTCGTGGAAGACGCGTGCGGGGGCCGCCTGGTTTCCGTCCTGGAGGGCGGTTACGACCTCGAGGCCCTCGGCCGGTGCGTCGCGGACCACGTAGGCATGATGAACGACTGAATGCCGGTGGAGGAGTCGAACAGTGCGGTACAGAAACCTGGGGCGAACCCGTTTGCGCGTTTCCGAAGTCTCCCTCGGCACGGTCGAGCTGGGCATGGAGTACGGCCTGAAGGCGGGCGGCGAACCCGGCGTGCCCGCGGAGTCCGACGCCCGGATCCTGCTCAACCGGGCGATCGATTCGGGTGTGAACTTCATCGACACCGCGGCGCTGTACGGAAACAGCGAGGAGATCATCGGCCGGGCGCTCGGTAGCCGGCGGTCCGAATACGTCCTCGCCACCAAGTGCGTGCACCGGCTGGAAGAAGGGCTGGATTACGCCGAATCGAGACGGAGCATCGCAACTTCCATCGACCGGAGCCTGTCCAGGCTGCAGACCGACCACATCGACCTGCTGCAGGTACACGGTCGGGACCTTCTCGAGCTGGAACTCCGCATGATCCGGGACGGCGAGGTGATGGAAGAGCTCGACAGGGCCCGGGAGGCGGGCAAGGTCCGCTTTGCGGGATATTCGTCCTACAGCGAAGAGGCGGCGCTTGCGGCCATCGAGGATGGGCGGTGGGACACCCTGCAGATCCCCTGCAACATACTAGACCGCCGTTACCTGGTACGCGTCATTCCCGAGGCGCGCCGGCGCGGCGTGGGCGTCATCGTGCGATCCGCACTGCTGAAAGGTGCCCTGACCGAGAAAAGCAGGTTCATGCCCGACAGGCTGAAGCCCCTCGTCGCGCATATCGACCGGCTGGTCGAAATCCAGTCCGCGACCCGTTTCAGCCTGCCTGAACTGGCCCTGCGCTTCGTCCTGTCGATCCCGGACGTCTCCACTGTAATCGTCGGAGCCGACAAAATCGCGTACCTGGATGAAGCCGTTTCCGTGTCGGACGGCCAGGGCCTTAGTGAGGAAACACTACTGGCGTTGGAAGATATGGCGCTGAACGATCCCTACCTGCTCAATCCGGGGAACTGGGGCATTCCCTGAACGCCGCCGCTCAGTCCATTCTGCGGTATACCCCGACCACTTTGCCCACGATGGACACCTCATCGGCGATGATGGGCTCCATGGTCGGATGGGCGGGTACGAGTTCGAAGCGGTCGTTGCGCCGGTAGAATCGCTTGACTGTGGCCTCGTCGTCCAGCAGCGCGACGACCGTTTCGCCCGTCTCGGCCACGGGCTGCTCGCGGACCAGGACGTAGTCCCCGTCCATGATGCCGTCTTCGATCATGCTGTCCCCGTGTACCTCGAGGGCGAAGACGTTCCCGTCCTGCTTCACCATGCCTGTCGGAAAAGTCATGTACTCCTCGACATTCTCCTCGGCGAGAATTGGCAGCCCTGCGGCTACACGGCCGAGGACGGGGACCCGTACGACGTCGTCGGCGCCCGGCGCGGAGGCACCCCTGGACCCCACGATTTCTATCGCGCGGGGTTTCATGGGGTCGCGGCGGATGTAGCCCTTTTTCTCGATCGCCCGAAGGTGGTCATAGGCCGCGCGGGTACTGATGCCGAACTGTTGCGCGATCTCCCGGACACTGGGTGGATACCCGATCCGGCCGACCTTTCTCCGTATATAATCGTATACGTTCTGCTGCTTGGCCGTTAACGCTTTCATGAGGTGGAACTCCCGGGATCTTCATGCGCGAGGTTTTGTGCTTCTTGAGGGCCTGTGACGGTGAAATATACACAACATACGGTTAGTCGTCAACAAAAAAACGAATTACCGTCGTGGGCATGTCGTGATTTCTCGAATTGCAGTATAGCCGGGCTGGCGTTAAAAATTCACGTGCACAGGCCGCCGGACGTCATATATATTGATTCGACCGATCACGACCGCATGAACCGGAGACCGCCATGCCTGTAAATGAAATGATCCAGACCATGCTGGAGGAACTGCGCCAGATCGCAGATACCGAGGTGCACGTGGGCAAGCCGATGCAGATCGGCGATGCCTGGGTGGTTCCGGTTTCCAGGCTGTCCCTGGGGTTCGGCGCCGGTGGATTCGGCGGCGAGGACAATCAGAAGAAGGGGGCAGGGGGCGGTGTATCGGTCGAACCGCTCGCCTTCCTGGTCATCCAGCAGGACCGCGCACAACTGCTGCATATGAAATCGCCCAGCAGCCCGATGGGCAAGTTGCTGGACATCATGCCGGACGTCATCGAGGAATTGAAAAGGTATACCCGAAAAGACGGAAAAGACGGCGATCAATAGACCAGGGGCGCCACGGTCTTGGAAATCAGCGCGATGGCTACCGTAGCCATGCCTACCAGCCCCGTACCGCAGGCGTAGCCGGCCGCCAGGACCGGCGTGTACCGCATCCATTTCCGCCTGCCGAATTTCCGCTCCATGTAGAACCTGCCCAGTATCGCGCCCAGAAACTGCGGGATGAAGGCGTGGGGCACCGTGCCCACGCTGGCGATCACGCCGAAGATCAGCATGACGGGAAGGTTGAAGGCCGCCAGGACGGCGTAGGCCAACACGCCGAAGGCCGCGCCGCCTATCATGTAGGGAATCTTCAACGCCTCGATCAGGTAGCTTGACTCGAACCCCGATCCTGCCGTACTGGAGTACCACAACGCCTGCATCGTGGCCTGCTGCTGCCAGAACTTCTGCGCGTAGGGATAGGCCTGCGATGGTATCGGCGCGAGTCCCCAGACGAAGTGCCAGAATAGCAGGCTGCAGACGAGCAGGAACGGGATCATGACCAGTTCCGCCTTCAACACGCTCGTGAACCGGGTGCCGGTCAGCTCGACCTCGCGAAAGGCCTGGGCCTGGCCGCCGTAATTGAATATGGGAATCGGCGCGAACCAGATGTCCACCCCCTTGTAGCCGCTGAGAATAAACGTGGCCTCCTTGATGAGGGGGAACTGCAGATCGGCGCCCGTGATGGCGCGCAGGCGGGCGCTCGCGTACGAGCTGAGCGGAGTATAGAAGAATCCGTAGAACACGAAGAAGAGGATGGGGAACCCGGGCACCAGGCGCCAGCTCAGGACGACGTAGCCGACCGTCAGGACCAGGAAGGCGCCGAAAATCAGAGACATGGGAAAATCCCCCCGGCCGGGCGGCGTGCCGTATCCGCCGGACGGACCGGCGTTCGATCCTTCGCGCCTCGCCTCGCCCGACCGTTTCCTGAGTCCGGACAGGATGCTCCATCCACCGATCAGTGCCACGGCGAATCCCGTGCCGATGCGTACGCTCATCCAGAAATCGATATCGTTGACGAGCGTGGTCTGGATGGCGTCCATGCCCGGCGACCAGGTGCGCAGGATATTGAAATCGTAGAGCAGCGGGTTGACGACCACGGTAAGCAGTGCACCAATGGCGGAACCGACAACGATCCAAAAGGGCAGCACGAACCCCGTCAACACCGGCCCCAGTCCCAGTTCAACCGCCATGGCCGCGGCGGGCAGGATGTTCTCCGTATTGCGCGTCAGGTCGGCGAAGGGAATGGGAATCAGCGTGATCGGCTCAGCCAGCAGCGCGCCTGTGACGGCCGGTATGCCGATGTAGAACGCGCCGAAAACGAGTCCCAGCATGGCCCCGATGCTGAAGGCGCGCCAGCGCCACGATTCCTGTCCCGCGGAGCTCTCCGCCAGGGCCGTGGCGCCCTCCGCCTGGATCGGGGCCAGGGGGAAGGGCAGCCGTTCCACGTCGGCTGTCACGCGAAAGAGTCCGTAACCCAGCGTGAAGGCGCTCGCCCGGTTGAAGATGTGGAGCACGGCGATGAGCAGGATCGGTACCAGCCATTCCCCGTGCAGCAGCGTGCGCAGGACGATGGCGTCGGAATCCGCGCCGGGAGAGATCCAGGAAGGGATCTGGTCGTCGATGCCGAAGGCCCGGGCGCCGGGGGACTGGACGAAGTA
The DNA here is from genome assembly GCA_009841265.1 of Gemmatimonadota bacterium. NCBI lineage: Bacteria > Pseudomonadati > Gemmatimonadota > Gemmatimonadota bacterium. The sequence continues at coordinate 476,863 of VXMB01000009.1, read as the reverse complement.
CTGGTACCAGATGAGCTGGGCGAAGGGCCCGCCGGACAGTGCCAGTCCCACGCCGGCGGTGAGGCTGGCCGCCACGTAGTACAGCATGTAGATTTCCTGGCGGCTGAGCGTGGTGAAGGACCGGCGCGCGACTTCGATGAACAGGATGATCGTGGTCCATTCCGCCGCAGGCCCCAGGCTTTGCCCGGCAATCAGGTTCAAATAGATCGAGCCCGGGATCATGAACAGCCCAAGGAAGACGATCCCGATGACCGTCTTTACATTGAACCCTTCCTCGTAGACCTGGGGATGGTCGGAAAAGGCGGAGGCTGACAGGTCGTCCTTGACGAGGGTCATGCCCTGGCGCTTTCGTTGGCGTTATGGATCCGCGGGGGGCTCGACGTCGGGCAGTTTCAGCCAGACGTCCGTGACGCTGAAAAACCTGCCCGATACGTGGCGGATTTCCTCGGAGTCGCGCACCAGCCTCAGGCCGTCGAACGTAAAACGGTCCTCGTACTGCTGGTTGTCATCGGTCACGAAGTAGAACACGTTGTCCAGCACGCTCCAGCGTCCGTTCTGGATATTGACCGTCGTGGAATCCGATACGATGGTCGTATCGACCTGGCCGTACCGGCCGTCGGTGCTGAGGCGGAGGTGTCCGCGTACCAGCGGGGGTACCAGCGTGATCCTTTCCTCCGTGCTGCCGGAATCCGTCTGTATGGTGGTGTTGACCGTTCGGCTTTCGAGATCGTAGTTGCCCACGAGGGGCCTGGCGACGTTGCCGGGACCGACAACTTCATCGCTGCACCCCGCAATCAACGCGCTGAAGAGCACACCGCAAGTCAGGATCTGCTTGATCAAGGCTTTCTCCGGCGGGTTGACCGCGGAATGTCACCACGGGATGTCACCGCGGAATGGCGCCGCGGAACGGCACACGGGATGGTCCAGCGTACGGTTTATTCCGGCGGCGATGTGGACCGATTTCGCGCGGCCGGATCACCGGTCCGGGACGATTGAGATTATAGGCAAGCCCCTTGTGAACGTCAAGCGATTACAGGTCGCCTCCGGCGGCATATTTCGCTTGACGTTTACCGGCCCGCGGATTAGAAGTGATGGGCATTTGCCAGGTGGTACTCCCGTGGCTCCATGGATACGGATCACGAGGCCTGGCAACGCGTTCCGCAGCGGTATCGACGCGGCGGGACCGTACTTTCGCGTTACGGTAAGCTACCGCACTGCAGAGGTGAATTCCATGGCGGCGCTCAAAGCCGGCATCATAGGATGCGGAAACATCAGCGGCGTATACTTCGAGGCGGGACGCAAGTTCGAGGCTTTCGACGTGGTCGCCTGCGCCGACATGATCCCCGAACGGGCGCGAGTTAAAGCCTCCGAATACGAAGGGGTTGAAGCGCTTTCGGTGGAAGCCCTGCTGGACGATCCCGCTATCGAGATCGTCATCAACCTGACCATTCCCGCCGCCCATGCCGAAATCGCCCGGGCCGCGCTGGAACACGGAAAATCAGTGTATTCGGAAAAACCCATGGCGGTCCGGAAGGAAGACGGCCGCGCCTTGCTCGACCTCGCGAAGCGCACCGGGAAGCTGGTGGGCGGGGCGCCGGACACCTTCATGGGAGCCGGCATACAGACCTGCCGCAAGCTCATCGACGACGGCTGGATCGGAGAACCGGTGGCGGCCACGGCCTTCATGCTGAGTGCGGGGCACGAAAGATGGCACCCCGATCCCGCCTTCTTCTACAAGCCCGGCGCCGGCCCCATGCTGGACATGGGGCCGTACTACGTCACGGCGCTGGTCAATCTGCTGGGGCCGGTCGCCCGGCTCACGGGCACTACGCGCATCACCCATCCCGTACGCACCATAACGAGCGAGCCCCTTCGCGGAGGTCAAATCGAGGTCGAGGTGCCCACGCACCTGGCGGGCCTGCTCGAGTTCGAAAGCGGACCCATCGGGACGATCGTGACCAGTTTCGACGTATGGCACCACGAGTTGCCCCGCATCGAGGTCTACGGATCGGAGGGCTCCCTGAGCGTGCCCGATCCCAATTCCTTTGGCGGGCCCGTGAAACTGCGCCGCGGCGGCGCGGAAAACTGGACCGAAATGCCCCTGAGCCACGGTTACGAGGAGCAGAACCGCGGCCTGGGCGTGGCGGACATGGTCTATGCCTTGCGCTCGGGCCGCCCGCACCGGGCCAGCGGCGAACTCACGTGCCACGTACTTGATGTCATGCTGTCCATCGAGGAATCGTCGGAATCGGGGCGTCACATCTCGTTGGAAAGTACCTGTGCCCGGCCGGCCCCGTTGCCGCTCGGGCTGGCGCCTTATACGCTGGATACTTGATTTATGCCTGATCACCCCGTAAGAACCCTGTCCGATCTGCTGCCGCGCCTCGAAAGGCTGTTGGGCCGCATCGAAACGCTGGTCTCTGCCTACACGGGAGGGCGGAGCAGGCCGACCGGGCGAACCGGGCAGTCCGGCTCGTCAGACGACGTGTTCGCCGGCTCCATCGCATTCCGGTGGGGGAAGCTTGGAGAAAGGGGCTGCCTGGAACCGATCGTGCACCCCGACCTGGTGGACCTGTTCGATCTCTTCGGCCTTGACCGCGAGATCGGGATCCTGGAGCGGAACACCCGCCAGTTCGTCCGGGGGATGCCCGCGAACAACGTGCTGATCTGGGGCGAGCGCGGAACCGGCAAGTCTTCGGTGGTGAAGGGCCTCCTGGCCCGGTTCGCCGGCGAGGGTCTTCGCATGATCGAGGTCCGCCGGCAGGACCTGACGGATCTGCCCGAGATCGTCGAACTCCTGTGGGACCGGCCCGAGCGTTTCGTCCTGTTCTGCGACGACCTGTCCTTCATGGAAGACGAATCCATTTATCTCGAGCTCAAGGCGCTCCTCGAGGGCAGTCTTTCCGCACGGCCCGACAACGTGCTCGTCTACGCCACGTCGAACCGCAGGCACCTGATGCCGGAGAAACTCGCCGACAACACCTTTCGGTTCAGTCCGGACGACGATGAAATCCACCCCCAGGAAACCGTGGAGGAGAAGGTCTCGCTGAGCGACCGGTTCGGCCTGTCCATCGGTTTCTACCGGATCACCCAGGACACCTATTTCCGGATCGTCCGCCATCTCGCCGATCAGCGCGGCATCGACATGGACGCGGGACTGCTGAGACGGGAATCCCTCCGGTGGCTTCAGCGCGCGAGCGGCCGTTCCGGCCGGGTGGCGCGGCAGTTCGTGGACGACCTCGAGGGACGAATCAAACTGGGCGAATTACCGTAGATTCGGGGCCGATTCGAACCGGACGAACTGCCTTGATTTTCGACCCGCCGCGATATTTCGGGAACCGCATTTCTTTCCCGCTTGACACGTTATTTCGCACCGCCTAATTATGTAGATTGGATTTTCTCGATAACCGCTTGTTGAACCCGTGTGTAACCGGGTGCCCGGTTTTGCGGCTATTTCGATTTCGCAGTCAACAGTTCAAGGTAAACAGCAAAGGAGTGTGTCTTGCACGCATTCGATTACGCCACGCCTGAAAGCGTGGCCGATGCGGTCGTGATGCTTAGCGATCAAGGGAAAAACGCCTGTGTGCTCGCGGGCGGTACGGACCTGATCGTTCAGCTCCGGGAGAACCGCAGGCGGACCGATCTCGTGGTGGACGTCAAGAGCATCGCGGAGTTGAACGCGTTGTCCTACGACGCCGCGACGAGCCTCACGATCGGGGCGGCCGTGCCCTGCTACCGGATCTACGGGGACGCGGAAATCGCCGCGGCCTATCCCGGACTCATGGACGCGGCCAGACTGGTGGGCGGCACGGGGATCCAGGGCAGGGCCAGCCTGGGTGGGAACCTGTGCAACGCCTCCCCGGCGGGCGATACGATTCCCCCCATGATCGTCCTTTCCGGCGAGGCGGAAATCGCCGGTCCGAACGGAACACGGAAAGTGGCCGTGGAAGACTTCTGCACAGCGCCCGGCCGTACCGTGCTGGAGGACGGCGAGTTCCTGGTGTCGCTCCATTTCCCGGCGCCGGCACCGAATTCCGGCGCTTACTACCGGCGCTTCATCCCCCGTAACGAGATGGACATCGCCGTGGTCGGCGTCGGCGCGTCTGTCGTCCTCAGCGAAGACCGGTCCTCGTTCGTGTCGGCGCGCATCGCCGTCGGCGCCGTGGCCCCGACGCCCCTTTTCGTACGGGAGGCCGGGGACGCCCTGGCCGGACAGCCCGTGTCCGACGAAACGATCCGGCGGGCAGCCGACCTCGCCCGCGACGCGGCCCGGCCCATCAGCGACATGCGGGGCACCGCCGAATACCGCAAGCATCTGACCAGCGTATTGACGCGCCGGGTTGTGGAAGGCGCGGTCCAACGAGCCAAGGAGTAGCCGTCGATGTCGAAAAAAGTACACGTACAGACCACTATAAACGGAGAAGCCGTCGATTTCCTCTGCGAACCGCGCAACAGCCTGCTCGAAGTGCTGCGCGACGACCTGGATCTCACCGGCGCCAAGGAAGGATGCAACAACGGCAACTGCGGGGCATGCAACGTGATCATGGACGGCAGGCTGGTCAACTCCTGCTGCGTGCTGGGGGTCGAAGCCGACGGATGCGAGATCACGACTATCGAAGGCATCGGTTCCGCCGCCAACCTCCATCCGCTGCAGCAAAAGTTCCTGGAGCACGCAGCGCTGCAATGCGGAATATGCACGCCAGGATTCATCGTTTCCGCCAAGGCGCTGCTGGACGAGAACCCGAACCCCACAGAAGACGAGGTGCGTTACTGGCTGGCTGGCAATCTGTGCCGCTGCACGGGATACGACAAGATCGTCCGCGCGGTCCTGGACGCCAGGAACGGCGCCTGACCGGTCGGTACATGGATCGGCTGAATGATCTGAAAGCAATGACTCAACGGAGGGAACAGACGTGTCACAAAACGGACATAAGGTCATCGGCACCCGTCCGATTCGCCATGACGGGGTGGACAAGGTCACCGGCCGGGCGATCTACGGCGCCGATATCCAGCTGACGGGACTGCTGCACGGCGCCATCAAGCGCAGCCCCCATCCCCACGCGCGGATCAAGAACATCGACACCAGCCGCGCGGAGGCCCATCCGGGCGTGCGGGCCGTCGTCACCGCCCACGACCTTCCGCAGATCGCGGATAAACTCGCCGACCTGGGCGAGGCGATCGTCAACTTGCGCGACGCCAGCAACAACGTTCTGGCCTACGGCAAGGTCCTGTACAAGGGGCATGCCGTCGCCGGCGTAGCGGCGATCAATCTGCACGTGGCGCAGGAGGCGGTGGAACTGATCGACGTAGAGTACGAAGTGCTGCCCCACGTCACGGGCGTGCTGGAAGCCATGGAGGACGGCGCGCCGATCCTGCACGAGGACATGAAAACCACGTCCATGGGCGAGGAGACGGACAAGGTCAGCAACGTCGCCAACCACTTCCAGCACAAGATGGGCGAACCGGACGACGGTTTCGCGGAAGCCGACGTGGTGATCGAACGGGAGTTCACGACCCAGACCGTCCACCAGGGCTACATCGAGACCCACAACGCCACGGCCCACTGGAATGAAGAAGGCCAGCTCACGATCTGGACGAGCACGCAGGGCGCTTTCTCGGTACGGGACCAGATGGCCGAGATCCTCCAGATGCCCGTTTCGAAGGTCAAGATCGTGCCCCTCGAGATCGGCGGCGGCTTCGGCGGCAAGATCTCCGTCTACCTGGACCCGGTCGCTGCGCTGCTGTCGAAGCGGACCGGGCACCCGGTCAAGATGACCATGACCCGGGACGAGGTCTTCGAGGGAACGGGACCGACGCCGGGCTCCTACCTGAAGGTCAAGATGGGCGCCACCAGCGACGGCCGGCTCACGGCCGCCACGGCCTACATGGCCTACGAGGCCGGCGCCTACCCCGGATCGCCGGTCGGCGCGGGCGCGGGCTGCATCTTCACGCCCTACGACATACCCAACGTCCAGATCGACGGGTACGACGTGTGCGTGAACAAGCCCAAGACGAACGCCTACCGTGCGCCGGGCGCCACCAACGCGGCCTACGCCACCGAAACCGTCGTGGACGAGATCAGCGAGAAGCTCGGCGTGGACCCGCTCGAGTTCCGGGTGAAGAACGGCGCGAAGGAAGGCACCCGCCGGGCCGACGGTCCCGTGCACCCGCGTATCGGCTGCATCGAGACTACGGAAGCCGCCCTCAACAGCGAACACTACAGGTCTTCCCTCGCGAAGTCGGGGAACGGCAAGGTCCGCGGCCGGGGCGTCGCTTCCGGTTACTGGTTCAACTTCAATGGCGGCCGGTCGGCCATTTCCGTGAGCATCAATCCCGACGGCACCATCAACATGCTGGAGGGTTCCACGGATATCGGCGGGACGAGAGCCTCCATCGCCATGCAGCTTGCCGAGACCATCGGCCTCGAGGCCACCGACATCAAGCCCTACGTCGTGGATACGGACTCGATCGGCTATACCGACGTGACCGGCGGCAGCCGCACGACCTTCGGAACGGGCTACGCCGCCCATGCCACGGGGCAGGCCCTCATTCGTGAGATGAAGGAACGGGCGTCCAAACTCTGGGACGTGCCCGCCGACGCCATCGACTTCGAGGACGGGGTCTTTTCCTACCGGGATGACGCGGAGAAGCGGGGCAGCTTCAAGGAACTGGCGAGCCAGGCCGGCGATGCCGGCGGTCCCGTGGTCGCCCAGGTCAGTACGAATCCCGACGGCAGCGGAGGCGGCGCTTTTGCCACCCACGTGGTCGACGTGGAGATCGACAAAGAAACGGGCAAGGTGGACATACTCCGGTACACCGCGGTCCAGGACGCCGGAACGGCCATTCACCCGAGCTACGTGGAAGGACAGATGCAGGGCGGCGTGGTCCAGGGCATCGGCTGGGGCCTGAACGAGGAGTACATCTACAACGACGACGGTTCCATGACCAATGCCAGTTTCCTGGATTACCGCATGCCCACGACCCTCGACCTGCCCATGATCGAGACCATCATCGTGGAAGTGCCCAACGAGTCCCATCCCTACGGCGTACGGGGCGTCGGCGAAGTGCCGATCGTACCGCCGCCGGCCGCCCTCGCCAACGCCATCTACGACGCGACGGGCGTGAGGCTGCGCGACCTGCCCATGTCGCCGCCTCGGGTCCAGAAGGCCCTGGCGGAAAACGGCGGGTAGGCGCGGACTGGGAAGCGTTTTGGTAGCGATGACGTTGTAGCGAAGACGCTAAGGGCGGGAGAAGTAGTTTCCCGCCCTTTTGCATTACGTGAAGGAATAGCCAGATCCTGCGCTGGCTGAGTGTACAGAACGTCGGATAAATACAGGACGCAGGAAAAAACCGCAAATCAGCGAAAGCACATCCATGGCCACCATCTACATCCCGTCCCTCATGCGCGACCTGACCGGCGGCAAGGAGATCATCCACGTCGAAGGGGCCGACATGCGTCAGATCATCGCCAACCTGGAGACGGCCTACCCGGGTTTTAAGCAGAGACTGCTGGAGGAAGGGACGCAGCGGATCAAACCCAACATCGCGGTCATGATCGACGGCCGGAACGCCCGTCGCATCCTGCTCGACAAGGTGAACGAGAAAAGCGAGATCCACTTCCTGCCCGCGATCAGCGGGGGATAACAATGGATTTGTACCTAGAAGTGATTGTGAAGTCTCTTATACCGACAGTTGAGCACTGAGTCTTTAGGGAGGTAAACCTGTGGGTACCCCCCAGTTAGGTACATTGGAGTCTATCGACGTTCGTCAGGCTTGGAAGCACGAAGCCCATGAATTCACACCATGGCTTACAAAAAACCTTGACCTGCTATCAAACGTATTAGGGATCGAAATGGAATATATCGACAGTGAAGTATACGTTCAGGGTTTTCGTGCGGATATAATAGCACGTGACTTAAGAGACGGAAGCCAAATACTTATTGAGAACCAATTAGAGAACGCAAATCTGCAGCATCTTGGTCAAGTACTAGCATACCTCGCTGGCCTAGATGCAACGGTGGTAGTTTGGATTGCGAAACAGTTTAATGCAATTCATCGTTCTGCAATACGATGGCTTAATGATCACACTAGCGATCCATTTAGGTTTTTTGCTGTTGAACTCAAGGTTGTGCGGATTGGAGACTCACCGTTAGCGCCTGTATTTGATGTGTTGGAGAAACCGAATGAATGGGATCGCAGTGTCAAAGATACAGCACATCGTACTGAATTGAGTGAGCTTGGTCAATTTCGTCGAGAGTTTTGGAATTTCGTAGCAAGTAAGTATCCAGGTGAAGTAAGACCCGATCATGCAGACAGCAACGTCTACCATCAAGTTGACGGAATAGAACTACGGATTTCGCAGTGTTTATACCGAAAGGGTGTTGGTGTGTTTCTTGTGGTTACCTCATTCAGTGATCCAGAACTGCCGTTCCTTGTAAAACCATATCTCGAACCACTAGATTTAGCGCTTCAATTAAACAGGTCTGAAGAAGAAACGGAGATATCTACGAGAGGTGAAGTGTACCTACGAACAAATCCTCGTGAAAGATCGAACTGGGGTCGTATGGCTGAATGGTTGCATGATAGACGCTTAGTCTACGAACGTGTGCTTCGCGAAACTAAGGTCGATTGACCGGGTATTTTGTAACCAACGAAAATACCGGATCATAGACAATTACATGGCTTCGGAATACTGAATTGTGTTTAAACTGACATACCAACTTCCAATGAATTCGCTTTACCCATGAAATTGCGCTTAACAAGGTCAGGTACACGTATGGCAATGAAATCCATAACGAAACCACCTACACATATCGAGTTGTTTAACCCTACAATAAAGGCACTTCGATCGTTGGGAGGGAGTGGTTCAATAGACGAAATCGCTGAAACTGTGCTTCAGCAGTTGGAGTTGCCAGATGAAATCGTCAATCAGTTGCACGGCGAAGGACCACGGACTGAAGTTGAATACCGCCTCGCTTGGTCTCGTACCTACTTAAAACGATTCGGGATTCTCGATAACTCTTCCAGGGGAGTTTGGTCATTAACACCATTAGGTTTGGAGAATGAAGAAGTGGACCCGGAAGAGGTCACCACTCACTATCAAGATTACTATTTGTCCAAGCAACGTAATCGTGGAAAAAAGAACCGACCCAACGAAAAGCAGGGTGATCTTACCCTACCAATTGTAATTCCCAAAGAAGATGACAAGTGGCGGGAAGACTTTCTTGATTTATTGCTGAATCTATCGCCAGATACGTTTGAACGGTTATGTCAGAGGTTACTTCGCGAGTCAGGATTTATAGAAGTTGAAGTTACTGGTCGCTCTGGAGATGGAGGGATTGATGGCCATGGGATAATCCGATTGGTAGGACTCGTCAGTTTTCCTGTTCTTTTTCAGTGTAAGCGCTACAAAGGAACAGTCTCGCCAAATCAAGTTAGGGATTTTCGTGGTGCAATGACTGGGCGTGCTGACAAAGGGCTGATAATTACGACAGGTGGTTTTACCCGAGAAGCTCGACGTGAAGCAACACGAGAAGGGGCACCACCGATCGATTTGATCGATGGCGATCACCTAATCGATATTTTAATGAAACTGGAACTCGGCGTGAGTGTTAGGAAAGTGGAAGTTGTAGAGATAAACAACGAGTGGTTTGAGAAAATCTAGTAGCAGACTTGATTCCTTGCGACAGCGTTATCCATCTGGAGTTGCGTCGAACCGCCTTCTTTCCATTACAACTTACGGTTCAGCTTGAGCAGGTGATCGACGGTCAGGACCTTGTTGGCTGAGGAACTTCGTTGGCCGGTCGACTTCCGATTCGAGGGTTTTTTTCTCCGGTTCTTTCGTGAGACTACTTTCCCGGACGCTTCGGTCTTCCCGGCGTCTTGTGCCTTCGAGGTCGAGTCTGCCTTCACGGACGGATCTCCCTTTTCGGTTGCTTCCGCCTGCCCGTCCGCACTCGTGCGCTCCGCCGCCTTCACATTCCCGCCGTCGGTCTGCCCATCCTGCCGGCGCTTCGATGGCCGGCGCCTTCGCCGGCGCTCGGGCTTCCCGTTGCCACGTTCCTTGCCCTCCCGCATCGACAGCGAGATCCGGTTTCGTTCGTGGTCTACGCCAAGCACCCGCACCTCGACCAGTTGCCCCACCTTGACGGCTTCGCCGGCATGCTTGACATACCGGTCCACGAGCTGGCTGATGTGCACGAGCCCATCGAGGTGGACCCCGACGTCCACGAAGGCGCCGAAGTTCGTGACGTTGGTCACGACGCCGTTGAGCCGCATCCCCTCCTTGACTTCATCGATGCTATTTACCCCTTCGGTGTACTGGACGGGCTTGAACTCCTCGCGGGGGTCGCGCCCGGGCCGCGCCAGTTCTTCCAGGATATCTTCGAGCGTAGGCAGCCCCACGGTATCGTTCACGTAGGTATCGAGCTCGATACGGCCGCGGACCGCTGAATCGTCCATGAGCTCCTTGACGCTGCAACTTTGATCGGAAGCCATCCGGTCCACGATTTCATAGCTCTCGGGGTGCACGGCACTGGCGTCCAGGGGGTTCTCGGCGTTCCCGATTCTCAGGAAACCCGCGGCCTGCTCGAAGGCCCTCGGACCGAGGTTCGGCACCTGCTGCAGATCCGTCCTCGAGACGAAGGGACCCGCTTTCTCCCGGTGGGCCACGATGTGCTTCGCCAGCGCGGGCCCAATGCCGGACACGTAGGAAAGGAGTTGAGCGCTCGCCGTGTTTACCTCGACGCCGACGTTGTTCACGCAACTCGTCACCACGTCGTCCAGGCTCTTCTTCAGCGCTGCCTGGTCGACGTCGTGCTGGTACTGCCCGACGCCTATGGACTTGGGATCGATCTTGACCAGCTCGGCCAGGGGATCCATGAGCCGGCGGCCGATGGAAATCGCCCCGCGTACCGTGACGTCCAACCGCGGGAATTCCTGCCGGGCCTCGGCAGACGCCGAGTAGACCGAAGCGCCGCTTTCGTTCACGAGCACGATGGACGGATCACCGGCAAGCCCGATCGTACGGAGGAACTGGGTGGTCTCCCGTCCGGCTGTCCCGTTGCCCACGGCGATAGCATCGAATTCGTACTGCTCGTGCAGGGTCCGCACGATCCGTGCCGCCCTTTCCTTCTTCTTGTCCCCGGAATGAGGAAAGATGCTGGCCCGGTCCATCAGTTTGCCCTGTTCGTCGAGACACACGACCTTGCAGCCCGTGCGGAAACCGGGGTCGACCGCCATGATGCGGCGGCGGCCCAGGGGAGGCGCCATCAGCAGCTCCCGCAGGTTCCGCGCGAAAACGAGAGTCGCCTCCTGCTCGGCCTTCTGCCGGACAAGGGACCTCAACTCCGTTTCGAGGGAGAGCGAGAGCAGGCGGCGGTAGCCGTCGGTAACGGCCAGGCGGACCTGTTCGGACGCGGGACCTTCTCCCTTGACGAAGAGCTCCTCGAGTCGCGCAATCGCCTCGCCTTCCGGCGGGGCAATGGTCATTCGCAGCACGTCTTCTTTCTCGCCGCGCCGCATGGCGAGCACGCGGTGAGAAGGCGCTTTCACCGCCGTCTCGGACCAGTCGAAATAGTCCCGGAACTTGATACCCGACGATTCCTTCTCCGCGACCACCGTGGACCGGATGACCGCCTTTTCTTGGAACAGCCGGCGCAGGGCCGACCGTGCCGTCGTATCTTCATTGATCCATTCGGCGATGATGTCGCGCGCGCCGGACAGGGCGTCCTCGGCGGTATCGACTTTCTTCTCCGGATCGACGAAGGGAGCGGCTTCGGCTTCCAGATCCATTTCCCCCTGCTCGAAGATGCGCTTCGCCAGGGGTTCCAGGCCCCTTTCCCGGGCAGCCGTGGCCCGCGTGCGCCGTTTCGGCCGGTAGGGAAGGTAGGTATCTTCCAGTACGGTCAGGGTTTCCGCGGCGCGCACCTTCGATTCCAGCTCGTCCGTGAGCAGGGCGCGGTCCTTCAGGGAGGCAAGGATCGAGGTCCGGCGCTTCTCCAGTTCCCGGAGCTGTCCGATCCGGTCGCGTATCGCCGTAACGGCCACCTCGTCGAGCGAACCGGTCCTTTCCTTGCGGTAACGGGCGATGAAGGGGACCGTGGCCTCTTCGTCCAGCAGGCGCGCGACGGCTTCCACCTGCTCGGGCCGGATCCCCAGTTCACCGGATATCTTCGTGATGTGCGTTTCGTCACTCATGTATGATTGTGGCCTTGTCTGTCCTCAACTCGTCCGTTCTCGCCTGGCCCTGCCTGGTCTGATCTGCTTATTCACGCGCCCAGGATCTCCCTCAGCCTCTGGGCCACCCGTTCCGGTTCGCCCGCTTTGAGGCAGACCGGGCCGAAGAGCACGATCCCTTCCGAGACTCTCCCGGTATTGGCCTGGATGGGAGGATCGCCCTCCTGCAGTGCGAGGACCACGTCCAGGGCGGTCTTGCCCGCCACGGACTCGTCAAGTTTCAGCACGGCCATCGGTACCTCGCTGGGCCTGCTGTCGGTATCGATCGTGAACCGGCAACCGGGAGTCTCCCCTGTGGCGGCCACGAGTTCATCCATGCGGTCCCGCCACGCCGCCGCGCGCGCTTCCAGGTGTTCACCGGCAAAGCGCTCCAGCGCGGTCAGCAGGCCCACGATTTGTTCCTTGCCGACCTTGCAGGGTCTCCCGATGCCGTGATGAGGCGCGCCGGGCAGGATTGACTTGTCGATGAGGGATTCCGGTGGATTCCACTGCGGTTTCAGTACGTCCATGTCCAGGTGTTGTAGCGCCACGCACATGATGAGGTCCCGGCGGCCGCAGAGAATCCCCGAACCCTGGGGACCGCCGATGGCCTTTCCGCCGCTGAAGGCCACGAGGTCGGCGCCCATGGAGATGTATGCCTGCAGGTTCGACCGTGGCGGTAACTGTCCGGCGGCGTCGACGATCACCGGTACGTTGTGGGCGTGGGCGACTTCGACGACTTCTTCCAGGGGAGGCAGGGCGCGGGGATGGGCGACGTAGCAAACGGCCGCCGTGCGCTCCGTGATGGCATCGGCAATCTCCCACGCTTCGGTGTCCCGAACGCCGGCCCCACTGTAGCGGTCCGCGATCCCTACTTCGACGAGCTTTACGCCGACGGACCGGATCGCGTGGTCGTAGAAATTCCGCTGGCTGCGGGACATGATGACTTCGTTCTTCATGCCCTCCGTGTCCGGCAGCCGGTTCATCTTGCCGGGGTCCGGACCGGTGACGCAGGCCGCGGTGCCCAGGAGGAGTCCCGCCGCCGCGCCGGAGGTGACGTATCCCGCTTCCGCCCCGGTGATCTCCGCGATTAACTCGCTCGCACGGGCCTGGAGTTCGGCGATGTCGACGCAGTACTGCGACGCCTCGTGCATGGCGTCGGCGACTTCGGGATCCATGATGCCGCCGCTGAGACGGGTGGACGGCCCCGAAGCGTTGATGATCGGCCGTACGCCGATGCGTTCGTAAACGTTGGGCATGCAATACCCTGGCATGATTCGAAGGACGGTGTTTCGAAAGCGCCACTAATCCTATTACATCGTCCCGTGGTTTGCAACCTGTTTTTTCGCGGTCTCGGCCGGGACGCTCCGATCCGCCAGTAATGAATTGACTTGGACCATCGCCGGGGGTACTTTACACGGGTGGAAATACCATCGTGGCGTGGCGCCGAACCCCATGCCGAACCCCATGTCGAATCGAACTCTTTTCAGGCAGCAAGTCAATGGCTCACAAAGACTTAAATACGTTCGTCGATCTGCTTCGGGAAGAAGGTGAGTTGAAGGAAATCACTGCGGAGATCGATCCCGAGCTGGAGATCAGCGCCATCGCGGACCGCGTGGTCAAGCAGAACGGGCCGGCATTGCTCTTCACCAACGTAAAAGGCCATTCCGGCATACCCGTGCTAATCAATACCTTCGGGTCGAAACGCCGCATGGAGCTGGCCCTGAGTACCGAGGACCTGAACGACATCGCGGCCGAAATCGCCGACCTGATCAATCCCCAGGTGCCCGCCTCCCTTGCGGGAAAGCTCCAGCTCCTGCCCCGGCTCGCCCGGTTGAAGGATACCCAGAGCAGGACCGTGCGCAACGGCCCCTGTCAGGAAATAGTCGAGACCGACGCGGCGTCTCTCGATAGCATTCCGGTCATCAAGTGCTGGCCCGGCGACGGTGGAAGGTACATCACCTTTCCCCAGGTCATTACGAAACACCCTGGGAAGGACACGCGGAACGTGGGCATGTACCGGCTCCAGGTCTTCGACGAGAAAACCCTGGGGCTTCACTGGCAACGGCACAAGGGCGGCGCCCATCACTACCGCGTCGCGGAGGAGATGGGCAAGCGGCTGGAGGTCGCCATCGTGCTTGGACCGGATCCGGAAACCATGTACGCCGCGACGGCGCCCCTGCCCGACGAGATCGATGAGTACATGCTGGCCGGATTCCTTCGCAGGCAACCGGTCCAGCTGGTGAAGTGCCACACGGTGGACCTGGAGGTGCCGGCCAACGCCCAGATCGTCCTTGAGGGGTACGCCGAACCCCATGAACGGCGCGTGGAAGGGCCCTTCGGAGATCACCAGGGCTACTACTCGCTGCCCGACGAGTACCCCGTGTTCCACCTTACCGCCATCACGCGGAGAAAAGACGCCATCTACCCGACGACCATCGTCGGACCGCCGCCGCAGGAAGACGGGTGGCTCGGGAAGGCCACCGAACGCATCTTTCTCCCGCTGCTCAAGACCACCCTGCCGGAAATCGTGGACATCGACCTGCCCGTCGAAGGCATCTTCCACAACCTGGCCATCGTATCCATCGACAAGCGCTATCCCGGCCACGCCCGGAAGGTGATGCACGCCCTCTGGGGCCTGGGCCAGATGATGTTCACCAAGGTGATAATCGTTGTGGACAAGGACGTGGACGTGCATAATATGCGGGAAGTCGCCTGGCGGGTCGGCGTCGCCATCGATCCGAAGCGGGACCTGCTGATCAGCGAGGGGCCCTGCGACGTCCTGGATTTCGCCGCGCAGACCGCCGACGTGAGCGGCAAGCTGGGCATCGACGCCACCGAGAAATGGCCGGACGAGGGATTCGACCGGGGATGGCCGGAAATCCTGCGCATGCCCGAAGAAGTCGACCGGCGCATAGACAAGCTCTGGCCGGAACTGGATCTGTAACCTGGTCAAGGCTGGAGATGGACCGCCCGGTTTCGGTCCCGACGTATCCTGAAATCGCCGTCGCAACTAAGTCTTGCATAACCTTTCCGACTTAGTTTTTATACTTAACATTTCTAACTCTTGCACTACGTTAATGAATCAGGCTTTGTCGGCTGCCCGTAAGATCGCGTGTCGGTATGATCTTGCGTGCATCCCGGCAGGAAGGGAGGACAGATGTTTTTCGTAGTCTCTGCGACACATAAGGCGGAAATGGCACAGGAAAGGCTTCGTCTACAGGAATCATTTGCCGCCTACATTCACGATTCCACCCATCATCCCGATGTGACCGTACATCACGGCGGGCAAACGCTCAGTGAGGGTGACCGGTCCGTCACCGGTTTCGTCCTCGTGCTCGAGGCGCCCTCTATCGAGGTAGCACGGGCATTTGTCGAAGGCAGTCCCTATGCCCAGGCGGGCACCTTCGCCGAGTCTCACGTCCGCCCATGGAACTGGTTGACCGGACGGCCCGGCTGAGCGAAACGCTGCCACCGCTCATTCCGGATCGGGTCCACGGTGGATTCCGTACATCTCCAGGTGTTGGATCACCCGGTGTGCGTATACCGGCCAGGGGAGTCCTGTGAGCAGCCGTGACGAGCAAAGCGCTTCTGGCGTTCAATACGAACCCGGCGAACATCCTCCGGCGCTTGTGTCGCTGGGCAGCGGCCTGCAACTGGTCGTACTCGGCATAACAAGCATCATCTTCATCCCCACGATCATCATACGGGCCAGCGGCGGAACCGAGGCGTACCTGTCCTGGGCCGTGTTCGGCGCGGTCGCCGTCAGTGGGATCTGCACCGCGCTGCAGGCCGTCAGATTCAGCCGGGTCGGTGCGGGATACCTGCTCTTCATGGGTCCCGCTGGCGCCTTTATCGGGGTCTGCGTCAGCGCTCTCGTCGAAGGCGGTCCGGCGCTGCTCGCCACCCTCGTCGTCGCATCGTCACTCGTCCCGATCGTGATATCGATGCGGCTGGCCCTGTTCAGGCGGCTTCTCACACCGACCATCGTCGGCACCGTGAACATGCTGATCCCGGCGACCGTGCTGCCGGTTGTATTCAGCCGCCTGGCCGACGCGCCGCAGGACGCGGCGCTCAGTGCACCGCTCACCGCAGTGGCGACGGGTCTGGTCATCGGCGGCATTTCCCTCACGGCAGGGGCGACGCTGCGTCTGTGGGCTCCGCTCATCGGGGTGATCGTAGGTTCGGTCATCGGCGGATCACTGGGGCTCTACGACTTCGACCTGATTGCCCGGGCACCGTGGATCGGGTTGCCACAGGGCAATTGGCCGGGTATCGGTTTCGACCTCGGGCCGGCCTTCGTGAGTCTTCTGCCTGCCTTCGCTTTCGTGGCCCTCATCGGCGCTATCCAGACGATAACCGGTGCCGTCGCCATCCAGCGCGTGTCGTGGCGCCGGCCGAGGGCCGTGGACTACCGGGCCGTGGAGGGTGCGGTGACGGCGGACGGTATCGGCAAACTGCTTTCAGGCATCGCCGGAATCGTGCCGACGCAGACTATTGGCGTCAGCGTCCCGACCGTTGAACTCACGGGGGTCGCGGCCCGCCGCGTGGGCATCATTGCCGCCGGCGTGCTGATCGTGCTGGCGTTCCTGCCCAAGTTCCTCGCCATGATCCTCGCTATTCCCAGTGCGGTCGTGGTCGCCTATCTGACCGTCGTGCTGGCGTTGACCTTCGTCCGAGGGATGACCGAGGTGGTGCAGGGCGGGATCGACCATCGCAAGGCACTGATCGCGGGCGTCGCCTTCTGGGTCGGCGTCGGCTGCCAGAACGACCTCCTGTTCCCCGAAGTGCTCGCGGAGTTGGGGGGCGGCCTGCTGGCGAACGGCATAACGGCCGGTGGTATCATGGCGATCCTCATGACCCTGTTTCTGGAAGCGACGGCCCCGCGCAGCAGCCGGATCGAAGTGGCGCTCGACCTGTCCGTGCTGCCGAAGATCAGGGCGTTCCTCGAGGCGTTCGCATCCCGAAACGGATGGGGACCGGAGATGGTCGGCCGTCTCGACGCCGCCAGCGAGGAGACGCTGCTGACGCTGATCGAGCAGGACGAGGGCAGGGAGAGCAGCGAGCGAAGGCGCCTGCTCCTGAAGGCGCGAAGGGAAAGCGGTGGCGCCGTCCTCGAGTTCATTGCCGCGGCGGGTGAGGAGAACGTTCAGGACCGGATCGGATTGCTGGCGGACCGACCCGACGACGTGCTGGTGGAACGGGAAGTTTCGCTTCGGCTGTTGCGGCACATCGCTTCCTCCGTCCGCCACCAGCAGTTCCACGACACGGATATCGTTACCGTCCACGTGAAAGTTCCCGAGCCGGACAGGAACCAGCCGAGCACATCATGAGACGCGAAGGATGAAACGCGAGAAAATGCACGAGGCGGAAGGCGCCGGCGTTCCGAAAGGCGCCGGCGTTCCGGGAGAAGCCGCGGCGCCCGTCAGTCCGCCGACACATGAAGCAGCATTCGAACGGGCCTGGACCAACCCTGGCAACACCCGAATCGAGCTTGATCCCGTCGACATCAACGGGACGCTGGCCCGTTATTACCGCACGAACAAGCCGCTCAGGTTCACCCGGACCATGCTGTGGGACATGGAGGTAAAGAAGGCGTTCCGGCCCGACCTGTATATTCCTTCTGTGGTAAAGAAAGGCAGTTCCAGCTATTGGAACCGGCAGGCATCGACCGGCGGAGCCGAATCCTTCGTGCGATGCTCGCGGCAGCGCCTCTGGCTTGAACCGTCGAAGCACGGGCTGGTTCTCGAACGCGTCTTTCTCAATCCCGGGCGGCAGCGCGTCACATTCATCGGCACGACGGAACTGCCCGGCATGGATGGGAATCCGCTTCAAGCAGGCGATAAACAGCCGCTCTTTCACGTTGAGCATTCGGTCGATGGCAGTGAATTGCGGCCGCTGAACCTGTGGCGCATCGTTTACCTCACCGACGGACCCCGGCAGCAACTGATCGATCGGTTCACGCTGGCGAAGGACGTGTGGCTGCGCGAGTTCGTCGAAATCTACATCCGGCGGGACTTGAAGATCGCGTTGAACCGGAGGGAGCTTCCCGGATGAAGATCCTGGACATCCGCCACGTGGGGTTGCTGTCACCCGCGACCCCGACCCACGCGAAGTTCTACCTCGAGGCCTGGGGACTCGGCTCGGCCGGCGAGGACCGGCACGCACGGTATTTCCGAGGAGCGTCGACCGAGCATTACATTCTCAGTCTGCATGCGGCGAAACGGCCTGGGCTGCACCACCTGGCCTTCAGCGTTGACGGATGCGAGGCGGTCGACGGGGCGGCAACCGAGCTCGAACGCCGGGGAATCACCATCGTGGCCCCTCCGGGCGTCCTGGACGAACCCGGCGGCGGGTACGGGCTGCGATTCCTGGACCCGGAAAACCGCTGCATCGAACTGTCGGCCGGCGTGGCCCGACACGCGAACGGCGGGGCCGATGCGAACGGCGGATCCGATGCGAACGGCGGGTCCGGCGAGCACGATGGACCCCGCCGGTTGTGCCACGTGGGTCTCAACACGCCGCGGTTCGAGCAGACCGTGGCGTTCTATACCGATGTGCTCGGATTCCGGGTCTCGGACTGGATCGAGGACCAGATGGTCTTCCTGCGATGCGGCCGGAGACATCACGTCGTCGTGTTCACTCGCGCGGATCACGCATCGGTCAACCACGTCGCGTACGGGATGTCCGGCGTGGACGCCTTGATGAGAAGGGTCTCCAACCTTCGTGACCGGGGGCAGGAACCCGACTGGGGGCCGGGACGTCACGGCCCCGGCAACAACATCTTCTGCTACTACAAGGATCCGGCCGGATACGTGAACGAATGCTCCAGCGACCTGGCGTGCATCGAAGACGAAGCAACGCACGAACCCGCGGTGTGGCGAAGAGTGCCGGAAACGATGGATTACTGGGGTACGGCTGAGGCGCCCGGTTCCGGCGTTCGGAAGGCGATGGCCGGCGACCCGGATCCCGGCTGGACGGCACAGGGCCTCGTCGAGGAATGACAGGGAGATTGCCGAGGTGATTCTTATTGTGAAAAAGGGCTCGGAAGTGCATAATAAGAGGGAAGCGTGTGGCGGGTCGGCGTCTGCAGAGGACGCCCGCCGGTTGAAACTGAACGACTGTTTATGAGGAGACGGTTTTGTTCGAAGCATTGATCGCCGCGGCGGGACTGGAAGACATCCACGAGAAGGTCGCAGCGGGCGAGCGACTTTCGGCCGACGACGGGAGAAGGCTGTACCGGAACGGGAACCTTCCTGCCATCGGCTACCTGGCCAACCTGGTGCGCGAGCGCATGCACGGCGACCGGGTATACTTCGTGCGCAACCAGCACCTGAACTACACCAACATCTGCAACAAGAGCTGCCTGTTCTGTTCGTTTTACGCCCTGCCTAAAGACCCCGAGGGCTACGTGCTTTCGCCCGACGACATCAGGGCGAGGATGGAGACCTACGCTGACATTCCCATCTCCGAAATCCACATGGTAGGGGGCGTGAACCCGAAGCTGCCCTACGCCTATTACCTGGACATCGTCCGGGTGATCAAGGAAGTCCGGCCCGGGGTGTCCCTCAAGGCCTACACCATGATCGAACTCGAGCAGATCCGGAGAATCGGCAAGAAGTCCATGGCCGAGATCCTGCTGGATCTGAAAGAAGCCGGGGTGGACGCCCTGCCCGGCGGCGGGGCCGAGGTCTTCAGCGAACGGGTGCACGAGGAGCTGTTCCAGGCCAAGTCGGATTCGGACAAGTGGCTCGAGACCGCGCGCGTCGCCCACGAGGTGGGCCTGCCGTCGAACGCCACCATGCTGTACGGCCACGTGGAGCAGACGGAGGAGAAAGTCTACCACCTCATGAAACTGCGTGAACTGCAGGACGAGACAAACGGACTGCTGGCCTTCATTCCCCTGTCGTGGCACCCTGAGCGTACGGCGATCGAGCACCTGCCGGGGCCGACGGGGCAGATGGACCTCCGGGAGATCGCGGTTGCCCGGCTCATGCTGGACAACGTGCCCCACATCAAGTCGTTCTGGATCATGAACACGCCGGCGGTGACGCAGGTGTCGCTGTGGTACGGCGCGGACGACATGGACGGCAGCGTCCTGGAGTACGAAATCACCCGGAACCCGGTCACCGACCGTATGCAGGCCCTGACCCACACGCAGATGCTCGATATGATCAGCGAGTCGGGGCGGAAGCCCGTCGAACGCGACGCGCTCTATCATATCGTCGACCAGCCCGAAACGATCCGTCCGGCCTATATGGAGACCGCCAACGGGGCGGAGGCCGCCGGGGCGAAGGCCAACAGGGATGCGGCCAACGTGGCGAAGGCCGCCGCGACACCGAGCCAGGGTTAACCCACATGATCACCGATATCGCGGAAAAAGTCCTGGCCGGAACGCGGCTGACTGCCGAGGACGGGAGGCGTCTTTTCCAGCACCCGAACGTCACCGAACTGGGCATGCTGGCCGATCACGTGCGCCAGACCAGACACCCCGAGCCGGTGGTGACCTACAACATCGGGCGCAATATCAACTATACCAACGTGTGCTGGGTGCGGTGCAAGTTCTGCGCCTTCTACCGCCCCCCGGGCGACCAGGAAGGATATACGCTGCCGGACGAGGAGATCTTTGCGAAGGTCGAGGAACTGATCAGCGTCGGCGGGAACACGCCGGAATCCTGCGAAATCCTCATGCAGGGCGGTTTGAACCCGAAGCTGAAGATCGACTACTACGAACGGCTCTTCTCGGAAATCACCCGGCGCTATCCCGCGGCCTATCTCCATTCACTGTCCGTGGCGGAAATCGTCTATCTCGCCCATATCTCGAGAATCTCGGTCGAGGAAGCGCTGATCCGACTGCGCGCGGCCGGACTGAAATCCCTCCCGGGCGCCGGCGCCGAGATCCTGGACACCGAGGTGCGCGACGCCATCGCCTTCCGCAAGGAAACGGTGGAGGAATGGCTGGACGTCCACAGCCTGTCCCACCGCCTCGGCATGAAGTCGACGGCCACCATGATGTTCGGATCGGTGGAAACCGTCGAACACCGGTTGAAACACCTTCTGCGGGTCCGCGAAGTGCAGGACGAGTCCCTGGCTCGCCACGACGGTTACTTCACGGCCTTCATCGCATGGAGCTTCCAGCCGGAGGGCACGGAACTGCCGGATACGCGAAAGGCGACGGGGTACGACTACCTGCGCACCGTGGCGATCGCCCGGCTGATGCTGGACAATATCGAGAACGTCCAGGCGTCCTATGTGACCCAGGGGCCTAAGATCGCGCAGATCGCCCTGGGCTACGGGGTGAACGATTTCGGCAGCACCATGATGGAAGAGAACGTCATCAGCGCCGGAGGCACGAGTTTCGTGATGCCTACGGTAGAGATCGAGCGCCTCATCAGCGACGCGGGATACACGCCGCGACGACGTAACACGCGTTACGAGTACGTGGGAAACGGCACGCCAGAAAAGCACGAAGCCACCGCGTAAATGCGCGGGAAGCGGTGACGGATACAACCGGCAACGACTTCCGAATGGACAACAGAACCCGCATCTACGCCGTCAGTTACCTGAATTCCCGGGCTTTGACTTATGGCCTGGAACACGGCGGCCATGAACACGGATTCGAAATCCTCTACGATATCCCCTCCGAATGCGCCCGGAAGGTAGGGACGGGCGAGGCCTCGGCGGGTGTCATTCCGAGTATCGAATACGCAAGAAGCCAGGCGGCCTACGCCATCGTGCCGGAGATCGCCATTGCGTCTGATGGTCCGGTCGCCAGCATCCTCCTTTTCCACAGGATGCCCGTACACCGGATCCGCAAGGTGGCGATGGACGCGAGTTCCCGGACCTCGGTCGCCCTGGCGCGGATCGTCCTGCATGAGCGATACGGAATTGAAATCGATTCCTTCGACCATCCGCCGGACGTCTCCGCGATGATGGAACGGGCGGATGCGGCTCTGGTCATCGGCGACCCGGCTTTGGAATACACGGACCGGCCGGAACCGCGGGTCGATCTGGGGGAAGCCTGGCAGGAACTGACCGGTCTGCCTTTCGTATATGCCTTCTGGGCGGGAAAGGACGGCGGTCTCACCCCCGCTGAGGTCGAACGGCTGATCGCGTCGAAGGAACAGGGGCTGTCCGCCCTGGATGAGATCGCCAAAGCACATGCAGGGAACCGTTCCCGGCCCACTTCTTTTTATGCGTCGTACCTGAAGGACAACCTGGCCTACGACCTTGGTGACCGCGAGCGTAGCGGGCTCATGGAGTTTTACGGCCTGGCCCATGCCCGCGGCCTGATCCCGGACGTGCCGGAACTGCGGTTCTATCCACGTCAATGAAGGAGAGATGACCATGGCTTCGAAAACGACGGTCGGAATCGGTACGGGAAGCAACCGCCGGGAGAACGTAAGGACGGCCGTAGAACGCTCCGCCCCGCAACTGGCCTCCCTCATGCGCGAGGAGGTCATGCTCAAGCCCAATTTCCTCTCCGGCACGAACCCCGTAGTATGCACCCACCCGGACGCGGTCCGCGGCGTACTGGACGTGATCATGACCCTGCCCGACAGGCCCCGGCGGGTCCTGATCGCCGAGGGCGGGAACGAGACCGTACCCGGGGAGTGCTTCCGCCACATGGGGTACGCCGACATCCCGGACGAATACGACCTCCCCATCGAACTCGTGGATCTGAACCAGGAGACACGGTGGCGCAACACCCGGGTATACATGGTCGACGGCACCTGGACTACGGTCCGAATGCCCCGTACCGTGCTGGACTGTCCCTGCGTCATTTCGGTCGCCGTGGCCAAGACCCATGACGGCGCCATGGTTACCCTGGCGCTGAAGAACCTCATTATGGGCACGATCCTGAAGAAGGACCGCATCAAGGTACACGGCTACACGACTCACCACGATCGGCACCATCCCCAGGAGGCGCGGGCCCTCAGCAGGAACCTGATACGTCTTGCCCGCCACCTCTATCCGCACTACAGCGTGGTGGACGGCACGGTGGGCATCCAGGGCAACGGTCCCGGTGGTACCGACACGGTACCGCTCGGGTTGGCGGCGGCCGGCGAGGACACCATCGCCGTGGACGCCGTCATTTCGAAGGCCATGGGATTCGAGCCCCTGGAAGTGGGCACGGTCTTCTACGGGGATGCCATCGGGCTGGGTGTGGGTGACCTGTCACGTATCCGTGTCGCCGGCGGCCGGTTGGATGAGCACGCCCTGTCCTTCAAAGGTCACGAGTCCATCGACCTGCAGCGCCAGTGGGCTATCGAAGGCGCGTGGGAGACGGCGGCGGTCGGCGGCTGAAGCGGTCGGCGACAGAACGCGGCCGGCGGCTGAAGCGGTCAGTGCCCGGGAAGCGCGTCCACGACGCGAAGTACTTCCTCTTCCGTGTTGTAGAAATGCGGGGATATGCGAATGCCGCCTCCGCGGCGCGCGCCGATGATCTGGTGGCTCCGCAGCGTGCGATGCAGGGCTTCGGTCTCGTGTACCGGACTGTCGAACGTCACGATGCCCGACCATTCGGATGCACCCCGTGGACTCAGGACGCGGTAGCCTGCGTCGCGCAGCCCGTCGACCAGCCGGTCGGTCAGCAGTCGCAGTCTCCCCTGCACCGCGTCGATACCCACCTCCAGCAGCAAATCCAGGGAAGCGCCCAGTGCGTGTATGCCCAGCGTATTGTGGGAACCGCACTCGAAGCGCCGCGCCGTCGGTGCCGGCGTGGGATCGTAGGCATCGTAGTTGCCGGCGTCGGCCACCGAGTTCCAGCCCACTTCGTAGAGCCTCAGCCGATCCGTCAGGTGCGGCGCGCAGTAGAAGACGCCGATCCCTTCCGGACTCAGCAGCCATTTGTGGCCGTCGGCCGTGAGGAGGTCGATGGACATCTCCTCCACGTCCACCGGCGTCTGCCCGAGGGACTGAATGGCGTCGACGACGAAACAGACGTCCTTCTCACGGCACAGCGCGCCGATTGCCGCAAGGTCGTTGCGGAATCCGTTCCCGAACTCGACGTGGCTGATCGAAACGGCGCGCGTCCGCCCATCGATCCTGTCCGCGATCGAATCCACCGTGAG
Organism: Gemmatimonadota bacterium; assembly: GCA_009841265.1. NCBI lineage: Bacteria > Pseudomonadati > Gemmatimonadota > Gemmatimonadota bacterium. The sequence goes on along the minus strand of VXMB01000009.1, from coordinate 452,573 downwards.
CCGGCCGTCCACGGACTCGACCATCCGTGTTTCCACGCCGTCTTGGGCAAGATTGAACCAGGGATATACGTTCGAGGGGAATTCCAGGTCGTTCAGGACCACGTTGTCGCCTGAACGCCAGTCGATGCCGTTGGCGGCGAAACACAGGCCTTCGGTCGTATTCTTGACGAAGGCGATCTGCTCGGGTGTGGCGTTGATCAAGCGGGCAGCCCGGGACCGGGCGGTCTCGATGGCGGCTTCCCAGTCGCGATAGTTAGAGGCGGCGTGCTCGTTGAAGTCCTCCACGTAGGCGCGCACGGCTTCCCTGGCGCGCGTGGGCAACGTGCCGACCGCCGCGTGGTTCAGATAGGTGCAGCGCTGGACGACAGGGAATTCCTGGCGGATGCGGTCCAGGTTCAATTCAGGCCGGTCCGGTTCGACGGGACAGTGTGCGGCAAGGCAGGGACGGGTGCCGGACCGTGTGGTACGGCAGCCTGATCGACGACAGTCCGATCAACAGTTAGAAACTTGCCGCGGCGTCCTCTGCCGAGTCGAAGATGTTGAAAACGGAATCCAGGCGGGTAACGACGACCAGCACGTTGTGCGTGCGTTCGCTCAGGTTAGCCAGCTTCAGGTCGCCTCCGGCTTCACGGAGGGTCTTGGCACTGCCCACGAGCGCGCCGACGCCCGAACTGCTGATGAGGTTCAACCTGCCCAAGTCGACGACGGCCGCGGTCGTGCCTTCGGCCTTCAATGCCCTCACGCGGTCATGGAATGCGGACACTTCGGGATCGCCCAGGAAGCTGCCGACGAGTTCGATAACCGGTATACCGTTAATCCTGCTTTCGTTCATTACACGCCTCCGTCTATAACACTGCTAAAGCAAAGACCAGCTATTGGATGGTGTAACATTAAACATCAGGTACCCGGTCTCCGCAAGGATAAATTGCGCGGATCGCGGTGGACCCGAAAGCGGTGCGGACGGCGCAAAAAGCGGCGCGGTAGATCGGTCTTTCGGCCGGTCCTGTGGCCGATTTCGCAGATGGCCGGACGGTCAGGTATTCGACGCAAAAACGGCGGTCTCGGCGCCTTTGGCGCTATAGCCCGGGCAGTGCCCGCTCTCGATGTAGGGACAGGGGCTCCGGGCGATGATCACGCGGACGCCCGACTGGCGCAGGCCCCGTCCGATCACGTCGCGCGACCGGTCCTCGTCCCAGGGATCGATGGTCTCGTTCAGCGAGACCGGGCAGGCTTCCACGATGCCGTCGATGCTGAGCGGCATCGTCTCGCGGCCCGGTTCGGATCCGCCCAGGTTGGGCGTGCCCTGGAACCCGGACAGGGCCGTCGTCGCGTTGTCCAGGATGAGGATGATCAGATCAGACCCCTGGTGGGCCACGTTGAAGAGCGCGTTGGCGCTCAGGTGAAAGAAGTCGGAATCCCCTACGACGGCGATCACGGGGTCGGTCACGCCGGCGAGGACCAGACCCGATGCGATGCCGATGCTCGAACCCATGGAGTATTTCACGTCGAGCATCTCGAAGGGCGGCGTGCTGATCTTGATCGCGCAACCGGGGTCCACCACGTACACCGGCGACAGGCCGAATTGCCCGCTCAAATCGCGCAGGATTTCAAATACGGGCGTGTAAGGACAGTTTTCCGGAAGGCCCGCCTCGCTGGGCAGGTCTTTGTGTTCCGCTTGCGGCGGGAAGTCGTGTGCCGGCTTGAATCCGGGGACGAAACCGGCCAGGGCCTCCGCGATCTGGCCACGGAACAACTCCCCTTCCCGCGACACGGCCCCGTCGTGCTTGCCGCTTATCGGCGTCGAGATCTTCGCGTCATAGGAGACCGATTTAATCAATGTTTCGAGAAAGGGCTCGTTCTCTTCCAGGACCAGGGTTTTCTCGGTGGAGGCAAGAAAGCGGGTGATCCGACCGGTGGGCAGTGGCCACAGGGTGGAAAGCTTGAGAATGGACAGGCCTGAGATATCCACCCCATGAAGCACGTCCATCAATTTGGTGTGGATCACTCCCGCGGCGATGATACCGGTCTTCCCGGTGCCGGTGATCTGGTTGAAGCCCGCGGATTCGAAATGCATGGCGACCGCCTCAAGCCGCTCGTGCAGTCGCCGATGCAGCTGGACGGCGTTTCCGGGCACCGATACCCACCGCATGGGATGCCGATCGAAGGCATGGGGCCGAACGTGAGCCGTACGGGGGATCTCAGGAGGTTCCACTTCCTCTTCCAGCGCTCCGTACGTCTTCGTGATGCGCACGATGACGGGCATTTGCGTCTCGCGGGACAGCCGGAAGGCCTCCCGGGTCATGGTGATCCCTTCGGAGGGCGTCGCCGGTTCCAGCATGGGCAGTTCGCTACCCCAGGCGATCGGGCGGGTATCCTGGTCGTTCTGGGTGGCCCAGGCGCCCGGGTCGTCCCCAAGCAGGATGACGAGCCCGGCGCCCACGTCCGTCAGGTTGGCCACCATGACGGTATCCAGGGCGACGTTGAACCCGACGCCCTTGCAGCCCATCAGGGCCGGGACGCCGCCGATGGATGCGCCCACCGCCGTTTCGAAAGCGACTTTCTCGTTGGTGGACCATTCCACGTACAGCCCGTGGCTCTCCGAGAATCCACGCAGAAACTCGATGGTACTGCTGCTCGGTGATCCAGGATAGCTTGTCGCCACCGCGACACTCGCCTGCAGCGCGCCGTACGCGATGGCCTGGTCACCGGTGATGCGCATCCCGGCCATGTAACGCTCCCGCAAGGGCAAAACCATGCTTGAATGAACGTGTGAATATAGGTTTTGCGGCCCTTGACGGTCAAGCGATATCCGTCGCGGAGAACCGGCCAGAAACCGCTTGCGACCGTTCCGCCGTCCGGCTATATTTGACGCGTTTCCCTTCAAGGTTCAGCACCGGGGCCACTTGACGCGGGACCGCATGACACGGGACCGCATGATGCGGGCACGTCCGTGCCGGTCCTCCGGTGCCACGCATTTCGCTCCGAAGATCCACGCGGGCGACGGAGATATGGGAATGGCAAAAAGTCGGCAGGCATCCGGACGGAAAAAGGCGGCGAAAAACGGACGGTCCGGACAGACCGGACGGTCCGGACGGACCGGACGGATGGCGGACACCATCGAAGAACTGGACGGGATGCTGGCCGGCGCGGGACCGGCCGAAGCGGACAACGAGAAATACTGGCAGGCCGTGAGAGCCCAGTTTCCCTATAACGGTTCCATACACTACACCAACAACGGGACGATCGGCATTCTGCCCCACATGGTCCTGCAGGCCCAGATCGCGGTCCTGAAGGAAACGGAGATCCAGGACGGGGACACCGGGGGCGTCGCCTATCCGGCGCCTCACGAGGCCCACGAGAAGCTGGCCGCGCTGATTAACGCGGACCCTTCCGAGGTCGCCATCACGAGGAATTCAACCGAGAGCATGAACATCATCGCCCTCGGCCTCGACCTGAAACCGGAAGACGAGATCCTTACGACGACCCACGAGCACTACGGCGGCTGGTCCTGCTGGCAGCACCGGCACGCACAATTCGGCAACCCGATCCGCAAGCTCGACCTGTACGATCCGCCGGAAGACGAGGACGAGATCGTCCGGCTGTTCGAGGAAGCCATCCGGCCCGAAACCCGCGTGCTCAGCTTCTGCCACGTCACCTGCACGACGGCCTGGCGCCTGCCCGTCCGGAAGATCTGCGCCATGGCCCGCGAGCGCGGGCTCATCACCGTCGTCGACGGGGCGCAGTCGGTGGGCATGATCGCGGTCGACGTGAAGGACCTCGGCGGCGACTTTTACGTGAGCAGCACGCACAAGTGGCTGTTTACGCCGAAGGGCACGGGCCTGCTTTACGTGGATGACGCCGCGCAGGACAAGATCGGGCTGGGTTACTACACGGGCGGCGGCCCGCCGACGGCGAGGCGGTTCGAGAACAACGCTTCCCAGAGTCACGCGCCGCTGGTGGGATTCGCCGTGGCCGTGGATTTCCACAACGCCATCGGCACCAGCCTGGTCGAGGACCGCGGCGGGGCCATGGCGAAATGGCTCAAGACCCGTCTTTCCGACATACCCGGCGTTCGGGTCTGGACGCCGATGAACCGCGCACTCTCCGCGTCCATGGTATCTTTCTCCATCGCCGGCATGACCTCCTCCGACGTGGGCACGCCGCTCCGGGAAAGGTACCGGATCCACAGCCGCGGACTGTACGAAGGGGGCTACCACGGCGCACGCATTTCCTGCGCCATGCACAATAGCTACGAAGAAATGGAGCGAGTCGCCGGCGCCGTGCGCGAAATCGCGGCGAACCGGTGCTAGAGGTGCAAAAACCTGGTTCATTCAAGCGTACGTCTGAACAGGTGCAAATAACGCGGGAGAACGGATCATGTCCGATACTGCACTTACCATAAAGGCACTGAAAGACCGGTTGGGAGATGCGTTCGCGGAGAACGTCGTCCTCCGCATCAAACGCGACGGCGAGTACGTGGAATTCACGGGGTCGGAAGCGGCCCGCCGGGCCGACGCGCTCGCAGGACTGCTCGCCTCCCTCGGTTTGCAACACGGCGACCGGGTCGCGCTGCTGGCGGCCAACCAGCCCGAATGGGGCATCGCCTACCTGGCCATCGTCGGGCACGGGATGACGGCCGTGCCCATCGACCGGCTGTTAAAACCCGGTGAATACCAGCGGATCCTCGAGGATTCCGGGGCGCGGGCCATCGTCGTGTCGGACGCCTTCCGGGACGATTTCCATTCCATCGCCGGTTCCTTGCCCGAACTCAAGCACGTGCTGAGCCTGGAAGAGGTAATGGCCAGCGAGACGGACGCCGCCGCGCCCGAAAACCAGGTCAACCCGGATGACCTCGCCGTCCTGATCTACACCTCGGGCACGACCGGCCGGCCCAAGGGCGTGATGCTGTCCCACCGCAACATCATGTCCAACGTGTCGGCCGCCAGCCAGGTCATATCCATTAGCTCCGACGACAGTTTCGTTTCCGTGCTCCCCCTGCACCATACCTTCGAGTGCACGGCCGGGTTCCTTGCGCCGGTCTTCAACGGCGCCATGGTGTCCTACGTGGGCAGCCTCAACTCGAGAGACATCGTCGAGACCATGAAGGACTCCAGGGCGACGATCATGCTTGCCGTCCCGCTGCTGTACGAGAAAATGTACCAGGGGATCATGCGCAAGGTCGGCTCCCAGCCCGCGGTCACGCGGACCGTGTTCAACCTCCTGATGGGCGTGGTGAAACTGGGCGAGAAGTTCAACAAGCGCATGGGCACAGCCCTGTTCCGGAGCCTTCGGGACAAGGGCGGGCTGGGGACGATCCGGTTCTTCGTGTCCGGCGCCGCCGCGCTGCCGCCCGAGGTGGCCGAGGGATTCGATCGGCTGGGCCTGCGCATCCTGCAGGGTTACGGGCTTACGGAAACCTCTCCGGTCGTTTCCGTGCACCGCGTGGAGCAGCCTCCGAAACCCGATTCCGTCGGACCGCCCATTAATGGCGTGGACGTGGAAGTCGTGAACCCGGACGACACGGGCGTGGGCGAACTCGTCGTGCGGGGTGAGAACGTGATGCTGGGCTACTACAACAATCCCGAGGCCACGGCCGAAGTCCTCAAGGACGGCGCGCTATATACCGGCGATTCGGGATGGATCGACGACGAAGGGCATGTCCATATTGCGGGCCGGCTCAAGAACGTGATCGTCACCCGGGCCGGCAAGAACATCTATCCGGAGGAAATCGAGGGTGAACTCGTCCTCAGTCCCTACATCGCGGAGGCGCTCGTCTTCGGCGCCGAAAACGCGGATACGGGAGAAGAATACGTCCGAGCGGTGGTGGTCCCCGACTTCGAAGTCCTGGAAGAAGAAGGCACACCGGACGACGACGAGACCCTGACCGCGCTCATGAACCACGAGGTGCGGGAGCGTTGCCGGAACCTCGCGGACTACAAGCGCGTCAGAGAAGTGGAGCTGCGCCGGGAGGAGTTCTCGAAGACTTCCACGCGCAAGATCAAACGTTTTCTCTTCAAGACCGGGCAGGAAAGCCCCGCGGAGGACACCGCCGGCCAGTGAGGGAGATGCCGCGATCCCCGGAAGGCGGAATCACGATCCATGGATAACAGGTTACACCCACCCGATTCGGATCCGGCGCCGCATTCCTCGAAGGATACGCTCCCGCATGCCCTGCGGCCGGACGAAGCCGGGCGGCAGCCCACGCACTGGCGCCGCCCCACCGTCCTGTTCGCCTGTACCTTCCTGACCACCCTGATCTCCGGCACCATCATGGAGCACCCCACGGTCCCCCCGCTGGTGGTGCTGTTCACCCTGGTGACCGTCCCGACGCTTCTCCTGGACGGTTTGCCCTTTTCCCTGTCGGTGCTCGGCATCCTCATGGCCCACGAGATGGGCCACTATCTCTACGCCAGGTGGTACGGCGTCCACACCTCCCTTCCTCATTTCATTCCGTCGCCCTTCTTCTTCATCACGCCGAATCCGGGTACCTTCGGCGCCGTCATCGTGACGAAGGCGCCCTACCCGAACCGGCAGGCCCTGATGGACATCGGCGCCGCCGGTCCCATCGCCGGATTCATCGTGGCAGTCCCGATCATGGCGTACAGCCTGGTCGGCGCCCGGGTGGATCTCATTCCCGGTGAGGGAGAGGGCCTTTACCTCGGCGAACCCCTGGTGTTTCAGGCGCTCGCCTACCTGATACACGGTCCGCTGCCCGAAGATTACACCATTTATCTCGATTCCGTGGGCCTGGCGGCATGGTTCGGCTGCCTGGTCACCATGCTCAACCTGCTGCCGGTGGACCAGTTGGACGGCGGCCATATCCTGTATGCCTTCACGGGAGGCGCGGCCGGAGGCAGGCGCCTGCAGAAAAACCTCGCGCTCGCGAGTTTTGCGGCGCTGGCCGTGCTGGGGTGGTATTCGCCGGGATGGTGGGTGTTCGGGGTCCTGCTGCTGTTGATGGGCAGGTTCAGCGGTTTCCGGCATCCCGCGCCGGTGGACGACGCGGCGCCGCTTCCCCGGCACAGCAGGTGGCTGGGCTGGCTTGCCGTCGTAGTCTTCATCCTGACCTGCATGCCGGTACCGATCTCGTTTACGTGACGGTAGCCCTGAAGTCCGGTGCGCGCGTTGTGGGTAGGTCGAGCAGTCAGAGCGGGCCGAGTACGCCGGGCGGGCCGAGTACGCCGGGCGGGCCGGGCAGGCCGAGTACGCCGGGCGGGCCGGGCAGGGATCAGCTGATCAGCAATCGCTCCAGTTTCTTGTGGATTCGTTCGTCGCCCCCGTCGATACGGTGGGCCTTGAGCAATTCGTCGATCGCCCGGGCGTTCTCACCCATGATCTCGAAGATGGACCCCAGCGCGTAGTGGGCCGCGAAATTGGTGGCGTCGAGATCGAGCGCCTCTTGGTACTCTCCGACCGCCAGTTCCCATTTCTCCTGACGGACGAAGATCTCTGCGAGACTCATGTGGATTTCCGAGTTGTCTCCATCCCACCGCATGGACTCCCGGTATGCGGCGACGGCCTCGTCGTACATGGTCCGCCGCTTGTACACCATGCCCAGGAGCTTGTAGGCGGCGCCGTTCCGGGGTGTACGGCGGATGACCTCGCGGAAGCAGTTGGTCGCCTTTTCGAATTCACCTAGATAGCAGTAGATCCGGCCCAGGTCCTGGAAGAGGGCGTCCGTTCGGTATCCGCCCTCGAGGGCGTTCAACATGTAGCCGCGGGCTTCGCTGTAGCACTCCTGCTTCATGTAGATCAGGCCGATATCGTACTGTACCGCGACCTTTTTCGGATACGCCCGCGCGCACTTGCTGAGCCATTCGAAGGCTTCGCTCGTGCGGCCGGTATACATGAGTCCGAGACCCAGGCCGCGCAGGGTCCAGTAGTCGGCCTGGTTCCGCTCCACGCGCTCGAAGCAGAGTCGCACGATGGTCTCGTAGTCCTTCTTCACCAGGAGGAGCTTGAGCTTATGAGACCAGAACCACATATTGTCTACACTTTCACGTACGGCCGGCACCGTAGAAGGGGGTTCGATTCCGGAGGAACGGGACACGCGGCGCCACCATCCCGATACCCTGAATATACGTCGGTTCGGCAGGGGTGTCAAGCGGACCCGGCTGGCCGGATTTCGGGGTTTTTCGCGTGGTCGAGGGAAATGGAATCGTAGGTCGGAATCAGATGGAGCGAACACGATAAATGACAGCCAGAGAAGAAGTTACGGGCGTCATCCTCGCCGGAGGAAAGAGCAGCCGGTTCGGCTCGAACAAGGCACTCAGCCGGATCGACGGAGACCGCCTGATCGAACGGCTTTGCCGGACGGTCGGTTCGGTGACGGGACGGATGATGCTGATCACCAACACCCCGGCAGACTACGCCTTCCTGGAGCTGGAAAGCCGGAAGGACCTGGTGCCCCGCTGCGGGCCCATCGGCGGCATTTATACCGCGCTAATGACGGCGCATACGCCGCTTTGCCTGTGCGTTGCCTGCGACATGCCTTTTGTCAGGCCGGAATTCCTGGAATACATGATGGAGCGGTCGTCCGGCTACGACGTGGTCGTCCCCGTGAACGACGGACGGGTGGAACCGCTGTGCGCGGTTTATCGTGAGACCTGCGTCCCGGCGATCGAGGACCGGATCCATGCGCGCAGATACAAGATCGCCGGATTCTTCGACGAGGTGCGCGTCCTGCGCCTTGTACCGGAGGAGGGTGGGTTCCACGACGACGGCATGTTCTTCAACATCAACGACAGGACGGATTACGACGAAGCGCTGAAGCGCATGACGGACCAGGCGCGCTAGCCGGACCAGGTGCGCTGGCCGGACCAGATGCGCTGGCCGGACCAGGTGAGCTAGCCGGAACGTCCCTCCACCAGCAGGACAAACTCCCCGCGCAGACGGCGGTCCCGGGTCTCTTCGCGCAGCACCGACAGCGGACTCCGGTCGATTTTTTCGTGAAGCTTGGTCAGGTCGTTCGCCAAGGCCGCCCTGCGGTCCCCGAACGCCTCCAGGGCGTCGGCGATGAGCGCGTGCACCCGGTGGGGGCTTTCGAAATAGATGAGCGTGTCCGCCCGGTCCGCGTCCGCTTCCAGATAGCGGCGCCGGGCTGCGGGCTTGCGAGGCGGGAAGCCGCAGAACGAAAACCGGTGGACCGGCAGGCCCGAGAGGACGAGCGCCATGATCGGTGCGCTCGGGCCGGGGGCCATGCTAACGGGGATTTCGGCCTGGATCGCGGCCTGGACGAGCCGGTAGCCGGGATCGGCGATACCGGGCGTGCCCGCATCCGTGACCAGGGCGAGGTCCCGTCCCCGTTCCAGGGCGGCCAGGGCCCTGGGGACGGCCCGCTGCTCATTGTGTTCATGGTAGGACATCTGCCGCGCGCTGATCCCGTAACGCTTGAGTAGCCGTCCGGTCCTGCGCGTGTCTTCGCTGAGCACGGTATCCACGCCGCGCAGGATCTCCAGCGCCCGAAGCGTGATGTCGTCCAGATGGCCGATCGGCGTGGCTACCAGGTAAAGCATGGATCAGTTCGTCTGTTCGGGGAACGGCGCGCGTATGTCGTAGCGGCCGTGTATCTCCACGGGAAGCGCTCCCTCCTCTACCATCCGGTCCAGCGGATTGTCTCCCGTCTGCAGCGGCAGTTCGACCACGTCGCGGATACGGGCCGACTCGTAGATCGCCATCATGAGTTCCATGGTCAGACGTGCGGTCTCGCCGTCGTTGCGGTGTCCTTCGCCGCTGCCGTCCAGCCAGGAAATGAACTCGTCGTACTGGTCGACCTCCACCGGCGGCGGCGTGATGGGCCGCCAGTCGCCGGCATGGCGGTTCAGCAGGAGCAGGCCGCCTTCGGGACCGCGTTTCAGGATCCCCTCCGTACCGTAGATGACGTCGCCCTGAAGCCCGGGATCGGGCAGGTCGCTTTCATAGGTACCCCTGATCCCGCCTTCGAAGGCGATGATCGCCGCACACCGGTCCTCGCACCGCACCCGGCGCTCCCAACGGTCCGTCTTGCGGGTCACCTGGCCGATCACCCAGACCGGAGCGGGGTCGCCCAGCACGTACATCATTTCGTCCAGTTCGTGAGTGCCCCGGTTGAGCAGGCCGTGGGCGTCCCGGCGCAGCATGGCCGTGGGCGCTCCGATCGCGCCGTCCATCACCAGGCGGCGCGCTTCCACGTTCTGCGGGGTGAACCTGCGCTGGTGGCCGATAGCGAGCTTGACGCCATGCTGCGCGCAGGATGCCAGCATGAGGTCGGCTTCGCGGAGGCTGGACGCCATCGGCTTCTCGCCAAGAATGCCCTTTGCGCCCGATTCCGCGGCTTTCACGGTGATTTCGGCGCGGACGTTCTGCCAGGTGGTGATGCTGACGATGTCACAGGCTTCTTCCTCCAGCATATCCACGTAATCCGTGTAGGGTTTCGCGTCGAATTCGTCGGCCAACTTGCGGGCGCTTCGCTCACTGACGTCGGCGACCGCGACCACGTCGGTCTGCGCCTTCTGCGTCCAGTGCCGCGCGTGCGAACCGCCCATTCCTCCGCAGCCTATGATGCCCACCCGATATGACCCGGACATGTGAACTCCTTGATTGCGTGTGCTTTCCCGTCTCCCGCGGTCTGTCGTCCCGCGCAATGTACCACTTGCCGAATGAACCCGCAACCACTGTTTGGCAGGGCCAGGCACGCCCGGGCGGGGTCGGTAAACCCCGGGCATGGACCAGCGGAACGATCGCCGCACCTTACTAATATATTGCTCCCCACTATCGTCGGTTGTAGGTTAGAACAGTTCAACTTCGGGAGAGTACGAAATGGACTACAACGGCCTGCAGGTCGCTACATTGGACGGGTCGCTACGGGACGCTATTGCCGCGCGCGGCGGCAGACCCATGGTAGCCAGTGCCGACGATCCGGAGCGCGTGGACGCCTTTATCGATGGCCTGGCCAGGGACGACATCGCCGTACTGTTGCTGTCGGAACCCGAGCATATCCGCGCGTTACTGGGGCGAGTGGCCGCCACGGGCCGGATCGAGGTCCTGCTGGATGCCGTCAGGCAGATTGCCGTGGGCTCGGCCGGGCCGGCCTGCACGGACATCTGGAGAAACCACCGTCTCTCGGTCGACTTCGAACCCGACGGAACGGGAGGCGAAGCACTCGTGTCAGGCATGGCGCGCCTGGCGGGCTACCTGGTCAACAAGAAGCGCACCGCGGTGGACGGAGGCGTGGATACCTCGTACTGGCACCGCACCGACATGCGGTGGCATTTCGAGAGCGATCCGTACGGTACCCGGGGTGAATCGGCCTTCCTCAGGGCGTGCCGCCGCGAATCGACGGAGTATACGCCCATATGGCTGCTGCGCCAGGCCGGCCGGTACCAGCGAGCCTACCGGGAACTCAAATCCGACCTGGATTTCCTGGATATGTGCAAGACCCCGGAGCTCACGGCGGAAATCACGTTGATGGCCGCGGAACGCCTCGGGGTGGACGCCGCCATCCTCTTCGCGGACATCCTGCCCCTGCTGCAGCCGATGGGGTTCCGCCTCGAATACATCACGGGCCAGGGTCCGGTCATTCACAACCCGTTGCGGTCGGCCGAAGCCGTGGACCAGCTCGAAGACGGGGAACCGGCGTCCCAGCACTTCGTCTACGAGGCCATCCGCATGGTGCTGCCCGCGCTGCCGCCCCATATCCCGCTCATCGGTTTTTCCGGCGCCCCATTCACCCTGGCGGCCTATGCCATCGAAGGCCAGAGTACCAAAGACTTCAGGCACCTCAAGACCTTCATGTATACCGATCCGGGCGCGTGGCACGCCTTCATGTCGAAGCTGGCCCGGGCCGTCACGGCGTACCTCAATGAACAGATTGAGGCCGGCGTCCACGCCGTGCAGCTGTTCGACAGCTGGGCCGGCTGCCTGTCACCCGACGATTACCGGGCGTTCGTCCTTCCCCACACGGGGTACGTCTTTTCCCACCTTCACCGGGGCGTGCCCAGGCTTCACTTCGGCGTGGGGACGGGGTCCCTGCTCGAACTGATGCGGGAGGCGGGAGGAGACGTCATCGGGCTGGACTGGCGGGTGGACCTGGCCGAGGCATGGCGACGGCTCGAATACGATACGGCCGTCCAGGGGAACCTCGATCCCGTGATCCTGTTCGCCTCCCCCAATGAAATCCGTAAACAGGCCGCGGCCATCCTGCACAAGGCCGCCGGACGTCCCGGCCACATATTCAATCTGGGCCACGGCATACTGCCCGGCACGCCGGAAGACCACGTGATCGCCCTGGTGGACGCCGTACATGAGATGGGAAGCGGTCGATGAAGGTCGTCGTGGTCGGCGGGGGCATCGCGGGATTGAGCGCGGTCCACCGGCTGACGGAATCCGGGCATCCCGGACTGGAAGTGACGCTGCTTGAAAGGTCGGACCGTTTCGGCGGGACGATCCGTACGGTCGAGCGCGACGGATGCCTGGTCGAACTGGGGCCTGATTCCTTTCTCACTTCCAAGCCCTGGCTTTCGGACCTCGCGGACCGCCTGGGCGTGGCGGATCGGATCATCCCCACCGCGCAGACCCATCGCAGGTCCCACGTGGTCCATCGCGGAAAGCTGCATCCGTTGCCCGACGGTTTTCTGATGATGGCGCCCACCCGGCTCTGGCCCATGGTGGGCACCTCCCTCTTTTCGTGGAAGGGCAAGGCCCGGTGCGCCCTGGACCTGGTTCTGCCCAGGGGGACCGCAACCGGCGACGAAAGCCTCGGCGCCTTCGTACGCAGGCGGTTCGGCGGCGAGGTGCTCGAACGTGTCGTCCAGCCGCTCATCGGCGGCATCTACGCGGGAGACCCGGATACCCTCAGCCTGAAGGCCACCATCCCGCGGTTCTTCGAGATGGAACAGCGTCACCGCAGCGTCATCAAGGCCATGGTCGCGCAGCGGCGCGCGGCCGCAAAGAGACAGCGTGATGCGTCCGCAGGCAGCGGGGCCTCCGCAGGTAACGGAAATTCCGTCAGTAGCGGTGACCGCGCCGGCAGCGGCGCCCGTTACGGCGAACTGGCTTCCTTCGACCGGGGCATGGAAACCATCGTGCAGGCGCTGCTGCGGCGACTGCCCTCGGACGCCATGCATACCCAGGCCGATGTGACGCGGCTGACCCGTGACGGCAGCGGCTTGAGCCTGTCCTGCGGCGATGGGCGGCATTTCCAAGCGGACGGCGTCATTCTCTCCGTGCCCTCCCGACATGCCGCGGAACTGCTGCACCGTACCGACACGGATCTTTACGACGAGCTGGCGGCCATCCCCCACGCGTCGTCGGCCGTCATGAACCTCGCATACCGGCGTTCGGACGTGCCCCATCCGCTGGACTGCTTCGGTTTCGTGGTGCCCGCGGTAGAGGATCGCAAAATCATCGCCTGCACCTTCAGCAGCGTGAAGTTTCCGAACCGGGCGCCGGAAGGCCTCGTCCTGTTGCGCGTGTTTTTAGGTGGCATGCTTCAGCAGGAACTGCTCAAGTCCGGCGACGAGATCCTGCTGCGGATCGTACGCGGGGAATTACGGGACCTGATGGGCATCGAAAACGAGCCACTGCACACGGAACTGGCGCGCTATCCGGACGCCATGCCCCAGTACCTGGTCGGCCACGGCCGGCGCGTTGAGCGGATCGGATCGCTGCTCGGGCGGCATCCCGGGCTCGCATTGGCGGGCAATGCCTACGGGGGCGTGGGCCTGCCCGACTGCGTGCGCTCGGGTGAACAGGCGGCGGAGCGGGTCCTGGGCGGAGCGGATGCCACCCAACTCACCTGACCAGCCTCCTGAAGGGTTCCTTCTTGAGGTCGCATTCAAGCAGTTCCGACAGGTTGCCGTGGTCCAGGCCCGATTTGATGAGCCCGAAAACCTCGGCGGCCGCCTCGCCCAGTTGCCGGACGTCTTCCTCCGTATGAGCCATGGTGACCCGAAACGAGGTAGGGGTGAAGATGCCCCGGCGCGACATCTCCTGTACGAACAGCGTGGAGACGATGGGGGTGAGTTCCGGATCGGGCAGGTCGAAGGCGAGTCCGGGATTGTGGGATAGGCCCACGCAGGCGCCGGGCAGTCCCGCGCTCGCGAAGGCGTCGTTTATCGTCTTCTTGACCAGTTCGCCCATGGCATCGAAGAAAGGTACCGAGTCCCGTCGCTTCAACTCACGAATAGTGGTCAGCGCCGCGGCAAGGCCCACGTTGTCGCTCCAGTAGGAACTGGATACGAACATCGACGCGGCGGGCGCCATGGCCTCGCGGGACCCTACGACGGCGCCCATGGCGTATCCGTTCGACATGGCCTTGGCCAGGGTGGTAACGTCGGGCGTCACCCCGGTATACTCCTGGAATCCCCCGATGCGGAAGCGCCAGCCACAGGACACCTCGTCGAATATCAGCAGCGCGCCGTTTTCGTGGGTCAGCGACTTGACGGCTTCCAGGTAGCCAGGCGGCGGGAGATCGGACCGCGCGGGTTCCATCATGACCGCCGCGACCTGTCCCTCGTACTTTTTCAGAAGGTCCGAGAGCATGTCCAGGTCGCCGTACGTGAAGGGGATGGCCGTCCCGGCCAGCACCCTCGGCACGCCGATCGGCTCGATGCCGGCGAAGGGATACTCGCCGCTCTCCGGATCGACGAGGTAGTTGGCGGACTGGTACCAATCGTGCCAACCGTGATATCCGCAGAAGAGGATGATGTCCCTGCCGGTGGTTCCCCGCACGATCCGCACGGCCAGGGCGCAGGTTTCTCCCCCGGCCTTGGCGTATCGCACCATCTCGGCGCTTGGGATTGTGTTGACGAGTTCCTCGGCCAGTTCGATTTCCAGCGGACCGTTCAGCGTGTAGATACTGCCCCGGTCGATCTGTTCCTTCACCGCTCCGTCAACGATATCATCGGCGTGACCCAGGATGATGGCGCTGACCGCGTTCATCATGTCCAGGTACTCGTTGCCGTCCACGTCTACGAAACGCGCGCCCTTGGCGCTTCTGGCGTAGACCGGGCTGACACCGTTGGCAAACTGGCTTGCCCGCCGGCTGATGAGTTGTGTCCAACCGGGGATCAGTTCCTCGGCCCGCCGGTACATGCGCATGGACCGTTCTACGGAACGGGTGACGGACATTTTTATCTTCCTTTCCTGGTCATTATGCTTTGCTGCTTCGGGTCCAGCCTCGCGGCCTGTGCCACGGCTTGAAGAGCGCGCGTTGGTCGTCGTCCCATCGGGCGAAAGTGGCTTCCGTCACATAGGGAAATTCGTCCATGGTCGCCTGGTTCTGCGACAGCATCCAGTAGGGCCCATAACCCACGTGGATCGTCTTGCGGACCCGGTCGGAACTGTTGGTAACGCCTCCGTGACGGAGGTTCTCCGTGAACAGTATGGCGTCACCGGCCTTGACTTCCAGCGCGGCCACGCCGGGTTCCTCGTCCGGATTGCCGTCATAGGGACAGGGCAGGTTCGTCTTGTGGGTTCCGGGAATGACGCAGAACGCACCGTGTTCCCGGGACACGTCATGGATAAAATAGACCATGCGCACCATCATGCAGTCGATTCCGTTGGCGTTGAACCCATACCGGTACTTTTGGTTCTCGAGCCGCATGCCCCCGTGCAGTCCCGACAGGTTCCCGCGGTAGCGGATCCGGATCTCGGAATTGTTGATCGTGGACCTGCCCTGGACGATCCCGCCGATATAGGCCATGGTGCGCGCGTCGTTCACCAGCGCGTCGAATCGCTCGTCGGCGTTCCAGAAGTCCTCGATGATGACGGTCCTGCCCTCCGCGTTCGATCCGTCCACGTGATATCCCCGTTCCGGATTCCGGTGGTAATCCGGCCCCCACGGACTGACCTTGCGCGGCGGTTTTTCCAGGTTCTCCAGTGCGTGTGCTTCCAGTTCGTCCACCGCCGCCGACAGCGAGGAGACGGTGCCCGGATCCAGCAGGTCTTCGATCACGATGTAGCCCTGGCGGTCGAATTCATAGCGTTCGGATTCGTTCATGATGACTCCTTGGCTGCCCGTCTCCCTTAGCGGAATGTAGGCCGCCTGTTCCACCGATGCCACCGTTCGCGATTTCATCCTCGAGGCCCACTCCATACAAAATAACGCGCGACCGTGACCCTGACAATATGCGCGTGGCTTGCACGGGTTTTTTTCCGCGGCGCCGAAGAGTCCAATCTGGTAGTTGACGCGTCCGGCAGGAATCCTTATATATAGAACTCGGTCCGCGTAGAACTCGGTCCGCGACGCGGCGCAAGCATGCGGTCCGTTCAGTCCGCATGGTCCGCATGGTCCGCACCGTCGGACCAGCCAGCATATTTGATACAGCCGGAATATTCAATACAGTCAACGCAGTCGGAGCAGTAAATGACCATCGGCGTCCCTAACGAAACCTGTCCGGGCGAACGGCGTGTATCCATCGTTCCGGCCGGGGTTGGCGCCCTGGTACGGGCAGGTTGCGCCGTCCGGGTTTCCGCAGGAGCGGGCCGTGAGGCGGGCATCTCGGACGCAGACTATGAAGCGGCCGGTGCCAGGGTTGTACCGGATCGTGGATCGGTATTTTCTGAAGCAGACGTGATCGTGCAGGTCAGAGGGGGCGGAGCCAATCCCGACTCGGGTATGGCGGACGTCGAGCTGCTGCGCGAGGGACAGGTACTGATCGGGTTTCTGGAACCGCTGTCCGCCGCCGCCGAGATCCGGGCGCTTTCAGACCGTCGCGCAACCGCCTGCGCCATGGAGTTGATCCCGAGGACCTCCCGGGCGCAGAGCATGGACGCCCTTTCCTCCCAGGCCAATATCGGCGGGTACAAGGCCGCGCTAATGGCGGCCGAATTCCTCCCGAAACTGTTCCCCATGATGATGACGGCGGCCGGGACCATCACGCCCGCCCATGTCTTCGTGGTGGGTGTCGGCGTGGCGGGCCTGCAGGCCATTGCGACCTGCAAGCGGCTGGGCGCCGTGATCCAGGCCTACGACGTGCGGCCGGCCGTCAAAGAACAGGTCCAGAGTGTCGGGGCACGATTCGTGGAGCTGGAGCTCGACACCGCGGAATCCGAAGGATCGGGGGGTTATGCACAGGCCATGGACGAGCAGTTCTACGAGAAACAGCGGGAGATGATGGCCCGCGTCGTATCCGAGAACGACGTGGTGATCACCACGGCCGCCGTACCCGGAAAGCCGGCGCCCGTGCTGGTGACGGAAGACATGGTCAAGAGCATGAGTCCCGGCTCGGTCGTGATCGACCTGGCGGCGGAACGGGGGGGAAACTGCGAGATCACGGAGCCGGGCAAGACCGTCGTCAAACACGGCGTGACCCTCGTGGGCGAATTGAACCTGCCTTCGACCGTGCCCTTTCACGCCAGCCAGATGTATTCCAACAACATCGTGAACTTCCTGAAGCTGATGATCAACGACGGCGCGCTGGACGCGACCGTGGACGACGATATCGTGCAGGGCGCGACCGTTACCCGCGACGGCGAGATCGTCAACGAACTGGTCCGTTCCGTACTTGACGGTACCGGCTGAGCTGGCTTGTACCGGCGAACGAATCGAGGAGTGCCACATGGGTGAAACCATTGCCATATTGACCATTTTCGTCCTGGCGGTGTTCGTCGGATTCGAAGTCATCACCAAGGTCCCGCCCATTCTCCACACGCCGCTGATGTCCGGCTCGAACGCCATATCGGGGATCACGATCATCGGCGCCATCCTCTCGGCCGGAACCCAGTACTCTACGCTGACCACGGTCCTCGGAACCGCCGCCGTGGTTTTCGCCACGATCAACGTGGTCGGCGGCTACCTCGTGACCAACCGCATGCTGGACATGTTCAAGAGAAAGGAGTAGGCGGATGTCCCCCGATCTCGTCCGCTTCGCCTATCTCGTCGCCGCCTCCCTGTTCGTATTCGGGCTGAAGGGCCTCTCACATCCCCGCACCGCGGTGCGGGGCAACCGCCTGAGTGCCCTGGGCATGTTCATAGCCATCGTGGTGACACTGATCGACCAGCAGATCGTCCGGTTCGAGTTCATCGTCGCGGGTATCGTCCTCGGCGGAGCGATCGGCGCCATCTGGGCGCTCAAGGTGCCCATGACCGCCATGCCGCAGTTCGTGGGACTGTGCAACGGTTTCGGCGGCGGGGCGTCGGTGCTCGTGGCCGGCGCGGCCTACGTCGAGGCAGCGCTGCGGTCCGCGGACACGATTTCGATGCAGTTCGGCATCGCGACCATGGCGTCCGGACTGATCGGCGGCGTGACTTTCTGGGGTAGCCTGATCGCCTTTGGCAAACTGCAGGGCATCGTCTCCGAAAAAGCGGTTCGCTTCACCGGAGATCACGTGCTCAAAGGGCTCTTCCTGTTGGCCGGACTGGCGGCGGGCGTCCTCTGCATCCTGCAGCCGGAGAACACCATGTACTTCTGGATCATGGTGGCGATCGCTTCCGTCCTGGGCATACTGCTCGTGGTGCCCATCGGCGGCGCGGACATGCCGGTGGTCATCGCCCTGCTCAACTCCTATTCGGGCATGGCCGCCGCGGCGACGGGCTTCGTGCTGTCCAACAACGTGCTGATCATTTCGGGATCGCTCGTCGGCGCTTCCGGATTCATCCTTACGAGCATCATGTGCAAGGCCATGAACCGGTCGCTCGCCAACGTGATGTTCGCGGGCGTCGGCGGCGATGCGGGCGGCGACGACGCGGGTCCTGCCGACGATCTCTACGAAGGCAAAGTGAAATCCACCACCGCCGAGGAGGTCGCCATGGTGCTCGACAGCGCGCGGCGCGTGGTGTTCGTCCCCGGCTACGGCATGGCGGTGGCCCAGGCGCAGCACGCCGTGCGCGACCTGGCCAATCAACTGGAGGCCGACGGCATCGAAGTGGAGTTCGCAATCCATCCCGTTGCGGGCCGCATGCCCGGACACATGAACGTGTTGCTGGCCGAAGCGGACGTCCCCTACGACCGCCTGAAGGAGATGGACGAGGCCAATACGGGTTTCGAACAGACCGACGTAACCATCGTCATCGGCGCCAACGACGTGGTCAATCCCCTGGCCCGCGACGCGGCGGACACGCCGCTGACCGGCATGCCGATCCTGAACGTGGACAAGTCGCGGACCGTCGTGGTCATCAAGCGCAGCCTGAGCCCGGGCTTCGCCGGCATACCCAATCCGCTCTTCGCCGCGGACAACTGCCTGATGCTCTTCGCCGACGGCAAGGATGCGGTGCAGGAACTGACGGCGGCGGTGAACGAAATCTGACCGCGGTGCACCGGGAATGATGGAATCAGCAACACATACCGGAAGGACGACCCGATGGCCGTGCTAGGCACGCCGCTGTCCCCTTCGGCGACCCGGGTGCTGATGTGCGGCTCGGGCGAACTGGGCAAGGAAGTGGTCATCGAGTTCCAGCGGCTGGGCGTGGAAGTGGTCGCGGTCGACCGTTACGCCAACGCGCCGGCCATGCAGGTGGCCCACCGCTCCCATGTCGTGGACATGCTGGATCCATCCGCCCTGCGCACGGTGATCGAGCGGGAAAACCCCGATTTCGTCGTACCCGAAATAGAAGCCATCGCCACCGGCGCACTGGTGGACCTGGAATCGGAAGGATACCACGTCGTTCCCACGGCGCGGGCCGTCCACCTGACCATGAACCGGGAAGGGATACGCCGGCTGGCTGCGGAGGAACTCGGCCTTCCCACGTCGCCCTATCGCTTCGCCGAGACCCGCGAAGCCTACGAACGTGCGGTGCGCGAGATCGGCCTGCCCTGCGTCATCAAGCCCGTCATGAGCTCATCCGGCAAGGGACAGAGCACGGTGCGCCACGCATCGGAGGCGGCCGGCGCCTGGCAGCGCGCGCACGACGAGGCCCGCGGCGGCGCGGGCAAGGTGATCGTAGAGGGATTCGTCGAATTCGACTACGAAATCACGCTCCTGACAGTGCGCCACGCGGGCGGCACGGGTTTCTGCCTGCCCATCGGCCACGAGCAGGTCGATGGAGACTACCGGTACTCCTGGCAGCCCCAGCCCATGAGCGAGAAGGCGTGGGCGGAAGCCAGGCGGACGGCTTCAGCGGTCACCACCGCACTCGGTGGCCGTGGCGTATTTGGCGTTGAGTTGTTCATCAGGGGCGATGAAGTGGTCTTCAGCGAAGTCTCGCCCCGCCCCCACGATACGGGCATGGTCACGCTCATCTCGCAGGACCTGTCCGAGTTCGCCCTGCACGCACGGGCCGTGCTGGGTCTTCCGATCCCGGAGATCCACCAGCATGGTCCTTCCGCGTCGGCAGCCCTCGTGGTGGAAGGCGAGTCCGACCGGATGAAGTTCGGCAACCTGGGTACCGCCCTTGCCGAGCCGGACACCGGCCTGTTTCTCTTCGGCAAGCCCGAGGTCTCCGGTCACCGGCGCCTTGGCGTAGCCGTCGCCCGGGGCGATGACATCGACGCGGCCCGCGCGAAAGCGGTCCGGGCCATGGAATCCGTGCGCGTCGAACTGTAGTGCGCCGATTGTGGTGCGACGCTGTACTGGGAGACGGACGGGGAGTTCGCTGGCGGTGACTTGCCGCAGACGGCAACGCCCGGATCTCGGGAGAAAGGAGGGATGATGCACAGTCAAGCGGAACAGCAGATCAATGTGGATGACCGGGACTGGCGCGCCCTCACCCGGGGCGAGCGGGTCCGGATGATCGAGGAGGAGGGCTACCTGATCATCCCGGACTGGATCTCACCGGACCACCTGGCCGAGTTGAAAGCGGAAAGCGAAAGACTCGAAACCGTCGGACGGGACTACAGCGAAAAGCAGCGGGGCTGCAGGGATCCGCATCTTGCCAGTCCGAAGCTGGCCGAACTCATCGCCTTCGAACCCACGGTGGGGTTCCTGGAGGAGTTGTTCGGCGACCGCCTGGTTTTCATTCACTATACCTACGACCGGTCCGAACCCGGCACGCCGGGGATCAGTCTCCATACGGACGGCCAGCCCTACGGCTCAAAGATATTCGGGTACGAGGGAAGCTGCCCAATTACCGTCCGGGTACTCTACTACCTCGACGACCTGACGCTGGACGTCTCGCCCTTCCGGGTCGTTCCCAGGTCCCATCTCTGCATGCACGCGGACGCCCACCCGTACAAGCGGTACGAGCGCCATCCCGAGGAGGTGGTCGTACCCTGCACAGCGGGATCGGCGTTGTTCCTGAATCACCGGACGTTCCACGGCACGCTGCCCAACAGAGGCAACCGGTCTCGGGCCATGCTCGCGGTGGCCTACCGGCCGGCCTGGGCCGGACCGATCGTCGACGTGGAGCCGCGGGATCCGTCGGACCTGGAAAGTATGCCCGATTCCGTCCGGCCCTTCCTGGGTGATCCCAGCATGCGAACCTACGAGTTCGGCGTCGGCAACAAGCCGGAGGGCATGTCGGACAGTGCGCCCGGGATGAACCCGAGCCGCTGGGAACGGCGGTCATAGCGGGGGGACGGCCGGAACAGGAAGGCCTGATCCGCGAACCCGACGGCCGCGAAACCACGGTGCCCTGGTCCGCATAGGGCAGTAATCGAATTGCAACCATAGGAGCAACCACATGCCTAAGGCCCTTTTCGTCTGGGGTGGTTGGGAAGGACACGAACCCAGGCAGTCTCAGGACATCTTCATCCCGCTGCTCGAATCGGAAGGATACGATATCACACAGAGCGACACGCTCGCCGCCTACCTGGACGCGGAAGCCATGCCCACGTATGATCTCATCGTTCAGACCGTGACCATGAGCACGATCACCGGCGCCCAGGAAAAGGCGCTCCTGGATACGGTGTCCGCCGGGGCCGGGTTCGGCGGCTGGCACGGCGGGCAGGCGGACGCCTTCCGCAACAACACGAATTACCAGTACATGGTGGGTGGACAGTGGGTGTCCCATCCGGGCGGCATCATCGACTACGAAGTCAACGTCACCGATCACGACGACCCCGTGACGGCCGGGCTGGACGACTTCGCCATGCACTCGGAACAGTACTACATGCACGTCGATCCGTCCAATCACGTGCTCGCGACCACGACCTTCAGCGGGGATCACGACGCCTGGATCGACGGCACGGTGATGCCCGTGGCGTGGAAAAGGCCGTGGGGCAAGGGGAAGGTATTCCACTGTTCGCTGGGTCACGTCGCCAGTGATTTCGACGTGCCCGAGGCGCGGGAAATCGTCCGTCGCGGGCTGATCTGGTGCACGCGTTGATTTTATTCTTTACTTTGTTGACCTAAATAGGTATATTATCGTGGCCAATAGACGGATCAGGCCACTGATCTCACCATCATATATCTACAGCAAGCCCTTTGCAGGAGGACTGTCATGGCGTTACGTTTAATGGACGAAGCCCCGGATTTCACCGCTGAAACCACCGAGGGAACGATTCGTTTTCACGAATGGCTCGGGGACGGCTGGGGCATACTCTTTTCCCATCCTGCGGATTACACGCCGGTCTGCACCACGGAACTGGGTTACATGGCCAACATCGCCCACGAGTTCGCCCGGCGAAACGTCAAGATCCTGGCCATCAGCGTGGATCCCCTCGATTCCCACCGCGGCTGGATCGGCGACATCAACGAGACGCAGAACGCGAACGTGAGCTACCCGCTGATCGCGGATCCTGACCAGGAAGTCGCCCAGCTCTACGACATGATCCATCCGAACGCCGACGACAAGATGACCGTACGTTCGGTGTTCGTCATCGGTCCGGACAAGAAGATCAAGCTGATGCTGACCTACCCCGCGTCCACGGGCCGGAATTTCGACGAGATCCTGCGCGTCGTGGATTCCCTCCAGTTGACGGCTCATCACAAGCTCGCCACGCCGGTGAACTGGACCAGCGGCGAAGATTGCATCATCGTGCCGGCGGTCACGGACGAGGAAGCGGACCAGACCTACTCCGACATCCGCCGCGTGAAGCCCTACCTGCGCTACGTGAAGCAGCCCCAGGGCTGATTGCGGCCGCGGACGGCCGTTACAGTAAGGAAAAAGGAAGAAAAAGGCACCTCGACAGGGGTGCCTTTTTTTATTTGAAAATATGTGCTTGACAGGCGTTCCTTTATCTCTTAATATGATATCATAATAATATCAATATGTTATCCATAGACAGGTATTTCGAGGAGGGAAGCAATGATTACGGAACGAAGCCCGTTGAAATTCAGCGGCTGGAGGGCGTTGGTCTGGCTGATCGTCCTGTTTCCTTTGACGTTAGTGGTCATGGACTGGGTCATCACGTTCAATCCACCCGTACTGGAGCAGGAAATGAGCGTCAGAGACGTGCTCCTGCTGGTGTTTATCTTCATACCGGTCCTCGCCGTGTTGGGATTCTGCTTCAAGGGATTCTTCACGCTGGAACCGAACGAAGCTAGTGTGCTTACGCTGTTCGGCAAATACACGGGGACGGTGAGGGAGCAGGGATTCTGGTGGGTGAATCCCCTCAACAGCAAGGCGAAGATCTCACTGCGAGCCAGGAATTTCGACAGCGAGCGACTGAAGGTGAACGACAAAAACGGCAACCCGATCGAGATCTCGGCCGTCGTGGTCTGGCGCGTGGAAGATACGGCCCAGGCGAGTTTCGATGTGGACGATTTCGTCGAATACATACAGGTACAGTCCGAATCGGCCATTCGCCATTTAGCCACCAGCTATCCCTATGACCTGACCGAGGGGGAGACCGCCAGCCTGAGGTCCTCCATAGAGGAAGTGTCCGAAGCGCTCGGAAACGAAATACGGGAACGGGTCGCGGCGGCCGGGGTTTCGGTATCGGAAGCGCGGATCAACCACCTGGCCTACGCCCCGGAAATCGCGCAGGTGATGCTGCAGCGGCAGCAGGCCGATGCCATCATCGCCGCCCGCCAGAAGATCGTGGACGGCGCGGTGGGCATGGTGGAGATGGCCCTGGAAAGACTGAAGGACCAGCATGTAGTCGACCTGGACGAAGAACGCAAGGCCGCCATGGTGAGCAATCTCCTCACCGTGCTCTGCAGCGAGTCGTCCACGCAGCCTATCGTCAATACCGGTTCGCTGTACTGACGGGGCTTCAGGGAAACGTTCGATCGTGCCGGATAAAAAGAAACCCCTGCTGCTGCGAATCAACACCGAGCTCTGGAATGACCTCAACGCCTGGGCAAAGGATGAATTGCGTAGCGTGAACGCCCAGATTGAGTATATATTGAGGGCGGAAGTGCACAAACGGAGGAAGCGGCGGCGGCGCGAGGAAGATTGAAGGATTCGAAACGTGTGCAGGTAAACATGTGAGGTGTACAAAGGAAACGCGCGGCCAGGCCTGGGCGAATTGTCCTGGGTGGCCAGACAGGAGCCGCGCGCTGGACCGGGAGGCCACTGGCTTGGCAGTAGAGATAAATACGAACCTGGATCGGTTCGAAACAACGGGATTCGTGATCCTGAAGGGGTTCTATCCCGATAGGGTGGTGGAGGCGGCCCGGCGCGACGCCGGCGAACTCGTGGACAGGTTCGCGGACCGGCTGATGGCGGCCGGCAAGATCTCGAGAGACCACGGCGATGCGCCCTTCGAGACGCGCCTGGCCCGGATCTGCGAGGACGCCCCGGACGACGCGCCCCACATCTTCCGCAAGGAGCTCCACCTGGCGGGCATGTACGAGGTTTTCTTCCATCCGCCGCTGCTGGACATCGTGGAAACCCTACTGGGCGAGGAACTTCGGCTCTATCCCAACTACTCCATCCGCCCCAAGCTGCCCGACCACGCCCCGACGCTCGTCCTCTGGCACCAGGACGGCGGATATACCTACAAGGTCCACCGCGACGGCGATCACAGCGCGGAGACGGTGGACGCCCTGCGCATGATCAACGTATGGTCTCCCCTGGTCCCCGCCCGCGAGGACAACGGGTGCATGCAGTTCATCCCCGGTACGCACCGGATTGGCATGGCCCGGCACGAAGACCGCGAATACTACCTCGAAATTAAGCAGGAGGACCTGGCGCCCTACGTGGACCAGGCCGTGTCCATCGAAATGGACCCGGGAGACATCGTCCTCTTCCATAACATGCTCTACCACCAGGGACTGCCCAACCGCTCCGATCAGGTCAGGTGGAGCATGGACTGGCGTTACCAGGATGCACGGCAGCCGACGCTGCGCAGCACCACGGGGCATCTCGCCCGCAGCCGCCTGCATCCCGAAAAGGTCGTACGCGACGCCGGGGACTGGGTCCGCCGGTCGTTTCAGTAGCCGGTCCTCTTCCCGCGAACAGGATGCCGTATTGCTCAATCTCACCGATACCGGTCTCGTATTCCTCCGCGAACTCCGCGGCGCCCTGCGTGAACGCTCCATCGTCATCAACGTCGTCCTGGTGCCCCTGTTCATGTACCCGGTCCTCCTCTGGCTGGCCTACACGGGGCTGTCCTTCGTCATCGGCCAGACCGAGAACTTCACGGCCCGCGTGATGATCGTGGGCGACGTGGGAGAAGACGCTGCCCTCGTCCGCGAAATCGAGGCCGCGGACCGCCTGGAACGCGTGGACCGCGCTGAAGGGGTGGACCGTCCTGGACTTGTGACGGCCGCAGACCCGCAAGCCGCCGAGGAAGCGATTCGCGACGGCCAGCTGGATCTCCTGGTCGAACTCGCGCTCCGCGAGGGGGGTGAAGCGGACGACATCGAGGTCCGGATGACCGGCGACTCTTCGAAGGACCGGAGCCGGATCGCCATGAGCCGGGTCGAAGACGTCGTCAACCGCCACCGGACGGCCTACCTGGAAAGGGCGGGAAGGGAACGCGGGCTGGCCGGCCCGGCCTACCAGATGATCTGGATTGAACGGGAGAACGTTTCCTCCAGCCGGGACATGGGACGTTTCATCCTGGGGATGGCGGTCCCCATCCTCGTCATCATCATGCTGATCGTGGGCGGCATGTATCCCGCCCTGGACGCGACGGCCGGAGAACGCGAGCGATCCACGTGGGAGACCACGTTGACGGCGGCGACGGACCGCGTGAACGTCCTCGCCGGAAAGTACCTGTACGTGGCCACGCTTTCGACCACGGCCGGCATGCTGAATTTCCTGGCTATGAGCCTGTCCATGCGCACCCTCATGGCGCCGCTCTTGGGCGACCGGATCCAGGACCTGAGCTTCACGATCCCGTGGTCCGCCGTTCCGCTGATCTTCGTGGTGATCGTGCTCCTCGCCCTGTTCGTCTCCGCCTTCCTCATGGTCGTGGCCAGCTTCGCCCGGACGTTCAAGGACGCCCAGTCCCTGGCGGGTCCCTTCGTAACCGTCATGATCCTGGTGCCGGCGGTCTTCATGCAGTTCCCCGGCCTGGAACTCACGACCTGGCTGGCCTGCGTGCCCATCATAAACGTCTGTCTGGTGTTCCGGGAAGCCATCGGCGGGGTCTATCACTGGCCCCAGATCGGCCTCACTTTGCTGATGGAAGTCCTGTACATCTGGATCATTCTGCGGATCGCCGCGGCGATCACCCGTTACGAAGACATCATGACCGGCAGCTATGAAGGCGGGCTGGGCGGTTTCCTGAAACACCGGCTTTTACGCCGCAACCCCTCAAGAGGATGGCAACCGTGAACGATCCCGTATTCGTGAAGGACCTGAGCAAGACCTATTACGATGAATCCCGCGGTCCCGTGCACGCCGTGCGGCAGATCGATTTCACCTGCCGTCCCGGCGAGATCTTCGGGTTGCTGGGTGCGAACGGCGCCGGCAAGACGACGACGCTGCGCATGCTGACGACGATACTCAAGCCCTCGGCCGGCACCGCGCAGATCATGGGATTCGACGTGGCCGAGGAACCCGTGGAAGTCCGTAAACACGTCGGGTTCTATTCGGCCACCACCGCGTTGTACCCCCGCCTTACCGCGAGAGAAACCATCGAATTTTTCGCCCGGATCAACGGATACGACGCCTCACGGACGCCCGCCAGGGTCGATGAACTCGTCGAGCGCTTCGGGATCGAGGAATATGCCCGCGCCCGCATAGACAAGCTCTCCAGCGGGATGAAGCAGAAGGTGGCGATCGCCCGGACCCTGGCTCACGATCCGCCGATCCTGGTCTTCGACGAGCCCACCGTCGGCCTCGACGTGCTGAACGCCCTGGAAATGCAGGCCATATTGACCGAACTGAAAGCACAGGGCAAGACCATCCTGTTCTCCACCCACATCATGAGCGAAGCGGAAAAACTGTGCGACCGGATCGCCATCATCCACGAGGGACGGATCCTGGCTTCCGGCACCCTTGAAGCGCTTCGCGAGCGGACCGGGGCGCACTACCTCGAAGACATCTTCGTCTCCTTCATCCAAGAGGCCGCATGAACCGCGCAAAGATCGGACTGCTGTACAAGCACGAAATGCGCATGCTGCTGCGAGACCGCCGGACGGTGGTATTGAGCATCCTCCTGCCGCTCCTCGTATTGCCGGCGATCCTCTTCGGCTTCAAATTCATGAACGAATGGCGCAGTGATCAGCTGGATACGACGACGTATCGATACGTCGTGGTGGGCGCCTACGCCGACTCCGTCCGGACGCTCATCGCCAGGGGCGAACTGCACGCGGCGGGCAGTCCGGCCGAGAACGGGGATCCGGCCGAGAACGGGGATCCGGCCGAGAACGCGGGGCCCGCCGAAACCGGGGATGAGGACCGGCGGCCGGCCACTTTTCTGGAGGTGGAGGCCGCGATGCCCGATTCGAGCCTGGAAGCCGGCGACCTGGATTTCTACCTGGAAGCCCTGACCGGATCCGAAGCCGATTCGCTCGACCTGGCCCGCGCCGCGGCCGACACCACGGAAACCGGAGACGAAGCCGACGCCACGGAACCCGGGGACGAAGCCGGCGTTGTGGTGACCGTGGCGGACGAGCGGTATCCGGGTGTCCCCGTGGTCAGGGTCTACTACCGCGCAAACCGGGACGATTCCAGAAGGGGCAGCGCCCTGTTGGTGGATCGGATGGTCGACGCGAGGAAACAGGACCGCGCCGAAGCGCTGCGCGTAAGCGGGCTCGAGGCTGATCCCGAAGAAGCCATCCGGCTGTCAAGGGTGGATGTTGCCACGCCGGATCAGGCGGCGGGGTTCTACTTCGGACGACTGCTGCCGCTGCTACTCGTTTTTCTCACGCTCACCGGTGCGTCGGTGGCGGCTATGGACAGTGTCGCGGGCGAGAAGGAGCGGGGTTCGCTCGAAACCCTCCTGACCACGTCGGTCCGCCGGATCGAGATCATTGCCGCCAAACAATTGACGATCCTGTCCGTCGCACTCTTCATCACCCTGGCACAGGCGGGGAACCTCTTCGTGTACCTCGGCCTCGGGTTGATCGAACTCCCCGCGGAAATGGACATCGAAGTATCGCCCGTCGCCGTGCTGGTGTTGTTCGCTCTCTACATTCCCGTGGCCATCGTGGTCTCGTCCCTCCTGCTGCTGATCTCGGCTTATGCCAAGACCTACCGGGAGACGCAGCTCTACCTCCTGCCGGTTTTTCTCGGACTCATGGTCCTGACGGCGGCGGGGCTGCTCCCGGCGGTATCCCTGCGCTCGCTGATCGCCGTGGTGCCGATCGCGAACGTCAGCGTGGCCGTGCGGGAAATCATGGTCGGTCATTACGACATCCCCATGCTCCTTGTAGCCTGCGCATCCATGCTGCTTGCCGCCTTCCTGCTGCTCCGACGGTCGTCCCGCATGCTGGACAAGGAAAGGCTCGTCACCGCGCAGGACATGGACGAGGCGGACCTGGCAGGGGGCGCCGCGCTGTTCCCCAGGCGGGTGCTCCTGTGGTTTCTCGGCATGTGGGCCATTGTCATCATCGCCCCTTCGAACGTAGACGCGCTGACCCGGCTCGAAGGGCAGTGGGCCTTCAATATGTTCGGCGTCTTCTTCCTGGGCTCGCTGCTCATGATCCGGGTACACCGGCTCGACTGGCGCCAGGCCCTGGCGATCCGCCCGGTTAGGCCCCAGGTATGGCTGGCGGTGCTGCTCCTGGTGCCGTCGACCCTGTTGACAGGGATCTTCGTCGTGGAACTGTCCAGCGCGTTCCTGCCCTTCCCGGAGGAAATGCTGGAACAGTTCGCCAGCGAGCTGTTGCCGGAAGACTTTCCCCTGTGGCAGATCATGCTCATGATGGCCATTACGCCTGGGATCGTGGAAGAAATGGCCTTCAGGGGCCTGCTGCTTCACGGACTGCACCGCCGGCTGAGACCCGTCGTACTCATCCTGGTAGTCGGCATTATATTCGGACTGTTCCACCAGGCCCTGTTCCGCATCATTCCGACGACCTACCTGGGCGTGGTAATCACCACCGTGGCGGTCCTTTCCGGCTCGATCTTCCCGTGCATGCTGCTTCACGCAGGCAACAACGCATTCGCCTTCCTCCTTTACCGCTATGGCGTCGAGATCGAGACCTGGCCCCCGGAGCTGCTCCTGCTGAACCTGCCCGTGTTTGTCTTCGCGCTCTATCTGCTGTACCGGTACCGTACGCCCTATCCGGGCCTGTTGCCCTTCAGGAAAGGGGTAAGCGCAGGTCCGGCGAACGAGCGTATGCAGCCATAGCGATTGGTATTGCCTCCCGTGGCCGACGGACATATATTGGCTCCGGTCTTTCGCGATATCCCTGATCCTGCCCTGAATCGGGCTCCGGCTGCAATCCTTCCAGTACATGTCACGATCCGCACAACATCCGTTTTTCCTTTTTCTCCGGGTCATGCTGAAGAACCCGCTGAGCGTGTGCGCCCTGACGCCCAGTTCGAGAATGCTCGCCCGGGCCATGGCCAGGGGATTGAAAATCAAGGCCAACGAATCCGTCATGGAACTGGGTCCGGGGACGGGTGCGCTCACGGACCAGATTCGGCATATCCTCCCCGATGACGACGGATATATCGGCATAGAACTCGAACTACGGTTCGTTCACCTGCTGCGGGATCGGTTTCCGAACCTTCGCTTCGAACACGACACCGTCACCCGGGCGTTCCAGGTGCACGCGGATACGGGCGTACCACCGGTCAAGGCCGTCATCTGCGGGCTGTCCATATCCACCATGCCGGTTCCGATAATCGACGAGCTCATCGACAACCTGGACCAGCTGCTGGGGCCCGGTTCCGTATTCCGCATGTTTCAGTACGTCCACGCCTACTATCTGCCCTCGGCAGTACGGTTTCGCCGCCGCATGACCCCGCTGTTCTCCGACTACCGTTGCGAATCGCTCGTCGTGAGGAACCTGCCCCCGGCTTTTGTCCTGACCTGGACCCGCTAGCACCTGGCGGCAAACGCCGATATTTTAAAGTTTTACCATGCACGTTTGTAGTATAAGATGACTTCCGTCGTCGCACTGGCGGACAGTGCGGACATGTCGCATGGCCGCGGTGGATTGTCGCCGGCGGTGTATTGGCATGGCGGAAGACGCAAACGCAAAGCTTTTGGATTCGATCTGCACCACGCGCAGGAAGGAACCGTTGCAAATATGCATTTGAAATCCCTTGTCCCGCCGATTTTCGCCCTGATCGCCGTCTTCGCGCTGTCCGTCGATACCGCGCTCGCCCAGACGAGCGCCGACGCGCCTGCCGTCCCCGCCATGGAGGCGGCGCAACGCACCGGGCCCATTGCGATCGACGGCAGGCTGGATGAAGCGGCCTGGGCCGTGGCCATTCCAGCGACGCGGTTCGTCCAAAGGGAACCCGTTGAAGGCGTCGAACCCGGAGAGGACACCGAGGTCCGTGTACTTTACGACGACGGCGCCATCTACATCGGCGCCCGGATGTACGACGATCACCCGGAGCGTATCGGCAGGCAACTCGTCCGGCGGGATGAACGGGGCGCCTTCGACCTGCTCTCCGTTTCCATTGATCCGAACAACGACCGCCTGACCGGATACCAGTTCCGCGTGAGCGCCGCCGGGGCACAGCGTGACGCCTATCTCTACGACGACGTGCGGCAAGACGACGCGTGGGACGCCGTATGGGAATCCGGCGTGGCGATCGACGAACAGGGCTGGGTCGCCGAGATGAGGATACCGCTCAACCAGATAAGGTATGAGACGACGGACGGCGCCCAGTCCTGGGGCATCAACTTCATGCGCCGGTGCCTGGCCACGAATGAGATCATCGACTTCGCCCTCCAGTCCCGCCAGCGTTATGGAAGGGTCAGCGTCCTCGGCCGCCTGAACGGCCTGGTCCTTCCTACAGAGGCCAGCCGCCTGGAGATCCGTCCATACATCCTCGCCAGCGCCCGGACCGCCCGGGCCGAACAGGGGAACCCCTTCTTCGACGGATCCGACTTCAGTGGGCGGGGAGGGTTCGGTCTGCGTTACGGACTCAGTCCATCCTACCACATGGTCCTAACCGTCAACCCGGACTTCGGGCAGGTGGAAGTGGATCCCGCCGTCATAAACCTTTCGGCCTTCGAGACGTTTTTCCGGGAACAGCGGCCGTTTTTCGTGTTAGACGCCCAGGAGTTTGAGTTCGGCCTGTCGGGCCGGGATGAACTGTACTACAGCCGGCGGATCGGGCGGCAACCACGAGGGGGTACGCCAGACGGTGCGGATTTCGCCGACATACCCACGGAGACCAGCATTCTCGGCGCGGCCAAGATCACCGGGCGGTCGCCGGGTGGCGTGTCCATCGGCGCCCTGGCCGCGGTTACGGGCCGGGAAAAGGGCAGGGCCCATTCGATTGCGAACGGCAGGATCCCGGAATTTACGGTCGAACCCCGGGCGGAATTCGGCGTTTTCCGGATCCGCAAGGACTACAGGAACGGCGCCAGCCAACTCGGAGCCGTCGGCTCGTTAGTGCACCGGGCCCTTCCCGACGACGGCGCTTTCGACTACCTCACGTCGGAGGCTTTTTCCGGTGGGGTGGATTTCGAACACAATTGGGGAGGAGCGCGTTCGCGGGACTGGGCCGCTTACGGCTACCTGGCCGGCAGCCGCGTCCAGGGAAGCACAGACGCGCTGATCCGGCTGCAGCGGTCCAGCAATCATTACTTCCAGCGTCCCGACGCCACGCGGTTGGCCGTGGATTCCACCGCCACCTCCATGAACGGCTACAACTGGCGGCTGCAGTTCGCCCGCCGGGACGCCGAACATTGGACCGGAGCGGTCTGGTTCGCCCAGATATCGCCCGGGTTCGAGATCAACGACCTGGGGTTCTCCCGCTCGAGTGAACGACTCGACGGCGGCGCGCGTATCCAGTACCAGAACATCACGCCGGGTCGCTTCTTCCGAAATTACGAGTTCAGTTTCTTTTCCTTCTACAACTTCCGGCACGAAGCCCTAGACGATCCGTGGTCCTGGTCGTCGTGGCGGAACAATTACAAGAACGGCAGCTTTTGGGCGGGGGCCGAATTCGAACTCAACAATTACTGGGAAGTTCGGTTCGACTCCAGTTACAGCCCCACCGAGTTCAGCGACACGCGGACCCGGGGCGGTCCTGTGATGGAGAACCCCGGATCCTATTCATCCCGCCTCTACCTCAGATCGGACCGGAGGAAACCGATCTACCTGGGGACGGGAATCGATTACGAGCGATCCCAGCGGGGCGGCCATGAGTGGGAAGCGGAAGTCGAAGCCACGATTCGCCCGACCCCGAATTGGGAACTGGAAGTTTCGCCTAATTTCAGCTGGGAGCGGAACGCGGCCCAGTATGTTACCCGGACCGACGCCGTGCCCTTCGCGCCTACATACGGCAGCCGTTACGTGTTCTCGGACCTGGAGCGGCGTTCCTTATCCCTGGAAACCCGGTTGAACGTGGCCTTTTCGCCCGACCTGACTTTGCAACTGTATGCACAGCCCCTGCTTTCCTCGGGAGACTACTTGAACTACAAGCAGTTGCTCAGGGCGAGCAGTTTCGATTTCGACGTGCTGGACGAGGGCACGCGTTCCTTCATCGATCCGGCGGACGGCTACAGGTACCTCGACTTCGACGGGGACGGCATGCCCGATATCAATTTCTCGGACCGTGATTTCAACATCCAGTCCCTGCGCATGAACGTGGTGCTGCGCTGGGAGTACCGCCCCGGTTCCCGGGTGTTTCTCGTCTGGCAGCAGACCCGAAGCGAGCGGGACGAAAACGGGACGCTGGACATCGGCAGGGATTTCGGCAACCTATTCGGCGTGGAATCAGAGAACATCTTCATCGTCAAGTTCAACTACTGGTTCGGCGTGTGAATGCGGACGGACAGCTGGACCCACATCCGGATGCGGCTTGACACCGGGACGTTTCTTGGACCATATTGTGCTTGTATACCTGTTCCGCCGCATGAAGCCCGAGCGGCCTTCGCCGGCTGAGATGGTCGATAGAGCCGGCATCGACGAACCTGGATAGCACGGCATCTGTCCGCGCGAACCGAAACACACCATGAAGACTTCTCAACACACCATGAAATCAATGCGCGCCACCTTACTGTCGCTAGCGATCCTGTTCGCCATCGGTGCCGGCACCTGGTCCGTACACGGTCAGGCGGTCCGTACCGATTACATGGAGACCGAACTGGTCGTGGAGACAACGTCCATCAAACCCGGGCAGCCTTTCTGGGCCGGCCTGAGGATGAAGATGGACGAGCACTGGCACACCTACTGGCGCAATCCCGCCGATTCGGGTCTGCCCACGAAGATACACTGGACGCTGCCTGATGGATTCCAGGCCGGAGAGATCAACTGGCCCTATCCCCAGAAGATCGAACTCGACATCCTGGCCAGCTACGGCTACGAGGGCGAGACGCTCCTGCTCGTGGAAATCACGCCACCGGCCGACCTGGCACCCGGCGGGACGGTCGACGTCGGAGCCTTCGCGTCCTGGCTGGTCTGCGCGGACATCTGTCTCCCAGGAGAATCCGGATACCAGGTGACGCTGCCCGTTTCCCCGGACGCGCCCCAGGCCGATGATCGATGGACCGATCTCTTTACCCGCACCCGGGAGAACCTTCCGGTCGCGGTCCCCGGATGGCATGTCGAGGCCGCCATCTCCGATTCCACCGTGGCGCTGCACGCCGCGCCGCCCGAATGGTTCCCGGGTAACCTTACCAGCGCCGATTTCTACCCCTACAATGCAGACCTGATCGACTACATATCTCCCCAGAAACTGGAGAAGACGGAGACTGGGTACCTGTTGACGATGCGCCGGTCGGGCTTCTACACGGGCAGGCCGCAGCAGATCACGGGCGTACTGGTGTCCGCGGATGGATGGCGTGGCCCCGGATCGGAGCGTGCCATGGCCGTGAGTGCCGTCTATTCGGACGAACTTCCGGCGGCGGTCGCCGTAATCGGACCGGCGGGTTCAGGCGACGTATCGGTGGTATCGGGCCTTGCGGCCACGGCGGTTTCCGGCGATCTCGTATCCGGCCTGTGGCAAGCCCTGCTCTTCGCCCTCGTCGGCGGCATGATCCTCAACCTGATGCCCTGCGTCCTCCCAGTGTTGTCTATCAAGGTGCTCGGATTCATCCACCAGGCGGGCGACGACCCGGCAAAGGCCCGCAGGCACGGCCTGGTCTTCACCGCGGGCGTCCTGGTTTCCTTTCTCGCATTGGCGGCCGTCCTGATCGCCCTACGGGCCGGGGGAGAGCAGCTGGGCTGGGGATTCCAGCTCCAGTCGCCGGCCTTCATCGTCGTTCTGTCGGTCATCATATTCATGTTCGGCCTGAGTCTCTTCGGCGTCTTCGAGATCGGCACGTCGCTGGTCGGGCTCGGCGGGCGGATGGATTCGGGGAGCGGACTCGGCGGATCCTTCCTGAGCGGCGTCCTGGCCACGGTCGTGGCCACGCCGTGCACCGCGCCGTTCATGGGCGTTGCCCTGGGATACGCCCTGACGCAGTCGGCGGTCCAGTCCCTGGCGATCTTCGGGTTCCTCGGCCTGGGCATGGCCCTGCCCTACCTGACCCTGTCATCTGTACCCGTCCTCCTGCGGTATGTGCCGAAACCCGGCGCGTGGATGGAATCCTTCAAACAGTTCATGGGTTTCCTCATGATGGCCACCGTGGTCTGGTTGCTCTGGGTGCTGAACCTCCAGACGGACCCCAACCTGGTCGCCCTGGTGATGGTCCTGCTGGTGCTGGTAGCCCTTGGAAGCTGGATTCTCGGCCGCTGGGGAGGCATCGCTGCCGGAAGCCGTTCGAGGATAGCTGCCCGTGCTGCCGCCGCGGTGATCATCATCGCGAGCATGGTAACCGTACTGAGCCAGGTGCCGGCACCGGCCAAGGCGGAACGGACCGCCGCGGCTACGACATACAGCGCGGGGCTGGAATGGGAACCCTTCTCCCGGCAGTTGGTGCGGGACCTGCGCACTTCCGGGAAGTCGGTTTTCGTGGACTTCACCGCGGCCTGGTGCCTGAGCTGCCAGGTCAACAAGCGCGTGGCGCTGAGCGACAGCCGCGTGGTGGAGCAGTTCGAGACCCTGGGCGTGGTCCCGGTCCAGGCCGACTGGACGTCAAGGGACCCCGAGATCACGCAGGCGCTCGCCGAATTCGGTCGCAACAGCGTCCCACTGTATGTGCTGTATACGGGCGGTCCGGATTCCGAACCGGAGATCCTGCCTGAACTGCTCACACCCGGCCTGGTGCTGGATGCGTTGCAGAAGGTGGAAAGCGGGAGCGCTGCCATCAGGTAGAATTTGAAGTAGTTTGACGTTACTATTCACAAGGAGGATGTTCATGAAGAGGATCTTGATTCCGGCAGCCGTGGTGGCCGTTGCCGCCGCGTTCCTGCTGGTTAACTTCTCCACACCGATGGCCGCCGGAGAAGCCAAGGTGGGAAACGCGGCACCGGATTTCACGCTGACGGACACGAACGGCAACAGCGTGACGCTTTCGGACTACAGCGGCAAGTACGTGGTCCTGGAGTGGATCAACTACGACTGTCCCTTCGTGGCCAAGCACTACGACGCCAAGAACATGCAGGGCCTGCAGGACAAGTACCGCGAGCAGGGCGTGGTCTGGCTGGCCGTCAACTCGTCGGCCGAAGGCAAGCAGGGCCAGTTTTCCAATGAAGAAATCCACAAGCGCCTGAAGAAGCACGCGTCGACCGTGGACGCCTACCTGCTCGATGGCAACGGCGACGTCGGCAGGGCGTACGGCGCCACTCACACGCCCCACATGTACATCATCAACCCGGAAGGCACGCTGATCTACATGGGCGCCATCGACAGCATCAACTCGGCCAACATCGCCGACATACCCAAGGCCGACAATTACGTCGTCATGGCCCTGGACGCGGTTTTTGCCGGCAATGAAGTGCCCGTCGAGATGACCCGGGCCTACGGCTGTACGGTGAAGTACTAGAGGAATTCGCGGGTCGCGCCATCGGCCTGTAGAATTCGGAATTATCCAATTGCCGTTGTTGCCGCACTTGTGGTGACAACGGCAATTTCTGTAATTATGGGAAGGAAGAAACCAGGTCCGGTCAACGTATAGTTACCTTTGACTACGCTCCTCCGTTTTCTATATTCCTGAACACGTGATTTTGTATTCCACCGACGCCGGAACGGGCCGTATCCGTTCGTGGCGACTGGATACACAGTGAGGCGGAGCAAGCCGCCAGGAGACCGCCATGGCCATGTTCGGCGACCCGGAAGACTTCGTCGTGATGAGCGAGCGCGAGAAATACCTCTATGACCTTCAGGGGTTTCTCGTGGTCCGCAGCCTGCTTTCCTCCGATGAAGTGCGGGCGCTGAACGACGCCCTGGACGCTCATCCCGACCGGACCGGCGAGCACGGACCGGGCGGCGCGCTGGACGGCACTCCGCTGGCGGGCCCCGACACGCAGTACGTCCACTACGAAGGGATGCTGACCTGGGACCCGCCCTGGTGCCAGCCCTTCCGCGACCTGCTTGCTCACCCGAAGCTGATTCCCTATCTGAATACCATGATGGGCCGGGGCTGGAAACTTGACCACAACATCGACGTGCTCACCTCGAAGCCGGGCGCCCAGGGCACGCCCTTCCACGGCAACAGTACGGGGAAGTTTGCCGGGTCCACCTACTACATGTACGACGACGGCCGCATGCGGAGCGGACTGATCGTCTGCCAGTTTTACCTGACCGATGTAGATCCGGATGACGGCGGGCTGACCGTGATACCGGGCAGCCACAAGGCCAATTTCCCCATGCCGGGATACGTCCGCCACTACGAGGACCACCGGGAAATCTTCCATCACGTCACTGTGAAAGCCGGCGATCTGGTGATCTTCAACGAGGCCACGACCCACGGCGCGCTGCCGTGGAGGGGAAAGGGTGAGCGACGCTGCGTGCTCCACCGGTACATCCCGAAATACATGCATTACGAAGGCGGCGTATATGAAACGCGCCTGCCCGAATGGACGAATGAGCTCACCGAAGCCCAGCGCGCGGTCCTGGAACCCCCGTACATCTACAACCGCCCCCTGATCGAGGACGACGGCGAATCGATCGTACGTCCCCGCAGGGAGGGGATCTGAATCGAACCAGTCCACATGAACCCGTCCACGCCATTCGCCACCATGGAACCCCATGAGCAGTACCTCTTCGACTTGCAGGGGTTCATCGTGGTGCGCAAGGCCCTTGCGCCCCAGCAGGTTGCGGCACTGAACGAGGCCCTGGACGCCAATCGAGACAAGCGGAAGGACGATACAGCGAGCAGCACGAGCAAGGCGCTCAAAGGCACGCAGCTCCGCGGGCTCTATGAAGGCATGCTGACGTGGGAGCAGCCCTGGTGCCGGCCATTCCGCGAGGTGCTGGCCAATCCGAGGATCATCCCTTATCTGAACACCCTGCTGGGCCGGGGGTGGAAGATGGATCACAGTCCCTTCATCTTCACGTCCGCGGCGGGGACCGAGGGACTGCGCCTTCACGGGTACGGTCAGGCCGAATACAACGGATCCCGGTCCTACCACTACCAGAACGGCGCCATGCGTTGCGGGCTGATCAACTGCCAGTACCAGCTGAGCGACGTGAACCCGGGCGACGGCGGGCTGTGCGTCGTCCCGGGCAGCCACAAGGCGAACTTCACCCTTCCGGACGAAATCTCCCGCTACGAGGCCGATCAGGATATCGTGTACCACGTGCCCATGAAGGCCGGCGACCTGGTCATCTTCAACGAGGCCACGACCCACGGTACGCTGCCGTGGAAGGGGCAGGGAGAGCGCCGCTCGCTGTTCTACCGGTACACCCCGAAGTACATGCATTATACCGGCGGTGTGTTTGAAACTGGCCTGCCGGAGTGGACGAAAGAACTCAACGAAGCCCAGCGGGCCGTGATCGAACCGCCGTATGTGTATCACCGTCCCTTGATCGACGACGACGGTAGGACGCTTTCGACCCCTCGGCGCGAGGGAGAGTAAAGGGAAACCCATGACCGGAAACGAAGCCATTGCGAAGATCCTGAAGGCGGAGGGGCTGGACTGGTTCAGCTGTTTCCCCCACCATCCCCTCATCGACGCCTGCGCGATCGAGGGCTTGCGTCCCATTCTCTGCCGGCAGGAACGGGCCGGCGTCAATATCGCCGACGGATTCAGCCGGATTCGGAACGGGAAAACCATCGGCGTCTTCATGATGCAGATGGGGCCGGGTGCGGAGAACGCCTTCGGCGGGGTGGCCCAGGCCTACGCGGATTCGGTGCCCGTCCTGCTGCTGCCCGGCGGTCCGCCGCGGTCCCGTGCGGGCGCCGACCTGGCCTTCGAATCGGTAGAAAACTACCGGGGCATCACCAAGTGGGTCTCGAACATCAACTCGGCGGCCCGGATTCCGGAAATGATGGGGCGGGCGTACAGCCTGCTGAAGCAAGGCAAGCCGGGGCCGGTCATGCTGGAGATCCCCGGGGACGTGGGCGAGGAGGAGATCCCTGACGACGCCTTTGACTACACCCCCATTAAACCATTCAAGAGCGGCGCATCGCCCGAGGACGTCCGGGATCTGGTTTCGGCCCTGCTGAAGTCCAGATGCCCGGTCATCAGCGCCGGCCAGGGCGTGCTGTACGCCGAGGCCACCGATGCGCTGATCGAGTTCGCCGAATGGACGAAGACCCCGATCATGACCACGTTGGCCGGCAAGAGCGCCTTCCCCGAAACCCATCCCCTGTCCCTGGGCACGGGAGCGGCCTCCCATTCCCTGATGGTGGCGGAATACCTGAAGAAGACCGATTTCTTCTTCGGCATCGGCACGAGCATGACTTCAGGGTTCAAATCGGATGTGCCGGCGGGCGCGGCGCTCGCCCAGTGCGTCGTCAGCCACGGGGACCTGAACAAGGAGCACCGCGTCGACTACGGCGCGGTGGGCGACGCGGGGGTGGTGCTGCGGCAGATGGTCGAGGAAGCGAAACGTCAGCTCGACGGGCGGCCCCGGGACGATGAGCGGGGCGATATCGAGGAGATCGCACGGCTCAAGGCGGCGTGGCTGGCCGAATGGGAACCCCGTTTCCGCTCCGACGAGGTGCCCCTGAGCCCGTACCGCGTGTTCCGGGAGATCGCCGGGGTAGTGGACGGCAGGCGCACGATCATCACCCACGATTCGGGGTATCCGCGGGAGCAGCTCGCACCCTTCTGGGAGACCGATACGCCCCGGGGCTATATCGGCTGGGGCGCTTCCACGCAGCTGGGCTACGGGCTGGGACTGGCCATCGGCGCCAAGATCGCCGACCCGGAGAAACAGGTCGTCAACGTCATGGGAGACGCCGCCTTCGGCATGGCCGGGCTGGACGTGGAGACCGCCGTGCGTTCGGAGATCCCCATCATTACGGTAATCCTGAACAACGGGGTCATGACCCACTACGACCATCACATGGCCTACGCATCGGAACGCTGGGGGAGCAATCGGCTGGGTGGGGATTACGCCGCCATCGGGGCAGGGCTGGGTGCTTACGCCGAGAAGGTGACGACGCCCGACCAGATCGCTCCGGCGATACAGCGAGCGGTGGAAGCCAACCGCGAGGGCCGGCCGGCAGTCATCGAGACGATCACCAAGGTGGAAGAGCACACGTCGAGGTATTGAAAGGAGACCGCCGGAGCGCCATGCCCAGAATCCTGATCGGCACCTACTTCCAGGAAACCAACGACTTCCATCCCAACGATACGGTGTATGAAGATTTCTGTATCCTGCGCGGCCGCGAGATGCTGAAGGGTCCGGTCGGCCTCGAGGACCCGGATGACCAGGGCGGCGCGGACAGCCTCGGTGGCG
Source organism: Gemmatimonadota bacterium (assembly GCA_009841265.1). NCBI lineage: Bacteria > Pseudomonadati > Gemmatimonadota > Gemmatimonadota bacterium. The sequence goes on along the minus strand of VXMB01000009.1, from coordinate 412,504 downwards.
TGGTCGGCGGTGCCGTCGATACCCTTTCCGCTCGGGAAGGCATGGAAATCGTGCCCACTTACAGCGCTGCCATGGGGGCGGGCGGTACGATCACGCAGGCGTGCTTCGAGCGGACCACGTCGGAGTTGCTCGACGCGATCGAACGGCACAGGACCGGCGCCGACGGCGTTTACCTGAACCTGCACGGCGCCATGGCGGCGGAAACCGAAAAGGATCCGGAAGGGTACGTCCTGCGGGAGGTGCGACGGATCGTCGGACCCCACGTGCCCGTGGTCGCTTCCTTCGACATGCACGGCACGATCACCCGGCGCATGCTGTCCCACATGGACGCCTGCGCCATCCTGCACACCTATCCCCACATCGACTGGTACGAAACGGGCGCGCGGGCCGCCGGGGTGCTGCTGCGCATCCTCGACGGGGCCCGGCCCGTGATCGCCAGCGTGTATACGCCCACCATGGTCAGAGGCGACGAGCTCAAGACGGCCACCGGCGTGCACGGCACGTTCATCCGGTACCTGGAGCGCCTGGAGGAACGGGACGACGTGCTCGCCGGGGGGATCATGCTGGGCCACCCGCCGACGGACTGCCCGGAACAGGGCTCCCGCGTCGTCGTGATCACGGACGGCAACCGGGACCTGGCGGTGCGGGAGGCCCTGCATATCGGCCGGAGCTTCTGGAACATGCGGTCCCACATGCAGTGCGTGCTGCACAGTGTAGAGGAGGGCATCCGCATCGCCGCGCAGGCGAAAGGAACGGTCGTTTTCGCCGATGCCGCCGACGCCACCAGTTCGGGCGCGCCGGGCACGAGCAACACCATCCTGAAGGGGTTCCTCGAGAGCGACTACCGGGGCAGCGTGCTGTTCCCCATCCGCGACGATCCCGCGGTCGCGCGCGCCATGGATGCGGGTGTCGGACAGACCATTACCGTCCCCCTGGGCGGAACGCGGGACCCGCGCTTTATCCCGGTGGAAGTCACCGCCACGGTGGAAGTGCTGGGCCGGCGGGACGACGTTCCCATCGCGGTGCTGCAGTGCCGGAACGTCACGATTTTCCTGGCGGCTTCCGGTCCCCTGCTGTGCGACCGTTGGATGTATCCCGCCTTCGGCCAGGACCCGAAACGCTTCGACGTCGTGGTCAAGAAACTGCCCCATACGCCGGACGCGTGGTACGACGACTGGGCGGAACGGACCATCACCATCGATTCGCCGGGGGCGGCGAGTCCCAACATCCCCACGCTTGGCCACCAGTACGTCCCCCGACCCATCTACCCCCTCGATCCGGACATGACCTGCACGCCGGAAGTGGAGGTGTTCGAATAAAGCCGAGCGGCTGTCCTCCCGTAACGGTCTCTCCCGCGGGGAAGGCATGAACCGGCACGTCACCAGCGGCCGTTGGGGCCTGGGACTGGTCCTTAGCCTGTTCACGATCTTCGTATGGGGCGGCCTGCCCATTGTCCTGAAAATCATGCTGATCAGCCTGGACGCCTTCACGATGACGTGGTACCGGTTCGTCGTCGCGGCCGCGCTGATGGCGTTGATCGTATACCGGCAGGGTCATTTCACCCTGGTCCGTCGACTCAAGGGCGGTTACGCACTCGTCTTCCTCGCGGCGGTGCTCGGGTTCAGCTGCGCGTACGTGTTCTATCCCCAAAGTTTGCAGTATATCTCGCCCAGCGCCGCCCAGGTGGTCAACCAGATTTCGCTGCTGTTTCTGCTGTTGGGCGCCATGCTGCTCTTTCATGAACGGATGACCCTGATCCAGGTACTGGGTCTCCTGCTGCTCACCGGCGGGATCGTGCTGTTCTTCAACGAGGAACTGGCGGAACTCCTGTCCGGTGACAGCGCGATGATTCCGGGCATTATGTGGGTGACTGTCGCCGCGCTGGCACTGTCTACCTATACCCTCACCCAGAAGCAGTTGCTCCAGATCCTGCCCACGTCCGTCATCCTGTTCCTGATCTACCTGGCCGGTTCGATACTGATCCTGCCCTTCGTTCGATTCGAATCGCTGCTGGTGCAGGACACCCGGCAGATGATCCTGCTCAACGCTTCGGCGGTGATCTCGCTCGTCGCCTTCGTTACGCTGGTGGAATCTCTGAAACATCTCGAAGTGTTCCGGGTCAGCATGGTCCTGGCGGCCGTGCCCCTGGTCACGGTCGTGGACATGATGATCCTTGCGCCGCTCCTTCCCGGCCTGCTGCAGCCGGAGCACCTGAATCTGCTGAGCATATCCGGCGCCGTGCTGGTCGTCATCGGGTCCATACTCGGCAACCTTCGGCGGTCTGTGAAGTCCGGGTAACCGGTTGTCGCGCGGTTCCGCCGAGGACGAACAGGCCGGAAAGCCCCGGTAGCTTCGCCGTGACCGTGCCGGCCGGACCACCCCGCCGCGACCGTGCCGGCCGGCGTCATCGATTTACGCAGAAAGGAACCGATACCATGAAGCCCCTCGTGGTCATGGGTTTACGGACGCTGGCGCACCTGGACGCGAAAGAAACCATGTACGAACAGATCGACCGGGACGAGATCCAAGCGTCGGGACGATTCCCGGTGGAACATCTCAAGGTCATCGCCGGCGGATTTGCGCTCGGGATCCTGTCCAGCCACAGCGTGACGCGGATCGAGCGCGTGGTCGGTCACCTGGGATGGTCCCGCCTGTTTCCGACGGAACATCTGATCTCATCGGATCCACTGGACCGGAAGGACGCGACAAACTGGATAGGATGGCGGCGGGAATACGAAGCGCGGGGGCTTGCGCTGCACACGGTGGTCGATATCGGCGAGGTGCTCGTGCACAACCTCGCCGGTTCGACCGCCTTCGGGGAGGTGGACAAGTATTATGTCACCGGGGACGCGGGCATGCGTATCGAGGGAGCGACGCGCATCACAGGCCTGGACCAGACACGGGCTTACCGCCAGGCTGTCCGGGGTCCGCGGAATATGGGTCGTTAAGACTCACATACCCCCGTCGCGCGGCTACCGATCGGACCGCGGCGCCCGGGCGTTCAGGAACTCCAGCACCAGGTGGGTCATCACCCGCATGCCCACCCCCACGGATTCACTGTCCGCCGTCATGGTCGGGGTGTGCAGGCCGCCTGAAGGCTGTCCGGGCCGGGTGGTACCGAGCCGGTAGAAGAATCCGGGAATCTCGTTGGCGAAATAGGCGAAGTCCTCGCCGCCCATGGTCGGGGGCAGTTCGAGCACCTGCTCGACGCCGGGCGCACCCGTCAGGTAACCGGCCATTTCCCGGGACAGCGCGGGGTCATTGATCACGGAAGGGGTGCCGCGGTCGTAGTTCAGTACGAAGGAACCGCCATAGGCCCCGGTTATGCCCTCCAGGATGGAGTTCATCCGACGCTCCACCGTGTCCCTGACCTCGGGGTTATAGGTGCGCACCGTCCCTTCGAGATGGACTTCCCGGGGGATGATGTTGAAGCGTTCGCCACCGCGGAAGATACCCACCGTGACCACGCTGGGCTCGAGGGGCGACAGGGTGCGGGACCGGATCGTCTGCAGGGCGAACACGATCTCGGAAGCCATGACGACCGGGTCGATGCCCTCTTCGGGACGGGCGCCGTGGGCCTGCTTGCCCCGGACTTTGATGGTGAAGTGGTCCACGGCGGCAAAAGCCGGCCCGATGGTGTATCCGACGGTGCCCACGTCGAGGGAGGGCAGCGCGTGGAGACCAAAAATCGCCTCGGGCGCGGGGTCTTCGAGGACTCTCTCCCTCACCATAAGGTCCGCGCCGCCCTCTTCACCGGGCGGCGCTCCTTCTTCCGCCGGCTGGAAGATGAACTTGACGGTGCCGGGCAGGTCGTCTTTCATTTCGGCCAGCACGGAAGCGACGCCCAGTTGTACGGCGGTGTGCACGTCATGGCCGCAGGCGTGCATGACGCCCACTTCCTGGCCGAGGTAGGTCGTCCGTACGGTCGACCGGAAAGGCAATACCGTCTCCTCCGTCACGGGCAGCGCATCCATGTCCGCCCGGATGGCCACTACCGGACCCGGTCGGCCGCCTTTAAGTACGCCTACCACGCCCGTGTGGGCGACGCCAGTCCGGATCTCGATACCGAGCGCGGTGAGATGATCCGCCACCAGCGCCGCCGTCTTGAACTCCCGGTTGCTCAGTTCCGGGTTCCGGTGGATGTGCTCCCGCATGCGGATGGCGTCAGCACGGTACTTCGCCACCAGGGCGGCCACATTTTTCTGCTGGGCGGCCGCGGGCAGCGGCATGTTCGTGATAAACAACATGCCCAGGATGAGCAGCGCCCATGTCTGTCTTCTCTGCATATGGTCTGTTCTACCTCTCCCAGGGGAAGTCGAAGGACGGCCGGTTGGCGTAACGGTCCATGGCCACGCGCAGCCGGCTGCCGCATCCCGGCTCGAGCGTCACCGTAAAGCTACTGCCGTCGATCGGGGTTGTCCCGCTTCCGCCATCCACTTCCAGGATCTGATGTTCCCCGTATGCGCCGCCCTGGACGGTCACCGAACGGGAGGAGACCTGGTTGGTATTGACCAGCGTGACCACCGCACTGTCATCGTGAAGCTCTTCCACGAGGGCGCCCACGTCTTCCGGCATTCCCGGACGGACGCGCGCCGGATCGAAATATCGGAACCGGCAGTGCAGGGGGTGGCCCAGGTGCCCGGTGGGCATGCCACCGAGCATGAGCCGGATCAGGGCGTCCACCGCCGCGGGATTCGTGCCGTTCATGTCGTCCGATAGACGCGTATCCGGCGTGGACAGGTCGTTCCGCATCCTTTCCATCTTCGAGCGAACGGTCGAGATGTCCTCCAGCAGCGCCTCTTCCGGATAGTCCGGGTTCTGCCCTTCCAGGAAGGCGATCCAGCCCTCCATGGGCACCCGTTCGAGATCGCGTCGGTCCATGGACCAGTAGTAGACCTGCTCCGCGCCCACGTCGAAGGGTTCGGGACGGTAGTCGTACCAGCCGTCATCGCCGTGCATGCGGGGATAGAGCGTCCGGCCGTTCTCGACCTTGCTGTTCGCGTTGACGCCGTCGATGACGCCGCGCCAGGTGTCGACGTACTTCTGATCGCCGGTCAGCAGCAGCCCGTTGCCGAAACTCCAGTGGGCCCGGATCAGGAAGTAGGGCCGGTGCGCTGTCTCGCCGGTCTGGGGCACGATCGTCGAGAATCCCCACCCGTACGCCCCGCCGTACCATCTTCCGCCGCACTCCCCGCCGATGCTCCCGTCCAGTCCGATGTTGGAGGGGATGATCCCGTTGTTCTTTTCGGTGCGCTCCACCCAGGCGTCGATGTAGTCCTTCGTCCAGTCATAGTACCTTTCATCGCCGTCGATCATGTAGGCGTTCAGGGTCATCGTGGTTACGCCCATATTCAGTGGATGATCGCCTGCCACATCGTTGTAGTCCTTGAAGTGGGCGACCATCTCCTCGTAGTTCCGTTCCCCGTGCCCCAGTCTGAAACGGCCCTCGACCTCGATGGAATCGCCGGCCCAGTCGAGCCCCGTGGCCTTGCGCAGCATGGACCCCCGGCTTCCGTTGAACATGCTCTTGATCACGTGGTGCTCGGGGATCCAGTTGTCGGCGATGGGATCGTCGCCCATGTAGAAGCCGCAGAAACGCCGGGTGCGGTCCACGAACTTCTTGTCGCGGGGGTCACACAGGCCTTCGAGGAAGAAGGCCGTGAATCCCTCCCCGTTGTGCATCCAGTCGAACATCGTGGGGAATTCCTTGAAGTACATGCCGTCCCGGGCGAATTCGACCTCGGTGGTCTTCGCCTCCGAGTACTGCAGCAGGTGGCCGTCCCACGCCTTCTTGTACAGGTCATATACCCGCTCCGAAGCGCCGATCGCGTAGAGTTCCGGCCAGTTCGCGAAGTTCTCCGCTGCGTCGTCCGGACCGTCGTCGCCGCCCCAGCGGGGCACGCACAGCAGGTACCCGCGTTCATCGAAGTATTGATTGTAAAACGCTTCCACGGACTCTTCCTGCTGTTTGATCAGGCTCAGTTCAAGCAAGGCCCAGGACGGAGGCGACATGGGCGAGGCAATACGCACGGTACGCCCACCGGTTGAGACGGCCGACATGGCAGTTCCTTTCTTTGACGATGGGTAGTGTGGATAGTGAAGGGGACCGCGGCAGCTTCTCTTCTGAAGAATCCACGCGATCAGGAAGTCAGGCCGCGGCCGTATCGCTTGCTCCGCCGGGCGCTTTCCTCTATAAACGCGAGCAGGTACTTGACTTCGTCGGTATGTTCCACTTCCGCCGTCACCGCTTTCACCGCCTGGGAGATATTGAGCGAGGACCGGTGGAGCAGGCGATAGACCTGCTTGAGCGTACGGATGGCTTCCTCGGAGAACCCGCAGCGCTTCAGGCCGATGGTGTTGAGTGAAACGGGCTTGAGCGGATCGTGGCCATACTTGAAGTACGGACAGATGTCCTTGGTCACCATGCCGCCCCCGCTGATAAAGGCGTTGCGGCCGATCCGGACGAACTGGTGGACGGCGACGAGCCCGCCGGTGATGGCGAAATCCTCTATTTCCACGTGGCCGCCCAGCTGCGTGCCGTTGGCGAGGATCACCCGGTTGCCGATCACGCAATCGTGGGCGACGTGCACATAGGCCATGACCAGGGTATCGCTTCCGATCACCGTCTTCCCCAGCGCGCTCGTCCCGCGATTCAGCGTGGTGAACTCCCGGATGGAAGTCCGGTCTCCGATCTCCAGGATGGACTGCTCGCCGATGAATTTCTGATCCTGGGGGATCGATCCCACGACGGCCCCGTGATAGACCTTGCATTCGGCGCCGATACGGGTATGGGCGCCGATCATCGCGCTGGATGCAATCTGGGTACCGGCCCCGATGGTCACGTTGGGTTCCACGATCGTGTACGGACCGATGCTGCATCCGGCGCCCAGCTCCGCGTCTGGATGCACGATGGCCGTGGGATGAATCTGGACTTCGGTGGTAATGTCCGTCACTGTGGGGCCTCCCGGTCCGCCCGGTCCGCCCGGTCCGCCTGGTCCGCCTGGTCCGCCTGGTCCGCCTGGTCTGCCTGGTCCGCCTGGTCCGCCTGGTCCGCACGGTCCGCCTGGTCCGCACGGTCTGTGAGCATGGCCATGAGGGTGGCTTCGGCGACCAGTTCATCGTTTACGTAAGCCTTGCCTTCCATCTTGCAGGCGTGCATGCGCATCCGGACCGTCTCCAACTCGAAGCGGAGCTGGTCGCCGGGTTTTACCAGTCTGCGGAAACGGGCATGGTCGATGCCCATGAAATAGGCCATCTTGCTTTTCGGCTCATCGATCGTGTTGAGCAGCAGCAGGCCGCCCGCCTGCGCCATGGCCTCGACGATCAAGACGCCCGGCATGACGGGATGGCCGGGGAAATGGCCCGCGAAGAAAGGTTCGTTGATGGTCACGTTCTTCAGCGCAGTCACCCGTTTCCCCGGTTCCATGTGAATCACCCGGTCGATGAGCAGAAAGGGATACCGGTGGGGGAGGATGCGCAGGATATCCTCGATGTCGAGGACCGATTCGGGTTCAGATGCAGGCGGAGCAGGCGCTGGCGGGGCAGACGCAGCCGGATCGGCATTCCCGGTTTCCGGCTTCTTCTTCACGCACGCGCCGCGGATCCTTCGCACGAGTTCCACGTTGGCGGCATGGGAGGACCGCGCGCCGAACACCTGCGCCCTGAGCGGCGCTCCGAGCAGGGCCAGGTCGCCGATCAGGTCTAGGGCCTTGTGCCGGCAGGGTTCGTTGTCGAACCGAAGCGGCTGGGTGCCCACGATTCCGTTCTCACCGATCACCACCCTGTCCTCCACGCCGAACAGATCCTTCAACTCGTCCAGTTCCTCGTCGGACAGGTCCATGTCCGCGATGACCACCGCGCTTTCCAGGCTGCCCCCCTTGATCAGTCCCCTTTCGCGCAGGGCCTTCACGTCACTCAGGAAGGTCCACGTCCGCGCCGGGGCGAACTCGGTGACGAACTCGTCTTCCAGGGAATAGAGCACGGTGTGCTGGCTGGCCAGGTTGGATTTCTGATAGTCGACCATGTAGGTGAGATGGAAATCGTCGGAGGGCATGACGACGAGTTCCTTAAGCAGGCCGTTCTCCCGCTCCGAATACAGCACGGGGTTGTCCAGTTCCAGGTATTCCCTGGGGGCGTCCTGTTCGACGATGCCCGCTTCAATCAACGCGTTCACGAAGGGAATGGCGCTGCCGTCGCAGATCGGCGGCTCGTCCCCGTCCAGTTCGATCCGGATATTGTCCAGGCCCAGGCCAGCAACGGCGGCCAGGACGTGCTCCACGGTGTGGATCCGGACGCCATCCCGCGCCAGGTTCGTCCCCCGGGTCGTATCGATCACATAGTCTATGTCCGCCGGGATTTCCAGCCTGTCGGGATGGTCGACGCGCACGAACCGGATCCCGTCGTTCACGGTACCGGGCTTGAACGTAATCGTCGCCCGTCCACCGGTATGCAGGCCGATGCCCTTGATGGACGCCGGGGATTTGATGGTACGCTGGCGATTGAACATGTGCCGCTACTCTCTTCCTTCGTTGGATGGCCCATCCTGTTCGCCGCTTTCGAGCGTCTTGATCCGTGCCTCCAGGGTCTGGACCTGGTGCAGCAGATCCGGCAGGCGCTTGATGGCCGCCTCGATTCTCCTGGCCTGGTTGTGCGGACGGGCGGGATATCCCGAAACAGTCGATCCGGCGGGAATGGACTTGGTCACGCCCGCCTGCCCGCCGATCCTGGAACCGGCGCCTACGTGGATGTGATCGGAGAGTCCGGCCTGCCCGCCGATGAGGGTCCCCGATTCAACCACCGTGCTCCCCGCGATGCCCACCTGGGCGCATATGGTGACGTGATCGCCGATTACGACGTTATGGCCGATCTGTACCAGGTTGTCGATCTTCGTGCCGCGGCCGATACGGGTCATGCCCATGGTTGCGCGATCGATTGTCGAATTTGCGCCGATCTCCACGTCGTCGCCGATCTCCACGCCGCCGACCTGCGGTATCTTCCTGGCCCCTCCGCTGCCCTGGAAATACCCGAAGCCATCGCTGCCGATCACAACGCCGCCGTGCACGATCACGCCTTCTCCCAGGGAAACCCGGTCGTAGAGCGTCGCGTTGGCGAAGATCCACGTGCCGGCGCCGACCCGGCAATGGGCGCCGATCGCCACGTTCGCGCCTATGCAAGCGCTCCGCCCCACCGTGGTGTGCGGGCCGATCGACACATGGGGGCCGATGGCCGCTTCGTCATCCACTTCCGCGGCAGGATCGATCCTGGCCGTCGGATGGATCCCGCTATCGGCGGGACGGTGTCCGGCGAAATAGGTCGTCAGCAGGGTGACGAGGGCGAGCTCGGGAGAAGCCACGCGGATGATGGGGACCGGAGCGTGATCGATTTCCCGGGAGACAATGACCGCCGCGGCCTCCGTCGACTCCAGGCGCCGGCTATGCCGGGCGTTGATCAGAACGGAGATCGACCCCTTGCCGGCCTCGTCCAGCGGCGCTACGCTCTCGATGATGCACGAACCGTCACCGACGAGTTCGCCCTGTACCTGCGTCGCGATATCTGCCAGCTTCTGTCGCATGGGTGGCTAGTTGGCTTCCTTCTGCAGTTCCTCCAGGACCTGCCCCGTGAGGTCCTGCGCTCTCAAGGGATCCACGTATATGAGCGACCCGGCATCGAAGACATAGGTGTAGTTCTCCGCCTTGGCCAGGGTCTGCACCACGTTGAAAATGGATTCCTGCAACGGCCGGGTCAATTCCACTTCCTGTTGCGCCAGCTGCATCTGCTGGGACTGGGCGAACTGTATGAGCTCCTGTTCCTTCTGCATGATATTCTGCTCGTCCTGCTGCCGCCTGGCCGCGGTCAACATGGTCTTGCGGGCTTCATACTGCTGCTTCAGCATCTCGACTTCCTGCTGCCTGCTCTGGACCTGTTCCTGCATGGCCGTCACCTGCGTCTGGAAGGCCTCCTCGGCATCCCTGAACCCCTGGTAGGACTGGCGCAGGCGTTCCATGTCGAGATAGCCGATTTTGAGTTCCTGCCCCTGGGTCACGACCGGCAGCAATATGACGGCGGCGAGCACGGCCGCAATGCGAATCATCCCTCTCCCTGAAACCATTTATTTCCTCCTCGAATGCCGGATCGCTCCGGTAACCTGGACCAGCTTGTCAGAACATCTGTCCGAGCTGAAAGTGCGTATGCCAGCCGCTTCGCTTTTTCTGGAGGGCCTGGATCGGATCCGAGGGCTGGTCGAATCCGTATCCTACGTCGAAGCCCAACAGCCCCACCAGGGGCATGATCACCCGGATGCCTGCGCCCACGGATTTTTTCATGTTGCCCGGCAGCGGCGTGGCGTCCCCGAGCTTCGCCCAGGCGTTGCCGGCCTCGACAAACGCCACGGCGTAGACCGGCTGCTGAGAGCTGAGCTGGTCGATGATCGGGACCTGGTACTCCAGGGTGATGATGCTCATCGCCCGCCCTCCGTCCCGGCTGCTGGTCCCGTCACCCAGATCGGTATAGGGGCCGACGGAGTTGTTGCCGTACCCCCGGATCAGGCCGTCGAAACTGACCCCCCCAGGAAAGAACCGTTCGAAAAACGGGACCTCCCGGTCGTTGAAGGGGTTTGCGGCCAAGGAGTACCTTCCCCTGAGGGAAATGGACGTGCCCTTGAACAGGGGAACATAGAAATCGGATTCCAGGGTCTGCTTGAGGAACTTCACGTCACCCCCGACGCCGGCAACGGCACTGCGGGACGTATGGCGCATGCCGCGCGTGGCGAACTGGGGGAAATCGCGGCTGTCGCGCGTCACGGAGAAGGAGACCTGGCTGGTCAGGCCGCTATTGGATTCGTAGGATTCTCTTCTACGGATATTCTCGTTAATGGCCGAGATCTGTACATCCGTTAGTGTAGTATCTCCCAGCGCCGCCGCGTAGTAACGCTCGCCGAAACCGGAGTAACTCTGGTCGTAAAACCGATAAGCCCCGTTGATGCGCCAGTACGTGCCGCGGAAGCGCCGCCCCAGGGACAGCCCGAAGCCCTTCTGTATGACATTGAATTCCCGGTACCATCGCCGGTTCGTACGGTAGATGTCGATGCCGGCGCTGGTCGGCGTATCGAAGAGCCAGGGCTCGACGAAACTCGTTGAAATGGAATTGCGCCGGGCGCCGAATTCCCAGTTGAAATTCACGTTCTGTCCGTTGCCCAGGAAATTCGGGATGATCATGGATATGGTGCCCACGAGCCCGTCGAGCCCGCTGTAACCGGCGCCGGCATTCGCCGTGCCCGTCGGTTTCTCCAGGACGGTGAAGGTGATGTCCACGTCTCCGTTGGGACGGGGTTGCAGGCCGGGCTGCACGTCCTGGAAGTAATTCAGCTGGAAAACGTCCCGCTGGCTTCTCATCAGCACCGAGCGGCGAAAGAACTGTCCCGGCTTGATCAGCAGCTCGCGCCGTATGACCTTGTCCTTCGTCTTGGTATTGCCGACGATGTTGATCCGGTGAACCTTCGCGGGTTCACCCTCGTTGACCGCGAAATGCAGATCGATGGTGGAGTCGTTGGCCGCCGATTCCCGGGCGATGGGCGTGGCGTACAGATAACCCAGTTCGCCATACGCTTCGTAGATGGTCGACACGCTTTCCTGGTATTCTTCTTCGTTGAAGGGCTGGCCCGCGTCGATCTTGATGAGACTGGACAGTTGATCGCCGGTGAACTTCGTGTTCCCCTCGAAGGCGACGTCCCCGAGGTAGTACCGCCTTCCCTCGTTGACATCGACCTTGATGTACATCCGCTTCCTGTCCTCGCTGAACCAGAGCGTGTCGCTCACGACTTCCGCGTCCCGGAATCCATGCTTGCGGTATTCCTGGACGATTTTCTCGAACTGGTCCAGCAGGCGTTCCCGGCGCAGGTCGCCCTCTTTCCAGAAATGTTCTTCTTCCGTTTCCGCTTTCTTTCGAAAGGCTTTCTGCAACTCCTTTTCCGGTACGGACACGTTGTTTTCGATAAAGATCTCGCCCAGCCCCACCTTCTCGCCTTCATCGATTTCGATCCGCATGATCGCGTTGTTTCTTTCCACGAGGACGCGGTCATTCAGCGTGGCGAGCAGGTACCCCTTTTCGTAATAGGCGCTGGTGATGTTGTCCAGGACACTCTTCCTGCGGAAGGGAGACAGGGCCTGGCCCTGGAAAATACCCGAAATGCGTTCAAGTTCGTCGTCCTTGATCTTATCGTTTCCCTCGAACTCCAGGCGGTCCAGCAACGGGTATTCCTTGACGTTTACGGTCACGATCAGACCCGTCGCGCCTCCACTGACGTAGATGCGTATGTCCTCGAACAGTCCCAGCCGGTACAGTTGCTTGATCGTGGTGGCGCCGTCCCGGGGATTGTACGGGTTACCCGCTTTCAGCGCGGTCATCGACCGTATGAGGGGTTCATCCACGTTGGCGTGCCCCTCGATACGCACGTCGGCGATCAAAGACTGCTGCTGTTGTCCGAAGACTTTCTGGGGACTCACGGATGCGGAGGCAAGAATCCCGCCCGTAAGGATCAGTACAAGGAAGGGTTTGAAGTACATGGATGACTTTGAAGACACTAAGGCAACTTTCCCGTCCATGCGGGTAATCGATCGGCAGAAGCCGGCTATCGACATGAACACGGCGCAAGCGAACCGGCTGTCGATTCTACGCGCATCCCACATCACGGGTTCCCGTCCGAGGGTTTCAACCGGACATACTCGGAAGGACTCGGCCCGCGGATCCGCGCTTTCAAGCTTCCGACTCGGTGAGGACGGGCGCTTTGCCGGAATCAGCGGTCTCGGCCTTGTAGAACGTCAGGTTTTCGCCTTTCTTGCCGACCCTGATTTCATCGCCGTCGCCGAACGTTCCCTTCAGCAGCTCTTCCGCAAGCGGATCCTCGAGCATGCGCTGGATGGTCTGGTTCATGAACCGGGCGTTGTAGACCGGGTCATATCCCTTGTCGGACAACAGCTCCCGCGCACTCTGCGTCAATGAAATGCGGATGCCCCTTTCGCTCATCCTTTCGTTGATTTCCTTGAGCTGCAGATTGATGATCCGGGAGATATCGGACGGGTTCAACTGGCGGAAGACCACCGATTCGTCGAGCCGGTTCAGAAACTCCGGATTGAACAGTTTCTTCACCTCTTCCTTGACGGTGGCCTCCATCTTTTCGTAGTCGACGGTGGCGTCCTGCTGGAAGCCCAGGCCTCCGGCCTTGTTGATGTCCCGGGTGCCGAGATTGGAAGTCATGATGATGATGGTGTTGCGGAAATCCACCCGGCGGCCGTTGCTGTCGGTCAGTGTGCCCTCGTCCAGTATCTGCAGGAGGATATTGAATACGTCCGGATGGGCTTTCTCCACCTCGTCCAGCAGAATGACGGAATAGGGTTTGCGCCGTACCTTCTCCGACAGGTGCCCGCCTTCGTTGAATCCCACGTAGCCCGGCGGAGCGCCGATCAGACGGGACACGTTGAACTTCTCCATGTATTCGGACATGTCGATGAAGATCAGGGCGTCGCTGTCCTGGAAGAGGAAGGAGGCCAGGATCTTGGCCAGTTCCGTCTTGCCCACGCCGGTCGGGCCGAGGAAGAGAAACGATCCGATGGGCCGGTTGGGGTTCTTCAGCCCGGAGCGCGAACGCCGGATGGCCTTGCTCAGCACCTGGATGGCCATGTCCTGGCCGATGATCCGTTTCTTCAGTTCGTCCTCCATGCGCAGCAGGCTCCTCGATTCCTGTTCCTCGAGCCGGAACATGGGAATGCCCGTCATGCTGGAGATGATCTGCGCCATGTCGTTCTCGGAGACGGTCACCACCTGGTCGGATACCCGTTCGCGCCAGGCCATGAACGCCTCGTCGTACTCGCGCTGCAACTCCTCCTGGCGGTCCCGCAGCGCGGCCGCGCGTTCGAACTCCTGCTGCTGGGCGGCCTCCACTTTCTTTTCCTGAATGGCCTGGAGCTGTTCCTCGATCTCCCGGATTTCCTCGGGGACCGTCATCTTGGACAGCTGCGCCTTGGACCCGGCCTCGTCGATGATGTCGATGGCCTTGTCCGGGAGGAAGCGGTCCTTGATGTACCGGTCGGACTGTTTTACGGCGAACTCGAGGGCGTCGTCCGTATACTTGACGTGATGGTATTCCTCGAACCGGCTGCGCAGCCCTTTGAGCATGTCGATGGTTTCCTCGATGCTCGGCTGGTCCACGATCACCTTCTGGAACCGGCGTTCGAGCGCGCCGTCCTTTTCGATGTGCTTGCGGTACTCGTCCAGCGTCGTGGCGCCGATGCACTGCAGTTCGCCCCGGGCGAGGGCCGGCTTGAAGATGTTGGACGCGTCGAGACTGCCTTCGGCGCCGCCCGCCCCCACGATCGAATGGAGTTCGTCGATGAAGATGATCACCTCGTCCGACTTGGTGATCTCGGCCATGATGGATTTCAGCCGGTCCTCGAACTGTCCCCGGTACTTGGTCCCGGCCACGATCGAGGCCATGTCCAGCGTCACGACGCGCTTGTTCTCCAGGATCTGGGGGACGCTGCGCTGCACGATGCGCTGCGCAAGCCCTTCGGCGATGGCGGTCTTGCCCACGCCGGGCTCGCCGATCAGCGCCGGGTTGTTCTTCTTGCGCCGGCTGAGGACCTGGGTGACCCGTTCGATTTCCTTGTCGCGGCCGATGACCGGATCGAGTTTGCCGCCGCGCGCCATTTCGGTGAGATCGCGGCCGAAATGATCCAGAAAGGGCGTTCGGCTGCGCTGGGCGTCCTTCTTGGTCACCGAACGGTCGCTCTGGATGTTCTGGATCTCTTCCTTGATCTTCTCGAACGTCACGTCGTAGGTCGAAAGGATCTGGGAGGCGATCCCCTGCTTGTCCCGGACCAGCGCGAGCAGCAGGTGTTCGGTCCCCACGTACTTCGATTTCATGTTGTTGGCTTCGTGCGCGGCGATCTCCAGGGCCTGTTTCGCCCTCGGCGTAAAGGGAACCTGGCCGATCGTGAGCGCGCTCGACTGGGATACCGTAGCCTCCTCGATGGATTGCCGGAGGTCTTCGAGATCGATGCCCATATTGCGCAGCATGGCGGCCGCGGTCCCTTCCCCATCCCGGATGAAGGCCAGCAGCAGGTGCTCCGTGGCGATGTAGTCATGCTGCAGTCGGGCGGCTTCTTCCCGGGCGATGTGCATCACCCGTTTGAACCGTTCCGTAAACTTGTTGTTGTTTCCCTGGGGCATCTTGAGCATCCCTCCCTTCATGGTCCGGGGTCGTAACCCCCGGCCGGAGTGTGTTCGCCGTCTTTCTCAGAACCTCAGGTGTTCCCTGACCAGCTCCGCGCGTCGCTCATCCTGTTCCTCCGCCGTCATTTCCCGGCCCGAGGCCATCCGGATGTGCGCGGGCTGTATCGCGATCATCAACTGGTTGAACGCACTGGTCTCCATGCCCTTGCAGATCCGCATAAACGCGCCCATCCTGAGCATGGACAGGGCATCCAGCGCTTCCATCTCGCCGAGCAGCCGGGCATGCTTCAACAGGCCGTACGCCCGGGCCACCCTGTCTTCCGTCTGGCGTTTCGCCCTGCTTGCCAGGGCGTCGCAGGCCCGTTCCTCGAAGGCGGCCAACCGGCGCGTGACGCGGTCGAGCCGGTCTACGATCTCCTCCTCGGCGTGTCCCAGGGTGCACTGGTTGGACACCTGGTACATGTTGCCCGATCGCCCGGTGCCTTCGCCGTGCAGTCCCCGCACCGTGAACCCGATCTCCTCCATGGCGCATCCCAGGGAGGCCATCTGGTCCGCCAGGGTCAAACCCGGCAGGTGCATCAACACCGACAGCCGCATTCCGGTGCCCGTGTTGCTGGGACAGGACGTTAAATAACCAAACTCATCTGAGAAGGCAAAATCAAGTGTTTTGCTCAGTTCGGTATCGATTTTGTCCGCTTCCTGCCAGGCGGCGCGCACCTGCAGGCCGCCCTTGATGGTCTGCAGGCGCAGGTGGTCTTCCTCGTTCACCATGAGGCTGAAGGTTTCTCCGGGGCCGATGAACACGCCCGCAGGCCGCGTCCCGTCCGCCAGGGAAGGGCTGATCAACCGTCTTTCCACCAGCACCCCGCGGTCCAGTTCCGACGTGTCCAGCAACGACAGGTACACCGACCGCGCCACGTTTTCGCTGCGCTGGACGGCGTTTTCCACCTGTTCGATCACGCGGAACCGCTCGTTCTTGATCGAACGGTGCACGAAGGGCAGGGTGGTCAGGTTCCGAGCAAGACGTGCCCGGCTGCTGATCACCAGGTCCGCCGTATCGCCTTCGGGCACGCACCATTGCGGCACGTCGACCAACAGTTCCGTGTACAGGTTTTCCATTGCGTTGTCCATGGGCCTATCCATGGGCTACCTGGTGCAGGTCCGAGCCGCGCTCGAGTTCCTTGATGCGGTCCCGCAGGTCCGCCGCCTGTTCGTAGGCTTCACGGCCGACGGCCTTCTTCAGGGCCCGCCTGAGGTCGATCAGTTCGCGCCGCATCTTCTGCCGCGACGGATCGGACACGGGGACCTTGCCCCGATGGAACTCATTGCCGTGAATCTGCTTGAAGAGCGGGACCAGCGTCTCCTTGAAGGCGCGGTAGCATGCGGCGCATCCCAACTGTCCCGAATCGCCGAACTCCGCCGCGGACAAGCCGCACTGTGTACATGAAGTCGTTTTCATCACCGATCCAACCCCTGGTCGCCGTTCCGGGCCTGGTCGCCAACCTGAACATGGACGCCACCCCGGGATCCGGACACCGACCTGGACCTGGAAGCCACCCTAGGCCGCCACAGCGTTCAATAGTCCGTCTTCCAGCCTGAATGCGCGGTCCGCACGGCGGCCCAGGTCTTCGTCATGGGTTACGACGACGAAGGCCTGTCCGTGCCTGCGGGACATATCCCACATCAGGTCCAGCAGTGCTTCTCCGTTCCCGCGGTCCAGGTTGCCGGACGGCTCGTCCGCCAGCACGATATGGGGCCGGCCCACCAGGGCCCGGGCCACGGCGACCCGCTGCTGTTCTCCGCCGGACAGCGCGACCGGCTTGTGGTCGAGACGCGCCGCCAGTCCCACCTCCGCGAGCAGGCTTCCGGCCCGGTCGCGGGCCGTGTCCCAGTCGCATCTTCCCACCAGCAACGGCATCATCACGTTTTCCAGCGCCGAGAACTCGGGGAGCAGGTGATGGGCCTGGAAGACGAAGCCCACGGTCCGGTTCCGGAACTCGGCCAGCCGGTCGTCCGGCAGGTCGAAGGCGTTCGTTTCGCCGATGAAGACCTGGCCGGAAGTGGGCCGGTCCAGCGTCCCCAGGATATGCAGCAGGGTGCTTTTGCCCGCGCCCGACGCGCCGTGGATCGCCACGATCTGCCCGCGGCGGATATCGATGTCGATGCCCTTCAGGATCTCGAGCCGGCCGTTGCCTGAGAGGAAGTCCCTGGTCAGGCTCCTCGCGCTCAGCACTTCATCGGTCCGGCTGTCGTCCGCTGTGGGCGGTTCGTAGGCCATACCCTGGCTTCCAGTCCTCCTCCCGCGCCCCGCGGCGCGTTCGCTATTCGTGCCTGATCGCCTCGACCGGCACCAGGCCGGCGGCCTTCCGGGCCGGATAGACGGCGGCCATCACGCAGATCAGCATGGATCCCAGGGCGACGCTGGCGAAATCCAGCGGGTCGACCCGTACGGGCAACGCGTCGATCAGATAGATGTCCGGCGGCAGCGCGATGAACTCGAAAGTCCGCTGCGTCCAGCAAAGCACGTAGCCGATCACGCAACCGAGCAGGGTACCCAGGACGCCGACCACGGACCCCTGGATGATGAATACCCTGGTGATGCTGGCGGCGGTGGCGCCCATGGACTTCAGTATGCCGATGTCCCGCGTCTTCTCCAGCACGACCATGATCAGGGTGCTGGCGATGTTGAAAGCGGCCACCAGGATGATCAGATTGAGTATGGCGAAGGATCCCCATTTCTCAAGCGTCATCCATCGGAACAGGCCCTTGTGCCGCTGCATCCAGTCTACCGTAAAATACGCTACGGACGGGCTTGACGCAACAGGGGATTGAGTGGTCTCCTCCACGTAGCGGTTAAGTGCGGCCTCGATTTCTTCGGAGACACGACGCGCCTGGTCCCGGTCGGCAACCCGGACGGCGATGCCGTTAATGTCGCTTCCGAGTTTGAACAGTTTCTGGGACTCGTCCAGGGAGACGTAGGCGGAGGAGGCGTCGTACTCGTAGAACCCGGTTTCCGAAATGCCCGTGACCCTGTACGGCCGGATGTATGGCGTGAGCGCCGAGGTCAGGGAGAAGCCCTGGATGTTGCCCAGAGCCACCCTTTCGCCGACGACGATCCCCAGCTGATCCGCCAGGCCCCGGCCCAGTACGATCCCGGGCAGCGGTCGTCCTTCCGGATTGGCCGGATCGGGCGCGGCCGTCAGGTCCAGGGCGCCGAAGGCGATGTTTTCCTCGAGGTTCGTGGCCAGGCGGCCCGATGCGATGTCCAGCCCGTGCACGATGACGCCCGCCGCGGCATTTCGCGTCGTGGGCACCGGTGCGCAGACGGCCTTCTCCAGCACGTATGGCGCGGCCGAGACCACCTCGTCCACCGACAGGATGACGTCGATCAACGGATCGTATTCGGAAATCGAACCATCGCCAAGCAGCGAATACACGTTGATATGCGCGCGCTCCCCGATGATCCGTTCCCGGACTTCGCTTTCAAAACCGTTGAACAGCGAGAGGACGATGACGAGGGCGGCAACGCCCACCAGCACGCCGCCCACGGATATGTAGGTGATGAGGGAAACGAACCGGTTCTGCCGCTTGGAGCGCAGGTATCTCAGAGCGATGAACCATTCGTATGACCATCGTTTACGCAGCACTATTCGGCATCCTGTGCGCCGGGTTCGTCTTCGAAGGCTTCCCTGCGCAGATGGGGAAAGAGCAGTACGTCCTTGATGTTGGCCGAGTCGGTGACCAGCATGGCCAGCCGGTCGATGCCAATGCCGCATCCCCCGGTGGGCGGCATGCCGTATTCCATGGCGCGCAGGAAGTCTTCGTCCATGGCATGGGCTTCCCCGTCGCCTTTCCGCTGCATTTCCACCTGCTCCTCGAACCTGCGGCGCTGGTCCACCGGGTCGTTCAACTCGGTGAAGGCGTTGGCGAACTCGCTTCCGCAGATGAAGAGTTCGAACCGCTCGGTAAGGTCGGGATCGTCCCCGCGGCGCTTGGCCAGGGGGGAGATCTCCACAGGATAGTCCGTGATGAAGGTCGGATTCACGAGGCGGTCCTGCACGAAGTGCTCGAAGAGTCCGTCGATCATCCGGCCCCGGCCCAGCTCGGCGTCCACATCCAGTCCCCGTTCGCCGCAGACCGCGGCGAGTTCACCGGTCGTCAGGCCGGCGACGTCGATACCGCTGTACGTGCGGATGGCTTCCAGCATGGGAATCCTCGGCCAAGGCGGGGTTAGATCGATGGGCTGGTCCTGGTAGGTGTGCTCCAGCGTGCCGTTTACCTCCTCGAAGACCGCGACGAAGAGGCGCTCTACCAGGTCCATGATGTACTGGTAATCGACATAGGCGATATAGAACTCCAGCATGGTGAACTCGGGATTGTGCGTGCGGTCGATCCCTTCGTTCCGAAAGTCGTGTCCGATTTCATACACACGCTCCATGCCGCCGACGATCAGCCGCTTGAGGTAGAGTTCATCGGCGATGCGCATGAACAGCGGCATGTCGAGGGCCTGGTGATGGGTCTTGAAGGGACGTGCAAGCGCGCCGCCGTACAGGGGCTGGAGGATCGGCGTTTCGACTTCGATGAAGCCCTCGCCGTCCATGAACCGCTGGATGGACCGGATGAGGCGCGAGCGCTTGAGGAAGACATCCTTGACCCCGGGATTGATGATCAGGTCGACGTAGCGCTGCCGGTACCTGGTCTCGATATCCCGGAGGCCGTGCCACTTCTCGGGCAAAGCGCGCAGCGACTTGGACAGCAGCGTCAGTTCGTCCGCCATGACGGTGGTTTCACCGGTCCGGGTGGTGAAGACGGCACCTTTCACGCCCAGGTAGTCCCCTACCTCGATCAACTGGTCGTAGACCTCGTAGGCGTCCGGTCCGACGCGATCGAGCCGGACGTAGATCTGGATCCGGCCGGTACGGTCGAGCAGGTGGGCGAAACCGGACTTGCCATGGCCCCGCTTGGACGTGATCCGGCCCGCTACCGCGACGGGCTCGGCGGATTCGATCAGTGATTCCGCCTGATCGAGAATGGACTGGGCGGGATGGGTTACGTCGTAGCGGACGGGGTACGGATCGATGCCGCGCGCGCGGATCTCTTCGAGTTTGCTGTACCGTTGACGGTTGAATTCGATCGGGCGGTTCACCCGTTTGCTCCGAAGAACTTCATGGTTGGTGGCGGACCCCGGTAGAGGCGCGCTGCGGATTGATCGATGCGCCGACCGGCCTGCCGGACGGGCACCGGAATATAGGCGCGACGGGCCGTCCTGTCAACGAAAAAGGACTTCCAGAATAGCGTGCGGCGGGGGTCCGTACGGCATGCGTGCGGGGGATGCGAGGCGGCGGTTGCGCGATGTGCGGTGGGGGTCCGTGCGGGGGACGCGCGGCGGCATGCGGGCGGGGGACGCGCGGCAGCGGTTTCAGTCGCTTTTCGCGGCGTCTCCACTGCGGAGGTAGGCCTCGATGAAGGCATCGATTCCGCCGTTCATCACGGACTGGATATTGCCGATTTCCGTTCCGGTCCGGTGGTCCTTTACCATGGTGTAGGGATGGAAGACGTAGGAACGGATCTGGCTGCCCCAGGCGATGTCCTTCTTGTCGCCTTCGAGACGTTCCCTTTTCTCCCGGATCTCATCCTGCCGTTGCTGGTAGAGGCGGGACATGAGCACCTTCATCGCGCTTTCCCGGTTGCGGTGCTGGGACCGCTCGGACTGGCACTGTACGACGATGCCGGAGGGCCGGTGGGTGATGCGCACGGCCGAGGAGGTCTTGTTCACGTGCTGGCCGCCGGCGCCGCTCGCCCGGTAGACGTCGATCTCCAGGTCCGTCTCATTTAAATCGATATCGCCCGGATCGTCAATTTCGGGCAGCACGGAAACCGAGGCGAAGGAGGTGTGCCGCCGGTGGTTCGAGTCGAAGGGGGAGATGCGCACGAGGCGGTGGACCCCGGCTTCCGCCTTGAGGTACCCATAGGCGTATTCGCCCGAGACTTCGATGGAAACGCTCTTGATGCCGGCTTCTTCGCCCGGCTGCAGGTCCAGGGTGTCGAAGGCGTAGTCCCGTGATTCCATCCAGCGCAGGTACATGCGCATGAGCATTTCCGCCCAGTCCTGGGACTCGGTACCGCCCGCCCCCGGGTGAATGGAGACGATGGCGTTCTTCGTGTCGTCGGGAGCCGACAGCATGCTCTGCAGCGTCGCCGTCTCAAGGAGGCCCTGCAGCGACCGGACCCCTTCTTCAATCTCGTCGAAAGCGTCCCGGTCGTCCTCCTCTACGGCCATTTCAAACAGGGTCTCGAGGTCCTCGGCCTGGCTGCCCATCTCGTTCCAGCCATCGATGATCTTCTTGTGATCGCTGATCTGACGGCTGATCGCCTGGGCCCTGGCCTGGTTGTTCCAGAAGTCCGGTTCGCCCGTGACGCCTTCGAGCCGAGCCGTCTCCGCCTGCCGGTTCTCTATGTCAAAGGCCCCTCCAGAGCCAGGACAATTGGTCGCGGCACGCTTCCAGCGCGTTCTTGATTTCGGAGGGTTCCATCATCTTGGGCATGTGCTCCTTTCTAGAACCGCCTGAACGCTTCTTCCAGCAGTTCCTGGTCGCGGATCGAGTCCGCCCCGGAGGAACGGACCGGGTCGCCGGACCGTATGCAGGCCAGGAAGTGGGCGTTCGCCCGGCGGAACGCCCAGTCTCTCGGCGCCTGCGGCTGGGAATGCTCCTGTACGTCACCGGCCCGGTAGACCGAGACCCCGGCCGGCACGTTCCTGAGCAGCGGGGGCGGCGTAAGGACCTCCACCCATCCGTCCTCGAAATACACCTTGACGCCCTCGTCCCAGAAGTTCGCCGACAGCCGGCCCAGTTCCAGCACCGCGTCGAAGCCGTCCATGGCGAAGACCATCAGTTTGGTCGGGCCGTCGAGGGCCGCGTATTTCAGTGCCCGGACCTCGCCCAGCAGGTGGCGCATCAGATTGATGTTGTGGCAATACAGGTTGTTTAAACTGTAGATCTCACGGACGCGTTCATCGTCCAGCCATTCCGGAGGCCGGGGTTCGATATCCGGGTAGGTCTCGTCCGTTCGGATCGGCGTCTCGGCGTTGCAGACCCAGTCTCCGGCGAAACAGTGGCCCTTCGCGTGGGTGATCGCTCCGAGTTCGCCGGATGAGGTCAGTTCTTCGATGACCGAGCGGGCCAGTTCGACGCCGGTATCGAACCGTTTCATGTACCCGACCATCAGCTGGCGTTCGTTGCCCTCGGCGGCCTCGACCATGCGGCGGGCATCGGACAGGTTGGTCGCCATGGGCTTCTCGAGATAGACGTGCTTGCCCGCGTTCAACGCGTCGATGGAAACGGGCGCGTGGGCGTCGTCCGAAGTGATCTGCACGATGGCGTCTATCGCGGGGTCGGCGCAGAGTTCCTCGTGGGATTCGCAGGTCCTCGCGACCCCGAAACGGTCGGCCACCAAACGCGCCAACCGGGGCCTGCGGTCAGCCAGGGCGACCACCTCGCAACTGTCCATCTCCGTGAAATTGGGCAGATGGACCAGTTGTCCCATGAATCCCGCGCCGACGAAGCCGATCCTGATCCGGTCGTTGTTCGAAGTTCCCACGCCATCCTCCGGTTGCCATGTGCACCAGGCTGACCAGGCTGACCAGGCTGACCTGGCTGACCTGGCTGACCTGGCTGACCAGACTGTCCAGACTGGCCAGGCCGACCAGACTGGCCGCTATATTAAACCTTTGCCGGCCAGGCTGGTAAAGGACTTTCGGCCGATGATGATGTGATCCAGCACCTTGATGTCGATCATCTGGCCCGCGTCGACGAGCTGGGCCGTGATCTTGAGGTCGTCCTGGCTCGGAGTGGGGTCGCCGCTGGGATGGTTGTGAACGAAGATCACCGAGGCGGCCGAATCGAGGATGGCGGGTTTGAACACCTCGCGGGGATGGACGATGCTGGCCGTAAGACTGCCCACCGATACGGTCACGCCGCGGATCAGGCAGTTGCGCGCGTCGAGCATCAGGACCATGAAGATCTCCTTGCGCAGGTCCCGAAGCCTCGGCATGAAGTAGCGGGCTACGTCCGTACTCGAAACGAAGGACTTCTGTTCCATGTCCTGCGCTTCGAGCCGGCGGCCGATTTCGATGGCGGAGGCGATCTGGGCGGCCTTGACGGGTCCCACACCCGACACCTGGCACAACTCGCTCAGTTCCCGGGTGGCGAGGTGGCGCAGGCCGCCGAAGTGCTGCAGGAGTTCCCGTGAGATTTCAATCACGTCCCTGCCGCCTGCGCCGTTTCCCGTGCGCAACAGCAGCGCGATCAGTTCCGTGTCCGACAGCGTGTGTATGCCGTACTTGAGCAGGCGCTCCCTGGGCTTCTCGTCCTCCGGCCAGTCCCTGATCGGCGTTACTCCCTGTAAATCGGTCATCGCATCGTCCTTTCTGCGGGTCATTGGAAACATTGCGTGTTGACCGATTTAGTCGGAATCCGATCAGGCGATCTCGTAAGCTATGAAGCCTCCTCGCCCGGACGCTCCGCTGCGCCCGAATTCGTCTCCGCCGCGCCCGAATTCGTCTCCGCCACGCCGGAACCCGGATTCGCCGGGCCGCCCGTGACCGCCGGTTTCATCGCGTCCACGAAAGGCTTGAAAAGGTCGATGGGGACGGGGAACAGCGTGGTGGAGTTGTTCTCCGCCGCCACGACCGACAGGGTCTGCAGGTAACGTAACTGAATGGCGACGGGATGGGTGCCCATGACGTGGGCGGCTTCGGAGAGTTTCTCCGCGGCCTGCTGCTCGCCCAGAGCGTTGATAACCTTGGCCCGGCGTTCCCGTTCCGCTTCCGCCTGCTTGGCCATGGCCCGCTGCATCTCCAGGGGCAGGTCGACATTCTTTATGACGACCATGGACACCTTGATGCCCCAGGGTTCGGTCTGCTGGTCCAGGAGGATTTGCAGATCCTCGTTGATCTTGTCCCGATTGGAAAGCAGGTCGTCCAGTTCCACCTGCCCGAGGACGCTCCGCAACGAGGTCTGGGCCAGCTGATGGGTCGCCTGCAGGAAATCCTCCACCTCGGTGATCGCCCGTTCGGGGTCGAGGACCCGGAAGTAGATCACCGCGTTGACCTTGATGGACACGTTGTCCCGGGTAATCACGTCCTGGGCCGGCACGTCCTTGGTCACGGTACGCAGGCTGACCTTCTCCATTTTATCGATGCCGGGGATCAGGATAATGATACCCGGTCCGTTCTTCCCGATGAGGGCCTTGGAAAGCCGGCCCAGCCGAAAAATCACACCCCGCTCGTATTCGCGGAGTATCTTGACCGCGTTGGTGAAGAGTATGATGAGGATCAGGATGATTACAATCGTCGATAGCTGAAATCCGTCAAAGAACATGGGCGTCCCCCTTGTTACGTTGCGTCCGTACCTGAGTCCTGGCTTTCCACCTTGAGTCGCAGGCCATTGACCTCCACTACCCGAATCGGCGTATCGGGCTCGATAGGCGCCTCGCTCGTGGCG
Source organism: Gemmatimonadota bacterium (assembly GCA_009841265.1). Classification (NCBI taxonomy): domain Bacteria; kingdom Pseudomonadati; phylum Gemmatimonadota; species Gemmatimonadota bacterium. The sequence goes on along the minus strand of VXMB01000009.1, from coordinate 387,776 downwards.
AACCAATATTCGCCGTGGACGAATACTTTGCCGCTCCGGCTGTCCACGGCCGTGTGCGCGCGGCCCGTCTCGCCGATCAGTCCCTGGCTGCCCGTGGTCGTGCGCCGCTTCTGGGCCTTCAGCGCGTAACCCAAGGCGAAGAGCGTGAAGGCCGCGGTCGCGAGCACGGCCGGAATGATGGCATACAGGGAAATGCGGAGATAGGGATCGGGCGAATCGATGAGCATCATCGAACCGATCGTGAACGAAACGGCGCCGCCGAGGGTCAGCAGGCCCCCGCTGGCCACAAACAGTTCGGAGACGAACAGTCCCAATCCGAGCAGGAGCAGCAGAAGCCCCGCGTAGTTGATGGGCAGCGTCTGCAGGGCGAAAAGCCCGATGACAATGCACATGCCGCCCACGACACCGGGGAAGATGGCCCCGGGATTGATGAACTCGTAGATGAGCCCGTAGAACCCGAGCATCATCAGGAGATAGGCAATATTGGGATTGGAGAGCACGTTCAGTACCCGGTGATGCCAGCTCATTTCACGTATGCTCACCTCGGCGTCCTTCGTGCGCAATACCCGGCTGCCTTCGCGGACTTCGACCACGGTGCCGTCGATCCGTGTGAGCAGGGAGTCCAGCGTGGCGACGCTGAGGTCCACGACGTTCTGCTCCACGGCTTCCCGGTCGGTCAGGGCCTCGGCCTTCCGCACCGCCTGTTCCGCCCAGTCCGCGTTACGGCCGTGCTTCTCGGCGATGGACCGGATATAACTCACGGAGAAGTTCTCGACCTTCTCCTGCATGGTCGAGTCCGCGACCGCGCCGCCGATGCCCACGGGGCTGGCCGCGCCGATGCTCGTGCCCGGGGCCATGGCGGCGACGTGGGCGCTCATGGTGATGAACACGCCCGCGGACCCGGCGCCCGCGCCGCTGGGCGACACGTAGACCACGACGGGCACGTTGGACGCGAGCATGTCCTTTATCATCATCTGGGTGGACTGGAGCAGCCCGCCGGGGGTGTCGAGCAGAATCACCAGGCATTCCGACCGGTCGTCTTCCGCCCGTTCGATCGCGGCGGACACGTGTTGGACGCTGATCGGCCCGATCGGGCCGATCAGCCTGATGACGTCGACCCGGGATGCCGCGGCGTCCGCTCCCGGCCAGGCCAGCCCGCAGGCCAGTCCGCAGGCCAGCAGGAGGCGTTTGAGCGTTCTTATCGGGTTCATAGTGGGTTTGCCCGGTTGGTGCGTGAAAGGATTCAGCGGCGGCTAGGGCCGGTGATTCGGATTGAGCAGGTGAACGAGTTGCACGGCCTGGAACAGCGCCGCCGGTTCGATCTGGGGCCTGAGGGACCGGCGCCGCGGGAACAGCGTGGTCTCTCCCATCATGGGCGGCGCCACCACGACTTCGACCTGGCCCGGGTTTATGCGGATGTTCCGTCTCGGACACTTGGGCCAGATGGAATGGATGCCCCTGAAGGCCATGGGAATGATGACCACGTCGGGCGGAATCTTGCTGAACAGCCCGTGCTGCAAGGGTATGGACTGGATGTCGAAGGCCGCCGTGGTCCCCGCGGCGTATATGATGCCCGGCCGTTTCTCCAGCAGTCCGGCGAATCGCTGGGTCGCGTTGTTGGTGTCTCCCGCGCGGGGCAGGACCACGTAACCGTCGACTTCCTCGAGCAGCCGGTCGAATTCCGCGGCGTTCACGCCGAACAGGGTCGTGCTCCAGGAACCCAGTCGCAGCGTCACGTACTCCGTCAGTCCCGACCGGGACAGGATGGTGCAGGGACGGGAGTCCTCCCAGCCCAGGGCGTCCAGCAGGACGCGGGACTGAAGCACCTTGTACATGACGGGATGGTCGAAGACGCTCTGGTGGGTCGGGAAGAACAGGACCTTGTACCGTCCCTCGTGGAGCTTGAGCACGCGGGCCAGTTCGCCGACCATCGGATCGACGTGGACCTTGACCGTTATGCCGAAGATCTTCAGGGTCCGGTCGGCCCAGGTGAGACTGTTGTGCCAGGCCGCCTCTAGCTGCTCCCGCTCGCCCAGGTTCTCCTCCTCGATGGCGAGTTTGTTCCTGACGTACCGCCATGAAGCACCGATCCACCGGGTGAGCTTCGTGGCGCGCTTGACGGGAGAGTACCGGGCGTTGCGCCCCACGTGCGGATACTCCAGGAAATGGCCCGCGGCGGTCCGGTCCAGCAGGGGCGGCACCACCATGGGTTCCAGCATGGAGGCGAGTTCGTCGGGGATTTTCGCCTTCTCCTCCTCATGGTCCTTCATGTGCTGGTTGATCCGGTAGATGACCAGGTTGCACTTGTCCATCAGGGCATGGGTCAGGTCGATCATGTCCCGTGTCAGGCTCGTATAGTGATGGCCGTACCAGTATCCGGTAGGCTTGAGCTGCGCGGGGTTCTCCTGGTGCGCCTGGAAGAACTCCACCATCATGGCCTGGCCGAGCAGGATATCCTCCTGGATGCCGTCGATCTTGCGCTGGATATACTTGCTCGGGACGTGCCGGCGGCAGAACTCGGCCAGCAGTTCGGCGTCGCTGATGATCTTCCATACCGCGCAGCCGAACCAGGCGAAATTGGTATAGGTATTGTAGCGGACGGCGAGCAGTTCGCCGGCGGCCAGATATTCGAGCGTCTTCTCCGCGGTGTTGTGGAAGATGTCCCGCAGTGTGGAGCGGGTTTCCTTGCCGTCGAGCGTGCATGGATAGGTAGCCTGCCAGATGGGGTCGTCCTCCGGCACGATGTCCTTGAGCTTCTCGGCGACAGGCTGGGCGTGAGACAGGGGCACGCGGGACAGCCTGGCCCCGGCCAGGGCGGCCTCGCCTTCGTCCGGGGTAAACACGTTGCTCGCCCGGAGCGCTTCGACGTAGACCGTCTGGTAAAGTTCGAGGAACTGGGCGGTGGCGTCCGGGTCCTGCTGCAGGAACTGCTCCCTTACGCGTGCGTACAACTGGACCGACTGGTAGTAGTCGGGGGCGACCCGCCGGAACTGGTCGTAGGCCTCGCCCATCCGCTGGTCGCGAAGGAGGGGAACCCCTTCGTAGATCGCGCCGATCAGCTTCGCGCGATAGCCCAGTCCCTCCAGCCCGATCGATCCACCGGGCGTCCGCGAAGGCGGCCATTTCAGTAGTTCCGGATCGACGCCTTCGAAATAACCCTCGCTGTTCGCCAGGTCCAGCACGCCTTGCGCGGCCTGGTCGTAGACCGTGAGCAGGACGTCCACGTTCCTGATCAGCGTCTGGTGATCGAACCAGATCGAAGCGGAATCGATTTTCTGGGTCGCGGAGTTCATGTCTGGTTCCGTAATAGTCCAGCCCTTGGTGCGCGCTGTCGGACCGCCGGTATCGCTGCGTTATCCCTGCGCGCCGTCGAGCGGATAGAGTTTCCTGCCGAGGCGGTGATAGGTGACCACGCCGGCGTCATGGACGCCCGGTTCCGTGACCACGTGGATCGCGCCCGCCCACGGTTCGAATCCGGCACGGAAGTGGGCCGAAGACTTGACGCCGATGTAACGCATTGCCCTGGGGTCCAGGCCGAGCGATTCCGAAAACGCCGTATCGAAAGGCTGTTCGCGCTCGTTCACGAGTATGACGTGTACGCCTTCCTGCCGGATATGGGCCGATGGTCCCATCGTACCTTCCAGGCCGGCGAGCATGGGGCCGTGGTACCGGAACCTGCCGTCCGACAGGGCCAGCACCTCCGCCGTCATGGTCACCGGCTCGCCCTGCAACGGCGTGGATTTCCCCCCGACGTCCAGCGTAACCGTCGCGCCCACACCGGCATCCATGCACCGGTCCACCGCCTCGGGGTCAACCATGTACAGGACGCAGGCGTCTTCGAGTCCGGCGTCGATGAACGTGCGCAACATGGCGGTACTGTCACCGGGCGAGCCGCCGCCCGTGTTGTCGTTGTGGTCCGCCAGCACGACGGGGAAAAGGTCCTCCTCGTGGACCCGTACCAGCGTCTCTTTCGTCGACGGCATGTGATAATGCCAGTCGGCCCGCTGGTCGTACAGCCAGGCGCCCAGTTCGTCTGCGTAACGCTGGGCCGTCTCCCGGTCGTCGTCCGTCACGATGTACACGGACGCGCCCATGTGAGGTATATCCGCCAGCGGGAAACAGGTGGCGATCGATCCGCAGACGACCCCGGGCCTCGACTCGATTTCATGCAGATAGTCGATCGCCTCCTTCATGGGCGAATGAGCCGTCACCTGGTTCATGCCCCAGGCCATGGGGATCTGGTGCAGTGCCATGGTGGGCCGCAAGCCCTCCTTAAGGATCCGTACGAGCACGTCGGCGCATTCCCGTCCCCGGGGCGCCATGTCCACCTCCGGGTAGGACTCCCGGCCGATCAGCACGTCGGCCTGCTCGATCATCAGTGGCGTCATGTTGGAGTGGATATCGAGCTGCCCTACGATGGGCAGGTCGCCGACGAGTTCCCGGACGGCGGAGAGGATGTATCCTTCGCCATCGTCGATGCCTTCGGCCACCATGGCGCCGTGCAGTTCGAGCAGCACGCCGTCTATGGGCCCCGCGTTGCGAAACCCCTCCAGCATCTCGTCGACGATCTCGTCGAAAAGCGCCCGAGGCGTGGGACCGCTCGGATGGGGTTCGGCCACGATCGTGGGGATCAATTCGAACCCGTGTGCTTCCGCGCCTTCGATGAAGCCGCCCGTGGGCTTGTTCGTGCCCCTGAACGCCTTGAGGATCTCGCCGCCCCGCAGGCCGCCGTACCGTTCCTCGTAATTCCTCCGGGTGGTTTCCACGGTCGTGAACGTGCTCGTCTCGTGGGCGATGATTCCGGTTACGACGCGCATACAACTCCCTGCCGATTCAAGCCCGGTATATGCCGTAGACCAGGAGCAGCCAGCCGACGATGAACGCCACGCCGCCCAGCGGAGTCACGGCGCCCAGCCACCGGATGCCCGTGAGACTCAATACGTACAGGCTGCCGGAGAACAGCACCGTGCCCGCGATGAACGACCATCCCGCCGCCGGCGGGATCGCACCCGGCCATCGCGAGACCGCCCAGGCCGCGAAGAGCAGGCCGAAGGCGTGATACATCTGGTACCGGACGGCGGTCTCGAAGATCTCCAGCATCTCCGGCGAGATCCGGTCCTTCAGCCCATGGGCGCCGAAGGCCCCTGCGACCACGCCCAGGAGCGCCGAGATTCCGCCGGTTATGGCAAATAGCTTATCCATCTAGAACCAGGTCCTGTTCGGCGGCCTACCAGATCGGGGCCAGCCAACCGCCGTCAGCCTACCAGATCGGGGCCAGCCAGCCGCCGTCCACGGGCAGGGCCGTTCCGGTGATCCACTCGGCGTCGTCCGACGCGAAGAACACGCAGGCCCGGCCGATGTCCTTCGGTAGTCCCAGCCGGGGCAGAGGGGTCTTCTCCAGTGCCTCGGCGACCTGCTCCTCGGTCAGGTAGTCCTGGATGGGCGTCTCGATATAGCCCGGGCAGATCGTATTGGCGGTTATGCCGTGCGACGCCAGTTCGACCGCCGTATCCCGCGTGAGGTTGACGACACCGGCCTTGGCCGGCGCGTACGCCGGACCGCCGCCGCCGTGAAAGGCGTGCACGGAAGCGATGTTGATGATCCGTCCAGCGCGGGAATCCTTCAGGTGCGGCACGGCCGCGCGCGTAGTCAGGAACAGGGCCCGCAGGTTCACGCCCATGACGCGGTCCCATGTCTCGACCGGGGTCGTCTGGCTGTCACCCAGGGTGAAAATCCCTGCGTTGTTGACCAGGATGTCCAGGCCGCCATAGGCTTCCAGCGTCCGGTCGACCAGCCGGTTGACGGATATTTCGTCCGATACGTCGGCCTGCACGAAGAGGCCGTCGGAACCTATCTCGGTCAAGGCCTCCACGGTGGGCGTCGTCACGTCCTGGTCATGGTACTTGCCCGGCCTCGGCCGTTCGACGAGGTCGCACACCACGACGCGGGCCCCTTCCCTGGCCAGCTCGATGGATATACCTCGGCCAATACCGGAACTGCCGCCCGTGACGATAGCGACCCGACTTTCGAGTTTCAAGTGGTCCTCTGTTTAACCTGGTAAGCGATCTGGAGCCTTTCTGAATGGAATGTAACCAGATCGAAAAACCGAGGCAAGGCAAGTGTTCATAAATGGATTGCGTTTTTCGAATCCCGCCTTAGTTATATAGATTTCACGCCCGTCCCGACCCTACCGTCCCATACCAACGCAGGAGGAATCCATGAAGATCACGCACGCCGAACGAACGGCCCTGAACGTGCCGTTCTACGCCCCCCACGTCGATCACGCCATGGCTCGGGCGAACACCCATAACGAGCGCGTCTGGGTGTACCGGCTGGAAACCGACAACGGACTGGTCAGCATCACCGACGGCCACGGCGCTTCGGATACCGCCGGCCTGGTCGGCAAGGACCCCTGGACCATCATGTGGGACGACGATATCGGTTTCGGACCGCAGATCGCCGTCTTCGACCTGTGCGGGAAGGACGCCGGGGTGCCCGTGCACGCCCTGCTGGGCAACAAGCTGCGGGACCGTTGCCCCCTTTCCTGGTGGGATATCGACATGGCGCCCGAAGACTGGGTCAAGGAGGCGGAGGAGTCCCTGCGACGCGGCTACACGTCCTTCAAGATGAAAGCGCGGCCCTGGCGCGACATCATCGCCCAGATCGACGCGGTAAGCGAGGTCGTTCCGGCCGACTACCGGTTCGACGTGGACTTCAACGGTTTCCTGCTCACCCAGGCGAAGGCGGAACAGATCCTGTCCCAGCTCGACCAGCGGGTGAACGTCGGCATTTATGAGAGTCCCTTCTACCTGCGGAAAGACCTCAAGGGCGCGCAAATGCTCCGGGAACGCATCCAGAAGCCCATCGTGGAACACTTCGGCGACGACGTCTGGCACGCGGAGGTCAGCGACGGGTTCGTGGTCGGCGGCGGCGCCTCGGGGACGATGCGGCAGGGCATCATGGCGGCCGCGTTGAACAAGCCCTTCTGGCTTCAGATGGTGGGGGCCGGATTGACCACGACTTTCGCCGCCCACATCGGCTCGGTGCTGTCCCACGCCCAGCTGCCCTACATCACCTGCCACGAACTCTGGCAGACCGATCTGCTGACCGAACGGATCAAGGTGGTGGACGGGTACATGGATGTGCCGGACAAGCCCGGTCTCGGCGTGGAGGTCGACGAGAAGGCCATCGAAACCTACGCGGTCGACGACGACGAACCCACGGCGGTGCAACGCTACCGCAGCAAGAAGCGGATCCTGCGCGTGGTCTGGCCGGGCCATGCCGGCGGGCAGCGCGTCTGGGAGTTCACGGACGAGAGCATCTACCAGCCCGAATTCTACAAGGGGAATCTGCCGGGATTCGAAACGGGGGTGCACCTTGAGGTGATCGAAGACGACCAGAGTTCCGCCTTCGAACAGCGGCACGCGGAACTGGCGCGGCGGGAGGCCGCCGTGGCCCGAGCACCCAAGGGGATCTAGAACCGGGCCGGGAAGCGCGCGGCCTTAGCCACGGCCGAAGCGTGCGACGTCAGCCACGGCCGAAGCGTGCGGCCTCACGTTTTGTTCTTTCCGGACCGTCTGAACGTTTCCGGTATCACCCGCTGCGCCGCTTCGACGACGCGTTCTTCCACGTCGCCGGCGAAGCGATTGGGCAGTCCGAAATACACCGTGGCGTCGCCGCCTTCGTACCCGCCCTCCTTCCAGATCCGCCGGGAGGGTATGTATCCGGGGAAGTCGTTGGCGTACGCGCCTATCCACATCCTTGACGGATCGTACATGCGCCTCAGCCTGAAGGCGTAGTCCGCGACGACCTCCCCGGACAGGAAGACGATGGCGAGTTCGTCCCCGAACGACCATCCCTGGACCGGATAGCTGAGTGCTTCCGGGACGGTTTCGCCGTGGTCCATGCGGGCGATCCACTTCCGGGCGTGGTAGCCCGTGGCGCCTGTTTCCTTTGCCGCGGCCATCCAGGCCTCGCGCGAAGGCAGGGTGTCGTAGGGCAGCGAGGCGTGGACCAGGCGGCACCGGATCCGTCCCGTCAGGGGGCGTCCGGGGATCCGGAGCAAGCGGTCCACTTCCCATGCGATGTCTCCACCGTGACGCCGGGAAAAGGAAAGGCCCGTGCGGGGAAAGGGATTCGCGTTGGCGGCGCACCCGATGGTGACCAGGGCAACGGCCCCCGGGTGGTTCCGCCTGATCCTGTCGGCCGCGAATCCCGCCCAGTCACCGCACATGAAGTTGTCCGCGGGGCCGAATGTCGTGCAGTGGCAGGCGTAGCTTACCCATACCGCCCTCAGGTTTCCGTCCGGGTCATCTACCCGTATCATGGGCATCACGTGATCCACGGGCCCGATCTGCGCGCGCCGATTCACCGCGAACCCGGCGTGTCCCTCGCTGTAACTCAACCGGGACGATTTACGGTCTGACAGGGCACGCAGTCCCACCTCCACGAGCCTTTTCGTCACTTCCCCGGTATAGCGGTCGATATGCCGCTGGTGCGCCGCCGGGATATCCGTGCTGAACAGCATGGGCGCCGCGCCCGACAGCATGGGCGCGTTGTGGGTGTGAGTATAGCACAGGACGATGCGCTCACGTTCCATCCCCGCCTGCCTGCCCAGTTCCCGCGCGACGGACGCCGTCATGGATTCGGTCACGCCGCAGTTGTCCAGGGCCAGCATCAGGACCGGCCGCTCCGCGCCGATGGCCAGGGCGCGGGCGTACAGGGGCGACTTGATCTTCACCGTTTCTTCCCGGCGCGCGCCGTAACCGCTCAGGCGCACCGGGTAGTCGGGGGTTACGTCGACTTCTGACACGCCTACCGGGATCAGTTCGCTCATCGGTATTCCCTGCCTTCCCTGCGCGACGCGAACGCGCCGCGAACGCGTGCCAGCTAATACCATTCCGTCCTGTGGGGGGTTCCCGGGAAGAAGACCGCGTCGACCACGAGGGACAGGACGACGCCGAGGAGAAACCCGAGGATCGCTCCGGTGAAGAATGGTTGGGCGGCGCGGTACATGCGCACGCCGCCGATGCGAATCAATACGATCTGCAAGAGCCAGGCGAGGAAAATCGGCAGAAAGGCGTTCCTCACCACGCCGCCCACGTCCCCGACGGCCATGCCGACGGGATGCAGGGGCCACCACGTGAAAAACGCCCTGCCGGCGATGACCAGGCCGTTGATCAGCATGCCGGACAGCAGGAACAGGGCTTCGAGGACCCCGATCTGGGCGGCGTTGGTCGCCCAGACGATGGTGCGTCCGAAGAAGAACGTACCCAGGCCGCCGGGCTGGGTATAGAGGTTGTTGGCGCCCACCGTATGGGCGGAATGGACCAGGGAGACGACCGAGACCACGGCGCTTACACCGATCGCCAGGCAAATCCAGCCGAACAACCCGCGGCCACGCCCTTCCAGCCGGTTCTTCAGCCACGCGATGTGCGAAAACCCGACCAGGGTGAAGGTCCGCCAGTTCCGCGCGAAACCGTTGGCCATGCCCATCACGTTGATGTCCCGCATGGACAGGGAGGCCGTTCCGATCAGTCCGACCGTGAAGTAGTTGGGTTTCACGGTGAGCTCCGCCATGACCAGCCCCGATTCGGCCACCACCCGGGCGAGTACCAGGTAGAAGGTGAACATGACGGCGAGGAAGAGCACGCCCACCGCAATGGAGAGCCCGGCGCTGTACAGCCACAGCACCGCGAACGCCGAACCGCCCGCAAGGCCGATGAGCGCCCACCGGTAGGAGAACAGTTCCCGCGCCTCGCCGTCGTCCCGGACGGGCCGCCAGGCAGCGCGCCACACCGAAGCCAGGTGGCGCCTTGCGATCCAGACCAGCCATGCTGCAAAGACGATTACGCCGCCCATGTACTGCATGCCGGTCAGTCCCCCCTGCACCACGCTGCCGCTCGTGGAGAACATGCCCATGCGGCTCAGCAGCCCCTGTTCGAGCACCCCGAAAAGCTGGAAGAACCAGAGACTGAAGAGGATCTCCGCAGGCGCGAAGAAAGCGAAGCACAGGGCGTAGACGTTCAGGTACAGGGGTATGCCCGGGAAGTAGGGGGCGATTTCCAGGGTGGCCACCGCCCCCGGATGAATGGGCAACATGGGCAGCGCGCCCGAGTAAGCCGCGCAGTTCCAGGCCATGGCGGTGAAGGTGAGGAGCAGCCCCGCCAGAAAAAGCCGGTTGCCGCCGCGTCCGGGACGGGACGCAGCCCGGTCCTCCCCGGATTCCCCGATGAGCCGAAGGGCCGCTTCCGCCAGGGGGAATCTAAGGCGTTCGTACTCCATCCACTGCCTGCGGAAGATCACCACGATGCAGGCGCCGATCAGCAGGAGTGCGGCGAACAGGCAGAGCCACCAGAACACGGGGGTCATCCAGACCGACCACGGAATCTCCTGGCCCGGCTGCAGGCCTTCGTAGAATCGCCGGGCCGATTCGGAATCGCTCAGGTAGACCCAATGGGGAAGGTGGGGAAGGATGAGTTCGTCCCACCGGTTTTCGGGGGAGGCGAAGTAGGCGGGCGCCGCGATGGCGGAAACCATGTAGCGGGTGACCCCCAGGTCGGGCATCATGGACGCCGCCCAGCCCATCGCGAAGACCGTGAACAGCTCGGTCCGGGTTAACGCTTTGCCCGGGCAGCAGGCCCGGCAGATCAGGTTGGGCAGCAGAACGAGGGCCAGAAAAGGGATCAGGAAGCCGGAGGGCAGGTGGGCGAACAGCATGAAATCGTAACCGCCCCGGTCGGCCAGGTATTGCGTGCCTAGCCCGATGAGGGCCGACAGGAGGAGGCCGATACCGGCCGACCTCAGCGTTACGGGCTGCCGGTCCGGGCCGTCCGGGCGATCAGGGCCGTCCGGGCCGACCTGAAGATTCGCAGATTTGCCGTCCCTAGGGTTCAGGCGCTGTATCCAGCATCTCCTTGTAGATGTCCGCGTAGATCTTGTCCCGTGGAACGCATCCGACGGCGAACTGGCCGAGTTCGTTGTGCTTCCCGCGCATCAGGGCGGTGCAGTAACTGACCGTGATACAGCTCTTCTTTCGGATCATTTCACCGTGCTCGGCCACGTCCTTCGCGAAATCGGGATAGGCCAACGCGCCTCTGCCCGATCCCATGACGGTGACCCGGCCGTCGCGGATATTCGCCGCACCCGCGTTGATCATGTACTTCTGCAGCCAGCTATACCCGGTACCCACGATGTGGAGTTCCGGATGCGCCGCGCAGAGGGCGGCTGCCGCGCGGAAGTGCCGCGCAACGCCGAACAGGGGATGTTCGGGGGCATCGTAGCCGTCCACCGGCGATCGCTCGGCCGGACGGCCCACGTGGGGATTGTAGTAGGGGCTTCCCATGGTGGCGTTGATCATCCCGATCCCGGCCTCCTTGAGCAGGCCGGCCACCGCGACCGGTTCCGACAGGTCCTCCCGCAGCGGATCGTCCGCGTCCACGCCGAATCCGGAGAGGTAGGGTACGGGGTACGGCGCGCGGGGCGTGCCCGTGCCCGTATCCGGGTCGGTGGTGTACGGAATGCCGTCGTATATGTTCATCCGGGTTGCCAGCGGCAATTCGTCCTTCGTTTCTTCGCGAATGCGTCCGATCACATTCCGGACCAGCCGCGTCCGGTTCTCGAGACTCCCGCCGTAATCGCCTTCCCGGAGCCTTGCGGCCAGTAGTTCGGAGAGCAGGTAGCGATGGCACTGCTTGATGTCCACAAAGTCGAACCCCAGTTTCCAGGCCAGGACCGCGGTATCCACGAGGGCATCCTCCACCCGGCCGAGATCGGCGTCCGTCAGCACCGGGTAGTCCGGGGTAACCGGTATCTTGCGCTTCTTGTCCACGAGGGTGACCGGATCGGCGGCGGGATCGTGGAAGGCGATGAGCGGTTTCCGGTAACTGTAACGGCCCGAGTGGGTCAGCTGCAGCCCGACCACCAGGTCGTCATCGCGGCCATGGACGGTCCGGTGGGCCTCGCGGGTCTGCGCGAGCAGCGCCTCGAAGGACACGGCGTTGCCATCGTGCAACCAGAGTTGCCGGGTATTCGCCCGGGCTTCCTCCGTCACGGCCGTGGCTTCGCCCCAGATCAGTTTGGCCCCGCCCTCGCCGAAGAGCCGCCACCTGCGGAATACCAGCTCGTCAGGCGAGCCGTCCAGGTGCCCATCGCATCCCTCCATGGGGTGCACGGCCATGGAGTTGCCGATCGTGCGGTTCCCGAACCGGATGGGGCGCCAGAGCGGATCGAGGTCCTCGGTCAACGGGATATCTTCGTTCAATCCGAGGCGGTCGATATCCTGTTGCAGATCCTCGAGCGAACGGTAGCGAAAATGCTTCGGCATGTCGTCATCCTGTTCCGGTTGAAATCCAGGGCGTCACGGGGTGCGCGGGCCGCCGGTGGCTTTTAGCACACGATCATCACGGGACGGCACGATCATCACGGGACGGCGTACCATCGACGCAGCACCCGTTCCGCTTCCTTGTTCTGAGGACTGAATTCTATCCTGTCCTCGGTTACGCGGCTCGCGTCCGGATACCACTTCCAGATGAACATTCCGCGGAACCAGGGCACTCTACCGACAGTCCGGAACAGGGCTTCGTAGGCGTTGACCTGCTCGTCCGGATCGACCTGGTGGACTACCGGGCTGACTTCCCCGCGCCGGTTCCGCCTTCTCGGCGGCCACTCCCATGGCCGGATGGTCGACCCGGGTGAGTTCTTGTAACCTACTTCCGTGAAAAGCACGGGTTTTCCGTGCGTATCGGCCAGCCGGCCGATGTTCTCGATATGGGGTTCCCACCCGGACATGATTTCAGTGACGCTCGGTCCATGCCGGTCGGTCAAGGGGAAATAGGCGTTGACGCCGATGTAGTCGAGGTGGGGCCACAGCTCGATCACGTCGTAGTCCCCGTGCCAGTTCGCTGCGTAGGTGAGCTTCCCGTTGTAGACCGTCCTGATTTCCGCAATGAGCGACTTCCAGAATCGTGGACGGGACCGCACCGGATTCGAGAGTTCCGTAGCAATGCAGAGGATCTCCATGTCTTCCGCCTGCGCCAGTTCGGCGTAGTGCAGGATGAACGTCCGGTAATCCGCCTCCCACTGCCGCCACTCCTCCTCCGTTGTGAAATCGATCACGCCGATCCAGCCGTCGTCCACGGGCCGGGTCAGCCAGATGTGGGGCTTGAGCATCAACCGGAATCCCAGCTCCCTGGCCTTCCTGGCCGTAGTCCGCAGTCCCTGGTCGGTCTCTCCCCAGAATCGTCCGCGCCGGTTCAGCCGCACGGACGGCGTAGTGTGGTTCTCCATCCATCCGAAAGGTGTGAGCGCCAGCCATTCGACGCCCAGTTCGCGCGCCTCGGGGAGGGCGTTTTCCGGCATCTCCCAACGGCCGCCCACCCAGGATACGCCCTTGTAGAAGTTCTCCAGCGCAAAGGGCGGTTCCTGTGCCGCAGCGCGGTCGCACCACAGGACGCATAACAACAATAGAATACCGAGGTAACGGATTGGCGTCATGTTGATGGATTGGCGTAGCGTAAACTAAATGGCGTCATGTCGACGAAACGGCCGTGGTCAGGCGAACTGGTCCGCCGCCCTTGTGATGAGGCTGCCGAGGTCCTCGCCACGGCAGATGCGTTCCATGGCGCCGGGCGAGTTGAAGTCGAAAACGTGAATCGGCAACCCGTTGTCGCGGGCCAGCAGCACGGCCGTCTGGTCCATGACTTTGAGATCGTGCTGGATGACCGAGTCGTAGCTGATGACCTTGTACCTGCGGGCGTCCGGGTTTTCCCGGGGATCGCTCGTATAGATCCCGTCGGTGCCGTTCTTGGCCGAAAGCAGGACTTCGGTCCGAAGTTCCAGGGCGCGCAGAACCGATGGATAGTCCGTGGTCACGTATGGGTTCCCGGTGCCGGCGGCGAGGAGGACGATGCAGCCGTGCTCCAGGTGCCGGACGGCTCGGAGCCGGATATAGGGTTCGGCCACGGTATTGATGGGGATGGCCGTCATGACCCGGACGTCGCCCGCACCGCGTGAGGTCAGTGCGCCCCGGAGCATCATGCTGTTGATCACGGTCGCGATCATGCCGATGTTGTCGGCCTCCGCCCGCTCGATGCCCCAGTCCTGGCCCAGTTCGCCTTTGAATATGTTGCCGCCGCCCGCCACGATGCCCACCTCGACACCCGCGGCATGCAACTTCATGACCTCGCTGGCAATGTACTCGATGGCGGAAGGATCGAATCCCCAGGGATTTTGACCCGAAAGCGCACCGCCGCTGAGTTTGACCAATACTCGTTTGTAACGCACGGGTCCTCCTTATCGATTTGCGGAAAGTTGAGCACTGAACCGGACGGGATAGGCCGCCGCGTCTTCCCTTCGTTTGTAGCGCGCGGGGAGGCTGTCCAGTTGTGACGCCCTCCTGCGGCCGGCCGCGGACAGGTCCGGCATCGGACCTTCAAGGCGGCCGCTGCGCATGACAGGGCCGAGCAGGGGTTCCCATTCCTGGAATCCGGCTGGTTCGCCGTCCCGGGTTACCCGGTCCTCCACGAACTCCCCATGCCCGTCGCGCCGCCGCCACACCTGCTTTGCATAGGGCCGGGTCTGCTTCCCCTCGCTGAGTTTGAAGACCGGCCGCGTACCGGAAGGCGTTTCCAGCGCGCATAGCTTGTAAACGCCGCTCAGGGACGGCGCGTCCGGCGAGTTGACCAGTTCATTGCCGACACCGAAGAGATCCACGGGTACCCCGGCTTCGACCAGCGAAGCGATTCGGAATTCGTTCAGATCTCCGCTGAGCATGATCCTCGTTTCCGTCATTCCGGCCTCGTCCAGGATGCCGCGGACTCGCCTCGCCTGATCGGCCAGGTCGCCGCTGTCGAGCCGAACTCCCTTCAGAGACGGTCCTATCCTGGTGGCCAGCCTGGCAGCCTCTACGGGGTCGAAGGTGTCCAGCAACAGCGTGGTGCTCCCGGGGAAAACGCGATGGTAGGCGCGGAAGGCCTCCAACTCGTTTTCGAAGGTCATGATCCAGGAGTGGGCGGCGGTCCCGTAGACGGTGATGCCGAACTGCCGTCCCGCCTCCACGTTGGACGTCCCGATGCACCCCCCGATGACCGCGGCCCGGGCCGCCATCAGTCCTGCCTCGGGGCCGTGGGCCCGGCGGCTGCCGAATTCCACCACACCCCTGCCCGCGGCGGCTTCGACGATACGCGCCGCCTTCGTGGCCACCAGGGTCTGGTGGTTTACCGTGGTCAGCAGGAAGGTCTCGACGATCTGGGCTTCGATAATCGGCGCCGTAATCCGAATCAACGGCTCGCCGGCGAAAACCACGGTCCCTTCGGGTATGGCCCAGAGATCTCCCGAAAAGCGAAACGAAGACAGGAAATCGAAAAACGCGTCCGGTATACGTTGAAACGGCGGCAATGTCTTCAGATGATCGATGTCGTCCGCAGAAAACCTGAGTGCGGACAGATAATCGACGGCCTGCCGCAACCCGGCCGCGACGAGCCAGGACCGCCGTGCCGGCAGGTCCCTGATGAACAACTCGAAGGTGGCTCTTTCCCGGCGTTCGTTTACGAAATAGCCGGCCGCCATCGTGAGTTCGTACAGATCGGTTGCCAGCGAAGGCGACCAGTGAATCGGGCAGGAACCCTTCTGGTCCATGCAGATCCGCTATATCTCCGCTTCCAGTTCGACCGGTTCGTCGTACGCCACGCCGTCCACTTCGAAACCGAACAGCTGCCGGAAACCCCGCTTGTAGGCATCGTAGTCGGTCAGTGCGCGGAAGTTGTTCGTCGTAATCGTCGGCCACACCGAATCGATTTCCCCCTGGACCGGCCCGCCCAGTTCCAGGTCATCGAGGCGGATCCTGTCCTCCCCGTCGAGCGCTGGCGTCCTGCCTGGACCGATATGGTCGTTGAACAACCGAACCATCTGGTGGATCGGATCCTCGTGCAGGCCGCGTTCCCGCATAATACGGTACAGCAGGCTGATGTACAAAGGGACGACCGGGATCGCGGCCGAAGCCTGGGTGATCACGGCCTTGTTCACCGACACCATGGCCCTACCCCCGACGGCTGATTGTAACTGGCCGTCGATCGCTTTCGTGGTCTCTTCCAGGTGTTCCTTCGCACGGCCGATGGTGCCGCTCCGGTAAATGGGCCAGGTCAGGGCCGGCCCGATGTACGAGAACGGAACGATCCGGGCGCCGTCGGCCAGCAAACCGGCGTCGAGCAGCGCTTCGCTCCACCGGCGCAGGTCGTCGCCGCCCATGACGCCCACCGTCCCGCGGATGCCTTCGTCCGACGCCGGTTCCACGGTGACCTCGTTGATGACCTCGCGGTTCAGATCGATGGTCTTTCCCACGTAGGTCTCCCCGATGGGACTGAGTACGGACTGGTAGTTCTCGCCCGTGTCCGGATCCGTGCGCTTCGGAGAGGCCAGGCTGTAGACGACCAGGTCCACCTGGCCCAGCCGGGACGCGACCAGTTCCACGGTCTTCCGCTTGATCTCGTGGGAGTAGGCATCGCCATTTACATTGGCCGAGACCAGTCCGATTTCCGTCGCGTACCGGTGATATGCCGCGGTGTTGTAGAAACCCGGCGTACCGCATCGGGTTCCGCTGCTTTCGCGTTCAAAAAAGACGCCCACGGTGCCGGCGCCGTACATCGCGCCTGCCGCGATGCGCGCCGCCAGGCCGTATCCCGTCGAAGCCCCGATCACCAGTACACGGAGCGGGCCGGCGCCATTCTTCTGGTCTGCCTGACCGTCCTGAACGGACCGGGCAGACCGGGCGGACCGGGCGATCCGGATCTGGGCGTTGACGTTCGAAGCGCAACCGGCGGGATGCGCCGTGGTACAGATAAAGCCCCGGATGCGTGGCTCAATGACGGCCGTGGCCATTAGTTCTTTTCCCTTCCCGTATTAAATGCCTATTCAATGGGCACCGGCGTCGCGCGCCGGCCGTCAAAGGACATGGCTTCCCCGTACCCGCAGGATGCCGCGTGGGTCCTGACCCGGTCGAAATCCCGGCCGATGTCTTCCAGAACGTGGGCGTCTGATGCCGTCGTGATGGAGATCCCGCGACGGGCGCAGGCCTCCAGCAGGGGGCGCTCCGGGTAGATCCTGCCCACGGGTTTGCGAAAGCCGGCCGAGCTGATCTCCACGCAGAGGCCCTCCTGACCGCTCACCTGCTCGGCAAAGGCCTCGTACAGATCCGAAATGTCGCCGTCGGGCATATGTCCCATCACCTTGATCAGATCCGGATGGGACATGGAATTGAAACATCCGGTCTGCACGGCCTGTCCCAGCAGGCGGAAGTAGTCCCGGTAGGCCTGGTCCACCGATCTCCGGTCCCACTCGTCCGCGAAAAGGGACATGTCGAATCCCCAGTCGCCGATCCAGTGCACCGAACCCAGCACGAAATCCCAGGGATATCCCCCGACGATCCGTTCGATGACCGGTTCCTTGCCTTCGATGTAATCCATCTCGATGCCGGTTTTGATGGGCAACCCCTCCCGGCGGGCTTCCTGCAGGAGGCTCACGTATTCGTCCATATCGTAAAAGCACTTGTCCACCGCCCAGGGCTTGTCCACGATCTCCCGTGCCTGGACGAAGTGGTACACGTGCTCGGTGATGGCGATTTCCCGCACGCCGTGTTCGGCCGCCGAGGCGGCGAAAAGGCGCATGGTCTCCATCGGATCCGTGCCGTCCGGGCGGGTGTCCTCCGTCCTGCCGAAGGGAAAGTAATTCTCCACGTGCATGTGGTAGTCGAGCATGGTTCAGCCTCGTGCCGCAGGAGGAATCAGCCGCGGGGATGCCGGGCGTGAGTGCTGGTAATGATAACCAGTGGCCGGTCTAAAATCAAACCAATTCTGGGCGGTCCGTATCGCTTGACAGGGCACCGAAGGATTCCTAATTTGCCCGGTGGAACGTCCAGGTGGCCACCCCTGTCCTCATCGCCTTTCTATGGAACAAATGACCCTTTCCCCCGAACCACGTCGGGCGGCGGACGCGACCCGGGACGTGGAATTCCGCATACGCGAGAACGAGGACCAGGTTCAGTGGGACCGGTTTTTCGAAAACAGCGGGCCCGTGGAAGTCGAAATCGGGTGCGGTAAGGGCCGCTTCATCATCAATTCGGCCATGGCCTATCCGCATATCAATTACATCGGCATAGAACGGGCCCTGCGCTATTTCCGCATCATGAAGGAACGGGTGGTCCGGCGGGAACTGGCCAATGTCCGCCTGCTGCGGGACGACGCCGTGTATTTCGTTGAACGGTTCATACCCGACGGGGCGGTCTCGGCCTTTCATATCTACTTTCCCGATCCCTGGCCGAAGAAACGGCACAGGAAACGCCGCCTGTTCAATCTACGGTTTCTGGACGAGATCGTGCGCACGCTGGCGGCGGGGGGGACCCTCGATTTCGCCACGGACTACGTCGAATACTACGAAGAGATCCAGGCCCTGCTCGATGCGTCGGACCGACTGGACGCACTGGGGGAGATCCCTGATAGGGTAAAGGAACTGGGGCGTGATCTGACCAATTTCGAGACGAAGTACACCGCGGAGGGTCGGGCGATTCACCGCGGGGCGTACGTGAAACCCTGAATAGAAAGGAAACCATTATGCTGCAGGCAGGCGATCCCGCACCCGACTTCACAATGGAGGCCGATAAGGGCGGACCCGTTTCGCTCAAGGGCCTGATGGGCAAGACGGTGGTGCTGTATTTCTACCCGAAGGACGACACCCCCGGCTGCACCCGGGAATCCTGCGCCTTCAGGGATCACTTCCCATCGTTTCAGGGCCGGGATGTGCTGATCTACGGCGTCAGCTGCGACGATATTCCTTCCCATGAGAAGTTTGCAGCGAAGTACGACCTGCCCTTCCCGCTGTTGAGCGACCCGGACACCTCCGTATCCACGGCCTACGGCGTGTACAAGGAGAAGACGAACTACGGCCGGAAGTACATGGGGATCGAGCGATCAACCTTCGTCATCGACGGGAACGGCCGGATTTCCAGGATCTTCCGCAACGTCAAGGTGGACGGCCACGTCGAGAAGGTGCTGGACGAAGTGTCCGGCTGAAGGGCGCCACACTCCGGCTGAGGGGCGCTACACCGCTACACCATGTACCGTTTCAGGTGCGCCCGCGCGCGGACGAAACCCTCTTCTTCCAGTTCCCACGAACCGTAATACCGCCCGTCCTCGTGTTCGATGCTCAGAATGCCGTCGTAGCCGAAGTCTTCGAGGCGTTTCACGATGAGCGCCCAGTCGGCCATGCCCTCGCCGGGGATGCAGTAACGCCAGTAGCCTTCGCCGAAGGCGACCGGAGAACCGAAGGAGGGCTTGATTCTGCCGTACAGGTAAAGGGCTTCCTCGTCGAACACGGTGTCCTTGGCGTGCACGTGGTGGGCGCGGTGGCCGAACTCCATCAGGAAGCGCATCGGATCGACGCCCAGCCGGATCAGGTGCGAGGGGTCGTAGTTGATGCCGAAGGCGGGTGACGGGCAGGCCTCGAACATGGCCCGAAGCATCTCTGGCGTGGCGCCGATCCGCTCATGGTGGGTCGACCCCCCGGGCCAGCCTTCGAGGGCGATGGTCGCCCCGCGGGACTCGGCGAAGTCCACGATTTCGGGCATCGTGCGTTTCCACTGCTGGAAGGTGGCCTCGCGGCCCTGGGCGGGATCCTCGGGGGCCGGCGCGACGTAGAACAGGTTGGTTACGCCATGGTCGACCGCGCGCTGGATGGAATCCCTGGAGGCGTCCAGCGCCTGTGTCTGTTGCCCGGCGTCATCACTCAGCAGTTCCGTGCCCGCGACGAGGTCCACCTGGCCGATGGCCACGCCGTGCGCTTCGGCGGTCCGGACCATGTCGCCGTCGATCCTGGATACGTCGATCGTATCGAACCCCTTCTCGGCCATCCACGCGCACACATCTTCGAAGGGCATGGCGTTCAAACGGCCTGTAGTGCGGATCCCTACTCTCATCGAAGCACTCCTTTGCCTTTAGAAAACGTCGTTGACACAACCGCCCGCCAATGTATATGAACGTGCGTGAGGTAGCAAGGCAAAGCAGCCTCCCTTGAGCATGCGAACGTAAACCGGTTCGGCCGGAACGACAGGAAGGGAAATTTTGTCCAGGAACGTGCGACTGGCCACGGCCTCCCTGATGGCGGCTCTGACGGCGGTGAGCGCCTATATCAACATACCAATCGGCCCGGTGCCCATCACGATGCAGACCTTCTTCGTCCTGCTTTCCGGCGCCGTACTCGGCGGCCGCTGGGGTGCCGGAAGCCAGATCGTCTACGTATGTCTCGGCCTGGCCGGCATCCCGGTATTCGCCGGCGGCATGACCGGGCCGGCGGTCGTGCTCTCGCCCACCTTCGGCTACCTCGTTGGGTTCGTCCTTTGCGCTTTCCTGACCGGAAGTTACCTGGACCGTTTCACCCGGAGCAGCATCCCCCATATCGTCGTCGGAATGCTACTCGGTCACGTCGCCATCTTCGGTTGCGGCCTTTTGTATCTGTACGCCTACTTCAACTTCTACGCAGGCGTGGAGACCACCTGGCCCGCTACGCTGGCCGTCGGCCTGATCCCCTTCCTCCCCTTCGGACTGGTCAAGCTCGTCCTCGCGGTCTCCGTTACCCGGACCCTGTCGAAGTATGTCCGGATCGAATGCCCGTGAACCGAGCGTCCGGGTGCGCGCCTGTATGTACGCGCCGGACACCGTAGCCTGCTGTTGACACGCCATCTTCCGTATTGTATAGTCTTTAGTCTGCCGGAATCCTGCGTTCCGCGTCGATTCCATCATGTACACGACAGCCACGGGAACAGGTATGAATAAGGGGACACGACCGGTCCGGTCCGCAATCACGCGCGTCCGGGCCCTGTGTGCACGGGGGCGTCTCTTCGCCGTCGCGGCCTGCCTTGCCGGGTTCATCTGCTGCTTCCTGCCGGTCGCCACATTGACCGGCGCCGTCCCATTGGTCAACTCCGTCGGCAAGGAGATGCCACCGGACGCGGCGTCCCTGGAACAACAGGTGTTCCGCTATACGCTCGTAGAACCGCTGACCTTCGACGTCAGCATCAATATATACGAGGGCCAGGGGGCGCTAACCCTGTTCGAACGCCTGGTCATGCTCGACAAGAACCTGGAGCTTGTCGGGGCCGCGGCTTCCTCGTGGGAACAGTCGACGGACGGGCTGCGCTGGACGTTCAAACTCCGTCCCGACGGGAAGTGGAGCGATGGCCGCACGGTCACGGCACACGACTTCGAATACACCTACAAGCGATTCCTCGATCCGGCCGTAGCGAGTCCCTACGCCTTCTTCTACTACGAAATAAAGGGCGCTCGCCCGTACAACCAGGGCAGTGTGACCGACCCGTCGACCGTGGGCATTCGCGCCCTGGACGACTTCACGCTGGAGATCGAAACGGAGAAGCCCTGTCCCTATCTGCCCTTCATCGTAGCGTTCACCGGATCGGGACCGGTACCCCGGTGGCAGGTCGAAAAACACGGGGTGCGATGGAGCGAAGCTGGGAACCTGGTAGCCAACGCGAGCTACACCCTCTCCGAATGGCAGAAGGGCAGGCAGGCCACGCTGACCCTCAATCCCTACTATACCGGTCCCCACAAAGGGTATCTCGAGAAAATCGTACAGATCTTCACCACGGGACACCCGGGCACCCCACCGTACGAGAACGACGAAATCGACTATCTCAGGGTCATGTTGACCGACCTTCCCTTCATCGAAAACCATCCGACATTGAAGAACGAACTCGCCTACTACGCCTTTCCGGAAACCTGGTACCTGTTCTTCAAGACCCGCGAACCGCCCTTCGACGATGTCCGCGTGCGCCGTGCGATCAGCCACGCCATCGACCGCGAGGCGTTGTGCAAAGTCGTCCTGCGCAATACGGGCGTGCCCGCGTACTCCATGCTCCCGCCAAATTTTCCCGGAAGCGCGGACGCGTCCATACAGTCCGTACAGGCCTACGATACGGACCGCGCCAGGGCCCTGATGGCCGAGGCGGGATATCCGGACGGCAAGGGGTTTCCACCGATCGATTTCTGGATCGGAAAGACCAATCCCCAGATCAGCTACACCGCGCAGACCGTTCAGGCGATGCTGGCCAACACCCTGGGCCTGCGACTCCGCATGCGGGGGTCGGAAGACAAGGTATACCGGGACAATATGTACGACTGGAACATTCCCATGGGCCTGGGTGGGTTCAATGCGGATTATCCCGATCCGAACAACCTGCTCGGCATGGTTTGGCGTTCGCAGCCGAGAGGATTCGGGCGACAGGACTGGCGCAACGAGGGCTTCGACCGGCTGATCGACGCGGCGGCGCATGAAATGGATCACGACAAACGCATGAGCATGTACCGTGAAGCGGAGCGGCTGCTCGTGGAAGACGTGGGCGGCGCGTTTCTGTACCACAATCTGACGGTGGACCTGCGGAAACCCTACTTGAAAGGGCTCGAGGTCAACAAGTTCGGCTACGCGATGTTCTCGTGGATCGGCATCATGCACACCGAGATGTACATCGCCCGGCACTGAAGACGCCGGCACTGAAGACGCCGGCACTGAAGAAGGTCGATTGGAAGGAGCGTGCGGGACTTGAATGCGGAAGGAATCGTAACCGAAGACATCGTACGGCAATACCAGGAAGACGGCGCGGTGTGCATACGGCAGGCCTTTGATCCGCACTGGGTGTCCATCGTGGAAGCCGGCGTGTCCCGTAACCTCGCCGAACCCAGCGATTACGCGGGCACTCTGAAGGCGGGCGAGGAAGACCGAGGGGGTTTCGTCGACGACTACTGCAACTGGCAGCGGATTCCCGAGTACCGCGATTTCGTGTATAAGTCGCCCGCGGGGGCCATGACGGCGCGACTCATGGAATCGCGGAGTTCCGTTTTCTATCACGAACACCTCCTGGTCAAATGGCCCGGCACGCTCAAACGGACGCCCTGGCACCACGACCAGCCCTATTACCCGGTGAACGGCCGCCAGAACGTATCCCTGTGGATGCCGCTGGACCCCGTTTCGAAAGCGTCTTGCGTGCAGTTCGTCCGGGGTTCCCACGACTGGGGCCGCTGGTTCGTACCCCGCAAGTTCGCCACGGAAAGCAATTACGCCATCGAGGACGCCTCCGCGAAACCCATGCTCGAGGACCGGCCCTTCGAGGACGTGCCGCCCATCGACGAACACCCGGAGGACTACGAGATCCTGGCGTGGGACATGGAACCCGGCGACGTCATCGCGTTCCACATGTGTACGCTGCACGGCGCGGCGGGCAACCAGTCCCTCACCGATGCGCGCCGGGTGCTGGCCACCCGATGGCTCGGAGACGACGCCCGGTTCGCGACCCGGCCCTGGGAGATTTCCCCCACGGAAACCGGAGGGCTCGCCCCGGGAGACCCCATGGCCTGCGACCTGTTTCCCCGGGTCTGGTCCGCATGACGGAGCGCAAGAAATGAACCATCTATTGACGAGTGAACAGATTGCCTCCTACCGGGAAAACGGTTTTCTCATCATCGAAGACTTCCTGAACGAATCAGATCTGGAGACCTGGCGGTCCGCGGTGGATGAGGCGGTCACGCTACGGGACCGGAACAGGCTGCCCGAAGGGTCCTACCACCTGGCCAGGAAGGTAACGGCGGACGACGAATCCGTATTCCGGCAGCGGATCAACCTGTGGATGGATCACGAAGGCGTCCGCGCGCTGATGCTGGACGGTCGGCTGGGTAAAATGGCGGCCGACCTGGAGGGGGTCGACGGGATCCGGATCTGGCACGACCAGGTCCTGACCAAGCTGCCCTGGGCCAATCCCACCACGTGGCACCAGGACAATACCAAGTGGTCCTTCGCGTCGGAACACGCCATCACCATCTGGGTCGCCCTGGATGAAGTCACCGTCCAGAACGGCTGCATGTTCTTCATGCCTGGTTCACACAAGCAGCGGCGGGACGACTTCCCGGCGGCCGGGAAACAACTGGGAGCCATGTTCGACGCCTACCCCGATCTCGGCCGGACGGACCCTGTGCCCGTCGTCATGCCGGCGGGCGGATGCTCCTTCCACAACGGGCTGATCGTGCACGCCGCCGCCGCGAATATGACGCCCCATCCGCGCCGCGCCTTCACCTGCGCCTACATGCCCGACCACAGCACGTTCAACGGCACCCCCAACGTGCTTCCGAACCGGATACTGGATTCGATCGAAATTGGCGACCCGCTGGATGACGATACTCAGAACCCGCTTATTTACTCCAATGACTTTACCTGAAAGAACCGCCCAGACCGTGTGTGAGGAGGTATATCGATGAATAGGCTCACCGTCCTGCCGCTTTTTTGCCTGGTTCTACTCGCCGGGATGATCCCCCGGGCAGCTGGAGCGCAGGACTTCGAATACTGGCCCGGTACCGAGTACGATCCCGCGGTGCCCACCGCGGAGGAGGTCCTGGGCTACCGGATCGGGGACCGGATCACGCCTCACGCGGGACTGATGAAGTACCTGGAGGCGATCGAGTCGGCCTTGCCCGGCCAGGTGCGCGTGCTAGAGTATGCCCGGTCCTGGGAAGGGCGGAAGCTGGTGTACGCTTTCGTGGGTTCGCCGGAACGGATCGGCGCGCTGGCGGAAGTCAGCGCGGGCATGAAACGGCTGGCCGACCCCAGAATAACGCCCCGCGCGAGCGCCGACAGCCTGATCGCTTCGCTGCCGGTGATTGTCAACCTGAGCTACGCCGTCCACGGCAACGAGATCTCCCCCGGGGATGCGGCGCTGTTCACGGCCTATCACCTGCTGGCGGCCCGCAACGACCCGGTCGTGGACCGAATCCTCGAAGAAACGATCGTGATGATCGACCCGGTACAAAATCCGGACGGACGGGACCGGTTCGTCCATAATTACGAGATCGCCGAAGGCCTGGAGCCGAACGCCAGTCCGCTGGCGGCCGAGCACAACGAACCGTGGCCCGGCGGACGGACCAACCACTACTACTTCGACCTGAACCGCGACTGGATTTCGCTGAACCATCCCGAGACCCTGGGCCGGGTGAAGGTCCTGCAGGACTACTACCCGCCCGTATTCGTCGACCTGCACGAAATGGGTTCCAATACCACCTACTACTTCGCGCCGGAGGCGATTCCCTACAACCCGCACCTGGCCCGGGACCAGCGCGAGAACCTCCAGCTCTTCGGCCGCAACAACGCGAAGTGGTTCGATCACTACGGGTTCTCCTACTTTACCCGGGAGATTTTCGACGCCTTCTATCCGGGTTACGGCGCCAGTTGGCCGTCCTATTACGGCAGCGTGGCCATGACCTATGAACAGGCATCGGCCCGGGGACTGGTCGTCAGGAGAAGCGACGCGTCGGTGATGCACTTCAGAGACACGGTAAGGCACCACTTCGTGGCGTCCATCGCCACCAGCGAGACGGCCGCGATCCACCGGGAGAAGCTCCTGGCGGACTTCTACGCCTACCGGCAGTCGGCGATCGAGGAAGGCCGCAGCGAGGACATCAGGGCCTACATCCTTCCGCGCAGGCTGGACGGCAATACCTCGGGGGTGGACAAGCTGGCCTGGCTCATGGACCGTCACGGCGTCGAGGTGCACCAGGCCGGATCGGACTTCCGGTCCGGCGGAGCGACCTATCCCGCGGGCAGTTACGTCATTTCCCTCGCCCAGCCGGCCAAGCGCTTGATACGCACGCTCCTGGACAAGCACGTACCCATGGATGACGACTTCATCGAGGAACAGGAGCGTCGCAGGAGCAAGGGCATTGGGGACCAGATCTACGACGTGACCGCGTGGTCGTTCCCGCTGATGTACAACGTGGACGCCGTGGCCGCGGGTCGGACGGTCGAAGGCGACCTCGCCCTGGTCGATCCTGACATGATCCCACCGGGTGTGATTCAGGGAGACCGGGCGGAAGTCGCCTACCTGGTGCCCTGGGGCACCCAGGCCGCCGGCCGCCTGCTGGCCGCGTCGCACCGGGCCGGGCTCCGGGTATTCAGCACCGACCTGGCCTTCGTGCAGGGAGACCGGCGCTATCCGTCCGGCACGTTGATCTTCAAGGTCAAGGACAACCCGGATCACCTGCACGAGACACTGTCGCGAATCGCCGCATCCTCGGGCGCGGAGGTCATCGCGACGGACACCGGCTGGGTCGATGAAGGACCCAACTTCGGCAGCAACAACGTGGTCTTCATGCGCAAGCCGCGCATCGCCCTCGCGTGGGACCGGCCCACCCGCGCGTACAACGCGGGCGCCACCCGTTTCGTCGTCGAACGCCAGATCGGATACCCGGTAACGGCCATCCGGACGCGCCAGCTCGCCACGGCCGACCTGAGAGACTTCGACGTGCTGCTGCTGCCGGACCCCGGATTCGGCGGCACCTACGGCACCGTGCTCGGTGATCGGGGAGCCCGTCGTATCAGGGAATGGGTGCGCGGTGGCGGCACGGTGGTCGGACTTGGGGCCGGCGCCACGGCTTACCTGGCGTCGGAATCAGCCGGCCTGCTATCGACGACCAGGGAAGACGAGGCCGAAGAAGACGGCGAAGACGGCGATGGCGATTCCGGTGACGGAAGCGCTTCCGGACGCATTTTCGAGACGGAAGACGAATACCTTCGGTCATTGAATCCCGATGATCCCGCACCGCCGTCCACGCAGGGCGTGCTCCTCAAGGCCGGGCTCGATCCGGACCACTGGCTGGCGGCCGGCAGGGACCGCACCGTGAACGCCCTGGTCAGCGGCAGCTCGATCTTCAAGCCGCTCAAGCTGGACGCAGGCAGTAACGTGGCGGTTTTCCTGGGTCCCGACGAAGTCCTCGCAAGCGGTTTCGCCTGGGAAGGAAGCACGCAACAGCTGGCCTACAAACCCCTGCTCATGGAAGAGCGGCACGGCCGCGGCCTGGCCATCGGATTCACGGCGGACCCGAACTTCAGGGCCTACATGG
This sequence comes from Gemmatimonadota bacterium, assembly GCA_009841265.1. Lineage (NCBI taxonomy): Bacteria > Pseudomonadati > Gemmatimonadota > Gemmatimonadota bacterium. Next base: position 360,837 of record VXMB01000009.1, on the reverse strand, counting down.
ACGGCCTGAATATCCTTTTTATGAATGCGATCTTCCGCGGTCCGGCCCACGCGGGGGCGGCCGTGACGGAGTAGCATGGCAGTGACGGAGTAGCACGACAGGGACGACCACGGCTGCAACAGAAAGGCGATCGAAGCATGACCACCATTCCTATGCGCAATACCCCGCCGGTCCATGGCATCAGGGTACCGTACGAAACCCATGCGGCATTCACCGCGGAGCTTTTCGTTTCGGCCGGGATGGGTCGGGATGAAGCGGGACTGATGGGCAGGATTCTCGCCACGGCCGACAAGCGCTGCGTCTACAGTCACGGCACGCAGCAAGCGCTCGGTTACCTGCCGAAGCTCCGCGACGGCGACGTAAATCCGCGTCCCGAGGTGACGACGGTACGCGAATCGGAGACCGTACTGGTACTTGACGGGGACGGGGGCATGGGGTACGGCCCGTCCCACCGGGGCATGAAGACCGCCATCGAAAAGGCGCTGGCACATGGCCTAGGCGCGGCGGCCACGCGCAATCACTACCACTTCGGCGCGGCCGGAAACTACTCGCGCATGGCCCTCGAGCACGGGTGCGTGGGATGGGCGCTGTCCACCCACCGCGTCGCCCTCGACCCCGAAAACGTAATCATGTCCGCAAGCGGCGGCTCGCCCATGAGCCTGGCCTTCCCCACGCGGAACCAGCCCCCCCTGGTGCTCGACATGGCCGCGGTATTCATGGGATACAAGGACGAACTTTTCCAGGAACACTTTGCCCTCTTTGCCAAGAGCCTGGGTCTCGCGGTCGCCCTGCAGGCGCTCGGCGGCATCCTGGCCGGCATCTGGAAGCCCGAATTCCAACCGCCCCGTTCAAATTGGGAATCCAACCAGGGCGCCTTCCTGCTGGCCATGAAGGTCGATCATTTCATGGATCTGGACGAGTTCGAGCAGACCCTGGACGACTTCGTTTCGAAGGCGAGAAAAATGCGGCCCTTCCCGGGCATGCCCCACGCGGAACTTCCCGGTGGCATGGAGTGGCGGTGGGAAAGGGAGAACGAGGCGAAGGGCGTGCCGCTGAGCGACGAACACCGCGGGAAACTGGAAGACATCGCACGCGAATTCGCCGTAGAGCCGCCCTACGGGGAGTACGAATCCACGCGGTTCTGAATCGAAACGACGTTTTCCGGTGACGGATATTCAAGGAAAGTCAGGAAGGCCGCCGGTCGAACCAGGTTTCGTGCACGCGTAGCCACTCCAGGCCGTTCGGCTTCTCCTCACTGCGGCGGAAGACCGCGGTGCTGTGCCTCGAAGTCGTCTCCCCGCCCTCCGTCTGCCATTCCTCGTATTCCGCGACGACGAGCGCCCGGTCTTCCTCCAGCACCCGAACGTTTTCAATCCAGATCCGGATGCCCGGCCGCCCGCCGTGGGCGTCATAGAGGCCCTTCAGCAGCAGCGCGCGTTCCACTTTACTGCCCTGCGGCATGACGATGACAAAGGCCTCGCCGAGGGCCGTATCGATTCGGCCGAAGGCCTCCGCGGTCCTGGGGACGCGGCCGTTGAACCAGTCTTCGAAACACCGGTGCAACGTGTCGATTTCGTTTCTGCACGCTTCTTGAATCTGCATAGATGATCCCGGAATCACCGGCCTACCTTGAATCCGACCATGGCGTAGACCGCCGCCGTACTCACGCCTTTCTCCAGGTTGATGTACCTGCCCTCAATCCCCACGAAGGCGGGGCCGAGGGACGCCCCGATCAAAACACCCGGTTGCGCGTAGTAGGTATTCGTCGTTGTGGTGGTGGCCGTCCGGGTATCGTCGTCCCGGGTCACCGTCTGCTCCGAGTCCTGCGCCCTTCCCACGCCGATCATCGCGCGCACCAGAATGGGAGACGAGACCAGCGTCACGCCCGCGTCCACTCCGTACAACAGCAGGGATTTCTCGCCATCGTCCTCCGTTCTCGCCACATGATAGGTCGCCCTTGCCCCGACGTGAACGGTCCGGATACCTGTCGGCAGGTTGACGACCAGGCTGCCACCCCCGCCCCGCTCATATTCCTCGACGGCCTGACCGCCGTGAAAGGCGATTTCCGCACCCTGGCCATGGACGGAACCCGTAACCGCGGCAAAGACGACAACACACAGAATCAAGCCGATACTTCGAGACATCCTCAAGTCCGTTACTCCGGTGAAGGTTCCCCGCCGCCATGCCTGAGGACCCGCCGGGTTGTTGCGAATCAATCTGAACGAACGAGCCGAACAACGACCAGCAATATAACCCGGACTCGCCCAGCAAGTCCACCGGGATGTGACGGTCGGGTCGTATGCCGTGGCCGGCGCTCCGTCTGCCGTGACCGGGGACATGCATTCCGGATGGTCGGCCTATCGCTTAGAACTCGTATGCCGTCTCCAGCGACAGACCTTCTTCGATGGCCCGGCGCGACCGGGTTTCCTTCTCTTCTAGCTCGCCAATCTTCTGAACCACTTCCATCATCGCTTCAGCCGGAAAAGCCATTACGCCGTTCACGTCGGCGGCGACCACGTCGCCGGGCGAGATTTCGATCCCGCCGCAGGTCACGGGCACGTTGGAGGCCACCGGGCGTATGACCGAACCCGGTCCGTAAAGACAGGTGCCCGCCGCGTAGACGGGCAAACCGACTTCCTCCATCCCCTCGATGTCCCGGCAGCCGCCGTCGGTTACCAGCCCGGACAGGCCCTGCTGCATGCAGGAGAGCACGATCACGTCGCCGAACATGCTGAGGATTTCCGTGGTGCCGCTGGCTGTGACCCAGATCGACCCGGGCCCTGCCTCATCGACCGGCCGGAATACATGGGCCCGGATATCGTCCCGCGTCGTCGGTATGTCGCTTTCTTCGTATTTCGTCGTCACCGCCGGCCCGGCGATGGTGCCCCTGGCCTGGTACATCGGTCGCACGGCGCGGGACATGGCCAGGCGGGTGCGGTCGTAACCAATCCGGGTCAGCGCATCCATGATGAGGGGCGTGGGCGTATTCCTGAGGGTCAGATAGGGGTTATCGTCGCTGACCGGACCGCGGTTCTCCTGGCCAGCCTGGTCAGCCTGGGTGGTGTGGGCGTCCTGGGCGGCGTGGGCGCTGCGCATACCGGCGAGGCCACCCGCGGCCGCAGCGGCCATTCCGGTTTTCATGAATCCCCTTCGGGACAGGTTGCGGTCGAATATCGTCATTTTGTACTCCCGGGCGGTGAGGATGTGGGCCGAAAACCGGTACGGGTCACGGCCTATGCGTTCGAATCGAACGCGCGATTAATCGGTTGATACCACGAATATACGCGTCTATAATGAATGAACCCGACCTTAAACCGACCCGCTATCAGGCCGGGCGGAAGGCCGCAGGACTGTCCTTCCTGATCCCCTGCGGACTACAGAATATTCCCGAAACGCGGAGTGCGCGATGAAATACCTTACCTATTCCGGAAACAACATCATACACGCCGAACTGCCCGACGAGGGGTCGGTTTTCTTTCCGCCGCCGCCGCTGCCGGGCATTCCGAACAAGGACATTCCGGACCGGGTCAGGGCGGCATTCGAATCCCCCCTGGACATGCCGCCCCTCGAGGAACTCGTCGACGCGAACAGCCGGATCCTGATCGCTTTCGACGACAACTGCCAGCCCTTTCCGGCTACCGCGCCGCCCGACATCCGCCAGCTCGCCATCGAGACCCTGCTGGAAATGCTCTACCGTTACGGGGTAAAGCAGGAGAATATCGAGCTCATGTGCGCGGTCGCGCTGCATCGCAAGATGAAAACCCACGAAATGGCCGCCATGCTGGGCAAGCGGATCATGAAAGCCTTCCACCCCAGCCAGCTGGTCAATTTCGACGCCGAAGACCCGGACGACATCGTCGTGCTGGGCACCACCGACCACGACGAGCCGGTGGAGACCAGCCGCAAGGTCATCGAGAGCGACCTGGTGATCTACGTGGACTCCATCCAGATCCCCCTGAACGGCGGACACAAGTCCGTGGCCGTCGGACTGGGCACCTACAACAGCATCGCGCCGCACCACGCGCCGCAGATGACCGCGGAGAAACCCCATGTCATGCAGCCCGAGGGTTCCGACATGCACGGCTCCATCGAGCGCATCAGCCGCGTCATCCTGAAGCACACCCGCATCATGGTCCTCGAGGCGGCCATGAACAACGCGTCCTATCCCCCCATGATGCGCTACTTAAGCAAACCGGCGGAGCGATGCAACCTGTTCGAGAAGATCCTGAAGGCCACGACGCCCGCGTCCATGAGCATGCTTCCCGAATCGGTGCGCTTCCGGGTTTTCAAGGGCATCCAAAGCGCTTACCTGCCCGTTGAAATCAACGCGGGTTCCATAGACGCCGTGCACGAACCGACCCTGCAGACCCTGAAGGACCAGCTGCTGGTGACCACCGACCATCAGCACGATACGCTGGTCTTCGGCCTGCCCGACCTGAGTCCCTATTCCGTCGGTACGCGGATCAACCCGGTGCTGGTGTTGAGCGACGTGCTCGGTTACGTCTTCAACTGGTTCTACAACAAGCCCTTCGTCAAGCCGGGCGGCGTAGTCATCATCCTGAACCCGGTCTTCGAGTTCTTCCATCCCGAGTACCATGTCGCCTACGAGAAGTTCTGGAACGAGGTGCTACCCGAGACCCAGGACCCTTTCGAGATGCAGTCGGGGTTCCAGGAGCAGTTCGCCCGGGATCCCCACCTGGTCGACTGCTACCGGAACCGCTTCGGCCACCACGGATTCCACCCCTTCACGGTGTGGTACTGGGCGACCTATCCGTTGAAATACCTGTCCCGGGTGATCCTGGCCGGACCCAAGACCGATTTCGCGGCCAAAAGGCTGGGGGTCTCCTGGGCGCCCGACCTGGAACACGCCCTGGGACAGGCCCGTGAGGTCACCGGCGGAAACGACGTGGTGGCCCTGACCATCCCGCCCTTCATGTACATGCAGGTGAACGACGGTTCGGCCGGCTAGCCCAACGTGGCGCGCAATTTACCCACCAGGTCCGGCGACGGTGTAAAGGGCAGCGAAACGACCGTCCGGTTCAGCGCGCTTTCGTAAATCCCCAGTAAAACGCCGAAGTCGCTCAGCGCCGAGTCGATGTTCAGCGGGTGAAGGACCGAATCGTCTTCGAGCCAGTCGATCATGGCCTCGGTCATCGCCGCCTGGCCCAGGATGTCTTCCTCGGCATAGACGTGTTCCCCGCACTCATAGACATCGTCGATCCTGGACTCCCAGCCGTGCATGTTCCAGTGCACGAAGCCCCGGTCCCCGTACACGGCGATCCGCTTGTGGACGTTAGCGGAACCGCCCGGGATGACGCGGGGGGCGACGGCGCCGCAGCGCAGCAAAGCGCTCACGCCGTTGTCGTAGTCGATGATCCCGGTGCACGCGTCCGGCGCGTAGTGGTGTCTGGGGGTTTCAACCAGCCCGTCCGCGCCCGAGACCTGCCCGAAGACGGCGACCGGCGCCGCACCGGGATTGAAAGCGCTGATGGCCTGCAGCGCGTGCGTCCCCTGGTAGGCCGGGTTCATGCCCGCGCTGGCCTCGATGAAGCGCAGGTTCCCGATCGCGCCATCGCGCACCTGCTGTTGCAGCCGGCCGCGACGCGGATGGAAGTGCAACTGGTGGTTGACGGCGATCTTGACACGGGCTGTCCGTGCGAAAGCCTGGATCGCAAGAAAGTCCTCTCCCTGAATGGCCAGGGGCTTTTCGACCAGCACGGCCGGAACGCCCGCCGACTCGGCCGCTTCGAAGATCTCCAGGCGTGCCGAGGGCGGCGTGTTCACGTGGACCAGGTCAGGTTTCTCCCGTTCGAACATCTCGCGGTAGTCCGTGTACCTCGCGGACACGCCGAAGGCCGTTCCAAAGACGTCGAGCTTGTCCCGGCGGCGGGTCGAAACGGCGGCCAGCCGGCCCCGGGTTACGTGTCCATAAGCCTCGGCCAGCCCACGGGCCCGTCCGCCGCCGACGCCGATGATCGCGCATTTGATCATGCTGATTCCCAGGGTTGGATGACGACTTTCGCACATTCGCCCGATACCTGCGTTTCCCATGCACGCTGGATTTCATCTATGGGATACCGATGGGTGATGAAGCGGTCCAGTTTCTCCCGGCTTTTCGCGATGATGCCCATGATGTCGAGGGCGCCCTTCATGTTGTAATGCCAGGAGCCCTTGAGATCGATGCCCTTGCGTAACATGTCGGGACTCACGACCAGCCGTGTGTCCGCCCCGCTCTCGCCGACGAAGGCGAGGCTTCCCCTCCTGCGGAGCGCATTGATGCAGAGCCTATGGGCCGCCGGAGACCCCGAGCAGTCCACGGCCCGGTCCACGCCGATCCCGCCGGTCAAGTCGCATATCCGTTCCAGCGCGTCCTCGTTTCCTGGATCGATGACGTGCGCGGCGCCTAGTTCCATGGCCTTCGCCTTGCGGTAGGGATGGGATTCCACGGCGATGACCTCGGCGCCAATATGGGATGCGCCGATCACCCCTCCCAGACCCACCGGCCCCATGCCGGTGATCAACACGGTGTCGCCTCCCCGGACCTGAAGGCGGTCGAAGGCACCGTAGGTCGGCCCCAGTCCACAGCAGGCCATGGCCCCGTGCTCATAGGACATGCCATCGGGAATGGGCGTCAACAGCCAGTCCGGTTTGAGCATGTACTGCGCGACGGTCGCCCTGCCTTCGGCCGATCCGGTGAATGCCTCGAAGTCCACGTTGTTTTCGCAGTGGATGTAGTCCCCGGACCGGCACAGCGCGCAACTGCCGCAGGGATACCCGGGCATGACCACTACCCGGTCTCCTTCCTCGACCCGGCAGGGTTGCACAACCTCGACCACTTCGCCGGACGCTTCGTGGCCCAGGTAGTCTTCCTTGCGGCCCGCCGCGAATCCCTTGAATTCGTTGCAGAGCGGAGCCGCGTGAATCTTGATCAGTACCCAGTTTTCCCGTGGCTTCGGTACGTCGGCCTCCACGACGCCGCCCTGGTTGCGACCGAGTATCACTGCCCGCTTCATAGGGGGATTCCTGAAGGAAATTCCTGAGGCCACGATCTCTATTCGGGCTGAAGTAAGGCTTTGCGCCGGGTATGCTGATTACAAGCCGCAATATAACGTCCGTCCGATCTTGACGCAACATACCGCAGGCTGTTACTTGGATAGTCAATGAGCAGACTCTACCACAACGAATCCGGCCGTGTCATCCCTTCGCTGTGCGAGGAACTCACGCGGTTCCGGCGCGTCCGCGTCATCCTGAATCTGCCGGCCACCGGATCCGACGCAACCCTGTACCTGCTGGCCCGGCCCCACCGGGTCGGCGACAATCCACTGCACTGGTCCGTCAACGGGATCGGCCAGGAAACGATCCGGGCCGGGGAGGATCTCCACTACAGATGGTACGAACGTACCGTCAAGTCCGGCGACCTACGCGACGGGGACAACACGGTGGAGCTGTGGGCCGATGACGCCGCGATGACGGGATGGTCGCTCGCGCTGGAGGCGGGCGCCGCCCCGTCGAACAGCGCGCTGACCGACGACGGCGGCACAACCTGGCGTTCGCACCGTATGGGCTACCTGAATGCAATTAGTGGAAACTACTGCGTGCGCGTGCGGCTGGAGGAAGGCCGGGACGACCCGCCGCCGGACATGGTCTGGGAATCCGCAGGCCACCCCAGAGCGCTGTCGATGCGTGAACGGATTCCCCGCCGTATCGCGAACGGCAGCGAACTACTGACCCGGGTGCGGGCGCTTTCCGCGTGGATTTCGACAAGCTGGGAGCATTCGGGATCCCGCCGCGGGACGGCATACGCGCCGTGGGACGCGGAGACCATACTCGCATGGGGCGAAAACCGGCAAGGCCATAACGGCGAAAGTTCCATCACCATGTGCGTCCACTATGCGGTGACCTTCGCCAGTGCCTGTCAGGCGCTGGGCATCCCTGCGCGCTGCTCGGCGCTGATGGGAACGCCGAATAGCTATGAAGGCCATTTCGTGGCCGAAGTCTGGTTCGACGATTACCGGAAATGGGTGATGGTGGACCCGAACATCGACGCGATCCTGTTTCGGGGCGGAGTGCCTCTCTCCATTCCCGAGATCCAGGGGCTGGACGACGGACTGGGCCCCTATATCGAATGGGGCAGCGGATCGAAATACCAGCGGACGTTCTCCCACATGCGGAATTTTATCAGAAACAGCCTGCTCCGGGGTGTATGCTTCCGCCACCGAAGCATCTGGCCGCGGACCGATTTTTTCTCCCATCCCGAACTGACGCCGCCGGGACATGGTTCCGTGTCCTACTGCGAGACCGACCTGGTCTGGTCGGAACCGGACCGGGAGTCGGGTTTCGGCATGTTCAAGTACTTCGCGCCAGCCGCTTACTTTACGGCGCCACCCGGCGGAGCGGCCTATGCCTGATCTGATCACGAGCGAGGAGATGCTGATCGACCGGATGACGGCCCCTTCGACGGCCGTCGTCGAAGCCGTATCGGAACTGGAAGGCGACGTGGTGATCCTGGGCGCCGGCGGGAAGATGGGGCCGACCCTGGCGGAACTCCTCGTACGGGCCGGCGCGAAGCGCGTGATCGGCGTCTCCCGGTTCAGCGACGCAAGGGTAGGTGCTTACTTGGAAAAAGCCGGCGTCGAAATCGTTCGGGCGGACCTGCTCGACGAAAAGGACCTGGCCCGTTTGCCGGATGCGCCGAATGTCCTCTTTCTCGCGGGATTCAAGTTCGGCGCCACGGGCAACACGCCGATGACCTGGGCGATGAACGCCTGGCTGCCGGGCCGGATCATGCGCAGGTACGCCGGATCCCGCGTCATCTACGTGAGTTCGGGCAACGTGTACGCCTATACCCCGGTCGCGGAGGGCGGCGCGGACGAGGACGGTGAAATCGGACCGGTGGGTGAATACGCCCAGTCGCGTCTGGGCGGGGAACGCATCGCGGAACACCTGTGCCAGGAACAGGGAACGCCCCTGCTGATCGCCCGGCTGTTCTACGCCACGGAGCTGCGGTACGGCATCATCCACGACCTCGGCAGAAAGATCCACGACGGCGTGCCGATCGACCTGGACATGGGCCATGTGAACCAGATCTGGCAGGGAGATGCCAACCGGTACCTGGCCCGTCTGTTCCCCCTGTGCAGCAGTCCCGCCACGATCCTGAACCTGACGGGGCCGGACGTCCTCTCCGTCCGGTCGATGTCCGAAGTGCTCGGACGCCGGATGGGAATAGAACCGGATTTTACAGGCCGTGAAAGCGATACGGCGCTGCTTGGCAACGCCCGCAGGCTGTTTGACCGGCTGGGTGAGCCGGAGGTCCCGCCGGAAAGGATCGCGGACTGGGTCGCCCATTGGATCCGCATCGGTGGCCGAAGCCTGGACAAACCGACCGGGTATGAGTCGCGCAGCGGGCGTTTCTGACCGAAGGATACCAACGCTGGAGAGTAACAATGCAGGAAGCAATGCCCCCATCGGTCCAATCGGCCATGCGGCGAGGCGTGGTCATCCCGGCCCATCCGCTGGCCGTAACGGCGGACCGGCAACTGGATGAACGGCGCCAGCGGGCCCTCACGCGTTACTACATCGCGGCCGGGGCCGGTGGACTCGCCGTAGGCGTCCACACGACCCAGTTCGAGATCCGGGACCCCGCCCACGGTCTCTACGAACCGGTACTCGGCCTGGCCGCGGAGGTCTTGGACCAGGAGGCGGCGGCGGATTTCATCCGGATCGCGGGTATCTGCGGACAGACAACCCAGGCGACCGGCGAGGCGGAAGCGGCGCGGTCGCTCGGATACCATGCCGGCCTGCTCAGCCTGACCGCCATGGGCGGCGCCTCGGAGGATGAACTCATCGCGCACTGCCGCGCCGTGGCCAGCGTCATCCCCGTCATGGGATTCTACCTGCAGCCCGCGGTCGGCGGCCTGGTGCTTCCCTACCGTTTCTGGCGGCGGTTCGTCGAACTGGAAGGGGTGGTGGCCATCAAGATCGCGGCGTTCAACCGGTACCACACGCTCGACGTGCTGCGGGCCCTTGCGGAGTCCGGAAGGCAGGAGGAAATCACGCTTTACACCGGTAACGACGACAACATCGTGATGGACCTCCTTACCGAACACACGTTCCGGTGCGGAGACGCGCGGCGGTCCGTACGGTTCAAGGGCGGGCTGTTGGGACACTGGGCCGTCTGGACCCGGGGCGCAGTCGCGTTGCTGCGGGAATGCCATGACGCCTCCGCGTCCGGCGAAGCCGTACCCCAACACCTGCTGACCCGCGCGATCGAGGTCACGGACTGCAACGCCGCTTTCTTCGATCCGGCCCACGGTTTTGCCGGGTGCATTCCCGGGATTCACGAGGTACTGCGCAGACAGGGCCTGCTCGAGGGCACCTGGTGCCTCAATCCCGATGAGACGCTGTCGCCCGGCCAGTACGAGGAAATCAGCCGGGTATACGAAGCCTATCCTCATCTCAACGACGACCACTTCGTCGCCGAACACCGGGACGACTGGCTCCGGTAAGCGCAGCGGAGGAGATCAACCGAAAACGGAGCGGAGCATGAAGATCACCCGCATCGAAGCCCTTCCCATCGAAGTGCCCCTCAAGCAGGGCATGACCACGAAAACCGCCCATGGCGAACACATCGTCTCTCCCTATGTCATCCTCCGGGTCCACACGGACGAGGGGCTGACCGGACTGGGAGAGGCCACGGTCGCGCCGCGCTGGAGCGGGGAAACGTCCGCATCGTGCGCCGCAGCGGTCCGGGACCTGGTGGCTCCCGCGCTCAAGGGCGAGGACCCGGCGGACGTGAACCGGCTATGCGGGGTCATGGACGAGGTCATCAAGCTGAACCCCTTTACGAAGGCGGCCGTGGAGATGGCGTTGTGGGACCTGGCGGGGAAGCGCGCGGGTGTACCGCTCTACCAGCTGCTGGGCGGCAGGATCCGGCAGGAGATTCCCATGAAGATGGTGGTCGGAGCCTTCGATGTGCCGACTTCCGTTGCGCTGGCGGAGAAGTTCCTGCAGTGGGGCGTGCAATGTCTCAAGGTCAAGGTCGGACTGAACCCCGGCGAGGACCTCGAACGCGTCCGCGCAATCCGCACCCTGGCCGGTCCCGGCATCCGGATGAGCATCGATGCGAACTGCGGGTGGCCGCCAGCGGTGGCCCGCCGCATGCTTCGTCTCCTGGAGCCGTTGGACATCCTGTTCGCCGAGCAGCCCTCGGCGCCGCAGTTCGACGATGAAGCGGCCCTGATCCGCACGGGAACGACTATTCCCATCATGGCCGACGAGAGCGTATTCACCGTACACGACGCCATGCAGACGGTACTCAGGCGGTCCGCGGACATCATCAGCGTCTATCCGGGGAAGAACGGTGGCATAGGCCAGACGCTGGGCATCTCGCACGTGGCCCGGGCGGCGGGACTGCGTTGTCACATGGGCAGCAATCTCGAACTGGGGATCGGCACGGCGGCCATGCTCCACGTGGCGGCCAGCGTGGAGGCCATAGACAGCGAAACCTATCCCGGAGATCTGCTGGGACCGTTGTACCACGAAGGCGATATGATCGAGTCGCCGCTGGAACTCGGGCCGGTCACCGCGAAGGTACCCGACGGCCCCGGACTCGGCGTCACCCTGGATGAAGCACAGGTCGCGCGCTGGAAGGACGCTTAGCACCTTCCCTGGAGTTTTACCAACCTTAAGAAAGGACAGCCATGGCTGACGAACGGACCTACAAGGCCTGCGTGGTGGGCTTGAGCGGCATAGGGGCGGGAAGTCCCCCGGCCGACGGCGACCACGGGATGGGCCACGAAATGCCCAACCGCCACGTGCCGGCCTATGCCCTCCTGCCGTTTACCGAGGTGGTCGGTGTCTGCGACCTGAAAGAAGACCTCCTTCAGGACACACTAAGGGATTGGTCGGGTACTTTCCCGGGCCTGCGGGGATTCACGGACTACCGGGAGATGCTGGAAGCCTGCAAACCCGATATCCTGAGTGTGGTGACTTCGGACCACCGCCACGCGGACATCGTCGTGGACGGGGTCGCTGCAGGCGTACGGGGGATCTACTGCGAAAAACCGATCGCGACCACCCTTGCCGATGCCGACCGTATGATCGCCGCGGTGGAAAGCCGGAACGTGCCCATGAACATCAACCACACCCGTCGCTGGAGTCCGGTGTACCGGGAAGTCAAGCAGCTCCTCGACGAAGGCGCGATCGGCACGTTGCAACGCATCGTCCTCAACTTCGGCGGTCCCCGGGCTATTCTGTTCCGTAACGGCACGCACATGATCGACATGACCTGTTTCCTCTCGGGATCGGAACCCGCGTGGGTATTCGCCGAACTCGACGAAGGCTACGAGGACTACTGGCCCTACCGGGGCGACGGCGGCAGGAACGCGGACCTGGAACCGGGCTGCTCCGGTTTCATCCATTTCAAGAATGGCGTGCGGGCTTTTTACAACGGTTCCAAGGGCAGGGAATGCCGGGGAGGATACCAGCTCGACGGCACCGACGGATGGATGTTCGTCCACGAGGACTACTACGAACTCGATACGGGAAACGGCGTCCAGATCGTCACCCCCAAGGGGCCGACCCATTACTACTCCGCAGCGGCCATCCGGGATCTCGTCCACGTCATGGAAAACGGCGGCGAGACGGTCTCCCCGCCGCGCGCGGCCCGGAGTACACTGGAGATCATCCTGGGGTTTCTCGCGTCGCAGAAGCACGGCAACGTGCGCATCGACTTCCCGCTGGACGAAAACACCGTCTGACCCGCCATGAGCGTTCGCATCGCCATAGACACGGGCGGCACGTTTACCGATCTCGTCCTGTCCGACCCCGACACGGGCCGTCTGGTCTTCCACAAGGTGCCGAGTACGCCGTCCGATCCGAGCCGGGCGCTGGTGGAGGGCGTCAGCGAACTCGTCGCTCAGGCCGGATACGCACGTGGGGATATTCGGTTCCTGATCCACGGCACTACGGTGGCCACCAACACCATCCTGCAGCGAAAGGGCGCGCGCACCGCCTTCATTACGACCGAAGGGTTCCGGGACGTACTCCACATTCAGCGCCAGGACCGGCCCCACCTGTACAACATGCGTGTTCGCCGGACGCCGGCTCTTGTACCACGCTCCCTGCGGTATGAGCTTCCGGAACGAACGTTGCACGACGGATCGGAAGCCTTGCCCGTCGACCGGGATCGGCTGAACGAACTGATCGAAGCGCTCAGGAAGGTAGGCATCGAAGCGGTCGGCGTGGGGTTGCTGCACAGCCACATCGATCCCGGCCACGAGCAGGCAGTCGGCGATGCACTGCGGCAGGCTCTGCCGGACGCCACGGTTTGTCTTTCCTCAGATATGAGCCGCGAAGAGGGCGAATACGAACGGTTCAGCACCTGCGCCATGAACGCTTACGTGCAGCCGGTCATGACGAACTACCTTGACCGGGTGAACGACACCCTGTCGGACGCCGCCGTCGAGGCGCCGCTCTTTGTCATGAAATCCAACGGTGGAGTCACCTCGGCCCGGGACGCCGCGGATCAATGCGTGCATACGATCCTGTCCGGACCGGCCGGCGGCGTGGTGGCCGGGGACGAGATCGGACGGCGGCTCGACCGGCCCAATGTGATAACGGCCGACATGGGTGGTACGAGTTTCGACGTGGCCATGATTCACGAAGGCGCCATCGCCTTCGCGAAGAATGCGGAAATCGACGGTCTGGCCCTGAAAGCGCCCATGATGGACATCCACACGATCGGCGCGGGGGGCGGGAGCATCGCGTGGATCGATTCGGGCGGCGCCCTGCGGGTGGGCCCGCAGTCCGCGGGGGCCGTGCCGGGTCCCGCCTGCTACCAGGCCGGTGGTACCGAACCCACGGTGACGGACGCGAACCTGGTCCTGGGCCGGCTCTCAACGGACAGCCTGCTGGGCGGCGCCATCACCCTGGACCCGGCGGCCGCGCGGAGTGTAATCGAGGAGAAGATCGCCGCCCATTTAGGGTGCACGGTCGAGGAGGCCGCCGAAGGGATCATCAGGGTAATCAACGCCTCCATGACGGCGGCCATCCGCAAGCTCACCGTGGAGCGCGGGTATGATCCGCGCCTGTTTACCCTGGTACCCTTCGGCGGCGCGGGACCGCTTCACGGCGTCGAGCTCGCCCGGGAACTGGGGATCCGCGACGTGGTCATACCGCTAGCTCCCGGGGTCGCCTCTGCCGAGGGCCTGGTATTTTCGAACCTGCGGACGGACCGGATCCAGACCCACGTGGAACTGCTGGATCGACTCGGCGCTGCGGAATTTGAAGAGATGCTGGACAACCTGACCGCGCAGGCGATTGAGGATCTGGCCATCTCTTCGGAGGGTAGCGATCCCGTCATCAACCGGCGCGCAGGCCTGCGATACGCCGGACAGGGCTACGACATCCCCATCGACCTGCCCGAGGGCGCCGTCGACCTGGCCTCGCTCGAATCGGCCTTCCATCTCGAGCACGAGCGTCAATACGGATTCGCGCGGCGCGACCAGCGCGTTCAACTCGTCAACGTGTGGGTTTCCGCGGAATTGCCCATTTCGGATGACCGGCGGAAGCCTGCGGAACGGAGCGTATCCGACCGGGCCGGCCCCCTCGCTGCTCGCCCGGTCTACTTCTCAGGAGACTGGGTGGACACGCCGATCTTTCGCAGGACCGGCCTGTGCACCGGGCAGTGGATCGACGGTCCTGCCATAATCGAACAACTCGATTCCACGACGCTGATCGGACCCGGGCAAAATGCATGCGTCGACGAATGGGAACAGATCACCATATTCGGACTGGACTCGGCATGAAGACCGACCCCATCACCCTGGAACTGATGCGCAACCGGTGGACCGGCATCGCGGAAGAGATGTGCGCCGCCCTGATCCGCACCAGCTACTCCACCAATATCAAGGACCGGCGCGACTGCTCCGCGGCCATCGTGCAACCCTCCGGGGAGATCCTGGCCCAGGCGGAATCGGGCGTCCCCCTGCACCTCGGCGTGATGCCCGGCGTGGTCCGGTCTATCCTGGAAGCCTATCCCGTGTCGGCCATGCAGCCCGGCGACGTCTACATCACGAACCTGCCCTATCCCGAGGGACCGGGTCATCTGCCGGATGTTTCCCTGGTATCCGCCATTTTCCACGAGCATCGCCCGGTCGCGCTGGCGGCATCCACCGCCCATCATGTGGACATGGGCGGATTTGCGCCCGGCAGCATGCCCTTCGGGGTGACCGAGATCTACCAGGAGGGCCTGCAGATCCCGCCCCTGCCCATTTTCAAGGAGGGACGGCTAGACGAAGAGATCTACCGGCTGATCAACCAGAACGTGCGGACGCAGTACGAAGTGCGCGGGGACCTCATGGCGCAGTTCGCCTGCGCCCAGATCGGCCAGCAGCGGGTGAGCGAACTCATTTCGCGGGAATCTCCCGATGAAGTCGTTCGCTACATGGACGAGATCCAGGACTACGCCGAACGGCGGATGCGCGCGGGCATCCGGTCGCTGCCCGACGGCGAGTACACTTTCGAAGACTACCTGGACGACGACGGCGTCACCGATGCGCCGGTGAAGATCGCGGTCACCCTGACCATATCCGGGCACGAACTGCGCGCGGATTTCTCGGGGTGCAGCAACCAGGTCCTGGGCCCGCTGAACGCGCGCCTGCCGGCGGCCGCTTCCTGCATCAGCTACGTGTGCAAGGCGGTGATCGATCCGGACCTGCCGGCCTGCGCAGGGGCGTACCGGCCACTGGACATCTACGCGCCCGAGGGCTCCATTCTCCAGGCCACCTACCCCGCTGCCATCGGCAATGCAAACATCCTGACGGACCAGCGGGTCGTGGATGTGCTCATGGGCGCGCTGTACCAGGCCGCGCCCGATCGGGTGTGCGCGGCCTGCAGCGGGGAGATGAATCTGGTCAACATCGGCGGGATCGATCCGGGTACGGGGGATTACTACAACTACGTGGAAACCTACGCGGGCGGGCAGGGCGCCATGTCCGACCTCGACGGCGAGGACGGCGTGCACACCCACCTAACCAACACCCGGAACGCGCCGGTCGAGATCATGGAACGTACCTATCCGCTCCGGGTCGAGCGGTACGGACTGATCCCGGACACCGAGGGGCCGGGACGCCAGCGCGGCGGCTGCGGGATGATGCGGGAACTGAAGTGCCTGGGAGAACGCACCATCATCACCCTGGGTTCCGACCGCCGCAAGTTCACGCCCTGGGGACTCGAAGGCGGTGGGAACGCCACGGGGGCCCACTGTTACGTGATCGACACCGAAGGGCGCGAAAAGGAGATCCCGACCAAGACCCATACCGAACTGTACCGGAACGAGATCCTGCGGATCGAAACGCCCGGTGGCGGAGGTTGGGGCGACCCGACCGAGCGGGACGGGAAGAAGGTGGAAGAGGACGTCCAGAACGGACTCGTAAGCCCGGAAAGGGCGGGCGAGCACTACCGCTTCGCGAAGGATCGGAAACCGGCAGACTGACGGGTTCGGGATGGGACCCTATCGTCCGGTTTCAGATCGTCCGGTTTCAGATCGTCCGGTTTCAGATCGTCCGGTTCCAGGTGCAGCTAATGAAGAGGATGCGAGGATCATGGCAGCCGGCCAGAATGGTACAAAACCGAAGAGAATCGCCATAATCGGCGGCGGAGTATCCGGGCTCGGGGCCGCATGGGCGCTGCATCGCCACCCGGACCGGTTTGACTTCCGGCTGTACGAGGCCCGGGACCAGGTCGGCGGGAATGCGATTACGGCCGACATGCCGCAGGATGACGGCGGCACCATACCCTTCGACATATCCGTCACCGCGCTCATACCATCGGTATACCACCACATCCTGTTGTTGATGCGGCAGTTCGGCATCGAACTGCTCGACACCCGGTTCAACTACAGCGTGAAATACCACGGCCGGGTATACGCCCACGACTTCGACTCCGACATCCGGCGACAGCTTCAGCCCGAGATCGCCCGGTTTCAACGGGTCCTGAAGCGTCTGCACCGGTTCGGCCGGCTGACCCGCTCCCGATCAAGGCTGATGAACGCCCTCAACCCATTCAATTACATCACGATGCGGACGGTGCTCAACCTGGGCGGATTTTCCGGAGACTTCAGATACAAGATCCTGAAGCCCATGTTCGTCAATTTCCTGATGGCCACGAACGTGTTCGACATGCCGGCGGCCCTCTTCGCACGGTACCTGGAGTTCTTCGACATCGAACGCGCGACGCCCATGCAGACGTGGGACCAGGGCACGCGACGGATCTATGAAAACCTGACAGCCGGATTCCGGGACCGAATATACCTAAACCGGCCGGTGCGTAAAGTGCACCGCCGGTCAGACTGTGTCGTGGTCGAGGACGCCGACGGCGTGGAGGAGACGTTCGACGAGGTGGTCTTCGCGTGCAATGCGAACCAGGCCCTGATGCTGCTCGACCGGCCCACGTTCCTGGAACGCTACCTGCTGTCGTCGATACGCTACGAGAGCGAACTCCACAACCACACGGTCGTGCACTCGGACGCCTCCGTCCTGCCGGAGAACGAAGTGAGACCGTTGGAAACACGGAGCAATCATATCGAACAGTACGGTGCCAGGCCGGACAACTATGAAATCACCTACATCATGCACAACCAGCAACCGTGGGCCAACCGTTCCGATAGGCCCTGTCTGGTGACCTACAACCCGGTCAGTCCGATCGATGCGCAGAAAATCGTCAAGAAGTGCTGGTTCCAGCATATCGTCCACGACGTGCGCCACGTCGCCTGGCTCATCCACCTGTTTCGCTTCATCCAGGGCAGGCGGCGGACCTGGCACTGCGGCGCCCACACCCTGGTGAACAGCCAGGAGACCTGCTTCGTGACCGGACTCGCCGCCGCCCGGCAGATCGGGGCGGACTATCCCTTTGACGACCCCGAGGCCAGGCGGATGTACAACTACTACGGTCGGATTCTGTACGGCGGTCGGTTCAGGAAGGCGAAGGGCTGACACGGCCCCGTTTCGACCGGCTTCCAAAGCCCTTCCGGCGCTCGCAGGGCCACGGGTAGCCGGTCCTGATTTCGCCTGATCCAGTCCACGTGCCGGCGGCTCGATCCAAATCCTGCTTGTCGCGTTAACGCCTTGTAGTTATAATACTTACGTGGCACACTGGAGGATAGGCCTTGTATACAACCGATACGTTCCCAACGCCGGCGGCCGACGCGGATACCGGGCTTTCCGCCAGCCAAACCAGGGAAGGGCTTCATCCGTTCCCGGAAGGCTGGTACCTGGTCACGACCCGCGAAACGCTGCGGCGGGAAAAACTGATCGAGAAGCAGTGGATGGGCGAGGATATCGTCGCGTGGTGCGACGAGGAAGGCCGGGTCTGCGTGGCCGAAGCCGTGTGTCCGCACCTGGGTTCCGACCTGGGACCGAAGGTCGGCGGCAAGATATGCGACGGCCGCCTGGTCTGCCCGTTCCACGGGTTCGAGTTCGATACGACCGGGCAGTGCGTCGCGACGCCTAACGCCCCGGCGCCGAAAGCCGCCCGGCTGGCCGTGTACGAGACCCGGGAGATCCTCGGCCTGGTCTTCGCCTGGTACGGACTCGGCGGGCGGTCCGCGCACTGGTTCCTGCCGGACGACCCACCGACCGGCAGCGAGTGGGGCGACCTCGGTCTCCGGACCCTCCGGTTTCGCAGCCATCCCCAGGAAACCGCGGAGAACTCCGTGGACATCGGCCACCTGCGTTACGTGCATGGCTACGACAACGTGAACCCGGTCGGATCAGTCACGGTGGAAGGCGCCTACCTGAAGAGTTGTTTTGACTTCAAGCGTGTCCGCAGGGTTCTGGGTGTCAAGGACCTTGTCTACGAGGTCTCGGCCGTCACGCACATCCACGGACTCGGCTACTCTTTCGTTGAAATCCATGAGAAGACCATCGACATGCACGCCAGGCTCTGGGTCCTGCCGACCCCGGTCGACGGCAAGTACATCGACCTCGTGCTGGTTAGCCAGCTGCGGGAGATCCGGAAGCCCCGCCGGTTCGTCTCCGGTCTTGGATTCCTGCCGTCGAAACTGCGGCGGCGGCTGATGAACCAGATCCTCCTGGCGCAGCAGAAACGGGATGTGCTGCAGGACGTGGTGATCTGGGAACGGAAACAGTTTCGCACGCCGCCCCGGTTGTGCAAGGCCGACGGCCCCATCGGCCTGTACCGGCGCTATTGCCGGCAATTTTATCCGGATCGGCCGTCAGCCTGATCGGCGCGACATCCGCTGCCCGATGAGCTACCCGCCGTTCTCGTGTTCCGCCAGGGCCTCGAGAACGTCCTGATGGATGAGCGCTTCGAAGGCGTCCCGCGCCGGGAGTCCGGCCGCCTTCGACAGCAATTCCCCGGCCCGTTCCCGGCCGCCCTCTCTATCGAGATCGGGTAAATTGAGCGCGTATTCCAGCAGGACGATCATCAAGTCCGGCGCGAGTTCCAGCGCCCGTTCGTAATGGAAGACGGCGCTCTCGCGGTTTCCCTTGTACAGGAACCGGGCCACGCGCCCTGCTCGGGCGATACCGGCATGCCAGCTCCCGAAGGCCATGTGCGCCTCGGCGAAGTCGGGATCGATGGCAAGCGCGCTCTCCAGCAGTCCGCGGACCCGGCCCGCCAGGCCCCGGCGAAGCGCCGTAAACCTGCCTACCGTCAGCGAATACCGGCCAACGGCGTGCGCGGACTGGTAATACGCTTCTTGATTGGTCGAATCGGCGCGCACCGCCTCCTCGCCGAGTTTCATCGCACGTTCAAAGAACCCCTTCCGATCATCACCGGTCGCAACGTAGTGGCCGTGCACCGCGAGCGATTGCGCCGCCAGGGCGTAGCCCACGGAGGTCCCGAGGGCTTCCGCCAGGTCCGCCGCCTCGAGAAAGCGGCCTTCCTCGAAAGCAATCCGAGCGTCGTCGATCGACTGGGCATTCGCGCCGACCGCCAGTAGCACGAGTGCCCCCACCGTCGCGAGACGTGCAATTCGCGCAAGCATCATCTTAACATCTCTGTTTAGTCGGATCTAAAGAGGTTTACGAGCCAGGAAACAGTACAGCGGTGTGAAGATACCCGTCTTGCCACCCGAAACATAGGCGTCCGCAGTGCGATCAAGGAGCCGGACGACTTCAGATGAACCCTTCGGAAGCAGACGCAGCATTTCGGCCATCTTCGATCCCGCGATGATGGCCTTACGGCCCCAAGGAAGCCTGCGCAGCGTATTCCCCAACGTTCCGCGACGACTATCCATGGTACTATACCAGGGCGTGGACGGCCCTTCCTGGATGTCTCGGTCCATCCCTTCCATGACTTGGAACCCCGCCGCTTCCAGTGCGCGATTCACTTCGCCGAACGTCGCGATGTCGTTCAGCGCAATGCCACGCCTGAGTTCCTGCTCAATGACACGGTGTCCGGCGTCTTCCGGATCGAACTTGTCAGTCAGGCACATTTCCTGGCCCCAGAACAGCGCACCCGGTTTAAGTACGCGGTATATCTCCTCGAACGCGCGTACCTTGTCCGGTGCGTGGCAGGTCGACTCGATAGCATAGCCCCGGTCGAACGTCTCGTCTTCGATGCCGCCCATATCCATAAAGCTGCATGCCTCATAATCGACCATGTGAGCGATTCCGGCCTCCGCGTTCAACTTTCTTGCCTTCTCCAGCTGGACTTCACTGATGTTGATTCCGACGACCTTGACACCGGCTTCACGGACGACGCGGCGCATGGGGCCGCCGATTCCACAACCAACGTCCACTACCGTCATGTCCGGCTTCAAGTCCAGCTTCGAGATCATCAACCGCTGATGACGGACTATGGATTCTTCCAGGCTCTCATCGGGTGTGAGCGGTACGAAATGCAGGGATTCGTTCCAGCCCCACACCATGAATCCGCTGCAAAGGTTATAGTACTCTTTCACCGTTGCCGCATGGTCATACCCGCTTGTGCCGTCGGCTTCCTGTGCCGCGCGGGCCGACCGGGCCGCCCGCGCGGTCCAGCCGTCGAAGTGCCGGACTCGACCCTTGACGCCCGTTCCCTGGTAAGCCTCACGCAGATCTCTGGACAGTTTACCCAGTTTCAATACGGTGACCTCTCCCCTGGAATCCGTCTCCACGACTTCAGACAGGCAGTTCGTGTCTCTGTTCGGCGATGACGAACTTCAGCTTCTTGCTCGGTTTCAAAGAGGGAAACGGATTGAACCTGAGCTTGAAGTTCGCGGGCGACACTTCGAGCCTGAAGTAATGCGCCAGCAACAACAGATTTACAGCCAGTTGCAGTTCCATCCAACGGGTGCCGAGACACATGTGCGTGCCCAGTCCGTACGGAGCGTATCCGGGACTGCGATGTTCGTGGCGCGGCGGAAGATAGCGGTCGATGTCGAATTTGTACGGATCGGGAAAGATGTCGCTCATGTAATGCGTGGCGGTCGGCGCGATATGGAGCCGTTCTCCCAGGGGCAGTTCGTACCCTTCGAACACACACACGTTCATCACGTTTCGAATAGACATGGGCACGATCGGGTACATGCGCATGCACTCCATGAGGAAGCGGTGCGTAACGTCGATCGCGGGTGGCGCGAACGTCTCGGCATCCGGATCGCCGTTCCCGAACAAGGCATCGGATTCTTCCCGGATTTTCTCGTAGAGCGCGGGCTGCGACACCATGGCGTATACGACAAGGCTGTACATATCGCCCAGGTACACGCTTGCAATCAACGCCGCGGAAAAGGAAAACCGCAGGTTGGATTCCGGGAGGAACTGCGGGTCGCTCGCGTGCAGGCTGAGGTACTCGTCCACGAGGTCCCGGGGGCTATCGGCCCGTTGGGCAGGGGTATGGACGCCTTCGATTCGTTCCATCAGCGTATCCAGGGCTTTCGCCCGGCGTTTCATGCCCGGGGTGTTCAGTGTGAATTTGGGCAGGATCCTGGCGACGTGCACGCTGAGCGCCCGTTCCTTGAACTTCATCAGATCGTCCAGGACGTCCTGGGAATCGACGCCGATAAACAGGGGCGAGAGTTGTGAGTTGATCATCCGGCGGCACATGGTCGAAGCGGTATAGGCGTCTCCGACGTTCCAGCTTGCCATGTGACGTCGTGCATGTTGGTAGAGCTGGTTCAACTGCCCTCCCAGTCTTCCGCGAGAATACGCCGGCGACAAGGACTTGCGAAGCCGGAAGTGATCGGCGCCGTCCAGAGAGGGCAAGAGGCCGGATGCACCGTAGACCTTCTCGAATTCGCTGAAGTAATCCCTGGCTCTCAGGTACATGCGTCCGTGCTTGTGCACCCAGCGGTTTACCTCGAGTCCGGCCATAAAGACCATGGCCTTGGCGAATGGAGGACAGATCTTGAACACCGGTCCGTACTCCTCCGCCAGGCTCGCAAATAGCGCGTTGAGGTTGCCGTCTCGTACGTGCGGGTTTCGCAGCAGTTTACGAAGCGAAACCGTCGGGATCTTTCTCGTAAAAGCGGCCCGGCGAAGCGTCGGGCTGGCCATTTTGTGTGAGACTGCTTCGGCGATTGACCGGCCGATTTCGTCCATCTTGCAGATGAACTCAATGCGCTGCTCCGACTCTTCGTCGAGTTGGAACATGAATCGAAAAACGTCGCAGGTATTGACCAGGCATATGACGATGACGTCTCTCGGGTCGGGTATCTCGTTCATGAAGATCGCCCGGCTGATCCGCGTTCTGATGAACTGATTCGCCGTACCCTTTTCGTCCTCTTCGTACAATCCCATCTTCCAGTCGACTCGGGCCAGCGTCCAGAACTCGCCGTCGTGGTGTTCCAGGACTTTCATTTCTACCAGGCGATCCAGCACCGAATCGATGATCGTCTCCGCACGGGGAGCCAGCCGTTCGATCCAGTATTGCGTATTCTGCTGATTGGGCTCGCTCGCGATTTCCTCGAGTATGAAATCGATGGTGGAATTGCCCGTGGGCGTCGGGTCGAGGAGGAACAGGGACTCCACATCCGTGTCGATGCGGGACCTGAGTGAAAGCTCCGCAAGCACGGCACCGACCACGGCGCAGTGCAAATGCCAACCGGGCACCTGGTGGAAGTAGCCGGTCTCCTCGTTGAGCAGCATCAGGATGAGTTCCTGAGTCAACGTAAGCGGTTGGGGCTTCGTGCCCTTATTGGTTTCAGTCATCAGATTTGCCCTCCCTTCATCATACGCAGATGAATGGTGGAAAGCGCGGGAACGACCATCATGATTATAACCGTAACAAAGAGTATACCGCAACCAAGCGATGCGGCAAAAGGAATCAGGAACTGCGCTTGAATGGCGGTTTCCAGAATCAGCGGCGTAAAACCCAGAAACGTCGTCAGGGAAGTGAGCATAATCGGACGAAAACGGCCCTTTGCGCCCTCTATGATCGCAGTCCGCACCGGGTTGCCCTCCCTGCGTTTCTGATCGATGAAATCTATCATGACGAGGGAATCGTTCACGACCACGCCGCTCAGGCCGAAGATACCCAAAAAGGACACGGCGCTCAGGGCTACGCCAAGGACCCAGTGGCCCAGGATCACTCCGATGAATCCGAAGGGGATAACCGCCATGATGATGAACGGTTTGGTATAGGATCGCAAGGGGATCGCGAGCAGTGCGAAAATCATGATCAGCGCGATCGCGAACCCGCGGTACAACGCATCCAGGGAATCGAGCTGCTGTTGTTGTTCACCTCCGAACGTGTAGGTCAGATCCGGGTACACGGCGGTCAATGACGCAAGGATCGAATCCTCCAGGATGCTGTTGGCCTGGTCGCCGGAGATCACCGCGGCGTCCACGTCCGCGGAGACCGTGACGACACGCTGGCCGTCCTTCCGTCGAATGGCCGGTGGCGAAACGCCCGGGTTCAGCGACGCCACGCTGACGACCGGGACCTCGGCCCCGCCCGGCGTGCGGACCAGGTACCTTTCTATATCGGTGATGGAACTCCGCTCATCGGCGGGCAGGCGCACGTAGACCCGGACCTCTTCCCGGCCGCGCTGGACCCGGACGGCATCCGCGCCGAAAAACGCCGCGCGCGTCTGTCCGGCCAACGCTTCCAGCGTCAGACCCAGGGTACGCGCTTCCGGCCGTAGTTCAAGCTGCATTTCCGGAATGCCCGGGGTGTGATCCGACCGGATGTCGTGGACGCCCGCCACTTCTCGGAGACCGTCGACCACCCCGTTCGCAATCCGGGCGAGCAGCTCCGGGTCCGGATGGGACAGTACGGCCTCGACCGGGTTGCCCAGGTCAAAGACCGCGCCACTGAAGGTGAGGCCGCGGACGTAGGGAAGCACGCCCACCTCTTCCCGCCATGCCTGCACGACCTCTCCGGATGAGATTTGCCTTTGCTGCGCACTCAGGAGTTTGAACTCGATGGTAGCGATGTTGGCTTGGGGATTGAGGGTGGGGGCCGGATTAAGCCCGCCCTCGAGTCTCGATCCCATACCGACGGTCACCGTCACGCCGCTCAGCAGCGGTGGCGCATCCTCGGGCCGGCCACTCGAAAGCCGTTCCATGACCCGATAACCCGCGGCCTCCAGTTCTCGTGCCACCTCATATGTCCTCGGGGCGGTCGTCCCATCGGGCATCTCCAGGACGACCGTCGCGAAATCCCCCTCGATGTCGGCGGCCAGCGTGGTAGGTACGATTCCCGCAGGCAACAGCGAGATACTAAGCACGAGCATGCCCACGGCTCCCCCCATCGTGATCGCGGGCTGATCCGTCGCAAATCGCAGCGCGCGGTCCAACGGACCCTGCACGAACCGGTTCAACAGCTCGTTCACCCGACCCTGGATCCGGGCGAAGAAACGTTCGAATGGATTTACCGGCACCCATTCAGGACCTTTTAAATGGGACAGGTGATTGGGTAATACCAGCAGTGATTCGACCAGGGAGACCAATAGCATGGCGATGATGATGACCGGCAGTGCCCGCCACACGTCACCGATGCCGCCGGGGATGAACAGCAGTGGGACGAAAGCGACCACCGAAGTTAGCACCGCAAAGGTCAACGGCACCTTTATCCGTCGGACACCACGGATCGCGGCTGCAACGCCGGACGTTCCCCTGCTGCGTTCGTATTGAACGTGCTCGGCTACGACGATGGCGTCGTCGACGACGATCCCTATGGCGAGTACGAAGGAAAAAAGGCTGATTTCGTTGATCGACACGTCGAGCGCATTCATGACGGCCAGCGCGCCGATACCCGAAACGGCGAGGCCGACGGCGACCCATACCGCAAGCCGGATCTGGAGAAACAGGCTGAGCGCGATCAACACCAGCAACAGCCCCAGGATTCCATTCTTGATCAGGAGATCGGCGCGTTCCTCATAGACCTGGGATTCGTCATTCCACATGGTGACGGCCACGCCGTCCGGCAGTGCCGGGATCACTTCGTTATCCAGATGTTCCCGGACGTTCGTCGCGACGTCCATTACCTGTTCGCCATCGGCCCGGTATACCTCGACGAATACAGCGGGATGATTCTGATGCCGGACGATCAGGTCGGATTCCTGAAAACCGTCGCGGACCGAGGCAATGTCCCCGAGTCGAACGACCGTTCCGTCACGCCGGCTGAGCAGGACGATATCTTCGAAATCCTGCTGGTCGTAGCTCTGGCCGAGGGTCCGGATCCGCACCTGGGATTCCCGGGTATCGATACTGCCGGCAGACAGGTTCAACGAACTTCGACGGATGGTATCGGCGATGTCGGTGAGTGTCAGTCCAAGGGCCCTCAGCCGATGGAGCGGTACCTCGATGGAGATTTCGTATTTCCGAACGCCGCTGACGTCGACCTGGGACACGGACGGAAGCGCAGCGAGCTCATCCTCGATCTGATATGCCAATTCCTTCAGCGAGCGTTCGGACACGTCGCCGAAGACGATGAACCGCATCAGGCTCATGCGGTTGTCCATCTCCCGGAAACCGGGACGATCGGCGCCGGCCGGGAAAGACTGAATGCGATTGACCGCGGACTCGATATCGTTCAACGCCTGCGCCATGTCCGTACCGGAATCCATTTGAACCCGCACAGACGCGATACCGGGGGCCGCCACGGACTTGACCGCCTTCACGTCATCCAGTCCGCTGACCTGATCCTCGATCTTGACGACGATCGACTCCTCGATCTCCTCCGGCGTGGCACCGGGATAGGCCATCGACACTTCAATGTGGTAGAAGGGCGTGGTGGGCCACGCTTCCCGGTCGATGCCGGTCAGCGAAACCAACCCGGCGGCTACGATAGCCCACATCAACAGATTGGCAGCCACGCTGTTGCCCGCCATGTAGGCGATCGGGCCGGAAGTTTCTTTATGATTGCCGTTGTCCATGGTCATGGGGTCTGGCCGGTCTCCGTCTGGACGCGCATGCCTTCTGTCGTAAACCGGATCCCGCTGGTGACGGCGGCCTGGCCGTCTTCGAGGTCACCCGTCACATAGGCTCTATCGCCGGTACGCTGCAGTACCTGCACCGGAACGATATGCACCGCGCCGCCGTCGCGCACGATCCAGACCTCGTTGCCTGATTGCAGCGCCGCTCGGGGAACCAGGAAGTAATCATCCCGCTCAAGACCGTTGATTTCCACCTCGACGTACTTGCCAACCAGCAGGGGGGGACTGCCGCCAGGACCAGCCGTGTCGTCCATGGGCTGCCCCGACCGAAACGGATCCGGTACGCGTACGATCACGTCGATGGTGCGCGTTTGCCGGTCAAGGTAGGGCTCGCTTCGGTCCACGTAACCTGTCCAGGCATAGGATCCTTCACCGAAACGGGCGACCACGCGCGCACCGACGCTCCGGTTCCCGTCGCCCGCCGAAAGCGACCACAACCCAGGTATTAACGCAGCATCGGAATCGGATAGCGGCGCGACGACTTCCACGGCATCGGCGGCGAAAACGCTTGCGACCGGCTGGCCGGCGGCAACGATCTGTCCCACATCCACGGATTCTTCCTGGACGAAACCGTCGAAGGGCGCGGTAATGTGGGTTCTGGACAGAGCGAGATTGGCCTCGGCGAGTCGGGCTTCATCCCGATGCAGTGCAGCCCGGGCCGCCTTCAGCTGCGGATCCCTCAACGCGAGTGGATTTGCGTTGTCGTCCGAAGACGCATTCCCTTTGCGCGCGGTGTAGAGATCGTGCTGTGCACGGGCGATCGACGCCTGTTCCTCCTCCCGCAGCAACGCCAGTTGACTGGCCGCGAGACTGGCCTCCGCTTCCCGCACCCGATACCGGTAGTCGACCTCCTCGATGCGGAAGAGCGTATCCCCCGCCGCGATCCGGCCGCCACTCAGGAAGCCCGGGTCGACCCACGCGATTCTGCCGCCTACCTGCGAAACGACATCGATCTCCGCACTCGGCCTTACCGTGCCGGAACCGAACACCGGAACGGGTCCGGATCCCGCGGTGACCAGGCCCGTCTGAACAAAGGGTACCTGGGGCGGCTGTTCCGTGCGCGTCGGTTGCGGGGCCAGCGAAACCAACAGGGCGGCCAATGCCACGGAAACTCCGAGTATGCCGCCGGCAACGAGAAAACTGGTTAAACGCGACATGGCTTATTCACTCCATTGGAGGACGGGCAGAGAGACGACCGTCCGGCTGGGGCTGCCGCAGCATGAGACGCTCACGGTCGGTGGCGGTCCAGGTGCCGCCCAGTGCGCGATGGAGAGCGAGTCTGGCGTAACCCAGGTCCCGCGCCGATGCCGCCAGTACCGACTGTGCCGCCAAACGGGTCTGTTCCGCCGCCAGGAACGCTTCGTATGCGCCCACGCCTGATACGTATCTTTGCTCTTGAAGCGCCGATTCGGATCGGGTTTCATCGGAGATGGCGGCCAGCAGCGCGTGTCTGCGGTGGCTGGCATCGAGTCCCACCAGGGCCGATTCGACTTCGTTTACCGCGGTGACCACGGAGCGGCCATAGGCGGCCGCGGCCTCGTTCAGTCGTGCCTCCGCGATCGCTATATTGTTCCGAATCCGCGAGCCCTGGAATACAGGACCCAGCAGGTTCGCGGTGAGGTTTCGGAACCACTGATCGGGGTCGAACCATTCGCTCGAATCGGTGCTTTGCAGGCCGATCGCGCCCTGCAGAGACAACCTCGGCAGCAGGTCGGCGCGTCGCGCACCTACCGAAAACCGCGCCGCCTCCACACGCTGCAATGCCGCGAGCACATCGGGCCGCTGGACCATGAGATCGGCCGGGATGCCCGCGGGAACGGGATCGAGTGACGGTGAAGGACCGGCGGAATCGGACAGCGTATGCGCCAGGTCGGTCCGGAAGCCGCCCATGAGAATCCAAAGCCGTCCCTCGGCGTCCGCACGCAACGCTTCGATCTGCGGCAATTCAGCCTGGGCTTCGCGCAGGCTGCGCCGCGCCGCGTGGAGGTCCTCCAATTCGACCAGTCCCCGCTCGTACCGGGACTCGGCAAGCGATTCCTGTTGTTGCAGGACGGCCACGATCTCGCCGGACAGCGCCTGTTGCCGGCGCAGACTCGAAATCTCCAGATAGGTGCGGACGGTCTCGGCCAGCACCCCCATGCGTGCGCTGAGATAGTCCGCCTCCGTGGCCGCCAGCTCGGCCTCGGCGGATCGCTTATCGTTGCGGTTGCGGCCCCAGAAATCGAGTTCGTAGGCGAAGTCCATACTCAGGGTATAGGTGGTGAGTCCCAGACGGTCGGGGATCTCCACGCCCGCCGCGCTCAGGGATTCCGGGTCCAGCCCGACCTCCTCCAGTTGCGCTCCGATGCCAGCGTTCGTCGGACCGTCGAAGTCGTTCACGCTTAACGAAGGCTGAAGCAGGGGAAACGCCGCAGCCCGGGCGACACCCGCCCGGCTCCGGGCCTGCTGTACCCGGGCGACCGCTCCGGCCAGGTCGAAATTCGAAGAGAGCACCTCCTCGATGACCCGGTCGAGGACCGGATCTTCAAATGACTTCCACCATGCCAGGGGCCGGTATGCACCGGAATCCGCTACGCCGGCGGCAAACGCGCCGGGCGTTTCCGGTACCGATTCGAGTACCTGAAGGTTCCGGTTCGGCGCCAGGGAACAGGCCGAGAGGAGCAAGATGGAGGCAAGTATGGAGCAGCGTACCATATCGATTCCATGATCGGGACCGTGATCGAATGTACTTAACACATTACTTGCGAATCCGGTCTTTGACTATTGAAATAGTCTAACACAAACTATTAGGAATGTATACTTACTATACTGTGAATATTCAAAAGAGGCCAGATTCATATCCATCTTTACGAGCACGGCAACCTTATACATTAACTAATTGAACGTTTTTCCTTTGTGCAGATGCGATTGATGGATAAACCAAAATTGACAAACGGAGGATTAACCACTAACCTGTTCGCGTTCTTCATCCATTGTAAATTAGGGTGCAATCCCTCCATGAATCAAGTCTCTTGAACCAGCCGATCCTCACGCTCAGCGACCTCGCGTTCACCTACCGCGACGCCCCTAAGCCCGCGCTCGATCAGATCAACTACCATCATCCCCGCGGTGAATTCACGGTAATCGTCGGCGAGACCGGCGCCGGCAAATCCACCCTGTGCCGCTGCCTGAACGGGCTGATACCCTCCTTTACAAAGGGCAGGCTCGACGGAAGCCTGCAGGTAGCCGGCCACCGGGAATCCGAACGGCCGCAGGTCTACGAACTGGCACGAATCGTCGGCCTGGTCTTCCAGGACTTCGAGGCGCAGTTGTTCTCCACCAACGTGGAACTCGAGACGGCTTTCGCCCTCGAGAACTTCGCCGTGGACCGCGATCAGATGAAAAGCCGCGTCGACCAGGCGCTGAACCGGGTCGGGCTGTCGGGCTTCGAACAGCGGGACCCCGCCAGCCTGTCGGGGGGCGAGAAGCAGCGGCTGGCCATCGCCTCGGTGCTGGCGGGCAGTCCCTCGGTGGTGGTCATGGACGAACCGACGACCGACCTGGATCCCGTCGGAAAACGAGCCATCTTCAAGCTCGCCCAGGTCCTGCGTAACGAGATCGAGGGCATCATCCTGGTGGAGCACGAGACCGAACACGTCCTGAGCGCGGACCGGATCCTGTTGATGCACGAGGGGCGTATCGTCCAGGAGGGGCCGCCCGGCGAGATCCTGGCCGATCCCCGGAATGTGATACGGCATGGCGTCAGGCCGCTTCAGACCACCGTGCTGCTGTCCCAACTGGGACTGGAGACGGATGCGCTGACCATACAGGACGCGGCTGCCCGAATCCGTTCGGCCGGATGGCGCGTCAGGGAGTCTGCCCGGGAAAGCCTGGAAGGCGCGCGCCGGAGCGAACGGCCGCATGAATCACCGGGTGAACCATCGGGTGAGCCACCGGGTGAGCCGCGCCAGTCTGTCGTGCACATCGAAAACCTGGTCTTCAGATACGGCGAAACACCGCCGGCCGTGGACGGGGTCAGCCTGGACATCGCGGCCGGTGAATTCGTCGCGCTGGTGGGACAGAACGGCTGCGGCAAGACCACGCTCGCCAAGCATCTCAACGGACTGCACGCCCCGACGGAGGGCGAGGTCCGGGTCCTGGGCAAGTCGACCACCGACTGGACCCTGCCCGAACTGGGACGTCGCGTCGGTTACGTATTCCAGAATCCGGACCATCAGATCTTCGCCAATACCGTGCGGGACGAAGTCGCCTTCGGCGCCCGGAACTACGGGTTCTCCGAAGATAAAATCGGGGAGAAAGTGGACGCGGCACTGGCCGAAACCGACCTGTCCGGCCGGGATCTCGAGGACCCCTTCAATCTGACCCGGGGAGAAAGGCAGCAACTTGCCGTGGCGTCGGTGCTGGCCACGGACCCCGAGATCCTCGTTTTGGATGAACCGACCACCGGGCTGGACTACCACGGCCAGGTCGCCATACTGAACCTGGTCCGGCGGCTCAACGAATCCGGCCGTACCGTGGTCATGATTACCCATTCCATGTGGGTCGTCGCCGAATACGCCGACCGTTGCGTCATCATGTCGGGCGGACGCGTCGTCCAGGACGGAGACGTGCGGACGTGTTTCAGCAATCCCGAATTGCTGGAATCGCTGTACCTGGAAGCGCCCGAGGCCGTCCGTCTCGGTTATGAATTCGGACTCGTGGCACGTTCCGTCAAAGAGATTGCCGACTGCCTGGAACGTGTGGAGGAATAGTTCCCGGCCGTACAGCCCCAAGGCCTGCGGACCGGACCGCCCATGGTGCTCTACATACCCACTGATTCCCTGTTGCATCGGCTCCATCCCTCGACGAAGACCGTGGGACTGGCCCTGTTGCTGATCCTCACGGTGGCCTTCCAGTCGCCCTGGTACCAGCTGGTCATCCTGTCGGGTGTCCTGTTGCTAGCCCGTTCGGCCGGCGCGTTCAGAAACCTCCGCCGGATCCTGCCACTCATGATTACCGTGCTCGTGTTCAGCGTCGTGTCCTGGTCGCTGTTCAGACGCGTCGGCGATCCGTTCTGGTCCTTTGGACTGTTCACGCTCTCGACGGAGTCCATACGGTTCGGGTTCGCCATGGGATTCAGGCTCGAGGCGATGCTCGTTTCCGGCATGGTCTTCGTTTCCTGTACGAAAGTGGAGGAATTCGCCTATGGGCTCCGGGCCATCGGGCTGCCCTTCGCCGTCAGTTTCGCGCTCTCTCTTGCCTTTCGGCTCGTTCCCCTGTTTTTTACGCGTATCGGCACGGTCGTCCAGGCCCAGCAGGCACGGGGCCTCGATCTCAAGAGCGGGAACGTATTTCAGCGGGCCCACAAGTACGTGCCGCTGCTGGTGCCCATATTCGTGTACGCGATCAGGGACACCGACCTGCTTTCCATGGCCCTGGAATCCAAGGGTTTCGGCATGCGGGGCAGGAGAACGGAGTACCTTGCTTTCCCCTTCGTCTGGCGTGACTATGCCATACTGGGGTTGCTGCTGATCCTGAATATCGCGGGCTGGTTGATGCCGGCTCCGTGAGCGATCCACCGGGAGAGGCTTCCGGAAGAGCGCTGATACCGCAGGAGCATCGAATGGACCGACGATACAGGGCGGGGGTCATCGGACGCACCGGCCGTGGCAACTACGGCCATGGCCTGGACACGGTGTACCTCGAAATGGATGACGTGGACATCATCGCCGTGGCCGACGACGATCCGGACGGTCTGCGGGAAGCGGGCCGGCGGCTCGGCGTGCGGAACCTGTATACGGATTACCGGGAGATGCTGCGCAACGAGTGGTTCGATATCGTCAGCATCTGTCCCCGCTGGCTCGACCAGCACGCCGCAATGACCCTGGCCGTCGCGGAAGCGGGCGCGTGCATCTTCCTCGAGAAGCCCATGGCCCGAACGCTGTCCGAGGCCGACGCCATGATCGAAGCCTGCGAGAAGGCCGGGGTGATGATGGGCATCGCCCACCAGGGCCGCATGCACACGGCCGCGTGGCACGCCCGTCAACTGATCGTCGACGGCGCTATCGGGGATATTCTGCACGTCGGCATGAACGGCAAGGAGGATCATCGCGGAGGCGGCGAGGACCTTATGGTGCTGGGCACCCACCTTTTCGACATGCTACGGTTCCTCCTCGGCAGAAACCCCGCCTGGGTACAGGCGTCGGTGACCATGGCCGGCGGCCGGCCCGCGACCCTGGAAGACGCCGTGGAGGGTCCGGAAGAACTGGGTCTCATCGCGGGCGACGCCATCCACGCGATGTACGGTTTCGGTCACGGCGTGACGGCCACTTTCGAAACGCGCCGCAACCAGGCCCCTCACCCCCGGAGGTACGGGATGTGGGTGTACGGTTCGGAGGGCATCATGACCGTACATGAAGGTTCCCAGCAGATCAGGATCCACGAATCCCCGGTCTGGCATCCGGACGACGACGCGTCGGTTCGCGACGTTACCGCGGAAGCGCTGGAACTTGAGCCTTCCGAGCAGCCTTCAATGAGCGCGCTTCAGGCGGCGGCCAACGCCGCCATCGTCCGCGACGTGTTCGAGGCGAGGCGGGACGGACGCAGACCGGTGAACAGCGGATACGACGGGCGCTGGGCACTGGAGATGATCCACGGCGTCTTTGCCGCCCACCTGGCGGAAAGCCGCATCGCCCTGCCGCTGGAAAACCGGGACCACCCGTTGTTGCCGAACCTGATTTAGGATGGACGCCGGCGGATGACCGGCATGCGTACACGTACCGCCAGATCGGAGGCATCTTTGCCCGCGACATCTTCGTCCGCGTCGTCACCATCCGTGGCGGCTTCAGCGCCGGGCAGGTCCTGCCGCGACGCACTGGGCCTTATCGGCCTGCCCGAACCCGTGTCCTCGCTCGCGGGACGCGACTGGGACGCGGTCGTCGTGGGCGCCGGCCACAATGGCCTGGCCTGCGCGGCCTACCTCGCCCGTGCCGGGAAGCGGGTGCTGGTCCTGGAAGCCAGGGAACGCGTGGGCGGCGCCTGCACGCTCGAAGAGACCTGGCCGGGATACCGAGTGTCGCCCTGCGCCTACCTCGCCGGCCTGCTCCATCCCCTGGTGATCGAGGAATTGGATTTTGCACGCTACGGCTATCGATGGACGCCGGCGGAAGCGGGCATGTTCGTACCCTTCGAGGATGGATCGAGCGTACAGTTGTGGGAGGATGACGACCGCTGCCGGGAGGAGATCCGCCGCCTGTCGCCCCGGGACGTGAGGGGCTTCGAGGCCATGTACGCGCCCATGCGGCGCATACGGGAAGCCCTGCGTCCGCCTGGAAAGGACGACATCTGGATCGGGCGGGCGCCGACCCGGGAACAGATCGAAGAACGCCTCAAGGGCGACCGGGAGGCCATCGGACTGCTCTTCGAATGGTCCATGGTCGAATACGTCGAGCGGTACCTCGAAGACGAGCGGCTGCGCATGGCCCTGACCGGCCAGGGTGTGATCGGGACGAACGCCAGCCCCTACGAGCCCGGGACCGCCTCCGTGCACGTTTTCCACTCCACGGGAACCATGGCCGGCATGCCCGGCATGTGGGGGTACGTGCGGGGCGGAATGGGCGTGGTGTCCTTCATACTGTGCGACATTGCACGCGACTCCGGCGCCGTGGTGGCCGCGGGCGTGCCCGTCGCCCGCATCCTGCCCGGAGAGGGCGTGGAACTTGAGGGGGGCGAGCGCGTACGGTCGAAGGCGGTCGTATCGAACGCCGATCCCCGGGTCACGCTGCGACTCCTCGGCGACGCGGCCGACGGGACGTGGAAGGACCGCGTGGAATCGGTTCCCCAGACCGGCGCGACCGTCAAGATCAACATGGCCCTCGCCGAATTGCCGGATTTCACCAGCCGGCCGGGAACGGACGAGGACCACCACCGGGGCCAGGTCAACCTCCCGCTTACCGCACGGCAATGGCACGAATACCACGCCATGGCCGGAGACGGCCGGTTGCCCCCGCGCCTCTGGGAGGAACTCTACTTCCACACCGCCCACGACCCGAGCGTGGCGCCGGCGGGCCGTCATACCATGAGCATCTTCGCCCAGTTCGTCCCCTACGCCTTCGCCGAGGGCGACTGGGATTCCCGGAGGGAGGAGGTGGGGAGGCTGGCCCTGGCATCACTCGGCCGCTTCTGCAGCAACATACCCGATGCCGTCCTGCACATGGACGTCATGGGTCCGCCGGATATCGAGATGAAGGTGGGACTGACCGGCGGCCATATCTTCCAGGGCGAGATCCTGCCGGCCTTCATGTGGGACAAGCGGCTCGAACCTCGGACGCCCATGCCCGGGGTCTACCTGTGCGGGGCATGCACCCATCCGGGCGGCAGCGTGATCGCCGTCAACGGGCGCAACGCGGCAATGGAAGTGCTGGGGATGTACGGGGATCAGTAGGCCTGGGCGTAGACGACCTTTCGTTCCGATGTCCCCCCGCAATACGCGCAAGCGCCCGGATCGGCCTGCCAGTCCATGGGGACGCACCGGATCGTGTTCCGGGTTTCGTCTTTGACCGCGGCCTCACACGCCGGATCGCCGCACCAGTGCGCGTGGATGAACCCCCCGTCGCCGTTCGCGGCCGACATGAAGGCTTCCCGGTCCCGGATCTCCCGGGAACGGGCTTCGCGGAAATCCAAGGCGCGCTGGAACATATCCCGCTGCACGGTCTCCAGCAGATCCCCGATCCGCTTGCCCAGGGACTCGAGGGAAACGAAGTCCTTCTCCCCCGTATCCCTGCGCACGACCACCGCCTGGCCGGACGCGATGTCCCGCGGGCCAAGTTCCACACGCAGCGGCACGCCCTTCGTTTCCCACTCGGTGAACTTCCAGCCCAGGCCGAACTGCTCGCGGTCGTCGACCTTCACCCGCACGCCTTCCAGCGACGCAACCAGCTTGTCGACGGCTTCCCGCACGACGGACTGTTCCTCGTCGGACTTCGCGATGGGAATGACGACGACCTGGTGAGGCGCCAGGCGGGGAGGCAGTACCAGCCCCCTGTCGTCGCCATGGGCCATGATGATGGCGCCGACGGTCCGGGTGCTCATGCCCCAACTCGTCTGGTAGACGTGTTCGCGCGACCCGTCCCGCGTCTGGAAATCGATGTTGAAGGCCCGGGAGAAGTTCTGCCCCAGGTCGTGCGAAGTGCCCATCTGCAGGGCCTTGCCGTCCTTCATCATGCCCTCGATGGCGTAGGTCTGAAGCGCGCCGGGGAACTTCTCGGCGTCGGTTTTCGGACCGTACAGCACCGGAATCGCCATGTAGTCTTCCGCGAAGGTGCGGTAGATGTCCAGGATGCGCAGGGTCTCCTCCTCGGCCTCCGCCGCCGAGGCGTGGGCCGTGTGGCCTTCCTGCCAGAGGAATTCCGTCGTCCGCAGGAAGGCCCTCGGCCGCAGTTCCCACCGGAAGACGTTGGCCCACTGGTTGATCAGCAGCGGCAGGTCGCGATAGGACTGGATCCACCTGGCGTACATGTCCGCAATGATGGTCTCGGAGGTCGGGCGGACCATGAGGCTTTCTTCGAGCTTCTTTCCCCCACCGTGCGTAACCACGGCGCATTCGGGCGAGAATCCCTCCACGTGCTCCGCTTCTTTCTGGAAGAAGCTGTCGGGGATCAACAACGGGAAATAGGCATTTACGTGACCGGTATCCTTGAACATCCGGTCCAGCACCGCCACCATGTTCTCCCAAAGCGCGAAACCGTATGGCCGGATGACCATGCAGCCGCGGGTCGGCGCGTTGTCGGCCAGTTCGGCTTTCGCGATCACTTCATTGTACCAGGCCGAGAAATCTTCCGCCTGCGCGGTCAGTTTTTTTGCCATGACTCCACCTTTTCGTCCGAAGATATCGCAAGATAGAACCGGCCGATCTCCACTTCGAAGTGACGGCCGTCCGCGTCCTGCATTTCGTATTCGCCTTCCATGGTGCCCCACTCCGTGTCCAGGGGGCAAAGGCTCTGGTATTCGTGGTTTTCTCCGGGCTCGAGTTCGGGCTGCAACCCCACGACGCCCGGTCCCCTGACTTCGCTACGCTTGCCGTCGGCGTTGATGATGACCCAGTGACGGTTGATCAGCTTCACCCACCGCTCGCTGTCGTTGGTGATGACGATACGATAGGCGAACACGTACTGGCTCTGGCCGGGATCGGAATGATCGGGCAGATAGCCCGGGTATACCTGGACCCGTATGCCATGGGTGACCGTGTCGGAATTCAGCGGTGTCGGCATCGCGTTGCTCCGTGGAATCGGCCCGGAAAATCGAAGGTGTATAAGATAAATACGGGGGGCTTCATCGACAAACAAAAAACCGACGTAGACGCCCTTCCCGGAGGCGGAATCCGGACCAAAAACACCTTGACACCCGGGGGCCGCATCTCTATCCTGTCCACGGCACAAAACCGTATCCACCGGGGAAGAAACGGAATGGTCAAGCTAGGCCTTGAAGGCGTCGTAGCCGCGCAGACGGCCGTCTGTTTCATCGATGGCCTGCAGGGCAGAATGCTCTACCGGGGCCACGACATTCACGACCTGGCTGCCCATTCCAGTTTCGAGGAAACGGCCTACCTGCTGTGGCACGGCGACCTGCCGGGATCGGGCCGTCTGGCGGAACTCAACGAGCAGCTCCTCGCCGGCAGAACGTTGCCTGCAGCAGTTCTGGACCTGCTGCGGGCACTCCCGCGCCACACGGCGCCCATGGATGTGCTCCGTTCGGCCGTGTCGTTCCTGTCCGCCTACGACCCGGATGCGGCGAACCACGCCCGCGAAGCGAATTTGCGCAAAGCCGTCCGGCTGACCGCCCAGTTCGCGACCGTTACCGCCGCCTGGCACCGGATTTCGCACGGCGGCGATCCCATCGCGCCGAATCCGTCTCTGGACCACGCCGCGAATTTCCTGTACATGCTGACCGGTATGCGACCGGACCCCGAGCACGCGAAGGCCTTCGACGTCGCCCTGATCCTGCATGCCGACCACGAACTGAACGCGTCGACCTTCGCCGCCCGGGTCACCGCGGCCACGCTCTCGGACATGCATTCGGCGGTCACGTCGGCCGTCGGCACGCTCAAGGGACCGCTGCACGGCGGCGCCAACAAGGACGTGATGGACATGCTCAACAAGATCGGGGAGATCTCCCTGGCCGCGGACTACGTCAGGGAGAAACTGGCCGCCAGGGAGAAAATTCCCGGATTCGGTCACCGCGTCTACAAGACGGAGGATCCCCGGGCGACGCACCTGCGCCGCCTCTCGGAGGAACTGGGCAGGAATGCGGGTGACCTGAAGTGGTATGAAATGTCCCGCGTGATCGAGCAAACCATGATGGACCTGAAGGGTATCGCCTGCAACGTGGATTTCTATTCCGGATCGGTCTATGCCAGCATGGGGATTCCGGCGGGGTTGTTCACACCCGTTTTCGCCTGCAGCCGGATCACCGGATGGACCGCGCACCTCCTCGAACAGTACGCCGACAACCGGATCATCCGCCCGTTGGGCGAGTATACGGGGCCGACCGAAGCGCGGTACATACCCATGGACGCCCGCCCCGTCTGATTGCGGGCACCAGCCCACCTATCCACGGGCACCAGCCGCCTGGCCACGGTACGCCCCGCGCGGCGGTGAAATCGAACGGACACCAATGAATGTCTAGACCGGATCGGGGACAAGTATCATGATACAGGCCTTCCGTGCGCTGGTCTTCGCGGCATCGGTCAGTCTCGTCACGCTGCCGGCGTCCGGACAGTTCAATTTTAACCTGGGCGGCGAAGTGGCCCGCCCCGCCGCGGGTCTTGCCGATCTGGTCGAAGAGAACTACGGTTACGGCGCCCATGCCGCCCTGACGTACTGGTTCAGCTATCGCGTCCAGCTGGTCTGCTCGGGCGGCTACGTCACCTACGGCAGCGAGAAGATCAAGTCCCGCACCGAAGTGGAGGACCTGGTCGACCAGGGTCTCGACGCCATCGTCGACCGGATCGAGGGCAACTACTCCAGCATTCCGGTGACCGCCGGCCTGCGATTCTACCCGTTGGAAAGGCTGTTCGTGCAGGGCGCTGCCGGCGTGGTGTACAAGAGAACGCGGCAGATGGGTAACGTCAACGCGAATGCGAAAGACGGCTTCGTCACGGAAAGAGACCTGGTCGTGTCCCCCGGAATCGGACTCCTGCTCGGTCGTTTCAGCCTCCAGGCGCAGTACAACGTGTCCAGCGACGACTGGAAGTGGATGAGCCTGGGCGTGTCGATGATCTTCGGGAAGCTGTAGGTTGTCATTTAAATTTAGCGTGACAATAAGGTCTTTACGTCATGCCTGATTTCTCTTACATCGGCTCTCAATTCGGCGATACCTGCCATCGTCCTTTCTTGTAGTGTTCCGATCTCTCTTACCAGGTCGGTCTTGGCTGTATCCAATTCACGTTTTTCGACCATCTTGCCTCGCAGGAAGAAAATCCAACTGGAAATCCAACCTAACACCGCCACCAGAATCACAGCCGCCGGCATTAGATAATCAACCACTGTCATTTCCGATCCTCCTTACCAGATTCATTGGTCGTGCGGTCATTCCAGTTTATTGATTGGTCGCGTTCCGAATTTGGATTCTCGACGTTTTTCGAACTGCGATGGTTTTTACCATGCAGCGTGCAGTCAAGGCAGGTACCCGCCGCGGTATTTATCGATCAGGCTCCAGAGAATGGCCGCGGTCTCAACGTCGGGTACGCCGCCATAGTCCGAGGGGCGAAAGTGCATTTGAAACGCGCGTACGGCGAAGCGCGTCTGGTGATCGAGTTCGCCGGTTGGTTCGACCAGGTATCCGAGCCTTAGCAATGCGGTCTGCACTCTTTCGACCGTAGGTAGCTGGTCCTCGAATTGCGCCATGTAACGCAACCTAGATTCCTCGTCATACCAGGCGCCTATGCCTTCGTCGTACAGCCTTCGCCAGGGAAAGAGGGGACCCGGATCCGACCGGCGCCGGTGTGGGACCGCAATATCGGAGTGAGCGACGAAATCGAGCGGACCAATGCGGGGGTGCCGTCGCTGAATGCCCCGAAGCAATTCGATCAACATCTCGATCTGCGCTTCACTGAAAGGCGGGAAATCACAGACGAGCGCGTCCGGACCGCTGTCCTCGACAGCTGACGTATCCGACTTACAGCTAAACTCGTTTACGATCTCGATTCCGATGGATCGGGCGTTAAGCCCCGTATCCCCGGCCCAGTAGCTGACGCCGGCGTGCCATGCCCTTTGGCTTTCCTTCACGAATTGATGCAAACGCAACCGGCGGTGACCGTAGGTAGGGTCGTTTTCGTCGGGAATCAGGTAATGTGCGCTGACCGGACGCCCGGTTCGGGTGGTGAGCAATCTTACCGATTCCGCAAAATTCGCCGAGGTGGCGTGAATCACCACGTAATCGACCCGACTGTTCTGGTTCGCCGACTCGATGTAGATTACGTTCGAACAGCCAGCCATAAACATTGAAAGCATCCAGAACATACAAAACCGCGTAACACTGGTTATCTTCATGTCAGGTTCCGTTCTCAATAAAGGCAGCGGCGCTTTGTTTGTGATTGAAATACCGAGTGCGAGTCAGCACATTGAAGGGTCTTGTTGCCGCGAAGCATGTCCGGTTCGGATTTACAATGTAATGGATCCGGTGTAGAATCCAATCAGGAAGCGGGTATAGACTTGATCGTCAAACGCTCCAGGCCGGAGTACTGAATGAGCCCATTCAGGGAAGCGCGTGACCGTGGCGGCCGTTACCTGCTCGGCCAGTTGCACGCGGACGGCAGTTTCGGCGATCCCGGTCTCGGCGTCACCGAATACTACAAGGTACCTGCCGCGTTTCTCGTGTGCGGACTGTCTCACGCGGCAAGCCGCCTGCTCCGGTGGATCAGGCACAACGGGTTCCTCCCCGACGGCGACTTCGGTCCACGTCCCGCCAACGAGCTCGACAGCTACTACTACACCTACCATAACGCCTGGGTCATCAAGGCGGCCCACCGTATGGGCGCCTTCGACCTGGCCCGGTGCGGCATGGATTTCCTCCTCGGGTTCCGCGACCCCGACAGCGGCGGCTTCTACTCCCATCCGACGGCGCGGGGCAGCGGCACCGAACAGGATCTGTGGGTTGTGAGCGGCTGCGGATGGTGCGCCGTCTACACCGGAAGACTGGATGTGGCCAGGAGCGTGGGTGCCTGGATGCGGCGAATGATGAAGGAACAGCCCGATTTCCCGAACGAGTTGTGGACGGTCTACAGCCGCGAACGCGGGTTGATCACCGAGGTGATGGACGGCGACGACTTCAGGTACGTGCTGACGCGGGACGCGTCGCGGGACCAGTCCTTCTACCATCCCGGTATCGCGGCGGGTTTCCTTTGCCGGCTGTACATGGCCACGGGCGAGGAGGAATGGCTGGACCTGGCGAAAACGTACATGCGGTTCTGCGAGCACGTTGGGGACTATCACTACAGACTATTGCGTGCCGGCAAGGTCGGTTGGGCCGGCGCGATGCTCTACACGCTCACCGGGGAAGCGAAGTACCGCGACATGGCGGTCAGGGTCGGAAACAACCTTGTCGAAACCCAACTGGAGAACGGGGCATGGGCCTGGCCGGAGATGGGCATTCCGGGCCCCCACAACGATATCACGGCCGAGATGGTCGTCTGGCTCGACGAGATCCACCAGGCGATCGGCGAGGACTAGGCAGCGTCTACCGGATGCTCCCGCGCGACCACCGCCCGCGTGCTTTGGTCTTCCGTGGACAACCGTCGGGCGATACCTGCCCGGAGCAGCGAGATATCGCCCGGTTCGAGCGAAACTTCCCGTCCGTCCAGCGACAGTTGCACGGCCCCGCTCAGTACCATCCAGTGCTCGTTCCGGTTCAGCACGGCGTCACGCTGGGTGCCTCCCTGGGCGTTCACCTCTTCATATCGCCGAAGCCGCCATTCGGAGATAGGGCATCGCGGGCCGGGATCCGGTATGGGGCCGGTATTCATGCTGCCCGGAACGACGAAACCGGAAACGGTGGGCTCGGGGGGACCATACTCCTCCACGGTGAGGTGCAGCGGCCTGCCCGCCCGCTCCAGGCGCGTCACGATGGCGTTGTTCTCGTAGTGCGTGAACATCTGGAACTGGTGGACACAGCCCATGGGCGTATAGACCAGCGTGTTCGGCGTGATCTCGTGTCTTACGCCGTCAAGGCGAACTTCCCCGCGGCCCGCGGTGAACAGCCAGATCTCGTCATTGTCGTGGTAATGGGGTTCGACACCTGTCCCGGTCCCACCGTCCGGATAGTGCCGGTAACAATTCAGGGCGGTCCAATCCGGGAACATGTCCTGTTCCCAGTAGGACTGGTTCGAATTGAGCGAACGTATCGTGTATCGGGGGGTTTCGATGACCATTGTATCTCCACGATCGACGAACTGGCGGGGCCTCGTTTGTGTATGTAAATTACGCCCATAGGTTCTCCATATATCAAGCATATCTTCAACGATTCGGCGAATTGTGCCCGTTAGCGGCCACTCGCCCGGACCGGTTCTGCCCGCGAATCGTGGCCCAGGCCATGCATCGGCCCGCAAAAAGAATTCCCGGGCAGGCAACCCGGGAGCGCTAAAATGACCGACGACAACCGGATTGAACGGATGGAAACCCGTATACGGGAAGCCGGCGAACTCGCTGCCTCCT
Source organism: Gemmatimonadota bacterium (assembly GCA_009841265.1). Lineage (NCBI taxonomy): Bacteria > Pseudomonadati > Gemmatimonadota > Gemmatimonadota bacterium. Next base: position 318,768 of record VXMB01000009.1, on the reverse strand, counting down.
ATGCAAGCGACCCGCACCGGCCCGCTTACCACTTCACGCCGCCGGCGGCCTGGATGAACGATATCAACGGGGCCCTTTTCTGGAAGGGCCGCTATCACATCTTCTACCAGTACAATCCGCACGGCGCCTACTGGCATCTCATCCAGTGGGGCCATGCCTCCAGTACCGACCTGGTGCACTGGGTCCACCATCCTGTGGCGCTGAAACCGGATGCGGACGGACCGGACCGGAAGGGTTGTTTCAGCGGGGGTGCCCTGGTCAGCAAGGACGAAGTTCCGGTACTGATCTACTACGGCAACCCCGACGGACTTTGTCTCGCCCGCAGCAGCGACGACCTGCTGATCGAATGGACGAAAGACCCGGGGAATCCGGTGATCCCCGAGCCGAAAGCGGGGAGCGCCGACTTCGGCCGCTACACCATGCACGACCCCTGCGGGTGGCTGGCGGACGGCCAGTATTACGCCGCCGTCAACAACCGGGACCCGCAAGGCCGGGGGGACGCCGCGTTCCTGTTTAAATCGGAGGATCTGCGCACCTGGGAGTACGTCGACTTGTTCTACCGGTCGAGGCGGGCATGGACCGAAGGCGGCGAAGACTGCGCGGTGCCCGATTTCTTCCCCTTCGGCGACCGCCACATGCTGCTCTTCTGCAGCCATCTGCAGGGAAGCCAGTACTACATCGGCGAGGTGCGGAATGAACTGTTTGTTCCCGAGATACACGGGCGCATGAGCTGGGAAGGAGGACATCTCGGCGGCCCGAGGACGCTGCTGGATCCCAATGGACGGCGCGTCTTCTTCGACTGGATCCGCGAACTGCGCGGAAACGATCGTGAGCGCGAATCCGGGTGGTCGGGCGCAATGACCGTTCCCCGCCTGTTGTCGCCGGGGCCCGGCGGTCAACTGTGGATCGATCCCGTGCCGGAGCTTGAAGTGCTGCGGCTCGATGCCCGCCGGCATGAGTCCATCGACGTAGCCGCCGATTCGGAGTTGGCCGTCGAGGGTATCGGCGGGGACTGCCTGGAACTGACCGTCGAAATCGATCCCCGGGATGCGCGGGAGGTCGGCGTGAAAGTGCTGCGCTCTCCGGGGGGCGAGGAGGAAACCGCGGTTTCCTGCGACGTGGCGGCAGGCGTCCTGCGCGTCGATGTCAGCCGGTCGTCCCTCGACCGCGAAGTTCGTTACATGCGGTACCGAAGTCTGCAGCCGCACCTGCCTGAGCACGAACATTACGTCACCGCGCAGGAGGGGCCGTTCGAGCTGGCGCCGGGTGAACCGCTGGTGCTGCGCATCTTCCTGGACCGTTCGATCCTCGAGGTCTACGCCAACCGCCGGCAATGCGTGACCCAACGCATCTATCCGACACGAACCGACAGCATGGGCGTCAGCCTGTTCGCACGCGGAGGCGCGGCCAGGTTCATATCGCTGCAGACCTGGAACCTGGCACCGACGCGCATGTGACGGCTTTGCCGAAGAAGTCCTCGAGGTTCACCCCTCCCCCGCCCGCCCTACCCGTCTTTCATCCGCTCGTGGCGAAGACTGTCGATCTTACCCATTGCAGTAAATTCAGCAAAGGACTCGAGAACCCGTGGGCAGCCAATGACTAATTCAATAACACCAGCGGACTACGTTCCACCCACGCGGACCGGAGGTTGACCAATGACGGACCATCCAGGAATTAAACCGGCAGATTCGGTCGTTTCAGAAACGGACAGGCTCAATCTGCTGTTTTCGGAGGTGTACACGAAGGATCATAGCATCCGGGATCGGCTTAAATCCATAGAAGTCAAATTGAACCTGCTTATCGGTGCGATTCCCATCATCACGATTATCCTTCTGAAGATCGTCGAGCATCTTTTCCCCGGTTTGAAATAGCCGGCTGTTCCCATCGACATGCACACTTTCCCGGTTGACAAACCACGCGCGCTGCAACTTTTTCTAATCGTCAATAAGCGGCCTGGTGAAAGCATCCCATTGGCCGCGTTCCGGGTAACACTGTCCTCAACGGCTCACGCTTAAAAACGGAGACTTCATGTCCATACTGGACGCATTCAGGCTAGATGGCAAAACCGCACTCGTAACTGGCTGTCGCAGGGGGATCGGCAGGGGACTGGCCGAAGCGCTCGCCGGAGCAGGCGCGGATATCGTGGGCGCAAGCGCGTCGATGGAGTCGTCCGGCAGCGAAATCGAAGGGGCCGTCACCGCCCTGGACCGCAAGTTTACCGGTTACAGCGTCGACCTGAACGACCGGGACGCGCTGTATGATTTCATTCACCAGGTCAAGAACGATTTCCCGGTCATCGATATCCTCGTCAACAACGCCGGGCTTACGTTGCGGGCGCCCGCAGCCGAACATTCCGACGAATACTGGGACACGGTCATGAATGTAAACCTCAACTCGCCGTTCATCCTGAGCCGGGAGATCGGACGGGACATGGTCGCCCGAGGCCGCGGAAAGATCGTGTTCACCGCATCCGTACTGTCCTTCCAGGGCGGCATCACCGTGCCCAGCTACGCGGCGTCCAAGGGCGCAGTCGGACAACTGGTCATGGCCTTTTCCAACGAATGGGCCTCCAGGGGCGTCAACGTCAACGCCATTGCGCCGGGCTATATCGCCACCGACCTCACGTCGGCCCTGCAGCATGACCCGGAGCGTTCCAAGTCCATATCCGAACGTATCCCCGCCGGCCGGTGGGGCGCGCCGAGCGACCTGGGCGGCGCCGTCGTCTACCTCAGTTCGGACGCTTCCAACTACGTCCACGGTGCGGTACTGGCCGTCGACGGTGGTTGGCTGGGCCGATAGGACACCCGGGAACCGAAACGGATCCCACGCGCCTGCGGTGTATGTCGACTGAAACGTCAGAGGGCCGTCCATGCCGTCGCCATATTCCCATCTGTTGACCGAAGAAGAGAAGTGGCATTTCGACCTGCATGGATACCTGCACCTGCGCGGCGTGATCGCGCCGGACCGCCTGGCACGCATCCTGGAGGTCGTCGCTCACTGGCTCTCCGTGGACGAGCCCGAGATCCCCGCGCCGGTGTTCAGGCACCGTCAGGAGCCCTACAAGACACACCTGGACCACATCCAGTACGGCCACCGGTTGTTCCAGGAACTGAACGCCGATCCGGAGATCATCCGCGTCGTCGCGGGGCTGACTATGGGCATGCCCCGGCTGTTTCACTGCAACTTCACGAAAATGGACCCGGCGGCGCCGGACGACGAGGACCACCAGGGCTACCACCGGGACGACAGCGGGTTCAAGTTTCCGCCGGGGTTCCGCAACCCCCACAACGACTACCAGGCGGCGGGCGGCGAGATCTACTGCAGCCACCTGGCTACCTGGGTCGCACTGGCCGACGTGCCCGAGGGGACGGGGTTCAGCCTGGTGCCCGGCAGCCACAAGTCGGCCTTCGCCACGCCTGACGGGCTGAAGGTCGGCCACCAGCCGCCTGTCTCCATCACCGTGCCCATGGAAGCCGGCGACGCCCTCGTGTTTTCGACCCACGTGCTGCATGACGCCGCGGTCTGGACCCAGGACTATCCCAGAATGAACATCTTCCAGCGGTATCAACTCAGCGCCTATTTCAACGAAACCGGCAAGGGCGGGCTGCCCTTCGAGGAATTCCGCGATCAGATCACCAAAGAGGAATACGAACTGGAGTCGCTGAGCAAGGAGGAGAAGGCCGCCGTGACTCGAATGCGGCGTCACTTCGGAATGTAGTCAACCCACAGGAGACCTGCATGGCTTGGATACGCACCATAGACGAATCGGAAGCGGAAGGACAGCTGGCCCGGATTTACCAGGGCTCGATGCGATCCTGGGGCGGCGTGGACAACATCATCAAGGCGCACAGTCTGAACGTCCAGGCGATGCGGGCGGTGATGGTCTTCTACAAGGGCCTGATGCACGGGGACTGCGACCTGACGCTGGGACAGCGGGAAATGATCGCGACGACCGTCTCGGCCCTGAACGAGTGCGAGTACTGAATCCGCCATCATGGGGAGGGGCTCCTCAGAGAGATCAACGACCGGGAACTGGTGGACGCGATCAAGAAGGACTACCGCGACGCGGACCTGGACGCCGCCGACCGCGCCATGCTGGATTACGTGCGCAAGCTGACCCTGGTGCCCGCTGCGACATCGGAGTCGGATATCGTTGCGTTGAGGGAGGCCGGGTTCGGCGACAAGGCGATCCTGGAGATCAACCAGATCGCGGGTTTCTTCGCCTGGTGCAACCGTACGGTGGACGGCCTGGGTGTGGAACTGGAAGCGTTCTGGGGCGATCCGGACGCGACGAATGTCTAGTCATCCTGCATTGCGGGAATTGCGCCAAAACGGGGTTGGTCGCAGGATCCGTGTATACGAGGCATGATGGATTCGTTTGAAGTCATACCGACCGGCGGCGCACTTGGCGCGGAAGTGCGTGGCCTGGATCTGTGCCACGAACTGGACGGGGAGACCGTAGGTGTGTTGCGCGGCGCCTTTCTCGACCACTGCGTGCTGTTTTTCCGCGGCCAGGCGATCACCCAGGAGGACCTGGTCCGCTTCACCCGGTATTTCGGAAGGCCCGTACCGCACGTGCGGCCGCAACCGGACCGCCCCATCGAGGAGATCTTCGTCATCTCTAACGTGACCGAGGACGGAAAGCCCATAGGGGCCCTCGGCAGCGAGGAAATCCCTTTCCATTCGGACCTGTCCTACCTTCCTGAACCGGGCACGATTTCATTGCTGTACGCGCTGGAAATACCTGACGAGGGCGGCGAAACGATGTGGGCGAACGGATACGCGTCTTACGAGGCGCTGGCCCCCGGCATAAAGTCCCGCATCGATGGCCTGAACGCGGTCCACCGGCATCCCATCGACACGCTGAATACCCCGGAACCCACGATGCATCCGGTCGTCCGTATCCATCCAGAAACGGAACGCAAGGTGATCTACGTCAGTCCCCACCTGACGCATCACATCACGGACATGGAACGGGAAAGCGGCCAGGTCCTGCTGGACGAACTGATCGCCCATGCCACCGACGCACGATTCGTATGGAAACACCGATGGCAGGTTGGCGACCTGGTCATGTGGGACAACCGCTGCACCATGCACCGCCGCACGCCCTTCGACGATGGGCAGCGCCGGGTCATGTGGCGCACGCAGGTGTTCGGCGCGGGAACAAGATAGGTGGCGTGGAATCGCGCGCGGTCCGCGGCTGGCCTGTAGTCAGGCGGCCGGGGCAGCGGCCTGGGGCGGCAGCAACTCGGTTGGACATCCCGGTTCAAGCGGACAGGCGATCCAGCACCACCGGTTCGATTGCGTACCGGTCTTCGCCCTCGCACGAAATCCTGCCCGAAGACACATTCGCATCGTGATCCAGGGCGATGATCCAGCCCTCGTCGGCCGCCTGCCGGAGCAGGCGCATCTTGGCGACCATGGTATCGTAGGGGAACAGGTCGTAGGCCATGTTGTACGGTGCGCGCAGATGGGTCGTCATGGGCAGGATATCGCCTGAGTAGACCGCCCGGGTACCGCCTGAGTCCACTTTCACCAGCTGATGGTACCGGGTATGGCCGCCGGTCACCTCGACACGGATCCCTTCCTCGATCTCCACGTCACCCTCCACCAGGGTCAGCACGCCCCGGTCCATCAGGGGCTGGTAGTTCTCGGAGCGATAAGTGGTCTTCATGGTGCCGTAATCACTCAGGGCGTCACCCCACTCGCCTTTCTGAACCACGTACTGCGCGTTGGGGAAAGCAGGTACGGCCCGGCCCTCCTCGTCCATCCGGGTCGCGCCGCCCGCGTGGTCGAAATGGAGGTGGCTCAGGATGACGAGATCGATATCCTCCGCGGATACGCCCCGGGCCGACAAAGACCCCAGGATGGTGGAACCCGACATCCCGTAGATGCCCCGGTCCCGGTCGGTCATCTTGTCGCCGTAGCCGGTATCGACCAGGATGAGCCGGCCGTCCTTCCGGATCAGCAGGCAGTTCGTATCGTTGGTGATCCGGTTCTTTTCGTCGGGGGGACAGACCTTCTCCCAAAGCGGTTTCGGAACGATCCCGAACATGCTCCCGCCGTCCAGTTTGAATACGCCGCCGCTGACGACAGACAGTTCCACTTCGTGCTCCTTTTGTTAACTCCTTTCTACCGTTTTACATGCCCTCACATAATAGTCGCCGGACAGGTGAATGTCATGGCAAATGTGCTCACGCTTTACGCCCTGCGGGATAAACGTTACATTTATCCGGAAACGCAGGTTGGCACCTGACCTTTCGGCCGCGCCGTCCTTGATCCAGTTGAATCGCGCATAGATTCCGCAGGTTACCGACATGTCCCTTTACGACTACATCGCCGCCGTGCCGAAGGCGGACCTGCACGTGCACCTGGAAGGATCCATTCAGCCGTCCACACTGCTGATGCTGGCGGAACGGCACCGCGTCGACCTGCCGGCGGACACGGAGGAGGGATTGCGTAACTGGTACCGGTTCAGGGACTTCCACCATTTCATCGAGGTCTATGTCGCCATCACGAAGTGCCTCCGCACCGTAGAGGATTTCGAGTTGATCGTGTACGAATTCGGCGCCGACATGGCCCGCCAGAACATCCGGTACGCCGAAGTGACCTTCTCGCCGAGCACCCACCTCTGGATCAACCGGGTCGACCAGGACGTCTGGTTCACCGGGCTGACGGACGGACGCCGCCGGGTAAAGGAAGCCTTCGGCTGCGAAATCAACTGGGTCTTCGACCTGGTGCGCAACGACTACCCCGAGCGGGGGCGGTTCGACTATACGACCGATGTGGCGATCGAGGGGATGGACGACGGGGTCGTCGCCCTGGGTCTGGGCGGGATGGAGGAGGGATACCCTCCCGCGCCGTTCGTTCCGTGGTTCGACCGGGCGAGATCCGAGGGTCTGCACAGCGCCCCCCATGCCGGTGAGCACGTCGGCCCCGAAAGCATCTGGAGCGCGATTCACGATCTGGGCGCCGAGCGCATCGGCCACGGGGTGCGGGCCATAGAGGACCCCGAACTCGTCGATTACCTGGCGGAACATCGGATTCCGCTTGAGATCAGCCCCACGAGCAACATCAGCCTGGGGCTCTACTCCGACGCGGCGTCTCATCCTTTGAAAGCACTCTACGAAGCGGGCGTAACCGTCACCGTCAACTCCGACGATCCCCCCCTGTTCAACACCTCGCTGACCGACGAAGCCTGCCTGCTCGCCGACCCCTGGGGGTTTTCCAGGGAAACCATCGACGAAATCCTGCTGAACGGGATTCGCTTCAGCTTTCTGCCGGATGACCGGAGAAAGTCCATGGAGACCGAATTTCGCAGTGAAATGATCGCGTTGCGGGACCTGGCTGGCTGACCCGACCAGGCCGGCTGACCCGATCCTCGAGCCGACGCTCGCCTGACGCTCTAGCAGGCCGGGACCGGACCCGTTCTTCAGACCAGGTGGCACGCCGCCTTGTGGCCGCTGCCCTTGTCTTCCAGCACGGGGACTTCGGTCTTGCAGCGGGCCTCCGCCAGGGGGCACCGGGGATGGAAGGGGCACCCCGGGGGCAGGTTCGCCGGGTTGGGGACGTCGCCCTTGAGGATGATCCGGTCGCGGCCAAGCGTGGGATCGGGAAGGGGTACGGCCGAGAGCAGGGCCCTGGTGTAGGGGTGGAGCGGCTTCGCGTACAGCTGGTCCCGTGTGGCCGTTTCTACGATCTTGCCGAGGTACATGACGGCCACCCGGTCGCTGATGTGGCGCACCACGCGGAGGTCGTGGGAGATGAACAGGTAGCTGAGCCGGAACCGGTCCTGCAGCACCTTGAGCAGGTTGATGATCTGCGCCTGGATCGATACGTCGAGCGCCGAGACGGGTTCGTCGGCGATGATCAGCTCGGGCCGGACGGCCAGGGCCCGGGCAATGCCGATGCGCTGCCGCTGGCCGCCGCTGAACTCGTGGGGATACCGGCGTGCGTGCGCGGGATTCAGGCCCACCGTTTCGAGCAGTTCGGTCACGCGGTCACCCACTTCTCCCAGCGTGCTCAGTCCGTGCACGGTCAGGGGTTCCCTGAGCAGGGCGCCGACGGTCATACGGGGGTTGAGGGAGCCGTAGGGGTCCTGGAACACGATCTGCATCTGACGCCTCAGCCGCCGGAGATCGCTCTTCTTCAAATCGAAGACTGCGTGCGGCCTGCGCGGTTCCCCTTCTTCAAAGGCCGTATGGAAGGTGGCCGTTCCGGCGGAGGGATCGACCAGGCGCAGGATCGCCCGTCCGATCGTGGTCTTTCCGCACCCGCTTTCGCCCACCAGGCCCAGTGTTTCGCCCCGTTCCAGGGTCAGGTCGACCCCGTCGACGGCCTTGATGGCCGCCCGGTGGCGCCGCAGCAGTCCGCCGCCCACGGGGAAGTGTTTCTTCAGTCCCCGGACCTGCAGTAACATTTCTTTTTCTTCTGCCATACGATGCTACCCCTATGCCGTCTCCGCCTGCACGACCCGCTGCCATTCGCCGCAACGGACCAGGTGGCGGCCTCCCGCGTCCTCCAGCGCCTGCGGCCGGCCGCAGGCTTCCACCGCGAAATCACATCGCGGGGCGAAGCGGCATCCAGCCGGGAAGCCCACGGGATCCGGTACCGTCCCCTCAATGGTCGAAAGCTCCTCCGTACCCGAACTCATTGTCGGCACCGAAGCGAGCAGTCCGCGGGTGTAAGGATGGTGGGGACTTCCGAAGAGCGTTTTCACGTCGGCCCGTTCCACGACCTGCCCCGCGTACATGACCAGTACCTCGTGGGCCATCTCGGCCACGATGCCCAGGTCATGGGTAATCAGCATGAGTCCCATGCCCAGCTCTTCCTGAAGGCGGCGCAGCACGTCGAGAATCTGCGCCTGGATGGTAACGTCCAGTGCCGTGGTCGGTTCGTCGGCGATCAACAGCTTCGGGTCGCAGGAGATGGCCATGGCGATCATCGCGCGCTGGCGCATGCCGCCGCTGAGTTCGTGGGGATAGCTTCCGGCCCGTTCTTCCGGCAGTGGGATGTCCACCAGGTCCAGCAGTTCGACGGCCCGCCGCCAGGCGTCCTTCCGGTCCGCGCCCTGGTGCAGGCGGACCGCTTCCGCGATCTGCTCGCCGACGGTAAATACGGGGTTCAGGGACGTCATGGGTTCCTGGAAGATCATGGCGATATCGTTGCCCCGTATCGCCCGGATCTGCCGGGGAGAGAGTTTCAGCAGGTCCCTGTCCTCGAAGAAGACCTCACCTCCGGCGATGCGTCCGGGCGGCTGCGGGACCAGTCCCAGGATGGAGTAGGCCGTCATGCTCTTGCCGCATCCCGACTCGCCCACGATACCCAGCGTCCTGCCGGCCTCCACCTCGAAGCTGACGCCGTCGACGGCCCGCACCACGCCGCTTTCGGTGTCGAACCAGGTCTTCAGATCGTTTACGCGCAGGATCGTATTCGTCATGCGTCTCTCATGTGTCTCTCATGCGGTACCGCGCTGCCTGGGGTCCAGGGCGTCGCGCAGTCCGTCTCCCAGCAGGTTGTACAGGGTCACCGTGATGAAAATGGCGAATCCTGGCACGATCACGAGCCACCAGGCCGCGATGTTGCTGCGCGCGCCGGCCAGCAGCGATCCCCAGGTGATGACCTCGGCAGGTACGCCGATGCCGAGGAAACTCAGCCCCGATTCGGCCAGGATGGCGCCGGCCACGCCGAAGGCCGCGGGGATAAGTACGGGCGCGATGGCGTTGGGCAGGATGTGCACGGCCATGATGCGCAGGTTCGAACAGCCCAGGGCCCGCGCGGCCGCGATGTAGTCGAAGGCCCGGACCTGGAGGAACTGGGACCGGGTCAGCCGGGCGATGCCCACCCATCCCGTGAACCCGATGATGATCATGATCCAGAAGAGGCTCGGCGGGAAGAAGGCCGCCGCCGTGATGATCAGGAAGAAGGGCGGGATCGCCGCCCAGAGCTCGAAAACGCGGGACAGGATCAGGTCCGTCCACCCGCCCAGGTATCCCGCCAGCGCGCCGAGTCCCACGCCGATGAGCAGGGAGATGCCCACCGATACCAGCCCGATGGTCAGCGAATACCGCGTGCCGTGAATGAGTCCGGACAGCACGTCGCGGCCCAGCCGGTCCGTGCCGAACGGGTGGTCGCCTCCCGGCCGCTCGTAACGGGCGCCGAGACGGATCTCATCCGGCGCGTAGGGGATGAGGGGAAACACCGCGTCGCTGTACGCGTACCGCTTGAAGTTCCTCCGCGTCCGCAACTCCTTCGGCCAGTCCATCAGGCCGGTGTACACCGCGTATTGCCTGAAAGCGGGGAAGTAGGTCTCTCCCTGGTAGACCATGTAGTACGGTTTGTTGCCGGCGATCAGGTCCGCGGTCAGCGCGAGGAAGGCCATGGCCACGAGGACGTAGAGACTGTAGAGCGCCGGACGGTTCTTGCGGAACTCCTTGCGCGTCAGCCGCCAGAAGCTCTCGCCGCCCTCGTTCATCACGGCATCGGCCGGCGTACCGTTCACCGCCTCGTTTTGGTTATGATTGGCCGGGTCCGATCCCAAAGCCGGTCTCCTTCACAGTGTCGTTCTACTTCCCAATGCTGGTCCACTATCCCTGCAACTGGTCGAAGGTGATCCGCGGATCGACCACCTTGAGCAGGATGTCCGCGACCAGGATGCCCAATAGCGATAGCAGGGAGCCAATGGTGAAAAGTGCCATGACCATGGGGTAGTCCCTGGTCAGCACCGACTCGAATCCGAGCAACCCCATGCCGGGGATGGTAAAAATCGTTTCGATGAACACGGATCCCGCGATCAGGGCCGGCAGCAACCCGGCGGACGTGGTCACGATCGGGATCAGCGAGTTGCGGTACACGTGCCGCAGGACAACGACTTTCTCCGACAATCCCTTGGCCCGGGCGGTCCGCACGTAGTCCTGGCGCAGGTTCTCCAGCATGCTCGTCCGCATGAAGCGTGAAATCGTCGCGAAGCTGATATAGGCGGAGGCCAGCACGGGCAGGAACATGTGGTACGTGTGGTCCGTGAGCAGCCGCCAGAAGCTCCAGTCGCTGGAGGCGTCCAGCGACTGTATGCCCGAGGCCGGGAACCAGTAGAAGAACTCCCGGTTGCACAGGAAGATGATCAGCAGCATGCCCACCCAGAAGGAGGGCATGGACCAGAGGACGAAGGTACCGGTCGTAAGCACCCTGTCCGTCAGGGTATTCTGCTTGACCGCGAGCCAGACGCCGAGGGGCAGTCCCACCAGGTAGGCGATGATGATCGCGATGACGTTGATCTCGAGGGTGACGGGCAGCCGCTCAATGATCCGGCCGATGACAGGCTGATTGTCCTTGAAGGAACGGCCGAAATCCAGCGTTACGAAGCGGTATCCCGAGAGTTTGAAGAGTTCGATCCCGGCGCCCCGGTAGGTATAGTTACCCCCAGCGCTGAAGGTCCTGCCTTCCCAGAAAGACGATCGTTCAAGCTCGCTCGCTTCCCCTGGCGCGCGATCGCGCACAAGGACAAGGAACCGTTCTTTCTGTTCCTCCCTGGCGAGTTCCTGGAGCGCCCGGCGTTCCGACGCCTCGAGCCGTTCCAGCAACCCGTCCGCCCGCAACGCGCTCCGGTCGAAGGCGCTGATGGTTTCGACTTTCAGGAACAGCGCCGTGACCCAGTTGAAGTACTGTACGTGGACCGGCCGGTCCAGGCCTAGCTGCCTGCGCAGATCCTCCCGGGTCTTTTCGATGTCCTGCTGCCGGTCGGACGCGAGCCCCTCGCCGCCGGCCACGCCGCCGAGGAACAGGTCCACGGGATCGCCTGGGGCCAGGTGCATGATGAAGAAGGAGATCACCGTGATCCCGACGAGCGTAGGGACCATGAGCAGCGAGCGTTGAAGGATGTAACCGAGCATAGGAGAACGTGCCCCCCGCCGGGTCATGGCCGGTTCAGCGCGTCATCACGGGTATGGACAGGGGCCGGAAACGCGCTGCGTTACTGGTACATCCGGTCGGTAGGCTCTACCCACCACTCCTGGTTCACGGCGCCTGCCGGATACCAGTTGACGCCCTGGAAGCGCCGGCTGTACGCACTGGCGACACGCGATTTCCAGAGAAAGGTATAGGGTTGTTCCTCGTGGAGGATCTCCTGGAACCGGCGGTACAGTTCGATCCGCCGGTCCATGTCGAATTCCGTTCGGTAGACCTCGAGGATCTCATCGGATTCCGCATTGCGGAAACTTACGAAGTTCGATCCGTTACCTTCGATCTGGGACGAATGCCAGATCTGGTAGGAATCCGGCGGAAAGCGCAGTCCCGTTCCTCCGCTCCAGCCGAGAGTCACGGCCGCGAAATCCTTGTTCTTCACCCTTTCCAGGAATATGGACCAGTCCAGTTCGCGGACCTGGCAGTCGATGCCGAGGTCCTCCAACGCGCTCTGTAGCGTCAGCGCAATATCCTTCCTGAGCTGATTGCCCGAGTTGACGAGAAACTCGAAACGGAAGGGGGTTCGCTCACCGTCGATCTCCCTGTCGAGGATCCCGTCGTTGTCCGTATCCGACCAACCGGCTTCGTTCAGCAAGGCCAAAGCCCGGTCCGGGTCGTAGGCGTAGGGCTGCAGGTCGTGATTGTACTCGGGACGGAACTTGTGAATGGGGCTCTCGACCGTCTCCGCGAGCCCGAAGAGCAGGTTGCGCACCATGGATTCCCGGTCGGTGAGGTGGGTCATCGCCTGGCGTACCCGACGGTCCCGGAATATGGGGTGGTCGTTGTTCCACCCGATATAGACGTATCCTCCCGCATACTGAATGCCCTTCATGAACCGGTCGACGAAACCGGGAGACCAGCTCTTCTCCTTGAACTCGAGGGGTTTCATTCCGTGGATATCGAGGTTGCCGTTGGTCAGTTCGATGAAGGCGGCGTCCAGGTTGTTGATGATCTTGAAGACGACCCTGTCCACGTGTCCGGCGGGGGGGATTCCTTCCACGTCCCGGCCCCAGTAGTTCTCGTTGCGGGTGAGCACGACCCGCTGGCCCGTGACCACGTCGTCCTCCCAGTCCGCCACGTAATAGGCCCCGCTTCCCAACATGCGCCGGTTGAAATCCTGGTTGAACCTTTCGCCGAACTGCCGTACCCGGTCCGCGTGTTCCCCTGCTTCCCAGCTACCGTCGATGAGGCTGCCGATCGGCACCGGATCGAGCAACCCGTCCGGATCGTAGAAATGCCGCGGGAGGATATCGAAACCGCCGAGGAAGAGATCGTTCAGGATGTAGGGTTGGCGGCATTCGAAACTGATCTCGTATTCCCCGAGTTTCCTGACGTCCTGAATGGAGGAGTAGTAGTTTCTGAGGTGAGGTGCCCGTACCGTGGGCGTCTGGATGACCTTCATGCTGAACAACACGTCGTCCGCCGTCAGTTGAACGCCGTCCGAGAAATGGACGTTCTGGCGAAGTCGGAAGGTATAGGTCAACTTGTCGTCCGATACGGCGGGATAGTCCACCGCGATGAAACCCCGCTGCGCGTAGGGTGGATCGTACTCCGGCTCCAGCAGCGATTCGAAGACGTAGGTATGGACCTGCGTGGCGCCCTGGTCGCTCGACGTGTAGGGATTGTAGTTTTCGGGATCGGAAAGTGCGTGGCGCACCATCCAGTCACCGTACCGGGGTTCGTCCGTCCCCGCGTACTTCAGCGCCGCTTTCTCCGTGCCATCCAGCACGACCGTATCCCTCGATTCAGACAGGATCACCTGTACCTTGTTCCAGGGATCTTCCGTCGTATCGCCACCGCCGCAGGCGATCTGGGTGGCAAGCAGACAAATGGCCGCGGTCTTTGCCGCGGTACCCATGGCCCTATGCATGTCGTGATACCTCCAAGCGTGTCCAGTGCACGATGAATTACCCGCACACGGTCCGGTGATCCGCCGGGCAGCTACCTGCCCAGGCCTTTCTCCTCGAAATCGATGACGATCTTGATGCACTCGCCCTTGCGCCCGGTGGCCATTTCGAAACCGTCCTGGACCCTGGCGAAGGGCAATTTATGCGAGATCATGGGCGAAACGTCGACGCGGCCTTCGCCGATCATGCGCATGGCGCTGGCAAAGTCGATATGGATATCCGGGCCGACCGAAGTCGTCAACTGGATGTTCTTGCGGAAAAGATCGAATATGTCGGCCGTGTACTGCGTTGTCTTCGGGACGCCGAAGTTGATGAACCGCGCGTTGCGGCGAGCCAGTTTGACGCACAGGTTGAAAGTCTCCTCGACGCCCACGACCTCGATCACCCCATCGGCCATCCGCCCGCCGGTGATCTCGTTCACGGCCTCCACCGGATCGGTGCCCGACGAGTTCACCGTGTGGGTCGCCCCCATCTCCTTCGCGGCAGCGAGCCGGTTGTCGTGCTGGTCGATGCCGATAATCAGCGCCGCTCCCAGGTTGCGCATCATGGCCGTGAAGAGCAGTCCCATGGGGCCCTGGCCGACGATGGCGACCTCCGCGTTGAACCAGTGGCCCAGTTTGCGCAGGCAATACAACACGGTACCCAGGGGCTGGGCCATCAGAAGCTGCTCCTGGGGCAGTCCCTTCGGCAGCGGCGTCACGGACGTGCCCAGTCCGAGGAAATACTCGGCCATGGCGCTAGAGCCAGTGGGCAGGGCCAGGACGAGATCTCCTTCCCGGCATCCGTTCGACCAGGACTTCTCGATGACGCCTATACTCTCATGGAGGGAAACGCCTGGCGGTGCCGGGTAGTTTGCCGGACCCGTGAAAACCGGATGGTCGCTGCCGCAAATGGCGGCGTTTACAGTTCGAACGAGCACGAGATCCTTCAGCCCGTCCGGATCGGTCCGTTCCAGTGCGAGGTCCGGCCGTTCGGCTTCCACGATTTCGATGCGTTCCCGTGCGACGACTTGTCCCGCTTTCATCGGATTTCCTTTCTGGGCTCCGGCGTGATGCAACCTGGTGGCGGTCTGACGGACGCATCTTCCTGAATGTACCCGACCGGCGGGTATTGTCAAACCGAAACGGACGGGGCTGCGCGGGGTGGACCGTCAGGGTCTGCCATCACCGATGTAGATGTCGAAATAGCCCGTGTTGTTGCCCCAGAAGGGGTATTCGCCGTCACGGTCGCGCTTGATGCCCTTGAGCCAGGGTTTTCGCAGCGAAGCCTTCATGCCGTAGTAGAGAAACACGGCGCCCACGTCCTCGGCGAGAATCCGCTGGGCCTGGTCGTACAACCGGAACCGCCGGGTCGCGTCCATTTCCGACGCCGCCTCGTCGACCAGGCGGTCGAATTCGGCGTTGATCCAGGGATGGCGGCTGTATCCGGCCGGCTGGGACCGCCAAACCATGGCGAGCATGTTGTTCGGGTCGGGATAGTCGTAGTGGTACTGGATGAGGCTGAAGGGGATCTTTCGCTGGTACTGGGCGGTCCGGTAGGAGATGTTTTCGACGACGCGTAGCGTCATATCGATCCCCAGGTGGGATTTGAGCATCTCCTGTATGGCCTGGCCGACCTGCTGCCGGCCCACATTGTTGATCCACATCTCGATCCTCGGAAACCCGCGTCCCTCCGGGTAACCCGCCTCGCGCAGGCGCTGTCTCGCCCGTTCCGGGTCGAAGCGCTGAATGTCCCGGTACTTGCCGCCCGCGTAGCCGGCAAACCCCGGCGGCAGCATCGACCAGGCCGGCATGCCCATGCCCTGGAGCAGCACGCGGCAGATGGCCTCCCGGTCGATCGCGTGGCTGATCGCCTGGCGCACCTTCAGGTTGTCGAAGGGGGGAAAGTCCGCGTTGAAGAAGAGGAAATGGGTCATGAAATCCTTGCTGACGTGCAGTTCCCTGGACAGCCCCGGATGGCTCCGGATGCGCGGCAGATCGATGGGGGTAACGTCCTGCTGGTCGATCTCGTCGTTTTCGTAGGCCAGCGTGCCGCCGGCCATCATGCGGGTATCCAGGAATTTACCGATGATCCGCTCCACGTATCCCTTGTAGGGGCCGTTGTAATTCGGGTCCAGGACGAATTCGAAGAAGGCGCCGTGATTCCAGGCCGCCAGTTTGAAGGTCGAGTTGGTCACGAACCGGCCGGGTTCGGACCAGCCCGGTCCGTATTTCTCCACCTGCCAGCGGGGCACCGGAACGGAGGTGGGGAAGGAGGCGATGTAGGGGAGATAGGGACAGGGCAGCGTGGTCCGGATTTCCAGCGTGTGGTCGTCGATGGCCCGGACGCCGACAGAATCCGCGTCCCGGGTCTGCCCCTGGTTGAAGGCCTTCGCGCCTTCAATTTCGTAATAGAACGAAGCGTTACGATTCGCGCTGGCCGGATCGACCATCCGCTTGAAGGCATACTCGAAATCGTGGGCCGTGACGGGCCGGCCGTCGCTCCACTTCGCGCCCCGGCGCAGGTGGAAGGTCCAGCGCGTTCCGTCGGGCGACGCCTCCCATCGGTCGGCCGCGGCGGGCGTGAGTTCGTTGTTGTGATCCAGCCGGGTGAGGCCTTCGAAGGAAAACACCGCGCCGGTCGCCTCGTAGACGGCGATACCGATATCGAGCGTCGTGGGTTCGGGCAGGTGGAAGGAATAGACCTGCTGCGCGAGAGGCGCCGCGTCCGGCGGCATGGTTTTGCCCACCGAATTGACGGGCTGCTCCGGGGCCCCAGGCTGCACCGTGGTCGCGGGCTGGCCTGCACCGTCTTGAACGACTTGAAGTACCGGTAGGAAAAGCAGCAGAAAACACAGCAGAAGGCCGGGATTCATGCGTACCTCCCCGTGGCTCTGCGGGTCTGAAACGCCATTCCCGGCCTGACCATTCCCGACCTGGCCATTCCCGTGCTATCAGGCAAAAATGGCGCGGTTGGAGATCCCCGAGCGGTAAGACGCCTGTTGAACGCCGCCGATGAACTGCGCGGTGCGGCCCGCCGGCGCCGATCCTTCGTACCACGCACTGAACGACGCATTGAACTCCTGTATCCAGGCCCGGTTCGCTTCGGTGTCGTCGCCGGCCACCACGTAGGCGTTGTTGAAGATGCCGTTCTCTTTGAGTCCGGTTCCGCCCGCCGCCTGGATGCGCGCATCCAGCGTCGAAAGCTGCAGGCCGGCGTCGTCGCCGCCCACGGCGCTGGTCATGACTTCGGTCACGCCGCCATAGTGAATGGAGGTCCAGGTGCTGAAACCGTCCTCCAGATCCCCGGACCGCGTGATGCTCACGTCGCCCGAGACCACCCGGGGCTGGGGTTCCACGATGCCGTCCAGGTTCGGGATGCGGGAGACCGGGTAGATCAGCCCGGCCGGCCGGTCGTCGCCGAAGTAGTCTTCGAAGACCCGGCGTACCGTATCGATCCTCTCCCAGGTTTTCCCGGGCGCGTCGTCGACGGCGACCAGGATTTCCATCCAAACGGTCTGCTTCCGGAAATCGTTGCCGGCTTCGGCGAAGGGTTTCTCGTAATGCTCGTCCAGCACGAAGGCCGTTTCCTCCGCCAGGTCGGACCCGAGGGACGTGATGACCTTGCCGTCGCGGGTGTGCATGACCGACGCGCCGCTCGGCTGGTGGTCCTGCCAGTATCCGTAGTCGATCACGCCGTTGCCGATGCTGACGTGCTCGCCACTGACGGCCTTGATCTGGACCTCGAACAGCGCCACGGGATCCGGGAAGCCCTCGGGGTGCGTAAACCGCGCCATGCGGTTGGAACGCAGCGGGCCGCCGGTCACCGCCTCGATCATCGGAGCGTACACGGCGTTGTAGTCGTCCTTGAGCCGGTCGCAGTCCTCGCGGTCACCGGAAGGAGTCGTCCAAAGCACGTCCGTCTTGTAGACGTCGGACCAATTCACGCCACAGATCGCCAGGTTCCTGTTCAGGTTCTCGATCGTGCCGAACCACTCGGAGCCCACGTCATTGGGATACTGCGTACCCACATTACCGCTCGGTTCGACCAGGCGGAATACGTGGTTGCGATCGTCCTTGACGAGCACTTCCGTGGGATTGGAAAAGATGGCGATGGGATTATGCCTGACGATGCTGACCTGTGCCATGTGGAGACTTCCTTTCGGATCGGATTAAATTGGCGGATATTCCAATGATTCAGGCCGTAGAAACTAAACGGTCGGACCGGCAAAAACAAGCGGGAAAAGAAATGGACGGCCATCCTATCCACGGCAAAACCGGGCGAAAACCTCCACGTGGCCACCGGCGATGTCTTCGTCCTCCGGAAGGCCGGTAACGTTCAGCCTGCAACGTCCGGGCGTGAAAACAGGATACAGATGGGCATCGTATATCACCGCCTGGGCCTTGTCCTCGACGCGGGGATTGCGGAAAAGGCCGGCATAACTGTCCGTGAACAGCTCGGAGAGCGGTGAACCGGCGCATTGGTCCTTCCAGGCTTTCTCCGCCGTGGCGACCCTCCGCAGTATGCCGGCGTGTTCACGCTCCAGGGATTCCAGGTCGTTGACCAGCGCGGAGACGAATGCCCGCGTTACCGGATGTTCGAAAGACGAACCCCGGGCGCGCGTCACCGAATTGGCCAGTGCCGCCAGTTCTCCCGACCGGGACGCGTCCGGCAGGTGCACCAGGAGCATCCCGCAGGGACGCAGGGCGAAGGTGCCGAAGGACTTGGTGGGGCTGATGGAGACCCAGAAGGGCACGTCGTTTTCGATGAAGGGCCGGATCTGGTCGTCGTAACTCATGGTCATGATCTCGTCGTATCCGTGGGACTCGAGGAGGCGGGCATACTCGAATCCGGAGTAGGCCCGGTCCAGCAGCACGGGGCGGCCCTTCGCCGCGGCCGCCCGTTCACGCATGGTCTCGAGGGACTGGACGCGGCCGGTCGTATTCATCGGACCGGCCTGGTAGATCCGCAGTAGATCCGGGGCGTCCATCACGTCACCGATGGGAAACTCGCGGCACGAGATCCTGCTCATCCGGGCGATCGCCTTGTATGCGGGCCAGGACAGTTCTTCCACGCCGATCGCCTGCAGGTCGGGATAGAGCTGCAGGGCCATCTCGACCGCGGTCTTCACCGCGCCGGTGCCCGCGTCCGAGGGAATCAGCAGCGAGAAGCGGTCCCAGTAGTCCTCGGGGATGCGCTGCCAGCGCAGCACGGCTTCCTTAAGCGGTGCTGCGAGGGACGCGGTGCTCATGTACTCGCCGAGCAGGCTGTGGTCTATTTCGGCCCTGGCATGGTTGAGCAGCGTCTCGGAGGTCGGCCAAGCCCGGCCCTTCCCGTCCACGACGATGCCGATGCCGTAGTTGTACCCTTCGGGGTCCTGGTCGCATACGATTTTCGCGATCTGGTTGGCGTCCTTGCCCTGGGCGCTCAGCGCTTCCGCCGTACGTTTCACGTCGACGCCGAAGGACGGTTTCATGTGTGCTCCGTTTCTATTTCAGGAAGGAAACGCTAAAGACGGAATGGCTCACAGGAGGTAGACGAAAACGAAAAGCAAGGGCCAGACGAGCACGACGAATCCCCAGAACATCCCGCCCATGGTCAATCCGTCGTGTGCTTCGCGGGTGTACGCGCCTTTTCCGAACTTGCGCGACACGTAGAGTAGTCCCAGGACGGCGATGAAGACGTGCAGCCCATGCATCCCAACCATGACGTAGAAAACCGCGCCGTAGATATTCTGGGAGACGGTCAGGCCGAAATCGATCAACCGGACCCATTCCACGCCCTGCACCACCAGGAACAGGATTCCGAGCAGCGTAGCCGTGATTAGCAATCGCCTTGAATACGGCACGATTCCGCGCCGAATGGACCGCCACGCTCCGAACATGGCCGCGCCGCTGCCCAGCAGGACAAGGGTGTTGAAAAAAGACATCATCACGGGGAGCCGGGGCTGGTCCGATGGGGGCCATTCCGGGTAGCCCGCCCGTACAACGGCGAACGTGACGATCAGCGTCAGGAAGAGGACGGCCTCGCTGGCGATGAACACCAGCATGCCCAGCACGTTGGTCCCCATGGCCGCCGGCGCCGCGGAAGGGGAACCGGGCGGTTCGTCGTCACCGCCGCCGCCACCGTCCCGGCCGTCACCGCCCCGGCCGCCACCGCCGTTTCCGGTGTCGCGTCGATACGATCCGGTACGCACCCCGGAGCCGGGGACACGTACCCACTCCCGGTCCCTGACTTCCGGTTCCAGCAGCTCAGTCTGCGTATCGGTTTGCGTACCGGGTTGTGTCACCACAGACATCTTTCCGGACTCCTGCCTTTCCCGGCGTCATTCACCCCAATCGATAAAAACGGCTGGCATTGTCGTGAAACAATTTGCGGTGGTCCTCTTCGGAGACGCCCGCCACCGCGGCAACGAGCGTTTCGAACCACGCCCGGTAGGTCGCCGCGAGCGTACAGACCGGCCAGTCGCTGCCGTACATCACCCGGTCGAATCCGAAGACGTCGATCAGATGGTCGATGTAAGGTCTCAGATCGTCCGCGGTCCAGTTTTCCTTCGCCCGGGTAACGAGTCCGGAAATCTTGCAGACCGTGTTGGGAAACCCGGCCAGCTGGTTCATGTAGTCCGCCCACGGCGCGAAACCGCCCGCCGCGATATCCGGCCCCCCGCAGTGGTTGATGGCGTGGGTCACGTCGGGGGTCGCGCGAACCAGGGTCACCGCCGCGTCCAGCTGCGTGACGTTGGCGCATAGTTCAAAGGTGTAGCCGTACTTCGGCAGCGCCTTGACGCCTTCGATCAGGGACGGCCAGCTGTAGAACGCTGGGTCTTCGTGATGCCAGGCCATGCGGCGAATGCCGACCACCATGGGATAGTCCGCGGCCAGCCGCTCCAGGGTTTCCTCGCGGTCCTCCGATTCCAGGGGCGCCGTGGGGACGATCGCGCCGATCATGCCGTCCTCGGCGGCTATGCGCACGAGCCGGTCCACCTCGGCCACCTCGGCACCGGGGGCGGGGTCCGCTTCGATATGTACGGACGTGGTGATATCGATGCCTTCGAACGCGGTCCGGTAGTCCTCCGGTCCATACCGCTGCCGAAGGGCGTCGAATCCTTCCAGCCAGGGATAGCTCAGTTCGGCCGTATCCCAGAGATGCTGATGCGCATCGATGATCTGCAAAGAAAACCTCCCGTTTTTGAACTTTATTCCGCCGAACCGTAACTGTTGAATATCGTCTCGATCCAGCGCGCTTCCGGGACGAAGTCGCTCGCGTAGCCGGCCCACTCACCCGGCAGGCCTGCCGCCTTGATCTCGTCGAGCGTCTTTCCCTCCGCCACCATCGCACGGACAGCATCCGTAGTCGCTACGAGCATGCCGTGGTAAGTCCGCAGGTCCGCCCGGTCGCCCAGATCGCCGTGTCCCGGTATGACCCGGGTGTCCGGTCCGATGATTTCCAGCACCTCGGCGATATTGCGGATCAGTCCGTCCACCGTACCACCGCTGCGCAGATCCACAAAGGGGAACCGTCCGTTGAAGAAGGTGTCCCCCATGTGCACCACGTCCGATCCCGTGAAGTAAACGTAACTGTCGTTGTCCGTGTGGGCGCCGGGCATATGCACCAGCCTGATCTCTTCCCCGTTGAAGTGGACCGAGACCTCCTCGTCGAAGGTGATCACCGGCCAGCCGTCCTCTACCATGGCGGGGATGGTCTGGACGCCCCGCTGCTCCGGCGTGGAGACCCGTTTGCGGACGTTCGTATGGGCGATGATGGTCGCCTCCAGGCCGAAGATGGGGTTGCCGCCGACATGATCGCCGTGAAAATGGGTGTTCAGGACGAACTTGAGGGGGCCCGCGTGCAGGCCCCGGAGGGCGGACTTGATCTTGTCGGCCAGCGGCGCGTACTGGTCGTCGACGATCAATATGCCGTCTTCGCCGACCGAAACGCCGATGTTCCCGCCGCTGCCGGTCAGCATGTAGATGTTTCCGACGACGGGGTGGGCTTCGACGACCACCTCATCCCAATTCTGCTGCGCATCGGCCGGGCCGGACACCAGGAATACGGCGGCGGCCATGAAGGTGTATATTCGTCTCATGGATTCGCTCCAGCTCCGATGTTCGATGCTTCCCGGACGCAACAATCCTTCCAGACCCCCTCGTGCAGCCGGAAGGCCGGCATTACGAGTATACGCATCATGCATGGGGCTGTCATGGGTATTCTACCGTTTGTCATTCGGAACGGTTGTAGAACGCTTCCGCCGTTTTGCAGGTGACAATCAAGGCGCCCAACATCAGGGCAAGGAAGAGGTACATCGGCCACGACGGAGCGTACCACCACGCCAGCGTGAAGAAGACGGCGCTAATGCAAGTACCTGGCAGGACCATCTTGTTGTATGCGACCTTGAACAGGACAAGGACGAACAATCCGAAGAAACCTTTGAGAATCAGTCCCCAAAATGTTCCCGGCAGCGCCAGAATCACGACGATGCAGAAGCAGATGAACAGGAGCAGGACTACAGGGAGTAATCGGTTCATTGCTCAAGTAGCAGGTTATGCTGGTAGTAACTTTCAGCGTCCTGCGGCAGCCCGGAAACACCGTCAAACCGCGCTGAACCACGCTCCGCGATGGTCGCAGTCCAGGAAGATAGCCATCGGCTATACGTCAATCTGCAAGGTGGGATAGACTGGAAAGACGAGCTATCCCAGGGGTTGACCGACGCACAATGCGCTGGTCAGGTCACGCGGAAGCATTGATGGGTGTTCAGGAAGCAGTTATTCGTCGAGGACTATTAACGCCACTCCGTTTATAGCGACACAGGAATATCCCTAGATATACCATGTACATCCGGTCACGGAAACTCCAGGCTGATCCAGACCACTTCCGCTTACACTTTTTGTCGCATTCCACCGGACAGGGCATCCGTCAGGGCAGGACGGTTTCTCCATTCCAGTTGTGCGGTTCCGGCTGATACTCCTCGTGGGGATAGGATCGATCGTCATATGAAGCGTCTTCGATGGAAACTGTAGACGCGATGACACTCGTATCGTTTCGGTTTTCCAGATAGTCGAGCAGATCCCACGCCGCCGATATATTGACACCAAAGTCTTCGGCAAGTTCCACTCTTCCTATGAGTTCTCCCGGCTCCTCGTCTTCCTCATCTTCATCGGGCAGCCTGATAGGAGTAACGAGTCCCGCGAAGTTGATGGCGATGATATACCCTTCATGATCGAAAATCGGACTGCCACTTGTACCGCCAAGGGTCCCCAGATTAGAGTGGATAATTTGGCCCGTATTTATGGGACTGGCGAAAAAAGCCTCATTGTAGAAGGGTCTGATGGCGCCGATCGTACCTTCCCTGAAGTTGGCGATCGGCAGTAAATTGAAAAAAGGAAGCAGTCCAGGGAAACCAAGGGTGCCGATCGGTTGACCTTCGCGCAGATCGTCGTTAAACTCCCGCGGCAGGAACTCGGGCGAGTCGTGGGTGATCTCGCCGCCGATGAGTTGTATCAGGGCAATATCCGGAGACCAGTTTTCTTCGTTATCGTATTCGGGATGAAGGACATAGGGCTCCCACAGATAGGTTTCGTCGCCTCCAAGCAGTGTGCCCGTACGTGTAGCGAGAAGATACCGCAGACTTTCCGCGTTTTCGGGATCGTTGTAAACCTCCAATGTGGACTCTACCACATGGGCGTTTGTCCAGAGCTTATCTGTGAAATAAGCGCTGAAGCCCGTACCGCTTGCTCTTATTTCGCCGTCGACGACTACGGAGATGAGATAGATCGCGTCCCGCAGCTTGCCTTTCTCGATAACCTCCGCCCAGTTGAGCATTTCACCGGTCTCGCCCTGGACACCCTGCTCACCCTGCTCACCCTGCTCACCCTGCACACCTTGTTCGCCCTGGGTGCCCTGTACACCTTGTTCTCCCTGGATCCCCTGGATACCCTGGATTCCCTGGGAGCCCTGAGGACCGACCGGTCCCGGTTCGCCCTTGCAGGACACCAAGACAACAGCCATGGCCATCATGATTACAACTCGCACGATTTCCACCCTTTTCTCGAAGGATACTTGACCGATTGACCACCAAGTACCCAATTCATAGATGACAGTCTGATCATGTTAAAACACAGATCAAAGGAAACTACTAGAATGCAGTTTTATTGCAATTGAATAATCATCAACAACAACATTAAACGTTAGACAGGTGCTTTGGGTGTAAGATAAATTGTCCTGGACCGCACATTCGCGCACGATTTTGCACAGCAAACTCTTCGCATGGTGTCAATATCGGAGTTGAAAGATCTGGAGCTACTACGAGGAGCCAACCATGCCATTTCAGGAATACCCTACCTACGATAGGATAGGTGTCCGTCCTCTCATCAACTGCAAGGGCACGCTGACCATGTACAGCGGATCGGTCATGCTGCCTGAAGTCCGCAGGGCTATGGCCGAAGCGTCAAGGAAGTACGTGCATATCGAAGAACTTATGGAAGGCGTCGGCAAGCGTATAGCCGAAGTCATGCAGGCGGAATTCGGACTCGTGACCAATGGGTGTGCGGCTGCGCTCTGCCAGGTCACCGCCGCCTGCGTGGCCGGAACGGATCCCGACCGGATCGCCCGGTTGCCGGACACCACGGGCATGAAGAACGAGGTCATCACGCTTAAGGCTCACAGGCATGTCTATGACCATGCCATTCGCATGGTGGGGATCACGCTCGTGGAAGTGGACGACGACCCGGATAGCCTGCGGGCCGCCTTCAACGAACGTACCGCCATGGTCGCCCTGTTCGGCGACCGCGCGGGCGACGGCGTAATGACCGTGGCCGAGATCGTCGACATCGCCCACGGCCATGGCGTTCCCGTTTTCGTGGACGCGGCCGCGGAACGACCGGATGTGCCCAATCCGTACCTGGCGGACGGCGTGGACGCCGTGGCCTACAGTGGCGGGAAGTGCCTCCGGGGGCCTCAGGCCTCCGGGCTGGTTCTCGGCCGGCGCGACCTGCTGTGGGCGGCTTTCATGAACGGTGCCCCGCATCATTCCATCGCGCGTCCCATGAAGGCGGGGAAAGAGGAGATCATGGGACTGCTGGCCGCCGTGGAGCAGTGGGTTCAGAGAGATCACGAAGCGGAATGGAAGGAATGGGAAGGATACCTCCAGACCGTGAACGATGCGGTCGGGGCGCTCCCGTCCATGCGGACGTCGATCCGGCTACCGGGCCGGTCCAACGTCGCGCCGGTCTTGCACATGAACTGGGAGACCTCGGAAATCGGCATCGAGCCGGACGAAGTCGTGCGCCTGTTGTCCGAAGGCGAACCCCGCGTCGAAATGGGCGGGGGCGACGGCCTGTCCATCATGCCCTATATGATGGAGCCCGGCGAGGATGCCCTGGTGGCCGCACGACTCAGGGAGATCCTTGAACCGCGGGTAAACTGAACCGCGGGTGAAGTGAACCAGAGAGAGGACGCTATGAAAGTCATCGTCGATCTGTGCGTGGTGCCTATCGGAGTCGGGGTATCGGTTTCAGCGTACGTTACGGCCTGTGAAAGAGTCCTGAGAAAGGCGGGGTTGAAGACGTTCATGCACGCTTACGGGACCAATATCGAAGGAGAGTGGGAAGAAGTCTTCGAGGCCGTGAAGCAATGCCACGAGACGGTGCACGAAATGGGCGCTCCGCGGATTTCCACGACCATCCGGCTGGGTACGCGAACCGACCGTGCGCAGACCATTGAAGAGAAGATCGAGAGCGTCGAACGGAAGTTGAGAGACGAATCTTCGTCGTGACCAGCCAGGCCGGTCGCGCCGGCCAGTCCAGCCATGAAATCACGGCGGCCACTAGTTCCCGACGGGTTCGCTGATGTGGCCGAAGAGCCGCTGTACGCGCTTCACTTGCATTTCGGGAAGCGGTCCCCTGGCGATGCTGCGGATGTTCTGCTCGATCTTGTCCAGGGTCACCGCACTGCAGACGGCGGTGGTGACGCCCTCGGTGTAGACGACGAAACGGTAGGCCGCTTCGACCAGCGATGCGATATCGGCATCTTCGAGCAGGAAGTCGTACGGGGAATGGGGGTCGATGGACTCGTCCAGCAGTTCCTGCCGCTGCAGGTCTTCGATCGTCTCGGCAAGCCGCGCCGGGTTCTTGAAGATGTTACGCACCGAGAAGATGTTCATGACGCCGACATCGTGCTCTATGCAGTAGGGAAAGACCGTATGGCGGGCCGACTGGTTGAGCATGCTGTAGGCGATCATGATGACGTCCAGCGTTCCGGTGGGCACCGCAGCCTGCAACCAGGCATGGGCGCCGTCTGTCAACGCGGTTTCGCTGGATCCGAGGAAACGTATCTTGCCCTGTCGGCACAGTCGTTCGAGCACGGGGAACAACTCGTTGATCATGTAATCGAAGTCGGCTTTTTCCGTCGCGGCGATCAGTGCCACGTCGATCTCGTCAACCCCCAGGCGGCGAAGGCTGGTCTCGATGGATTCCGTGATGTGCGCCGGTGTCTTCAGGTTCGGCCCGCTTTCCTCGTCGAACTGCGAGAGTACAACCCGTGTGGCGACGTAGTACCGATCTCGCGGAATGCTTCGAAAGGCCCGCCCGAGGATCGCCTCGGCTTCAAGGTAGCCGGGAGACGTATCGAAGAGATTGATGCCCAGGTCCAGGACCCCGTGCACCAGCCGGTGCATCTCCGGTTCGGTCAGCGGAGGATCGCTGGTCTGCCCCAGCCGGTTGAAACCGCCGGATCCCATACTCAGCGTAGAAACTTTCAAACCGGTTCGGCCGAGGGGGCGGTACGAAACCATATCAACTCCTTACGGTGTTACCTTTGGCGAGAATCGCCTTTACAAAATGGCCGGTTTTGAATATCGATCTTTAATCGCAGTTCAGCTTCAGAAACCACCTCAATCGATACACTGAATAAACTCTAAGCTTAAGGAACGGGCATGTCAACCTTCGAAGACCTGGTCAAGCGTATCAAGATCGAGGGCTGGTGCGTCGTAGACGGTGTGATACCCCCCGATGAAGTGGTGAAGGTCCGCGACAGCCTGGTCGCCACGGCGGATGGCCGGCCCGAGGATCTGGAAAACGGTCGGCATGCCGTTCGCGGGATCATCGCCTACGATCCGGCGATCGCCCCGTATCTGTCCGACGATCGAATCATGGGGGTCGCCGAAGCGTTTTTCGGCATGCACGTCCGTATATCCATGACCACGGGCGTCATTCTCCACCCCGGATTTCCCCGGACGGACGAACCGGGCGGGGGCCTGCACTCGGACTGGCCCTTCGGGCAGAGCTACGACTATCGCATCCCGGCGCCCTATCCGGACGCGCCACTGCTGCTGACCAGCCTCTGGATGCTCACGCCCTTTACCCGGGAGAACGGCGGCACGGTACTGGTGCCCGGAAGCCACAAGGCGAGCAATAACCCGACGGGCGACAGCAGCCTGGTGCCAGGAACGACGCATCCGTCGGAAATCCGGGCCGAAGGGAAGCCGGGGAGCGTACTGCTCTTCGACAGCCGAACCTGGCATATCAACGGACATAACCACAGCGACGAGACCCGCATGGCGATCATCGCCCGTTACGCGGCGTGGTGGTTCAACCTCAATCCGATTATACCCGGCCTGTCGGACTTCGAACGCGATGCGGCCAACCGGGGATTCCGGCCGGACGACGTCGTGCCGCTAACCCCGGAGCAATACGAAGCGCTGCCCGAACGCACCAGGCCCCTGTTCCACCACATCGTCATCGGGCAGCAGGTACTTCCGTCCTAAAGGAATCCATGAAACGAAGCAGCCGCCCCAACGTCGTCCTCATCTGCGCCGACCAGCTTCGCGGCGACACCCTGGGTATCGCGGGCCACCCCGTGGTCCACACGCCCGGCATCGACGCCCTCGCCCATACCGGACACTACTTCCCCCGCGCGGTCTCGGAGGTCCCCTCCTGCGTGGGCGCCCGCCGGACGCTCTTCAGCGGCCAGTGGCCGGTCACCCACGGCATGGTCGGTTTCGACGACATGGCGCCGTGGGACGAGCCGGACACGCTCTGCCGGGTTTTCCAGCGCAGTGGATACAAGACCTACTGTATCGGGAAAAGACATGTCTTTCCCCAGGACGAGCCCTACGGCTTCGACCGTATCATCGCCCACGAGGAAGGCCGGTTCCTGTCTTCCGGATACCGCGACGACTACCTGGACTGGCTCGCCGACCAGGGCTGGGGCGACTTCGGCCTGTTCAACGCGGGCGTGACCAACAACGGGTACACAGCCCGTCCCTGCGTCTTTCCCGAGGAACTCCACGTGACCACCTGGACGGCGACGCAGGCCATTCGCGTTATGGACGAGCACGTCCGGGACCACGGCCGGGACACGCCCTTCTTTCTCTTCGTGTCCTTCAGCAAGCCCCATCCGCCCTGGGACCCGCCCGCGTTCTTCTACGAGCGGTACGCAAACGACCCCGACCTGCCCGATCCGGTCATCGGCGATCCGTCGCGATACGTAGGTGGACGCATGTCCTTCGTCAAGGCCCACGGCCCCTTCCCGGAAGCGGAATACCTCCCCCTGTCCCTCAAGAACGTCCGTCGGGCCCGGGCGGGCTACTACGGATGCATCGATCACGTGGACACCCAGATCACGCGGTTCACCTATCACATGTGGCGCATGCTCCAGCTGCGCAACCTCGTCTTCGCCTTCGTCGGCGACCACGGCGACATGCTGGGCGATCACCATTACTGGGCCAAGTCATACGGGTACGAGGGTTCGATCCGCGTGCCCTTCGTCCTGAATTTCCCCGCGCAGATGGACCTCCCCGCGGGCGTCCGGCACCCCGATACGACCGTGGGCCTGGCCGACCTGATGCCGACGCTGCTCGACGTGTGCGGCCTGCCCCCTCCCGGCCGCATGGACGGCCGTTCGCTCATGCCGCTCGTGCGGGGCGAAGCGGACCGGCTGGACCGGGAGCGACTGCACGCCGAACACCTCGAATTCGGCCACTACCTGGTCGGCCACGGGGACAAGCTCATCTGGCATTACCGGACCGGGCAGTTCGAGTACTACGATCTCCAGGAAGACCCGCTCGAGTGCCGGAACCTGTACAGCGATGATCGTCCCAGGGCCCGGACCCTTCGAGACCAGCTGCGTGGCCTGATCGTGGACCAGGGCCGGGAGAAAGACTTCATGCGCGACGGGGACTTAAGCAATGAAGTCGCCCAGCGCCACACGCACGAGTTCCCGCCCTACGCCGTGTAGGGATGATGCCCCGCTGAAACCACGCTGAGGTACGGCATGGAAGAACCTTTCGAGCCCACCTATGACCGCAGGGGGCTGCGTCCCCGTTATCCCGAATCGATTCCGCCCGGGAAGATCCGCGAGAAGTTGCTCGAACTCTTCGGCATGGCGGACATCCCGGTGCAGGTCGACTATTCTGTGGGCGATTCCAGGGTGGAAGACGGCATACGGCTCACGGACCTGACCTACGCCAATTCCCACGCAGAGACGGTCCCGGCCATCCTGATCGAGCCCCTGGACGACCCGGCCGAACACCTGCCGGGCGTGGTCTGCGTACCGGGCACGGGCGGATCGGCCGAGCGCATGGCCCTCGAGCGGTACTTCAAGGACGGTCCGAACGAGCCGCCCCTCTACGGATGGGCCCGGGAGCTTGCACGGCGGGGCTACGTCACGCTGGCCATTTCGCCCAAGGGTTGCCACGGCCGGGGTACGATCGAGGAGTCCTGGTACATCGAGCTCAAGCACCTGCTCGCTTACGGCATCTCGCAGATGGGACTCCTCGTGGAGGAAGCGCTCAGGGGCGTCCGCGTGCTCCAGGTCCAGGACCGGATCGGACACAACAAGGTGGGACTGACGGGCATGTCCCTGGGAGGCAACGCCACGTGGTACGCCATGGCCTGCGCCCCGTGGCTGGCGGCCGGTGTGCCCATCTGCGGCGGCGTGGGACAGATGGAAAGCGTCATTCAGGGAGGCGACCTGTACCGCCACAGCGCCTACTTCTACGTGCCCCACATGCTCCGCTACTTCGACCATCCCGAGATCGTCGCGCACTGCATCGCGCCGCGTCCCTTCATGATGGTGGCCCCCACGTCGGACGAGGACATGCCGAAGTCCGGGGTCGACGCGCTCATTCGCACGGTGGCGCCGGTATACCGCGACGCCGGCGCCGGCGACCACTTCCGCGTTTACCAGCCCGATGGCAACCACGTCTTCCGGTTCGAGTACTTCGAGTGGATGGTGGACTGGTTCGACCGTTTTCTCAAGGGAGATTCTGCTTGACGATCATGGTAGATCGACCTTACTTTAACTGCGTTCCCTTCAACATGTTGCAGGCAGGATGACATCGTGAGCGAATCTGCCAGAGATCCTAACGAATCGGGCGACTCCCCGGAAATCGTCGGTCCGGATCAATCCGTGCTTTCCGACGAGGAAGTGCTGACCGAGGGACCGCAGTACAACGCGCCGCCCCCGAAGAAGCGCGTGAAGTGGTACCGGTGCCGCGTCACGCGGGAACAACTGGCCAGCCTCAACCGGCGCAGCGATTTCCTGGGATTCGTACAGACCCTGGGCTATCTCGCCGTCCTGGCCGCCGGCGCCGGCGCCGCCATCTACTCCTCCCTCTACTGGCCGTGGTATATTACGATACTCCTGGTATTCATCAACGGCCATTTCTGGCATTTCCTGGTCAACGGATTTCACGAACTGGTCCATGATTCCGTCTTCAGGACCCGCTGGCTGAACCGCTTTTTCCTCCGCGTGTATTCCTTCCTGGGATGGCACAACCACCACCACTTCTGGGCGAGCCACACCGAACATCATAAGTATACGCTGCACCATCCGGACGACCAGGAGGTGGTCCTTCCCGCGAAGTTCGACATGCGGAACCTGTGGAAGTCGTCGATCGTCAACTATCGTTATCCCTACGACCTGGTGAAAGGCAGGCTGGCGGCCGTCGCGGGCAAGATTCCGGACGATAAGTGGTCGCAGGAGCTCTTTCCGGAAAGCGACCCGGAGCGGCGCAGGGCCTACACCAACTGGGAACGCTTCATGTTCACCGGCCACATGCTGATCGCGGGCGTCTCGCTGGCCTACGGGCTGTGGGTCGTGCTCCTGGTCATCACCTTCCCTAAGATGATCGGCTCCTGGCTGCAGTTCCTGTGCAACGCGACCCAGCACGTGGGCCTGCAGGACGAAATCCCCGACTTCCGCCTGTGCTGCAGGACCTTCTATATCAACCCCGTCCTGCAGTTCCTGTACTGGCACATGAACTACCATACCGAGCACCACATGTACGCCGCGGTTCCCTGCTATAAACTGGGCAGGCTGCACCGGCTCATCAAGCACGAAATGCCCTACTGCACCAGCGGGTTATGGGAAACCTGGAAGCAGATCATCCAGATCATGGACCGCCAGGCGGTGGAACCCGATTACCAGTATATCGCCGAGCTTCCGGCGGCCGCATCATCACCCGGGACCGCACCCGCGCCGGCGACTCCTCCCGCACCCGCGAACGCGTCCGCGACCCCTCCCGCACCCCGTAAATCCGCATGAAAATCACCGGCATCAGGCTGTTCGTACTCGAAGATCCCGACCAGCCGCAGTACTATCACGTATTGAAGCAGGTCCCCGGCCTGAGGCGCACGCAGTATACCCACGGCAGCAGATCCCATCCCAAAACCGGAAAGCTGCGGCAGCACTTCATCCGGGTCGAGACCGATGAGGGCATCGAGGGCACGTGCACGACCACGATGGACCGGGAGCAGGTGGAGATCCTGCGGACACAGGTGATGGGCAAGAACCCGCTGAACCGCGAAGAACTGTTCCAGCTGCTTCACAAGGGCACGCGCTGGCTCTACCAGAAGCCCGGCTGGTTCGGGGACTTCGACAATTGCCTGTGGGACATCGCGGGCAAGAAGGCGGTTCTGCCGGTCTACGCCCTGATCGGACGGGTCCGGGACCGGTTCCCGGTGTATCTGACCGGAGGAGATTCCGATATCGGGACCTACCTGCAGATGATCGAAGACGGCAGGGAATACGGCGTAAACGCCTACAAGTTCCACACCTACAAGGGCGGCAAGGCGGACATCCCGATCTTCAGGGAAGTGCGGAGGATCGTCGGTCCCGACTACCTGCTGCTGAACGACCCGGTCTGTTCCTACACGCTGCAGGAAGCCATCGAAGTGGGACGGGTCATGGAGGAACTGGACTTCGTCTGGCTGGAAGAGCCGATGCACGAACACAAGGAGCATCAGTACCGGGAACTGTGCAGGGAGCTGACCATTCCGGTGATGGGGAACGAAACGCTGATGCACGACCTGGGTATTTCGACGCAGCGGCTGATTTCAGGGGCGACCGACCTGCTGCGCGCCAACGCACGGCATGGGACCACGCAGGTCCTCAAGATGGCCCATTTCGCCGAAATGTACGACACCAACATCGAGTTGAACGCCGAGGGCGGCCTCTTCGGACTCGTCCACGCCCATCTCGGATGTTGTATCGACAACACGGGGTTCTACGAGACCGGAGCCCACGGATTCGTAGACACGGCCAGCACCTGGGGCATGGTCAACAAGCCGCTCGTAGCGGACGGCCACATCGTACCGCCCGATGGTCCGGGCTGGGGCGCTGAGTGGGACATCGAGCGCTTCGAGGCCATGACCGTGGCGAAGTATTGATTTCGCATTCGCCGCCCGCTGCTCGCCGTCCACTACCGCCCGCCGCCGAAACGACGGTCCACGAACTACACTTCCAGATACTTGATCTCACCACGTATATACTTTGTAGATACCTGCAGACGGGCAACCGAGACGGGAAGACTGAAACGGCGGGGTCCTGCGGAGCCGGGATTGAGCTGCCATACCCCATCGCCGCGCTGGTCCCATACCGGCCGGTGGGAATGGCCGTAAACGACCACGTCGATACCTGCCGCGGCCGGATCCACGTTCAGGTCTTCGATATCGTGGACCACGTAAATCGACCGGCCCCCAACCTCCAGCAATTCGGTCACCGGCAGGCGCGCCGCCCAGGACTGGTAGTCCGTGTTCCCCCGCACTACCGTTACCGGTGCGATCGCCGACAGGTCGTCCAGGATATCTTCGCCGCCCACGTCCCCACCGTGAATGATCCTTTCCACCCCCTCCAGCGCGTCCAGGGCCTCTGGTCGCAACAGGCCGTGGGTATCTGAAATCACTCCTATCTCGACGGTCTGTCTCATGGATCTCCGCGTCCGATTCGGTGCCATCGGGGCCGCTAGGACTGGTCTTTCGTGGTGCCCGGCATCAGGCTGTACTTGCCCGGACCGGCAAACCAGAGGGCGATGTATACGGCGCAGAGTTCCATGGCGTGCGATGCGCCGTTGAGTCCCGAAGCCGGATCGTCCGCAGGCAGCGACAGGTGACGCAGCATGGCCATCAGCATGGTTAGCGCGAGCAACGTCGTCGCGGGCCGGAAGAACACGCCGAGCATCACGAGGATCGAGCAGAAGAATTCCGCGAACCCGGCCATGAACCCCCAGAACGCCGGGAGGAAGCTGATGCCGACCAGTTCCATGTTACCGCCGATGGCAGCCCACCGCCCGGGATTGGAAATCTTGCCCCAACCGTGAAAGGCCGCCATGCTGAAGCCGATCACGATGCGGATGATGAGCAGGCCGAGGTCGGTCATGCCGAGATTCTTCGTTAGGAAGCACATCAGTCTGTTCATTTTGTTATCCTTGTGGGATGGGTGAATCCATGTCGAACCGATTAAGAAAAACAACTGTGTACACGCAACGTCGAGCGGGATGGAGTGTACGCTTGGTCACGTCCAGGCCACCTCCCGCGCTTCTCCTCCGGGTCCGGCCTGCAGGATCGCATCCGCCACGGCGATGGCCTTGATCGCCTCCGTGCCCGGCGACAGGCAGGTGACGTCTCCGCGCACGCAGGACAGGAAATGCTCCGCCTGCAAGGCGTACATGTCGGGTTCCGATTTCGACTTGATCAGGGTCTGTTCGCCTTCCCGGTCCGTGAAACAGCAGTACTGGTGGGATTCGGTGTCTTCCGGATCGGGCAGATCCCCGGTGCCGAACTGGATGAATCCCTTTGGCCCGATGATATCGTGCAGCCCGTTTCCCCGGGCCGCCCAGCTCCATGACATGAGCAACTGGTTGCCGTTCCTGTAGCGTACGATGGCGGAACAGGTGTCCAGGGCGGATGAATCGGGCTCGAAGTTGATCGAACTGGACAGGACGCTTTCGGGATCGCCGAAGAGGAAATTGGCGAAGTCGTAGTTGTGGACGGCGCCGTCCATCAGGGGTCCGCCTCCCATGTCGTGGTCCATGTACCAGCGTCCCGGCCCGAACCCGGCCATGGCGTTGCGCCACAGGATGGGCGATCCCAGCTTTCCCGAGGCCACGTACGCACCCCAGGACTTCCAGTGGGGATCGAAACGGCGGCAGTGGGCGACCATGATGAAGGTGTTGTTGCGATCCGCCGTCTCGTTGAGCCGCCGGCATTCCTCCACCGTGCGCGCCATGGGCTTTTCCACCAGCACCGGGATGCCCGCATCGAGGGCGGTCAATGCCGCTGCGCAGTGCAGGCCGGTCGGCACGGCGATCACGACGGCGTCCACCTCACCGCTGTTGACGATGGCCTCCGTGGAATCAAACAGCTTCGTGCCCGGGAAGGTCTCGGCAAACCGTGCCCGCATTTCAGGAGACGGATCGGCGCCCGCGACCAGCTCGCAACCTTCAACCCCGTTAAAAGCCCTGGCCTGGTGCGACCCCATGCCGCCAAGTCCGATGGAACCCACCCTGATCATGGTCTGTCCTTTCGTGGGATGCCTCTGGATCTACGATTGAGCTTTCGAACCATTGTCGCCGAAACAGAAGGAAACTTTAATGCGAATTCGCTTGTCCAACGTATGTCAGGTACTATAACTACACGATGGTCAAGTATTCAAGACCTTATGCAATCTGTTCAAGGATGTGGCGTAGTTCGAGCCGTCCTCGACAACGTACCACAAACCACGGGAGATCATGGCATGTCCAATGAACAGGAACTGCGGGAAGCGAACCTGGCAAAACAAGATCTGGCGAACGGAGAGCAATTGCAGTTCGACGTACAGTTCGCAACCCGGCGTAAAGACCCCAGAACCGCCCTCGCGATCAGTATCATCGGCGGTTCGCTCGGTGTCGACCGATTCTACATTGGCGATGTTGGCCTCGGCATAGCCAAGCTGCTGACCCTCGGCGGGTTATTCATCTGGACGATCATCGACTGGTTCCTGATCATGGATGCGGCCCGGCTCAACAACAGCGAGCTCATGCGTCAGGTCCGGGACAGCATTGTCCAGTCGAGAGCTTGATCCGGTCTACCAGGTCGGAGCGACTTCAGCATCCTTAGGGTCCGGTCCGTATCGATTCTCGCCCCTCGTTCCTTGCAGGATCAGAAACACCAGCAGAATCAGGACGCCGACAAGCGGGATGAACGCGATCAGAATCCACCAACCGCTGCGCTCGGTATCGTGCAGGCGTCGAAATATCACCGCGAGATAGGGTACGATTACCGCTAGATAGTAAAGGGTACTCAGGAACCCAAGGCTTTCTCCATCCATCTCGAACTGCCATCCCATAAACTCGTCAATCACCGCGAGGAATATCGAAATGATCGTGGAGAAAAGAAAAAACATCCAGAATTCCTTCCTCCTCGCTCTTCCGCTGAATACGGTGTACTTCTTCAGTACATCTATGTACCAGTGCATGTTCCCTCCCCGAAGCGCGTATCTCTAGTCAATACAAACATTGTTCCAGGTTGCCCTGGCAGATCTTCTCACTGCCACAACGCTTCCCCTTCCGGCATCTGCGACGCGAGAAACTCCTCGTTCAGTTCCACGCCCAGTCCGGGCGCTTCCGTCAATACCACGTGTCCATCCTGGATGACCGACTCCTCCGTCGCCAGCACGTCGTCCCACGTCGGGTCGTCGAACCGGTGAAACTCGAGCACGAGGAAGTTCGGTACGCTCGCACAGACATGGGCGTCGCCGACCGTGCTCAGTGCGCTTGAGTTGTTGTGCGGGGCGAAGGGCACGTAGTACAGCTCGGCCATGTTGGCGATCTTGCGGCATTCCGACAGGCCTCCGCACTTCGAGATATCCGGCATGATGATATCGGCGGCCTGCTGCTGTAGCAGATCCCTGAATCCATGGCGGAGATAGAGATTCTCGCCGACGCAGATGGGCGTCCCCGTGGCCTGGGTGATCTTGGCCAGCGCATCGATATTCTCCGGCGGCACCGGTTCCTCGAGCCACAGGAGGTTCAGCGGCTCGAATTCATGGGCCATCTTCATCCCGGCAGTCGCGTCGTACCGGCCGTGGAGGTCGATGGCCAGGTCGAGAGACGGGCCGATGCCCTCCCGGATCGCGTAGGCCTGGTCCACGAGGGACTTCAGTTCGTCGGGCGTGACCGACCAGTTCCAGGGGTCCAGCTTGTGGGGGTTCTGCGCATCGTCGAGATCGAACTTGATCGCCGTGAAACCCCGTTCATTCACCTCCGCGGCGCGCTCGTTGTAGTCGGCGTGCGCGCTGTCCACGTACAGCCTGACCCGGTCTCGGTACTTGCCGCCCAGGAGTCGGTATACCGGTACGCCCTGGGCCTTGCCGGCGAGGTCCCAGAGCGCGATCTCGATGCCGGTCAGCGCCGAGATGGAGGTGCCGCCCGCGCCGCCCATGAAAATGTACC
Source organism: Gemmatimonadota bacterium (assembly GCA_009841265.1). NCBI lineage: Bacteria > Pseudomonadati > Gemmatimonadota > Gemmatimonadota bacterium. Next base: position 282,219 of record VXMB01000009.1, on the reverse strand, counting down.
TTCGGCGAATGAGTTCGAAGCAGGCGTCCACGTCGCGGGGGTCCATGCCGATGATCATCTTCGCCATGTGGCGGGTCGAGTCCCGCCAGCCGGGGTCGACATGACTGGTTTCCCCCGTACCGTACACGCCCTCGTCAGTGTATACGCGAATGTAGTGGTACGTGTATCCGGACGGTACGGTTACATCGGCAGTTTTGATCTCGGTAATCTTCATTCCTTCTCCTGTCTGATTCTGGGCTCAATATGCGCAACGGCCGGCACGCCACCGGCATCCCACTCAACCACCTGTCCGGACGGCTTTCAACCGGTTGTTGCCATGATCGCTGACGACGAGCACATCCTCGCCATAAAAGCAAAGGCCATGAGGCTCGTTCAAGGGCGCATCTGTCGCGGCTACCGGCCCGTCGCAGTCGCCGTATTCACCGCTGCCAAAAACGGTCTCGAGGTTGCCGTTCTCCGCTATGCGACGCACCAGGTTGTTGCCCGTATCGGAGAAGTACATGCGTCCCCACGCGTCCAGGGCCAGACCCCGGGGCGTGGAAATTGCGGAATGCGACGCCCGCGACCCGTCCGGCGAGAAGCCCTCGTCTCCTGTGCCCGCCACGGTCGAAATGATCCCGGAATCCCCATCCACCCGCCGGATCACATGGTACCGGTCATCGGCGAAGTACAGGTGCCCGGATCCGTCGACGCAGATGGCCGTAGGCGAACCAACCCGCGCCTGGGTCGCCGGGCCGCCGTCACCTGAATATCCCTGAAGCCCGATGCCCGCCACCGTAGTGATGATACCGGTTCCGGCGTCGGTTTTCCTGATGCGGCCGCAGCCGGCATCGCCGATGTATATGTCGTCGCCGGGGCAATGGGCCACTGCGAGGACGTGCATCAGGCATGCGCTCAGGGCCGGGCCGCCGTCCCCCTTGTCCCACTTGAAGGCCGCGCCCGCGACGTTGCGGATCACGCCGTCCCGGTCCACGCGACGCACGTGTCCGTGGCGGGTATCGGCGATGACCACCCGGCCGAAGCGGTCCACGGACACGTCGTGGGGGTTGCCGAGATGGGCATCGACCGCCGGACCGCCGTCGCCTCCGTAGGCCCGGGCGCCCGTTCCCGCGATCGTCCGGATCACCCCGGTTTCCGGATCGATGGCCCGGATGCGCTGGTTCCAGACGTCCGCGACGAACAGCGTGCCGTCCGGGCCGGCAGCCAGGCCGCCGGGCCCGTTCAGGAATCCCGCCTCGGCGATCTCGCCGTCGTGCACGCTCGTGCCGCCCAGGACCGTGGTGACGATACCGGTGGCGCCGTCGCAGCGGCGCAGCCGGCCGGAGCAGTCGCCCCAGAACACCGTGCCGTCCGGTTCCGCGTAGATACCCGCTTCCACGGAATTGCAGCGGGTGACGGAGCCGTGCAGTCCTTCCTCGCCGAATCCCGGCTCACCGGTACCGGCCAGCGTCCGCACGATACCCGTCTCGCGCTCCACCTTGCGCACCCGGAAACCGTACTTCTCGCCTACATAGAGATTGTCGTGGGCGTCCAGGCAGATGGCGTCCGGCATGAGCGTGCTCGCCTCCACGGCGGGACCGCCGTCGCCGTTGGACGCACGCTGGCCGTTGCCCAGGACCGTGTAGATGATCCCCGACCGCATGTCGATCCTGCGCACCCGGTCATTGGAATTGTCGCACACGTACAGGTCGCCCCGGGAATCGAAGGCGAGATGTTCCGGATGATAGAACCCCGCGGCGCGGGCCGGACCGCCGTCGCCATGGTACCCCCCCAGGCTCAGTCCGGGCCCCCCGTACGGCCGGCTTTCTCCCCGCTCTGAGGGGTAATGCCGGGCGTGATGGCCGAAGACAGTCTCTACGATTCCGGTCCGGGCGTCGATACGCCGGATGTTGTTCGTCCACTCGCTGGACAGGTACACGTTGCCGTCCCGGTCTACGGCCACGCCGCAGGTGCAGTCCAGTTCCGCGTCCAGCGCCGGGCCGCCGTCGCCTCCCCGTCCAATCGCCCCGTTGCCGGCGACGCGGGAGATGACGCCGGTCTCGTAATCGATGCGACGGATCGTGTGGTTGCCCAGGTCGGAGAGATACAGGTTGCCGTGGCGGTCCTGGTACAGGTCATGGGGATTGCGGAACCGCGCTTCGGCGGCCGGGCCGACGTCGCCCGAGTTGCCTGCGACGCCGTCCCCGGCAAAGGCGTGGAGGATCCCGTCTCGATCGATACGCCAGATGCGGTGCCACTGGTAGTCGATCACGACCAGGTCGCCGTCGGGCCGACGCGCCACGCCCATGGGCCAACCGGCGTCGGCCTCTTTCGCCGGCACACCCGCGCGCTGGCCCACGCCGGCGATGACCAGGGTTTCTCCGGCGGACAGGTTCTTGAACCGTTCGACAATGCGCATGCGTAAAGGGAGTAACCCGGCGATTGCGTGTATTCATTCGGCATTCAAGGCAGTGAAGACGGCGGATCGGACAGGCGGCCGCCGAGTCCACATGGTACAGTCTAAGGCCATGCATGGCAACCGTTAAATGCAAATTGACAGCGCCACCACGACCGGTTAACATACGACGCCGAACGGCCACCTTCTAAACGACTTAGTACAGCCTCTGCACCGCCCCGAACCGATGGAGATACCCTTCCCGATGAACTATGATTTCGACCAGCGCATCAATCGCAACGGAACCAATTCGTACAAGTGGGACTATGTCAAGCGGGACGGCGCCATTGTCCCGTGGGACGAAACCGACGCCAGCCGGCACGAGAAACCCGTACTTCCGCTGTGGGTGGCGGACATGGACTTTCCGTGCCCGCAGCCGGTGGTGGATGCGGTGACCGAAATCGCAAGCATGGGCGTCTACGGATACGCCTTCCCGCCGCCGTCCTACTACGATTCCGTGGTACGGTGGATGAAGCGGCGCCATGACTGGTCCGTCGATCCCGACACCATCTGCTTCACCCCGGGCATCGTACCCGCCCTCCACATGCTGGTCTCGGCCTACACGAAACCCGGCGACAAGGTGCTGGTGCAGCCACCGGTGTACTATCCCTTCTACAACGCCATCGAGAATCTGCAGACGCGACCGGCGTTGAACCCGCTGACCTACCGGGACGGCCGCTACTACATGGACTTCGACGATCTCGAAGCCAAATGTGCCGACCCGGAGGTCAGGATGGCCATCCTCTGCCATCCCCATAATCCGGTAGGCCGTATCTGGACCCGGGAGGAGTTGCGACGCTTCGGCAGGATCTGCATGGACAACGACGTGCTGGTCGTGTCCGACGAGATCCACGGCGACCTGATCCTGGGGAACCGGGACTTTACGCCCTACGCCACGCTGGGCGCGGAATACGAGGCGCGATCGATCATCTGCACCTCGCCCAGCAAGACCTTCAACCTCGCCGCGCTGCAGGCGTCGAACATGATGATCCCCGACCCGGAACTCCGGGAGGCTTTTCAGCAGACCGTCCGCAGCGCCGGCATCTTCACGCTGAATCCCTTCGGCATCGCGGCCGTCGAGGCCGCCTACAACGACGGCGGGGAATGGCTGGAGCAACTGCTGGCCTACCTGGAAGGGAACTACCGGTTCCTCGAATCCTTCTTCAGGGAACGGCTACCCGGCATACCTGTCATCGAAACCGAGGGCACCTATCTCGTGTGGGTGGATTTCACGAGCCTGGGCCTGGACAAGGACGCCCTTCAGCACCTCATGATGGAAGACGCGCGCGTCTTTCTCGATGAAGGGTACATCTTCGGCCCCGAGGGCGAGGGCTTCGAACGGATCAACATCGCCTGCCCCCGGTCGATCCTCGCCGAGGCGCTGGAAAGGATCGAGGCGGCGGTGAAGGGGCTGGATTCTATCTAAACCTCCTCACAATATCCGCCCAAACATCATCTAAAGCCTGTTCAAAACCAAGATTTAATACCGCCATTAATGCCTAATCATACCCGCGCTTAACTCCTCCAATATAACATTTGTTATACCCCCCATACGATTCCACGCGATATATCTTGACATTCCACGACTATAGTGTATCTTAACTAAATCCGAATTAGGTGGATGCGCACCGAATAGACGGAATCAGCATGTCATCAAACGGACGGAATCAGCATGTCATCAGTTGAATCAGCGGTAGTGCCAGACGACTACTCACGAAGGATCAAAGACTCCAGGAACGTCAGGGGGCTTACGCAAGAGCAATTCGCCGACCTCGTCGGCGTCTCCTTCGCCACCGTCAACCGGTGGGAGAACGGACAGTCCCGTCCCAACAACCTCGCCTGGCAGCGCATCGTCGAACTCGACAACCAGTCGAGGCGGGAGTTGCTTGGCGTCCCGAAGGTATCGGAGGAAGAGTCCGCGTCTGCCTACCACGCTCTGGATTTCTCCGCCGACCCGAATGCGGTTTCCGCTGTCGCCGAAGCCCATCGCCTGGCTTACGGTCACCTTTTCAACACGGCTTTCGCGACGGAAACTTCACTCATAGATCCGCTTCCCCATCAACGAATCGCTGTCTACGAGCACATGCTCAAGCAGCAGCCGCTTCGATTCCTGCTGGCCGACGACGCAGGTGCGGGCAAGACAATTATGACGGGGCTGTACATCCGCGAGATGCTGTCCCGTCGGCTCATACGCCGCATCCTAATCGTACCACCCGCGGGACTGGTCGGGAACTGGGAGAGAGAGATGAGCAAGTTGTTCCGGCTGCGGTTCCACATCCTGACGGGCGCCGACGCGCGCGACGGCAATCCCTTTACTGGTCCGGAGAGCGATCTGATCATCGTCAGCATTGACACGCTGGCAGGCGAGCGGACGTTCGGACGGCTTCGGGAAACTACAACCGAACCGTATGACCTGGTCGTCTTCGACGAAGCCCACAAGCTCTCCGCCAACCGGGAACCGGACCTGCGCATAAGGAAGACAGACCGTTATAAACTGGCAGAGACGGTGGCCGGGGCCGGGGCACACGACGACTCCTGGAAACTGTACTGGTCTACCCGACACCTGTTGTTGCTGACGGCGACACCGCACATGGGTAAGGACTTTCCCTACTATTGCCTCTGGCGTTTGCTGGATCCGGATTCCCTGTCGACACAGGATGCCTTCGAGAGATTCCCGAACGAAGCCCGGCAGCGACATTTCATCCGACGCACAAAAGAGGAGATGGTCCGCTTCGACGGAACGCCCCTGTATCCTCAGCGGCAATGCGATACCCTGAGTTACGAACTCGACAAAGTACCTGGCGGCGAGCAGGAACTCTACGACGAAACGAGCGATTACATTCGAGACTACTACAACCGCGCTCAATATCTGAATCGATCAGCCGTGCGCCTTGCGATGAGCGTCTTCCAGCGCCGTCTCGCCAGTTCGACCTATGCGCTCCTCCGTTCTTTCGAGAGGCGATTAAAAAAGCTCGAAGGATTGATCCAGGACATCCGGGCCGGGCGGCTGACCGAAGACCAACTGCAACGGAACCAGCGCAAATTGGACAGGGAACTGGACGACGTCTTCGAGACGCATACGGCCGACGAAGAAACTTCGACGAGGGACGGCAGTGAGAAGCACGAATACTTCGAGGACGGAGCGATGGGCGGAACGGTGGCGGCCAACCTGGCCGAACTGGAGGCAGAGCGTCTGAAGGTAGACGGCCTCCTTCGCAAAGCGCGCGCACTCTTCGATTCCGGCAGGGAATCCAAATTTGAAACGCTTCGACAGGTCCTCGGGGATTCGAAATACGTCGATGAGAAGTTCATCATCTTCACGGAGCACCGCGATACGGCCACGTTCCTGGTCAGGCGGTTGGAGGGACTAGGCTTCACCGGACAGGTGGCGCAAATCCACGGCGGCATGCCGTACCGGGAGCGGGAACAGCAGGTCGCCTTCTTCAGGAAGACCGCCGACGTGGGCGGGGCCGGTTACCTGGTGGCGACCGACGCCGCAGGCGAGGGCATCAACCTCCAATTCTGCTGGCTGATGGTCAACTATGATATACCCTGGAACCCGGCTCGGCTCGAGCAGAGGATGGGCCGCATCCATCGCTATGGCCAGCAACACGATCCCGTCGTCATCGTTAATATGGTCGCTGGAAGAACCCGGGAAGGGCGCGTGATGAGTACGTTGTTGGATAAGCTCGAAGCCATGCGCAGGGAACTGGATTCAGACAAAGTATTCGACGTAATCGGACGCCTCTTCGAGGGCGTATCGTTCAGGGACTATCTCGAACAGGCCGTTACAGGGAGCGATCCGGACGCCCCCGTCCAACAGTTGGAAGGCAAACTTACCGAAGGACAGGTCCGGGCACTAGGCGAAAGAGAACGCGCACTCTTCGGGGCAGGAGGCGACGTCCGCCAAAGCCTCGATCGGCTTAACGAGGAGACGGAACAAGAAAACTACCGTCGGCTCCTTCCGGGATACGTCCGTCGATTCGTGGAGAAGGCGACCCCTTTGCTAGGTCTCCGTATAGAAGGCGACCCCGGCGGTTTCTTTTCCTTCCTGCCGGACCGTCCCCGGGCACTCGATCCGCTGCTGCCGGCGATGGAACTCCACCCGCCTGAAACCCGAGAGAAGCTGACCGTATACAAACCCGATGACGCAACCGAAGCGATCTGGCTTCATCCCGGTGAACCGGTCTATGACCGGCTCGCGGCTTCCATCCTGAACAGGTTCGGCAACGATGCACTCCGGGGCGCTGTCTTCGTCGATCCGAAGGTCGAGGATCCCTATCTCTACCATCTCGCACTCGTCACAGTCAATAACCGTTCGGACCGTCCGCATGCGACCCCGGGTGTCCTGGTCGACGAGGAGACGTTAGAAGGCCGCGAGCATCCGAAGAACGTCGAAACCCGCCTCGTAGGTCTGCGCCAGACCAAAGATGGAACGGTCGAAGAATCGCCGGTAGAGCACCTTCTCCTGTTGCGGGGCGCTCCGGGTTTCCCGCCGAGTCGGATCCCTCTCGCCGCACTGGCCAATCGGATGGCGCCCGAGGCCAACGCCTACGCACAAAAGGAAGTCGCAGAAAACCTCGAGCAAGCGCACCGTCAGCGGATACTGGACGATCTGCCCGGTCGGCTCGAGTTCATCAACCACGGATTCGACCTCCGGAACGCCGAACTGGCGGAGACCCGCGCCCGAGTCTCCAGGAAGGCCCGCGAAGGCGACCCGCGTGCGCAGGCGGACCTGTCCGAGATAAAGGCTCACCAGCGCAGTTTAGCCGCGATGCGCAACCGACGGCTGACGACATTGCAGGCAGAAGCGGAAAACGTCCGCGCGGGCGAGGTGGAACTCCTGGCACACGCCCTCGTCGTACCGGCCCGGGATACGGAGGTGGTCGAGCAATTTGACGCCGACGTCGAGCGCATCGCCGTATACGTTGCCACCGCCTATGAAGAACGCTTCGGCGCCGTGGTGGAAGACGTTTCGACGCCCGAACTCGCACGCCGGGTAGGGCTGCCCGACTGGCCGGGATTCGACCTGAGGTCGCGGCGTCCAGCGGGTCTTAGTGCTGCAGGTACCAGCTTTGACGGGGAAGAACGGGCCATCGAAGTCAAGGGCCGGGCAGGTACAGGCGCCATCGAAATGAGCGAAAACGAATGGTGGAAGGCCTGTAACCTCAGGGACCGGTATTGGCTTTATGTCGTCTTCGACTGCGCCACACCCCGGCCACGCCTAGTCAGGATCCGCGACCCCTTTGCCAGGTTAATCATGCGCGACCGGGAGTCGATAGCTTACACCATTACTCCATCGGTACTCATGGAGGCCGCCGAAGAGGCCGGAACGCTATCATGATGGCGAAACAAAAGTTGGTTTCAATAACCCACCAAGGATAATGAAATGGCTGGATTCAGCCCTGAAAAAGGAGAAGGAAAAGTACGAGAAGTGTCCCTTGAAACCTGATTTGATTCCTAGCCACGAGGTAGCGCAGGCATGGGGTTACGTGGTTGCTGGCTATTTCCTAGTTGAATCGTCAATTAAGGCGCTTCTGTATGTACGCGGGAAGACAGTACCACGCAAATATACTCTGACTATCCTTTTAGATTTGCTTGAGCCGGAAGACCAAGAAATGCTTCGCAAGAACTATAACGATTACAAGGCGTCGATTGGAGGAAGGTTTCCATACAATGCACTGGAAGCCTTCTTAGCGAATCTGGACGGCGATTCAAACGAACGAGAAGATGATTTCAATGGTTCTTTCGACTGGCGTTACTTCCTCATCGAAGAACCTCTAAGTCGTAATCTGCCTTTGGTTAGAGTGGAGTTTCTGCACGAAATCGTTTTCGGGTGCGTCAGGATAATCGTGTTTGTGCATTACGGTCGATTCGAACCGTCGCAGTATACTTATAGTAATCGACTCAATTGGTAGCGCGGCCGGAAACACGATCATTGGCTGAATGTTCAAGCGATAAAGGACATGTGGGGTGAGATAGGCGGTAGTTTGAAAACCTAACATAGGATTCTGAAGATTCTCCTTTTAACACTTAAAACTGATGAGGAGTAAGAAGTCATGAATCTTGTTTATAGTTATTCACATAAGGACGATCATCTACGCGAAGGGATTGAAAAGCACCTTGCCCTTTTAAAAGCCGAGGGACTTATCGACGAATGGTATGATCGGAAAATACTGCCGGGACAAGCGATCCATGACGAAGTTGATAGTAATCTGGAAACGGCCGACTTGATATTGTTGGTGTTAAGTCCTGATTTCCTCGCATCCCCCGAATGTATGAGGGAGTTGCGTATTGCGCTCGACCTAAAAGCGAAGAACGATGCCCTTGTAGTAGTACCAGTAATCGCACGACCTTGCGCTTGGAAAGATCTCGAAGGTATATCAGGCCTACTTGCGATACCGACAGACGGGAAGCCCATTACCAAATGGGAAAATGAGGATGATGCACTTCATGATATATACGAGAATATCAGAAAGATCGTAACCCACATACCTTTCCGGCTAAAAACAGAATTCAGGGATGACTTAACCCAAGTTGAATTCATATCACAACATAAAGAGAATATAAGGCTGGATGATCTATTTGTTTTCCCAAATGTCAAAGCCGAATTCAGCGATCGTGGTGTTAATGGGTTTGAAGATTTATGGAAGAAGAACAAGCGTCTCGTTCTGAAGGGAGATGACCGGAGTGGAAAAACCGTATTTTGTCGCAAACTGCTTCTTAGTGAAATCGACAAAGGTATCCCGGCCATACTCATATCGGGTAATGACATCAGGAGCCCGATAAATCACGAACGACTCATAAAGGAAGTGTTTAAAGAACAGTTCAATGGAAGTTTCTCTCATTGGAAAGGTAAACCAGCAAAACTGCTAATCATTGATGACTTTAGCCATAATTCGCATTTGAATTTTGTTGACTTCGCAAAGGACTATTTCGAGCGCATTCTCATTGTGACCTCGGAGGATGACTTTCTTGTCTATTTCAAGGACGAGGGCAGACTTGCCGGTTTCGAGTTGTTGAGTTTAAGATCATTGGGGCATGTTAATCAAGAGATCCTGATCAAGAAATGGATCGGCCTAAGCAACACAAAAGACCAAGAGTTGTCTATCACCCACGGGAAGATAGACCAGATAGAAGATCAACTGAATTCCATTATTCTCCATAACAGAATTGTCCCACGTTATCCGTTCTATATCTTATCTATTCTCCAAACATTCGAAGCGTTTATGCCCCAAAGTTTACAGATCACCGCTTACGGACATTGTTATCAAGCTCTGATTACAGCCCAACTCATCAACATTGGAGTAAGCAAAGAAGATATCGATTCTGCGCTGAATTTTCTCAGCCACTTCGCCTTTGAGGTATTTGATCAAAGTAAATGCTCTCAGGATCAATATGAGCAATTCCTTAAACGCTATCAGCAGGATTTTATCGTCAAAGACAGTGTCGTTAATCGTTTGATGAGGAAGGATTCTTCAATAATCCGAATGCGCAGCGGCGGCTATGAGTTCAACCATCCTTTCATTTACTACTTTCTTCTCGGACATTACTTCGCGAGGAACTACGAAGTAAAGAAAGGGCTGATTGAAGAGCTAGCCAGGAAGAGTTATGTACATGATAATGCGTACATACTGATTTTCACGATTCATCACACGCAGAACGATGAATTAATCAACACCATGATACACAGCGCATACGCATTCGACAGTATTTCACCCGCTACATTAAGTACAGATGAAACCAGATTGTTGGAAGGTATACTTGAAGAACTCCCGGAGAGGATCCTGTCTAATCGACCGGTTGAGGAAGAGCGTAGAATAGAAAGAGAACAGCGAGACGAAAACGAAGCCGAATTAGAAGAACTACCTCCCAATGATGGTTCTGAGGAGGATGCTCTAAATGATTTCTATCGTGCATTGAAGAACATGGAGATTTTGGGTCAGATACTGAGAAACAAGTATGGCAGCCTTCCTCGGGAAAAACTCAAAGAAGTCGTTTCCTTCGTTGCTGATGCCGGGTTGCGTTTAATCAACATAGTCACTGACCGCGATACCATTCTGAGCTTCGAAGGATATTTCATCGAAGAGCTAAAAAGCGTTAACATTCCAGAGGACGACAAGCAGAAGATACAAAACTTTTTAAGGAGGCAAATCCGTACTCTCGTGTTCGTAAGCATAGGATCTTTGTTAAGGAAGATCCTCATCTCCATTCGTAAACCAGAGTTACAAAAAGTAGTAGATGCCATGTGTCGAGAGAATGGCACTCCAGCGTATGACCTACTCCGTATATTGTTCATATTGGAAACTTCGGAAAGCCTTAGCACACAGAGCGTTAAACAGATTACAGATACATTTAGTAAATTTGAAGGAAATCGAAACACAGTCCCCAAGAGACTGCTTTCTCTCTGGCTACAACACTATGCGAACACACATGAAATCAACTACCGGCTACGGGAAAAACTGTTCGTCGCGCTAGGTCTCAGTTATCAGCCAAATCCATTGAAGAAACCCCGATTGAGCTAACTAAGTATCCTTCTTTGACTAACGTAGTTTTTAAGCAAGAGGAAGACGGAGAACAGGGATGCACGACAAACGCCTCATAGAAGCTGCTTTTCCCCTGAAGCAGGTTTCTCTCGACTCGGTACACGAGAAGAATGTGCGGCATGGTCACATCTCCACGCTGCACATCTGGCCGGCGAGGAGACCGCTGGCGGCGTGCCGTGCCGCGCTTATCGCGACGCTGCTCTCCGACACCGACGATCCGGTTGAACGGAAGACGATACTTGAGCGCATGGCCGGCCGGGTCGTGGAGTCCGTCGACCGGAAAAGTCTGAACGGCCGCGTGGTCGAAAAGACGAAGGAGGAGACCGAAGGAGGCATACTCCATTGGGGACGCGAGAACGGCTCGAATCTCGAATGGTTCCGCTCGGAGATCCGCAAGGCGTACGGCGGACGGATGCCCAAAGTGCTCGATCCCTTCGCGGGCGGAGGTGCCATACCGCTTGAAGCCATGCGCCTGGGTTGTGACGTTACGGCCATGGACATCAATCCGGTGGCCTGGTTCATCCTTAAGTGTACCCTCGAATACCCCCAAAGACTGTCCGGTCAAACCGGACAGTTGCCCGCATTCGCGCTGAAGGACCGCGAGTTCATGGAGGCGTACCTGAAGTCAAAGGAGCTCAAGGGAGTCCACCTCAAGAGGTTTCTAAAGCGGTTTGAACAGGGTGATCAGACTGGCCTCCAGATCGACGCCCTGCCGAGAGACGATCATCTGATCGAAGCAGATTTTGCCTGGCACACCCGTGCCTGGGGCCGATGGGTTCTGGCAAGAGCGCGTAAGCGACTGGCTTCGTTCTACCCGACCTATGCCGAATGGACGCGGCTTGACGGAGAAGCGACTGATGGGCCCCCACCTATCGTGGACGAGAAGTTGCAAGAACCGCTTGGTAACTCAAACGGCCCCCCTGAGAGGCTCTTGCTGCTTGAACCGAACGCTGACGGCATGACGGACGTTGGCCCATTGAATGCCGATTTCGATTCGATGTATCTGAAATACCCGGGTAATCCAAGGTGGGTAGCCAAACCGACGGTCGCCTACCTCTGGGCCCGGACCGTGACCTGCAAGTACTGCAGAACCACGTTGCCTCTGCTTAAAACACGTTGGTTGTGCAAGAAGGTCCGTAAACGGGTGTTGTTGACGATGAAAGTCAGGACCGACTTGGATGGTGTCGTTTTCAGCGTGCAAAATGATGTGCCGCAGGTTGGAGGCAACGTGGCCCAGCGACGGGAACACGACAAGCGCATCGGCGCAGGTACCATGTCGCGCACCGGGGCAACGTGCCCGTCCTGCGGTATGATCACGACCATGGAAGATGTCCGGTTCGAGGGCCGTGCCGGCCGATTGGATGCCGTAATGACGGCCGTTGTGGTCGACGGACCGAATGGCAAAGAATACCGGCTGCCCACGGAACATGAACGAGCAGTGGCGGAAGTATCCGAAGAACGACTTCAGGAGTTATACTCGGAAATCCCGTTCGGATTGCCGAACGATCCCCTTCCAAGTAAGGAAGCGCTTGGATTCCGTGTACCTCTCTATGGTTTCAACACATGGCGGAAGTTGTTTACGAATCGGCAACTGGCGACACAATGCGCCCTTATCCAATCCATCACTGAAGCGAAGTCAGAACTCGAAGCGATACATGACCCTGGCGTCGCCGAAGCAATTATAGGCTTTCTTACATGTATCATGAACCGACAAACGGCCTATGGTAGTGGTGGATGTATCTGGGTAAATAGCAACGAACATATGGGACAACAATTCAGTCGGTTTGCATTGCCAATCGTATGGGATATCGCTGAGGTCTGCCCGTTCACGAAAGCAACCGGTGGATTAGAGAGTGCTAATGAGTGGGTGGCCAGAGTTTTTGATCACCTTCAAGGTGCTGTGAAAAACGCGCCGGTTCCATGCGTCGAACTGCAATCCGCAATCGAAGAGCAAATTGGGCAGTACGATCTCATTGTCACGGATCCTCCCTATTACGATGCAATACCGTATTCTGATCTGATGGATTTTTTCTATGTCTGGCTGCGCCGGTTGATGCACAGCGTTTCGAGTGGACTAGAAGGCGCATTCAGATCAGAACTCGGACCGAAGTGGGATGCCGAAGCTGGCAACGGAGAGTTGATTGATGATGCAAGTCGTTTTGGTGGAAACAGAAACCTCTCCAAGCAAAATTACGAAGACGGTATGGCTCATGCTTTCGAGAAATGTTGTGATGCTCTCCGGCCACAAGGGCGGATGGTCATAGTATTCGCAAGCAAGAGCCCGGCTGCATGGGAGACCCTTGTCGCAGCTCTTATTCGGGCTGGATTTGTCGTTGCTGGTTCTTGGCCCATCCAGACTGAAAGACAGGTGCGGTTGCGGTCTGTAAGTTCCGCCGCCCTTGCTTCATCCATCTGGATAGTCTGTAAGAAACGCTCCGCCGCCCGTCCTGGTTGGGATAATGTTGTTCTCGGCGAAATGAAGAGTAACATTTCCCGACAACTCCACGATTTCTGGGACGCCGGCATTCGAGGGCCGGATTTCGTCTGGGCCGCGACCGGTCCGGCCCTGGAGGCCTTCAGCAAGCATCCGGCGATCAAGAAGGCGAACGACCCCGACCAGTTGATGTCAGTCTCGGAATTCCTCCGCGAAGTGCGGCGCATGGTCGTCGATTTCGTCGTCGGTCGCGTACTGACCCACGATGGCGAAGATACCATCAGCGGACTCGACGATGTGACCACCTACTACCTGCTGCACCGCCATGATTTCGGCATGGACGAGGCGCCTGTTGGCGCGTGCATCCTCTACGCGCTCTCCTGCAACCTATCCGACACGGCCCTGATGAATCAGCATGATCTCCTTACCCGAACCGGCAGGCACGGGGCTGACGAGGAGGCGGAAAATGAAGGGGCCGAAAGCGACGAACCGACTAGTGATGCGGATGAGACCGTAACCGGGGTTGTTGACACCGGAGGCGGCGCCAAGGTGAAGCTGAAGCCCTGGCACCGGCGGCAGGGACGGAATCTCGGCCGCGAAAGCCAGGGAGGCAGCCCCGCGCCACTCATTGACCAAATTCACAGACTCATGCACACGTGGCGGGCAGGCGACCAGGTAAAGGTCAACGACTATCTCAGTACGCAGGGCCTTCAACGAAACATCTTGTTCAATCAGATCCTTCAAGCCCTTATTGAACTGTCCGAGGCCGGTTCCGACGAGAGGTCCGTTCTCGAAGCGCTGAGCAATCACGTGGCCGCGCAAGGCGATGTTTCCCCTATACGACAGAAGAGATTCCAGTTCGGAGATACGCCATGATCACCTCGCTCAGACTCGTCAATTTCAAGAACTTCGCCGACGAGACACTACGGGTTGGCCCGTTCACCGTAATAGTAGGCGCGAACGCTAGCGGCAAGAGCAATATCCGAGACGCCTCCCGTTTCCTGCACGGTATTGGCCGGGCCTATACGCTGGCGGAAATCATCGGTGGTAAATATGGCTCCGGCGGTCAACGTGAATGGGAACCGATTCGTGGTGGCACCGATGAAATCATCCAGTTTGGCGAATCCGCGTTTTCGCTGCAGGTCGAATCGACTGACTTCGATTACTTGATCGAAGTCAGTCGTGACAATAAAAAAACACCTGGTATGTTCCGGGTTACAAAAGAAGAACTAAAAAAACGCGTGTTGAAGAAATACTGGCGGACGATCTACACCAGTCATCCGGACCGGGATGACCCTGTTAGAAGGCAGGGGGATGATACGCACTTGCTCCTGCGAATGGAAAAAACCGGGGCGCAGAAACGACTCGGTCACAAAATCTCGGTGAGGCCGGATCAGCCTGCACTGACACAGCTTATAGAACATCCACGTATCGTAAAGAGCCACAAGGAACTCGCCGAAAAAACCATTAAAGTTTTTGCAAACATGCGTTTTCTGGACCTTGTACCTGATCGAATGCGCCAAGCTGCTTTCCCAGGTCAGACCATACTGGGCAATGGCGGTGAGAACCTACCGACTGTGTTGCGAGAAATCTGCGACGACCCGAAACGCAAAGAGACTTTGGCCGAATGGACCCGCAAGTTGACTCCAATGGACGTGCGGGATTTCGAGTTCCCGATCGAAGAGGTATCCGGTCGGGTTCAGCTCGTCTTTCGAGAGGCGAACAACAGGCGAGTGTCTGCATATGGCGCTTCAGATGGTACGTTACGTTTTCTCGCCATGCTGGCCGCATTGCTCGGTACAAATCCGGCCGGCCTCTACTTCTTCGAGGAAATCGACAACGGCATTCATCCTGCTCGGCTGAATCTATTGATGGATTTGATTGAAAGGCAAACCGCGAAGCACAGTACTCAGGTACTCACCACGACTCATGCGCCAACATTGTTGACCGTAATGAACGATAACACCTTCGAGAAGACATCGGTAGTCTGCCGACTTCAAGACACTTCCGAGGCAATCATTCGCCCGGTTGCCGAATTGCCCAATGTGCGGGAGTTGCGGCAGGATCAGGGGCTGGGACGGCTTCATGAATCCGGTTGGATGGAGGACGCCCTGTTCTTCATCGAAGACTACAATGCAGCGGAGGATGGTTCTTGAGAGTTCTCATCATACCGGAAGACGACCGTAAGGACCAATACATTCTGAATCCGATCTTCAGTCAACTTCTTCGATCCCTTGGTAGGCCAGGAGCACGTATTCTGGTTTGCCAGGACCCGCGGCTTGGCGGCATTGGTGAAGCATTGAAAATGGAGCGAATCTCGGAAATCGTAGCTCGTTATAGAGGCATGATGGATATCTTCATCCTGTGCGTCGACCGCGATGGCGAGGAAGGACGGCGCCAGAGACTCGACGAGTTTGAAGCGAAGTTTGGAGATGTCCGGGTATTCCTGGCCGAAAACGCCTGGGAAGAGCTTGAGACTTGGGTTCTCGCGGGCTTGCAATTACCCGCAAATTGGAATTGGAACACTCTACGAGCCGAAGTACGGGTCAAGGAGCAGTACTTCGAGCCACTTGTCGACCAGCGCAACTTATCGGACAAGCCCGGCGGTGGTAGAGAGCCTTTGGCAGAAGAGGCATCCCGCCGTATTAACGCAATTCGGCAGAAGTGTCCCGAGGATTTCGATAACCTTGCCCAGCGCCTCGAAGCCGCGATACGAAATACATGAACGAGGTATGATATGACGACCAAACCTTCCTGGAAACCCTGGCACGAGGTCGTGCAGTTGCGGGACGACCTGAAGACGGGCGAATTGTCTTTGGCCGTGTTCGCGGCCGACCTGTTCGACGTGGTAATGCAGAAGGGGCGGCGCCGGGTTTACGAGGATCCGGCGGAGTTCTTCGCGCTCACCCATCCCACTTACAACCTCCGGGAACTGGTCAGGGATGTGATTCACCGTCTGAGCGGCCAGAGCGATAAAGCCTATAGGAAACTCGCCGTTAACTACGGCGGCGGGAAGACGCATACGCTCATTGCGCTTCGGCACCTGGTAAACGAACCGGACGGGCTGCCCGATCTGCCGGCTGTACACGAGTTCAAAGCGCATATCGGAGCCGGAATTCCGAAAGCGCGCGTGGCCGCCCTGTGTTTCGACAAGATCGACCTGGAAAAAGGCGTCGAGACGCCCGCGCCCGACGGGTCCATCAGGATGCTTCGGCACCCTTGGAGCGTGCTCGCCTTTCAACTGGTGGGTGCCGAGGGGCTCAGACTCATTCACGCGGAAGGCCGGGATACGGAACGCGAGACACCGCCGGCCGAACCGCTCATGGTGGAGCTCCTGGCCAGGCCCCAGGCGGAGGGACTTTCGACGCTCGTGCTCCTCGATGAAGTGCTCATGTACATCCGCACGCGGGTCGAAGCCGATCCGACGGCACGCGGGAGCCTGGTCAGCTTCTTCCAGTATCTTACCCAGGCGGTGGTCAAGGTGGACCGTTGCGCCATGGTAGCTTCGCTACTCGCTTCCGATCCGAGGAAGCACGACGACTTCGGCAACGAACTCCTGCGCGACGTTTCGGAGGTCTTCGGCCGCCAGATGGAGGAAGACGCAAGTCCGGTGAGCAAGGAGGACGTGGCCGAGGTGCTGCGCCGCCGCTTCTTCAAGCCCGAATCGATCCGGGACCCCGGCGTCTTCCGCCCCCACGTCACTTCGGTGGTGGGCAATATCGCCGCCATCGATGAGCGGACCCACAAGGAGCGGGCTGCAGAGGAAGATCGGTATCTGGGCAGCTACCCCTTCCACCCGGACCTTACCGAGGTCTTCTATACCCGGTGGACGCAGCTCGACGGGTTCCAGCGGACCCGCGGCATCCTCCGGACCTTCGCCATCGCCCTGCGCGACGCGGAAGGATGGGACGCGAGCCCGCTCATCGGCCCCAACGTGCTGCTGAAAGAGCCGGAGCAGAACGGACTGGCGGAAGCGGCGGGGGAACTCGCCAACTACGCCAGCGTCGACACCGAGACCGGCAGACACCAGGAATGGCGGCCGATCCTCGAAGGAGAACTCGCCAAGGCGCGGGAAATCCAGGCCGAGACGACTGGGCTGCGCCACCGGGAGATGGAGCAGGCGGTCATCGTGGTCTTCCTGAGTTCCCAGCCGATCGGCCAGAAGGCGTTGACGCGGGAACTGTTCGTGTTGATCGGTGGTGCCAGTCCCGACCGGATCGAACTGGCGAAGGCGCTGTATCGGTGGACGGAGTTGTCCTGGTTCCTAGACGAATCGGAAGTGGCCACCGCAGCAGCGAACCGGGACGGCACCCGCGAGTTGCCCAGAGCTTGGCGGCTGGGCAATCGGCCCAACCTGCGCCAGATGCACCACGACGCCTGCAACAACCGCGTACCTCCGGCGCAGGTGGAATCCCAGATCGTCGAGCACATCGCCAAGCTGAAGGCGCTTACTGCCGGCGCTTCCGCGGCCGGCGCAAAAGTGCACAACCTGCCGGAAAAGCCCGCCGATGTTGCCGACGACGGCGATTTCCACTATGCCGTGCTTGATCCAGAGGCCGCCTCGGAGTCCGGCAAGCCCAGCGCGGAGGCGAGACGATTCCTCGACGAGACGACCGCCGCGAACCGGCCACGGGTGTATCGCAATGCCACCGTCCTCGCCGTGCCGTCGCGGGACGGCCTGGACGCGACCAGGGCACGGGTCCGGGAATACCTGGGCTGGGAAGAGGTCCGCAGCCAACTGAAGGATCAGTCCATAGATCCGGTCCGAGAGCAGATGCTCTCCACCGAGACCGCCGCGGCGAAGCGGCGGATCCCCGAAGCCATCCGGCAGGCCTACTCCATCGTCGTGACCGTCGGCGAAGAAAACGTGGTCCAAGCCTTCAAGATCGTCGTAACCGACGAGCCCCTATTCACGATTATAAAGGCCGACCCGCGCGCACGCATCCAGGAGACCGCCATCAGTTCAGAGGCCTTGCTGCCGGGAGGTCCCTACGACCTGTGGCGCGAAGGCGAACACGTCCGGCGAATTAAAGACCTGGTAGGTGCCTTCGCACAATTTCCCAAGCTACCCAAGATGCTGCGGTCCAGGGAGATTCTGGAAACGGTCTTGCAGGGCGTACTGGACGGCATCTGGGTCGCGCGGGTAACGCGCCCCGACAAGACCTGCAAGACGTTCTGGCGTACCACCGTCGACGAACCGGTCCTCCGGGACCCGGGTCTCGAGGTGTTGCTGCCCGAACACGCAGCCTTGACGGAAATCGCCCCGGAACTCCTCAAAAAAGGGAGCCTCCCAGGACTGTGGAAAGATTCGGAGATCAGCGTCCAGGACGTATATGGTTATTTTGCAGGCGGCCACACCGTGAGCGTGCCCCGCGATGGATATGAAGATACCCTGGACATCCCGAAGTGCGAACCCTCCGACGTGGAGATTGCCGTAACACAGGCCATCGAACAGGGAACTCTGTGGCTGACCGCCGGACCAGCTTCGATCCTGTGCGAGTCCGTACCTGCAGGTGTGCTCGGTTCGTCGGCGACGCTCAGACCACCCCCCGAACGGATACCTGTCAATGAAATGATGGCCGAATCGATACCCGGCGCGTGGAAGGATGGCAAGACCAATGCGCTGGCCATCGCCACCACGCTGTCTCATAAGACGGGTATGAATTTGCCCTGGTTCACCATTCGCACGGCGATAGACGAAGGTATGCGGGCGAGATGGATCGAAGTCAGCGACGAAGGCGCCCCGTGGCCATGCGATATCAGCGGCGCCCAGCACGTGACACTCCAGGTACCGGACAGAACGGATGTGCGCGAAGACCAGGATGGTCAATACCGGCCTAAGCCGGCGGGACAGTTGACCGCCGAAGCCGAACTGGAAGCCAGTGGCATCCAGGACCTGTCGGAAGTGTTGCCGGACATACTTAATGCCGCCGTAGGGTCTGGGATTAGATTCAACTTTCGCATCGAGTTAGGCGGCGAGACGCCACCGGACCCGGAGACCGTTGAGAAGTTGAACAAAATCCTGTCAGAGGTTTCCGACAAGTTAAAGTTAGAGTGAAGGCCCCAATACCGGGCACCTCCGACATCTGAAGAATCCAGTTTGACTATAATTTTGACCCTCGCTTGCGTCTTCACTTGAAATGAAAAACCGTACCTGCGAAAGGACTCGGGATGATCCAGCCGGGCGCGGAATCGTTACGGAAGATCGCCGTTATCGGGCAGGGGACCGCAGGATCCCTGGCGGCCGCCAGCGTAACGCGTCTTCACCCCGACGGCGACCACGAGCTGCACCACATCTATGACTCGCGCATTCCGGTCATCGGGGTGGGAGAAGGCAGCTGGCCGAGCCTGGTGCAGGAACTGCAGAAACTGACGGGGCTGCCCCATGAGACCGTCCAGCAACGTTTGAAGGGCACACGCAAGTACGGTGTCGCCTTCGAGGGATGGGGCCGGCGCGACCGGGATTTCACCCACTACTTCACCCCACAGCAAGTGTCTTACGCCTACCACCTGTCCGCCGACCTGATGGCGGACCTGCTGCGTGAAGGCACGCGCGCGCGCCACATCGACGCGAAAGTGCTCGACATCACCAGGGTGGAGGACGGCGCGCAGGTGGAATTCGAGGGCCGGGAGTCGGAACGCTACGACCTGGTCTTCGATGCCCGTGGGTTTCCGAAGGAACTGCACCCCGATCAGCACATCGACATTTCTTTCATCCCTACCAATACCGCCGTCATCCGGCGCTGCCCGACGATCATCGAAGACGGGCGGAACGGACCGGTACGGCAACATACCTACACGCGGGCGGTTGCCCGTCCTCACGGTTGGATATTCGTCATTCCGTTGACGGTGCACACGTCTTACGGGTACATCTTCAACCGCGACGTATCCGACCTTGCGGAAGTCGAATCGGACTTTGACGCATTCCTGGAGACCGACGGCGTGGCTGAATTCGAGCAACGGGCCGTCATCCCGTTTCCGAACTTCGTCCATCGCCGGATCTATGACGGCGCCGTGGCCCGCATCGGCAACGCGGCGGCTTTCATGGAGCCCCTCGAGGCGACGGCGATCGTGTCCGCTCAACTGCAGGTCGGGATGGTGCTCCAGACGCGCCTCAATCGGCCGGCGGCGCATCTCGGGCGCGACGCGCCCTCGGTCAACCGGTTTCTCATCAACAACATGCTCTGCTACGGCCTTTTCGTCGGCTGGCACTATGCCTGCGGTTCGATTTACGACGGCGCGTTCTGGCGCCACGCGCGAGAACGAGCCTGGCCCCGGCACCGAAAGGCCATGGATCCCGAGGCGGTGGATTGCGATGCACTCGGCAGATTCGATGGGATGCTCGAACTGCTGAACCGGCCGGTCATCGACAAAGCCGACTGGCACCGGATGTGCGCGGTGCCGCTCACCAGTTACGCACAGATGTCCCAGGGACTGGGCTGGACCGGCCGACAGGCGCCGGTTTAGGGCAACCTCGATACCGATCAAAGGCTCATGTTCCGGATGTCCGCGACGGCGTCCCGTGAAGTCCACAGCGTGACATTTCTTGATTTGAAACATATAACATATCATAATATATGCATCGTACTGGTCGGATTTAACTATCGTGAGCATGCAAACCGGCCCGACTCGTGAGCGTACTACCCCGCTTAATTACCATGAGGAGACCATTAAACGCCCGTGTTTAACAATCTGCTGAACTCATTTCATGAAACCGTTGCGGAGGCGAAGGAAGACCGCGAGCAACTCGACCGGCTTCTGACGATATCCACGCCGCGGGAACGGCTGCTGGTTGCCGCGATCGCTGTTTTTCTGTGTGCCCTCCTGGCGTGGTTTTTCTTCGGCAGCGTGGCGCGCAGTATCGTGGTGGACGGCGTCATCGTGGAGCAGGGGGAAACCCTTCCCGACGGCGGCATCTCCGTAGAGGCCCTCGCCTGGATCAATAGTGAAATCGCACCGGATATCGCGGCCGGGATGCCGGTATTGATCGAGCCGGAGCCGGCGGATGGAGATACATACGCACCCGGCGGAACGGTTAGAGCCATCGCCGCCGAACCCGTCTCGGGCGGGCCGGCCGCCTTTGAGACCGCGGCGCCGGTATCCGTTCACCGCATCGATATAACGCTCGAGACCGCACTCTCGGAAGACCGGGATCTGGAATCCCTGGCGGGCATGAAGTGCCGGATCGTCATCGAGCTGGGCAGGCAGTCTCCGATCGGGCTGTTCCTCATGAGGTGACCGCAGGATGACGGTGAGCACGACCAAACAAGCCGGCAACAAGAACGCCGCGGACGACTCGGCGCAGCGGATATCCACGCCCGTTCTGCTGCAGATGCACGCATCGGAGTGCGGCGCGGCCTGTCTCGGCATCGTACTGGGATACTTCGGGAGATGGGTGCCGCTCACCGAACTGCGGGAAAAATGCGAGGTGAGCCGGGACGGAAGCAGTGCCGCGAGCATCCTGCGTGCCTCCCGGCACTACGGTCTCGAGTGTAACGGCCTCAGCGTGCGCGCCGAGCAACTGAAAATGCTGGAATTTCCGCTGGTGTTGTTCTGGCAGTTCAGCCATTTCCTCGTCCTCGAAGGAATCGACAGCCGCTACTACTATCTCAACGACCCTTCCACGGGACGGCGCAGGGTCACCGCCGAAGAGTTCGAGAAGAGCTACAGCGGCATTGCGCTTCGCTTCAAGCGCGGCGAGGACTTTACGCCCGGCGGCGAGCAACCCGACCTGTTCAGGCAACTGAACGGCCTGATCGCCGGGTCATGGCGACTGCTGACCGGCGTGGTGGCCTGCGGACTCATGCTGACGATGTTGACCCTGGTCGTTCCGGCATCGCTCGGCGTTTTCGTCGACGACGTCATGGCTAAGCACGGGACCTGGGGCGGATTGGTAACCGCCTTGCTGGGCGGAGGCGTGCTGGTGTATGTCCTGTCTCTCCTCAAGCACCGGTTCCTCAAGCGGCTCGCGGTCCGTGTATCGGTAGCCGGCTACAGCAACGGGATGTCACGGCTGCTTCGCCTGCCGGTGGAGTTCTTTGAAAACAGGCTGGCCGGCGACATCACTGACCGGGTGTCGTCCACCGACCGAATCGCCAAAAACCTGGCGGACCAGTTCCTGGTGCTCGTGATCGACATGGCCATGAGCGCGGTGTTCCTCATTGCGATGTTCGCCTTCGACACCGTACTCACGCTGATCGTGATCGTGCTGGCGCTGCTGCACGCGGTGCTTGCCCGTTTTCTCAACAACCTCAGAGCCGTCCGCAGTCAGACGATGAGGCGGGAGCAGGGGTTGCTGATCGGTCTCGGCATGCAGATGCTGAGCCATGCCGACAATCTGCGGATGACGGGGGCGGACGACCGGTTTTTCTCGCGATGGAGCGGGCAACAGGCCCGGGAGTTGCGCGCACGACAGCTGTATTCGGAACTGGGCTCCGTCAACGCCTCGCTGCCGGGACTGGTCGACGCGCTGCGCAGTGCGGCGATCCTGGGCATCGGCGGCATGATGGTCATGCAGGGAGAAATGTCGCTGGGCATGCTGGTGGGATTCTTCATCCTGGCGGAGATGTTCCTGGCCCCCGTCGAGCGCTTCCTGGAGTTCGCCGAAAACCGCCAGGCCCTCGAAACCGATCTGCAACGGCTCGAGGACATATCCAAAACCGATGAGGATCCGGTCTTTCGTCGCAGAAACCCGGAATCGGATGCGATACACACGTTCAACGGCCGGCTCCAGCTCGCCGGCCAGCTGGAACTGCGTAACGTCACCTTCGGTTACAACCGGAGCCGGCCGCCCCTGATCAAGGACTTCAGCCTCGAGATCAAACCGGGCCAGCGGATCGCCGTGGTCGGTCCAAGCGGATCCGGCAAATCGACCCTCGCGCGGCTTGTATCGGGGGTCTACCAGCCCTGGTCGGGCGAGATCATGTTTGACGACCATTTGCGCGATCAGATCCCCGAGGAGGTGCTGCGGCAATCCATCTCCATGGTGGACCAGGAGATCGTGCTCTTTTCCGCGTCCCTGCGCGACAATATCACGCTGTGGAACCCGGCCATCCCGGACGAAGTCCTCTTTGCCGCGACGCGGGACGCCCAGATTCACGACGAAGTCCTGCTCAGGCCCCACGGCTATGCGACGCTCGTCGAAGAAGGAGGGGCGAACTTCAGCGGCGGCCAGCGCCAACGGCTGGAAATCGCCCGCGCGCTGGTGGGCAACCCCACGGTGCTCATCCTGGACGAGGCCACCAGCGCCCTCGATGCGGCCACGGAGGAATACGTCGATGATGCGCTGCGGCGGCGCGGGGTCACCTGCCTGATCGTGGCGCACCGCCTGAGTACCGTGCGGGACTGCGATGAGATCATCGTGCTGGACCAGGGCATTACGGTACAACGGGGCACGCACGACGAGTTGATCGCCGACCGGGACAGCACGTACTACAAACTGGTCAGGTCGAACTGATGCAGCCCAACGAACCGAAATACTCGCCATTGGCCGAACTCGCCGATCGCTTCGGCGAATCCGTGCCCTGCGCAGGTAACCTGCCCGTCTACCTCGACGACCGGGACAGCGTCTGGTTCATCGACCAGGGCGTCGTCAACCTGTTCCTGGTCGAACTCAAAAACGGGACGGAGCAGGCGGCGCCGCAGCACTTATTGCGCCGGGAATCGGGCTGGCTGCTGCCGGGGGTCGCGCCGCACCGGTTGGGCGGTGAAACAGACACCACGCTCAGTATCATCGCCAGGGGAATGCCGGGCACCCTGCTCAAGCGTCTGCCGGCTTCCCTGCTGTCCCGGGTGGATCCAGCGGAACTGGCGGAACAGACCGACACGTGGCTGACCGCCATTACGGAGACGCTGGCGCGTTTCGCCATCCCCCCTCCCCGTCCGACCGCGCTGGCCGAACCCGGCCTGACGCAGACGCTGGCGCCCTGTACGTTGTCCGTCCGTCGCGGCGTGGTATGGATCTCTGAACCGCCGTCCGGCGCGGGCCTGTTCATGGGGATCGTCGACACGGCGGAACTTGCGGAGACGGGCAGCCCCCACGAGACGGTCATCCCGCTGGCCCGGACGAGTTGGCTCACCCTGGTCGACGAGGCGACGCTGACCGGTCAGTCAACGGAAACACTGGCCCGGCAGGGCAGGCTGCTGGCGGCACTCGCCTCGTTCCACGCGGTCGCATTCACCCTGGAGCGCCTGAACCGCCGGCTGGTCGTTGTAGATGCCGTCAATCTCGAACGGGCGCGGACAGCGAGCCGCCGAACGGCCGAGAACACCGCGCGTCAGCGACTCTACAATATCTACGACCTTCCGACCGACCGGGATGACGGTGCCGAGGATACGGCACTTGCGGATGCCCTGCAGCTGATCGGCCGTCATGAAGGCATCGATTTCAAGATCCCGGCGCGATCGGGCCAATCCGAAACCCCCGTCGGCCTCGTGGACATACTTGACGCTTCCGGCGTGCGCGCCCGGCGCGTGCGTTTCAACGCCGAGGACCGCTGGTGGCACGGTGACAGCAACGCGCTGCTGGCCTACCGCGCCGACGACGGTCGGCCCGTGGCGCTGCTGCCGGGCATGTTCGGACGATACCGTCAAATTGACCCGGCCGGCAATCGACGCACACGGGTCTCGGCGGCCCGCCTGGCCGGTTCGGACGCGCTGGCGGAAGAGGCCTGGATGTTCTATCAGCCCCTGCCGGCAAGGGGTGTGAAACCGGCGGACCTGCTGGGCATCGCCCTGCGCGGCTCGGCCTCGGACTGGGCACGGATGGTGATCGCCGGGCTTCCATACGGCATGATCCGGCTGCTGCCGGCGCTCGCCCTCGGGTACGTAGCGAACCACATCACGACGGGTGGAAGCGCTGGAATGCTATACGCGGTCGCCGTGGCGATTGCGGCCTTCGGCCTGCTCGGCGCAATGCTGCACCTGCTCCAGAACATGGCGATGATGCGGCTGGAGGGGCGCTCGGCCTCCCGAGTCGAAGCCGCCTTCTGGGACCGTCTCATGCGTCTTCCACCCGGCATGCTGCACCGCAATCCGGCGGGCGACCTGGCCATGTCGGGAATGACCTTTCAGCAACTCCGCGACGGATTGCGGGGGGTCGTCGCCAACTGTTTCCTGTCGCTGGTATTCCTGCTTCCGGTTTTCGGCGTCATCTTCTTCTACGACACCACCCTCGGGATCGTCACCCTCCTCTTCAGCCTGGTTTCGCTGCTGGTCACCCTGGTGCTGGGATTGCGCCAGATCTCTCCATACGGATGGATGATCAGGGCGGCCCGGCGCGTGGCCGGCCGGCTCTTCCAGATCGTGGGGGGCATTTCCAAGCTGCGCATGGATAACGCGGAAGGTTCGGCTTACGCCATCTGGGCACGGGATTATCGCGCACAGAAGCGCGCGGAGATCGAACTGGGCGCACTGGAGGGGCATTCTCGGGCATTTGGTGCCGCACTGCCATTCCTTGCCGCCGGCGTGCTCCTGTTCACGGTAATGGAGGCGGGAGATCGCAACATGCCGGTCGGCGATTTTCTCGTCGTTTACACGGTCTTCATCGTGTTTCAGTCCACCATCGCCCGGCTCGGCGAGTCCATCGGCGCCCTGGCCTCCATGCTGCCGGCCTTCGAGCAGATGCGTCCGCTGCTTTCGGCGGCGCCTGAGACGGGTACGGAAGGCGAACCGGTCGAATACCTGGGCGGGGACATCCTGTTCGATCATGTTTCTTTCCGCTACGACGCCGACGGACCACTGATCCTCGACGACGTAACGATTCGCGCTCATCCCGGCGAATTCGTCGCCATTGCCGGGGAATCCGGCGCCGGGAAGAGCACCCTGTTCCGGCTTGCGCTCGGCATCGACTGGCCGACCGCCGGGGCGGTATACTACGACGGGCGCGACCTGAGGCACCTGAATCTGAAACAGGTGCGCCGGAAGATCGGCGCGGTACCCCAATCGGTCGGACTCCATCCCCAGGATCTCTGGGACAACCTCGTCAGCCACTATGAAGGCGTGTCGACCGATGAAGTATGGGCGGCGGTCCGGACCGCCGAGGTCGAAGACCAGATCAAGGCCATGCCCATGGGCATGATGACCATGGTGGGCACCAGCGGTTCCGTTCTGTCGGGCGGCGAGAGCCAGCGCATCACGATCGCCCGCTCGGTGATCGGCAGCCCGCGTATCATGTTGTTCGACGAGGCGACGAACTGGCTGGACAACGAGAACCAGTCCAGCGTGATGCGGAACCTGGCCGCGCTGACTTCCACTCGCCTCGTCATCGCCCATCGCCTGTCCACGCTCGAGCAGGCCGATCGCATCTACGTGCTGAAAGCCGGCAAGGTCGTCCAAAGCGGCTCTTTCAACGAACTGAAGGAGACCGACGGGGTATTCAAGGAACTGATCAGGCGGCAAATCGCCTGATCCGCACGCCGCACGTTCGGACAAGACCCGTGTAAACGGAGCAGACGTTCATGAAAAAGTCCTCTAATGCGGTCGATTTACTTATCTTGAAAGCGGGCGACGACGACGAATTGAGGAAACGTCTCCTTGCCAGGCCCAAAGAGACCATCGAGCAGGAGTTCGGCGTGACGATGGCTGAAGACCACGAGATTCACGTGCACGAAGAGACCGCCGCCGCGACCCATATCGTCCTGCCCCCTCGCAACCGATTTACCAGGGAGGAACGGGAGGAGGCGCGCACCGGCGCGTCGTCCTTCGCGTTTCTGCGCAAGACCATGCACGATCCCGCCCCGCCCCTACGGCCGCCGGGTGACGAGGCGGGGCGCGTCCCCGGTAGCGACGCCGGCGCCGAGGTGCTGGCGGAAGCGGCCAGAGAAAGCATCCGCCGTGGCCTTGACTTCCTTGAGTCGACGATAGACGAGCATGGCGCCTGGCACTGCATCCGGTTCAACGTGGCCGATCCGAAGGTGCCGCGGCACTTCGAAAGGCCTCCCTTCATTTCGGCGTTCTGCGTCCTTGCCCTGGAAAATTGCCGGGAAGCGAAGGCCAGATCCATCTGCACCGCGACCAGCACTTATCTGGTCGACACCATCGAATATCCCGGATTCTGGCGCTATTACCGTCATCTTCCCCAGGATCTCGACAGCACCTCGCTCTGTTCCCTGGTGATCGGAACGCACCCCTGGATCCTGCTGGGGAGGAACATACCTCGGATACTGGCGAACCGCGATGGGGAAGGCCGCTTCATGACCTGGATGCTGGAGGGCGACGAACCCGATGTCGTGTCGCGATTTCGCATCGAAGCCGACCCCGTAGTCAACGCAAACGTCATCGCCTGGCTCGGCGACTGCCCGGAAACCAGGGATGCCCAGCGATGGCTGGAGGCGCTGATCACCGAAGGCGATCTCAAGGACGCGTCCAAGTGGTACCCCGACGAGATCGCGATCTGTTACGCGGTCGCCCGGGCCGTGCGACGCGTGTCGCCCGCCCTGGATCGGCTGCGCCCGGTCCTCGCGGATCGTGTCCTGGGCCTGGCGGACGAAGAGGGCGGTTACGGCAACGTCCTGCAGACCGCCCAGGCCGTGTCGACGCTCTGCGACGCGGGATGCCTGGAAAGGACCGACGCGACGCGGCCGTTGAGGCGCATCCTGACCGCGCAACGCGGGGACGGCAGTTGGCCGGAACTGCTCGCCTTCGGCGATCAGACACTGAAGTTCGGCGCGGTAGGACAAATAGGCCATGGCTCCGAAGCCGTGACCACCGCGTTCTGTATCGAAGCGCTCGAGCGTTTAGCCGCCTTCCTGCGAACCTGAGTCTTGCGGTGACGAGAAAACGCCCGCGCAGGTGCCAGGTTATGCTGACCAAGGAGGTGTAGCCATGTCACAAAATCCAGTTGAAATCGACCGCGCTGAAACCAATGGCACCGGACCGGGCCAGGCCGATGCAACGCAGGAGATCGAGCCGTCCATCCTGACCGCCCTCCCGCATTACCTGCCGCTGGGCGTTTTCCCGTTGATTCTGCTCGCCGCGTTGTGGGGCGGATGGTGGCTCCTGCCGCCCATGGTCTTCATGAGTCTTTCCTGGTCCTTCGACCGGGTGTTCGGACGGGACGGACGCATAATGGATCCGTGGAAGACGCCGAAACACCGCCTGATCTGGCACAATCTGCCGGTCTGGTCATGGGCGTTTCTGTGGCCGCCCACCCTGGTCTTCGGCCTGTGGCAGATCCTGGTGGCGGATCCCTTCGTCTGGTGGCAGGACGTTGTGCTGGCCATCATACTGACGATGGAAGCACAGGCCGTGTTCGTGGTAGGCCACGAACTGATTCACCGGCGCACGACCTGGGAACGCCGGATCGGCGAGTTCCTGCTGTCTTCCGCTTCCTATCCGCAGTATGCCACGGAGCACGTCTATATCCACCACGCCCTGGTCGGCACGCCCTACGACGTGGGGTCCGCGCCGAAGGGGGAGAGTTTCTGGCGGTACATGCCCAAGGAAATCGTCAGCAACCTCGTCAATTCATGGGAAGTGGCACGAGAACGCCTGGCACGGCGCCGCCGGACCATGTGGCATTACAGCAATCCCTTCTGGCGCTACGGCTTCGGCGTCGCGTTCTGGTACGCACTGGTTTTCTGGATGGGCGGGATCTGGGCGGTCCCGGTCTTCGCCTTCCTCGGCCTGTCCTGCGTCTTTTCGATGAAGATCAGCAACTACTTCCAGCACTACGGCCTGCGCCGGGTCCGCCTGGAAAACGGCCGGTGGGAGAAGATCATGCCCCGCCATTCCTGGAGTGCCGACTGGAAGTTCAGCAACTGGATGCTTTTCAATGCGCAGCGACATGCCGACCATCACGCGGTGGCATCCCGCCAGTATCCCCTGCTGCAGGTCAGTCTCGACGAATCGCCGGAACTGCCAGGCACCTACTCCGATATGATGAACATCGTCCTGAAGCCCAAAAAGTGGTTTGAAAAGATGGACCCGCTGGTGGACCAGTGGCGCAAGCACTTCTACCCGGAGATCGAAGACTGGAGCGTCTACGACAGTCCCCTTGCCGCGAAGCGTCCCGACGCCTTTGACATGATCGTCGAGATATTTGGCGCCGCGCCGCGGCTCGCGAAATGGATCGAACGGAACCCGGAGCTCCTGGATAACCTGCAGGAACAGGAATTCCTCGATCTCGACCTGCCCAAGGGATTCGAGCAGGACGAGGAGTTCGAGTCGATCGCAAGGCGCGGGCTTGCACGGGTCTACTGGACCTACGAAATGGGCGTTCAGGAAATGAAGGACCTGATCGTCGAGTTGCCCGTGGTCGACGCGAGGGAAACCGCCGAGATCGTGCGGAACTGGTCGAACGACAAGGCGTTTCAGATCGGCATGCACGTGGTGCGCGGAAACCTGCTCCCGGCGGAGGCGCGGACGGCGCTGTCCAATCTCTCCGAAGCGTCGGTTTCGACGGTGCTTGCCTCCGTGGTGGCGGATTTCGGCGAGCGGTACGGCACGGACAGCGTGGGCGAGGTCGCCGCCATCTTCCTGGGTGATCTGGCCAGCCGGGAAGCCTATCCCGGCGTAGCGGTCGACATGCTGTTCGTCCATGACGGCGCGCAGTCCGGCGCGAATGAACGCCTGTGCCGGAGTTTCCGCAAGGCCCTGGCCGACCTGGCGCAGGACAACCTGTTGTTCTCCCCGGTCTCCGCCGGCGTGGAGGCCATGCCAGCGGTATCGCTCTCCGATCTGGCCGAGCAAGCCCGTGACCCGGCTTCCGGCGGGGTTCCCGTGCTCACCCGGACCCGTTGTGTCTTCGAGACCGAGGGTTCCGGCATCGGAAGCCGCTTTGATGATGCGCGGCGCCGGGTCCTGGCCGAATGCAGTACGGACGCGGCGGTGTACGCCGGATCGGGCGGACAGCCGGCAGGCCGCGCAGAGACGAGTGTGTCCGCATACGCCCAGATGCCCGGCGGATTGAACGATGTCGAGCAGGCCGCGCGCTTCCTGCAGTTGAACCGTGCCGGTGACTTCCTCGACGATCCTGCGCCGTCCGCCGTGGCGGTGTTCGATGCCGCCGGCGACGAGCCGCTGGCGCAAGCCGCTAACCTGTGGCGTGACTTGCAGGGGGTCATGCGGCTGGTCGGAGAGGACGGATTCGACGCGGCAACGGCGGGAGCGAAGGTCAAATCCCTGGTGGCGAACGCCTGCGGGCAGCAGGACTTCGATGCGCTGGCGTCGGCGGTCGACGAAACCGCCACCCGCGCCGCCGCCCGGATCGATACGCTCGCCGCACACGCATGAAAGCGCCTGCCGAGAAGACGCGGGAACCCGGGACGCCAGGGACGACCAGCAAGAATGCCCGCCAGGGGAAACTCACGAGAACGACCCCCGATGACCTGGGCCTCGTCGATCTTCCCGCGCTTACCCCGCACTTGCGATCCCACGTCATCGGCGCACAGCAGACGCTGCTGGTTTCCGAGTCCTTCGATACACTGCTGCACGGCGCCCTGCTTTGCGATCTGCTTCCTCTTCTCGACGGCCGCTGTCCCCTGGCCGGCATCGTCGCCGACCTCGAGGGCCGCTATGCCGCGGCCGATGTGCGCGCGGCGATCGTTTCGCTCTCCGACCGGGGCTATGTCATCTCCGCCGATCATGGCATGGACCGGTCCCGGGCGGCATACTGGACGTCCCTCGGCGCATCGCCCCGATGGGTCGAACAACGGCTGGCGGATTCGCGCGTCGCTGTCGACGGCGACGACGGAAGGCTGTCCCGGCAGCTGGAAACGAGCGGCGCCGGCGTGGTGGCCGACGTGGTGGCCGACGACGACGTCCAGCTCAAGGTTATCGTATGCGACGATTACCTCGACGCGCGGTTTGCAGCGGTGAATCGGTGCCGGCTCGAGGCGGGAGCGCCGTGGATGCTGGTGCGTCCGCACGGCATGGAGGCGCTGTTCGGACCCGTCTTTCACGCGGACCGGAAGGGCCCCTGCTGGGACTGCCTGGCCCACCGGCTACGGGGCCACAAGGAGGCCCACCAGTTCCTTCGGCACGTTGCCGGCGAGGATGCCGCCTTCAAGCCGTTCGCCGCCGAACCTGTCGCGCTTGAGGCGGTATACGGGCTGGTTTCGGCTGAAATCGTCAAGTGGCTGGTGCTGGAGGAATCGGCGCCGATCGACGGACAGGCAATTTCGTTGCATGTCGGCGCGGTCGCGAGCTCGACGCATACGGTCCTGCGCCGGCCGCAATGTCCGGCCTGCGGCGAAGAAGCGCTGCACCGGCCCGACCGGCCGCCGGTGCCGCTGCGTCTCAAGGCCAGCCCCAAACTCCACCGCAACAGCGGCGGTGCGCGGGCCGTGACGCCGGAAGCCACCCTGGCGCAATACCGCCACCTTGTGAGCCCGGTAAGCGGCATCGTAACCTGGCTGGCGCGCACGACCAGTGAGCATGACGCCTGGCTTCACGTCTACTGGGCCGGGAGCAATCCCGGTATGAGAAGCCGGAGCCTGAGTTCGCTCAGGCGCAGCCTGCGCAGCAAAAGCGCCGGCAAGGGCAGTACGCGGGAACAGTCCGAGACCAGTGCCCTCTGCGAGGCGATCGAACGTCATTCAGGCGCTTTTAGCGGAGACGAAATCCGTACCCGCGGTCAATTCGTCGATTTCGCCGCCGAAGACCGGGCGATCCACCCCAACGACGTGCAGTTGTTCAGTAACGACCAGCTCGACAACGCGGAAAGCATCAACACGGCAGGCCACCCCTACAACATCGTCCCGCCTCGTTTCAATCCCGCCGCCGAAATCGACTGGACGCCCGTGTGGTCGTTCACGCAAGGACGGCATCGATACCTGCCGACGTCGATGCTCTACAGCATGGCGCCGGAACAGCGCGGACCCGCCGAAGTGATTGCCGATTCCAACGGCTGCGCCGCGGGGAACACCCTGGAGGAGGCCATCCTGCAGGGTTTCTATGAACTGGTCGAGCGCGATGCCTTCGCCATCTGGTGGTATAACCGGCTGAGCGTCCCCGGGGTGGATCTCTCCAGCTTTGACGACCCATTCCTCGCGTCGGCCACGGACTATTACGGACGATGCGAGCGGGAGGTCTGGATGCTCGACGTGACGTCCGATACGGGCATTCCGTCCTTCGTTGCGCTTTCCCGGCGGCCGGACGCGGAAACCGAGGACATCATATACGGCGCGGGCGCCCATGCCGACCCGCGACTGGCGGCCCTGCGCGCCTTATGCGAGTTGAACCAGTGCCTGACGTGGCTTCCCCGGCCCGGTGGAAGCGTAGGCGGCGGTCAATCGGGTCGGTCCGGACTAACCGGTCAGCCCGCACAGTCTGGCCGATCCGGTCGACCTAACCAGCCCATGATCGACGATCCCATGGCGCTAAACTGGTGGAAGACGGCTCGAATCGCCGATTGTGCCTGGCTGGCGCCGTCGACGGACGCGCCGCTCAGGCAGGCCGCGCAGTATCCGGCGATCGAGACCGCGGATACACGGGAAGACGTGGACTGCTGCCGCGCGCTGATCGAAGCCAGGGGCATGGAGTTCCTCGTGCTGGACCAGACCCGGCCGGACATCGGCATGCCGGTGGCGCGGGTCATCGTACCGGGCATGCGCCATTTCTGGGCGAGATTCGCCCCGGGGCGCCTGTACGACGTGCCGGTCGACATGGGCTTTCGCAATCAACCCCTGACCGA
Organism: Gemmatimonadota bacterium; assembly: GCA_009841265.1. Taxonomy (NCBI): domain Bacteria; kingdom Pseudomonadati; phylum Gemmatimonadota; species Gemmatimonadota bacterium. Next base: position 249,172 of record VXMB01000009.1, on the reverse strand, counting down.
GGCCGAATTGAACCCCGCACCGGTCATCGTGTAAGGAGGCAAGGTGAATATCGACGATGCCGTCCTGCACACCCAGGATCGTCTCGCCATAGAGGGCGAAACGATGGCCGAGTTGCTGGCGCAGTTGCGAAATGGGATTTCACCCGGTCTGATCGGAGCGCGGGAATGGGGGCTTGTACTGAAACAATCGACGCAACTGCCCATAACGATGGGCGCCCAGCCCTTCGGTTTTGAACTTCCGCTGCACGATAGCCGGCCCGTGGCGGACTTCGGCGTCTCGCTGGCAAGCGGAAACCGATCGGGGGACTTTTTTGAAGCGCAAGCGCGGACAGACGAGACGGATGAAACGGCTGGAGCGGTAAGGCGGCTGTTCGGGGAAATGGAAGCCGAGCATTCGTCGCTGAGAGAGATCGTGGGGCGGAAGCTGATGCTGGAGTATGACGTAGGCTCGGCGCCGGGTGAAGAAAAATCGTTGCCGGGCCTGTTTCTGCGGCCCAACGAACGCACGCTGTTCGGCGGCGCCGGACTCCAGCATGACGTCGGCATCGTGGTCGACGCCCTCGTTTCCAGCGTCGGTTGGGAAAGGATAGCCGCTGAGCGAGAAAACGCCGAACGGGTCTACCTGGCGCAACCGGAAGACACGCGCCTGGACTCCTTCGGCGTGTTTCCGTCCCGGAAGCGCACGGTCCGCCTGGCGATCATGGGTTTCAGCGCGGAGGACGGAATCGGCCCTTATCTTGAAAACACCGGATGGCCGGGGCAGGTTTCCGCGGTCGAATCCGTGCTCGCGCGCCTGAGGGAAAGGGCGGACATCGTGAGCGCTGGCTTAAACGTAGACGTGCGGGCAGACGGGCTGGGGCCCACACTCGGGCTGACGCCCATCGTCAAGCAGAGGTACACGCAGGATTCCCGTTACTGGATCGACGGCATGACCGACTGGGATCCCGTTCTGGATGCGTTGGGCTATGAGGATTATGTCGTTCCGGAGAAGCTCGCGGCCCTTGCGGACTGGGCTTCCAAACCCACGACATTGTTTGGCAAGACCGGGCCTTTTCTCATGTTGCGAGGCATACATCACATCAAGCTGGTCATATCCGGAAACCGGCTGGCACAGGCCAAGGCCTATCTATACATGGTGCTTTCCGGTGCGCACGCGAACTGAACGCCATTCGCTCGAACCGAGCGAAACGTCAGGCCATCAAAGCAAAAGTCCTCCTCGACCAGGATGATCGGGGAGGACTTTTTTTATCTACCACATCATGCGACTGCCAGGCATCCGCATGACAACCGGTGTGTTGATTCGATTTACCAGCAGCAGCAGAGTCCGGCCGAGACGGCTTCAAGCTGCTCCTCGGTGATATTCGCATCCGGGGGCAGTGCGATATGTACCGTCTGCATATCGCTTTCGTGGACCTGGATCGACATGGATTCCGGCATCGTAATGTCCAGTTCCTCACAGATGGTCGACTTCGGGTCCGCGATCAGCTTTTGCCTGAAATCCGAATCCAGGGAGGACTTCTCTACGATCTGCTTTAACATTTCATCGCCACTTCTCATGATTTTACTCCTTTCGAAAATTGACATCCGACTATGTTCCGACGTAGCGACTAATATATGTCATTTAGTTACAAAAGTCAAGTATATTCGGTGATCTGAACCGATGGGAACGCCCTGCCCAACTCACCGCCACCCCCACAATCACGTTCAGCGCAAGGCCCAGCACGCCGGCGTGCCAGCCCCAGACCTTGCCCATGCCCGCGAGGGTCAGCCCGGCCGCGAGTACCGTGCCCGCGGCCATGCCCGCGGCCGCGCCTGACGCGCTGAATCGCGGCCACAGCACCCCAAGTACAAACAGCGGGGCAGTCTGGATCAGCACCTCCATCTTCAGCTCGATGAGTCCCCACAGGGTGAGATCCGGCGTCAGGGCGATGAGGACCAGGATGGCCATGATGATCCAGGACAGGCGCTTCCCCCACGCGGTATGGCGCGCTTCCGGGAGCGAACCCATCCGGAACCGGCCCAGCACGTCCTTGACGAGCAGGGAAGAGAGGCTGAGCAGGACGGAGTCGGCCGTCGACATGATCGCCGCGACGATGCCGGTGAGGACGAGCACGGTCATGACGTAGAGCCAGAGCGATTCGGCGGCCCAGACCCGAAGCAGGCGGGGCATGACCTGGTCGGTTTCGACACCCTCCAGGCCCGATAGCTGCGGGATGGCGAGGATCCCGACGAGCACGACCGCCGAGATGGTGGCCAGGGGCATGAAGGCCATGAAGGTGAACGACCGCTTCAGGCTGCGGGTGCTCCGGGCGGCGAAGATGCGTTGTATGGCCTGGGGATAGACGGCGGCGGCGAAGCCGACCAGCAGGATGGTGCTGATCCAGGTACGGATCGTTTCTCCCTCGGGAAGCGCGGCTTTCGCAGGCTGATGGGCGATGATCCACGCCGTCGCTTCACCGAGGCGGTCGCTCCCCGCGACCACGGCGGCCAGCATGCCCAGCAGGCCGACGAAGAGAAGCAGGCCCTGGATGCAGTCGGTCCACGCCACGGCCTGCATGCCGCCGAGGGTCTCATAAAACAGGATGATGACCGCGAGGATCACCACGCCCGCCCAGAACGGAATGGCGCCGCCAGACAGGCCGGAAACGATGTGCCCAACCGCCAGGAGCTGCGCGAGCAGGTAGTTGGCGATGGCGACCACGAACAGCACGCCGGCGAAGAGGGTCAGTCCGGATCTTCCGTCCGCACCGAATCGATGGGTGATCCAGTCGCCCGGCGTCACGAAGTTGCCCCGCTGCGACGCGCGGTAGAGCGGCGGCGCGAAGAGCAGGTAGGCCACCACGATGGCCATCATGAAACCGACGCTCATGATCCAGGCGTATCCCAGCCGGTAGGCCTCGCCTGGATAGCCGATGAGCGTGTTTCCGCTGTACTGGGTCGCGTAGAGCGTGAAGAAGAGAACCAGGGCGCCCAGGTTCTTGCCCGCCAGGTAGAAGGAGGACATGGAATCGTCCCGGCGGCGGGACCGGGCCACGTATCCCAGGACGATCATGAAGACGAGGTAGGCGGCCAGGAAGGCGAAGGCGCCGGGGCCGTAAGGCTGATCCGCCATGGGTTATCCGTCCTCCCTCCAGTATCGGTGTATCACGAACGCGGTGAAGCACGCGATGGCCAGGCAGGCCGCCAGGCAGATCACGACCCAGTACGGAACGCCGATCCAGACCGGGACCGGTTCAATCTCCGGGAGGTACCACGGTATCGACAGGGCGAAGAGGGCCGCGTAGACGGCCCAGATCCATCGGGGAAAATGTCGGTCGGAAGGGAGAGGATTCATAGATGCATGCGGGGATGTATTCAGGGAAATTCGGTCCGTCAAACGCGGACGTATTTATGCACGAGGTTCTCCACGCCCACCTCGCCCACGTAGATATCCCCGTGGCGGTCGACCCAGACGCTGTGGGCGCCATGGGCCCGGTCGACCGGTCCGCCCCGGACGACCCACTGGGCGATGAGCCTTCCGTCCATGTTCATGATGGTGACCCCGCCGCCCTCGCCCAGGAAGACCGTATCCTCGTCATCGACAAACAGGCCGCAGGGCGCGGGACGGCCGGGCCATTCCGAGAGGAAGCTGCCCTCGGAATCGAAAACCTGGATCCGGTTATTGGTCTCCCGGTCGGCGACGAGCAGGCGGCCGTCGGACACGGGGAAGATGTTGTGCGGGAGGGTGAACCGGCCGGGTTCGGCACCTCTTCCGCCCCAGGTCCGGACCAGGTCTCCAGAGGGCGTCATCCGGTGCACGAAACACTGCCCGTACCCGTCGGAGACGTACAGGTCCCCGGAAGCGCCTTTGACGGCGCGCGTCGGCATGTTGAAGGGTTTGCCCGGCTCTCCGGCCCGGTTCGGCTCTCCCAGCGTCTGTAGCAGGGTGCCGTCGGTCGCGAACACCCGGACGGTATGATCTCTGCAGTCCGGAATGAAGATCCTGTCCTCCCAGTCGATCCATATCTCGTGGGGCAGGGCCAGTATGTCGTGACCCCATTCGTCCAGCAGGCGGCCGTCCCGGTCGTAGACCACCACGGCGGGACTCGGCTCCCTGTCGACGACGTAGACCCGGTCCCGCGAATCCACGGCCACGGCCGTGGCGATGCCCAGCGTGCGCTCGGATCCCCACTCCGGCACCTTCTCGTAACAATAGTCTCCGCTCCCCCAGATCATGGTCTGCTCCTCAGGCGAAATGGCTTCAGATCTCTACTCGTGGACCTGCAAGGCGTTACGGCTTACCTGTCGAATCCGGCGGGTACAAAGGCTTTGTCCCGCATGATGGCACGATATATACTTTGTCGATACACCGTCTAGTAATTGTCTACAAAGTTGAACGACAGGAGCCTACTCATGGGCGTACTCGACAGCTTTTCCCTGGCCGGACGCATCGCCGTCGTCACGGGCGGCGCCGGACCGCAGTTCGGAAGCAGCATCTCCGAGGCCCTGGCCGAGGCCGGCGCCACGGTGGTCGTCGCTTCGCGGGACCTGGAAAACAACCGGCAGTTCGTCGCAGGACTGAACGAACGGGGATTCGACACCCACCCCGAGGCGCTGGACATCACGAGTACCGAATCGATCGACGACCTGAAACGACGAGTAATGGACCGTTACGGCCGCGTGGACGTCCTGGTCAACAGCGCCGTGGTCGGCCGCGGCGGCGGTTTCGACGAGCAGACTCCGGACTACTGGGCCGCCAGCGCCCAGGGGAACATGGTGGGGCTCTTCGCCCTTTGCAAGGCCTTCGTCCCCGTCATGGCCGGCCAAGGTAGCGGCAGCATCATCAATATATCGAGTATCTACGGCGTCGTGGCCAACGACCCCGGCCTTTACGAAGAAACCGGCATGAAGCAACCGCCGGACTACACCTTCGTCAAGGGGGGCATGATCAATTTCACCCGGTACATCGCGAACTACTACGGGAAGCAGGGCGTACGGGCCAACTGCATCTGCCCTGGCGGATATTTCAATGAACAGCCCGGACCGTTCGTGCAACGGTATGAACATCGCGTGCCGCTTGGACGCATGCTGGACAACGAGGACCTCAAGGGCGCGGTGGTCTTCCTGGCCTCCGACGCGTCCGGGTACGTCACCGGGGTCGCGCTCATGGTCGACGGCGGCTGGACGTCGCTTTAACCGGACACGGCCAGGCGCGTTCGGCCGCGGCCAGACGCGCCAGAAAGATCAGGCTTCCGGATCGATGACTGATTTGTCCTGGGGGAAATAGTCGATCGCCTGGCGGCCGTGATCCAGGTCGTACAGGTCCCACGTGCTGTCGGACACACCGAAAACGACCTCGAACCGGACGCAGGGGTGGATGACCGCCCGTTCGAACACCCGCACCGCGTCTCCGTGACTGAGGTGGTGGGGATGGCCGGGCAGGTCCCGCTGTTTCTGAAAGTTCCCGATGCGCACGCATACGACCTCCATGTCGAACCGCACCGCGTACATGTATCCCAGGCTTTCCCCGAAGACCTTGCTGATGGAATAGTAGCTCTCCGGACGGGGCGGCATGTCGATCCTGCGGTACACGTCCTGCGGATATGGCGCCAGCAATCCGGCCCTGCTGGCGAAGGCCACCCGGCGCACGCCATTGTGATTGGCCGCTTCGAACAGCGTATAGGTCCCGATGAAGTTGGCGTGGAGGATTTCCTCCCACGACGCGCCGCCGGAGGGATTGCCGGCCAGGTGGATCACCGCGTCCATCCCTTCGGTGGCCTGAAGCACCGCGTCCATGTCGGTGATGTCCGCCACGACTTCGTCTTCCAGGCCCGGAGTCGGCACCCGATCGAAACCGCGGAGGGGGTATTTGTCTTTAAGTCCGTTTACGATGGTTGTTCCGATGACGCCGGCGGAACCTGTGACGAGTATGCGGGGTGTTTCGTTCATTCCGACTCCTTGCGCATGAAGGGTCCACGGCGTTCGATCCAGTCGTAGGTCTCCTGCCAGGATGAACTGCCGTCTTCTTCCCAGATGTCCAGCCGGATTCCCCGGATGTTGCCTTCGGTGAAACCGGTCAGCCGATGGACCGAGGGATACCCGATGGTATAGTAGATGTTGCCGCTGGGCAGGCGGGTCTTCGCGATGTGCCGGGGAAGCTCGGTGACCGGGTTCCCGGCGATGCGCACCAGTTCGTCTTCGTCGACTTCGACGCCGAGGCCGGGTCCCTCCGGCACGGGCGAACAGCCGTCCGCCACCTCGATCCGGCCGCCGGTCACGTCCTCTCCGTACTGGTCGTCCAGGTTGACCGTATGCATCACGTTGGGAATCACCGCGCCGAGGTGGAGCGCCATCGCCTTATTGAGCGTGCCCCCGGTCATCTGGATCACGGTGGAGACGTTCGCCTCGGCACAGGCGAACCCCCGCTTCAGGCTCATTCCGATGCCGTGCTCGCCGATCATGTAAGCGTCGGCGCATCCAAGGGCGATCTCAGGACCGCCGCCCAACTGCGGCACGTGCATCAGCAGGGGGATCGACGTCTGCTCGCGCAGGCGCCGCCAGCCCTCCACGTCGCGCCAGGCCATGGGATCCTCGATCACGCCGACGACGGGCGACTTCTCGAGGTGCTCGACGATGCGCGACACGTCGGCGAGTGACCGGTTGTGATTGAAGTCGTAGTGCATCTTGAATCCGGCCGGAGCGACCTCTTCCACGGCGCTGTTCTGCTCGTATACATCGTAGTACTCGCCCGTGTGCATCTTGAAGATCATGTACCCTTCGTCCACGGCGCGCACCACCTCGTCGGCCAGTTCTTCGGGGGACGCTACGCGGGTCCACGCCGCGACGGGCACCCGGTCCCGCACCTTCTGTCCCATGAGCTTGTAGGCCGGGATCTCGAGATGCCTGCCCATGAGATCGTAAAGCGCGCCCATGAGACCCACGGGATAGCCCGCGTTGATGTGGTCGAAGGGACTGCTGCCGGTCAACCGCTCCACGTCCCCGATGTCCATCGTGACGTGACCCCGGCTCTCCCCGAACCCGACCACCCCGTTGTCTGCGGTGACCTTGAAGACCGTCTGGGTATCGATGGTCCTGAACTGGACCGTCTTGTCGACGTTCCGTTCCGCGAGTTTCGGATTGATATGGGTAATTGCGATGTCGGTAATTTTCATGGCCTGCTTCTTTCCGTGCGGAATTCACCCTCCGGCGACCGCACTTTTTGTGCGATGGGTTGATGGTCTTGGTTGCGACGGTCCCTACTCGGCCCGACGCCCGGTCCGTGTTCCCGTGCCGGACCGCAGCCACCCGCCGGACCTTACGGGTTCGCCAGCGACCTGGGCGCCCCCTCCTGGTTCACGCCTTCCCGGACGGTGGTGGCGATGGGCCAGCACTGTCCGCCTCTTTTCCGGTACTCGTCCTCCGCGCCGCAGAGCCAGGTGAACATCCGTGCGGCCGCGATGGCGCCCTGGAACTGCTCGAACACGCCCGACGGCGGATCGAATTTGATGGTGTTGAAGTCGATGTCCTCTTCCGTGATCCAGTCTCGCCGCGGCGGTACGGTCCGCCAGTAGTTGTACTTGAGCAGGTTGCGGAACCTGCTCTTGCCTCTCGGGCCCGATGTGGCCCGCGACCTGCGGTGCCAGATCCCGTAGACGGTGAGAAAGATCGTGCCGGCCGGACCGGCCGACGATACGGTCCCCCGTATGGAGCCGAGATGGGCCATCATGGGCGCCTTGTTCCGCATGAAGTGCGACCCGGGCAGCACCACGGTCGGCCCCATGTCCTCGGTGCATTCCTCCGGATAGTAGAAGACCTGCAGGTATTCCAGCTGGTCCGTATAGATCGTGCCGCCGTCCCGGTGCCAGTTCTGGGGCTGGTCGAAGGGCAGGGGACCCCGGTGGTTGCTGATGATGAGCGGCAGAGTGAAGCCGCTTCCCAGGAGCGACCGGACGGCGCCCGCCGCCTGCGGGTTCATGAGCACGCCGTCCAAGAAGAAGGACTCCTTCATGATGGGCGTGGGCTCGTAGGTACTGTCGACGCGGTCCAGGTAGTCGATGACCTGCCTGTTGACGTCGTCCGGCACGACACCGGGGAGCATCAGGTAACCGTTCCGGCAGAAATCGACCACCTCGCGGTCCGTCAGCGTCGGCGCGCAGTCCATCTTTTCTCCGTAAGGCGCTCCGGTCATCGCGGTCTCCATCTCCTATCTCCATCGCTCCAGCACGAACTCGTATCCGAGCCCGTAGGTATCCTGTTCCCGCATGGCGAGGGACGCTTCGGGAAACTTGATGATGCGCCAGCCGTCGTCCAGGGCCTCCTTGATCGACCGGTACCGGAATTCGCCGTTGTCGTCGAGCCCGTCGGAATCCGTCCCGTCTTCGTAGATACTGATGCCGACCACCGCTGAATGGGGGTTGGTCGTGGGCGCTTGCAGATAGAGCAGGCTCTGGCGGCCGTCACCCGGGCTGTGCTTCGCTTCGGCGTTTTCCGACAGGGCGATCGCTTTGTCGATGTCCTCCCTGGTCAGCACGCCGTCTTCGAAACGCACTTTGATCGTTTTCAACTGCGCGGTCAGTGGGTCCATCGTTCCTTCTCAGGACGGGTCGGCCGGAGCCTGCCGGGGTCGGCCGGCGTCTGCCGGGGTCGGCCGGCGTCTGCCGGGGTCGGCCGGCGCCTGCCAGGGCTGAAGCGGAACTCAAAAGAGAAACTTGAGCAAAAATAACCGGACGGCGGAAATGTGAAAAGAAGAAAACCTTGATTATCGGCGTGAGGCTCTAACCATGAGCAGAAACATGCATTCTCCGCAGACCAGCAGTGTGGCCAGCGTGAGGTGAAGGACCTGCGCCCCCGGCGGCAGGCCGCCGTAAGCCAGGACGACCCCCAGCGCGATCTGCAGCAGGATGGCGGCCAGGATGAACCGGGCGGCTGCGTTAAGCTGCCCGGCCATGCCGTGTCGCCGCACCGCCCGGTAGAGGAGCACGCCGGCAATCAGGACCAGCCAGGAAGAAAACCGGTGCACGTGGTCGACGAGGCCGACCTGGGCCAGCCATTCGCCCCGGGGCAGGCCGCCGTCGTCCTTGATGAAGGGATCGATGCCCTCCCGTACCTGCGTGCCGATGAGGACCTGGATCGCCGTAACGGCCAGGAGCGCAAACCCCAGCCGCAATAGGACGGACCGTCCCCGCCCGGTGAGTTCGACGCGCAGGCGCTGTTCCATGGACTGGAAAGTCACGTAGAGCAACAGGCACAGCAGGATGACCGCCAGGGCCATGTGGAGCGTAATGATCCCGGGCTGAAGGCCGGACCTGACCACCTGCCCGCCCAGCCAGCCCTGGAAGCAGACCAGCACGAAACACAGGCCCGCGCAATAGAAGACCACCGGTTGCGTCATTCGATATCGAAACGAACGCAGGAAGGTCACGAAGACGAGTATCCCGATGACGACGCCCACGAGTCGGTTGGCGTATTCGGTCCACATCTTGACCGGGTTGAAGTCCGCGGGATCGTAGCCCTTCTCCCGGACATAGGCCATGTCCAGTGCTTCCACGCTCGCCGGCGGCAGCCAGGAACCCCAGCACCTGGGCCAGTCGGGACAACCCAGGCCCGCGCCCGTTATCCGTACCAGGCTGCCTACGGTGATCAGGAGTATCGTAGCCGCCAGGGTAGCGAGGGCCGTTTTCTGAAAGGCGTTCATGATAGGGCATCTTAGACCGCCGCGCCTTTTTCGGCAAGGGATATCGGGTGGTGAAGGACGGGCCCGGCGGCGGAAATTCGGTTGCCAATCCGGGCGCGTCGATGTATCTTGTGCCGTGCAGTTCGAGGCGGTATTTCAAGGGGCATAGCTCAGCTGGTAGAGCGGCGGTCTCCAAAACCGTAGGTCGCGGGTTCGAATCCTGCTGCCCCTGTTCCCTGTCACAGGCCGACCGCCGCCGCGGCTCACAGGCCGAGCGCCGCCACGGCCGCCTTGACGGAACGGACGGGCCATGTCTTTCTTCGAAGTGGAAACCTGGATACCCAAGCCCGACCGGAAAGTCGATCACGACGAAATGATACGGACCTGGTTCGCCTTCGTGGAGGCCCACAAAGACGACCTGTTCCCCGAATGGCGGTCCGCCCGCTACTTCCGTGAGGTGGAACGAAACTCCGGCCTGGCCACGGGCCGCTACGTGATGGTGTTCGAGTACGTGTCCCACGAAGGATTCCTCGCGTACAAAGAACGACGCAGGGACTGGTCGGGGCCCTATGCGGAATACAAGAAAGTGGATCCCTACCAGTTCTTCGACCTGGAATCCGTAACCGAGACCTGTTGGATGCCGGAAGAGCAGGACCGTTGGCTGGATTTCACCTGAGGACCACAAGATACCGCCATCGATACAGGTGTGACCATGCGTAATCAGTATATACTCACGCCGTACTTCCTGGACCGCCATGACCCGGCGCTCCTCGATCTGGCGCGGGACGACTGGACCGTAAACGAAACCACGTTGCAGGGCGACAGCGAAATGGCCCGCACCCTGTGCGTACACCGTCCCCTCGCCGACCGCGTCGCCGAAGCCGCGGAGGCCGGCAGGCGGCCGGTCAGCGTCGCGGGCGACTGTTGCGCGACCATACCGGTCATGGCCGGGTTGCAGCGGGCCGAGATCGAACCCCTCTTCCTGTGGCTCGACGCCCACGGCGACTTCAACACCTGGGATACGACACCGAGCGGGTTCCTGGGCGGCATGCCGCTGGCCATGATGGTCGGACTGGGCGAGCAGACGATGGTCGAGAATGTGCGCATGGATCCGATTCCCGACGGGGACGTGATCATGTCGGACGGCCGCGACCTGGACCCCGGTGAGCGGCAACTGGTCGAAGCGTCCCGGTTGCGCCATGTCCCGGACGTGCTCGAACTCCTCACGTGCGACCTGTCCGGCAGGCCCGTCTACGTCCACTTCGATACCGACATCCTGGATCCTTCGGAGGCGCCCGCCATGGGCTACCCGGCGCCGGGCGGGCCGCCGTCCACCGATCTGGAGCGCGTGTTCCGCCACCTCGCGGAAAACTGCGACATCGCCGCGCTCTCCATCTCGACCTGGCGTTCCAACATGGACAAAGACGGTCGCAGCAAATCTCTGTGCATGGGCCTCTTCAAAATCCTGACCGGCTGACCAGCGATCCTGCTGACTGGCGAGTCCTGCCTTGTCTTCCACCGATACCCTCTTCAAAGACCTGATCGTCATCGAGGCCGCGAACGTACTCGCCGGCCCCGCCGTGGGCATGTTCTTCGCCGAACTCGGCGCCACGGTGATCAAGGTGGAGAACATCAGGACCGGCGGCGACACGACCCGTCAGTGGAAACTGCCGGCCGAAGACGAGCACTCCGATGTGTCCGCTTATTTCTCTTCGGTGAACTGGGGCAAGCGGTCTATCGGCGTCGATTTCTCGATTCCGGCGGGATACGAGGTGATCGTGGACCTGGTACGGCGCGCCGACGTCTTTCTGCAGAGCTTCAAACCGGGCGATGCCGGGAAGTTCGGGCTTGATTACCCGGCCCTGCGCGGCGTAAACGACCGGCTCATCTATGCGGATATCACCGCCTTTGGCGAAGAGGACGAGCGGCCGGGGTTCGATGCCGTCCTGCAGGCGGAAACCGGTTTCATGGGCATGAACGGTACCGAAGCGAGCGGCCCGGTCAAAATGCCGGTGGCCCTCATCGACCTGCTGCTGGCCCATCAGTTGAAAGAATCCCTGCTGATCGCCCTCATCGAACGGATGCAGTCGGGACGTGGCTCGTACAACACGGTTTCGCTGTTCCAGTCCGGCGTCGCGTCCCTCGCCAACCAGGCCGCGAACTACCTGGTGGCCGGGTCCGTGCCGGGCCGCACGGGTTCCGACCACCCGAACATCGCACCGTACGGGACGGTGTTCCGGACCCGGAACGGGGATCCCGTCGTGCTGGCCGTCGGCACCGACAGCCAGTTCCAGGCCCTATGCGAGGTACTGGGCATCCCCGAAGCCGCGGCGGACGCGCGGTTCGCCACCAACCAGCAACGCGTGGTCCACCGCGACGCGCTGAACGCGCTGCTGGCGCAACGAATGGCCGAATTGGAAAGGGACGACTTGCTGGATGAGTTACGGGCGCGCAAGGTACCGGCCGGCGCGGTCCGGAGCCTGGACGAGGTCCTTGCCCAAGATTCCGTGGAACCGTTGCTGCTTCAAGGGAAGCGAACCGACGGCGTACCTATTCGCGGCCTGCGCACGATCACCTTCGAAAACGACGCCGTGTCGCCGCCTTCCTCGCTGGATGCGCCTCCGGCATTCAATGCCGACCGCCGGTTTGTGCTCGCCGACGTGCTGGGATATACGGAAGAACGGATTCGGGGACTGCAGAAAGCGGGGGCGGTCCTTTAAGTCCAATCGTTTCAAGTAAAACGGCCACTATTCCTATGACCGGATTTCGGTTGCTGGCATAAGGTAAATTGCCGTATATTAACACGTGTTTGAGGCGTGAGGGCGCGAAGCACGCTGTGCGCTGATAGGTCATAATCCATTTTGCGCCTCGGAATGCACAGGGAAGCTGGATGGACGTTGATATCGCAGCCTATTGCGCGCGCATCGGAGTCAGCGGCCCATTGCCGCCAACGTCGGCGACACTGCGCCGTCTGCACTATGCGCACATGCTGGCCGTGCCCTTCGAGAACCTCGACATCCATTGGGGCCGCCCGATTTTGCTGGAGGAAGCGCGGCTCTTCGAGAAGCTCGTGACGCAGGACCGCGGCGGGTTCTGCTATGAGCAGAATGGCCTGTTTGCCATGGTGCTGCGCGCACTCGGCTTCACGGTCGACCTGTTGGAGGCGCGCGTGGGCGCGAAACCCTGGGAGGACAGCCTCCCCTGGGACCATATGACGTTGCTGGTCTCACTGAAGGAACGCTGGCTGGTGGACGTGGGCTTTGGCGACGGTTTCCGCGAGCCGCTGTTGCTGGACGAGGCGGGGCCGCAGGCGCGCGCGGAAGGCATCTGGCGTGTGCAACACGACGGCTGTGAGGGCCTGCATTCGAGCCTTACGGCGGCCGGTGACTGGAAACCCGAGTATCGCTTCCGGCTGCGGCCGCGCCAACTGACGGACTTTACGCCCGGTTGCGAACTTCACCAGCACTCGCCGGAGTCCCATTTTACGCAAAAGCGCGTGTGTTCGCTCGCAACAGAGACTGGGCGCATCACGCTGAGCGACCTGTGCCTGATCGAGACGGAAGGCTTCCCGTCCCGGACGCCCGCCGCCAGCACTGAATCGGGAAAAGTCCGGCGCGAGGAACGGGACCTGGCGGATGAGGCGGAGTTTAAGCAGTTGTTGCGGGAGCGCTTCGGAATCGAAGAGATATGAGCGAGTTAATTATTGTAGGTGACCGGGTACTCGTCGAGCAGCATGACGGCGAACAGCTCACCAATTCGGGACTGTACCTGCCGGCCACGGTGACCGAGAAGGAAAAGGTGGGCACCGGAAAGGTCGTCCGCGTGGGACCGGGGCACCTGATGCCCAATCCGGACTACAACGAGGGCGACCCGGTCACCAGACCCGCCGAATCGGTGCGCTATCTGCCGCTTCAGGCCCAGCCGGGCGACTTCGCCTTCTACCTGCGCAAGGAGTCCATCGAGATCAATTACCAGGAGAAAACCTATATCATCGTCCCGCATAACGCCATCCTGGCGCTGGTGCGATCCGACGGCAACGTGCTGCAGGACCTCGAGGACCTGCTGGGCGAAGAGTAGCTTGAACCGAGACCGGTTTGTTAACCCGAAATAAGGAGCGTGAGCCAATGAACAGGACGGCGGCCTACAGGGCACAGCAAGGCATACCCGTCGCGCAACTGGGTGTCGACGTGCGAGGGGCGTTCATTACCCGTACCTACACTCATCTTCTCGGGGCGATCCTGGCATTCGCCCTGATCGAGATCTACCTGTTTCAGACCGGCATGGCGGAGTCGATCGCCCGCGTGCTGCTCGGCGGGTCCTGGCTCATCGTACTGGGCGGGTTCATCATCCTGAGCTGGATCGCGTCCCATTTCGCGCACAGTGCGCAGACCAGGGGCGGTCAGTACGGCGCGTTGGGGCTGTTCGTCGTGGGCGAGGCCATTATCTTCACGCCGCTGCTCTACGTTGCCGATTCCATGGCGCCGGGCGTGATCAACAGCGCCGCCACGGTTACGCTCCTCGGGTTTCTCGGACTGACGATCGTGGCCTTTCATACCCGGAAGGACTTTTCCTTCCTCGGCGGACTGCTGCGGTGGGGGTTCATCTGCGCCCTCGTGCTGATCGTGGCCAGCGTGCTTTTCGGATTCCACCTTGGGACGATCTTCACCGTGGCCATGATCGTACTGGCGGGCGGCGCGATCCTCTACGACACATCGAACGTACTACATCATTATCCCGAAGACCGGCACGTCGGCGCGGCGCTTCAACTCTTCGCCTCCGTGGCGCTCTTGTTCTGGTACATACTGCAGTTCTTCCTGTCCTCGAGAGACTAAAGACGCCAGGACATGAGGTTCCAATACACTAATCATGGAGGAGTTCCGGGATGTTCGACTACCAGCGTATGAAGACTACGTTGTCCATTGGTCTGATGGCCCTGGTGCCGTCGCTGTTCGCACTGGCTTGCGAGGGAAAGGTGGGACCGACCGGACCGGCGGGACCGGCAGGACCGGCGGGGGTCGCCGGACCACAGGGGCTACCTGGCACGGACGGCAGTACGGGTCCGCAGGGACCGGAAGGGCCGCAGGGACCGCCCGGCGAGGTACGGGTCATCGACCTGGACCTGGTCGGTTCGTGGCGAGCCGTGGGTACGGATCTCGCTCAAACCCTTGCGCAGAACCTGCGGGATTTCCTGTTGAACATAGGGGGGCTGGACGAAGCGACCGCCGATGCCATAGTCGCCGAATTTCTCAAGGAAATCGAAGCAGACCTGGCGAACTCGTCCCTTGGGACATTAACCCTGAATGCCGACGCCACCGCCACCAACCACCTGGATGAATCGGCTGTATGGTCGGCGAACGGCAGCGTACTGATCCTACGACAGGACGACACCGTCGTCTTTCTTGGTAATTACGTGGTCGAGAACGACCGCCTGACGCTGACCCTGACCAAGGCTCATGTGCTGCAGTTGATCCAGGCCGAATCCGAAGAGCCCCCGACTCCTGACGAACTGATGTTCTTCGACGCCGTTTTCGGGGAGGATGGTGGGATCAGCTTCTTCTTCGAACGGGAATAGCCTCGATCACCGCGTTCACCGGACGCCGCGTTCACCGGACGCCGCGTTCAAAGTAACCGGACCGCGGTCGGTGTCATAAGAAATGGTACGCATGCACCCCAGAATCAGGACTATCGGCAGGGAAATCGTTTCCTTCGGGCTCATCGCGCTGGTCCTGCTGGCGGCCCGGTCGACCCTGGCCGATCACTATACCGTTCCTTCCGGTTCCATGGAATACACGCTCCTGCCGGGAGACCGGATCTTCGTGGCCAAGTACACCTATGGCTTCCGGTTTCCTTTCACGGACTGGAAGATTACCGAGGGGCGCGAAGTGGAACGGGGCGAAGTGGTGATTTTCGATTCGCCCGTGGAAGACATCCGCCTGGTGAAGCGGATCGTCGCCGTGGGGGGCGACACCGTGTCGATCCGCGGCGGCCAGGTTTCCATCAACGGCGCGCCGATGAGTTCCTACACGGATATGCGGGAGGAGCACTACGGCGAACGCCGGGTCCGCCTGAATCTCAGTTACAGCGGAGGGGAGGATTACGGTCCGGAGATCATTCCCCCCGGGCATCTCCTGGCTATCGGAGACGCCCGGGGAAACAGCAAGGACGGACGGGTCTTCGGTTTCATCTCTAAGGAAGCGGTCTACGGCCGGGCCGTGTCCGTCTACTACCGCAGCGACGAAGGCCTCTGCTGGCTGAAGCTGTAGCCAAACGCGGTGCCTACTGCGTTTCGGTCTTCGTTTCCTCTGCCTCTTCCTGCTCTCTATCATCCGCGCGCTGCTGGCGCTGCATCGGGTTTTCCGGCGTCCGGAAGCGCTGCTTGAACAACTGGAAACGCGTGGGTTTCGACTGCGGCGGCCAGACGTTGTTGCTCAGGTCGGTATCCGCGGTCTCCAGGAAGGGATCGAGGGTGATCCTTTCCACTGGCTGATCCATGACAAAAACCTTGGTCACACGGTCGTCCCGGTACCGCCAGATCTCCGCCGGAATCCGCTGTACTTCCTTTGTGCCGTCCTCGAGTTCGAACTCCAGGATCACCGGCATGACCAGCCCGCCGACGTTCTCGAAAGTCAACTCGTAGAAGTGCTTGCCGCTTTCCAGGATGGCCAGGTCCTCCGGGGTCAGGCTCTCCAGGTAGCTTTCATACTCGTCCCGGTCGAGGATGGAAACCTCGAAGGGATCGTACCTGTTGTAGAAATCGACCAGCGTCGAGTCCTGCGCGACCATCGGGTCCGTTATATCGGTCTGGTTTCGCGCGTAGCTGATCCCGCGGTTTTCCTCCGTCCGGTCCGCCCGGGCGATCTCCTTCTCCACTTCCGGGTTCCGCGTGTTGATCTGGAACCACTTTACGTCGCCCAACCCGAGATCCACGTGGTCCGTGCTGTAGAACCACCCACGCCAGAACCAGTCCAGGTCCACTGCTGACGCGTCTTCCATGCTGCGGAAGAAATCCTCGGGGGAAGGGTGCTTGAACATCCATCGCTGGGAATAGCTGCGGAAGGCATGGTCGAAGAGATCCCGGCCCATGACGGTCTCCCGGAGGATATTCAGCGCGGTAGCGGGCTTGCCATAGGCGTTGGGGCCAAGCTGGAACACGGACTCCGAATTGGTCATGATGGGGGATATGCGCTCCACGTCGCCCTTCATGTAGTTCACGATCTGGTGGGCGGGTCCGCGGCGGGACGGATACTCGGTATCCCATTCCTGTTCGGCCAGGTACTGGAGAAAGGTGTTCAGCCCCTCGTCCATCCACGTCCACTGCCGCTCGTCCGAATTGACGATCATGGGGAAGTAGTTGTGGCCTACCTCGTGGATGATTACGCTGATCATGCCGTACTTCGTCCGTTCGCTGTAGGTGCCGTCCGGTTCCGGCCGGCCGCCGTTGAAGCAGATCATCGGGTATTCCATGCCGATGCGGTTCGTGTGCACGGAAATCGACGTGGGATAGGGATAGTAAAAGGTGTACTTCGAATAGACGTCCATCGTGTGGGCGACCACCTTCGTAGAATACCGTTCCCACAGGGGATTCCCCTCCTTGGGATAGAAGGACATCGCCATGACGTGCTGCGGTCCGGACATGACGCCCATGGCGTCCCATATGAACTTGCGTGAACTGGCGAAGGCGAAGTCACGCACGTTGTCCCCATGGAAAACCCAGGTCTTCTTCTCGGTCGCGCGGCCCTTTTCCGCTTCGATGGCCTCCGCTTCGGTCACGATCATGACGGGTTCGTCCGCCGTCCTGGACCGATCGAAACGCGCCTGCTGTGCGTCGGTCAGCACGTCCTTCGGGTTCTGGAGCACGCCGGTCGCCGCTACGATATGGTCGGCCGGCACGGTAATGCTGACCTTGTAGTCGCCGAAGGGCAGGGTGAACTCACCCCGGCCGAGGAACTGCTTGTTCTGCCAGCCTTCGACCTCGTTGTAGACCGCCATGCGGGGGAAGTACTGCGCGATGGCGTAGAGGTAGTTGTCGTCTTCCTCGAAGTACTCGTAACCGGAACGGCCACCGATCTTCATCCGGTCGTTGATGTTGTACCACCATTTGATCTTGAACGTGAAGGACCTCCCGGGCCTGAGCGGCTCGGGGATGTCCACGCGCATCATCGTATTGTTGATCGTATGGGGCAGCGGGTTGTCGCGCCGGTCCCGCACCCACTCGATCTTGAAGCCGCCGTCGAAATCGTTCAGCAGCCTGCGCAACTGGGCGAAGCTCATCTGCCCCGAGACCCGGCTGCCCGCGATCTTGCGCGTGTCCGAATCCTGCGCCCGCACGTTCTGGTCGAGCTGCACCCAGAGGTAGGCCAGTTCGTCGGGCGAGTTGTTGTGGTAGGTGATCGTCTCGGTGCCATAGAGACGCTGCGTCTCGTCGTCGAGTTCGATCTCCATCTCGTAGTCCGCCTCGTTCTGCCAGTACTGGTGGCCCGGCGCGCCGGAAGCCGTCCGGTACACGTTCGGCGTCGGGGCTTCCTGCTTGATCTGCCGGAACTTGCTCCGGTTGATCGATTCGGGGCCCTTCTGGGCCATCACGGAGGTGGACAGGCACGCAATGCTTAGCGCGCATACGTAGAATAGAAGGCGTTTCGCCATGGATGGTCTCCTGGTTTCCTCGAGTGGTGCGTCCCGGTCAATACAGATCGTTATGAATTATGGGAATATAGGGCAGAGGCGGGCGCGTGTAAAGGATCATCCGGGGATGGTGAACTGCTCCACTAAACGACCTACGCCTTGGAGAAAAACATGGTCATGACCTCTATATCCTTGAACATGATCCTCAGCAGTTCCGCTTCCTCCTCGTCCTCCGTTTCAAGACCCACAGTAGCCAGCAGTGCAGCTACTGGAAACTGGAGCGATAGCGTGGTGTCCGTAACCGTGTAACCCACACTGAAGGTCTCGCCGTCTGATGTGGTGATGTTGATTCGATTGCCGGACACCTGATACCGGTCAATTGGTCCGTTATCGGCAACTACGGTGCCGTCGGCCCTGAAGTTAAGGGTAACGGAGAACGTCTCGCTGGTATCACCAAGCATGTCGGCTATCACCATGTCGGCCTGGCTCGCAGTCAGGCCTTCCCTGACAAGGTATTCCCGCAGGTTGGCTGCCAGTCTGGCATCGAAATCGTTCCCCGTGTATCTCCAGGTGCCGATCAATTTGGCGGCAGGATCCGGTTCCGGGGTCGGCGTCGGGGCCGTCGGCATGTCGTCATCGCCACAGGCCAGTGTGAACATGACGGTTAGCATGAATAGAACACGCATGTCGTTTCTCCTGCGGGAAGGTCCCGCTATACTCGCCCGGGAGGACGGATATTCCGATCTGGTGTGTCGTCCGGAAATCCCGTTTCCTGCGGGGTGCTGCCTGGTCACTGGAGTAATACCGGAAGATACATGATATAAGCTCTTAAAATGAACTGTTTTGTACCTTTAATATGACAATACCGTGATATTTCCCGATTATTCATGATTTAGGATGATAATCCTCTATTGAGGTCGCAGGCCGTTTACGTCCCGGTCGAAAACGCGATAGATAACCCCCGCGGACATCGAGGCAGGCATAGGGCAAGATCCGACAAAAGATTCGAGTTGCCTGCCTTGCCGAAATCGGATAACTTTGGTGCTCGTGGTAGCCGGCCCGAATATCATATCGGGCCGTGTCGCGCCACACTGGCATATGGGAGGAGCCGAATGAAGTGGGGATACACCTGGATTGCCATGTCGGGTACGCTACTGGCCGGTGGACTCCTTCTGACAGCCGCCACGGAAGGCGCGGCCCGTTCTCTGGTCGCACCGCGCCACGCAACCCATCCGTTCTACATCAGCGTCTGCCAGGTCGATCACAACCCCGAATCCGGCGCGCTGGAGATGTCTTTTCGCATCTTCATGGACGACCTGGAACTGGCCCTCGAAACGATGGGCACGGATCGGCTGCACCTGGGTACGGAACGCGAAGTTGAAAAAGCGGATCTTTACATTGACCGATATCTCGCGCGCCACGTCGTAATCGAGATTAACGGCCGTCGCGTCAGTGCCGCCTTTCTTGGAAAGGAAGTGGACACGGATGCGATCTGGTGTTACGTGGAGGTCGAGAACATCCCGGCGCTGGAATCGATGACCATGACGAATACACTGCTCCTCGAGACCTACGAAGACCAGGTCAATCTCGTACACGTCAACGCCAACGGCCAGAAGAAGAGCCTGTTGTTCAGCCAACAACAGATCACGCAGACCCTGGACTTCTGAGCAGGATTCCGGGTCCCCTGCCCCAACCATCATCCCGGACCATGCCGCAGCACACGCGAAATGAAGCCCGCATCGTAGACCTGGGTGAGTTCCCAGGCCTGAAGGCCGGAGAAGACCTGGGCGCCATCGTGGCCACCTCCGGCGGGTACGATCCGCTTCATCCCGGCCACGTCTCCTGCCTGTTGGAGTCGTCGGCCCATGGCGATACCCTGGTCGTCATCGTCAACGGCGACGGGTTTCTTCGCCGCAAGAAGGGCAAACCCTTCATGGATCTCAGGGCCCGTTGCCAGGTCGTCTCCTGTATTCGCGGCGTGGACTACGTCATACCTTTTGAAATAGAAGACGACGATACGGTCTGCGAGGCCCTGAGGGTGATCCGGCCCCGCGTGTTCACCAAGGGCGGTGACCGGACCGACATGTCCAATATCCCTGAGTGGAGCGTTTGCAAGGAACTCGGCATCGAAGTGATTTCGGGGGTGGGGTTGGACAAGGCCTGGAGCAGTTCCGACTACCTGGAATCGTGGGGACGATTCTGGGCCGGGCGCGCGGGCCGCGGGTAGGGCCGAAACGGTGTATTTGTTGCTTGTCCCGCGTCCTGTGCCGTCTTATAATCCCGGTACACGAAAATCACCCTGTTTCTCCCGGATGACCCGGAGGAGAGTATGGCCAGCAGATACCGAGCCGCCGTGATCGGCCTCGGCCGCATGGGCAGCACCTTCGACGACGAGATCGATCAGGGCGGATCCATCTTCCTGCCCTACTGCCACGCGCCTTCCTACCAGGCCGCGTCTGACGTGGACCTGGTCGCCGGGGCGGACCCCCACGACGAGCAGCGTTCGATATTCGGCGAGCGCTGGGGCATCGAAGGTGGTCATCTTTATGCCGACTACCGCGATATGCTCGAGAAAGAGCGTATCGATCTGCTCAGCGTCTGCACTACGGCCCGGATCCGGTCGCAGATCGTGCAGGATGCCGCCCGCGCCGGCGTGAAGGCCATCTGGGCCGAAAAGCCCATCGCCCTGTCCCTGGCCGAGGCGGACGCCATGGTGGAGACATGTGAAAGGCACGGCGTCGCCCTGGCCATCAACTGCGCGCGGCGTTGGCATCCTTTCTTCTCCCACGCGAGGACCATGATCGAAGAGGACGAACTCGGTGAGATCGTCCAGGTGACGGGCTACGGCCAGTGCGGTCTTTCCCATAACGGCAGCCACCTCATCGATATCGTCCGGTACATGGCGGGCGGAAGGGTCGAATGGGTGTATGGCGAGATGGAATCCGACGAGGCCGCGGCCGGCGAGAAAGATCTCATGGGTAACGGTTACCTGGCCTTCGACAACGGGGTCCGGGCCTATGTCCGCGGCATGCCCTGCGGGATCGCGAACTGGGAGATCGACGTCCTCGGCACGAAGGGCCGCTTCCGCTCCATCGCGAACGGCCAGGACGCCGAACTGGTGAAGCTGCATCCCGGCGGACCGCGGGGCAGAGGCGTGCCGGGCCGCATGCCGTTTCCCTGGCCCGTTCGGTACCCGTCCATGGGACTGACCATCGTCGCGGACCTGATTTCGGCCGTCGAAAAAGGCCATCCCCCGAAGTGTTCCGGGGTGGACGGGCGCGAGGCCCTGGAAGTGGCCATCGCCCTCCGGGAGTCCCATCGAAGGGGAGGGCAGAAGGTCCATCTGCCCGTGCCAGACCGGGATTCGGGCATCCTGTCCTCCGAAATACACCAGGACGACGTACCGGCGCGCGTCCGGCGCCTGCGGAGTTAGGAGGGCGAATGAAGCTCGGGTTCGTGACCTACCAGATCGGCCGGGACTGGGACGTGCCGGCCATCATCGACATGTGCGGAAGGACGGGTTTCACGGGCGTGGAACTCCGCACGACCCATGCCCACGGCGTGGAATCCTCGTTGAGTGCGGGCGAGCGTTCGGAGGTACGGCGGCGTTTCGAGGACGGCGGCGTGGACCTGGTGGGCCTCGGCACGGCCTTCGAGTATCATTCGGTCGATCCCGACGAGGTGCGGTCGAACGTGGACGGAACCGTCGAGTACGCGAAACTGGCGGCCGACCTCGGTTGTCCGGGCGTCAAGGTGCGCCCCAACGGCCTGCAGACCGAAGCGGGCATCCCGGAAGAGGCGACCCTGGAGCAGATCGGGAAAGCCGTCGGGGAATGCGCGGAAGCGGCCGATGGCCTCGGAGTGCAGATCCGGGTAGAAGTGCACGGCAAGGACACCCAGGAGCCGCGGCGCATGCGTGCCATCATGGACCACGCGGACCATCCCAATGCATATGTCTGCTGGAACTCGAATTTCGGCGAAGTGGTTAACGGATCCATCGAGGCCAACTACCGGCTGCTTGCCCACAAGATCGGCCTGGTGCACATCACAGAGATCTATCGCGCGGAATATCCCTGGCGGGAGCTCTTCCGGTTGCTTCAAGCGGACGGTTATGAAGGATATACGCTTGCGGAAATCGCCCACAGCCCCGAACCCGAGCGGCTGATGGGCTACTACAAGGCCCTCTGGGAAGCGTACCAGGCGTAAGCGACCGCGGTCCGATCCAAATTGAAAGGGATCTCCAATAAATGACAACGGCCCAGAAGATATCGCAGGAGGCGATCTACCGCGAAAGGACGCCGGGATCCTGTGAAGCGTTCAAGCGCGCGGGTGAAGTCATGCCCGGCGTCGCCAAGGGCGCCTACTACTACGCGCCGTACCCGGTCACCATCGCGCGGGCAGAAGGCTGCCACCTGTACGACGTGGACGGCAACCGGTACGTGGATTTCGCCAACCACCACACGACGCAGATCCTGGGGCACAATCACCCTGCCGTCGTTCAGGCCGTGGCGCGACAGCTGGAGCAGGGCATTGCCGTGGCCGCTCCCATGGGAATCGAAACAGCACTGGCGGACGAGCTGTGCCGGAGAGTGGACTCCCTGGAGATGGTCCGGTTCTGCAACTCCGGGACGGAGGCGACCCTCCACGCGATCCGGCTGGCGCGGGAACACACGGGCCGTCACCTCATCGCCAAGTTCGAAGGGGGCTACCACGGCAGCCACGACGCCGTCGAAATCAGCACTTCACCCGATCCGGCGAAGGCGGGTCCCGCGGATCGGCCGGTGCCCGTGGCCAGCGCGGGAGGCATGCCTCCCAACGCCACCGACAACGTCGTCATCCTGCCCTTCGACGACGAAGCGGCCGTCGAGGCGATTGTCGCGGAGAAAAGCAACGAACTGGCGGCCGTGATCCTCGACCCGAAGACGGGCGTCATTCCCCAGCGATTGGACTTCGTGAAGGCGGTGCGCGAGATCACCGAGCGTTACGGCGTGCTCCTCATCCTGGACGAGATCGTGGGATTTCGCGCGTCGCCGGGCGGGGTCCAGGCCCAGTGCGGCATCCTTCCCGACCTGAGTACCTACGGTAAGATCGTGGGCGGTGGGTTTCCCGCGGGCGCTTTCGGCGGCCGCAGGGAACTGATGTCCCTGCTGGATCCCACCCAGGGCAAGACCCGGGTTTTCCAGAGCGGATCCTTCAGCGCACACCCCGTCACCATGGCCGCGGGACTCGCCATGCTGGAAGTGCTGACGCCCGACGTGTATGCAAGGCTCAACCGTCTCACCGATCGTCTCGTGCATGGTCTTGATGACGTGTTCGCCCGCACGGGTACCGTGGCGACGGTGGCCGCGTCCGGCTCCACCTTCAGCATCTATTTCACAAGGGAACCGGTCCGCACCTACCGCGCCGTGGCGGCGGCGGACAAGGGTCCCGTATCCGCGGTGTTTCTCGGCTTGCTGAACCGCGGTTACTACCTGTCGAACGGCCTCGCCATGAACTGCCTTTCCGCGGCCATGGACGAATCGCATATCGACGGTCTCGTCGAGGCGGTGGCCGGTACGCTGGAAGAAATCTGACGTTCCGCCTGGACAGCACTGTCCGCCTGGCCAGCACAATCCGCCTGGACTGAATTCACCGACCATTCATTCATCACAGGAAAAGAACCATGCGCCATTCTATCAAGTATGCTGCCGTCCTGCTCGGCGCCGTCTCCGCCTTCTTCCTGGTCCCCTTACTGATCGCGGCGCAAGGCGGTTCCGGGGAATCGGCCGCGCGGCCCCTTCCGCCGGACGCCTCCCCGCGGGACCAGCAGGTCTTCAGGTACATGAGCCCGGAGCCCCGCACCCTGGATTCCGCAATCAACGACTACGACACGGAAGACACCATCATCCCCTTCGAGCCCCTGCTCCGCCGCGATCCGAACTGGAATCCGGAACCCGCGGCCGCGGACAGCTACACGTCCTCTCCGGACGGCAAGACGTGGACCTTCCACCTACGCCAGGGCGCGAGGTGGAGCGACGGCCGGCCCGTTACGGCCCATGACTTCGTCTACTCCTTCCGGCGCATGCTGGACCCGGAGGAGGCCAACCCCTACGGGTTCTTCTACCACGACTTCAAGAATGCCAGGCCCATCAACCGCGGCGAGATCAAGGACCTGACCCAGCTGGGCGTCCGCGCGGCCGACGATCTCACGCTGGTCATCGAGACGGAGAAGTCGGCGCCGTACCTTCCCTACATCGTATCCTATGGGAATGCGCTGCCGGTACCGCCATGGCAGGTCGAAAAGTACGAGAGGAAATGGACCCGCCTCGAGAACATCGTCTCGAATTCGGGGTTCAAACTGTCGGAGTGGATCACCGGAAGCCACATGACCCTGGTTCCGGACCCAATGTACAACGGTCCCCACAAGCCGTACCTGGAGAAGGTCATCCATCCCTTCCGCAACGCGGCGGTGGCCACGGTCCTCGCCTACGAGAACGACGAGGTGGACCGCGAACTCGTCGACGTGACCGACATGCCCCGCATCCTGGCCGATCCCGAACTCGCGCCGGACCTGGTCAAGATAGCCGCGCGGGCCTCATGGTATCTCTTCTACCGCACCCGTCAGCCGCCCTTCAACGACGTGCGGGTCCGGGAAGCCTTCACGCGGGCGATCGACCGGGAGGTCATCACCAACATCCTCCTGGGCGGCACGGCCGTCCCCGCCTACTCCATGATCCCGCCCGAGTTCGCGGAGTACAACGGTCCGGCCATGAAACCCTATCAGACTTACAATCCGGCCAAGGCCCGGGAGCTCATAAGCGAGGCCGGCTATCCCCGCGGACGGGGGTTCCCCCGCCAGGAGATGTGGCTGCGGGCGCCGAACCCCACCATCAAGCGCATCAGCGAGGCCATCATGGCCATGCTGAAGGAGAACATCGGGGTCGACGTCACGATCCGGAGCGCCGACCGGACCATGTACATGAACAACATGTATAACTGGCGCATGAACCTGGGGCTAATCGTGTTCTACGCGGATTACCTGGATCCCCGCAACATGCTCGACATGATCTGGCATTCGCAGCCTCAGGGATATGGCCGTTCGGACTGGACGAACGTCGAGTTCGACCGCCTGGTGGAGGAGGCAGCCGCGGAACTGGACAGGGACAGGCGGCGCTCGCTTTACGCGGAAGCGGAGGAGATCATGGTCTCGGACTACGCCGGGTCCTTTCTGTTCCATCCGGTGTATCTGGAACTCAGGAAGCCCTGGGTCAAGGGCATCGCGGAAAACCCCGACGGCACGGTAGGCGCCATGGACTATACGCGGGTCTACATCTCCCGCTGAAAACCGACGGAGAGAACTCGCGGGTGCGATATGGCGGTGGTTCAGATCAGTACGGTACAGTGCGGTGCAGATCCGTACAAACAAACGCAAACAAAAAGGCCTCCGCGCGAATCTCTTCACGTGGAGGCCTTTCGAATTTCGGTCCGTCTCTCTGTTTGTTTCTTCGGCTGGATCGGCCGGATCAGCCCGGACGTCGCTTAACGGATCGCGTCCTTCATCTGGGCGACGATGTTCCGGAGTGACGCGGCGTTCCTGGCCCGGGGCGCCAGTCTCAGATAGTTCTCGTAGGACCTGATCGCGTTCGGATAGTCCTCGCGGGTCTGGTACAGGATGCCCAGGTTGTAGTGCCAGTTCGCCTTCTTGTCGTTGATGCCGATCGCAGCCCTGTAAGATCTAATCGCGTTGCTGCTGTTCTTGAGCTTCTGGTATGCGCTGCCCAACGCGCCGTGCGCGTCCGCGTATTTGGCATCGAGCTCCGTCGCCTTCCGGAACGATTTGATCGCGTTGGAAGTCTGGCCCGCCTTCTGCTGGGAAAGGCCGAGGTTGTAGTACGCTTCCTTGTAATCCGCCTTCAGCTCGACGGCTTTCTGGAACGCGCCGATGGCGTTCGTAAACTGTCCTGCCTTGAAGTAGGCGATGCCGAGATTGTAATGACGGGGAGGATCGTCCGGCATGGCGTCCACTTTCGTCTTCGCGTCATCAATCGTCTGGGCCTGAATGGCAGGCGCCGCGACCAACGTGACCAGGACCGTGAATACGGCAAGAATGTTCAACTTCTTGATGCGTGTCATCCTCATTCCTCCGTTGGATAACTGAGCGTTTCAGGACACTGAGTATTTATGGACAAATCGAGGTCTTCGGCGTATATTGTATCCAAGTAAGATAAGATATGCCATTTGGCTTCAATATGCAAGTTATATTCTCGACTCTCATGCGTACCAGACGAAATCGAAGCATCAAGGAGGCCATCGATGACCAGGTACACCGTCGATGATTTTCTGGAAGACGCACAGCGGATCGTGCGGGAAAACGGGATCAGGCACGGACTGGAATCGATCAGGAAGAACACCGAAAGGCTGCTGGGCCAGTCCGACCTGCTGGAAACCTATGTGAACATGGACGAATACGAAGGCCACACGGTGATCGGCCACGATCCCGAAACGGACATACACGTCATCGTCCACGGAGGTCGAAAGGGCGGCACTTCCCCGCCCCACGATCACGGTCCCTGCAGCGTGATCTACGGCAACTACACCGGGCATACCCTGATGCGGCGATGGAATCGGCTGGACGATGGAGGATCGGAAGGACCGGCCCGCCTCGAGATGGCCCGGGAGTACACCGTGGGCGCCGGGCAGGCGACTGCCTTCGCCGAGGGCGATATCCACTCCATCGACTATCCCGACGGCGCCTTCTTCGTCCGCGTTACCGTGGGGGACGTGGAAAAGCAGAAGACGCGACGCTTCGATCTCGAACGGGGTATAGTGGAGATCGACGACCGCGCGGCACGCACCTGATAAGCGTCTGTCGACCCATGTCCACCATCGAACAAAAAACCGGACAAGTTCCGGTAAAACCCACCGATATCGTTCCGCCCGACCGGCTGAGCGAACTGTTGCGTCGACGCAACCAGCCGGGTTTCGTATTCCTGGCCGGGCATCTGGCGGCCACCTTGCTCACCGGATACCTGGTGTCGCTCTCCCTGGGCACATGGTGGCTGGCGCCGGCCCTGCTGGCCCATGGCGCCGTCGTGGTGCACTGGTTCGCGCCCTTCCATGAGTGCTCCCACGGCACGGCCTTCAGAAGCACGGCGATGAACCGGATCGTCGGCTGGATCACCGGCACCGGATTGTTTCTCATCCCCGCGTACTTTCGCTACGAGCACCTGGCTCATCACTCCCACACGCAGATCACGGGGGACGATCCCGAGATGATCCCCATGGCGGAAAGCCTGGGAGGCTATCTCTGGTACGCGACGGGCATTCCCTATTTCTACAGCAACCTGACCGCCCTGGCGCGGATGCTCTTCGGGCGGTTCAACACGGTCGAGCGCAAGTTTCTGCCGGGACGAGCACGCGGAAATGTGGTGATGGAGGCCTGGAGCATGGTCCTGGCCTACGGCGCGCTGGCGGCCGTATCGGTCTGGTTCGACACGCTGGCCGTGGTCCTGTTCTGGCTGGCGCCCCGTTTCCTGGGCGAGCCCGTCATGCGTCTCATCCGCATGTCCGAGCACACGGGCTGCCCCCGCGTCCGCCATATCCTGCTCAACACCCGGACCGTGCTGACCATCCCCCTGGTCCGGTGGCTGAACTGGAACAACGCGTACCACGCCGAACACCACGCCATCCCGACGGTACCCTTCCACGCCCTGGGCGACCTGCACAGGATCATGGGCTCCCACTTCGAAGAAGTACGGCCGGGATACGTGAATACGCAGCTGCACCTGATGGCAAACGGAATGAAAAACAGCGCCGCAAAGAGCGGCTGACCGGCAAGCACGACGGAGTTCCGGTACGAAGGGCGGCGGACCGACGTGTAGAGTGGTTGACCGGGGGCTAGCCGTCGGCCGTTTCCGGGGGATCCTCTTTGGGCGGGACGACGCACAGGAACCCGAGCGGTTCCTCGCCGACGCTCTCGAACTGGTGCTGTTCGTTGGGGGCGATGTACACCACGTCGCCCGGTCCCACGTCGTGCACGTCCCACCCGATGAGCACTTTTGCCCGTCCCCGGAGGATGTAGATGCCGTGGTCGTGGGGATGTCGGTCGAAGGATGACTGCCCACCCGGTTCGATTTCGAAGTATCGGACGGAGAAATTGTTCGCCCCGTCGTCGGGACCGATGACTACACGCACCGATCCGCCCACCGCCCCGCCCTTGCTGTAGGGCTGCTTCTCCACGCCGGACCAGTCGTTCGCGCCTTGCTGTCCCTGGTGCTTATGGACGACACCCATTTCAAGCCTCTCCCCAAAACGGCCTATTCACGATTAAGTGAATGCGTTACATGAAGTTCCGTACGCCGCTGCCGTGCAGCTCCGATATGCGTTCGGCATCCTTGAGTTCGAAGCCGATGGCCACGAGTTCGCGTACCCGTTTGCTGTGCATTTCCTCGTAGAGACCCATGACCGCGTCCCGCCCCCGTGCCAGTTGCTCCGGGTGCGAGCCGCCGCCGGCCAGCGTCATCATGGCTTTCAGCACGAAGGGGCTGGACCCGGAAGCCTGCTGGAGGAACAGGGTCCGTTCCTCGGCCGCCCGCATCAGATCGTCCTTTATCGACGGGTCCTGCTCGATGTGGTAGGCGAAATGGGATATGCCGTACCCGACGTGCCGGCCCTCGTCCTGGCGCGCCAGCTTGAAGGTCCGGGCGGTCACCGGGTCGGGCGCGACCTGCTCCAGGAACATGAGGAGTTCCATGAAGGTCCCCTCGCCCAGGACGTGCATAAGGAAGGAACCATTCGAGTAGTCGTCCTGCGCCAGCAGGCTGCGCAGGGACCATTCGGTCGCGGCCGAGACGTACTGCAGGCCGCCGCCGTTGGCGAGGGCACGCTTGGTGAATACCTCCGCGTGACGGGCCTCGTCCATGACCTGCGTGGCCAGGAAGAGGACCACTTCGGAGAACTGGGGATCGATGCGGTTCATGAACTTGGCGGGCAGGTACATGGCCAGGTATTCGTTCTGGATCAGGAAGGTCATGACCTGGCACACCGCCTGCTCCAGGTCGTCCGGCAATACGGGCAGGTCATCCCACGGGATGTCCGTCGTGGCGTCCCACTGCCCCGCCTTGCCCTGCTCGTACAATTCCGCGATGTTATCGGCCCATACCAGCTTCTTTTCCCGGATGGCAAATCCGAAGTCCGGCGTCCCTGGATCGACGACTGAACCCCGCTGCGCCAGGCCGTGTCCGTCGAGGGCCAGTTCCGGCACTTCGCCCGCCCTGCCGACCTGGCAGTCCCGCATGAGGATGCCTCGGCCGTCCGCGGGTTTCACGCGGATGCCCCGGTCGGGTTCGCCCCAATCGGATGTATCGGGCAGAGGTATGGCGAAGTCGTCAGACTTGAGCTCGTCGGACTTGAGTTCGTCGGACCTGGATTCATCGGACACGGGGTCTTCGGACTTGTTGTTCTCGGACATGTTCAGACCTGTTCCAGAGCGAGAATTGACTTAACTTAGCCTCGATCGCCGGGTATATGTATGATACTGGGTTTGCCGGTCGATGACAAGATGAAGGTGGGAAGGACGATTCATGAATCTGTCGAGGCTTCGGGTGTTTCGCCTCTGGCGCGTAATGGCACGGCGTTTCAGGCAACGCCTGCACGCCAATATCGAACGCATGCGGACAACCGACCAGGTCTTCATGATCAGCGCCGCGGTACTGATCGGCGTGCTGGGGGCGGGAGGAGCCATCGCATTCCGCGAGCTGATCATGTTCATCGAGTCCGTGGCCTGGGGCGGCGGAATGTACGACCGTGTTTCACTCACTACGCTGGCGGTGCTCACGGTTCCCACGGCCGGCGGGCTGATCGTCGGCATCTTGATCTACTTCAGCACCCGGGAAGCCCGCGGACTGCCCGATGTCATGGAAGCCGTGGCTCTTCGCGGCGGACGCATAAGGCCCCGGGTCGCCGTGGAGACCTCGCTCGCCACCGCCATCAGCATAGGCACCGGGTTGTCGGTGGGCCGCGAGGGCCCCATCGCCCAGATCGGCGCCGCCATCGGCTCCACCTTCGGCCGGCTGACGCACGTCAACGTCCATCGCATGCGGACCTTCGTGGGCTGCGGCGCGGCCGCGGGCATCGCGGCGACCTTCAACACGCCGATCGCCGGCGCGCTGTTCTCCCTCGAAGTCATCCTGGGCAATTTCTCCTTCAGCCGGTTCAGTCCCATCGTGATCTCCTCGGTGGTGGCTACCGCCATTTCCCGCCATTTTCTGGGCAACCAGCCGGCCATCATCGTTCCCCCGCACGGCGTGAACCACCCGCTCGAATTCGTTCTGTACGCTGTACTGGGCATCTTGGCCGCCATCGTGGGCACCCTCTTCGTCCGGGCGCTTTACGGCGTGGAGGACCTCTACGGCAAAGTCCCGCTGCCAGATTACCTGAAGCCGATGACCGGCGGACTGCTCGTCGGCGCCCTGGCCCTGCTCTATCCCCAGATCCTCGGCGTGGGATACGAGACCATGGACCGGGCATTGTTCTCCGAACTGGAGTGGCAGTTCCTGCTCATCCTGGTCTTCATGAAAATCGCCGCCACGTCCTTCTCCCTGGGATCGGGCGCCTCGGGTGGGGTCATCGCCCCGTCCCTGTTCGTCGGCTGCATGCTGGGCGGCGCTTTCGGCGCGCTGGTCAACCACCTGCTGCCCGGAACGAGCGCCACCGACGGCGCGTACGCCCTGGTAGCCATGGGCGCGCTGGTGTCTTCGACCATCCGGACCCCCATGACGTCGATTCTGATGATCTTCGAAATGACCGGTAATTACGAGTTGATCCTGCCGCTGGCGATCTCCGTCATCGTCAGTACGGCGCTGTCCGCCTACCTGCTCAAGCCTTCGGTTTACACCTTGCGCCTCCTCAGGAGAAACGTGGACCTGGAAAAGGGCCAGGAGACGAACATCCTCAGGTCGCTGACCGTCGGGCAGGCCCGGGTTGCCTCTTTCGAGACGATACCGCCACAGGCGCCGCTCGACGACCTCATGTCCCGCCTGGCCGAGAGTACGGATACGGAGTTTTACATCACCGACGATGAGGAGCGTTACCAGGGAACGGTCACCTTCGACCGCATCCGCAGTCTCGTCGCGTACGGCGAGGATCTCGAAGGCGTCATCGTGGCCCACGACGTCGCCCAGTTCGACCTGCCGACGGTCAAAGACGGCGACACGCTGGACCGGGTCATGCTGCTGTTCGGCCGGCACCAGGTAAACGCCTTTCCCGTTGTCGAGACGGACTCGGGGCGCCTGGTCGGCGTCATCAGCCGAGAACACGTCATGGACGCCTACAACCGGGAGACGGCCAGACGGGACCTGGCCGGTGAATTCGGGAGCATGGTAGACACGTTGAGCGGCGGACAGGTGGTGCAGCTGGGAGACGCATACGCCATGGTGGAAATCAACGCACCCCGGCGGTTCATAGGAAGCAGCATCCGGCGCCTTCAGATCCGCAGCCGGCACGGTGTGCAGATCCTGCTTATCAGGAAACGGGAGCACGGGGCTGGCCAGGCGAACCGGGACGGTCAGGCGAACCAGGACGACCGGGCGAACCAGGACGACCGGGCGAACCGGGCCGGCCAGGCGCACTTCGTCCCTGCGCCGGACTATGTGATCCAGGAGGAAGACGTCCTGCTCGTTGCCGGAGAACGCGATCGCATAGATCGTATCATCCACCTGTAATGTTTAGTAGCCAAATGTTTAGTTGACATCATACTATTGCATCCTATAATACGAATCGCGCAGTCGCGATGAAACGTTAACATCATGAGGTTCCTTTTTAGTCACATCACATCATGGGAGCGTGAAAATGGGTACCTTTATGTTACGCAGATTCCCCGCCTGGCTGGCGGTCCTGATGCTCGCGGTCTTCCCGGCCGCCGCGCAGGAGAGCGGTGAATCGGCCGTTTCCGGCCTGGTCGAAATCTCGGGATTCGTAGACGCCAGCTACACGTACTCCAACCTCGATGATTCGAACACCTTCGGCCTCGATCAGGTGGAGATCGATCTGTCCAGGAACCTGGGCGATATCGGCTCGTTGCGCGCGGACCTGGAATGGGTGAGCGACGGCGAAGGCGGGTTCACCCTCGACGCGGAGCAGGGTTACGTCACCCTCGATCTCGGCATGGGCCGCGGGGAGGGGAACTACCCGACCCTGACCTTCGGGAAATTCAACGCGCCCATCGGGTTCGAGCTCCTGGACGCCCCGGACATGTACCAGTACTCCCACGCACTGGTCTTCGATAACGGATTGCCCACCAATCTGACCGGCGCCATGCTCTCCATGGACCTGGGCGGCGGAATCGACGTGGTGGTACACCTGACCAACGGCTGGGACCAGAACGTCGATGCGAATACCAACAAGATGATCGGCGGCCGACTCGGCTACAGCCACGAGGAAATGGGCGGCATCGGCTTCTCGGCGATGCGCGGCGACGAAGAGGGTCTGGTCGGCAATCTGACCGTCTACGACGTCGACCTGACCCTGACTCCTTCAACCCGCCTGATCATCGGTGGGGAGTACAACAGCGGCAAGACCGACTTGGACCAGGTCGACGTGGAGAACAGCTGGAACGGTTTCATGGTAATAGCGCATTACAGTTTGAACGACGTCATGGGTTTGACGGGCCGGTACGACCGATTCAACCGGGAGATTTCGCAAGTCGCGGCGCGGCGCAGTGGAGCGCAGGACCACCCGCGAAGCCTGGACCTGACTCAGCAGGCCCTCACTATCGCCCCGACCTTCGCGCTGACCGACGGCCTGGGGTTCCTCATGGAACTCCGCCGAGATTTCTCCGACGATGCGATCTTCTACAACTCGGAATCGGGGAAATCGGAGAAGTCGATGGTCAATTTCGCCTTCGAGATGACCTATTCGTTCTGAGTCGAAACAGATCCGTCAGCTTCGCCACCACATCAAGGGAGCTTGAAAATGGGTGCGTTTATGTTACGCAGATTCCCCGCCTGGCTGGCGGTCCTGCTGCTCGCGGCCTTTCCGGCTGCCGCGCAGGAGAACAGCGGGGACGGCACGGACCCAGGTGGAGATTCGGCCATTTCCGGCCTGGTCGAAATCTCGGGATTCGTTGACGCCAGCTACACCTACAACAACCTCGATGATTCGAATACCTTCGGTCTCGATCAGGTGGAAATCGATCTGTCCAGAAACCTGGGCGATATCGGCTCGTTGCGCGCGGACCTGGAATGGGTGAGCGACGGCGAGGGCGGGTTCACCCTCGACGCGGAGCAGGGGTACGTCACCCTCGATCTAGGGTTGGGCCGCGGGGAGGGGAACTACCCGATCCTGACCTTCGGGAAGTTCAACGCGCCCATCGGGTTCGAACTTCTGGACGCCCCGGACATGTACCAGTACTCCCACTCGCTGGTCTTCAACAATGGATTGCCCACCAATCTGACTGGTGCCATGCTGGCCATGGACCTTGGCGACGGCATTGATGTGGTGGTACATCTTACGAACGGTTGGGACCAGAACGTCGACACGAATACCAACAAGATGGTCGGCGGCAGATTCGGTTACCGCCACGAGGATGTGGTCGGGATCGGCTTCTCGGCGATGCACGGCGACGAAGAGGTAACGGTCTTGAATTCGTCCGTCGAGAATCCGGTCAGCAATCTGACCGTCTACGACATCGACCTTACCCTGACGCCGGCGCCCGGACTCATCATCGGCGGGGAGTACAACTACGGCAAAAGAGAACTGGATTTCTGGGACTCAGAAACCAAGTGGAACGGCTACATGGTCATGGCGCACTATAGTCTTACCGACGTCATGGGATTGACGGGCAGGTACGACTACTTCAACACCAGCACCAGAACCGTTACCTCCTCCGCTCCCGGTTTGGATCATACATTCGAATCGGATGACACCCTGCAGGCCCTCACCATCGCCCCGACCTTCGCGCTGACCGACGGCCTGGGGTTCCTCATGGAACTCCGCCGGGATTTCTCGGACGATGCGATATACGGTGATCCGGATGAAGGCGAGCAGGAAAAGTCGGTGGTCAATTTCGCCTTCGAGATGACCTATTCGTTCTGATCCAGTCGACTCCCGGGAACGGCCGATCCACCTGGGCCGCCCGGGCCGCCTTGGCCACCCGGCCTGAACGGGACGCCCCCCGGTCCAGGTCAGTACAGGTCGGCTTCGCCGGCACTCGCCCGAAGGATCTCGGGCTCCTCGCCGGTCAGATCAACCACCGTGGACGGCTCCGGAACAATGACGCCGCCGTCCACGATGACGTCCACGACCTTGCCGTACCGGGCCGCGATGGAATCAGCGTCGTTCATATCGCTTCCGTTAGCTGAGGCCTCGATACCGGAAGGCGCGATGCTGGTACTCAGCACGGGCCGGCCGAGCGCCTGCACGATTTCGAGGCATATCCGGTTGTCCGGCACCCGGATTCCCACCGTACGCCGCTTGCCGATCATGAACTTCGGCACGTCTCTAGAAGCTTCCAGAATGAAGGTGTAGGGCCCGGGGAGCAGCCGATTCATCATGCGATAGGCCGCGTTGGAGATGTTCTTCGCGTACCGGGCGAGATCCTTCAGATCCGAACATACGAAACTGAGCGGCTTACCGGCGGGGGCCTGCTTGATCTGGTAGATCCGGTTGATGGCCTTGCGGTTGAAGATATCGCAGCCCAGTCCATAGACCGTGTCGGTCGGATAGACGATCACCCCGCCCCGGTGCAGCGCTTCGACGACCCGGTCGACATGCCGCTTCTGGGGATGTTCAGGATGGAGTTGAAGGATAGCGGCCATGGCGGGTCAGGAAACGCGCGTCACGAGACGCGGGTCAGCACCTTCCTGCAGACTTCGATGGCCCGGTCGATCTGATCGCCGCTTACGTCCAGGTGCGTAACGGCGCGGATGATGCCGGGTTTCATGGCGAGCATCCGGACGCCTTCCTCCGACAGGCGATCGACGGCCTCGAAGGGGTCCAGGCCGTCCCGCAGGCTGAAGAAGATCATGTTGCTGTGGACCTCGTTCAGGTCGATCTCGACGTTCTCCAGGTCGGCGAGCGCCGCCGCCAGCCGGGTGGCATGGCCGTGGTCCTCGGACAGCCGGGAGATGTTGTGCTCCATGGCGTAGAGGCCGGCCGCCGCCAGGACGCCCGCCTGGCGCATCCCGCCGCCGAGCATCTTCCGGTAGTAGCGCGCCGCATCGATCGTGGCCTGATCGCCCGCCAGCACGCTGCCGACCGGCGCGCCCAGGCCCTTGGACAGGCACACGGATACCGTATCGACATGCTGCGTATAGGTCTGTGCGGTCAGGCCCGTCGCCGCGCAGGCGTTAAACAGCCGGGCGCCGTCCATGTGGACGCGCAGGTTGTTTGACCGTCCGCAGTCGCCGACCCGGGACAGCGCCTCCACGGGCCATGGGTATCCGCCTGACTTGTTGTGGGTGTTCTCCACGGCGACCAGCGCCGTCCGGCCGTAGTGCACGTTATCGCCCCGCTGGATCACTTCCTCCATCTGCGCCGGCGTGAATACACCCCGTTCTCCCGTCAACAGGCGGACCTGCACGCCCGACAGTGCGCCGAGTGCGCCAGCTTCCGCGTTGAACATGTGGCAGTACTTTTCCGCGATGACGTCGTTGCCGTGATGGGTCTGCGACCGGACAGCGAGCTGGTTGCCCTGCGTGCCGCTCGTGACGAAGAGGCCCGCTTCCTTGCCGAGCAGGGCGGCCATGGCTTCTTCCAGCCGGTTGACCGATGGGTCTTCGCCGAAACAGTCGTCGCCGACCTCGGCGTTCGCCATGGCGTGGCGCATGGCCGGCGTCGGCCGGGTCATGGTATCGCTGCGCAGTTCGACGACTTGCATGGACGCTCCTCAGTGGCCGTACTTGATCAGGGTCACGCTGGTGCCGTGCTCTGTGATATCGAACTCGACTTCGTCCATGAGGGCCTTGATCATCAGAATGCCCCTGCCATTCTCCTTGAGCAGGTTGTCCGGGTTTCGCGGGTCCGGCAGGCCGTCGGGATCGAAACCACCGCCGCAGTCGCATATGTGTATACGGAACAACGTCGAACTGCATTTGCAGGAGATGATGACCTGCTTGGACTCGTCGCACCGGTTTCCATGCAGAATTGCGTTCTTGACCGCTTCGTTCACGGCGATCATGATGTCGCCGCGCGTTCCCTGGTCGAAGCCGGTCCGCGTGGTCAACTCCTCAATGCGGCGATCCACCTCCGCAGTCAGATCGGGATTGCTTGGGATCGTCAGTTCCAGCGTCACGCCGCTTTCAGCCCCGTCCTGCCGAGTTTCGCCCATGCAAGTAGCTCCATGAATCCGCCGCACGAACGGCCGGCGTGCGGCCCGGATCCTGCCCGGACTCTGCAGACCATCCGCATGATCCAGGTTACACGGTATCTACCTTTCAGACTCAGTAAAGGTATGGGGCGGGAAGGGTCGTGTCAAGTTAGGGGAGGCGACGATGGGATACGGCGCAAAGGCGACATGCATTCAAGACGGGTCAACCTTCACGCTCGGCGTCACGAACCATTTTAAGGTAGACATCGCGTACTTTGTTCTTGAAGGGCTTTCGCGCCTGCCGGGGAGCGCGCAATTCACACGGTTCCCACCAGGCCAGTTCGTTGAGGTGGTCGGCGGGGACGGGAAAGGCTTCCTGGCGCACCTTCTTCGATCCCAATTTGTCCGTCCAGGCGGCCGAGGTCACAGACACCAACCCATCGTTGTCTCCTTCGCGCCCTGCGATGTATTTCCAGGGCAGCTTCAGCGGGGTGAATATCCGCGCAAAGCTTTGATGGGCGGCGTAGGTGGTATAGCGGACGGGGTTTCGTGCCTCGGCGTTCAGCGCACGCTCGTTGAAAGCGGCGGCAGCCTTGGTACTGAGATCGCGGAATCCCTCGAGATTGAGGCCGAAGACGCCGGTGAAGCCGATCAGCCAGTTCACTTTGGCAAGACCGAAGTCGGCGAAGCAAGTTCCGCGGTGCGGCGTGCCAATGGTCGTCAGTGTCGCGACGCGGTCGGCCATGTCGAAATCGACGATCATGTGGCGGGCGTCGAGACCGCCCATGCTGTGAGCGATGATGTGAACCCGGTCAGCTCCGGTGCTTTTGAGGATGACTTCGATGCGGCGTTTCAGGGCCATGGCGCGCTTATGCACTTCGGCGGCGAAGGGCACGCGGGGGGCGAAGACGGTGTAGCCGTGGTTTTCGAGATGGCCGGCGATCCCGCTGAAGTAGTCGTACTTGTCGGGCGGGCGCAGGAATCGGCGCAGCCCCGCCCGGAGGAGCGGCCGGTAAAGCGCGTCGAAGGGCACGATGCCATGGGCGAGGATGATCGGGAGACTAATGGCGCACACTCCCTCGACGGTCAAACCGGCCTTCGAGTTTTCACAATGAAACACGTGTCGGTTTACGTACCACGTGCAATAATGACCAATTACTAGCACAGTATTCGGAATGGCGAAATTATACCTTAATTTAACATTTCTTTTTAAACAATAGATTTTCGGTTTCATATTTGACTCTTGAGTGATGTTTACAAATCACCAAGTGGTTTTACATGTAAATCATATCATGATTTGAATGCCGTTATGCGGGCATGCTAGCCAGGCCGGTACAAGATCTCACCCGTTAAAACGATCGCCTGCCGGCCTGAGATCATCGAAACAGGGCAAGGAATCGAGTCGGGTGACCGGGTTTAGCACGTGAGTAGAAGGGCCTGAGGAGTCCTACGAAGGTCGGTTGAATCTGCGTTCGATCTCTTCGAGTGGCATGTTGACCACGGTGGGTCGCCCCCGGGGTGTTACATAGGGCATTTCCGTGGCGAACAGATCGTTGACGAGCCCGTTCATCTCCTGCTGGGACAACGGGTCGCCCTTCCTGATTCCGGCGTGGCCGGAGAAGGTAATCGCGATACGTTCTTCCGTCTTGAGGTTCTTTTCCGGCATCTCCTGCAGGTTTTCAATCATCCGGTGAAACAGTGTGTCTACATCCTGGCTGTGTGCCATACAGGGGACGGCGTCGACGACCACGGTCTGCTCGCCGAACAGTTTCACATTGAATCCCAGCCGGGCGAAGTGATCAAAATGTTCCCGGACCAGCGCGATCTGCGGCACCATGAGATCGAGGGTAACCGGAAACAGCAACTGCCGGGAAGGGGCGGATTCGTGGCCCATCGTCTTCAGCGCCCGTTCGAACAACACGCGTTCGTGGGCGGCGTGCTGGTCGATGAGCATGAAACCGCCTCTGACCTGGGCCAGTATGTAGGCGTTGTGCAGTTGCCAGAGCGATACCAATTCCGCATCGGTATGCTCCCTGACTGTTCCGTGTCCCCCTTCGTCGCGTTCCCCGCGCTCCGTGCCCGCCGGCGTGTAGGTCCACTCGCCCGTAGGATCACCGTCGATTCCACGAGCGGGACCGAACAGGTCTATCTGGGCCCTGCGCGCCACGGCCGGTTCGTCGTAGGGCGTACCCACGGCGCCGGGCGCCGCGGCTGGCGCCATTCCGGAGATGTCCGGCGTGTCCGTATCGAAAACGGGCACCACGTCCGAGTTCTGCAGCGCCAACCGAATGGCCCGCAGGAGCCGCTCATATACCCTGGACTCGTCGGAGAACCGGACCTCTCGCTTCGCGGGGTGTACGTTGACGTCCACCTGGTCGAGATCGATGTTCAGGAAGACGATGGATACGGGATATCGTTCTTTGGGTAGAATCGAACCATATCCTTCGAACACGGCGCGGTTCAGGGCGCGGCTGGATACCGGCCTGAGGTTGATGAACAGATGCTGGTGGGTACGGGAAACCCTGGCGGCGTCCGGTCGGCTGATGAACCCGTGTATCTTGACGAGGTCGTCATCGAAGGTGACCGGTATCATCTGGTTCATGAGCGTGTTGCCCATGACGGCCTGCGTGCGGGTATAGGTGTTGGACACGGCGGGCAGGGAAAGGGTATCCCGGTCGTCGACCGTCAGCGTGAAGGCGATCCCCGGATAGGCCATGGCGATGGAGGAAACCACGGAAACGACATGGCGCGTCTCCGTACCCGTGGTCCTCAGGAACTTCCGGCGGGCGGGCACGTTGTAGAACAACTGCGATACGGCGACCGTCGTACCCACTGCCCGACCGGCGTCCGTAACTTTTGGCGCCGAACCCCCGTCAATGCGGACGCGGGTCCCGGCCGCTTCCCCCTGCGTATTTGTCGTCAGGTCAACCCGGGCCACGGAGGCGATGCTGGCCAGTGCCTCGCCCCGAAATCCTAAGGTACCGATGCGGTAGAGGTCGTCTTCGCCGGCGATCTTGCTGGTCGCATGCCGCTCGAAGGCCAGTACCGCGTCCTCCCGGGACATGCCTCCGCCGTCGTCCATGACGCGTATGAGCTGCCTACCGCCCGACTTTATCTCCACGGAAATGCGCTCGCCGCCGGCGTCGATCGCGTTCTCGACCAGTTCCTTCACGACCGAGGCGGGGCGTTCGATCACCTCGCCCGCCGCGATCATGTTCGCCAGCTTCTCGGGCAACACCTTGATTTGATCAGCCATGCGTCACCGGCGTTACCAACGTTTACTCCCCGTACGTGATCCGGTAGATCACTCCGGCGTAATCATCAGAAACGAGCAGAGAACCGTCCGGCATGACCTCCACGTCGGCCGGGCGGCCGGAGTATTCCTCGTCAACGAGCCAGCCCTCGGCGAAATCCTCGTAACTCACGGCCTCGTTGCCGTCCAGGCGCACCAGGGTGACCCGGTAACCGATCCGCTCGTCCCGGTTCCAGGATCCGTGTTCCGCGATCAATACCTGGTGGCGGTACTCGGGCGGAAACATGTCCCCGGTGTAGAATCGCATGCCCACCGCGGCCACGTGCGGATCGAGGTCCTGCACGGGGTGCACCAGGGAATCCAGTGGACGCCGGCCGCCGAATTCGGGATCCGCGATGTCCGTGCCGTGGTGATACGGGAAGCCGAAATGCTGTCCGGCTTCGGTCACGCGGTTCAGCTCGTCCGGCGGTATGTCGTTGCCCATGAGGTCCCGCCCGTTGTCGGAGAACCACAGTTCGCCCGTGTCCGGGTGCCAGTCGAAGCCCACGGTATTGCGCACGCCGCTCACGTAGACTTCCAGATCCGTTCCGTCCGGGTTCATGCGCATGATGGTCGCGTATCGAGGATCAGCGCGTTCGCAGACGTTACACGGAGCACCCACGGGAACGTAGAGCTTGCCGTCGGGCCCGAACCGGATGAACTTCCAGCCGTGATGACGATCGGTCGGGAAACCCCGGCTGACCACGGCCGGTTCGGGGGGATCGTAGAGCCTGTTTTCGATGTCGTCGTACCGGAGCACCACGTTGATATCGGCGACGTAGAGCGCTCCATCCCGAAAAGCGATACCGCTCGGCATCTTGAGCCCGCTGTCGAGGGTCAGCACCTCGTCGGCTACGAAATCCCCGTCCATGTCCCTTACGGCGTACACGTTTCCGGCGCGCCGGGAGCCCACGAAGAGGGTACCGCCTGGTCCCATCGCCATGGCCCGCGCGTTGCGGACACCGCTGGCGTAAACGGAGATCCGGAAGCCTTCCGGCAACTGGATGCGGGAGAGGACGGGATCGGATTCAGAAGATTCGCCACCGGGCGCGGGGGTGTTTCCGCACGCGGCGACCACCAGGAAGCCCAACAGGAACAGACGTGGTGCCCAAAGTCGGATTGCGGTCATTGAAACGGGCCGGCGGTGATCGTTGCGGCGTTAATTTCGGCCGGAGACGCGCGGAGCGCGCCAGGGTCCTGAAGTACGTTACGGTTCCCTCACATGGTAATGATCCGGGGGATGCGAATCAAGGACAAACTGATGCTTGCTTTTGATGAAATCGACCGTTAATGTTTACCACGAGTTTGTCAGCAGGAATCTCCTCGAGAACCGGCCATGTCGCGTATCAGACACCTCCACAGCCAGGGTATTCAATCGTATCCCGCCCGTACCGGCAGGACGCATACGGTGCGGCAGGTACAGGAATCCGGAGCCGCCGGAAACGCAACAGTGATTGCCGGGCGGCTGATCCGGCTGGATCCACGGGTTGGGAGCGGCGCGCTCGAGGATTGGACGGGCACGGTCAACCTCGTCCTGGACGATCCAGCCCTGTCCGGCATGCTGTCATTGGTCTGCGCCGGCGACCTCGTGGAATGCGCGGGTACATGGGAGAACGACGCATACACCGTAACCGGCCTCAGGCTCCTGGCGCCCTGCCTTCGCGGCGCGCCCGGAATGGAAGCGGCCGGCGCCGTGCGCCTCCGGGCAGATATCCTGGCCGGGACCCGTGCCTACTTCGAATCCCGCGAGTTCATAGCCGTGGACACGCCCACATTCATGACCGTTCCGGACCTGACGCCGGCCCTGAGTTCGTTTCGAACGGAATACGTGGACGGCGAAGGCGGAACGCAGCCCCTGTACCTGCAAACCTCGCCCGAACACTACATGAAACGCCTGCTGGCGGCGGGCTGCGAACGGATATACCAGATCTGCCGGTTCTACCGCAACGGGGAACGGTTCGACGCGCACCATCCCGAGTTTACCGGACTGGAGTGGTACGAGGCCTACGCCGATTACGAGACGGTCATGGCCACCACCGAGGATTACGTGACCACGCTGGCCGGGACGCTCAACCACGGGGGCGAACTGACCTACCGGGGTACCACGATCGACCTCCGGCCTCCTTGGCCGAGGTACAGGGTGCGGGACTGCTTCCTGGACCGGTCGGGGATCGACCTGGATGTCTGCGATGACCTGGAAAAGTTCTCGTCCGCAGCCAGGGCCAGGGATTACGAGGTTCGGGAAGACGATGACTGGGACGACCTGTTCCACCGCGTTTTCCTGACGGCCGTGGAACCCGCGCTGCCCGCGGACCGGCCGGTCTTTCTGACGGAGTATCCCGCCCGGCTGCCGTCGCTGGCGCGCCGGGTTCCGGGCAACCCCCGGTACGTGGAACGATTCGAACTGTACATGGGCGGGCTGGAACTGGCCAATGCCTTCACGGAGCTGAACGATCCGGTGGAGCAGCGTGCCAGGTTTGAAGCGGACCTGGTGGTAAAGCGATCGAAGGAAGGCCCGGACCGCTACCACGGCGGGGTGGACGAAGCGCTGCTGGCAGCCCTCGAATACGGGATGCCTCCGTCGGGCGGCATCGCCTTCGGCCTGGACCGGCTGGCGATGTTGTTCGCCGACGCCGAAACGATCGATCCCGTGATCATGTTCAGGGATTACTGACCGATGCTGAGGGATCTGAAACACACCGGCTGCGGTTTATGATAGTCGCCGGCCGTACTTAAGGAGGAAGGCATGCGGGCACTAATGTACCTGGGAACGCGTCAGATGGAAATGCAGGACGTCGAGGAACCCGGGGTCACGCCCGGCTACGCCGTGCTGAAGGTCGGGGCGGCGAGCATATGCGGTTCGGACCTGCACGGCTTTCTGGGCAAGAGCGCAAAGCGGGTCCCGCCGCTGATCATGGGACACGAATTCACCGGCGAGGTGGTGGACCTGGGCCGCGGCGCGGAAGGGCTGGCCATCGGCGACCGGGTCACCATCAACCCGATCCTTTCCTGCGGCCGGTGCGACGAGTGCCTCCGGGGACGCACCAGTATCTGCCCTCATCGGACGGTCATCGGCATCGAGCATCCCGGGGCCTTCGCCAACTACGTTTCCGTGCCCGCGGCGTCCTGCTTCAGGCTGCCGGACCACGTGGGCGACCTCGAGGGCAGCATGGTCGAATCTCTCTCGAACGCGCTGCATATCTTCGACCGGAGCCTGCACGGGTTCATCAGGAGCGTGGCCGTCATCGGCGCGGGCACCCAGGGGCTCCTCGCCCTGCAGGTGGCCCGGCACATCGGGGCGACCCGCATCGCGGTGACTGACATGGTGCCCTCGCGACTGTCGCTGGCCGCCTCGATGGGCGCGACCCACACCATCGACGTACGGTCGATCGACCCGGTGGAAGCCGTGTTCGATATGACAGACGGTCAAGGGGTGGACCTGGCGGTCGAAGCGGTGGGCCATACGGCGACGCAGGAACAGGCCGTGCGGATGCTCCGGCAGGGCGGTGAAGCCGTGCTGCTGGGCCTCGGCGCCGAAGCGCCCATGGCCATTGACGGCGTGGCCATGGTCAACAGGGAACTGGTCGTTCGCGGTTCCTATGCCTACACGAGCGTGGACTTCGCCTATTCCCTCGATCTCATCTCTAAGGGCAGGATCGACGTCGCCTCCATGGTCGTCGAAAGGGACCTGGAGCAGGGGCCGGGCATTTTCGCGAAACTGGTGGACGACCCCGGCGACCTGATCAAGGTGGCGCTGGTGCCGGGTTCCTGAGGCGGTCTCCTGGCGGCCGCGCGGCTGGAAGAAGGATCAGCGGCCAGGGCCGTGCCGCCGCAGGGCTTCTCTGAAATTCTCCTGGGAGACCCAGCGCGAGTTGTAGGCGCTTCGGTACGCTCGCAGGCCGGTTTCGTCCGGGTAAAGGGAATCCGGACCATAAGGGTAGCCGGCCATCCCGTGAAAGGGCAGCGGTTCGATCGTGGCGGCCGTCGCCGTGTTCAGGTCGCCCTCCTTCAACCAGCCGTCGGTGTGCAGGACGAAGTCCCTCGTCCAGCCAGACGGTGGTTCGGGCAGGTCCGCCGTATCGAACGTCACCTTGATTTCCTCTCCTGAACTATAGACGACATAGCGGTTGTCGGACGCCTGCAGCAGGGGCGTCACGTCGCCGTACCGCGTCCGGTATCCCGCGAAGGGCAGCCACTGGGGTTCGCCGCTCAGCACCTGGTAATCCCGGATAAACGGGCCATAGGGCGCGGTCCGGTACTCCCGCGAGTAGCCGCGGTAGTGCAGATCCGCCGTATCGGGCGACAGCCGGGTAATGCGCCTTTCGGCCCGCACGGGTTCGTCGACGGTGAAAAAGACCTCGCTCCAGTACAACTCCAGGTTCGTGGTGAGCCTTACCCGGTAGTCTTCGGCGGGAAAACGGTCCGTAAGATCGATGAAAACGGTCTTGTGTTCCCCCGATGGAAAGCCGGTGTACGGTATCACGGTCCGCCACTGTCCCCTGCCGTCCGGCACTTCCAGGTACGGCGGGACCACGGCGACGTTACCGCGCTGGGACAGGGCCAGGTTGGAACTGGGCTCGATCGGCATGATCCAGCCGCACAGGTACAGGTGGATCCGTTCCGCGCCCTTCAGATCGCCCAGGTCCAGTGTAATGGAATGCATTTCTGGAACGCCCTGAAATTCACCAAGCCTGTAGTCCCCGACGTACAGGCTGTCCCTGGCGGCGAGCGCGGGCAGGATGTCGTTACCGTGGTGGTCGCGAGCGGCCACGGGCAGGCGCGGGTCCGTCACCGTATGGATTTCGAGATCCGGGTAGGGCGGCGGGAGGTACTTTTCATCCACGAAAATGTCCGTCTCCGCCGG
Source organism: Gemmatimonadota bacterium (assembly GCA_009841265.1). Taxonomy (NCBI): domain Bacteria; kingdom Pseudomonadati; phylum Gemmatimonadota; species Gemmatimonadota bacterium. The sequence continues at coordinate 204,459 of VXMB01000009.1, read as the reverse complement.
GTGGTCGACGACCAGCAGTTCCATTTTGTCCATGTACACGGCGTCCCAGAGTTCCTCCACGACCCGGACTTCGAACTTTCCGTCCCGCATCCTCAGCTGGTCTCCCCGGATCTTCACGTAGTCGTTCGCCGCGTCCGGCCAGGCCGGCGCGCCGGTTTCCGTCAGGGCGCCAATGGCACTCCGCGTCATCAGGTGGGTGACGAAGACGAACCGGTCGCCGTTCCAGGTGTATAGCGACGGGCAGGATCCCTTGAGCCGCTGCGGTTCGACGATAAGCGTGCGGGATTCCGGATCGATCCGGTTCTGGGGGACGCCGTTGCTCCAGATTACCCGGATCACGTCGGCCGTTTCCCGGCTTCCCAGACCGACGTGGGTGACGGCCGCGTCGACCCGCAGAGACTGGTAGTGCGACCCGGCGTTTACCTCTATGGTCGACCCTATGCCATAGAAGTTGTTCTTCCCGCTTCCTTCCAGGGCCGCGGCGAGCTGTACCTTGAGCCAGCCGTTCGCGTTGCCGCCGTCGTTCCTCAGTACTAAAAGACGTCCCTCGGAAAGCACTGCGAGATCCAGGTCACCGTCATCGTCCAGGTCGCCGACCTCGACGTCTTCGATGGCCGACGGCAGGCCGGGGAGCAGGTCGGCCCTTTCCTCGAATGTCCCGTTGCCCAGGTTCCTGGCCAGCCTGAGTCCCGACAGGCCCGGCACCGAAGCGCCGGCAAGTGCGAGATCGATGAATCCGTCATTGTCGAAATCGAAGGGCCGGACGGCGGCGGCATCGAGGCCGTCACACGCGTCGCCGAACGCCGGGGGCGTGTCCTCCCCGTTGAAACGGCGCCCACTGTCGTTCCACAACAGCCGGCAGCCCTCGGCGGCGGTCCCCGCCATGAAAAGGTCCAGCGCGCCGTCGTTATTGAAATCGGCCGCGGCGACCGTCTTCGCGCCGCCCCACCGGATTCCGCCGAAACGTTCCGTCCAGTCCACCCACCTGCCCTGCCGCAGGTTCCGGTACAGTCTGTGCGCCCCGTCGTCGAACAGCGCGACGACATCTGCGGCGCCGTCCAGGTCGAAGTCGCCCCAGGCCAGTGACTGGGCGGGCCGCACGGCGGAAACATCCTCAGCGGAATCACCATCTGCGGAAACACCATCTGCGGAAACACCATCGGCGGGAACACCATCGGCGGCCCTGCCGGAAACGTTGGACGCCGATTCGAGAAAGCCCGTTGTGGAGGTGGCCTCGTCGAAAACCCCTCCCTCCGTATGTCGGTAGAACCGGAGCGCGCTCATATTGGACGCCAGCACGTCCAGGTCCCCGTCGTGGTCGAAATCCGCCCGGGAAACGGAGGCGAATAGCCCCGATCTATCTCCCGGGTCCAGGGTCTGCGCCAGGCCGAATGTCCCATCCCCTTCGTTGTGGTACACCTGAGGTGATGATGTTCCGGCTACCAATATGTCCATATCGCCGTCATTGGCGAAGTCTCCCGGGACCAGTCGAAAGACCGCGTCTTCCCGGACCGAATCGTCCATACCCGACCATGGACTCAAAACGGCCTCCCAACCGTCCACGGGGTTGCGCAGGACGGTCAGCCCTTGCCGGCCCGCCAGCGCCAGGTCCAGCCGCCCGTCCCCGTCCGCGTCCGCCAGCGCCAGGTCCGTCCATCGCTCCTCATCCGGCAGGATATTGCCCATCCATTCGTCGCCCGCATCCACGAACGCCATATCGACCAGGGAACCCGCGACCACTGCCGCCAGGTCGGGCGGTGCCGTCCGGAAATCGTAGAGCGGGGGCGACTGCTGCGAAGGATCCCCCAGGCGGTCCCGCGATGCCCGGTAGGCCGGGTCCACCACCAGCAGGTTGCCCAGGATGCCCGCGCTGGATTCGGCTTCTGCCCCATCCCGGCGATCCAATGCGTCCAGCGTCCGGTCCAGCCAGGTCTGAATGTCTTCGGGAACGGGCTCGAGCAACCCGGCCATCCGCCGGTACCCGGCCGATGCTTCACGCCACCGTTCCAGCCGGACCAGGATTTCGTTCAACTCGACGAGCACGGCCAGGTTTTCCGGTTCGTGTTCGAGCATGGCCTGCAGTTCGTCCAGGGCGTCCTCCTCCTGGAGATCCGGACCCCGCAGCCTTCTCATCTCGGTGAGATACTTGTACCGGAGCACCACGTCGGACGCGTTGTGACCAACGGCGTGAGCCAGCAGGCCCAGGGCGGCTTCGCGGTCTCCCCGTGCCGCCACGATATCGGATTTGATGGAAAGGACTTCACCGTCTTCCGGGGCAAGATCCACAGCCCGGTCGACGGATGCGGCGGCCTGTTCGTAGTCTCGAAGTTTCAGCAACGCCAGGGCCCGGTTAGCGTGACCGAGCGGCTCGCGGGGAACCAGCCGGGCCACCGACTCGAAGGAACCTGCCGCGCCTTCCAGGTCGTTCCGGTACAGGTAGGCCAGCCCCGTGTGCTTCGCGGAAAGGGCTTCCTCCCACACTACGCGGGAAGGGGCGGACTCACCACAGCCCGCGAGCAGGCACGCGGCCGTCGTTATCCACGCGCCCATCGACATACCCGTAATGGCGATTACCATCCGCATTGAGCTTCACCTCTGATGGGAAAGGACTAGAACCGGTTGATGGCCATCAGTTCGCTGATGCCGTCCCGCGTCACGTTTTTCAGGGCGATGGCCACCCGGTTTTCTTCGTCGAGTGCGTCCCAGTACGTCCCCATGACCTCTTCCGCCTCGCCTTCCAGGGGCATGAGCAGCGGATCTCCCGAAAACCCCGGCAGCGGTTCGCCGTCGCCCATGTAGGTCGTCAGGCACAGTCCCCGTCCGGGTGGGGGCGGGTCCGGCCGGTAAGTCAGCCGGTCGGTATGGGCGGGATCGAGCGGATTCGCCCGGAGTACGCTCAGGGATACGGCAGGCAGCCCGTTCAGCTCCAGCATGCCGCTGATCCGGGGCGTGTAGTTCGGCGCGTCGGGCTCCCGTTCCCGGGTGGCCAGGGCGGCCTCGAAGGTCCCGCCGCCGCGCAGCGCGTCGTATATCGTCCGCGACTGGTCGCCGTTGGTAACGATGTATGTCCCCGGCAGTTCGAGCATGGCCGGGTAGATGATCAGCTCCGGTGCGTCCAGCCTTGCGGGATCGACCGGTTCCGTGCGAAGCACCGGCCCCTCGATCGCGAACCGCCGGTTCCGGCTGCTTTCACTGCGGCCCATGATCCAGTAGAGCAGGAACCAGGCGTCGCCGCCGGCCGACCGGCCGATGATCAGCCCCCGCCCCGGATAGCGGTTCGAGGCGATATGCCGTGCGAAGTTCCGTGCCGGGACTCCGGAGTCGTTCATGGGGCGCACCTGGACCGATCCCTTCATTCGAACAGGCTCAACTGATTCGGGTCTTTTTCGAGGGTTCTTTCCCGGGGTGCCTGTTCCTCGGAGACGTCGCGGTCCAGCAGGAGCAGCGCGTCCGTCACGTCGCCGGTCACTTCCGCTGCCGATCCTTCATGGACGGGTTTCAGCAGCAGGACTTCTTCCGGTTCGATATCGGGGTCGGACAACAGCACCGCGCTGTGCGTGCTGATCAACACCTGCCGTCCGGTGTTCCGCTGCATGCGCAGGATCAGTGCGGCGAGCCGGTTGACAATGCCCGGGTGCAGGCAGAGTTCGGGCTCCTCCAGGAACAACATGGATTCCCCTTCGAGCAGCGCCCACAACATGCCGATGAGCCGTAGTGTCCCGTCGGAGAACTGGTCCTCCCGCTGGATACCCGCCCTGGGCCGCCAGTGGGCGTACAGGGCCTGGAGATGTGGGCGTCCCGTCTCCGGGTCCCGAATGAATTCGAGCTGCTCGAGCCGCGGCACGGCCGCCTTGAGCACCGCTTCGATCCGGGACAGGCGGGCTCTTCGGGTCCGGTCGTGTTCCCGGGCGATGCGGTCCAGGAAGTCCTGCCCGTAGGGGTCGCCCTCGAGCGTCCGGCCACCGATCAGGTCCGCGTGGCGGAGCAGCGATGGAACCAGGTGATGGTAGGTAATGGCCTGAAAGTACCGGGCGATCTCACGAAATGCCCGGTTGGCGGTGATCTGTTCCAGGTAGGTCTGGGTAAGCCGTACGATGTCTTCCCGGTCCTCCTCGTTCGGCCGGTCGAGTATGACGGTCTCGTCTCTGCTCACCCGTTCATAGGTGATCAGCGTGTGCCGGTTCCCCCTGGCCTGCTGCTTTAGTCCGAGTTCATAGCGCCAGGTTTCCCGCCCGTTCACCGGATCGCAGAACCGCACCTCGATGGCGATATCCGGATCCCTGCGCGCGGCGAGATTCCGGATCTTGGTCATGCCGCCCCGGTCCGCGACGGCCTTTTGGAGTCCCCCGCCCTCCACCTTGGCAATATCCCTGAGAAACCGGAACACGTCCATCAGGTTGGACTTCCCGGACGCGTTGGGGCCGACGACGAACTGCCGTTTTTGCAGATCGACGTCGATCCGCGGGAAATTCCGCCAGTTTCTGACTTTCAGATGGCGCACATACATGGGCCGCTCCGGCGATCCACGGTGTACTAGTCGAAAAAGCCCTGGTCTTCTTCCTTCAGGTAGGGCAGCGCTTTGTCCGGCACCAGGTCGACCCCCAGGCCGGGGCTGTCCCACACGTCGATGAAGCCGTCTTTCACGATCGTTTCCGGCAAACCCTCCACGATGTCGTACCACCAGGACGGGTTGCCAACGGGGTATTCGAAGGCAATGTAGTTGGGCGGCATGGCGGCCGAGGCGTGCACCAGGGCGGCCAGGCCGATCAGGCCGTCTATGACGCCGTGGGGCGCCATGAGCACGCCGTGGAGGTCGGCGTATTCCGCAATCCACTTCAGTTCCGCGATCCCGCCCACGTCGGCCGGGTCGGGGCCCACCACGTCCACGGCCCTTTTCTCGATGAGATCGACGAAGTTCTCCCGGAGATAGATCTGTTCCCCCGTGTGAATCGGCGTGGAAGTCCTCGAGTTCACCTCCCGGTAGAGATCGGCCAGGACGAAGGGCGTATAGTCGCCGGTGATCATGTCTTCCAGCCACATGATATGCAGGTGTTCCACGGCTTTCGCCAGGCGCAGGGCGTCCGGCACGAGCATGCCGGGGCCGCAGTCGAGGGCCAGGCCGACTTCATCTCCGAGGACCGCCTTCATGGCCTCTATGCAGGCTACCAGGTGCTTCAGGCCCTTCTCGGTGAGCGGACCCCGGTTGCCGTGAAAGCCGTGCTTCTGCAGGTCGCCGTAGAAGAAGTCGGGGACCTGCGACGGCATCTGGCTGTGAAAGCTGATGCCCTCCTTGATGATGGTGAACCCCTCGGGCGCCGCCTTCATCCGGGCCATGTCCTCCGCGTAGTCCTCCACGGTGGCGCCCTTCATGGGAAACCGCACAGCGCCGTTGTACACCCGCACCCGGTCCCGCATCTTGCCCCCGAGCAACTTGTACACCGGCAGTCCGGCCGCCTTGCCCGCGATATCCCACAGGGCCATCTCGATGGCGCTAACCGCGCTGCCCCAGGGCTTGAAGCTGCCCAGCCGCCGTATGCTCGAGACGACGCGGTTCACGTCCGTGGGATCCTGGCCGATAATGTGGTCCCGATAGAACAGAACGTGGGGTTTCATGTAGGGCTTGGAGTTCTCGATCTGCCCCAGCCCGTGGATCCCTTCGTCCGTCGTGATCCGTACCACGGGGTTCTGGCCGATCACGGCACATCTCAGGTCGGTGATCTTCATGCAGGACTCCCAGTAGTCTGTTGCAACCGGCTCTCCCATCCCGCCGGCCGGCCGGCCGCCTCCCAGGCCGTCATTTCGTCCAGCAGGCGTTCGGCGATGTCCTTCGGTCCCTGGAATCCGCCCGGGCGTTTCATTTCGCAAACGCCGTCAGACAGTTGGTGCCGGTGCGCCTCGATGGGACCCGCGCCGGGCGTCCAGGACGCGTAGGACGTGCAGTACCTTTGAAACATGGTGCGCCGCGGCGGGTCGCGCAAGGACCAGGGCAGCGCGCCGTGGCATAGGGCTTCGGTAAAGACGACGGCGTCCCCCGCGTTTACGGGCACGTTGATTACCGTCGGCGGGCCTGAGCGGATGTCGATGTGTGCCGGCCGTTCGAAATAGGTCTTGTGGCTGCCGGGAATACACACGAATCCGGCCCCTTCGGGCACGTCAACCAGGGAAATGGCCGCGTTGATGAAGGTGGCGAACACTTCGCCGTCCGCGGCCTGGTAGTCGTTGGCCGGGTTCCTCCACGCCCCGGAAGCGCCGTTGTGCAGCGTGATCTCGTCGCTGTCCGGCCGGTTCACCGTGAGGGCCGACAGCAGGTGCTGGGGCCGCTCCCTCGTCAGGGCGAGCACCAAGCGCATGACCGGCAGGTTCAGCACGAGCCGGTCGAATACCGGGTCGGCATACTCGGCATGGAGAATGGCCCGCGCGGCCGTCGGATTTGCCTTGGGATCCTCATAGGAACAGAGCGGCGGCGGAAGCTCTTCCTCTGCCATCCCGTGCCATTCGTCGCACCGCGCGATCATGTGATCCAGGTCCTCGGACGTGATGACCTGGCGCAGGACGAGATAACCGTGCAGATCGAAAAGCCACTTCTCTTTAACCGAAAGCATGCTACCCGCCCGTCAATTAACCCGCCCGTCAGTTCACATATGCATTTAACCCGCCCGTCAGTTCACATATGCATTGTGGAACGCGATCCACTTGGGAAGGACTTCCTCGATCACCTCCCGAGGCGGCAGGAATGCAATCCTCAAATGACTGGTGCCCGGTTGCTGCCCGAATCCCTCGCCGTTGACCGTGACCAGCCCGGTCCGCTCCAGGAGTGCCATGCAGTAGTCGAAGTCGTTCGTTCCCTCCGGCAGCCTGTCCAGCCTGGGGAAGAGGTACATCGCCCCGGTTCGCCCGTAACAGGAAACGCCTTCCATCTGATCGAATCCCGACCTGATCATGACCGCCTTTTCGTGGAGGTCTTCAAGGATCGTCCTGCGCTCATTCGTGAAGCGGCGATAGGGTTCGGCGTTCTCGGGGGGCGGATTGACCAGCAGATACATCATCAACTGGCCGACCGTGTTCGAACAGATGTTCACCGACGCCTGCTTGAGCACGAGATCGGTAAACGACAGTTCGGTGTTCCGAACGCGCGGAGCGTTCCTGATCTCGAGATAGCCGCCCCGGTGGCCGCACTCGCCGTAGTAGCCCTTCGAGGTGCTGTGCACGCTGAACAGCGGCACACCGCTTCGTCCCAGCACCCGGGCGATGGATACGAACCCCGCGTCCCCGCCGTAGACGTTCTCCTGGTAGACCTCGTCGGCGATGATGGCCAGGCCGTTGTCGCCGGCAAAGGCAACCACCTCCCTCACGGTCTCTTCGGTCAGTACCGCGCCGGTCGGGTTGCCCGGGTTGATGACCACGATGGCCTTGACGTCCACGCCGCGCCCGCGTGCGTCATCCAGGGAAGATTCCAGCAGTTCCCGGTCCAGGGCCCAACCCGATTCCTCATCAAGGAAATAGTCGACCTGCACGCCGCCGCAACGCTTGATGGCCGCGGAATACAGCGGATACTGGGGAATGGGGATCATGATGCCGTCCGACGTGTCGTCGATCATCAGGTCGATTACGTACCGCACGCCTTCGCTGGCTCCGTTGGTGATGAATACCTGCTCCGGGTCGGAACGGGGAACGGCGCCGCGGTCCGCATCGTCCGCGCCGTCCCTGCGGTCTATGAAATCCGCCACGGCTTCCCGGATGAACCGCGGGCCGCTGCTGTCCGAGTAGGCGCCCATGCCGGTCTCCATCTGCGACAGGTAGCGTTCACTGAGATCGAGCACGTAGTCGGAGTGGAACTCGTCCTGTTCCAGGCCGCCCAGGCCGCCCGGTGCGTCCAGGGCACTGCCGTTTAACAATGCTTTGAATCTGCGTTCGCGCTCGATGCGAACGGGATGTTCGACCAGGCTCAGCACTTCCCGGTAAAAGGAGATGGGTTGCTGGCCAAGTGCCTGGGGGTTACCGAGATTGCACGGGATGATGCGTCTTCCCTGTTGCTTCAGTTCGGCCGCCCGCTGGGGAATCGGTCCGCGCACGGCGTACTCCATTTCGAGTATCCTGCGGTTGACCGACATGTCCCAGGGCGCTTTGGCGTGCATGGTTCCGATTCCAATGGGTTGCATTTTCAGGATCACTTAAATTATAGAATCCCGCCGCGTGTTTGTCGATGTATATTTGTCGATGTACAAATGACCGGCCCCGCGATCGCAATCGGCGAATATTCGCTTGACCACCCTTGGGGCACGGGGTAACTTCGCCCTATACCGAAACCTATGCAGACCGTGAAAGGTACGCACTTTCCATCTTCGCCTGCAGGCAGACTGCCGCCATACCAGACCGCCCGTCGTATCGCGCCGGCCATGCGGCCGGACTTCAAGCGAATGACCGATGAAGGGCGTGTGCTGGCTTAACGCGGAGTGAGCGCAGGAGATACCCGGGAGGAATCATGATTCGAAGGTCCTTCATACCCATGGCCACGGCCGCCCTGACCGCGGCAGGCATAGCGTTCCTGGCGGTCGCGTGTGCGGACGTGGAAGTGGCCGAGCAGACCGCTGACGCCGACGCCGTGATGGCGCCGATGTTCGAGGTGGACCCCCTGTGGCCCAAGCCGCTGCCCAACCACTGGATCCTGGGTTCCGCCATCGGCGTGACCGTCGACGCCAACGACAACATCTGGATCATACACCGCGGAAACGGCAACCCGAGCACGGAACTTGGCGCCGCACAGGACCCGCCCGTGGCCGAATGCTGCATTCCCGCCCCGCCCGTACTCCAGTTCAGTCCCGAAGGAGACCTGTTGAACCATTGGGGCGGACCGGGAGAAGGATACGACTGGCCGGGTTCGAATCACGGGATCACCGTCGACCCGATGGGTAATCTCTGGATCGGCGGCAACGGAGGCGACGACGCCCACATCCTGGTTTTCGCCCAGGACGGCACCTTCCTGAAGCAGTTCGGCGAACCGGGCGCGCGAAGGGCCGATTCCTTCGACGAAGCGGATCCGGAGTGGTCCGGCAACAGCATGGATCCGGGGAGTTTCGGGCGAGTGGCCAAGATCTCCTTCGACGCCTCCGCGAACGAGGCCTACGTGGCCGACGGCTACCTGAACAAGCGCGTCGCGGTGCTGGACATCGAGACCGGGGCCCTGAAGCGGTACTGGGGCGCCTACGGCAACGAGCCGGATGACGCCAATATCGGGAGATACGACCCCGAAGCGCCGCCGGCGCAGCAGTTCCGCAATCCCGTCCACGCGGCCGATCCCTCGAACGACGGTCACGTATACGTCTGCGACCGGCCCAACAACCGTATCCAGGTATTCCGGACGGACGGTACCTTCGTGATGGAGAAAGTCCTCTCCGGCAACACGCTGGGCGCCGGATCGACCTGGGACGTCGCCTTTTCAAAGGATGCGGACCAGAAATACCTGTACGTGGCGGACGGCCAGAACATGAAGGTGTACGTGCTGTTGCGGGAAACCATGGAAGTGCTGACCACTTTCGGAGACGGCGGCCGCCAGCCGGGCCAGTTCTTCGGCACCCACAGCATCGCGACGGATTCGAAGGGCAATATCTACACCACGGAGACCTACGAAGGCAAGCGCGTACAGAAGTTCACCTACATGGGTGAGGGCCCGGTCGAGCAGCAGGACCAGGGCGTGATATGGCCCTCTGCCTCCCGGTAGGCACGACTGATCGGGTCTCTCCTCTCATGGGACGACGGGCGGCGACCGGCCAGGTTGCCGTCCGCGTCCTGCTGTTTCTGACCATAACCGGACTCACGGCAGCCGTGCCGTCGACCGGCGCATTCGGCCACGACATCCCCACCGACATCACGGTTCGCGCTTTCGTCAAGCCGGAAGGCCAGCGCCTCAGCATGCTCGTGCGGGTTCCCCTCGAGGCCATGCTCGACGTCACCTTTCCCCTGACCGGCCCCGGCTACCTCGACCTGTCCCGCACCGACGAGTCCCTGAGGGACGCCGCCATGCTGTGGCTCGGACAGGAGGTGTCGATCTACGAAAACGACACGCGCCTGGCCGTGCCCGAACTGGTGGCCGTCAGGGCCTCCCTTCCTTCCAATCCATCCTTTCACGCATACGATACCGCGCTGGCTTCCACCCGGGGGCCGCCGCTCCCGGTCGGCACACAGATCTTCTGGCAACAGGTCATGCTTGACGTGCTCTTCGAGTATCGGATCACATCGGATCGTTCGGAGTTTTCCATCCTCCCCGGACTCGAAAGACTGGGCATGCGGGTCTCGACCGTGCTGCGCTTCCTGCCGGCTTCAGGCGGCGAGCGTCTTTACCAGTATACCGGGAATCCGGGCCGTGTCGTACTCGATCCCCGCTGGCACCAGGCCGCGTTTCGTTTCGTGCAGCTCGGTTTCACCCACATCCTCGACGGCATGGATCATCTCCTGTTCCTGTTGTGCCTGATCATCCCCTTTCAGCGCCTTCGTGTACTCGTGATCCTCGTTACCGCCTTTACCGTCGCGCACTCGGTCACGCTGGTCGCCGCCACCCTGGGCCTGACGCCCGCCGCCCTCTGGTTCGTGCCCCTCGTGGAAACGGTGATCGCCGCCTCCATCGTCTACATGGCGCTGGAGAACATCGTGTCCCCCGGCCTGCGCCGGCGCTGGATGGCCGTATTCGGGTTCGGACTCGTGCACGGATTCGGTTTCGCCTACGCGCTGCGGGACATGCTGCCTTTCGGCGGAGATCACCTGGTAGTCTCGCTTCTGGCGTTCAACGTGGGAGTCGAACTAGGTCAGCTGCTCGTGGTCCTGGTCTGTGTCCCGGTACTTCGGATGCTCTTCAGGTTCCTTCCGGGTGAGCAGGCCGGGCACAGTGAGCAGGCCGGGCAAAGTGAGCAAGCCGGGCAAAGTGAGCAGACCGGGCAGATTGGACAGACCGGACGGACCGGGTGGACCGGGCAACCCAGGCGGATCGGTGCGGTCATCCTCTCGGTCCTCGCGGGCCATACGGCCTGGCACTGGCTGGTGGAACGGGGTGCCGTCCTGTGGGAATTCGATTTGCTGGCCACGACACCGGACGGCGCACTCTACGGGGTGGCGGGACTCCTGGTACTGATGCTAATCATCGCCGCCATCGCGGGATGGGCGTTCATTCGTCCGGGCCGTCCAGGCGGACTGCTTGAATGAAGGTCTCGGACAGTGCGAACACACAGGAGCTGCGCTCGCCGCCGAGACTGGGCTTCCATATATCGACCGGATAGGGTTCACCCGGTATCAGGTGACCGTTGAACATGATCCGGGCGGACCGGGCAAAGAACAGGCAGGAGAAGACGTCCCATCCTTCCCGGAGTCCCGGACCGGGCGCGTCGAGCAGTTCGGGAGGCTGCAGGCCGTCCCAGCGGGCGATGACCAGGTCGTCCGCCGTTTCGATCGTCCACGCGGGCGCGTCGACTACGTTACCGCACCGCGTGAAAGCGGCCGGCACCACCTCCAGTTCCATGTCGTACATGCCGCCCCGGCCGCTCATCCAGGTTCGAATGAACGCGGCCAGGTCCGGATTGTCGGTACAGATCCTGCGATACGAGGATCCATGCTCGATCAGCACATAGGCCACGGTCCCTTCGCCGGCCGAACTGTAGTGCGTATGCCAGAGGCTGACCATGGCGCTGTTCTCCCCGGTGTTCGTGGGGCGTATGTAGTTGATCCAGTGCTGCCCCGTCCAATACAGCCTGCCCGGGTTGACGATCGGCCTGTCCATCCGGTCCCTCCTATGCGCATTTCCACGGACCGCGTAACCGGTCCGCGATCCGAATCCATGTAAACTGATCCGGGCGGGACCGGCCGTCAAGGAATGACTGGGAGACGGGCCGGCAAGACCCTCGCGCGCGGCCCTTCGTCGAGGCCCTTCCGCATAAATCGCTTGCCCGGTTTCTGCCCGTCCTGTACATTTTCCGCATCAGGTCTTACTATCGGAAGGCCGTACAACACGGTCTGTTCGGGCAAGCGGTCATTCTTGCGCTCACTCCGGGAGTTTAGTGGCATGATCGGTGATATCGGCATGCAGGAACTGATGGTGATCTTCCTGATCGTCCTTCTCCTGTTCGGCGCGGACCGGATTCCGGCCCTGGCGAGGGGACTGGGCAAGGGCGTTCGGGAGTTCAAGCGGGTCGTGAACAATGCGAATACCGAAATCCAGCGCGCCATCGACATCGACGAGAAGGAACCGCCCCCGCGAAAGCCACCGCCGACAAAGGAATTGGACCGGTCATAGGACAACGGAACAGCGGGCTTGACGAATGGGCGTGCCGGCCGGTGGACGGTGCGCCCGTTTTGCATGATCCGGAGCCCGCAACGCTTTCCACGACTACAGGACATGTCCACTGCCGCCCTTCGCAAAGACGCAAGGTGCATATTCGACGCGGCCCTGCAAGCCGTAGATCCAGCGGCGGCCATCCGGCGCCATGTCGTACGTGAAGGAAACCAGCTGAATATCGGTGGCCGATGCTGCGACCTGGACCGATTCGAAAACGTCTACGTCGTCGGTACCGGCAAAGCGGGTTCGGTGATGGCCGGCGCCATGGAATCGCTACTCGGCGACCGGCTCACCGGGGGCGTGGTCAACGTCAAGTACGGCCATGCTACGCCGCTGCGGTGCGTGAAGGCGGTCGAAGCGGGCCATCCCATACCCGACGCGGCGGGCGTGGGCGGAACGGAGCAAATCGTCGAGCTACTGGCGTCCCTTGGCGAAGACGACCTGGTCTTCTGCCTGCTTTCGGGCGGGGGATCCGCGCTCCTGCCGTTGCCCGCGGAAGGGGTGACGCTGGAGGAGAAACAGGCGGTCACGGAACTACTGCTGCAATGCGGCGCGACGATCAACGAGACCAATACGGTTCGCAAGCATATCTCGCGGGTAAAAGGTGGACAATTGGCCAGGTTGGCCTCGCCCGCGCGGCTGGTGAGCCTGGTCCTTTCGGACGTCATCGGGGACCCGCTCGACATCATCGCGTCGGGGCCCACGGTGCCCGATGAAAGCACCTTTGCCGATTGCCGGGCGATTCTAGAAAAGTACGGTCTGCGCGATAGACTGCCCGACACGGTGATTCGCCACCTGGATGCGGGGTCGAAGGGAACCGTACCTGAAACACCGGACTCCGGTGATCCGGTCTTCGGTCGTACGCAGACGGTCATGGTCGCCAACAACCGGCAGGCACTCGATTCCGCCCGGATCGAGGCGGAGAGGAGAGGCTACAACCCGCTCGTGCTGTCCAGTTCGATCGACGGCGAGACGCGTGAGGTCGCCCGTATTTACGCCGCCATGGCCAGGGAGATAGAAGGGTATGGCGATCCGGTGAGGCGCCCGGCGTGCGTGATTTCCGGCGGTGAGACCACGGTCACGCTGAAGGGCGGGGGCAAGGGCGGACGGAATCAGGAATTCGTACTGGCCACCGTTTCGGGTATCGAGGGACTGAAACGAACCGTCGTGTTCAGCGCCGGAACGGACGGAACGGACGGTCCGACCGACGCCGCGGGCGCGGTGGCGGACGGGCATACGCTGGTCCGGGCCGCCGAAATGGGACTGGACGCCGACGCCTGCATGGACCGCAGCGACGCCTATCACTTTTTCGAACCGCTGGGCGACCTCGTCATGACGGGCCCTACCCATACCAATGTCATGGACCTGCGTCTGTTGCTCGTCGGTTGAGGACGCAAAATCCGGAATCCACCATGATGACCGAATCGCAGAGGTACCTGTTCGACCTGACCGGTTTTCTCCACCTGGAAGGCGCCCTTGGAGAAGCAGCGCTCGCCGAGGCGCTTGACGCCGCGGAGCGTTACATACAGACGCCCGCCGAAGACCTCCCATCCGACTTCGGAAGCAGGGACGGACGTATTTACGACAACGGATTCGCCTTCGACAAGGCACTGGAGCGGCTGGTCTTCCAGCCAAGCTACTGGCCCATCGTAAAGGAGTTCACGTCCGGCAAACCTCGTTTCGTCCGGGGGTCCATGCTCGTGAACCAGCCCGGCGGAGTCGTCGATCCCGGGTCGCTCCATTGCGCGCGCGAGGCCTACGGTTGGCAGAGCACGCGGTACGAATGCCGGGACGGACGTATTTACTGCGATGATTTCGTCGTATTCACCTATCTCACCGACGTGAACCCCGGCGACGGCGGACTCGTGGTCGTGCCCGGGTCCCACAAGTGCAATTTCGAACGCCCCGATTCGGTCTTCGACGGGGGCGACCTGGAAGACGACGCGCCGCCCGGCACGATCAACGTCACCCCCAGGGCGGGCGACGCAGTGGTCATCTCCGAGTTGCTCACGCACGGTACCCTCCGATGGAAGCCGACCGACCGGAAGCGTATCGTGCTCGTACTGCGGTACGCGCCCCAGTACAGCGGCGGCGGACCGTGGACGACGGACACGCTGAAGGCCCGGCTTTCGCCCGAGACCAACGAATTGATGGCCCTGGCCTCCTTCACGGAGATCAAGGAAGTCGCCCAGAGGGAAGTGGTCACGTTAACCGTATGATCCGTTCGCATCTTCGGCAGCGGGCCTGACCCGGCAACGCCCGGAGCGGACAACGGACCTGACCTGACAGCGCCCGGAGCGGCGCAAAGGCAAGGTACATGGACACAGCCTGGCAGGAACAGATCGGGAAAGAGATCGACTGCGCGTTCCGATTCGACGAAACGGCCAGGGTCCTGTACAGCACGGACGCCAGCATCTACGAAATCGAGCCGCTGGGCGTCGCGTATCCGGCGCACGCGGACCAGGTCTCCCGCATCCTCCGTTTCGCCTACGAAAGAGGCATCCCCGTCACGCCACGCGGCGGGGGCACCAGCCTGGGCGGCCAGGCGGTGGGCCGCAGCATCCAGGTCGACTTCTCCCGGCACATGAACCGGATCCTCGAGGTCAACGTCGAGGAGCAGTGGGCCAGGATCCAGCCCGGCGTGGTCCTCGACGAACTCAACGCTCACCTGAAACCGATGGGACTGCTCTTCGCCCCGGACGTCTCGCCGAGCAACCGGGCGAACGTCGGCGGCATGATCGGCAACAACTCCTGCGGTTCCCATTCCATCATCTACGGCAAGACGATCGACCACGTCCTGGAACTCGACGTGGTCCTGAGCGACGGTACGCGGACGGTCTTCAAGCCGGTCGGCGACCGCGAATACGGCGAGAAGGCCGCACTCGGCGGCCTGGAGGGCCGGATCTACCGCGAAATCCGCCGTATCGCCCACGAGAACCGAGACGAGATCGAGGCCCGGTACCCCCGGATCATGCGGCGCGTAGGCGGGTACAACCTGGACGAATTCACCGGAGAAGGTCCCTTCGACCCCTGCAGGATGATCGTCGGATCCGAGGGCACCCTGGCCGCCGTGACCGAGGCGCGCGTCAACCTGGTGCCGCTTCCGGCCCACAAGGCGCTCGGTATCTGTCACTTCTCGGACCTGATCGAATCCATGGAAGCGACGGTCGAGATCCTGAAGACCGATCCCTCGGCCGTGGAACTCACCGACAAGACCATACTGGATCTGGCCAAGGCCTCCCCCGCGGCCGCCCACCAGCGGGATTTCATCGAAGGCGACCCCGAAGCCATCCTCATGGTCGAATACTACGGGAAAACGGCCGAAGCGGTCGCAGGCCGCCTGGACGCCCTCGAATCCCTGCTCCGGGAGAAGCACATGGGCTACGCCTGCGTCCGGGCCACGACCCCTGCCGCCCAGTCGAACGCCTGGGCCATCCGGAAGGCGGGACTCGGGTTGCTGATGGGCATGAAGGGGGATACCAAGCCGGCGACTTTCGTGGAGGACACGGCGGTCTCGCCGGAGAAGCTTCCGGACTACATCCGCGACTTCCGCGATATCGTCCACAAGCACGGCACGGTGGCCTCCTACTACGCCCACGCCAGCGTGGGCACGATCCACATCCGGCCGCTCATCAATCTCAAGGAATCCGAGGGCATCGTGCGCATGCGGGCCATCGCCGAAGAGATCCGCGATCTGGTCCTTGCCTATGGCGGCGCGGTCAGTTCCGAACACGGCGACGGGCTCGTGCGGAGCGAGTGGAACGAGCAGGTTTTCGGTCCGCGGTTGTACGAGGCCTTCAAGGCGGTCAAGGCCGTGTTCGACCCGAATGGCATCATGAATCCGGGCAAGATCATCGCGAACCAGAAGATGACCGATAACCTTCGATTCGGTGCGGCATACCAGGCTGAGGAGATCAATACCTACTTCGATTTCTCGGGCGACGGCGGGTTCTCGCGCTCCATCGAGCTCTGCAACGGGGTCGGCGCTTGCCGCAAGAAGCTGGTGGGGACCATGTGCCCTTCCTATATCGCCACGCTCGACGAGGAGCACAGCACCCGGGGCCGCGCGAACGTGCTCAGAGCCGCCCTGTCAGGCAAGCTGGACGGGGAAGGATTCACGAGCCGGCGGGTCTACGAAGCCCTCGACCTCTGCCTGGAGTGCAAGGGCTGCAAGGGCGAGTGTCCCTCCAACGTCGACATGGCCAAGATGAAGTACGAGTTCCTCGCCCACTACTACGAGAAACACGGGCTGCCCCTGCGCAACCGCCTGTTCGGCCGCATCGAATCGCTCAACCGGCTCGGTTCCGCCTTCGCGCCGCTGAGCAACCGGATCGTGAACCATCCCTGGCACAAGCGGTTCCTGGAACGGACGATCGGCGTGGACAGGAGGCGGTCCCTTCCGGAGTTCGCCGAAGTTACGTTCGAACAGTGGTTCTACCAGCGCGGTCCCGGACGCGCCGATGACCGCGATCGGCCTACGGTCGTCTTCTTCCCGGACACCTTCGTCAACTACAGCGAGCCCCACATCGGCATGGCCGCCGTGGAAGTCCTGGAGAGCGCCGGCTACCGCGTGGTGCTGGCCGAACCCCGCGCCTGCTGCGGCAGGCCCCTGATCTCGAAGGGCATGCTGCGCCAGGCACGGGCAGCCGCCGAATACAACATCGCCCAGCTTGCCCGGTACGTGGACCTTGGATGGACCATTGTGGGCTGTGAACCCAGCTGCGTCATGACGTTCCGGGACGACTACCGCGACCTCGTGGACGACCCGAGGGCCGACCGGCTCGCAGAGAGCATGCTCATGATCGACGAGTTCCTGGCCCGGGAACATGGGGCCGGCCGCCTTTCGCTTCCGGTCCAGACCACCGGCCGGTCGATCAGTCTGCACGGGCACTGCCAGCAGAAGGCCATCGCCGGTACGGGTTCCACCGTGGCCGCCCTGGAACTGGTGCCCGGGTACGAGGTCACGACATTGAACACCGGGTGCTGCGGCATGGCCGGCAGCTTCGGCTATGAACGGGAGCACTACGACCTGTCCATGAAAATCGGGGAAGACCGGCTCTTCCCCGCTGTCCGCGCCGCCGATGAAGGGACGGAATTCGCCGCGACGGGGACCTCCTGCCGGCACCAGATCGCCGACGGCACGGGCAGGACGGCCTTCCATCCCATCGAACTGATCAGAAAGGCTCTAGACGACCGACGGAGCATCCAGCGTTGAACCGCGCCCCCTGTTTCTCCACCTTTTCCATCGTCGCCCTGGACCCCGATACGGGGGATCTCGGCGTGGCGACCCAGTCGAAGTACCTCGCCGTGGGATCCGTGGTCCCCTGGGCGCGGTTCAACGCCGGCGCCATCGCGACGCAGGCCTGGGCCAACGCGTCTTTCGGCCCCAGGGGGCTCGACCTGCTCGAACAGGACGTCGGCGCCATCGACACCCTCGAACGCCTGATCGAATCGGATGCCGGCCGGCAGTCCCGCCAGGTCGGCGTGGTGGATCTCGACGGCACGGCGGCGGCCTTCACGGGGGAGGAATGCCAGGAGTGGGCGGGGCACGTAACCGGTCCGGGCCACGTCTGCCTGGGCAATATCCTCGCGGGTGAAGAGGTGGTCGCCGCCATGGCGGAAACCTTCGAGGCACCCGGCGAGGAGGATTTCACGGCGAAACTGCTCGCCACGCTCACGGCCGGCCAGGAAGCCGGCGGCGACCGGCGGGGCATGCAGTCGGCCGCCCTGCTCGTGGCAAGGGAAGGCGGGGGTTGCGGCGGCACCTCCGACTTCCTCGTGGACCTTCGGGTCGACGACCATGCCGATCCCATCGAGGAACTGAAGCGCCTGTACATGCTCCATGGAAGGCTCAATCCATGAAGTCCGACATGCAGCGCGCCAAGCTCGTGCTGCTGACCGTGGTTCACTTCCTGGTGGACCTCTTTTCCTCCCTGCTGACGCCGATTCTTCCCGCGCTCGTTACGAGGCTGCAGCTCTCCCTTACGCAGGCCGGCCTGCTCGCCGGTCTGCCTGCCATGACCTCCTCCCTGGTCCAACCCCTGATGGGCATCCTGGGGGACCGGATGGAGAAACGCTATTTCATCATCCTCGGACCGGTGTTCTGCGCCGTCTTCATGTCCGCCGTGGGACTGGCGCCCTCTTTTCTCGTGCTGCTGCTGTTTATCATCCTGGGCGGGTTCGGCACCGCCAGTTTCCACCCGCAGAGCGTGTCCATGGCCGGAGACGTCAGCGGTTCGAGACGCGGTTACGGCGTGTCGCTTTTCATCGTCGGCGGGACCGCCGGGCTGGCGGCAAGCCCCTTTGTCGTACCCCGCATCGTGGAGCGTTTCGGTCTCGAAAGCCTGGTCTGGCTCGCGGTTCCCACGGTAATCGCCGTATTGGCCATGGCCCGGGTCATCCCCATCCGCAACGAAGACCGCAAGATAACCCGCCTGGCCGATGTGGGCGCTTCATTCCGGCCGAATCTGTGGCCCATGGTCAATCTTACGGTAGTGGGCATCATCCGGACCATCTCCGGGGTCGGTTTCGCCACCTTTTTCGTGTTGCTGCTCAAGGACCGGGGCCTTACCCTGCAGCAGGGGGGCGACCTGCTCTTCGTCTTCCAGGGCGGCGCGGTGATCGGCGGGTTCGTCGGCGGCTGGCTTTCGGACCGGTTGGGACGGAGCCGCGTTATCTGGTCCTCGATCCTGCTCTCCACCCCCTTCCTGTTCGCTTCGCTCTACGATACCGGACCGCTGCTTCCCGTCTGGCTGTTCCTGGCCGGATTCATGAACATGGCGTCCAATTCCGTTTCCGTCGCCATGGCCCAGGAGCTCGTCCCGGACAGTGCGGGAACGGCTTCCAGCTTTCCCATGGGCTTCAGCTGGGGCGCGGCGGGTGGCGCGCTGATCGTCTTCGGCGGTATCGCGGACCGCGTCGGCGTAGTGGCGACGCTTGAAGTACTGGCATTGATCCCGCTGGCCGCCGTGGCGCTAGCCCTGATGCTGCCGCGGGACCGCGAATTCCGAAGGGCGGCTACCCAGGTGCGCAAGGCGGCCGCGGCTGTAGAGGAAGTGTCCTGATCCATGCAGGACCCCATGGTTACAAGGAGGACCTACATGTCTGACCGTGTCGTACGCCTGACCGGACTCTCGGCGCTGGACGAGGTCATCGCCTCGTCGTCGGAACGTCCCGTTTTTGTCTACAAGCACAGTACGGTGTGCCCGGTGAGCGCACGGGCCGCCGATCAATACCACGATTTCGCGGATGATTTCGCGGACGTGGACGAGGACATGGACACGGACCCGTCCACGCCGCTGTTCACCCAGGTCATGGTCATCGAGAACCGGGATCTCTCCAATGAGATCGAATCCCGCCTGGGTATCAGGCACGAGTCGCCGCAGCTGCTGCTGCTCCGGGACGGGAAAGTGACCTGGCACGCTTCCCATTTTTCCATATCCGGAAAGAGCATCAAATCGGCGCTGGAGGACTGACCGATGTCGAGACACGCTGTCATCGTGGGCGCAGGGGTGACCGGCCTAAGCACGGCCTATCATCTCGCCCGCAAGTCGTATGGAAGCATCACGGTCGTCGAAAAGGGACACGTGGGGGACGGCGCCAGCAGCCGGGCCGCCGGGATCATTACGGGACTGCTTTGGTCGGAAACCGGCATCCTGGCCCGCAAGATCAGCCTGACCCGTTTCAGGGAACTGTCCGGGGAACTGGATGGCTACCGGTACCAGGATGTGGGGTGCCTGAACCTGTTCGACGCGGCGAGCTGGCCGGAAAGGGAACGGCTGTTGCCCCTGTACGACCGCCTCGGTGTGGAATACACCATCATGGACCGGACCGAGATGGCCGCGGCCTGGCCGGACCTGGCGCTGACCGGTGAGCCGGTCGGGCTATTCGATCCCCTGGGCGGCTACAGCGAGCCGGATCACTACCTCCCGGCCCTGGCGGACGGTTGCCGCGCCCTGGGCGTGGAGATCAGGGAAGGATGCATGGTCTCCGACTTCATCGTGGATGGGGAACGCATGGCGGGCGTCGTCGCCGATGGAAGGCGCATCGAAGCCGATGCCGTGGTGAGTACCGTTCACGTATGGACCCTGAAGGTACTGGAAACCATCGGGTTGCAGCTGCCCCTCAAGTCCTTCGTGCACCAGCGTTACGTCACGGCGCCACTGCCCGCCCCGGTCCGGATCCCGGCGGTCAACGCCAATCCCTACGGGGGATACCTCCGGCCGCATTACGGGCAGCGCTTGCTTGCGGGCATCGAGAACCCCGAGGCGCCGGACTTTCGCGTGCCCGGCCGCGAATTCCTGATGTCGACGATAACCCCGCCGCCCGGGCTTGACGAGGCCGCGCGGGAAAACCTGCTCCCGCTCGTTCCCGGGGCGGGCCGTGCGGGCCGGACGGGTCAGGCGGACCGCGCCAACCATGCCGGCCATACCGGCTGGGAAATCGAGAAGGCGGGCCTGCTGTCCTTCTCCGCGGACGGCGAACCGGTGCTCGGACCCGTGGAGCGCTTTCCGGGACTGTACGTGGGCGTCGCCTTTCATTCAGGTGGCTTCGCCTACAACCCGGCGGCCGGCGCATTGCTGGCAGGATGCGTCGCGGACGGGCGGCCCGAAATCGATATCGGGGATTTCTCGCCGAACCGGTTCGATCCACGAGAGACGGAAGACTACAACCGGACCCGGATCACCCACGGAGAATACAGCCTGCCGGGGCAATCCCGCCGGCACTGACAGTAAGGCGCCTGACCATGGACGCGAAATCGGAATTTCCCTTGGACGCCAGGCAGATCGACGCGTTCCGCCGCACCCTGCTCGACTGGTACGGTGAGAACCAGCGTGACTTGCCGTGGCGGAGGGCCCTTGACCCCTACGCGGTCTGGGTATCGGAAATCATGCTCCAGCAGACGCGGGTAGACCAGGCACGGCCCTACTACGACCGGTTCATGGAACGTTTCCCAACGGTAAAGCACCTCGGCACAGCCCCGCTCGAGGACGTCCTGAAGGCATGGGAAGGCATGGGGTACTACGCCAGGGCGAGAAACCTGCATCGCGCCGCCCGCCGGGTCGTCGACGAACACGGCGGGCAGATACCCGAAGATCCCGCGCGGATCTCGGACCTGCCGGGCATCGGACCCTACACGGCCGCCGCCATATTGAGCATTGCCTTCGGGAGAGATTGTCCGGTCGTCGACGGCAATGTCGTTCGCGTGCTAAGCCGCCTGTTCCACCTGACCGATAACCCGGCCTCCTCAGCGGCCAGAAAGCGTCTAGATGGTCTCGCCGTGCGACTCCTCGTCCGGGGCCGGGCGGGCGACTTCAACCAGGCCATGATGGAGCTGGGGGCCACGATTTGCACGCCGCGCAAGCCCCGCTGCGGTGCATGTCCGGTGAACCCGTTTTGCGAAGCCCGCAAAACGCTGCCGGACCCTTCGGTGCTGCCGCGCAAACGGCCGCGCAGGCAACGGCCTCACCATCATGTCGCCGCCGGCATCGTACGCCGGAACGACGAGGTGCTGATCGTCCGGCGGCCGACGGACGGACTGCTGGGTGGACTGTGGGAGTTCCCGGGTGGAATCGTCGGTAAGGGGGTCGTTGGGGAGAAGTTTCTGGCAGAGGAAATTAAAAACATGCTAGGGATCGGCATACGCGTCGATCGCGCCGTTGCCACCCTGAGACATGCCTTTACCCATTTCGAGATGACGTTGCAGGGCTACAGCTGTTCACACATAGCAGGGGTAGCCCGCCATCGCGACGGGAACGAATGCCGATGGGTTCGATTCGAAGACCTCGGCCGTTTCGCCTTCCCCAGGGCCTATCAGCGCCTGATCGAAGCCGCGGCAGCACTCCATGAAGGCCGGCGGCCTGCCGGTTCCACATAACGTATATCGCGTATCGCGCGCGCCGGACAGGTCCTACCCCATCCGGCGCAGCCTACTACCGGGCGCCACCGCCTTTTCAGCGCCGCTTTACCGAGGGTTCGGGACGGGCGGCCGGTTTCCCGGCGACTCCGTTGTTTTCGACGGATTCGTCCTGGCCCGGAGGTGCGAATATCGCACGGACTTTCTCTTCGATCTCCCCGGCGAGTTCCCGCTGTTCCCTGAGCAACTGCCGCACGTTCTCGCGGCCCTGCCCGAGCCTTTCGTCATTGTAGGAAAACCAGGTCCCGCTCTTTTCTATGATGCCGTTATTGACCCCGAGTTCGATCAGGTCGCTCTCTTTGGAGATCCCTTCCCCGTAGATGATATCAAACTGCGCCTCGCGAAAGGGCGCAGCCAGCTTGTTCTTCTTTACGGTACCCCGTACCTGGATGCCCGCCGAGGCGTCGTCCCCCTTGATGTTCCCGATTCTACGCACCTCGATCCGGACCGAGGAATAGAACTTCAGGGCCAGCCCACCGGTCGTCGTTTCCGGATTGCCGTACATTACCCCGATTTTCTGGCGGATCTGGTTGATGAAGATCAGGCAGGTCCTGGACCGGTTGATCACCGAGGTCAGCTTCCGCAGCGCCTGCGACATCAGGCGGGCCTGCAGACCGACATGGGAATCACCCATCTCTCCTTCTATTTCGGCCCTCGGGACCAGCGCGGCGACCGAGTCGATGACAATCACATCCACACCGCCGCTGCGGACCAGGATCTCGGCCACGTCGAGGGCCTGCTCGCCCGTATCCGGCTGATGGATGAGCAGTTTGTCCATGTCCACGCCGAGGGCCCGCGCATAGCGGATGTCCAGCGCGTGTTCCGCGTCGATGAAGGCGGCCATCCCGCCCAGTTTCTGCGCCTCGGCCACGATATGCTTGGCCAGCGTGGTCTTGCCGGAGGACTCGTTTCCGTAGATCTCCACCACGCGTCCACGGGGCACACCGCCGATGCCCAACGCCAGATCGAGGGTCAGGGACCCCGTTGGTATGGACTCGACAGACAGTTGGGGGTTCTCGTCTCCCATCCTGATGATGGAACCCTTGCCGAACTGCCGTTCTATCTGCGAGATGGCGCCGCTCAGCGCCTTCTCCCTTCCCGGATCGTTATCGTTCATGTCCGCGATCTCCCCTCGTTGATGCAAGTGAATGTCTTTTTGGCATACCTGTCCAATATGCCAAACATTTGTGTAGTGTCAAGCGAATTTCGTTTGACTAAATGAAATGGTCGTAATCCGGGCGAGGAATCTTGGGGAAAAAGTATTCCCGAACGACCCGAAAGTAAAGTAATTTCGCGCCGGTCCGGCCTGGCGCCGTGCGCATGGAAAAAAACGGGAGAGAATGGGCTTCGAAAGCCGTATATTGTGGTTATATACCCCTTTCGCCGACGCTGGACCAGTCGACTTAAGCGGAGCGTGATATGAGTGCCTTCAGGACGATTATCTGCCTCGGAGCGGCCGCCGTCTGCCTCCATTGGGCATCATCGGGCTGTGCGGGCGCAGGTGCGCCGAGTACCATTTCCGACGACGCCGACAGCGCGAGCGTGAAAGCATCCGGTCTCGCATTGATGAACGAAGGCGACTACGAAGGCGCCATCGCCTACTACCGCCGGGCGCTGGCCCTGGACCTGACGGACTCCGAGGCCTTCGGAAACCTGAGCGTGGCCTACTACTACCTGGGCAGATACGACGAGGCGTTGCGGGAAGCGCTGCAGGCCGTCGTTCTTACGCCCGATGAAATCAACTGGCGGCTCAACCTGGGCGCGATCTATACCCGCAAGGGGAACCACGAAGGAGCGGCGAGAGCCTATGGCGAGGCCGTCGATATCGCCCGCGGCCTGCCGGAGGAAAACCGCTATCAACTCCGTAACGCCCTGATGGGCCTGGGCCGGTCCAGCGAACTGTCCGGTTCGTACGACCAGGCGCTGGACGCGTACGAGGAAGCACTGGTCTTCGCACCCGATGACGTGGCCATGCTGACCGGGGTCGGCAACATTTACTTCCGCCAGGGACGGCTGGATGAGGCCGAGGCGTCGTATCACCGGACGTTGGCACAGGATTCCACGCACGCCGTGGCCAGGTACAATATGGCGCTGGTCTACTCCAGGACGGGGAGATACGACGAGGCGTTCAGGCTGCTGGCGGACAACCCCGTGTTGGACAGGCGGCTCGAGAGCGCACTGGAAGGCAGTACCGTAAGCGCCGTGGACCGGTCGAAGACCCAGATCATCACGGCCTACCGCGCCAGGTTCGGGAGGATGGGCGGCCCCCCGTCTCCCGGCACCCGGCAGGGACGCCGGCCGCCGCCCTATGTCCATGTAAGGGGGTTGACCTATTACGAACAAGGCGCGTACGCGGAGGCGAAGCAGGCTTTCGAGCAGGCCCTGGCCGAGGACCCCGGGCTTGCGGAGGCGCATCTGTACATCGGAAACATCTACGCACTTCAGGATCGCCACGCGGAGGCGGTCGAAGCCTATGAAACGGCGATCGCCGTCGACACGGAGTTCTTCGAAGCCTACAACAACCTGGGCACCATGTATGCCAACATGGACCGGACCGAAGACGCCATGGACGCTTACGGGAAAGCGCTCGCGTTGAACGACCGTTTCTACGACGCCCGTACCAACCTCGGACTGATGTACGCGGAGGCGGGCAGGCTGGACGAAGCGGTCGAGGAATTCAGGAAGGTCATCCGCGCCGAAGTAGGCATCGCCGAGGTCCACAACAACCTCGGCATCGTCTATCTCAGGCAGGGAAAGGATGAAGAGGCCAGCGAACAGTTCAACAGGGCTATCGCGCTTCGAGAGGATTTCCCGGAAGCCTACAACAACCTCGCACTCTCCTACAGCCGGGACGCCGTCGTGGATGACGTGATCGAAACCTGGCGCGGACTCGCGGCCCGATGGGCGGGCCATGATCCCTCGGCCCGCGTGGGCTTCGACTGGATGCCGCTCCGGCGGGTGGCCGCCCGTTCTTCCGGCGTGGGTGGTGAAGCGCGGTCGGCTTACCGTGACGGAGTCGAAGCCGCCTACGGGCACGATCTTGAGGCCGCGCTCTCACACTTCCGGGCATCCGTTGCGGCGCGGCCGGAATGGAACGCCGCGCGGTTGGCCGTGGCCGCCGTGTTGCTGGCCCAGGGGAAGTGGGAGGACGCGGCGACATCAGTCGAGAAAGCAATCGACCCGGAAACCGCGGATCCGCTGCCCAACGCCATCCTGGCCATCGCGAGGGTTTCCGGCGGCGACTTCGAGTCGGCGCTCGAAGCATGGGAGGGTGCGGTACGCCTGGCCGGTGAACCGGACAGTACCGCTCCGTTGGACGCGCTGACGGCGATGCGTACGAAGACCGAGGCCGCGGGCCGGGTGCTGCGCGCCCTGGACCAGGCCGTGGCGCTGCGACCGCGGTTTACGACCGCGCATTTTAATATTGGCCTTGTCAATGACATGCTTCGTCGATACCATCAGGCCATCCGGAGCTACCGGGAAGTCGTCCGCCTCGCCCCGCAACTTGCCGCCGGGCATTTCCGCCTGGGTATCGCTTACTTCCGGATCGGCGATTTCGAGCAGGCCCGGGATGCGCTGCGTGAGTATATTCGCCTCTCCGAGGACCCCATGCTGCTCCCCCAGGTGGAGACTTTTCTGAACAGATCGGGATAGCCGGCGCCGCTGCATCCCAGGAAGAGCATGCTGCATGCAAAGGACCGATAAAACACTTGAACAGGTCGTCGAGGAAAGGCCGTTTCCCGAATATGCCGTCTGGTGGCCGGTAGGCAGCGCGTTCACCGCGTTCATTTCGGATGCCATCGTCAGCGAGTGGAAGGCGCTGGACCCCGACAGCGGCGCGCTGGACCCCAACAGCGGCGCGCTGAACGAAGTACGGGAAACCACCGAAAGTTACATCCGGACGGTCTACGACAGGCCGGCCAGGCAGGGGTTGGTGGAAGCCTTCGTTCACCCGGACGATGGAACGGCGCTGCAGTCGGGCGAATTCGACGCCCTTTCCTATGCGTTCTACAGGTCGGCCTTCCGGCATATCGAAAGGCATCCGGATCGCTTCGATGAGGGACTGGATCGGGAACGCCGGCTGTTTACCATCCGGGTGGGCAAGTTGTTCTTCGACCGCCTGAATCGTCACCTCGCGCTGGACCTGCCCGACGGCCTGAACACGCCGGACCAACTCGAACAGTTGTCCTCCGCCATCGACCGCGTCGGCCGTTTCCTGCACGACCAGGGATATCTCCGCAGTCACTTCGCCTTCCGATTCGACGTGGACGTCGAGCAGGCAGATACGCGAATCATCCAGCTTGCCGATGACGTCGTCTCCCGTCTGCGGAAGGGTCGACTGGCCTACGCCATGTACGAGATGGGCTATCCCGTCATACTGCCCTCCGCGGTCTACCTCTACCACACGATCGGGGAAGCGCAGCATCATTCCTCCCGAACTATCGAGAACCTGTTCGGCGAAGTGGGATACGACGCCAGGGAGACGGACGACTTCGATCCCATTGGATATCCATCGGAAATGGTGGTGGAACTCTGGGAGATCCGCAGCCTGTGAAACCCGCAAGTCCCGACACGCTGGTTGATGTCGACCGGTACCCGCTGGAGGACCTCGACAGCCGCGACGGCCAGGCATTCCTCGCATCCTGCCGATCCGGGCTCAAGGAGCAATCCATCTGCGTACTCGAAGGGTTTTTGAATCCGCGCACCGTGGCCGGCATGGTGCGGGAGACCAGCGCCTTGACCCCGCTCGGTTTCTACTACGACCGGCCGCGCACGAGCTACGAGGGAAACGACAACGTCGACCGGAGCTGGCCTCCCGGCCATCCCCGGACCGTCGAGCATGTCAACCGCTACCGCCAGGTCCTCAACTACCAGATCCCAAACGACAGTCTCGTGCGCAGCGTATTCCATTGGCCGGCCCTGACCGAATTCGTGCGAAGGGTGCTCGGGTTCGACATGCTGTACACAAGCGCCTGTCCCCATCTCGCCCTGACACTGCAGATCGCGCACGAGGGCGACAGCAACGGGTGGCACTTCGATTCCAATAACGGCAATATCACGCTGTTGATCCAGGCGCCTGATTCCGGCGGGGTATTCGAATACGTTCCGGGTCTCAGAGAAGACCGCGACGAGCATTACGACGACGTGCGCGCCGTCTTCGAATCCCCTGGAAAACGCGTACGCCGCACGAACATCCGGCCGGGTACGCTGGTGCTGTTCAACGGCAAATACGCCCTGCACCGGGTGTCTCCGGTCGGTCCGACGAAACGGCCCCGGATCATCGCGATCTTCAGCTACGACAAGCGTCCGGACCAACTGTTCTCCCGAGACTATATCGAGATGGTACGCAGTTTCAGGCAGGACGCGCCCACGGGTTGAGCCCGCGTCCAGCCAGTGTAACGCTCGTACGTTCGCGCAAGCCCGGAGTGCCTGGCCATGGGCTTCATAGAACCATACGTAGTCGCCTTTTCCGACCTGGCCTGGTCCTACGTATTCTACCTGGTCATCGGCGGCGGAGCCCTCCTGCTGCTCTACAGCCGCTTCACGCCGTTCCGGTATGTGAAGCACGCCATCGACCTGGTACGCGGCAGATACGATGATCCCGACGACCCCGGAGACGTCTCCCATTTCAAGGCGCTGGTCAGCGCCCTCTCCGCCACGATCGGCATGGGGAACATATCCGGCGTGGCCATCGCCATCACCATGGGAGGCCCCGGGGCGATCTTCTGGATGTGGGTCAGCGCGTTCGTCGGCATGGCGACCAAGTTCTTCACCTGCTCGCTGGCCGTCATGTATCGGGGACGGGATACCGAGGGGCGCATACAGGGCGGACCGATGTACGTGATTTCAGAAGGACTGGGGGGCGCCTGGAAACCCCTAGCCGTCTTCTTCGCGGTGGCCGGGGTCATCGGCTGCTTTCCCTTCCTGCAGCCCAATCAGTTGATCCAGATCGTCCGGGACGTCGTATTCGCGCCGTACATGTCTTTCGAAGGCGGCCACTTCAGTTTCGATCTGATCGCCGGTATCATCCTGTCCGGCCTCGTGGCCTCGGTGGTATTCGGCGGGATTACCCGCATTGCGGAAGTTGCCTCCCGCGTCGTGCCGTCCATGGTGGTCCTGTATATGGTTTCGACCCTGTGGATCATCCTGTACAACCTGGGCGATGTGCCCCGGTACCTGTCCCTTATCCTGACGGACGCCTTCACCGGAACGGCGGTGGCGAGCGGCGTGGTCGGCACGACCATCATCACCGGAGTCCGCCGCGCGGCCCTTTCGAACGAGGCCGGCATCGGTACGGAAGCATTGGCCCATGGCGCTGCAAAGACCGGCGTGCCGGTCCGCGAGGGCCTGGTCGCCATGATGGGACCGGTCATCGATACGATGATCGTCTGCACCTGTACCGCGCTCGTGATCCTCATGACCGGCGTTTGGCAGACCACGTCGGACGCCGGGGTGACGCTCACCGCGGGTGCCTTCGAAGCGGCCATGCCCGGTTACGGGGCGTATGTCCTTACCGTGTGCGTCTTCTTCTTCGCCGTTACCACGCTGTTGACCTACTCCTACTACGGCGCCAAGTGCCTGAGTTATCTGATCGGCGCCAGGTATGCGAAACTGTATAACGTGGCCTACGTGATTCTTGTCGTGGTCGCCTCCGTCTCCTCGATCGACGTGGTGATCAGTTTCGCCGACAGCCTGTTCGCCCTCCTGGCGATTCCGACCATGACTTCCACCCTGCGACTCGCGCCCCGGGTAATGAACGCGTTCCGGAAATACAGCGCTTCCGCGTCACCCGAAGGAACGCGGACCGGCCGGCCGTCTCCGACATAACGAGGTGATGTCGGAGAAGCGTTAGGTTTGTTAAATTCCGTCTGATGGTCCATTTACTAAAAAAACCAAACATTTTGTATTTACAACTCCACCTAATTACGACATATTGTAGTTACTACCTGTTTCCCACGCCAATTCACCCACACAAAAAAGAGGAGGAATTCTATCGATTCCACCATCTAATCGTAAGGAGAATCGCCATGAAACACCGCAAGTACCTTTCCTGGTTGGCCATTGGGCTGTTCGCCCTGGTTTCGACCGATGCCATGGCCCAGCAAGACCAGGAATTGGAAGGCGTCGATTTCGTCGCTGAAGAGGTGACCGTAACCGGTTCCCGCATCAGGGGCGAAGCCGCAGAATCCACCGCACCCGTTGTCATCCTCGCCAAGACCGAGATCCAGGAAAAGGGGCTCGCGTCCATCGGCGACGTGCTACAGACCCTCACCGTTCAATCCAACGCCATCAACACCCAGGCCAATAACGGCGGCGACGGCTCCACCCGGATCAGCCTCCGCGGACTGGGTGCCGGGCGAACACTCGTTCTCGTTAACGGCCGCCGTTTCGTGCCGGGCGGAACCGGGGCGAACTCGTCTGTCGACCTGAACTCCATTCCGGCTTCCGTCATTGAACGCATCGAGGTGCTCAAGGACGGCGCCTCGGCCGTGTATGGTTCCGATGCGGTCGGCGGTGTGGTAAACGTGATTACGCGGTCCGACCTGGAAGGGGTGGAGTTCGAGTACTACCAGGGGGTCGCGGGCGCGGGCGACGGTGACGTGATCGACGCCAGCCTGACCGCCGGTCTGCGAAGCGGCCGGGGTAGCATCCTGTTTTCCGCGGGGTACCACAACCGCAAGCCGGTCTGGACCGGCGATCGTGATTTCAGTAAAGCGGACAAGGCCTACGACTGGGAGGCGAACGACGGAACCTTCGCGACAAATGGCAGTTCGGCGACACCACAGGGAACCATTATCGACCGTTTAAAGCAGGAGGGCAACACGGCTTGGCAAGGTATAATCGAAAGAGCCGGTGATGGCGGTCCTGTTTTTTACAACGCACCATCCGGTGGCTGGCGACCCATGAACCTGGGCGGCAACTCGGACGATGGCTCCGGCGACCTGTACAACTACCAGCCAGCGAACTACCTGTATACGCCGCAGACCCGGTATTCCGCGTTCCTCAGCGGGAATTACCTGTTCAACGACATCCTGAGCGGCTTCTTCGAGGTATCCTACACCAACCGGCAATCGGACCAGAAGCTGGCCCCGACCCCGCTTTTCATCATCAGCGAAGGGATCAGTGTATCAGCGGAAAACCAGTACAACGATTTTGGCCGCGACTTCATCGACGTGCGCCGGCGATTCGTCGAGGCGAGCAACCGCAACTTCCTTCAGGACCTCGACACCTACCGTATTGTCCTGGGAATGGAGCACGAGTTCCGGGGTTTTACCGGTGACCTGGCCTTTTCCTATGGCCGCACGAGCGGAACCAACGTAAACGAGGGCCGGTTCATTCGAAGCAATATCGAAATGGCCCTGGGACCCGATGCGGATTGTGTGGGAGGTTGCGTACCCTTGGATATCATGCACGGTCCCGGTACGATCACGGAAGACATGCTGAAGTTCATCCAGTACACCGGTATCGCTAGAGGCTATACAACGCAGCGGATCCTGCAGTACAACCTGACCGGGGACCTGTACGACTTGCCGGCTGGGCCCGTTGGCGTAGCCGTAGGCGCTTCGTCCCGGTGGGAAGCGGGCGGCTCCATTCCCGATCCCATTACCGCCACGGGCAACACCACGGGCAACAAGGAAGAAGCGACCGAGGGTGAATACTCGGTGCGCGCGATATACGCCGAAACCAGTATTCCAGTTTACGAGAACGATATGGGCGGTCTGAACGTAACGGCCGCGGGCCGGCTGTTCGACTACGACACCTTCGGGTCGGACTTCACGTACGAGGCGGGCGCTCGTCTCGAACTGCCGCGAGGTCTGGCCTTCCGGTCGACCTACTCTAAGGCCTTTCGCGCGCCAAGCGTCGCCGAAATGTTCCTGGGCCAGAGCGACAGCTTCCCGTTGGTCAGCGATCCTTGTAGCGTCGTGGACGAAGCCGGGAATCCGCGCAACCTGACTTCTCAGCAGATGCGCAACTGCGCTTCCGCGGGCGTCCCGAGGGATTTCGAAGATTCCAGGGCGCAGCTCAGAGCCAGAGTCGGCGGTTCCACCGATCTCGATCCCGAGCGAGCCAACACGGTGACGGCCGGCTTGGTGTACCAGCCCGAATTCATCGATAACCTCGATATCGCGGTGAGTTACTACGCCACCAAGATCGAGGATGAAATCGGCGCGCTCGGCGCGGGTCTGATCCTGAGCAACTGCTACTCCCAGGACAACCCGACGGACTGCGAGAAGGTACAGCGTGACGCGAATAACCTGATCACCAATATCTTCTCGACCGCCACAAACATCGGCGAGACGGAAACCAACGGGCTGGACATCGAACTGAATTACATCGACGACACGCCCCTCGGCCTGCTCTCGGCGCGTCTGGAGTCCAATTACCTCTTTGCCTACGACGTGATGCTGCCCGTAGCGGGTGGCTTCGAACTGGTTCAGGGCAGGGGTTATTACGACCTGGGCGTGTTTCCGAACTGGCAGCACAACGCCAATGTCGGCCTGAAGTGGAACCGGGCATCGGCGGGTGTCTCATGGCAGTACACCGGCGGTTTCCAGGAGTGCGAGGACGATGACTGCAAGGGCCTGTACCGCGACGACGTGGGTACGAACCCTGCGGTCCGGGACGTGGATGCGCACCACCTCTTCGGTATCCAGGGGTCCTACAGACTGTTTACCGGTGCCGGAGGCTCCGTGATCACAGTCGGTGTCAACAACGTATTTGACACACCGCCCGCGGTGATCTACAATGGATTCCTGGGCACGTCGGACGCGTCGTCGTACGACTTCCTGGGCAGGTACCTGTACATCAGGTTGTCCCACTTCCTGTAGATTGACGTACTGTAAACAGACGGGTCCCGGTATTGATCGACGGACGAACATGGCTGTTGGCGGCGTGTTTATTCGTGGCGCCCACCAGTACCGGGATCCTCGCCCAGGACGCGGCAGGGCCGGACTCCCTTCAGATCGACTACGTCTTCGACGAAGTGACGGTGACCGGGTCCAGGATACGGGGCGAGGCGGAGGGCTCGACGGCCCCGGTGGTCATCCTCGCCCGCGAGGAGATCCGGGCCAGGGGGCTCGCCTCCTTGGGGGACGTCCTCCAGTCGCTCACGGTCCAATCCAACGCCACCAATACCCAGGCGAATTACAGCGGTGACGGGGCCACCCGTATCAGCCTCCGCGGACTCGGCGCCCACCGGACGCTGGTCCTGGTCAATGGCCGCAGGTTCGTGCCCGGCGGCCTCGGCGCGGACGCCGCGGTCGATCTTAACGCCCTTCCTTCCACCGTTATCGAACGGATTGAAGTACTCAAGGACGGCGCCTCCGCGGTCTACGGTTCCGACGCCGTGGGCGGGGTCGTCAACATCATCACGCGGTCGGACCTGGACGGCGTGGAATTCGAGGCCTACCAGGGCGTATCGGGCGCTGGGGACGGCGCGGCCATAGACCTGGCTTTTTCCGCGGGGCTTGAAAGAGACCGGGGAAACATCTTGTTCTCCGCCGGATTCCACGACCAGCGGCCGGTCTGGACCTACGAACGTGGTTTCAGCGAATCCGACAAGAGCTACGACTGGGGAAGGAACGACGGATCCTTCACGACGAGCGGCAGCTCGGCGACGCCGGAAGGCCATATCATCGTCCGGTCGGCCGCGGCGGGGAACGACGCCTGGAAGGCCGTCAACGCGGCGGCGGGCGACGAGGCCGGCGACTACTTCCTCGATCCGTCCATGGGCTGGCGGCCCTTCAATTACGCGGGAAACTCGCTGGACGGCACC
This sequence comes from Gemmatimonadota bacterium, assembly GCA_009841265.1. NCBI lineage: Bacteria > Pseudomonadati > Gemmatimonadota > Gemmatimonadota bacterium. The sequence continues at coordinate 171,447 of VXMB01000009.1, read as the reverse complement.
GGCGACCTCTACAATTACCAGCCCGAGAACTACATCTTCACGCCACAAAAACGGTATACCACGTTCCTCGGCGGCACGCACCGGTTGAGCGAACGGCTGCGGCCGTTCTTCGAGGTGGTGTACACCAACCGGCAGTCCGAACAGAAACTCGCGCCGACTCCGCTCTTCACCATCGAAGAAGGCACCCCGGTCTCGGCGGGCAACCGGTACAATGCGTTCGGGCGGGACTTCGTGGACGTGCGGCGCCGCTTCGTGGAGGCCGGCAACCGGATCTTCAACCAGGACCTCAGCACCTTCCGCATCGTACTGGGCCTCAGAAGCCGCCTCGCAAACTTCGACTCTGACGTCTTCTATGCCTTCGGACGCACATCGGGAACCACGGTCAACCGGGGCCGCTTCATCCGGAGCAACCTCACGAGGGCGCTGGGTCCGGACGAGGCATGCACGGGGAGCTGTGTCCCCCTCGATATCCTGCACGGCGCCGGGACCATCACGCCCGAGATGCTGGCCTACATCCAGTACACCGGCGTTGCCCGGGGCTACACGCAGCAGAAGATCCTGCAGTGGAACCTGACGGGCGACCTGGCGGAACTCACGCACGGACCGCTGTCCGTGGCCGCGGGCGTGTCGTCGCGATGGGAGTCCGGCGCCTATACACCCGATCCCATTACGGCTTCGGGCAACACGACGGGGTTTCGAACCGAAGCGACCGAAGGAGGCTTTTCGGTCCGTGCCCTGTACGGCGAGACCCGGATGCCGGTTTACCACGGGAACGGCGTCGGGTTCCACCTGAACGCGGCGGGAAGAGTGTTTCACTACGACACCTTCGGTGCCGGGTTGACCTATGAGACCGGAGCCGGCCTGGAATTGCCCCGGGGCCTGACGCTGCGGGCCACCTACTCCAACGCCTTCCGTGCCCCCGGCATCGCCGAGATGTTCCTCGGCGCGAACGACGTGTTTCCCCTGGTGAGCGATCCCTGCAGCGTGGTGGACGAAGCGGGCAACCCGAGGGAACTTACCTCGCAGCAGCGGCGGAACTGCGCCGCCGCGGGCGTCCCGTCCGGGTTGAGGGACACCCGCGCCCAACTGCGGGCACGGGAGGGCGGGTCGACCGAGCTCGAACCGGAGCGCGCGGGGATGATCACGGCAGGCATGCGCTATCGCCCCGGTTTCGCACCGGACCTCCAGGTCGACCTGAACTACTACCGGAACAGGATAGAGGACGAGATCGGATCCCTTCCCGCGGGCGTCATCCTGAGCAATTGCTACTCGCAGGACAACCCCACCAGTTGCGGCCAGATCGTACGGGACGCCGATACGAAGCTGATCTCCCACATCGTGCAGACCAATACCAACGTCGGCGAGACCGAGACCGCCGGGCTGGACCTGGAGGCAGCATACAACGGGAACACCTCCTGGGGCATCCTGTCGGCGCGGGTGGAGGCCAACCTGCTGTTCCGGTACGACCAGTTCACTCCCGCGGCCGGCGGCACGGAAGTGATCAAGGCCAGGGGATACTACGACGTGGGCGTGTTCCCCCGGTGGCGCCACAGCGCCGCGCTGGACCTCAAGTGGCGGCGCGCTTCGGCGGGACTCACGTGGGAATACGTCGGTGGTTTCGTGGAGTGCGAGGACAACGACTGCAAGGGCCTGTACCGGGCTGACGTCGTCGAGACGCCGGCCTACAGGGACGTGGAGTCCAACAGCGTGCTCGGCCTTCGAGGAACGTACAGGCTATTTACGGGAGCGGGCGGTACCGTGCTGACCCTGGGGATGAACAACGTGTTCAACCAGCCGCCCACGGTGATCTTCAACGGGCTGCTGGGGACCTCGGATTTCTCCACCTACGATTACATGGGCCGGTACCTGTACCTGCGGGTGTCGCACTTTCTGTGAGTGGTGGGCATGCTGACCGGTTTCAGCTTCCGGCCCGTCTGATTCCCAGGGTTTCAGTTCTTCTTGTCATCGTCTGAACGGTCTGAGTCCGTACCATCCTGCTGATCTTCTTTGCCGGCGTCATTGGAGTCGCCCGATTCGCCGGTCTCGTCCGATTCGCTGGAGTCGTCTCCACTGGTTTCGTCCCCGCTTGCCTCGTCTCCACCGTTCTCGTCCGTTTCCACCTTATCCTGATCTCTCTTGTCACCATCCGCGGGATCGCTATCGCCTTTACGGTCGTCCCGGTCCGACTCGTCAGCCTTGTCCTCCGGCTCTTCGGAGTACCCCATCTCTACATCGTAGTCGTAGATGAACTCGTCGTCATCAGGCCAGTAGCCTCGGCCGGTGCGCTGCTCGCCAGCTGGGGTCGACGAATCCCGGGGAAGGGTCGGGGTATCGGGCTCGCCGGTGGTCAGCGCGGGCCGCTCCCCGTCGTCATCACCGCCGCCGCCTTCTCCACCACCGTCACCGTCGTCATCCCCCTCCTCCTCTTCTTTCGCCTCTTCGGCTTTCCTGCGGCTGCGGCCGATCAGCGCGGCGATCCCCATGCTGATGAAGTACAGCACCACCAGCGGAATCGCCACGAGGGTCTGCGTGTAGGGATCGCCCGTGGGCGTTATGACGGCGGCGGCGATGAATATGACGACCAGGGCGATGCGCCACACCCGTTTGAGCACGCCGGCGTTAAGGATGCGAAGCCAGGTCAGAAAGGCCACCACCGCCGGCATCTGGAACACGACGCCCATGATGAGTACCATCTTGTTTACGAGTCCGATATAGAACCCGATGTCCCACTGGGGCTTGATGTCCGGTACATGGAGCTGCACGAAAAACCGGACCATGACCGGGATCAGGACGTAGAAAGCAAAGGCCGCGCCGACGAGGAACAGCACGCAGCAGAAGAAGATGACGAGGGGAACGTACTTCTTCTCCTTGTCGAGCAGGCCGGGCGATATGAATGTCCAGAGCTGGTAGAGGACGTAGGGCAGTACGAGGGCGAATCCCAGCAGCAGCGAGATGTTCACCCTGGCCGTGAACATGCCGGCCGGCCGGATGGCCTGAATCTCGATCTCGGTCTTGAGGTTTTCCTGGAAGGTCGGCGAGAGCAGGAAATTGATGATGTAGTCGGCAAAGGTGAAGCAGAGGACCATGCCGATCAGGATGGCGAGGACGGACTTCAGTATGGCCCTGCGAAGCTCTTCGAGATGTTCCAGGAAGGACATCTCGCCGCTGCGGCCTCTCGCTGGGGACATGACTGTTCCTCTCGCCGGTAGAAACTTCCGAACAACGGGCGGTAAGTAAGCCCGGACCGTGGTCCCTGTCAAGCAAATCCCCCGTATCCTCCGCCTCCAATGGCCTTGACGAAAGCGGGTTCCAAACTTAGTTTAGTCGAGTCGTTTCAGAGGATTCCGCAGGGGTTGCAGCGGGTTGCGGACCATGGGTTTTGACAGGTCGCGACCTGCCGCCGGGAGCCGCCGAAGCATGGACGACAACGGGTTGGTTAGAGGCGTCATTCTGACCGAAGATCGCGATGCGGCCGGGCCTGCCGAATGGGATGGCTGCCCGGATCTGCTCCTTCCCCTGGCCAACAGGCCGCTTGTCGAATGGATGCTGTCGGAATACGCTCGGGCCGGGGTCCGGGAAACGCTGATCGCGGCCGGCCGGGACACCGGGGAGATCGCGGCGTTTTGCGGCAATGGGGCGCGGTGGGGCATATCCCTGGCCTACCAGGATGCACGGAACGCTCGGGATGCCCGGGACGCACGGGATGCACCGGCCGGACAGCGCCTGTGTCAGTTCGTCAGGGAAGTGGCGGCGTTTGCGAAAGATGCGCCATTTCTGGTGTCAACCGGTCCTCAACTGCTGGGATCCGAGGTCTACGCGCAACTGGTTCAGTCGTACCGAGAGCACCGCCCGTGTGGAATCCGTACGGGGCGAAACGCCGGCCACACCTCCGGCACGTCGCGTGATGCCGATGAGCATAGCCGTATCTATTTGATGACGGTCCGGACCTGCGAAGTCCTGGTAGACAGAAGCACCCATGACTATACACTGAATGGCCTGTTTGACGCGGCGCTGGATGATCTTGCCGCCCGCGGCGAAACCGTGCTGAGAATAGACGTCGACCATCCGCCATTCGACGTGACATCGCCCGAGGCCTACTTGGCATCGAATGAACGGATGCTCGCTTCAGGCCCGGAAAGCACGAGGTCGGCATTGCCGGAGATCATGGATGACAACTTCTCGTCGCCGAACCTCGTGATGCGACCGCCGGTGATCGTCGACGACACGGCCGAACTCGAACGTTGCCGCATCGGCCCCGGCGTCAGTATCGGCCCCGGCGTACGGATCGGACACGGCGCGGCCATCGAGCACAGCGTGATCATGACGGGCGCCGATGTCGGCGACGGCGCATCGATCTCCTATGCGGTCATCGGAAGAAACGCCGGCATCGAGAACCGGGCCATCCTGCATGGCAGCGCGGACCGTGTGATCGTCGTCCGGTCCGATTAATTCGAACGCGCGTTCATACTGCCGTCACAACCACGATCCCCTGCAACCATGTCTCATCTCACCATAGGCACGGCCGGACACGTCGACCACGGCAAGAGCGCCCTGGTGGAAGCGCTGACCGGCGTTCATCCCGATCGACTCAAGGAGGAACGGGACCGGGGCATGACGATCGACCTCGGTTTCGCCTTCATGCCCCTGGGCGACGGGCGGGAAGTCCCCATCGTCGATGTCCCGGGCCACGAGCGGTTTCTCAAGACCATGGTCGCCGGAGTGAGCGGCATACGTCTCGTCCTCTTCGTCGTGGCCGCCGACGAGGGCGTCATGCCCCAGACTGTCGAACACCTGGGCACGGTGAGATACATGGGGGTCGACGCGGGCATCGTCGTCCTGACGAAATGCGACCTGGTCGACGAAGAGTGGCTGATGCTCGTGGAGGACGATGTGAAGTCGCTCGTGAAAGGCTCGTTCCTGGAGGACGCGCCGGTCGTCCGGGTTTCATCGGTAACGGGCCAGGGGATCGGCCGGCTGAAGGAGATCATCGAAGACCGGCTGGCCGGACTGTCGGTCGAAGACGACGCAGGATACTTCCGCATGCCCGTGGACCGGGTGTTCAGCATGAAGGGCTTCGGAACGGTCATCGCCGGTACCGTCCTGTCGGGAAGTCTCTCGCGGGATTCGGACGCGGAATTGCTTCCGGCCGGGACGCCGCTCCGGATCAGGGGAATGCAGACCCACAACGACACCGTGGAACGTGCCGTCAAAGGACAGCGCGTCGCGCTGAACGTCTCGAATGTCAGGACGGCCGATATTCAACGGGGCGATGAGCTGGGCGCGCCGGGTTACCTGCTTCCGACCATGATGACCGATGCCACGGTGCAGTGCCTGGAGTCTCTGGAAGAGCCGCTGAAGAACCGGCAGCGCGTTCGCCTGCACAAGGGCACGAGCGAGACCATCGGCAGGCTGATCCTGCTCGACCGGGACGAACTCGCACCGGGCGAGACAGGTTACGTGCAGCTTCGCCTCGAGAAACCCATCGTGGCCGAACGCAACGAGCGCTTCATCATCCGGGGTTTTTCATCCATGCGGCTGCTCGGCGGAGGCCGGTTCGTGGAGGTCTATCCCCAGAAGAATCGCCGGTTCCGCCGGCCCGTTCTGGACTACCTGGAAGCGGTGACCGGCGCGGAACCGGATGTCCTGATCGAACGGGTCATGGGGCACGCACACGGCACACAGCAACTCAAGTCCATGGAGGACCTCGTTCGATTCACGAACCTGAATGCCGAAGTGCTGGAACAAAGCCTGACGCGGCTGGTGGAAAAGGGCGAACTTGTCCGGTTCCCGGACCACAGGTATCTGCACCGGGAAGGATACGCTGGCCTGAAGGACGAACTGGTCAAACTGCTCGAAAAGATGCACCGCACCCAACGGCTGAAGCATACGCTGCCCAAGGACGCCCCGAGGCTTCAGCTGTCCTGGGAACCTCCCAACACCGTCTATGACGGGTTGCTCAACGACCTCGACGCGGAAGGCCGGATCGTGCTGTCTAGCCGGTCGGTCCGGCTGGCCACCCACACGGTCAAGCTGAACGCCCGGGAAAAACGCATACTCGAGGCGTTCGAGGAACTGGGCGAGGCCGTACCTCCCGCTGTCTTCAACATGAACGATCTGCCGCAGGTCATGGCAGATCGGTCGATAATTGTGAAGGAATTACAGGTTGATCTGGACGCGGACGCGGATATGATTAGGAGCATGGCCGGGTATGCCCTGGACCAGGAAGTCTTCGTCGAGTTCGCGGACCGGCAGATCATGCATCACCGGGCGCTTGAGTCAGTCAGGCAGCGTCTGGTGGCCTACCTGGAATCCCACGGCACCGTGCGTGCGTCCGAGTTCCGCAGCCACCTGGGTATTTCCAGGGCGCACGCCACCGTGTTGCTGGACTATTACTGCGACCTGGGCGTCACCAACCGGGAGTCCGGCACGCACAGGCTGGCGCAAGGGGACTGAAAAAGAATACAGAAGCAGCACACAGGGGAGTGTATGGGTTGCTGGTGCGCCTCACGGACTTCAAATCCGATGGCGGGCCCTAAACAGGTCCGTGGTGGGTTCGATTCCCACACGCTCCCCCCAGAATCCGCATCACGATTGACGGTTGAATACCGAACTTCCGGCGCCTTCTCCTCCCTCGTTTTACTCACCGCCGCCATCTCCTCCTTTATGGTTATCCATCGCGAATCAGGACGCCCGTCTCAACGATCTTCCCATTGCTATTCCCGGTGTTGAAATTATGGTGACGAATCACGGGTAGTGGAAAGATTGTGAATTAACAGTAACGGTTTATGAATTTCATATGATGATCTATTCATATCGTGTAAATTCAATGTGATCATCTATCCGGTCAGGATCAGGATGGTCGTATTCGGCTGGGCGCGGGCGATGCCGGTTCAGCCGGTCAGCAGAGCGATTTCGGATACCGTGCATACAGAGGAGCAGATCGATGCCGGACGCTGACAGGTTAAAGGATAGAAACAGGAAGCTGCAGGAGCAGCTGGAAAAACTGAGCGAGGCCAGCCTGCGTATCAGCGAGAGTCTTGACGTCAACACGGTCCTGCAGGAAGTCGTCGCGGGAGCCTGCGCGCTGACCGGTTCAAGGATGGGCGGAATCACCATGATGGACGAATCGGGACAGTTACTGGACTTCGTCGCCCATGGCCTGAGTGATCGCGAGTATCAGGAGCTCTTGGATCTGCCGCACGGGTCCGAAATCTGGGAGTATTTGAAGGGCGTTACGCAGCCCCTCCGGTTAAAGAACATGTCGGCTCATTTCAAGTCGCTCGGTCTTACCATACATCCAATAATGGAACATGTTCTCCTGGGCGTTCCGATCCGCCACCAGGGTGCCCAGGTAGGATTCTTCTACCTGCTCGACAAGGAAACCGGGCAGCAGTTTACCGCGGAAGACGAACGGATCATTTCAATGTTCATTTCACAGGCCGGCGCGGCGATCGCAAACGCCAAGAAGCACCGTGATGAACAACAGCCCCGGGCGGATCTGGAGGCGCTGATCGACACTTCACCCGTCGGTGTCGCGGTGTTTGACGCGCGGACCGGGAAGGCCGTGTCGTTCAACCAGGAGTCGCGCCGAATCGTCGGCGACCTGCAGACCCCCGGCATGTCTATTGTGGATCTGCTTGATGTGATGAACGTGAAGCGTGCGGACGGGCGTGAAATCGAACTGGAGGAATACACGCTGGTACGGCTGCTGCGCGAGGCGACAACCGTACGCGCCGAGGAAATCGTGCTCGAGGTCCCCGATGGCAGAAAAGTCACGACGCTGATCAATGCCACGCCTATCGTATCAGAGCAGGGCGAGGTACAGTCGGTCGTGGTCACCATTCAGGATATGACGCCGCTGGAAGACCTGGAACGCCAACGGTCCGAGTTCCTGAGCACGGTGAGTCATGAAATGAGGGCTCCGCTTGCATCCATCAAGGGTTGCGCGGCCACGGCCCTCGGAAACGCTTCCGTACTACAGCCCGCGGTATCTCAACAGTTTTTTCGAATCATCGACGCGCAGGTCGACAACCTGAGCGAGTTGATCGGCAATCTGATGGACGCGGCGCAGATCGAGACGGGTTTGCTCTCCGTATCTCCTGAACCGGCGAACCTGGCGGTAATCGTGGACCAGGCCAGAAGCGCCTTCCTCAGCGGTGAGCATCGCCAGACCGTCAAGATCGACCTGCCGCCGGAGCTTCCGAGAGTGCGGGCGGACCAGCAGCGGGTCGTTCAGGTGCTGTGCAATCTCCTTTCCAATGCTGCCCGTAATTCGCCCGACTCGTCCACCATTACCGTGCAGGCTGAGTTGAAGGAATACCAGGTGGAGGTGTCGGTTGTGGACGAAGGCAGGGGCATTCCCGCGGAGCGGCTGCCTCACCTTTTCAGGAAATATGCCCGAAGCGGTCGCGACGAAGCGGGATTGGGGTCGGGCCTGGGCCTGTCCATCTGCAAGGGGCTGGTGGAAGCCCATGGCGGGCGCATCTGGGCCGAGAGCGAGGGGATGGGGCTTGGAACGCGGTTTACCTTCACGATTCCGGTGGCCGATGAAGTTCCGGTGAGTGCCGTGGCCGCACCGGACGGCAGGCTTGCCGGTTCCTCACCCTCCGGTGGACAACAGCCGAGCATACTCGTCGTGGATGACGATCCACAGGCATTGGGATACATCAGGGGTATTCTGGTGAACGCGGGTTACAGTCCGATTCTGACCGGAGAGCCCGAACAAGTCGAAAACCTGGTGAACGACCGGCAGCCGGATCTTGTCCTGCTCGATCTGCTGTTGCCCGGTACCGACGGCATCGAATTGATGCAGAACGTGACGGCGCTGTCGGAACGTCCGGTGATCTTCCTGTCGGCGTACGGCAGGGACGAAACGATCGCCAAGGCGCTGGAGATCGGTGCGGCGGATTACGTGGTAAAGCCGTTCTCGCCGACGGAACTGATCGCGCGGATCCAGGCCGCGCTGCGCAAGAACGCCGGACCGCCCGCACCATTTCAAGTTGACGATCTGGTCATCGATTACGATGAACGAAGGGTTGTCCTGGAGGGCAGTCCGTTGACCCTGACGGCCACCGAGTACGACTTGATCCGGGTTCTTTCGACCCATGCCGGCAAGGTGGTCAGCTACGACCAGCTTCTGAGGAACGTCTGGCAGTCGAGGAACTCTGGAGACCTGAGGGTGGTACGGTCCATCGTCAAGAACCTCAGGCGCAAACTGGGCGACGAAGCAGGAAACCCCCGGTACATCTTCACGGAATCTCGCGTCGGTTACCGGATGGCCAAACCGGCGCAAGTACAAAACGTCGCGGAATGATGGAAAAAGGAGAACCTATGCGCTCGAAATTTGCCCTGGCGATGCTGATCCTTGCTGTCCTTGCCGCCAAATCATGTGGCAACGAAGCGCCCGATCTTTCTGAGCTCCCCGAAACCAACCGGGAAGATATGAAGAACTCGGTGGTTACGGCCCTTGATGTTCTTGTGACGGAACTGGGGGAGAATAGACCGGCAGACTCGGCTGAGTATGCTGGGCGCCTGCGTGCCTACCTGGATGCGAATCCCGATTTCTACGGTAGTGCCGTCGCGCTTCTGGACAAGGACGGCACGGTCACCGCCTGCCCCTACGTCTTTCGCACCGAGAACGGCTACAATACCATTGACCTCGCGACCTCATCCTACAACTTGGAGCAACAGCACTGGTTCATGGTGCCTCTGCAGACAAACATGGGTATCTGGACCGACCCTTACTACGATGCGGGCGGCGGCGAGATCTGGATGATAACACGCTCAGTTCCAATGCATGACGATGGAGACGTTATCGCCATCCTCACCACAGATTTACAGGTAGATACACCGGAAAGGAATGACCCTTGACCCGACAGGCCGGTCAACCGCCGGCGCGATCGGCCCAGCCGGAAACCCAGCCGGGCATGCCCATGGAAATCCTGGGCATGTACCTCTTCATCGCCAGCGAATTCATCCTCTTCATCACGCTGCTGTTCATCCTGTTCTGGCTGCGGTCCGGACTCGTGGCGGACTGGCCCCCGCCCGACCAGCCTCGCCTGCCCATCGGGATCACGGGCATAAACACCGTGTTTCTGCTGGTGAGCGGTTACTCCATGCACCGGGCGTACCGGGCCGTTAAACAGAATGCATCCCGCCAACTGACGCGTTGGCTGATGGTCACGTGTGTGCTGGGCGTCGTCTTCCTCACGGTCCAGGGATTCGAATGGATCCGGCTGATTCAGTTCGGATTGAGCATGACCTCGAGCCTGTACGGCGCCATGTTCTACACGATCATCGGGCTACATGCCGTCCACGTGCTCGTAACCGTCCTCGTACTGCTCTACCTCTGGGTCCGGTCCTCCGCCGGCGCATACACCGCAGAAAAGCATACCGGCGTGGTACTGGGCTACATGTTCTGGCTCTTCGTCGTCCTCATCTGGCCCATCCTCTACGTTCTGGTCTATCTGGTTTGAAGCATCGGACCTGAACGGGAATGGACCGGTCGACATCGAGCGTGCCCCTAACGGCTCAGCGTCGTCAGCATCCCTTCGACGTTTACAAGACGACCATTCCTATTTCACCCGAAGTCCGCTATGGAAGTCAGGTAGTCGTAGCTCTGGCGGGCGGCGTCTTCGGGCTCCATGAGCTCGGCAAAGGCTTGGTGCACTGTGACATAGCCTTCGTATCCGATCTCTTCGAGCGTCCGCATGATGATGGGAAAGTCGATCCCGCCCGTTTCCTGGAGGGGCACCGGATCGTGAGGCGCGGGGCCCCGTACCCAGGTGTTCAGGGTCATGGATCCTTCGGGGTTCAGTCGGTGATTCTGAAGGTAGACATTGAAGAGCCAGGGCTCGAACCGCTTGATGGTTTCCGGTCCGTAATCCTGGCCGCACAGGTCGAGATTGGCCGGCTCATAGATGATGCCGAAGTTCGGACGGCCCACGCGCTCCAGCACCGAGACGGACTCCTCCACCGTTTCGAAGAGGCTGCGGGTGTGGGACTGGTGCGCCAGGCGGATGTTCCTTTCGGCCGCCTCGTCGGAAGCCCGCTGCGCCCAGGCGATGTCGTCGTCCTTTTTCATGCCGATCCGGATCAGGTCGGCTTCCAGCAATTCGGCCAGGTCCAGGTAGGGCGTGATGTTCCGGAGGGCGTCCGGGGCGCGTTCGTCGTTCGCGAGTATGGGGATGTCTCCCGTGATCATGGAAACGGGCAGACCCCGATCTTCGAGTACCTTCCGGATCGCGGTGATCTGTTCCAACGGCGACTTTATGCCCGCCTGGGACGCCCGCATGCACATGGCGGAATATCCGATCTCCCGAGCCAGGTCGGCCAGGTGTTCCATGGATCGGTTGGCTTCTTCCTTGTTCAAGACGGATTCGGCGACACGTACGGACAGGGATAGTTTCATGGACATCAACCTCTTTAAGTTAAAGAGTTTCGTGGAGCGAGTGGCTGCAACTCGTTCGTGATTGTGGCTGCAACTCGAACGGTCTAGCGCAACTGCACCTCGGATCCGCCCGGCAACGGGTGTCCGATGCAGTCCAGTACCTGTGCGGTGAAGCGGTACGTGAGTCCCCAGAGCACAGGTCCCTCGGCGCCCAGAAGATTGATGGCGGGCACCACCCTCTCGCCCCAATCCCCCGAGACGACGGTCGTAACGTACCGGTTCTCATCCATCAGGTCGGTCAGCGGGACCCAGTAAGCGCGCTGAATCTCATGGTTTAGAGACAGCATGGTTCCACGCTGGATAAAATACACGAAAGCCGCGACGTGCACCTTGCTCAAATGGGTGGCCTGATCGTCGAGACGGCATAGGTATTCCGCCCTGGTCAGATCAAGGCGGGTTTCTTCCCGGGTTTCCCGTATGGCGGTTTCCCGGGGGCTTGCATCGGAAGCGTCGATCTTTCCACCGGGAAAGCTGATGTGTCCGGACCAGGGATCGCCCCCGCGTCGCGCGCGCAGGAGGTAGAGCAGTTCGAGCCCCTTGCCGGCGCCGCGCATCCGCAACGGGAGCGCGACGGACGCGGTAAGTGCTTCCCGCGCGGGATCCAGTAACCTGCCGCGCCTGGTCCGCAGCTTTACCACGAGTGCTTGCTCTCGCGTCATTTGTCCACCGTTCCTCTCCGAACCCGGCGCCCGTTACCCAGGTTGGCTTCCACAACCGGTACTTGGTTTGCGTGGATGTAGTCCGTGAAGAAGGACACCGAATCGCGGTGTTTCTACCCGGGACAGATGTAAGATTCGTTTTATATTTTTTATGTATTGACAATTTGTCAGCATGGAGTACATTTATAAGCTTGCCCATGCTAGACGTCGCAAACTTTAACCGCGAGTGAATCTTATTGTAATAGCTTCGTCATGGTTCTGTCATCCCCATTTGGTTACAGTGGCATGCGAAGACCCGGGCTACCCGGCCGGTTGGTCGGATAACCCGCTGTTTCAGTTCGATCATCGGACGGCCCCGTAACAGCCCCGCCGAACCGCCTGGCTACATCACCGGGCAGGAGAAAACTGGAAACACCTTGAAAATCGCACCCCTTTATTGGAGTAGGCTTCCTCTTGCATTTCTGTTTCTGGTCGCGCTGACCAGTTGCGGCACAGACAGCCCCACAAAGCCCAAGCCACCACAAACACAGCGACCTGTAACACCGGTACCCGCCCGGATTGTCATTACGCCTCCGTCCGCCACGTTCAATGCCGTAGGCGAGACGAAGGAGTTCGCCGCGTCCGTGTACGATCAGAACAGCGCGTCCATTACCGGTATGTCTGTAACCTGGTCGAGCGACGATGCCGCCGTGGCGGCCGTCAACGCCCTGGGCCATGTGATGGCCATGAAGAATGGCAGCGCGGTGATCACGGCGCACTCGGGCAGTGTGTCCGCGACCGCAGCAGTTACGGTTATCCAGTCTGCGGGCAGCATCGAAATCGAGCAGTCGGAGATAACCTTTAAGTCCATCGGCAGGACTGTACAGCTGATCGCCAGGATTCATGACGGCAATGGACGCGTCATTCCCGGTGCAGCGGTAACCTGGTCGAGTGGCAATACGGCCGTGGCCACCGTGGATGACAACGGGTTGGTCACGGCCATCCAGAGTGGCGAGACCGTGATCACGGCGCGCGCGGACAGCCTGGAATCAACGACGACGATAACGGTGATCCAGGTGCCGGAAAGCATCGTGGTCGAGCCGTCGGCGCTGACGCTAACGTCCATCGGCGAGACCGAACTGCTGACGGCCAGGGTTCTCGACTGGAACGGCCGACCGGTGATGGAGTCCGCAGTTAACTGGTCGAGTGGCAATACGGCCGTGGCCACCGTGGATGACAACGGGCTGGTCACGGCCATCCGGAGTGGCGAGACCGTGATCACGGCGCGCGCGGACAGCCTGGAATCAACGACGACGATAACGGTGATCCAGGTGCCGGGAAGCATCGTGGTCGAGCCGTCGGCGCTGACCCTGACATCCGTCGGAGAGAACGCACAACTGGCCGCCAGGATATTCGACGAAAATGGACACGCCGTGCCCGATGCGGCAGTAGCCTGGTCGAGTGAAAACAAGGACGTGGCTACCGTGGATGTCCACGGGGTGGCCACTGCCGTCCGGAATGGCGAGGCCGTAATCGTGGCGCGCTCGGACAGTTTGAAAACGACAACGACGATAACGGTGATCCAGGTGGCGGAAAGCATCGTGGTCGAGCCGTCGGCGCTGACGCTAACGTCCATCGGCGACACTGCGAGGCTCACCGCCAGGGTTCTTGACGGGAACGGGCACCCGGTCGCGGAGGCCTTGGTGACCTGGTCGAGCAGCGATAGGCGGGTGGCGACCGTCAACGACAGAGGACGTGTAAGGGCCGTAGATCCCGGCGACGCCTTCGTCACGGCACGTTCCGGCGATACGTCCACGACCACGGCGGTCAACGTGTCGCAGTCGGTGGATCGCGTCGTGATCGATCCGTCTGTACTGACCCTCACGTCCATCGGCGATACCGCCCGGCTGACTGCCAGGGTTCTTGACGGAAATGGATACACTGTTTTCGATGCAGCAGTAACCTGGTCGAGCGGAAACCCGGCCGTGGCCACCGTGGACCGTCGCGGGATGGTCACCGCCGTCAAGAATGGTGAGGCCGTGATTACGGTGCGCTCGGGGGGCGAGGCGGACACCGCGGCGGTCACGGTGTCACAGTCGGTCAGCCGGATCGTGATCGAACCGGCGGCGGCCACCCTGACATCTCTCGGCGAGACCGCACAGTTCACCACCAGGACTCTTGACGGAAATGGATACCCCGTTTCCGGGGCGGCGGTAACCTGGTCGAGCGGAAACCCGGCCGTGGCCGACGTGGACCGCCGCGGGCTGGTCACCGCCGTCAAGAACGGCAGAGCGCGGATCACGGCCAGGGCCGGTGACGCCGCCACGTCCGCCGCGGTCACCGTTGCACAGACGGCGGTCCGAATCACGATTACACCTTCCGTTCCGACGATAGACCTTCCGGGTGGGACGGTTCAGCTAACTGCCACGGTGTTCGATCAGAACAACGCGCCTATTGACGATGCGCCTGTAACCTGGTCGAGTGAGCATACGGACGTGGCCACCGTGGATGCCAATGGTATGGTCACCGTCGTCTGGAACGGTTATGCCGTGAGCATGCCTGTGCCCGTGATCACAGCGCGCTCGGGTAGTTTGGAAACATCGGTCACGATAACGGTGAGACGCGACCCGCGCGGCGGTGGTTAATCTCGATTTATCCGCGCCTCGCCACCGGGCGTCAATCCAGACCAGTTTCCCCCGAATCAAGCCAGCTTACTCGACTGGCATGGCCGCCCGGCCGCCCGGTCCGGTAACGCGCGAGTAACACCGGACCTGCCGTCATGCACTCTCGGCCTTGTATCGCGCGAGGCGTCTATTCGAAGTCACCAGACTCACGACCGGTCGAACACGATCTGGTTGCGCGGATGATCGGCCCGCTGGCCCGGTTGCCTGTTCCCGAGGTTGGCGTCGATGACCGGCCGGTTCTCCACGCTGCACGCGGAATCGTCGATGAAAACACCGTCTTCATAAAACGTGATACCCAGTGCTTCGCGGACACGGCCCGACGTGTTTGCCCGGGCACCATGGACCACCCAGTGACTGTGCAGCGTCACGTCCCCCGCCGGAATCTCTTCTTCCACGACCGGAACCTGGTTCGCGTGGATGTAGTCTTCGAAAAAGGATTCCGATTCGCGGTGTATCCCCCTGGGGCCCAACACTCTTGACCTGTGGGTACCGCTGGCGAAACGGGGCGGTCCCATGTCGATGGTGGCGTCCACGAGGGGTATCCACATGGTCAGTACGTGGTCCGAATGAAGGGGCCAGTGGGGACCGTCCTGGTGCCACGGCGTGATCCAGCTTCCGGGTTCCTTGAACATGGCCTTGTCGTAGTAGATGCGGACCGCGTCCACGCCCATCAGATCGGCCGCGATCTCTCCGAAACGGGGCGACTGGATGAACCGGGCAGCGCGTGCGTCCGCCTCCCGCAGATTGAACGTCTGCATGAAAACGCGGGAGAAATCGTCCTCCGGCCGGTCGCTCATCCTGCTCGTCCCGGCGAAGCGTTCGGACGTGATCGACTTCACCACCTCACGGTACTCGGCGACTTCATTCTTCGTACAAACGGACCGAAGATGCACGTGACCGTTCTCACGGTACTGCCGCACGTGTTCGGCGGACAGCGGGTACGGTGTCGCGAGTCCGTTTCCATCGGTGCGATCACACTCTGTCATGGCAGTAGTTCCTTTCGCCCGGCAAGGCATACCCACCGGGACGTTCCAACCCGTTCCGGGCACCGGTCAACTAACAGGCCGCAACCTGGATGTCAAGGGGTTTGGCCCGTTGCCGGGGGAGGGGGAGGTCGATCCAGTGAACTGTAACCGGGAACGTTTTGAATGCATTTGACGTTTACCGGAGAACAGGCTGCGTCTATTCGATCGGTCCCCGCCCAGTCCCCGCCCGGTCCCCGCCCTTGACAGGTCGTACCGGTTGATCTTTATTTGGGAGAACGCGGCGGGACTGCTCGAACGTCATGGGTCCGCCGCGATTACCGTTTATGAAGGCCGGTTTGCAGCGCCTGGAGCATGTCATGGATGAGAACGGACCGATCCTCGAATTCGAAAAACCGATCTACGAGCTCGAGAAGCGCATAGAGGAAATGAGAAACTATGCGGTGACCGAGAACCTCGATGCCCTGGCCGACGAGATCCAGCGCCTGGAGGAGGAAGTGGCCCGCCAGCGGCGGAAGACCTATTCCAACTTGACCCGTTGGCAGCGCGTGCTCATCGCCCGCCATCCGAACCGCCCCCACACGCTCGACTACATCAACGGGATGATGGAGGATTTCGTCGAACTGCATGGCGACCGGTCCTTCGGGGATGACAAGGCCATGGTCACGGGGCTGGCGAAAATGGATGGTCGGCCGATCGCCGTGGTGGGACACCAGAAGGGGAAGAACACCAAGGAAAACGTGATGCGTAACTTCGGCATGGCGGGTCCCGAGGGATACCGCAAGGCCCTGCGCATCATGAAGCTGG
The DNA here is from genome assembly GCA_009841265.1 of Gemmatimonadota bacterium. NCBI lineage: Bacteria > Pseudomonadati > Gemmatimonadota > Gemmatimonadota bacterium. The sequence goes on along the minus strand of VXMB01000009.1, from coordinate 154,886 downwards.
CCGAGAAGTTCGACATGCCGGTCCTGTCCCTGGTCGATACCCCCGGAGCCTATCCCGGCGCGGGCGCCGAGGAGCGGGGCCAGGCGGAGGCGATCGCCCGGAACATCTACGAGATGGGACGGCTGCGCGTGCCGATCATCGTCATGGTGATCGGCGAAGGCGCCAGCGGAGGCGCCCTGGGGATCGGTGTGGGCGACCGCGTCATCATGATGGAGAACGCCTGGTATTCGGTCATCAGCCCCGAACCCTGTTCCACCATCCTGTGGAAGGACCAGGAAAAGGCGGCCGCCAGAAAGGCCGATTGTGCGGAGGCCCTGCGGCTTTCGGCTACCGACCTGCTCCAGTTCGGCGTCATCGACGAAATCGTGCCCGAACCCTTCGGGGGCGCGCACCGCGACCACGAAACGGCCATTTCGAACGTCAGAAAATCCATCCTCAAGGCGTTGCACGAGGCGGGCACACAGTCCGTCGAGGAACGCCTGGAAGCCCGGCTGGAGAAGTACAGCAGCATGGGTGCCTTCGATGTAGCACCTGCCGCGGACGACCCGTCGTAAGCCGGAACCCGGGAGCGGGATCCTTGCTAAAGGCCATCACAGGCGGCTCGATCATCAACGGGAAGGGCGCGGCGCCCATTCCCGGCGGGCTGATCCTCGTGGACGGCAACCGGATCCAGGCCGTCGGTTCCCGCGACAGCCTTTCCATTCCCGGCGACGCAGAGGTCGTCGACCTCGGCACGGCCACGCTGCTTCCAGGCCTTATCGATACCCACGTACATCTCGTCATGAACGCGCGGGAGGACTGCGTCACCTCCCTGGCGCACAAAAGCGCCGTGGAGTCCGTGGTCGAGGCCGCCGGGAACGCCCGACGGACCTTGCGGGGCGGGGTGACGACCGTTCGGGACTGCGCCGACGTGTTCGGCGTGACGCTGACCCTGAAGCGGGCCATCGACGGGGGTCACCTGGACGGCCCGCGCATACTCGCCTGCGGCCTGCCCATTACCACGACGGCGGGGCACCTTAACTACATGGGGATCAGCGCGGACAGCACGGAGGAGGTGCTGAAGGCCGTGCGCACGGTGGTCTCCATGGGCGTGGACTGGGTCAAGGTCTGTGCCACCGGAGGCGGACTGACGCCGGACAGCAACGTGCGCCGCGCCCAGTATTCGGCGGAGACCCTGACGGCCCTCGTCCAGGACGCCCATCGTCTGGGCAGGAAAGTCGCCGCCCACGCCCACGGCACCGAAGGCATCATGAACTGTGCCATTGCGGGCACCGACAGCATCGAGCACTGTTCGTGGATGGGTGAGGAAGATGGCCACCGTTACGACGGGGATGCCGTCGACCTGATCCGGCAGAAGGGCCTTTACGTCAGCCACACGATCACGGGGCCGAGGACCGGTTCGTCCGAGGAAGTGGAAGCGTTGATGAACAGCGAGTACGGCGAGCGATTCGACTTGCTGCGCCGGACGCTGGAGGCAGGCGTCCGCATGGTCATATCCAGCGATGCGGGCGTCCCGGACACGCGCTTCGAGGACTTCGCCGGGAGCCTCGTCATCGCCGTCAAGTGCTGCGGCTTCTCGCCCATGGGCGCCATCATCGCTTCCACGAGCCGGGCCGCCGAGATGCTGGGGATGGCAGATCAGGTCGGATCCCTGGAACCCGGCCGATTCGCGGATGTCCTCGCCGTCGATGGAGATCCACTGCAGGACATCGGCGCCATGCGCCGGATCGTCGGCGTGTTCAAGGACGGCCGCCGGTTCGTGTGAACCGAAAGACGCGCATGGCCGGCGTTGGGATGCTACGCGAGCGTACGAGGTTTCAGCACACTTTGACTACTGAACCGTTCGAGACCGAACAGACTCGTGTCGACGGGCGGCGTTTCATCGAACAGCCGGGCGGCCAGGATCTCTCCCAGCACCGGGCCGAACTTGAAGCCGTGGCCTGAAAAACCCGCCGCCAGGACCACGTTCGCATGATCGGGATGGCGGTCCAGGATGAAGTGGAAGTCCGCCGAGTTGGTGTACAGGCAATGTTTCACCGCGACGGGATCCCGGGACAGGTGGGGACATCTGCGTCCGATGAATTCCCGCACCGTGGCAAGATTCGCGCCGTCCACGACTTCGGGGTCGTCCGCCTCGACGACCCGGCCGGTCCGGTGGCAACCGGCCTTGACGCCCTGTACCCGTACCTGGGGCACGCAGTAGAAGGGATCGGGGGTGTGGTAATCGATCACGTTGGGCATGGCACCCGCCTCATGAGGGACCGACCCGGCCTGCGGAAAGTAGGCCAGCAACTCCCGCGTCACCACCAGGTCGACATCGATCCCCAGCGCGTTCAGCCATCCATCCGTCCAGCTGCCGGTTGCCAGCACGAGGCGGGTGCCTGACCAGGACCGTCCGTCCGCCGATGTGACCTCGACGTGCTTTTCGGACGGGACGATCGAAGCGACTTCCGTCTCCGTCAGGGCGTCCACGCCGTCTTCCCGGACGCAGTCCCACAGGCTTCGTAACACCTCGTCGGCGAAAAGCACGGCGCTGTCGGGTTGGTAGATGGCTTCACTGTGCTGTGGCAGGCTTAGCTGGGGGAAACGGCGCGCAAAGGAAGGACCGGCCAGTCGTTCGTAGGGGAGTTCGCAGTCCCGCAGCCGGGTCTCCAGCGTCTCCAGCACCTCCGCGCCGGCAGGCGCCAGGTTGCAGATGCCGGCCCGCCTGAACACCGGCCTTCCCAGGCGTTCCGCGAGATCCTCCCAGGCCCGGAAGGCGCGCGCCGCCATTTCGACGTACACGTTCTCTTCGTAGTCGAAACGGATCATCCGGCTGTCGCCGTGCGAACTGCCGTGTTCGTGGACGGGTGCGTACCGTTCGAGGAGGAGGACGCTCAGCCCGCGGCGGGCCAGCACGTAGGCCGTCGAGACGCCCACGATCCCTCCGCCGACCACGATCACGTCGTAATGTTTCACCGGCCGATTCACGACAGGCCCCGTGTCGCACGGAGCAGGGTTTCCTGCACGAGCAGTTCGTGGGACAGGGGACGGTCCGGCGGCTGCTTCCCGGTGATGGTCTTCAGGAAGGACGCCAGTTCGAGGTCGTACAGCGCCTGGCGGCCGCGGCCTTCCACGGGCACACGGGACTCGCCCGCGGGGTACCCTTCCCGGGCTTCTGCCAGGACCAGCCGGACTTCCGTGCCCGGTTCGAAGGGCTCGAGGAGAATGGCGCTGCCCTCCGTACCGTATACTTCGTAGCGGCGGGCGGGCGGAGACGGTTCCATGGCGGCGATATCCACGGTGGCCATGGCGTGCTCGTATTCAAACACCCCCAGGCCGTTATCCGCGAATGCGGGGACTTCCCCTGTTTCGTTGCGCAGAAACGCGGTCACCCTGGACGGCCGGCCCAGGGTCCAGACCACCTGGTCGAGCATGTGGCCGGCCAGGTCGTAGAAAATGCCTCCCCGGTGGGCGCTGATCACTTCGCGGGACGAAACGGGGACGTTGGTCGACATGTGTGCCCGGATCGAAAACACGCTGCCCAGCATGCCCGACCGGGCCCAGTCGGCGATCTTGCGGAACCCGTCGTGATACCGGAACATGTACCCCATCTGCACCTGCAGGTCCGCCTTTTCGGCAAGGCCGACCACTCGCTGCCAGCCTGGCCAGTCGTCGCCGGCGGGCTTGTCGTACCAGGCATGCTTGCCGGCGCGGACGATCTCCTCGGTCTGGGCCAGGCTCTCGTCGTTGCGGCCTTCCGAAGCCACGGCAACGACAGCCGGATCACCCAGCATGTCCTCCACGTGGTCGAACCATCGAACGTCGGCATAGGGCCCGTCGGCATGCTCCAGAACGGACCTTCGCCCCGCATCCGGCTCATAGACCCCGACGCACTCGACATCGGGATGGGTCGACATGGATTGAAGCTTGCCGGCGGCATGCCCGTGACCGGTGCCGTACTGTGCCATGCGTATCGCCATTTGGGGTTCCTTTAGTCATGTGGAATCGTATCGTGCCGGTGTTTCCGGGAAGTAATCAACGGTCGAGGTATCGTCAAGCGAAATCGGGTGGACATCAGGCTTGACAACAGGCTTGACATAAGATGCGGTTTCCGCTACGTTCGCTCCAATCTTTCCACAAACCGGGAGCCGAAGCGTGTCCCTGACCCAGGCACAGATCGAAGAGTTCAGAGCGGCAGGATTTCTCAACGTCGGCCGCGTTTACAGTGATGAAGAAGCCGATACGTTGAGGGATCGCCTCATGACGGTCATCGCGGGCACATCCCGCGGCAAGGCCGAGGCGGTTCGAAACATAGCCGGCGAGGATCTGGAGGCGGAACGGGACGTGGTGATCCAGGTGGTCAACACCTGGCAGGCGGACGACGGATTCCGCGACCACCTCTACCAACCGGAGATCTGCCGCATGGCCTGCGAACTCATCGGTACCGACGTGCTGCGGGTGTGGCACGACCAGATCCAGTACAAGCCGCCCCGGCGCGGCGGGGCCACGGACTGGCACCAGGACCATCCCTACTGGCCGATTATCCAGCCTGCGGACCTGGTGAGCGCCTGGGTGGCCCTGGACGACGCCACCGTCGAGAACGGATGCATGCGCATGGTGCCGCGCAGCCACCACTGGGGGCCCCACAAGGGCGGCACGATCGGGACGAACGAAGACGGCTTTACGCCGGAACCCGACCGGTCCCTCATCCCGGACGACGAAAAGATCGAGATCGTCCCCTGCGAGGTAAAAAAGGGCGAATGCATGTTCCACCACTGCCTGACCTGGCACGGCAGCCCACCCAATCCGTCCGACAACGGCCGGCCCGCCATCGCGGTGCATTACATGCCCGGATGGACGAGGTACCAGCCCACACGGACTCATATCATGGAACGCCGGGTCGACGTCGAACCCGGTGAGTTGCTGACCGGCCGTTACTTCCCTACCGTGTGGGATCACGGCCCGGTCGAGCCGCCGGCGCACCGGTCCGAGGGAACATCGAGAGACGGGTAACGCCGAGAAACGGATTGAACCTGTGCCAGAAACACCGGAAACAGCGATCAACGTCCACACCGCTTCCCGTCCTGGCGCACTGCGCATCACCGACCTGCGCACCGTGACGATCGGCGCATCAACGATCATCAGGCTCGATACCAACCAGGACATCCACGGCCTCGGAGAGGTGCGGGACGGCGCCAGCAAGACCTACGCCCTGGCCCTCAAGTCGCGCGTCCTGGGCGAAAACCCCTGCGACGTCGACAGGATCTTCAGGAAGATCCGCCAGTTCGGCCACCACGCCCGGCAGGCCGGCGGCGTCTGCGCCATCGAGATGGCTCTCATGGACCTCGCAGGCAAGGCCTACGGCGTGCCGGCCTATCAACTCGCGGGCGGCAAATTCCGAGACCGCGTTCGAATCTACTGCGATACCACGTCGACCCCGGATGCCGAAGAGATGGGGCGCCGCCTGAAGGAACGCATGGACTGGGGGTTCACCTTCCTGAAAATGGACGTGGGCATCGGCCTTTTGAAGAACATTCCCGGTACCCTGTCGGCCCCCGCCGGGATGCTGGACACCCTGCACGTCATGCATCCCTTCACGGGCATCAGGCTGACGGATAAGGGCATCGGCCTGCTGTCGGACTATGTGGCCGGGGTACGCGACATCGTCGGGTACGAGATCCCGCTGGCCGTCGACCACTTCGGGCACATCGGCGTGGAGGACTGCATCCGACTGGGCAAGGCGCTGGACCGGTACAACCTGGCCTGGTACGAGGATATGGTCCCGTGGCAGCTCACCGAGCAGTACGTCCGCCTGCGCGACGCCTGCGACACGCCGATCTGCACGGGCGAGGATATCTATCTCAGGGAAGGGTTCATGGAACTCTTCGAAAAACGGGCCATATCCGTGTGCCATCCCGACCTGGCCACTTCGGGCGGAATACTGGAAACCAAGAAGATCGGCGATACGGCCCAGGAATACGGTATTTCCATGGCGCTGCACATGTCCGCCATGCCCGTCGCCCAGATGGCCAGCGTGCACTGCGCCGCGGCCACGGAGAACTTCATCGCCCTGGAGCACCACCACGTGGACGTGCCCTGGTGGGACGACCTGGTGACCGGTCTGCCGAAACCGTCGGTCAGGGACGGATACATGACGGTGCCGGACGCGCCGGGCCTGGGGATCGAGCTGAACGAAGAGGCCATACGCGAGCACGTCAGTGAGAAGGATCCCGGTTACTTCGAACCCACCGACGAGTGGAACGCGTTACGGTCTCACGACCGCCTGTGGAGTTGATCGTCCGATGGACGGAAGGAGTAAACGATGACTATTCCCGCTGTCCAGGCCGCGCCAGACCCCTTTGAACCTGAACCTTACCTGGCGCTCACCGAATCGCAGCGGCAACAATTCGACGAAGACGGCTTCATCCTGATCGAGGACGCCCTCTCGCCGGACCATGTCGACCGGTTGATCGGCGTCGTCGAAGAGCTTAACGAAAAACACCGCAAGTCGCATGGGACCGCTCCGGACGCCGCGTACCAGATCCGCAATGCCCTGGCCCACCACGATGAGCTCTTCGCGTTGATCGAATATCCGAAGATCCTGCCGATGGTCGTGGACGTCATGGGCGTCAACATCCAGATCCGGACTTCTCACGTGGACGTCCGGCCGCCCATGAAAGACCACGTGGAGGGTGAGCTGGGGGCGGCGGGCGGATTCTTCCCCTGGCACTCCGACGCACCCAACTACGGCTACCCGGTCACGAACGGCATCGTCCCTTTCTTAGAGGTCAAGGTCGGGTACTACCTCACCGATCTCACCGAGCACAACAGCGGCGCCATCTGCGTCGTGCGCGGCAGCCACCACCGTTCGCCTAATCTGATTCACGATCCGGATTACCACATCGACCCGGCGGACATCGTCGAGGTGAACGTCCGTCCGGGGACCGCCATGGTCTGGCGCACGGCCCTGTGGCATTGCCTGACGCCCAACCTGTCCGACCACTCCCGGAAGTGCCTCTACTACGGTTACAATTACCGCTGGGCGCGACCCGGAGATTACGACCGCCAGGACGCCGGACTGCTGGCCCGGTGCACGCCGGTTCAGCGGCAGCTGCTGGGCTCCAATACCACGGAGGATGGCGTAGTCTACCAGGACGGCGACCCGGCCCATCCAGCTTCCAGGTACTGGCGCCCCGAACCCGGTGATGTGCCCCTGGAAGCATGGGCGGAAGGACAGATGAAGAAAAAGAGAGCCAGGGAATGGAGGCGATGGAAGAGAAGGAACAGGCTGCCCTTCGGCGCGGTGGGATCGCCGGTTGTGGCGGAGGGTGATCAACCAGGGGCCCTGGAGTAAGCATGCGTTAGACGAGGGTTCAGGAGGTATCCATGAACGAAGCCGAGATCTTCGAATTCGACCTCAACGGTTACATCATGTACCGGAATGTACTGACCCCGGACCAGGTCGACCATATGAACGGGGTGCTCGATCAGCACCTCACCGATGAATCCTACAATTTCCGTTTCCTTGAACTCGACCCCATGTTCATGGAGGTCATGGCCCTGCCCCGGACGCTGAACATCCTTAAAACGATGATCGGTGGATGGATGCGCCTGGACCACGCTTACGGGCTCCAGATGGATACGCGCTCCGAAGAGCGGGACGATGTAAGGCCAAACCTCCACGGCGGACCGCTGGAAGACAACGGCGAACACCACTACCAGTGGTTCAACGGAAAGATGTACAACGGGCTGACTGTCGTCATGTATGCGCTCAAAGACGTCAACCCCGGCGACGGCGGCTTCATCTGCGTGCCGGGGAGCCACAAGACCAACATGGACTTCAAGCCGGCGGTGGACTCGCACATCGTCGTTAATCCAACCTTCAAGGCCGGCGATATGCTGATCTTCACGGAAGCACTGGTCCACGGGACCGACACGTGGACCTCGCCTGACAAGCGGCGTTCACTGCTGTACAAGTACTCTCCAGGACATTCCACGTGGGCCATACCGGAGAACTGGGAGAAACTGCAGGCGCTCGCCGCCAATGACCTGCAGCGCGACCTGCTCAGAGCGCCCAGCATCGAGGGCCGGACGCCGGTGGAAATCCCGGATGCGTGAGGAGAAATCCATGACTGAAGCCGAGATCTTCGAATTCGACCTCAACGGATACATTGTCTATAAGGACATGCTGACCAGGGACCAGGTCGACCACATGAACGGGATCCTGGACAGTCACCTCCCTGAAGAGACCCACGGTTTCGATTTTCTCCTGCTCGATCCGGTTTTCATGGAACTCATGGCTCATCCCCCTACGCTGCGTATCATCCGCACGATGATCGGACAATGGCTGCGGCTGGACCACGCTTACGGGCTTCAGATGGACCGGCAGTCCGTGGAGCGGGGTCACGTGCGGCCGAACCTTCACGGCGGCCTCAGACATGACCACGGTGAGCACCAGTACCAGTGGTTCGACGGGCAGATGTACAACGGCCTGATCGTGGTCATGTACGCTTTGGAGGACGTCCATCCCGGCGACGGAGGACTCATCTGCGTCCCGGGCAGTCACAAGGCCAACTTCCGTTACCGCCCGCCCGTGGATTCCCACCTCGTCGCGAACCCGTCCTTCATGGCGGGGGACATGCTCATCTTCACCGAAGCACTGGTCCACGGCACCACCACGTGGACTTCCGACCAGCGGCGGCGCGCCTTGCTGTACAAGTACTCTCCCGGTTATTCTTCCTGGGCGACCGTCGAACGGCTGGACGAAGCGCGCGAAATGGCCGCCAACGACCTGCAGCGCGACCTGCTGCGCCCGCCCAGCGTCGGCAAACGGACACCTTTAGAAATTCCTGAAGCGTGAGTAATGCCGCAGCGCCTAATCACAGGAGAAAAGAAATGAACGTGCGGGAAGAATACCGTTACAACCGGTTGACCTGGGAGGACATGAACGAGGCGATCGGCATGCAGAAGGTGGTGGTCCTGCCCACGGGTTCCACTGAGCAGCACGGCAAGCACCTTCCGCTGGACACGGACGCCTTTCTCGTCGAATCGGTCTGCCATGAACTGGGTCGGCGCATCCCCGACCGCGTCCTCGTCCTGCCCACGGTTTCCTACGGACTGAACCTGCACCATATCGATTTCCCGGGCACGATCCATATCGAGCCCGAGGTTTTCATCGCTTTCTGCCTGAACATCACCAAGAGCGTGGCCTACCACGGCTTCGAGAAGATCCTGATCGTAAACGGCCATGGCTCGAACGCACCGATGATCGACCTGATTGCCAGGAAGACGGTACTTGCCACGGAGTCGTTGTGTTTTGCCGCCAACTACTTCACTTTCCTGATCGACGCATTCAACGAGGTGAAGGAATCGGAGGTATTGGCCCATGCGGACGAACTGGAGACGTCCCTGTACCTTCATCTGGCCGGCGATCGCGTAAAGATGGACAAGGCCGCGCCGGACATGGACCGAGTGGGGAAGTACTTCTCCTCCGACAGCACCGGAACCGTGCGATTCAATGATTTCTGGGGTAGATGGACGGGCCTGGGGGTCCACGGCGACCCGACGCCGGCGACGGCCGAGAAGGGCAAGATCATCTTCGACGCGTCCGTGGAAGGCCTGATCGAACTGGTCGACGATATCGAGAAGTGGCCGATCGAGCAGCGCAGCGATCAGCACACCGGGCCGGTGCAGAAGGGAATAAGGTGGTGAAACCGTATAGTAGCCGATCGTCTCGCCCGGCTGGAATCTGGCCGCTGCGGCCGGCTAGTAGCCCAGGAATCCCCCGTCCACCAGCCACGTAGCCCCGGTAACGAAACTCGCCTCGTCGCTGGCCAGGAACACGGCCACGCGGCCGATTTCCTCCGGCGTTCCCCGGCGGTCCAGCGGTGTATCCCGGAAGAACCTTCCTGTAGCGCCCCGCCCTACCGCGTCTTCCCTCGGCCGATCGCTTTGCTCCGTGTGTATATCGCCCGGCGCGATGCTGTTTACGCGGATGCCGTGGACCGCCAGTTCGATGGCCGCGGACTTGGTGAGGCCGTCCATTCCCGCCTTGCTGGCACAGTATGCGGAGGCGCCTTCCTGCGCGGCGAACTGGGCGACGGACGAAATGTTAATGATGGAACCGCCCGCTCCGCTGTCGATCATCCGGCGGGCCGCCTCCTGCGTTCCGATGAACGCGCCGGTCAGGTTGATGTCGAGGACGCTGCGCCAGTGTTCGTCCGTCTCCTCCATGAAGGGCCGCAGCTCCAGGGACTTTCCCGTCAGCGCGGCATTGTTGACCATCACGTCCACGGGCCCGAGCAACGATTCCGCCTGGTCCAGCAGGGCGGCGACGTCCTCTCTTCGGCGCACGTCGCACCGTTGCGCCTGAACGGCGAAGCCCTCGTCCCGGAAGCGTGCGGCCTCGCGCTCGGCGATTTCGATCCGGCGCTGGGCGATCATCACGGCGGCTCCTGCTTCGAGACAGCATCTGGCGATACCGAGACCGATGCCGGTGCCGCCTCCGGTGACGACCACGACTTTGCCTTTCAATCGTTCGCTCATAATCGCTTCAATCCTCGCTCCGTGACGCGTCCTCGCTCGGTGACGCGTCTTCATCCATCAGATCCGAGATTTCGCCGGCCGCGGATTCGACCACCGGGAATGCCCGTTCCTCCAGCGTACGCAGGTCGAGCAGGAAACGATCTCCCGACAGCCGGCCGAATACGGGCGGCGACTGCCGTCTGAACGCGGCGGCGAGTTGCCGGTTCGTCCAACCTTCGGGCCGAAGCGCCACGACGCGGGACGGGAGTTGCTGGACCGGAAGGGCGCCGCCGCCGATCTCCGCGGAGGATTCCTCCACGGTCACGTCGACGCGATGCGCAAAACGGCCCGCGAGACCTTCAGCGAGTCGATGCGCCCTGGATTCGAGTTCCCCGGCCGAAGCGGCGATCATACCCGTAACCGCATGGCCATCGGCAAGCCTGTCCGGATCGGTAAACAACTGCAGGGTGGCCTGCAGGGCGGCGTAGACCATCTTGTCCGCGCGGAAGGCCCGCATCAGCGGATCCTTCTTCATCCGGTCGAGGAGATCCCTCCGGCCCGCGATGATTCCGGCCTGCGGCCCGCCCAGCAGCTTATCACCGCTGAAGCAGACCACGTCGACGTCCTGGTCGAGCGCTTCCCGCACCGTGTATCCGCTGTCCAGGCCGTGCTGACCGTACGCTGCCAGATCGATCAGGGCGCCGCTTCCCTGGTCGTACACGACCGGTATGTCCCGATCGCGGCCCAGCGACGCCAGTTCGTCGAGAGGCACCGAGACGTCCATGCCGGCGAGGTCGAAGTTGCTCCGGTGGACGGCCATGATGAGGGCCGTCCGATCCGAGATGGCCGCACGGTAGTCGTCCGGTTCGGTGTGATTGGCCGCTCCCACCCCTACGAGTCGGGCTCCGCCCGCGGCCATGACGTCCGGCATGCGGAAGGACCCTCCGATTTCCACCAGTTGTCCCCGGGAGATGATGACTTCGCGGTCCCGCGCCAGGGCGTGCAGGATCAGCATGACCGCGGCGGCGTTGTTGTTCACCACGATGGCCGATTCCGCTCCGGTCAAGGCGCACAGCAGCCCGGAAACCAGGTCGTGGCGCGAACCTCGCTTGCCCGTCTCGGCATTGATCTCCAGCGTGCAGTATCCCTCGATCGCGTCGGCCACGGCCCGCCGCGCCGCATCGGACAGCACGGCCCGTCCCAGACCGGTGTGGAGGATCACGCCCGTGCCGTTTACGGCGGGTGTCAACGCGCCGGCCGGAAGGCCTGCTGCGGATGTATTAACCTGGGCTGGCATATGATGATTAGATTAAGGTGGTCCGCTCAGTTATGGTCCATGCCGCCGATGGAAGCCGGGCTTCGGGTGTCAACATTCCTGGCTACCATCGGCCGGCGATCACTTGCGACATCCGCGCCTTGAATGCACTCCAGGGGAACGCGGGTCCTGGATCGATCTTGCGATCCGGCGCGATGTCGCTGTGGCGCACTATGTGGTCCAGGGGGATCCGGTAGCGTTCGACGAGCCGACCGGACAGCGATTCGACCTGCTCGACCTGGCCGGACGGATACGACGCCCACCAGTCGCCCCCGGCCGAAACGGGCGATGGACCGCAGTAAGGCGTCCCGTAGTCCTCAGGCCAGCAGTAGTAACTCCCGTCTTTTTTCTCCAGCCGCCCCCAGTTCACGATCTCGATGCCCAGCGACCAGCGGTTGCAGCCTTCCCGCCCCCGCCATGCGCTGGTCCCGCAGTGCCAGGCGCAGTCTTCGTCGCGGACCATCTGCAGTACGGCGCCGTCGAGTCCCACGATGTAATGGCAGCTGACACGCCGCTCCGGGTCCTGAAAGATCGCGATGCAGTCTTCCAGCGAAGGACCGTCAGTAAAGTGAAGCACCAGCATATCGATCGGCGCGTCTTCACGGCTAGATGCATAGAGGGCCGGGATAAACGGTATATCTGCAGCGGCATTAGACATGTCAGGCACGTGTCCTTCCGGGGGTTCTTTTTGTCCCTCGATCGTTCCCTGAAACTTATAGAAACGCCCGCCGCAAGGCAATCCGTTTCACCACGTTCCGTGGTCGCGGCGGCCACCCGCGTCGGTTGACACGAACCACCCCACCGAGTATACTGATGCCATGATCCTGAAGCGCACTACACCCGTTTTCAGATGCCTCGCGACCAGGCAGGTCCGGCCTTGACCACCGACGCCATTCCAGCGCCCTCGCTGCAGGACCGATACCTCAAAAACCGCGGTCCGGTCTTTCTTACCGGCATACATGCCATCGTCCGCTTCCTGCTGGACAAGCAGCGGCGTGACGCCCTTTCCGGCGGTACGGTGCGGCGCAGCTTCATGGCCGGTTACGAAGGCTCGCCCCTCGGCGGCCTCGACCTCGAACTCCGGCAACAGGCCGCTCTGCTCAGTGAAGCGGCGCCGTTCGTACACCAGGCGGCGGTCAACGAGAAGACGGCGGCGGCGGCGGTGCACGGCAGCCAGTACGAAGGAAACGTGGACGGGTTCTGGTACGGCAAGGCCCATGGCGTGAAATGGGCCCTGGACGAATTCAGCCTCGCCAACATCGCGGGGACGGGAAAAGACAGCGGCGTCGTCCTGTTCTGCGGGGACGACCACATGGCGAAGAGTTCCGGATACCCCGCCAGCAGCGAACAGGCCCTGCGCGACGCGCGTATTCCCGTCTTCTACCCTTCGACGGTCTCCGAGGTCATCACCTATGGGCACCACGCGCTGGCGCTCAGCAGGTACGCCGGGGTCCTCTGCGGGATGAAACTCGTTACGCCCATCTGCGACGGCGCCGAAACGGTGGACGCAAACCCAGAACTTCCCAGCGTAACGCTGCCGCCGGGACCGGCTGGACGGCCCTACGAAAAGCGCTTCCACCAGGTGGTCATCTCCACCCAGTCCATCCCCTTCGAAGAAGAGCTGACCACGGTGCGCCTGGGAATCGCCGCCGAGTACGCCCGGGTGAACGGGATCGACACGGTCGATAGCCTGGGATCGGACAGTCCCCTCGGTATCGTCGCGACGGGAAAGAGCTACACAGACATCGTCCAGGCGCTTCGAATGCTGAACCTGGAGGACCAGGTTCCGATCCTGAAGCTGGGGGTGATCTATCCGGTCAATCCGCGTACGATCCGGGAGTTCGCAGTACACCTGAAGACCGTGGTGGTCGTGGAGGAAAAGGGGCCCTTCGTGGAAGAAGCGGTAGCCCATGCGCTCCTCGGCACCGGCGTAGAACATGTCTACGGAAAGCAAGGTCCGGACGACCGCCCGCTCATTCCCGCATACGGAGAGTTGAATCCCGACCTGCTCACAATTCTGCTCGGGCCGATGCTGCAGGAGATCTTCCCGTCGGCGCCCATTTACGACCGCTTGGAGGAACTGAACGCAATCGCGGAACGAGACCCGGGCTCCTTCGCCCGGCGCACCGCCCATTACTGTCCCGGATGTCCCCACAGCGTATCGGCCCGTGCGCCGGAAGGGGAGGTCGCGGGCGGAGAAATCGGCTGCTCTTCGCTGGACGCCTACATCGAGGCGGACGGCCGGGGTGTGCGTTGGATACCCACCATGGGCCTTGGCGGCGCCATCTACAATGGCATGTTCCCGTTCAATGAGAACCGGCACCTGTTCCAGAACATCGGCGACGGCACGGTGCTCCACAGCGGCCTGATCACCATATTCAGCTCCATTTCCCACGGCGCCAACATCACATATAAAGTCCTCTGGAACCACGTGGTGGCCATGACCGGCGGCCAGGACATCACCGGGCAGCCCACGCTGGACGACTTCGCGCTGATCCTGCTGGGCATGGGCGTGCAGGATGTAACGGTCGTCAGCAAGTTTCCGCAGCGGGTATCGCTCAAACGCGCCCGGGCCGCGTTGAAATCGGGCCAGCACTTGCTGCTCGAACCGCGGGATCGGCTCGAATCCGCCCAGGAGAGCCTTTCGCGAAAGCCCGGCGTAAAGGTGCTGATCTACGACCAGGAATGCGCCACGGAACACCGTCGGCGCCGCAAGCGTCAACATCTCGCCCCCGAACGGTACGTCTTCATTCACGAACGGGTGTGCGAAGGATGCGGCGACTGCGGACAGCAGTCCATGTGTCTCGCGCTCGAACCAACGGAAACGGAGTTCGGCCCCAAGACCGCCATACTCCAGTCGGCCTGCAACCAGGACCTGTCCTGCCTGAAGGGCGACTGCCCTTCCTTCCTCTCCGTCGAACCGGTCGGAGACTGCAAGCCTTTGAAACCGGAACACCCGTTACTGGACGAATCGGAGCTCGCAGCACCCGCCGCAAGGGCGACGATTGATGGAGAATACTCGATTCATCTCATCGGGATCGGCGGCACGGGCGTCGTGACCGTCGCCCACTTGCTGGCCGTCGCGGCGCTTTTCGACGGGAAGAAGGTGAGCGAGATGAACCGCACGGGGCTGGCGCAGAAGGGTGGTCCCGTGGAATCGCCCATCGTCCTGGGAGACGGCGAGGTCCCCCCTTCCAGCTATATACCCGCCGGGCGGTGCGATCTCTACCTGGCGGCGGATATCGCCGGCGCGGTAAATCCCCTGAACCTTCAGGCCGCCGCCGCGCACCGGACGGTGGCCGTGGTGAGCCGGTCCGGCGTCCCGACCGCGCAAATGGTATACGATCCCCAGGTGCCCGGCGCCGACGTCCCGGCCATGGAGGCGCTTATCGAAGCACACACCCGATCGGAGGACAATATCTTCATCGATGCGCAGGACTACGCGATGAAGCTCTTCGGGAATCACATCGTGGCCAACGTGTTTCTCCTCGGCGTCGCCAACCAGGCCGGGCACATCCCCCTGCAGGCCGAGAGTATCGAGCGCGCCATCCGGTTGAACGGACAGGCCGTAGACCTGAACATCCAGGCCTTCCGATGGGGCCGCATGGCCGTGCACGACCGGGCCCGGCTGGACGGGGCTCTGGAGGAACCCGAACCCGATTCGGATGAACTGGTCCGCCGCTATGCGCGGTTACTCGGCCGTAAGCGGGCGCAAGCCTTCGAGGCGTTGATTGGAAGGATCCCCGTCCACCAGGAATCGTTCCGGAGGAGCTGGGTCATGCGTGTGGGAGAACTGATCGCCTTCCAGGACGCCAGGCTCGCAGAGCGGTTCGCCGACCGGATCGCACAGGTTTACGATGGGGATGAGCGAACCGGCGGACCGGACCGCGGATACCTGCTCACCACGCACGCGGCTTTCATGTTGCACAAGCTCATGGCCTACAAGGACGAGTACGAGGTGGCCCGACTGCTGACCGACCCGTCCGAACTTGGCGTCGCGGAACGGTTCGATGGTCCGGTCAGGTTGTCCTACCATCTGCATCCGCCGCTGCTTCGGGCGTGGGGACTCGATCGCAAGCTGCGGCTGGGACCCTGGTTCAGGCCCATTCTGCGTATCATGGCCCGATGCAGATTCCTTCGCGGAACCCCCTTCGACCCCTTCGGATACACCGCGGCCCGTCGGGAGGAACGTGCGCTCGTGACCTGGTACGAATCCCTGCTGGACCAGGCCCTCGCCGTACTCACCCCGGAAAACTACCCCGAGGTATCGGAACTGTTGCGACTGCCGGACGAGATCCGCGGGTACGAGCAGGTCAAGCACCGCTCGGTGCTCAGGGTGAAGAAGAAAGCCGCCGAAATGCTTGAAACCCTCCTGCAAGGCGCGGCATCGCGCCCGGTCCGCAACCGTTAAAGCCCGCTAAGGCCCATCAAGGCCGGACAGCCATCAGAGATGCAACCAGGGAAGATGCAAATGAATGGCCGCAGTTTGCCCGCGCCGGGCAGGTTCCACGGCCTGGACGCGCTGCGCGCATTCGCCATGTTGCTCGGCATCGTGCTGCATGCCTGCCTCTTCCTCATGCCCGTCGACGACTGGCCGATCCAGGACAGGTGGGCGGACTCCCACGATTTGGAAAACAACCCGTACGCCTTTATCTTCGGCGTCATTCACGGTTTTCGCATGCCGATCTTCTACCTGATCAGCGGTTTCTTTGCCGCCATGCTCTGGCAGTCCCGGGGCCTGGACGGCCTGGCGCGCCACCGCCTGCACCGCATCGGACTCCCCCTGCTGGCGGGAATGTTGACGATCATCCCGGCGACGAACGCGTTCTTCATTCCCGTGACGCCCCTGACGTGGATGTACTCCTGGCTGTCCAGCCTCGCCCACCTCTGGTTCCTGTGGTACCTGGTCCTTATGACGGCGGTCTTCATCGCCTGCGCGAGGCTCGGCCTGCGGTTCCGCCATCCGGCCTGGTGGCTGCTCCTACCGGCCAGCATCCTTCCACAGTACCTGATGAGGGAAGGCATGATCGGTGCGGACGGATCGGCGGACTTGATCCCGATCCCCCACGTGTTCGGCTACTACCTGGTCTTCTATCTGTTCGGCGCGTTCGTCTACCAGAAGTCTATCGAAGTGCAAAAGTGGTGGTCCGCGGGCCTGGCGCCGGCCATTCTGGTGGCGATGCCCGCGGGGTACCTCCTGCTGGATCCCGAATCATTGGGGTTGGCGCCGTCGAATGCCGTCAGGTGGACCGCCGCGGTAATCGGCGCAGTCTATACCTGGCTGGCCTGTTTCGGTTTGTTGGGGCTGTTTCGGTGGATCGCGTCGAAGCAAAGATACTGGATCCGATACGTCTCGGACGCGTCTTACTGGCTGTACCTGGTCCATTTACCGCTCGTGCTCGGCGCACAGGCGCTGGCCGTGTCCTGGCCCGTCAGCGTGCATCTCAAGTTCGCGCTGATCTGCGTCGCGGTTACCAGCATCCTGCTGGCAACCTATCGTTTCGGGGTAAGGTACACTTTTGTCGGTAGGGTGCTGAACGGCCCCCGCGGCCGTCATTAGCCAGACAAGGCGCCGATACGTTCGGCATTCGTCACGCCGGGCCGGACAGATCACCAGGGATCGGGGATAAGCGGTCTCCGGACCGGGCCCGGGGTTACCCCGGGTGTGATCGCCCGGCCTCGAAAACCGTCACTTCACAGGATGGATATGTGGCGTAGGGTGGTCGGCGCCGTCAGCTGCTGACCAGGACCTTCTTCAACGCGGCAATGAAGGCCTCGTTCTCTGCCTGCAGGCCGGCGGTGACGCGCAGCCAGTTGTTCATCCGCCAGCGGCGCTTGCCGTTGCCCACGAGCACGTTGTACTCTTCGAACAGCTTTCGGGTGACCTCGTCGGCGTCCGTGCGCACGTTCACCAGCATGAAGCTGGACTGGCTGGGCACGTACTCGAGTCCCATCTCCTCGAACTGGCCGGTGAGATAGTCATGCCCGGCCCAGGCCGCCGCTCTCGCCCGGTCCTGGTAGTCCTGATCCTCTATGCAGGCCTCCGCGGCGACCACGGAGAGCGAGCTGACCCGCCCGCCCTTGTTGTCTTCGAGCTTCTCGATGACATGGGGCCGGGCAAGGCCGTAACCGATACGCAGGCCCGCCATGCCCATGATCTTCGAGAAGGTGCGGGTTACGATGACGTTCTCATGGTCCAGGATGAGCGGCGCGGCGCCGATGCGGTCCTGTGGGTTGCGGGCGAACTCGATATAGGCCTCGTCGACGAAGACCATGACGTCGGTGGGGATCTCGCTGACGAACTTCTTGAGGTCGTCGAAGGGTGCGATGATGCCCGTCGGGTTACCCGGGGAAGTGATGACGACGACGCGCGTGTCCTCGGTTATGGCCGCCTTCATGGCGTCGAGATCCTGGTGGAAGTCCGGCGTCGTGCGGACCAGTCGCGCCCGGGCGCCGTAACTCCGGGCCGTACGGACCACGCCGCCGTAACCGGGCGCGGCCTCGATCATCTGTCCGCCGTCACGCAGGTAGGCCGAGGCGATGGCGAAGAGCACTTCCGATGACCCGCACCCGAGGGTCACCCAGGGCTCGGTCCGGTCTTCGTTGTTGTTCGAAGGTATGACGACCGGCAGTCCGTGGCGCTCGGCGATCTGGCCGTAGAGCCCGCGGCCCCGGTAGTACCGGTTGAACTTGTAGACGTACTGCATGATCGCCTCGACGGCGCGGGGCGAAGGACCAATCGGGTTCTCGTTGCTGCTCAGGCGGATGAATCCCTCGGGTACCCCCCATCCCCGCACGGGCCGGACGCGGGGTCCCGCCACCATCTGCGCCGCGGCTTCGTAGCTGCCCAGGGAAGCCACCCCGGCGCCTACCGCGAGCCCCTTGAGGAACTTGCGCCTTGTGAACCCGGGAGCCGCCAGGTTCATCGCCTTTAACATGTTCGACATAACCCCGTCCTTTGATCAGATACTCGAAACGATCGAACGAACGATCAGCTACTTACCAGCACCTTCTTGAGCGCTGCCATGAAGGCCTCGTTCTCTTCCTGCAGTCCGGAAGTGACCCGCAGCCAGGTATCCATTTCCCAACGGCGCTTTCCGTTGCCGACCATCACGTTGTATTCTTCCCTCAACTTGCGGACGACTTCATCCGCATCCTTGTGCACGTTGATCAGCATGAAACTGGACTGGCTGGGTACGTACTCGATGCCCATTTCGTCGAAATTGCTGGCGAAGTACTCCTGGCCTTCCCAGGTCACCTTCCGCGCCCGGTCCTGGTAGTCATGATCCTCGATCCCCGCCACCGCGGCGTTGGTCGAAAGCATGCTCGGCCGACCGCCCTTGTTCTGATTCAGCTTCTCGATGACTTCGGGGCGCGCCAGGCCGTAGCCGACGCCGAGTCCCGCCATGCCCATGATCTTGGAGAACGTGCGAGCTACGATCACATTCGCGTGATCCAGGATCAGCGGTGCCGCGCCGACCCGGTCTTCGGGGTTCTTCGAAAACTCGATGTAGGCCTCGTCCACGAAGACGATCACGTCAGACGGGACCTCCTGGACGAACTTCCTCAGGGCGTCCGGCGGGACGAGCACGCCGGTCGGGTTACCGGGATTGGTCACGACCACCACGCGCGTATTTTCACTGATAGCAGCTTTCATGGCATCGAGGTCCTGCTGGAAATCGCTGGTCAACGGGACCCACTTCGCCGAGGCACCGTATGCTTCGGCCGTGCGGAACACGCCGGCGTAACCGGGCGAGGCCTCGACCACTTCAGCTCCGTCCCTGAGATAGGCGGACGCCACGGCGAAAAGCACCTCCGAGGAACCGCAGCCCAGGGTAACCCAGGCGTCAGGCGGCGAGAAGGTATTGGGAGGCCACTCCACCACGGGCAACCCGTGCCGCTCGGCGATCTTGGTATAGATGTCCCTGTTCCGGTTGTAGCGGTTAAAGGAGTACACGTTCTCCAGGACAGCCTCAACCGCCCGCGGCGATGGACCGATGGGCATTTCGTTTCCGCTCAGGCGCACGAGACCTTCGGGAACGCCCCACCCGCGCACGGGTCGCGCGTTGGGTCCGGAGATCATCTGTGCCACGGCCTCGTAACTGCCCAGCGATAATGCGCCTGCGCCCACCATCATGCCTCTTAGAAAGCCTCGCCTCGAAAAACCGGAAGGCGCTTCGTCTATCCTGTCCGCCCTGTCTACCATGATGAACTCCTTGAAGGAAGGTTCTGCAAAGAATTGCTCTGCAGGCCTTTGTTTTCCGCCTGTTAAATTGCGTGCGTGACGCCATGTTAAGGCGCGGCCGCGTCAGTCACGATGCTTGAAATCGGAATCCGCTGAGCGGTCAATGTAATGCGCAACGCATGAAATGACAAAGGTATTGTGAAAGTTATACAACTTCGGGGCACTCGGTATTCAGAATCGTGTCAATGGGCCGGTCCGGGCGGGCGGGGCGATCGGTCCGGTCCAGTCGATAGCGTCCACCCGTTCCGCATTCAGGCCGCGCACAGATAGTCTTCCACTTCGGAAAGGCCCGCGTCCGTGAGTGCCTGGCGTATCAGCTTACGTGCGCCCCGAGAGGACACGGCGACGATGAGCACCGGACGGCGGTAGCGGTTCCAGGTCGAAGGCAGTTCATCGGGACCGATCACCGGGGCTTCGCGCATGCGACTGCCGATCTTCCGGGGAGAAATGTCCACGAAGGCATCCACCGGACGGCCCATGCGGACGATGTGCCTGGTCAACCGGCGGCCGGTCTGGCCCGCGCCCCAGACGATCAACCCGTCCCGGTCCTGCAGCGGGCCGTTGACCAGGAAGTGCGCCTTGACGCGCAGGAAGTTCTCTACCGAGTACCGGGCGTCCGTTCGCGTCAGCCGGGACCCGTGTTCCCGCCAGTACAGCAGGACTTCCGGAACCTTGGCGAATCGCCGTCCCGCGGCGTGAAAGCGAAGCCAGAGGTCGTAATCTTCCGGCCATCCGGCGTCGCGGTATCCGCCGAGCTCCACGAGTTCGTCCCGTCGCACCATGGCCGACGGATGGGCGATCGGACTTTCTATATAGATCTCCCGGGCGATGTCTTCGGGCTCGACGAGGCTGTTGAGCCAGGCCTCGTAAACCTTCATGCCCTCACCCACTGCGCCTTCGGCGAAGATTTCCACGAGCGACCCGGCTACGCTGATATCCGACCGGGCGTCCAGCAGTGCCGACTGCCGGGCGAGACGGTCCGGGCGCATCCGGTCGTCGGCGTCCATGCGGGCGACCCACTCGCCCCGGCACCGTGATAGTCCGAGGTTCAGCGCCTCGACCAGGCCGACGCGGCCGGCTCGGACCGGCTGGATTCTCCGGTCCCCGCGGCCCCATGCCTCCAGGATCATCCCGCTGTCGTCGTCCGACCCGTCATCGACGGCGATGACCTCGAAGTCGCCCAGCGTCTGCGCGGCGATGCTCTGCAGGGTTTCGGGAAGCGTGCCGGCGGCGTTGTAGACCGGCATCAGGACGGATATGCGCGGCGTGGACATGGACGTAACAGTGTTGGTTGACACGTCGCGGACCGGACCGAGTCGGGCCGAGTTGGGCCGGGCAGCCTGGGCCGAACCGGAGCGGGCGGCCTAGCCCTTGACCACGATGTTGAGCAGCTTGTCCGGCACGAAGATGTTGCGGACCGATTCCTTGCCATCGGTCCACTGCCGTACGCGTTCGCTGGCGAGGGCGGCCTGCTCGATTTCTTCGCGGGGCGTACCGGGCGGCAGTTCAAGCCTGTCCCGAACCCGGCCGTTGATCTGGATGACGTATTCAATCGTGGCGGAAATAATCAGCGCCGGATCGTACTCCGGCCAGGGTACGTCGCAGACCATGCCCTTGTGTCCCAGGTGGGTCCACAGTTCCTGGGAGATGAAGGGCGCGAAAGGGGCGGCCAGCTGCAGCAATCGGTCGATGGCTTCGCGATGGTGTGAGGACGCGTTCTGCAGGCCGTTGAGCAGTTCCATCAGGCGCGCGATAGCCGTGTTGTATTGGAACGACGCCATGTCTCCGGTAACGTCCCGCGTCTTGCCGTGCAGCAGGGCGAGCAATTCGGGGTCCTCGACCGGCGCTTCACTGAAATCGGTCCCGGTGGCGTAGCGCCAGAGCCGGTCGTAGAACCGCCGCACGCCGTTGATGCCCGCGTCCTGGAAATCACCGCCCACCTGGTAGGGACCCAGGAACATGAGATAGGTGCGGAAGGCGTCCGCGCCGAAACGGTCCAGGTATTCGTCGGGGTTGACCACGTTCCCTTTGGATTTGCTCATCTTCGCGCCGGAACGGATGATGGTGCCGTGCGCGCGGAACTTCTTGAAGGGTTCGGAGAAGGAGACCAAACCGATGTCGTGCAGCGCCATCGTGATGAAACGGGTATACATGAGGTGCAGCACCGCGTGCTCGTTGCCCCCCACGTACATGTCCACGGGCAGCCATCGCTCCGTCATTTCCGGTTCGAAGACCACGTCCGCGCGATCCGAGCTGGGATACCGGAAAAAGTACCACGCCGAGTCCAGGAAGTTGTCGTTGACGTCGGTCTCACGGGTGGCGGGACCGCCGCACGCGGGACAGGTGGTGTTCAGGAAGGAAGGGTCGCGCGCCAGCGGGCTCCGTCCCGTTCCGTCCGGCCTGAAGTCCTCCACGTGGGGCAGGATCACAGGCAACTGATCCTCGGGGACGGGCACCACGCCGCATGCTCCGCAGTGGATCATCGGGATGGGCGGCCCCCAGTAACGCTGGCGGCTGATGCACCAGTCCCGCAGCCGGTAGTTGACCTGCCGTTTCCCGACGCCGCGGTCTTCCAGCCAGTCCGTGACCGCGCCCACGCCGACGGTGCTGTGGGTCCCGTCGAAGGGTCCGCTGTTGATCATGGTCCCCTCGCCGATATAGGCTTCCTCGAGGACGGCCGCGCCGTCGTAACCGTTCGTCGTGTCCTCCGAGCTGCTGATCACCTGCACGATGGGCAGATCGAAGGTCCGGGCGAACTCGAAGTCCCGCCCGTCATGGGCCGGCACCGCCATGATGGCGCCTGTCCCGTAGGTCATCAGTACGTAATCGGATATCCAGATCGGAATCCGGGTGTCGTTGACCGGATTGACGGCGTAGCCGCCCGTGAACACGCCGGTCTTCTCGCGGGTAACGTCCTCGCGTTCGATGGCCGTCTTCCGGCCGCTTTCTTTTACGTATTCATCGACAGCCATGCGGTGGGCTTCCGTGGTCACTACGTCGACAAAGGGGTGCTCCGGCGCCAGGACCATGTAGGTGGCGCCCCAGAGCGTATCCGGCCGCGTGGTGAACACGCTGAGCTTCTCTTCGTGATCCGCCAGCGGGAAGTCTACTTCAGCCCCTTCGCTGCGGCCGATCCACCTGCGCTGCGCGGTCTTGGTCGTCTCGGACCAGTCGATGGTCTCCAGGTTCTCCAGCAGTTGCCTGGCGTAGGCCGTGATCCGGAAGAACCACTGGCGCATGTTCCGCTGCTCCACCTGTGCGTCGCATCGCTCGCACACCCCGCCCTCGGCCTGTTCCGCCGCGAGCACGGTGTTGCAGGAGGGACACCAGGTGACCGGTGCTTCTTTCTGATAGGCCAGCCCGGCCTTGTAGAGCTGAATGAAGATCCATTGCGTCCACCGGTAGTAGTCCGGATCGGTGGACTGTACTTCGTGACGCCAGTCGAACATGGCGCCAAGGCGCTTAAACTGCCGGGTGAAATTTTCGATGTTCTCGGGGATCAGCCGTCCGGGATGGGTGTTGATCTTGAGGGCGAAGTTCTCGGAATGGATCCCGAAAGCGTCGAAGCCCATGGGCTCGAACACGTCGTATCCCTTAGCACGCATGTACCTTCCGTGGATATCCGCGCCCGTATAGGCGAACACGTTGCCCACGTGCATGCCCTCGGCGGAGGGATAGGGGAACATCATGAGGTTGTAGTAGGGATTCCGCGCCACCTCGAGGTCGACCTCGTAGGTCCCTTCCGATGTCCAGCGCTCGATCCACCGCGCCTCGACCGCCCCGTGATCGTATCTGTCGCCGTTCATTGCTTCCCCGGTTTTCTTTTCTCGAACGTTGTCCCCGGCCCCTTGCTGACCTGAGGCCGCCGGTTTCCTTTCCTCTCGTGATTTGCCCCCGTAATTTATCTATCTTGATTGTAGAAATCAAGTTACGACTTTACATTGGGTGACGGCCTGTCTTCATGACGACATGTCCTCGGGTAATGTGCAATAGAGTTCCAGTCCAAATCCATCAGAGAGGACCGCCATGCCAACCCGGAATCCCCATCTTCTGCGGGACGACCATATCCGCCGGTTCATCACGGATGGCTACGTGCAAGTCAACGACGGCCTGCCCGCGGAGTTTCACCAGGACCTGTACAGGAAGATCGAGACCGTGCTCGAGGAGGAAGGCAATCCCGGCAACAACATCCTGCCCCGGATTCCCGAAATCCATAAGGTCTTCGACCAGCCCTCCGTGCGGGGAGCGCTGACCAGTCTTCTCGGTCCCGGATACCTCATGCATCCCCATCGGTACTGCCACCTGAACAAACCGGGCAGTTCCGGCCAGCAGTGGCACAAGGACGATTACATCTTCGACCACAACGTGAGACACGCGCGTTTCCGGTGGGTGATGGCCTTCTACTATCCCCAGGACGTTAGCGCGGACATGGGGCCCACGGGCATCCTGCCCGGCAAGCAGCACCTCAACAGGATCTCCGACTGTGACGCGTCCAAAACCACAGAGTCCGCACTGGGACTGTGCGGCGCCGCCGGGACGGTTTCCATCGTCAACTTCGACTCCTGGCACCGGGCCACGCAGAACGTCAGTGGAAAGAACAGATACATGCTCAAGTTCCAGTTCACCCGGTCGCGCGAACCGGCCGGACCCGTATGGGAGAGCGGGAACGGCGGCTGGAAGCCTCAGCCGGGCGACGCGCTTCCCGCCGTATCCGAGGCGGTATGGAACTGGTTGGCGGGAGGGGCATGCGGCGAGGCTGAAGCGAAGGGGGTTTCCATCGATCGATGCATGGACGCCCTGGACGATGATGACGAACGAGTACGGCTGCAGGCCGCGTATACCTTCGGCAGGAAGGGCGAAGAAGCGGTGGAGCCGCTGGTGGAGCGACTGTGCGCGACGCGTGAGGATGAAGCCCTGGCGAGCGTGCCCAGGAACCCGGCGAATCCCGCGGGCGGCAATCCGTCGGAACTGCCCGTCGCCTATGCGTTGTCGGCCGTGGGACGTCCAGCGGTCAAGCACCTGGAAGCCCTGCTCGAAGACGATGCCTGGTGGGTACGCGCCTCCGCCGCGGACGTACTCGGCGACATCGGCCGTCCAGCGTCTGACGCCCGCCCCGCTCTGTTGCGTGCTGTTGGCGATGAGGACGCCTGGGTACGCCGAAACGCGTCCGAAGCGTTGGCGGTCCAGGGGGATTTCAGTGACGAAGACGCCCCTGCGCTTCGACACGCGCTCGGGGATGAGGACGAGCGCGTCCGGCGAAACATCGCTTTCACCCTGGCCAGACACCCGATTCAGGACGCGGACCTGGTCGATGACCTGGTCTCACGCTCGGCGGAAGACGAGGGGCGCTACGTCCGCTACTACGCCCTGGCGGCCGCGGCTCGCATGACCGCCGGCACGGACCGGGAAGGCTTTCTGGACGCTATGCTCGCCGCTCGCTGGTGCCCACTGACGACCCGGAAGAGTGCTTATTGATCCGGCGAAACAGCAGGTACAACGGGTAACTCAATACGACCACGCCAAGGGCCGTCAGGCTGATGGCCGTACCGCCCACGATGTTGCCGGCAAGGAAAGCCACGGCGCCTGCGAGGGTGAGCGCAGTCGTCCACGGGTATCCCCAGGCCCGGTACGGGCGGGGAAGATCGGGTTCCTTTCTTCTAAGGAGAAAGACGGAAAGGAACAGGATGGCGTAGTTGACCACGGTGAAGAACGCCAGGGCCTCGACCAGGCGTACGAAGCTTCCGCTGAACAGCAGGAAGACGATCGTGGCCGCCAGGCTGGCGACGAGCGCCGCCGTGGGGGTGCCGCCCCGGTTTACCCGCCGACACTGCCGGAAGAACAGGCCGTCGGTGCTCATGGCGTAGATCACGCGGGCGGCGAACATGTACCCCAGGTTGATCCCCACGATAAGGAATCCGGTCAGGAACGCCGTGATGACCGTCTCCGCCAGCGATCCCAACAAAGTCTCGACGGCCCGGCCCACGGCCAGTTCCGCCCCGACGATCTCCGACATGGGCAGCATGCGCAGCAAGGCAATGTTGATGAGCAGGTAGACCGCGATGACGATCCCGACGCCCACGAACATCGACCGGGGAATCGTACGCCCCGGATCGGCCATTTCTTCAGAAAAGTAAGCAGTAAACACCCAGCCGTCGTAAGCATAAAGCACCCCTCTCAACGCCACGATAAAGGCCATGGCCAGGGCCCATCCCGCGGGCATCGACGGCAGGGCGGCCGCCTCGCTCTCCTCACCTCCACCACCCGCCAGTACGAAACACGCGATGATAAGCACCGCGAAAACAACCGCCTTGATCATGCTCGCCGCGTTGTGAAGGCCGGTTCCCCATTTCACGCCCCGCCACTGGATCAGGGCGAAGGAGACTGCGATGGTCAGGCACAGCGAAAGGCTGTATCTCGGAATTGCGGGCGTCAGGAGATGGAGGTATTCGTTGATGACGACGATGGTCATCGCCGTTGCGCCGCACCAGTTCAGCCAGTCGGTCCATCCACTGACGAACCCGACGAAGGGGCCAAGTGACCGGTGTGCGTAGACGTAGTAGGCCCCGGCCCGCGGCAATGCGGTAGCCAGTTCGGCGGCGGAAGCCGTGCTGAACAGCACGAACACGCCCGCTCCGATCCAGGTGGCCATGTACCACCAGGGATCGGGCAACTGGGCTGCCACTTCACCCGGCGCACGCAGGATGCCGAGACTGACGATTCCTCCGAAGGTGATGGCCAGTCCCGTGATCAGGCCGAGCACGCGCAGCAGACCGCCGCGGGAAGACGCCGAAGACATGGATAGATCCTTGATTTGGAAGAATGATCAGCGATTACACCCTGATAGTTTGCCCGGCAGCACAAAGGGGATTATATTGTCCGCGCAAGTTGAAACACTATTCTTTTCGGCCAATTTCTGCGGGAACATGCAGGGAATGTGCATCAGTACCTGCCCGGAGTTTGCCCTGACTGAATCCAGGACACAGGACCATTTCAACCACAAGACATTGAACCATGGATCTTTCACTTAAATACGGACTCAATCCCCATCAACATCCCTCCAGGGTGACCTTGCCGCCGGAATCACCGTTGCGCGTGCTCAACGGAACGCCGGGTTACGTCAATATCATCGACGCCATGGGCGCATGGCAACTGGCGCGGGAACTGAAACAGGCAACCGGAGTGGCCGGAGCGGCGTCCTTCAAGCACGCCAGTCCTGCCGGGGCGGCCATCGCCGCTGAGCTCGGTGAAACGTACCTGGCCTCGCAGTTCCTGGCCGGGAAGGAGCTTTCACCTGTGGCCGCGGCTTACGTAAGGGCCCGCGGAGGCGACCGCATGTGCTCCTTCGGGGACGCGGCGGCCGTGAGCGAGGTGGTGGACCGGTCCCTGGCCAACGTGCTCAGACGGGAGGTGTCGGACCTGATCATCGCGCCGGGATACGAACCGGACGCGCTGGAAGTCCTCCGTGCGAAGAAAGGGGGCGGATACCTCGTTCTGGAGATGGACCCGGACTTCGAACCGCCCGATGTCGAGCAAAGAACGCTGTTCGGCCTCCGGTTGGAACAGCCCCGCAACGACGCGGCCATCACGCGGCAGACCTTCTCCAACATCGTCACGAACAACAAGTACGTTCCGGATTCCGCGCTCGACACCCTCGTCGTGGCGACGATCGCCCTCAAGTACACCCAGTCCAACTCCGTCTGCGTGGCCTATGACGGCCAGGTGATCGGCATGGGCGCGGGTCAGCAGTCCCGCATCCACTGCACCCGGCTGGCCTGCGACAAGGCCGACAAGTGGTTCCTGCAACAGCATCCCCGGACACTGGATCTCACGTTCCGCGAAGGGCTAAAACGCACCGAGAAGACGAACATCGTCGACCAGTACCTCCTGTGGGATCAGCTTTCCGACACGGAAGAGGCCCGCATGCTGGTTGACCTCGAAGAACGTCCCGTGCTGATCTCGCCGGATGAACGGCGGGATTGTGTTTCCCGTTTCGAGGGGATCTGCCTATCTTCGGACGCCTTCATTCCCTTCCGCGACAACATCGACCGGGCGGGGCGAAGCAACGTGCGGTACGTGGCCCAGACGGGCGGTTCTGCTGCGGATAAAGGAGTGACGGAAGCGGCCGACGAATACGGCATGGTCATGGCCCACACGGGCCTGCGGCTGTTTCTGCATTAGCACGGACGCCGATCGTTCCCGCTACACGTTTCCGCTACACGTTTCCGCGATCACCGCTTTCATCCGTTCCGGATAGTTTGTCAGGATTCCATCCACGCCCATCCCGATGAATTTCCGCATGTCTTCGGGGGTATCTGCGTAGAATACGTGAACACCCAGTCCTGATTCGTGCGCCTTCTGAACAAATTCCGGCGTGGTCATGTCCCGTCCAGGCTGCGTTGTCCGAAGCCCCAATTCCGCAGATGACCGAGTGTACTCCTCGGGGGAGCGGTTGTTCGGAAAGATCCGGCAAACTGTTCGCGGGTCGACCTCGGCGAAGATCCCCACGCTCTCATCGTTGCAGGCCAGTATGGAATCACCCATCATTCGGAATGCGCGCAGCGCTTTCGCTACCTTGCGTTCAAATTCGCCATCCGGGTTTCCACCCTCTTTGAGGTGTACATTGAGCCTCACTTTACCCCGAACGAGATCCAGCGCTTCCTCCCAGGTCGGCACACGTTCGCCCCGAAACCTTTCGCCAAACACCATTCCGGCGTCGAGCGCCCTGATCTCGGCAAGCGTGAGCTCGCCAATGGCGCCCGTACCGTCGGTTGTTCGGTCTACGGTGGCGTCGTGCATGACGACGAGATGCCCGTCCCGCGTAGAACGGAGATCGAGCTCGATCTCATCCACGCCGATATCAAGCGCCATCTGAAACGCGCGTAACGTGTTCTCGGGGTAGTTTCCCGACGCGCCACGATGGGCGACATTGGCAACCACGTGTTATTCCTTAGCCTAATGACGCAGGTATAGTTAAATAACAGTGATCAGAAAGCCCTGTTATATTAGTGATCAGATCGGTTGTATCACAACGCTTTCGTAACGCTAAGGAGTAGAAGTCAGGATGAGCGACAAAAGACCCAATGTCATCCTGGTCATCACGGACGACCAGGGTTACGGCGACCTGGGATGCACCGGGCATCCGTGGTTGAAGACACCCCGTATCGACGCCTTTCACGATGACGCGGTCCGCCTGACCGACTTCCACGTGTCGCCCCTGTGCACGCCGACGCGCGGCGCCCTGATGACCGGCCGGCGGCCCGTGCGCAACGGTGCCTGGGCGACCTGCTGGGGCCGGTCCATCCTGCGCAAGTCGGAGACGACCATGGCGGACGTCTTCGGCGCGGCCGGCTACCGCACCGCCATGTTCGGCAAGTGGCACCTGGGCGACAACTACCCCTACCGGCCCCAGGACCGCGGATTCCAGCACGTGGTGGCCCACAAGGGCGGCGGCGTGGGACAGACGCCCGATTTCTGGGGAAACAACTACTTCGACGACACCTATTTCCACAACGGCGCGCCCGTGGAGCACGCGGGATACTGCACGGACGTCTGGTTCGACGAGGCGATCCGCTTCATCGAGGGGTGCGCGGGTGGTCAGTCCGCGACCGGTGAGGCCGGATCAGACGCGCCGTTCTTCGTCTATCTCTCCACCAATGCCCCGCACACCCCCTATCTCGTGTCTGAGGAATACGCCCGGCCCTACCACGGCAACCCGGACGTGCCGGAACCCGAATTCTGCGGCATGATCGCAAATATCGACGAGAACTTCGGGCGACTTCGTCGAAGGCTCGCCGAACTGGACCTGGAAGAAAACACCATCCTGATCTTCATGACCGACAACGGGAGTTCGGGAGGCAGCGAACTCGATGAGAACCAACACGTGGTGCGGGGATTCAACGCGGGGATGCGGGGAAAGAAGGGGTCCTACTATGACGGCGGTCACCGCGTGCCCTTTCTGATACGGTGGCCCGGCGGCGGACTCGTGGGCGGACGGGACGTCGACGAAATGAGCCTTCATATCGACGTGCTGCCGACTTTCATCGATATTTGCGGTCTCGATGCGCCGGACGTGGACTTCGACGGCCGGAGCATAGCACCGCAGCTGCATGGCGGCCAGGCAAGCCTGCCCGGCGACCGGGTTCACTTCCTGCAGTACCGGCAGGATACCGTGCCGCCGGAGAAATGGACCAATGCCGTGATGACGCGCCGCTGGCGGCTGGTACGGGGCGAAGAGCTATACGACATCAAGGCCGATCCGGGTCAGCGCGAGGACGTGGCCGACGACCATCCGGGCGAAGTCGACCGGCTGCGTCGCGCCCATGACGCCTGGTGGGACGAGATCTCGCCCGGACTCGAAACCTACTGTCCCATCACGCTCGGAGATCCGGCCGAGAATCCCGCGCGCCTCTGCGCCATGGACGTGCTGGGGGACGTGGCCTGGCACCAGACTCACATCACCCGGGCCAAGGAAAGTACCGGCACCTGGGCCGTCGAGATTGCGCGGCCGGGACGCTACCGGTTCTCCCTGCGCCGGTGGCCCGCCGAACGCGACCTGGCCATCGACGGAACGATACCGACCGAGGAGGCAAGGACCCTCATCTACGCCCCGGAGGATGCCCGTTCCGTGGCGATCCGGCCGGTCGAAGCGCGCCTGTCGCTTTTCGACGAGGAACGGAGCGAACCCCTGGAGACCGGCGACAAAACCGCCGAGTTCACCCTCGCGATCGCAGGAACGGGAACGACGCTCCTGCATGCTTCTTTCATCGATGAGGCAGGGGAAATCCAGGGGGCGTACTACGTGGACGTCGAGCGGCTGGACGAGGCGGAATGAAGATCAGGCCGGTACGGTCCGGGTGATTCCCAGGGTTTCTGCGAAACGTTCGACCGACGTCTGCAATCCATCGATCAGCCCCTCGTCGAAGGCAGTCAACCTGGCGTCCGTTGAACGGCAGCGCGTCGTGATGGGCAGTCCGATACGCTGGAGGTACCGTTTGCAGGTGACAAGGTACTTGTTGTTGACGACCGGCGCCAGGGACGTCATCATCCGCTGCACCTCCTCCGCCGTTTCCGGGTGTTCGTCATACTCGGAACACAACCAGGCAAACAGTTCGGGGAATACGTTTCCGGCAACGGGAGAAATCCCGGCGGCCCCGTAGCGAAGACCATCGAGTCCGGTTTCGAAGTGGGCATTGAAGACCCCTAGCGGCGTGTCGCGCACGGCGTCGATCTTCAGCCGGAGCAGATCGATATCACAGACCGTATCCTTGTGGTAATGGAATCTGCCGGAAGCGCCGAGATGCCCGAAGAGTTCGGGCGACAGTTTCCGGTGATAGGGCGTAGGGCATTCGTAGAGACCCAGGGGAACGGGATCCGTCAAGGCGAGCAGTCGCTCCATGTTCCGCTTAAGCACTTCCTCGTCCTCGCTCCTTTCGGCCATCAGGCAAACGATGACGACCACCGCGTCCACACCCATATCAGCCAAATGCTTGACAAACCGGGCCTGATGCTCTATGGGACCGCCGAAGGTCCCTGTGGCGACTACGGGTACCTGGCCGGCGGCCCGGCTTACGACGCGTTGCGCTACGGCCAGGCGCTCCACGTCATCCAGGTGAAACATCTCGCTGGATCCACAACAGGCAAAGAGGCCCGCCGATCCTCTCTCGATATACCAGTCGGTCAGGGCGTCCACGCCGTGCCAGTCGATAGTCCCGTCCTCGTGAAATGCGTTGAGCATCACCGGCCAGAGTCCGTGGGGCAGTGATCGGGTTGACATGGTGTCGCTTCCGGTGGGTTTGAGTCTGTCCAGGATTTCCGCGTCATGCGTTCGGCTTACGGATCATATCGTTGTGCCGTCTTCCGTGTCAAGAATAACCGGGTCACGTCGGGCACCGGGCGTGGGAGACGACCACCGTGACGTTTGATGCGAAGCACCCTGTAGTCCTTTACACTCCCCGACCCCGAAGGTATATTTTCGGGTAGCGATCCTGGTAACCACACACGCATTGCCATCCCCTTCCATAGACGCAAAAGTCGGTATATTCCGGCTCAACTCCCGAAAGAAAACCATGTCCATTCTCGGCCTCACCTGTACCCGGTGCAATGCTCAATATCCTCTGGCGCCGATGTTCTTCGGCTGTCCCTCCTGCACGGCCGAGGCAGGGGGCGGCGCGGCCGAGGCAGGGGGCGGCGCGGCTGCGCTGACCGTGACCTACGACTACCCGGCGATCGCGACCGACCTGAACGTGGAGGACTGGGGCCGGGCCGGTCACGGTATATGGCGATTCGACGCCCTGCTGCCGTTGCGGGACCCGGCGGCGCAGATCTCACTGGGCGAAGGGAACACGGCCCTCGTGCGGCCCCGGGCGGTGTGTGAGGCGACCGGTTTATCGAACCTGTACATCAAGAACGAGACGACCAATCCCACCTGGGCCTTCAAGGACCGGTTCCACGCGTCCTCGGTCTCCATGGCGCGATCCCTGGGCTACAGCCGGGTCACGGCCAGTACCACGGGCAATCACGGCGCCTCGGCCGCGGCCTATTGCGCCGCCGCGGAGATGGACTCCTGCATCATCCTCTGCCATCCCGAATCCTCCATGCTGCAGCGGGACATGATCGCCCTGTACGGCGGCCACGCCTTCGTGCTGGAAGACCGCTTTCAGTACCTGGACACGTTGATCCGGGACCATGGCTTCTATCCCTCGACGACCATGACGCCCATGCCCACGGGCACGCCCTTCGGTATCGAGGGCTACAAGACCATCGCCTTCGAGATCTTCGTGCAACTCGGCGGCCGGATCCCTGATCGGATGTTCTGCCCCATCGCCGCGGGCGACGCGCTGTTCGGTCCGTGGAAGGGATTCAACGAGCTGCGCGCGCTGGACCTCGTCGATCGGAATCCAGTCATGCATGGTGTGCAGCCGGCGGGATGCAATCCTTACGTGCAGTCGTTCCAACAGGGACGCGGTGACGTGATCGTCCACCCCGATCCGAGTTCCATCGCCCTCTCCATCAGGGACGACACCGGAGGACCCCTTGCACTGGGGGCCATCTACGATTCCGGCGGTGACGCCACCGACGTGACCGAGGAAGAGATCATCGAGGCGGTGCGCCTGCTCGCGAGGAGCGGTTACCTGGTCGAACCGTCATCGGCGGCGTCCGTTGCCGGGGCGATCAAGTCCGCCCGGGCGGGACGGCTCGCCGCTGATGAGACCGTCGTATGCCTGGTCACCGGATCGGGCGCAAAGTGGCCGGAGGTCATGGCTGAGCTGGCAGACCGCGACGCGCCGGTCGAGCCCACCTGGGAAGAGATCGTAGCGCGGGCCGGCCTCGCCGGCGGTGCGGCCTGAAAGTACCACCATGACTACGCCCATTTATATCCTCGCCGACGACCTCGCCGGCGCTCACGACGTGGCGGTCCCCTTCGCGAAACGAGGCTTCGCCGTGGCCGTGCCGACCGGTCCGGACCGGCTGGATCGATTCGATTCGGCAGACCTGGTCGTGCTGAACACGGACACCCGTTCCTGCAGCGAGGCGGAAGCCGCCGATCGCGTGGGGGCGGCCTGCGAGGCGATACGGGCCCGGTCGGGTGCGTTGATTTACAAGAAGATCGACTCGACGCTCAGGGGAAATGTAGGCTTCGAAATCGACCTTGTCAGCGACCTGATGGACTTCGGACTGGTGGTATGCGCTCCGGCTTTTCCTGAAATGGGACGTATCACGGTGGGGGGATATCATTTGCTTGGCGGCCTGCCCATCAGCGGCGCGGACATGGCGGGTCCCGACATCCCGCCGCAACACGCCTTCGTCCCGGATCTCCTGGACAATGGTACCGGCAGAGGGAGGGTCCACATCGATTTGAAAACCGTTCATGGCGGTACGGCAGCTATCAGAGGGGCGCTTGACGAAATCAAGGCCGCAACGGGGACCACGGTGGTGGTGGATATGGCGGATCCTATGAGATGGGATGGGTTGCTGGACGCGGTTTTCGAGGATCGTGGAGCTTTTGAGGACAGACGTTCTTCAGCGCCTGCGGCGGCTACTACGCTGCTCTGCGGTTCCGGCGGCATGGCCGGCGCTCTCGCGGAACGGTTGGCGCTTAGGTGGAAGCCGCGTGCCTCCTCATCCCGTTCACCTCGGTCATCATCCAGCAAGCCGCGAGTTGCCGCACCCGCGTCGCCACTGAAGGACGGTCCCGTACTCGTATTCGCCTGCAGTCTGCACGACACGACCTCCCGGCAGGTCGAGCAGGTCAACGGCCGGAATTCGGCAACCATCTGCCCCTTTGATCCCCTGTCGATTGTGGATGAGCGGAAGCGTATGGGCGAGGTGGATCGACTGACCACTAGCATCGCGGAGGCCATGGCAAATGGGCGGAACGCGGTTGTAACCCCAGTGCGTCCGGACCGTACGGACCGTACGGATCGGCGGGCGTGGATCGGTCATCTGGCCGAGAAAGCCGCCGGCCGCGATCCCGCGTTGGTGGTCATCGAAAACCTGGGTGAAGTTGCCCGCAGGCTGTTCACGAAGGCGAACCCGGGTGGTCTCGTGCTCACGGGCGGGGAAACCGCCGGCCGCGTCTTTCAGGAATTGCGTGCCGATGGCGCCTGGATACGCGATGAAATCGACGCAGGTATAGGCCAGTCTGCCGTCGCGGGCGGTCCCCATGACGGCATGGGTCTGGTCATCAAACCCGGATCCTTCGGCGACGAGCACACGCTGGCGAAAGCCATGGAACGCCTCTCTCCACGTGGCGTTGACACCCTGGCTGGTGCCACCCCACGGGCGGGTGATACCAAGGCCGGCAGCACCGAGGCCGGTAACACCGAGGCCGGCACCATCACGGGCGGCGACACCTCGGCCGGCGACACCCCGGATGGCATCACCGGACCCTATGGTAAGCAGGCATCGGGCGATCGCAAAGGAAACGGTTCAGATGAACGCCCGGTCATCGGGATCACGCTGGGCGATCCGAACGGCGTGGGACCGGAGGTCATTGTAAAGATCCTTTCGCAGGAATGGGTCTTCGAATTGTGCCGGCCGTTGGTGATCGGGCATGATGAAGTCATCCGCCGGGCGCTGCCGCTGGCCCGAACCGGATCATGTCTCGACATCCATCCGATCGAACATCCCGAGGCGGGCCTGTTCCGCCACGGCACGATTGACGTCATGAACGCGCAGGAAGCGGAATTAGAAATCGATAGCCTGGTTCCGGGCCGTGTGCAGTCCGAAGCCGGTCGCCTTGCCGTGGAATCCGTGAAGCGGGCCGCCCGCATGGCGATGGACGGCTACATCGCCGCCATGGTCACCGCGCCGATCAACAAGGAAGCCATGAGCCTTGCCGGATACGCCTACGCCGGCCACACCGAGTTGCTGGCCGAAATCACCGGAACGAAGCGATTCAGGCTCGCACTGGCCTTCGACGGGATCCTGGTCTCCCACGCGACGACTCACGTCTCCCTGCGAGACGCCATCGACCGCCTGTCCGAAGATGAAATACTCATCACCCTGGACCTGGTCGGCAACGCGCTGGCCGGCATGGGCGTGGCGGCGCCGCGGATCGCCGTATGCGGACTGAATCCCCATG
Source organism: Gemmatimonadota bacterium (assembly GCA_009841265.1). Taxonomy (NCBI): domain Bacteria; kingdom Pseudomonadati; phylum Gemmatimonadota; species Gemmatimonadota bacterium. Next base: position 119,237 of record VXMB01000009.1, on the reverse strand, counting down.
CGGGCGAGGGCGGACTCTTCGGGAACGAGGAGATCCGCATCATCGCGCCCGCCATCGAAAAAGCGCGTGAGAAAGCCGGTGCCCGGGGTTGGCGGATCACGGGTCCCCTGCCGCCGGACACCGTATTCATGCGGGCCCGGAAGGGCGACTTCGACGGGATCATCGGCATGTACCACGACCAGGGACACATCCCGGTCAAGGCCATCGCCTTCGACCGCACCGTGAACGTAACCCTCGGCCTGCCGATCATCCGAACCTCCGTGGATCACGGCACGGCCTTCGATATCGCGGGCAAGGGCATTGCCGACGCGGGTAACCTGGGCGAGGCGCTTCGGATGGCTGTGTCGCTTGTCGGCGAACAGTGGTCCATTGGAGATGGAAAAGGAGCACAGGCCACGTCATGAAATCGAAACTGCGGCCGACCCGAGGACTGGCGGGTGGATCGACCAGAGGATCGGCCGAAAGATCGACGGGAAGATCGGCGGGCCGGCGTTACCCGGCCATCCTGGCAGCCTCCCTGCTGGCATGCGCAGGCATGCTTCTGGCCGAAGCCATCCCGCTTACCCCGCAGGACACCGACCCCGTCTTCAACACCATCGGCAAGCAGATGCCGCCCGATGCGGCGCCGCTGGAGTTCCAGACCTACCGGTTCATGCGGGACGAGCCGCGCAGCCTGGACGTCAGCGTCAACCTCTACGTGGGGCAGTGGAACGAGTTCCTCTTCGAGACCCTGGTCGCCAAGGACGAGAACGGCGATCTCATCCCGGCGGCGGCCGATCGCTGGGAGGTCTCTCCCGACGGCAAGACCTGGACCTTCTATCTGCGCGAAACGGGGAGGTGGAGCGACGGCAGACCCGTCACCGCCCACGACTTCGTCTATACGTTCCGCAGGTCCCTTTCCTACGAGACGGCCAATCCATACGCCGCGTTCTACAGCGACATCGTGGGTGCGACGGCCTACAGCCAGACCGCGAACGCCGACCCGGAAATGCTGGGCGTCCGGGCCGTCGACGACCATACGCTGACCTTCGAAACCACCCATCCGGCGCCGTACCTGGGACTCATTCTCTCCGTCCCCACATCCATGCCGGTGCCCAGGTGGCAGGTGGAGAAGCACGGACCCCGGTGGACCGAAGAAGGGAACTGCGTGACCAATTCGAGCTACAGGCTGACGGAATGGAAGCACGGCAGCCACATGAATTTCGAGCTCGATCCTTATTACGATGGCCCCATCAAGGGTTATGTGGAGAAGATCCACCGCGTCTTCCGCCATCCGTCCACGGCCAACCTGCTCCCCTACGAAAACGACGAGGTGGGATTCGCCGAGGTACAGGCCAACGAGTTGATCCGTGTGCAGCGCGATCCCGATCTGAGCTCGGAACTCGTTTCCAACCCGACCGACGGCACATGGTACATCTTCTTCAATACACGGAAACCGCCCTTTGACGATGCCCGGGTCCGGCGTGCCATCGCCCGGGCCATCGACCGGGAAACGATCTGCCGCGTAGTCCTGCACGGCGCCGCCGTTCCCGCCTATTCCATGCTGCCGGTCACCTTCGACGCCCACGACGACTACAAAACCTACCAGGATTTCGATCCGGAAAAGGCGCGGAAGTTGCTGGCAGAGGCCGGTTATCCCGGTGGCCGCGGGTTCCCGGTGATGGGAATGTGGCTGAGACAGCCGAGACCCGATATCCGGATGGTCGCCGAGGTGATCCAGGGCATGCTGCGGGAACACCTGGGCATCGGCATCACGTTCCGCAGCGCCGATTACCCGGTATTCACCAACTACATGTTCAACTGGAACATCGACCTGGGGATGGTACCTTTCTTCGGGGACTACCGGGATCCCAAGAACATGCTGGACATGATCTGGCGCCCCGGAACACGCGGGCGCAGCCGCCACGATTTCGAACACACGGAATTCGAGGCGTTGCTGGACGCGGCGGACCAGGAACTGGATCCTGAACGGCGGACGGAAATCATCCGCCGGGCCGAACGCACTCTGGTCGAGGAGGCGGGGGCCGCCTTCGTCTTCCATCCCATGGCGAACCACCTCTTCAAGCCGTGGCTCAGGGGACTCAAAACCAACCGATTCGGCGGCAAGACCGTGATCTTCACGGATCTCTACATCGGCGAGGATTTTTCCGGTGCGAGGTAGGACTTCGGGGCAGGACGGCGCAGGACCGGCGGAGCGTCCCGAGGAGGACACCCGCTGCTTTCAAAGGCTCGAAGGCAACCGTCTGGCCGCCGGTTGACCGCCGATCTTACTTCTTCTTATGCCTGTCGGCCCGCAAGCGCTTCTTGCGCTTATGGGTAGCGATCTTCGACCGCTTGCGTTTCTTACCACTCGGCACGTCTGTCTCCCTTGGGTTAGTTTTCCTTCTGTACTCGGTTTTTCAGATGGTCTGACGGTTTGAAAACCGGCACCACGCACGGTGGAATCCGGATCCCCGTACCGGTTTTCGGATTGCGGGCGACGCGCGCCTTTCTTTCCTTCACCTTGAAAATGCCGAATCCACGCAGTTCGATCTTCTCGCCCCTTCCCAGCGCGGATGAGATCGAATCCAGCAACGCGTTCAGCACTTCCGCGGTGTCCACCTTGGTCATCCCGGTGGATTGTGCGATGCGAGCCACGATATCGGCCTTAGTCATACCAATCTCCTTGATCGTAGATGTTGCCGCATTATCGATACCGGTATTCGACGACGCCCGGTGAATACAGACCGGTCATCATCTCCATGTTATCCATCAGCATCTCGAAAAACGTCTTCGGCCGCTGACGGACTACGTTGGGCTTTTCCGAAAGGCCGGCCATCCTGCCGGCCAGGGCGATCGCGTCCTGGTAGGTCCCCAGGCGGTCCACGAGACCCAGGGGCAGCGCCTGGTTTCCGGTGTAGATCCGTCCGTCCGCCCGCTCGACCACCTCTTCGAGGGAAAGCGGCCGGTAGCTGGCTACCGCGCCGACAAACTGGTAGTATACGTCGTCGACGACGGACTGGACGATCCCCATTTCCTCGTCGGTCATGCTGCGGCTCGGTGAACCTATGTCCTTGTGCCGGCCGCTTTTGACGACCTGCCAGTCGATACCGATCTTTTCGAGCAGATCCTCCGCACTCGGTGCGACGGTGATCACGCCGATGCTACCCGTGATGGTGCCGGGGTTGGCCACGATGGAATCGGCCGCGCAGGCGATGTAGTACCCGCCCGATGCCGCCACGCTGCCCATGGAAGCCACGATGATCTTGCCCGCTTCCCGGGTCTTGCGCAACTCGTCGAAGATCTCCTGCGTCGGGGCTACGGCGCCGCCGGGACTGTCGATACGCACCACGATAGCCCGTACGGAATCGTCCTCGCGGTGCTTGACGATCTGCCTGACCGTGTCATCGCCCCGGGTGATCGCACCCCGGACTTCGACCAGCGCGACCCGGCCGCCGCCCATGCCGGAAAGAGAACTGTCGCTGCTCAGCATGGGACCGGCAATAAGCAGCAGCATGACGATAGCGATAACCAGTACCCCGCCACCGAGCAGGCCACCGATAATCCAGTCAGATTTTCGCGCCATGGCAACGCTCCGCTATCCCGCGTCACGTTTGAATTCGGGTTCAATACCGGACCGTCTCCGGACCTGAATATCCGTGACCAAAATATCACGTTAGTTTAAGAATGTCAATGACTTTTAAGAGTCGGAAGGGTTGATGCGGAGCCGGTCTCCGGGATGTATAGCGGCGCGGGTGCCCAATCCGTTCGTCCTGCGCAGGGCGCTCACCGTCACATTGTGGGCCCGTGCGATATCCCAGAGGGTGTCGCCCGGTTTTACGGTGTAGATGATGGCACCGGATGCCACCGCTCCGCCCTCACCGCGGTTCGATCCTCCCGTCCCGGGCGTTCCGGTCGGCGTCGAACCGTCGCTCGCGGTGCTGCTCGGACGCGGAACGTAGATGGTCAGGCTGCGGCCCGCGATGATATCTCCCGGGTTGTTCAGCTTGTTCCAGTCCTGCAGGTTGGCCATGGAGACGCCGTATCTCCTGCTGATGCGCGCCAGCGTATCGCCGCGCCTGATCCGGTAGGAGATGACCTGATGGGTCGCGAGATCGGGCGGCGGCACGTCCCGGGGCCTTCGGTTGGCAATGGATTGATTCGACGAACGGATCGATGACCCGAAAAGCGGTATGGCGAGCACCTGGCCGATCCTCAACCGGTTCGGTCGGCGTATGTTGTTCTCGGTGATGATATCCCCTGTGCGCACGCCGAACCGGCGGGAAATTCGCCCCAGCGTGTCTCCTCGCCGGACCCGGTAAAACGTCATTTCGGAAGGATCGGGTCCGGGCGGTTCGATACCGGCCCACGCGGCGTAGGCACGCTTGGTACCCAGCGGCACGTTGAGATCGAACCCCGGCACGGCCTTCCAGCGCCGCAATTCCGGATTCAGTTCACGCAGCTTCTCGACCTGGACTTTCATGCCCTCGGCCACTTCTTCCAGTACCATGGCGCGCTGCACCGGGACGGACTCGTGGATCACCGGCAGGCCGCCCAGGGGTTCGAATCCGTATACTTCAGGCGACTTGGAGATAATGGCCGATGCCATGACGAAGGCGACGAAGGGGATCGATCGGCCGGGCAGTCTCATGTTCCAGAGACTCAGGTTCCCCGCCCGCTGCACGGGTTCTGACCCGGCATGATGGGCCGCCAGAACGAGGTCCCAACTGCCCAACCGCAGGTAGAGGTCCTTGAACCTCGCCGCCGCCGCGCGTGTGGACTTCTCCGGATCGTAACGCTCGTCGATCTCATCGTTCCGGGTCAGTCCGTAACGTTCCGCGTCCGCCGGAGAAAGTTGCCACAGGCCCGCGCCGCCATCCCGGGAGCGAGCCCGGGGATCGAAACCGCTTTCGACCATGGCGACGTAGACCAGGTCGCCGGGCAGTCCGGACCTGGAGAGTATCGACTGGATCATGGCCCGGTAGCGGTTGGTCCGGCCCAGCCATCCGGCAAAAACGCCGGAAGCTTCGCCCCGCAGGACGTGGATCGCCTTTTTCACCCGGTCGTTGTAGCTGATTGGAACGTCGAAACGGCCGAAATCCGGCCACGGAGGTTCGGGGGCCTCGACGCGGTCGAATTCATCCAGGTAGGGGACGAGCAGAGAAAAACCGGCGGTGCCGGACTGTTCTTCGAGGTCGGTGTCCGCTACAGAAACCGCGTCCGGGACGGCGGAACCGGATGCGAGGCCCTTATCCTCCTCCGCCGAATCAATGGTGATCCCCAGATCGCCTTCAATGGCCGGGGTGTTGGTGTTGGCCGGGGCATTCGCCGTGGCAGTGGCCGTGGTCGCGCTCGTATCCGGGAACTGGAACGGCGCATAAATTAAAACCGACGCTGAAATCGAAGCAGCGTCGGTCGGAGTATCCTCGGCGTCAATGGGGGCCGCATGGAGCAATACGGGAGACGCGAGCAGTAAAAACAGGCAGATCGTCAGCCGGCCCAGGGTGTATAAACTGCTGGTCGGTATACTGCGATTAACTGTGCAGATGGTGCTGAGCATAGTGCGCGCTGTATACGAATAACCGACTGTGTTTGATGAATCACTTCAAATCGATGCGCTGGCCAAGCTGACCAAACTGGCCAAGCTGGCCGGGACCTCGATCAATCCACCAGGGACCGCCACTTAAGGATGAGGTCGCCACCAGCAGGCAGTGGAGCTGAGCGGGATCGAACCGCTGACCTCATGAATGCCATTCATGCGCTCTCCCAGCTGAGCTACAGCCCCTGACGCCGCACAAAATAGGAACGCTGAATGCGACTGTCAAGGGAAACGTTGCGCGGGCGCCAGTGCCGTGGATGGATACGTTTGCAAACAGCACAAGAAACACTGATACTTCTTGCGGTCGAAAGTACGCCGGGTTATCGTCGGGACGATGGTAATACGGTGCCTTCACGATGATTACCGAAAGGAAAGCGGTGCATGTCCAATGTAATAAAAACAAGCCGGACCCACCCGATCCGCGTCGACCCTATACGTCCGAAGGACGGCTACGGCCGCATCGGCGTCACCCTGTGCCCCGGCAAGAAGTACCCCTGGGGCCTCGCGGGGAACTGGGACCGCGACCTGGACCTGGACCTTGACCGGATCAGCAGGTGGGGCGCGACAGCAGTCGTCAGCCTGATTACCAGGGAAGAAGTCCGGGACCTGGAGGTTCAGGACCTCTCCAGGGTGGTCGCGGACCGGCACATGGAGTGGTGGCACCTGCCTATACCGGACGGGCAGCCGCCCGGACCGGAATTCGAAAAGGCCTGGGTACATGCGGGAGCATCCATCAGGGACCGGCTGCGGCTCGGTTTCGACGTGCTCGTCCACTGCAAAGGCGGCCTGGGCCGCGCTGGGACCGTCGCCGCGCGGTTGCTCGTGGAGTTCGGCGAACGACCCGACGTAGCAATACGGCGCGTTCGAGAGGCCCGTTCCATAAACGCCCTGGAAACACGTGAACAGGAGCGCCACGTGCACCAGTGCGAGGCGATGGACCCGGCACTGCCCTCCACGACCGCGGAGAGCATCCGGGACCGCGCGATCGGCGCCTTCCTGGGTCTCGCAGTAGGGGACGCGGTCGGCACGACGCTCGAGTTCAAATCCCGCGACGCGCAGCGTGTGGAAGACATGGTGGGCGGCGGTCCCTTCAGTCTGGCCGCGGGCGAATGGACCGACGACACCACGATGGCGCTGGCCCTGGCCGAAAGCCTCGCCGACTGCGGGGCACTCGACTGCCGGGACCTGATGGACCGGTTCGTCCGTTGGATGAGAAAGGGCGAATACTCCTGTACCGGCCATTGCTTCGACATTGGGAATACCACCCGCGCGGCCCTCACCCGATATGAGCGTACCGGCGATCCGCTTTCCGGTTCCACCGACCCGCACTCCGCGGGAAACGGCTCGCTGATGCGGCTCTCTCCCGTCGCGCTGCGCTACTGGGACGACCGCGCACTGCTCGACGCTACGGCGGCGGAACAGTCCCGGACGACGCACGGGGCCGAAACCGCGGTAGATGCCTGCCGGGGCTTCGCGGCACTGCTGGCGGATGCCATATCGGGAAGGGCGAGGGCGGACCTTCTCGCGCCGAGGCCTTTCGACGGGTCACCGGAGATCTCACGAATCCTGGCCGGAAGCTGGCGGGGAAAACCCCGGGAAGAGATCAGCTCGAGCGGTTACGTCGCCAGCACGATGGAAGCCGCCCTGTGGTCGGTGGCACGCACCTCTGATTTCCGGGGCGCCGTGCTGCTCGCAGCCAACCTGGCCGACGACGCCGACACGGTTGCCGCGGTGACGGGACAGCTCGCCGGAGCGCTGTACGGTCTTGGCGGCATCCCCGACGACTGGCTCGACCGGGTCGCCTGGAAGGATCGGCTGCTGGACGTGGCGGACCGGTTGATCAGTAGGGACGGTTGACGAGCAGGGATGGCTGGCCGGCCGCAAGATTTAACCATTATCCGCCCTCGGAGTCTGCCTCGAACGGCGGTAAATTATACTTGAACAGGGCGGCGTGGCGTGTTATAGTCCTGCATCTCATTCCAACCATTCCGCATACTACGATGTAAGCTCGATCGTTGAATCAGGACGACCATGGCGGAATCCCTGGCAATCGACGGCGGAACTCCTGTCCGCACGGAAAACTGGCCTCCGCTGATACCCGGTGGTGCGGTATACGGGGAAGAGGAAAAACAGGCCGCCATCGAGGTCATCGAAGCCCGTTCGCCCTTCCGATACTACGGCATCGAGCCCCTCGGCAAGGTCGACCGGTTCGAAGCGGCCTATGCCCGGTACGTCGGCACGCGTTTCGCCCTCGCCACCCACAGCGGGAGCACGGCGCTTTCCGTAGCCTTGGCCGCCCTCGACGCGGGTCCGGGCACGGAAGTCATCATGCCGGCCTTCATGTGGATCGCCGACGTCAACGCGGTCGTGCATCTGCGTGCCGTGCCGGTCCTCGCCGACATCGACGAAACGCTGAACCTGGACCCCGGCGACATCGAACGTCGCATCACGCCCCGCACGCGGGTCATCATCGCCGTACACATGGCCGGAACGGCCGCCGATATGCCCGCCATCCTGGAGGTGGCGGACCGGCATGGGATCCCGGTACTCGAGGACTGCTCCCAGGCCGCGGGCGCGCGCATCGGAGGGCGGCCCGTGGGATCCATGGGCACGGCGGGTGCGACCAGCCTCCAGTACAACAAGAACTTCACCACCGGCGAAGGCGGGATGATCACGACGGACGACGACGAGGTCTTCCGCCGGGCGGTTTGCTTCCACGACACGGGATTCGAGCGGGATCTCGAAGGGGTGTCGACCGGGGAGGACTCAGCGTTCGAGACCTTCGGCATGGGCGTCCGCATGGACGAACTCCGCGGTGCGGTCGGCCTGGTACAGTTGGAGAAACTGCCTTCCATCATTGAGGGCATGCAACGCCACCAGGTCAGGCTGCGGGAGACCCTCGGAAAGACGCCGGGCATCCAGCTTCGTCGCATCGTGGACCCCGAGGGCGACAGCGGCGCCTATTTCTCCTGGATCCACGACTCGGCGGAAGCGGCGGCCCGGTTCACCGCGGCGATACGGGCGGAAGGCATCCCGGCCGGCGAGCCCCACGGCGGCATTCACCAGTACCGGTACATGTCCAACCTTCTGAACAAGGCGCCGGTGACGACCGCTGGATGCCCCTGGACCTGCCCATTCAACGCCGAAAGCCCGATGGAATACCGCGCGGGCATGCTGCCGCGCAGCGACGATCTGCTCGACCAGGCGCGCATCCTGCCGCTGCCCGCCCAGTTGACCGATGAAGACGTGGACGACGTGATCCGGGCGTTCCGGAAGGTCGCGCGGGCCGTTCTTTAGCTCAGCCTCTTACCAGTAACAGTCACGGGAGAACCCGCATGAGCGAAGTTACATGTCCAGACCGGACCGATACGCTGCCGCCTCCGGACGACGCATTCTGGAAGGCGATTCGTCGCGACCAGTTCTACCTGGACTCCGAGGTCGCCTTTCTACAGGGCGGATCCGTCGGACCGTCGCCCAAACCGGTCGTAGACCGGGTGACCGAGGCCATCCGGGCCTTCGACAGCGATCCGTTGAAGCACCAACCGAAATACTGGCCGATCGTCGAGGAGTCGAGAGAGAAACTGGCCCGTTTCGTGGGGACAAGGCCGGAGCGTATTGCGCTGGTCCAGAACACCACCATGGCGCTCAGCGTCTTCGCCCAGGGCGTGACCTGGAAGGTGGGCGGCGAAATCCTGATGACGGACCAGGAATACGGGGCGGTCAACGCCTGCTTCGATTACGTGGCCGAACGGCACGGCATGACCGTTCGCAGGGTGCATCTACCCATGGAGATCACCGATACGCAGCAGATCATCGACGTGTTCAAGAGCGGTCTGAACGAAAAAACCGCCGCCATGGTCTTCGGCCACGTGTACTGGTCAACGGGACTGGTCACCCCCGTGAAGGAACTGACCGAAATCGGGCGGGACCGCGGCGTCTGGGTGGTCGTGGACGGCGCCCACGCCGTGAGCATGGTACCCCTGCACCTGGACGAATGGAATCCCCATTTCTACGCGTCCAGCCTCCACAAGTGGACGCTTTCCCCCAAGGGCACGGGCATGCTCTTCGTATCGGACGACGCCCACGACCGGGTCGAGCCGCTCATCCTGGGATCCAGCGCCCACCCAAACCCCAATGCCAGCCGGTTCGACATGATGGGCACCCGGGACCAGACGCCCTTCATCGGATTGGGCACGGCCCTCGACTTCCAGCAGGAGATCGGCTGGGATCATATCCGGACCTACTGCCGCGGCCTGGTCGACTACATGCGGGAACGCCTCGGCCGCATCCGCGGTGTGCGCTTCCTGACGCCGCGGGACCCCGAGATGTCCGGGTTCATCACGACCTTCACCATCGAGGGGGCCGACCTCCAGAAGATCCGGCAGGAACTGTGGGACGACGAGCAGATCGAGACCGTGGCCTTTCACATCAACGACGTGCCCGTGTTCCGGATTTCCACCCACTTCTACAACAGCCGGGAGGAAATCGACCGCATGGTCCGAGCCATCGAGCGGCGGCTGTAGAAACTTGCGGTACGCATGGTCCGGGCCATCGACGACGGCTGTAGGCGGCTGGGATCGGTCCGGGTAGGAGAGGACAGAGCAATGAACGAAGAGCAGGGATTCATCACACGCTCCATCCACGCGGGCGAGGCGGAGAACACGTCGGCGACGCCGATCTATCAGGCGGCCACAGTGGACGGTGCCTACCTACGGGGAAGCAATCCCACGTTCACGGCTTTCGAGGAGAAGATGTGCGCGCTCGAAGGCGGTGGCCGCAGTATCGCGACCGCCTGCGGCATGGCGTCGGTCACTCAGTCCGTGATGACGCTCATCAGAGCGGGTTCCAGGATCGTCAGCCACCAGACGACCTATGCCTGGACCCGGCGCTTCATGTCCGAAGAGTTGCCACGACTCGGGTTCGATGTCGAGATCATCGACATGCGCGTTCCGAGTCAGCTCGACGCAGCTCTCGAGAAACCCGCCGATGTCGTCTACTTCGAGCCGCTTGCCAATCCCACCCTGGACATCATCGACACGCCCACCGTAATCCGCAAGGCCCACGCGGCCGGCGCGAAGGTCGTGATCGACAACACGTTCCTTTCTCCCCATCTGTTCCGGCCGATGGACCACGGAGCCGACGTCGTGCTGCACAGCGCCACAAAATATCTCTGCGGTCACGGGGACGCCCTGGCCGGGATCATCACGACCCGTGACCCCGATCTCGGCGAAGAGATCGTGCGCACGCGGAACACCTACGGCGGCATCCTCAGCCCGCTAAACGCCTTCCTCCTGCTCAGGGGGATCAAGACGCTGTCCATCCGCATGGACCGGCACGTCGAGAACGCCGGGGCCGTGGCGGCCTTCCTGGAATCCCATCCTCGGATAAGACGGACCTGGTATCCCGGACTTCCCTCCACGCCCGGGCACGAGGTCGCGCGGTCGCAATGGACAGGCTACGGAGGGATGGTAAGCTTCGAGATTTCCGAGGGAACCGTCGATCGGTTCCTCGATCGAGTACGCCTGTGCCGGCCCTGGGTGAGCCTGGGGGACGTGGGCTCGCTGGTCACCGGAGACCGCGAGGGCCAGCGCGTCCGGATGTCCGTCGGCCTTGAAGATACCGATGACATCATCCGGGATCTCGAGCAGGCACTGGAGAGTTAGATTCCGATACCCGGTCATTCGTACACCGCATCCAGCACAGAGCACAGGAGCCGCATCATGTCGAGAAAGCGTGTTTTTATCGGAGACCTGACGCGCAAGGAGTTCAGGGAAGGGATTGATGGCGGCATCATCCAGGCGGCCATCGTGCCCACGGCGGCGACGGAGCAGCACCTCGAACACCTGGAGATGATCCACGACACGGCCAGCGTCGCCTACATGGCCGAGAACGCGGCGTTGAAGCTTTATCCTCACGTCGTGGTCGCTTCGCCCATCGCCATAGGGGTATCGGAGCACTGGATGGAGCACAGGGGCACATTGACCGTGCGCGCGGAGATATTCACCGAATACGTCTACGACGTGTGCGACGCCCTCAAGCGGGGCGGCATCACCAATATCCTCATCCTGAACGGACACGGCGGCAATGTAGTCCCCATGATGAACCGGATCGACGCGTTCAGGGAACGGCTCGGTGTCAACGTGCGTTTCAATTCATACTGGGACACCTACCCGGCCGAAGTCGTCTACCGGTATATGGAACAGGATCGGCTGCCGGGCCATGCCGACGAATACGAGACCTCTATGGCCATGGCCCTGTTCCCCCACCGTGTGCATGAAGACGACATGGAAATGGAGAGTTCCGCGAAATACGGGACCAAGGAGAAGGGCGAGGCTCTGGCGCCCGTGGCGGTGGACGGCGTAGCCGACCTGCTCCGGAAAATGATCGCGGGAGAGGACATCGACCTGGAGCCCCGCACGTTCCGGCCGGACGGCGCCATGTCCATGCTGCGGGATCATACAATCGAGGAGAGGGCAAATGACAAGGGATAGCGCACGCAAGTCGAGCATGTCGAACAAGATGAGCATGGAGAGTATGGCGAACATGGAGCGTACGGAGCGAACGGAGGTATATGAGCGCCTGGCACCCAGTATGCGTTCATTCTCAGTTACGCTGATCGCCTGGACCTCGGCGATAGGGTTCGCCGCGGTGATAGGCCTGGGTGCACTGAGCGGATGCGCAAACGACCGGAGCGACGGCGAAGATCACAGCGTGTCCGAAGAATCGGGTACAGAGCACGGCGGGACCGAAAACTTGGAGATCGAGTCGGACGACGGGGAAGAGTCGGGGGTTTCCTTGGCCCTGGACGACACCTATGATGTCATCCGTAAAGGCGCCCGGCTCATCCTGCGTTACGACGCCGAAAGCAATGCGTTCGTGGGAACCGTGCAGAATACCACGGAAAGCGTGCTGAACAGGGTCAGGGTCGAAGTACATCTCTCGAACGGCACCGAACTCGGTCCTACGACGCCGGTCGATCTCGCACCAGGCGAAACCACTGATGTCTCACTGGCCGCTACGGAAGAATCGTTCACCGGATGGACGCCTCACGCCGAAGTAGGAGAAGGCGAGCACGGGAGCGGTGGTGAAAGCGGCGAGGGTGGAGAGCACGGATCAGGTGGCAACGGCGGCGAGGCCGGTAGTGAGCACGGATCGGGAGGCGAGGGAGGCGGTGAACACGAGGGAGGCGGTGAAGACGGTGAGAGCAGTGTGGGCGGTGAGCATGGTTCCGGAGGATGACGGAAGTAGATGGAGGTAAAAAACCAATGCGACCAACGCCAGCCGAACCGGGCTTAAATCAAGTCCCGCTCCTGACCACGAGCCAGATCGCCCGCTTCAAGCGCGACGGTTTCCTCGTGCTGCCCGCCGTGCTCGACCTTGAACTATGCCGCCAGGCCAGGGAAGCACTGTGGGACGCAGTGGAGACACACCACCCCGCTATGAAACGCGGCGATCCCACCACCTGGGCGCCTTTCAACGACGAAGTAAGCGGTCAACTTAATGCGAAGCGGCCCGAGATCGGCGGCGACCCCTATTTCTTCACCGAAGGCCACCGCTTCTATGTCCGCAACGGCGCTGAGCCCTTCATGCTCGACCTGGCCCCCCGGGCTCTTTGGCAGGTGGCCGAGCAATTGCTGGGAAAGGGCACAGTGGTCTGGCCCGCCGGAGTGGATGACTCCGGCATGACGACGGGGCCGTGCTTCATGTCCGACGACATGGTGGGCGGGCTGGCCACCCACGGGATCGAAGAGACCGGGCGATGGCCCGAGAAGGGATCCTTCACCACGGAAGAAGCGCTGCTTCTGCCCAGGACGGGTCCGGTGTGGTCCACCGGGCAAGGGACGCGTGGCCTGTACTGCACCCTGCCGGGCAGCCCGTCTCCTGGTCCGGACTACCGCGGCGCCCATACGGACGGCGCCTGCTACGGACGCGTCCGGTTTCAGGTGACCGCCTATGTCGACGACCTGCCGCCCGACTCCGGCGGCTTCACGGTTTGGCCGGGAAGCCACAGCCGGATCTGGCGCGCGCAGTGGCAGGCCTTTCTCGAAGGCGCAAAGCATATGGACGAACACCTGGCGGGACGCAAACCCGGCTACAACGATCCCGTCATCCAGCGCATCAAGCGGGATACCCGGCCCGTCGATTGTCACGGTCCAGCCGGCACGGCGGTCCTGTGGCACACCAAGATCCTGCACATCGCCGGGCAGAATACGTCGGCCGACCTCATCCGCCAGGCGACCATCTACGGCTTCCTCAAAACGCCGGAATCCCTCCCGGATCCGCTCATGACGGACCCCACGAATATTGACATCTGGCGGGACTGGTCCGATGAGGTGCGTGGCGTTGACAGCTACTAGAGACGCACCAACGACCGTCAAGGAACCGACGTGTTATCGGTTATCATCCCGATATTCACAATACAGGTTCATGTACATTTTAGATAAACACAGCACGTTCCAGAAACTAATTGCGGTTTTTCTGATATGAGGCCGTAGATACCCAAATTACCTCTACGTAAGCACGATTCATTACCTTCGAGTTCCCTTCCGACCTCTTAAACGATCTCCAATCTCCTTTTCTCCTTGCCTCAGACAAGAAACACAGTATATTAATCTCTATAATTGACCAACTACGATTTTTTATTGACAAATCAACTCCGGTATATACATTCTGTATTCATGAAATATCATTTATTACATAAGCGCGTTGGCGATATTTGTTCCGTCCATAGCGGGTACACAGCCCGTGGCCGCCTTCAACCTGCAACACATAGCGGTTCGCTGGCAATACAACTGGGCGACTTTCCGCAAAACGGCAAGATAGCGCCCGCAAGATTGACCCGTGTCGAATTCAAAGGTCAAACGGACAGATTCTTAGTCGGTCAAGGCGACGTGCTGTTTCGATCCAGGGGTGATAGGAATATAGCTGTAGCGCTCGATGGACGATTCACCGAAAGGGCCGTGGCCGTGTTACCGCTTTACGTCTTGCGCCCTATAACAGACCTCATCCAACCCGAATACCTTGCATGGATCATCAACCTAACCCCATCCCAGCGATACTTCGATCGTGTCGCTTTGAAGACGACCATACGCATGGTGTCGCGGTCCAGCGTCGAGAGTCTGGAAATCAAAATCCCTTCGCTTGAATTGCAACGCAAGATTACGACCCTGGACGGTCTGGCAGAACGCGAACACGCGTTGACCGTACTCGCTGCGGACAGGCGAAGAGACTTAAACCGATTGCTTCTCAAAGGATGTATTGGAGATCAGATAGCAGATAACGAATCAGGCTTGATTGAGGAAAGGTAGAAAAAATGACAAACCAGACCATGCAGCAGCGGGTCAACCAGACCGCCTGGGCCGCCTGTGACACCTTTCGGGGCGTCGTCGATGCCGGTCAATACAAGGACTACATCCTCGTGACGCTGTTCCTCAAGTACATCTCGGACCTGTGGAACGACCATGTGGAAAGCTACCGCCAGCGATACGGGGACGACGAGGTTAGGATCCGTCGCAGACTGGAACGCGAGCGTTTCGTCCTGCCCGACGGCGCAAGTTTCTACGATTTGTATGAACGGCGCGGAGAAGCGAATATCGGCGAGTTGATTAACATCGCCCTGGAGAAGATCGAGGACGCGAATCGTTCGAAGCTCGAAGGCGTTTTCCGCAACATCGACTTCAACTCGGAAGCCAACCTCGGTCAGGTGAAGGACCGTAATCGGCGCCTCGTCAACCTCCTCGAGGATTTCGCCAATCCGGCTCTCGATCTGCGCCCGTCGAAGGTGTCCGAAGACGTAATAGGGGAGTGTTACCTCTACCTCATATCGCGCTTCGCTTCAGACGCCGGCAAGAAGGCCGGCGAATTCTACACGCCGGCCGCTATATCCCGGCTGCTCGCCGGTCTTGCTGCCCCGAAACCCGGCAACACGATATGCGACCCGGCCTGCGGTTCTGGTTCGCTGCTGATCCGCGCAGCCAACGAAGTCGATTCGGGCAACTACGCCCTCTTCGGTCAGGAAGTCAACGGGGCGACCTGGGCCCTGGCACGGATGAACATGTTCCTGCACGAGAAGGACGCCGCGCGCATCGAATGGTGCGACACGCTCAACAGCCCGGCCCTCGTCGAGGGAGATCACCTGATGAAGTTCGACGTAGTGGTGGCCAATCCCCCCTTCTCGCTGGACAAATGGGGTGCGGAGAATGCGCCGAACGATCCCTTCGCCCGGTACTGGCGCGGCGTGCCGCCCAAGTCGAAGGCTGACTTCGGCTTCATCACGCACATGATCGAGATCGCCAAGCGGGGCAGCGGCCGTGTCACAGTGATCGTTCCGCACGGCGTGCTGTTCCGGGGCGGCGCCGAAGGCCGGATCCGCCGGGCGCTGATCGAAGGAAACCTGCTCGACGCCGTGGTCAGCCTGCCCGCGAACCTCTTCACCACGACGGGCATTCCCGTGGCCATCCTGGTCTTCGACCGGTCGCGTGAGGAGGGCGGAAAAAACAAAGACCGGAAGGACGTGCTGTTCATAGACGCCAGCAAGGAATTCATCCCGGGCAAGACGCAGAACGTCATGGATGAAGGACATCTCGAAAGGGTCTTGGAGACGTTCCGGACGCGGACCGAAACCGAGAAATATGCCCACGTGGCCAGTCCGGAGGAAATTGTCGAAAACGATTTTAATCTCAATATCCCCCGCTACGTCGATACCTTCGAGCCGGAGGAAGAGATCGACGTAGCCGCTGTCCAGAAGGAGATCGACCAGATCGAAGCCGAACTGGTCGAAGTGCGCAAGCGGATGAAGCAATATCTCAAGGAGCTTGGTGTTGAGGTCTGAGGGCGAAGTAACCGAATGAGCAACTCGGTCGGAGATGCTTACAAGTTCGGATCGAGGCAGATGTAAAGGATTACCTGACAGCGCAAATCGAAGGGAAACTTAAGGTCGAATATGGAAAAGGTTCCAATACATCGAGAAGGTAGGATTTGCCTGTCAGACCTGGGCAAGTTCATCAAGGGACGCGGCATAACCAGAGCTGATCTGGTTCAATCTGGAATTCCCTGTCTGAGGTACGGCGATCTCTACACGACCTACGGCGACGTGACCGACGAACTTACCTCGTTCGTATCCGAGGATACGGCAAGAAGAGCGACGCAGTTGCACCACGGCGACATCATCTTCGCGTCTTCGGGAGAAACCGCCGGGGAAATCGGCAAGTCCGTCGCATGGTTGGGGAATGGTACCGCGGTTGCAGGAGGAGATACGATTATCCTACGCGGACATGGACAAGATCCGACCTTCCTGGCCCATGCGCTGAATGCGGATGACGCGGTCAGGCAGAAGTCGAGGTTGGGCAAGGGGCACTCTGTTGTTCACATCCACGAGGCGGAGCTCGCCAGGGTCTCGGTGTTTCTACCGCCAGTTTCCGAGCAACGTAAGATTGGGGAAATACTGCGAACGTGGGATGAGGCGACTGAGAAGTTGGAGGCATTGAGGCAGGCCAAGACAGTACAATACAGATTAGTCAGCCAAGGTTTTTTTGATCCCTGCCATCCTTCCTCTCCGGGGCACCCTAGAACTTGGCTTGAGGTAGAGTTGGGTGATCTGTTCCGTGAGCGCATTCAAACAGGTAATAGTTGGGATACGTTATTAAGCATCACTATGTCTGAAGGAGTTATTGACCGTAACGAGGTCGACCGGAAAGACACTTCTACCAAAGATAAGTCACGGTACAAACTGATTTTGCGGGGTGATCTCGGATATAACACTATGCGAATGTGGCAGGGAGTATCAGGTCTTTCAGCACTTCGTGGAATCGTCAGCCCTGCTTATACTGTCGTCACACCCGATCAGAGTAAGATTATAGCACGCTATGCTTCCCATCTGTTTAAAGCCCGTCGAATGGTATTCGATTTCCAACGGTATTCACAGGGCCTAACGAGTGATACATGGAATTTGAAATTCCCCGCATTTTCGAAAATCAGAATCTTCTTGCCACCTATTAAACTTCAGGAAAAGCAGGCTGACTTACTCGACGCTTTTAAGGATGAAATTAAGTGTGTGGATAAAGAGGTACGTGCTCTGAAGAATCAAAAACGCGGACTAATTCAGATATTGCTAAATGGGAACAATAGCAGGTAATGATGGATGATGGGTACGAACGATAAAGGGAGTTCTATCGTGGCAACAAAACAGATTGTAGGCTTCAAAGATCCGATCTGGATGATGACTGGGTTAGATACAGCTTTGGAGAAAGAGCAAGAAAAGTACAAGAAATGCCCTGTGACTCCTGATTTACTACCTAGTCATGAGGTGGCGCAGGCTTGGGGTTACGTTGTCGCTGGTTATTTCCTCGTTGAAGAGTCGTTCAAGGCACTTTTGTATGTACGTGGCAAAAAAAAGTACCACGTAAACACTCGTTGACTATCCTGTTCGATTTGTTCGAATCGGAAGACAAAGAAACGTTGCGTGAGTACTATTCCGATTACAAGGCATTTGTGGGGAAGACGTTTCCGTTTAAGACTTTGCAGGACTTCCTTACAAATCTGGATGGCGACCCAAACAAGATAGGTGATGATTACATTGGTTCGTTCGACTGGAGATACTTCCTAATCGAAGAACAACGAAGTTTTAAGATGCCCTTGGTAAGTGTGGAATTCTTGCACGAAATCGTATTTGGATGTGTCAGAATGATCGAGTTCGCGCATTATGGTAAATTTGAGCCATCGCGATATACATATAGTAAGCGACTTAGGTGGTAGTGCGAACGCAATCTCAATTCTTGATTCGTTTTTAAACGGGTGCGGTACCAGTCGATCTATGTCAACGAATGTCCTATCGTACCAGCAGATTGGAAAGTAATAGTTCGATATTACATCAAATATCCGCTGTTACGAAGTTATTACCTTAAGGAGGCAATATAGCGATTTGACCGTGGAAAGCCGACAGACTGGTTGCTTAGAAACCACGGCAAAACACTACCGTCTTTCTCAGCGCAATCGATCGGAATTTAGAAAGCCGTATTCAGCGGTTATTGTGACATAGGCAAGCTGATCTCAATTCGGTCCTAAGGGATAAAACACAATAAGCCAATTGAGAGTGCTAAACCATTCTAGTCGCTAGCGCACCTTTAAGGGCAAGTGGCATGCAACAGACTTTAAGACCAACCCTCAGGGACCTCGGAATGGAATGTGTCCTGATGCAGGCTTGGAAGAAAACATCTTCCTATCTGCGGTCTCATAGCTGGTACGCCGATACTCTTGGGATCGATATGCAATCATTGCGCGTATCCTCGTTCCTAGGTGAAGTACAGGCTCGTCTGCAGAAGCCAGATCAGTGGGAACCTCGACCCTTGAGGTTCGTACCCGCTCCAAAGAACCAACGATGGGAGATCGACGAGAACGAAAGATGGAGACCGGAAAGGGTAAAGAAGATAAGGTCAAAATCAAATCCTATGAGTCAGAAGGATCAGAGGAAAAAGGACTACATCCGTCCACTTGCGCACGTTGATCTGGGAGATCAGGTTGTGGCGACTGCTATTTTGCTCTGCCTTGCGGACCGAGTTGAGACTAGGCTTGGTGACCCCCGTCTGGACGTGACAAGGGGCAATAATCGAAAAAAGATCCTCGCGTACGGCCACAGGCTACTTTGCGATAAAGTCGGGGAATCCAACCTGAGGAACCGCTGGGGAAGTTCTAAACTGTACCGCGGCTATTTCCAAGACTATAGGAAGTTTCTGGAGCGACCAAGGCACGTAAAGAACGAATTGAAGTCGCGTGAAAACAAGGACTTGGATGTCGCGGTAGTTCAATCCGATTTATCGAAATTCTATGATCGGGTGCGTCCCTCAATGTTGCACCCAAAACTACGAGAGTTTCAAGAATCATCGGATGAAAGTTCTTTCTTCGATCTTGCTGAACGTGTTTTGAATTGGCGCTGGCATTTCTCGGATCGAGACAGAGCACTAAGGTATGCCGAAGCGAATGACATCGATGATGGATTTATGGAGGTGGTTCTTCCGCAGGGACTCGTGGCCAGTGGGTTCTTCGCGAACATCGCACTTATCGATTTGGATCAAATACTTAAAAAGAAACTCGTTCAACAGAAACTAGGTGATGTAACTGAATTGGAACAATTGTATCTGGAAGATATCTGTTACTACGTGGACGATTTTCGACTGGTCATGAGTTTTCCTACGAGTTTGTCAATTAACGAAGAAGATGTACGACAACACGTAATCAGGACGATGAATGATCTTCTTTCTTCGGAGGCACACGGTCTTGAAATTCCGGACGATGAAAAGACTACCGCAACAATCGAGACCAGAGAAAATCGTCTGCTCGTTAAACAATCGCAAGAAGCTGCGCGGATTCAGAAACGGGCTTCCGGTGTATTTGACGCAACCCTCGGAACCGAATTAATCGGTGCCATAGAAAGCTTCTTCTACAGACAGCAGCACTACGCTACTTCGGAAATAGGTAAACTCGATGAAACTCTGGACGGGGTTCCCGACATGCCGGATGAAACGGTAGCGCGCTTCGCCGCCGGGAGGATGAGACGCACGTTTCGCTCCCTGCGGCCGCTTTTACCGGATGAGGAAATTCCTGAATCCATGGATGAAGACCAGGATACCACGGAATCTGTCCCGAACTTTGCACTTACGAAATCTCAATTGGATGAAAGGGGGAAAGCCTTTTCATCTCTACTCATTGGTGAGTGGATAAGGAATCCAGGGCATGTACGCTTACTTCGTATTGCTCTTGATTTCTATCCAAGTCACCAGTTCTTGGATAAAGTACTACAATTGCTCCGACAAGGCTGGAAATCGCCAGAAACTCGAGGGTCGAGACGGGAGATCATGCTTTATTGCCTTGCGGAACTCTTTCGAGTAGGAGCGACGGAAACCGGTATGGTCCCAGATGTAGAAGTTGATTCTCTGCCAAGCGAGGTTTCCATTGAGAAATACCATGAAAGGCTTGTCAGAGAAGCAAAGTCTATAGTCTCTGCATTCATTACGAAATCTAGGTCCGGTACACGATTTCCTTGGTATTTAATGCAGCAGGTATTTCTCTATCTCGCTACAAGAAATCAAATTCCAGAGACCGTGCCCACAACAGATACCCGAAAAGGGGGAGTCTTACTAAGCGACTATTGGAGACTTCTCAAGTTCATTCGCAGCAGTGTTTCCTACGACCTAGAGCAGCGTTCGATATTCCTGGTAGAGACTATCACGGCATTTGGAATCCAAGAACCTGATAAACTTGTGTCTACCAGTCGGGTTTCTCGAGATTATCTGTTGAAAGTGAATTCGATTTCACCCTCGGTCGCGAAGAAGCTCTGGACAACAGCCAGCCATGGATCAGGGAAAGATGTTAGACGACTTGCCATTCACCTTGGGCTCGAACCGTCTGAAAACAACGGTCAGTCTATAATCCCACTTGATGGAGAATCTCCGAAGAAGCAGACATTATCCGATCTCTCCCCCGATGCTGAAAACCCTTTTCATGAGGAGGAGAATCTCCTGTTACTGGCGGAATACCTACTCGGTCAAGATTCGACTATATTCGCTGAGCCGTTAGTTCCTGCCGGTATTTGGTTCTCTCTGAAGCATCCAAAACCTAAAGGCTATGAATTCGGTAAGATTGAAGATGATTCGATTGAACATAAGTCGATCATTGAATATATGACTCCGTTCTTCAATTCACCCGATTGGTGTGTAAACACAGAAGATCGCCAACGATTCAATACAGGACTCCTTCTTCGTTACGCTCTTCGAGGTTCGAACGAATTTCTTTTCAATATATCTAAAACTCGCAGCAGAAGCTATCCGAGATATACCAAGCCAGTCTCGCACTGGGAACAGCAAAGATATGCCGGCTATCAAGGACGAGATGCGTTTGGTCCAGATTGGCTACCAATCTCGCAGTTCACAGAGAATCTGCTCTTCGATCTGTTGCGCTGGCCAGGGGCGGGGGTGGGACACGATATCGTCCCGGTCCACGAACTACTTAGTACAGTGTCATCCCAACTGGAACACATCAGGAAAAAAAGGGGCCAGTATACATCCACAACGATTCTGGAACAGTCAGCACCATTGCCACACCGTCCCCATGAAATTAGACGCGATCGCGCCCTCCGCATAGGGATCGTTCAGTCTGTGGTTCCCAGTTTCGAACATTACAACCTGCACAGCGATAAACCGGAACTCTGTGCGCATGAGATACGGTCCGAGTGCCGGAAACATCTATCTGCGATAATGGCAGGTGTCTACCAACAGTTACGTGTACGCGAGTCACATATAAGCAGCCCTAATGAAAGGGGCATCAACCTTCTTGTGTTCCCCGAACTTTCCATTCATCCTCAAGATATAGATACGTATCTACGGCCATTTGTGCAGCAGTACCGGTGTATTGTGTTATTAGGTCAAGTTTATCACCACAGAGAACAACATCCAGGTTCTCCGATAATAAACAGTGCTCTCTGGTTAATTCCTGACAAGAGCAGATCAGATGGACTCCAAATCAAACGAATCGAACAGGGAAAAGCACATATTACGGAGGCTGAACGTAACCTAAATCCTAAACCAGTGGGATTTAGGCCTGCGCAATGGCTGATCAACTACCATTGGCAGAAAGAGGCCGAAGAAGAACAACCACTTCGTCTGACAGCCTCAATCTGCTACGATGCGACCGACCTAGCGCTTGCCGCGGATCTCCGTACGAGAAGCGACCTTTATATCATCTGTGCGCTAAACAAAGATGTTGGCACGTTCGACCGAATGGCTGAAGCGATTCATTACCACATGTTCCAAGGATTTATCCTGGTAAACAACGGTCAGTTTGGCGGAAGTAGTTTCTTTATGCCGTTCAAGAAACCTTATGAGCGAGAAGTATTCCACCTGCACGGACAACCGCAGGCTTCGATAGCATTTGCCGAAATCGATCCTCTAAAACTGATAAAACGTCCAAGCCAAGACTTTCGCGACAAACCACCCAAAGGAAAATGGAAAACACCGCCAGCAGGCCTTTATAACTGCGAGCGTACGGACAGTTCTAGTAACGATCTCTTCAAGGAATAGTGGTATGTTGATATATCTATTAGTAGACCCCGATCTTCTCGAACAGGCGATGCGCGTCAGTGGTGGGCAGACGAAGACACGACTCTCGAAAAGGCCTTGCGGGAATTCATTACACGTCGAGAGCAAAAACGGATTCTTGATCTGTTCGGCAAACTCGAATGGGACGAAGGATACGATTATAAGACTGATCACATGCGACGGTAGATCTTTCATAGTCGCTGCTACGACAGGATTCCTTCCATGGTTACACACGATATTCTGTATATCAAGTAGCTCGATGCTAGCATAAGAACTTAGAACCGATTGTCTCGGTTTTCAAACTGCTAGTAGGTCGTACGACACCCCAACTGTTGACTCCCCCATGATCTTTGACGCCACTGAAAAACACCAGTCCCAGATACCGGCCCTGCATCTTCTGGTTGCGATGGGTTTTACGCCACTTTCTCCAGAAGAAGCGTTGCGGTTACGCGGAGACAGGTTGCGCAACGTCACGCTCGATGACGTACTGGCTGATCAACTTCTGAAGCTCAACCGCTTTACCCACCGGGGCAAGGAGTATCCCTTCAATCTCGAAGATGCCCACGAGGCGATGCGACGACTGAAACCGACGCCGGACCGGCTCAAGGGGCTGCGCGGAACCAATCAGGACGTATACGATACGCTGGTACTCGGCACGACGATCACCAAGACCATCGACGGCGATTCGAAATCCTATTCCTTCCGCTACGTCGACTGGGAGAATCCGGACAACAACACCTATCACGTGACGGCTGAAATGACGGTGGAGCGGACCAGCAGTACCAGGACCCGCCGATGCGATATCGTCGCCTTCGTCAACGGGATCCCCTTCATCGTAATCGAGAACAAGCGGCCGACGGAGCGTCTGAAGAAGGCCGACAGCCAGTTGATCGGATACCAGAGAGAAGACGAGATTCCACACCTGTTCCACTTCGCGCAGCTTCTGTTGTCCATGAACCGACGGGAGGCCCGTTATGCGACGGTGGGCACGCAGAGTAGGTTCTGGCAGACCTGGCGGGAGGAGGAGACTACCGTTGAGGGATCGCATGCTACCCTGCAGAACGAATTGGAGGATACTGAAATACTGCCACCGGATGTAGTGTTCGATCCGGACGAACAGGCGGAGTATCCGCCCCGGGATCCCCTTCGAGATCTCGTCGATCGACCCCTGGCTGTGGCCGAAGCCGAAGCGGTCTACTCGGGCAATCTCGCCTCTGCGCGGTCGCACTACGAGGCTGCTATCGCCGGAGAAGGACGGCAGGTCACCGAGCAGGACGAAGCGCTTTACGCCCTGTGCCGACGCGAGCGCCTGCTGGACCTTGTGCGGCGTTTCACCGTGTTCGATGGCGGTGAACGTAAGATAGCCAGGCACCAGCAGTACTTTGCCGTGCGCAGAGCCGTGGAACGGGTCAGGCAGTTCGATTTGCAGGATGTCCGCAGGGGCGGTGTGATATGGCACACGCCCGGGACCGGTAAGTCGCTTACCATGGTCATGTTGGGCAAAGCGCTGGCCCTGGAAGAGACGATCTCCAACCCGCGCATTGTCATTGTTACGGACCGTGACGATCTAGACCGGCAGATCAAGGACACCTTCAAGTCGTGCGAAATGGAACCCGTTCGGGCCACGACCGGCACACACCTGATCTCCCTGATTCAGAACAAGACGCCGCTGGTTACGACAATCATCAACAAGTTCGACACGGCTTCGCGCGTCGGCCAGGTGATCGATGAGGATCCCAACGTATTCGTACTGGTAGACGAAAGCCACCGTACGCAGACGGGATCGCACGGTGGGTTCGGACAGTTGGCCGGCAAGATGCGACGTATTCTTGGAAAGGCCTGTTACCTTGGTTTCACGGGAACGCCTCTTCTGCAGAGGGAGAAGAACACCCTGACCACCTTCGGAGGACTGATACACAGATACGCGATCGACCAAGCGGTCCGGGACGAGGCGGTCGTCTCCCTGCTTTACGAAGGAAGGATCGTCGAACAGCAAATCAACCCAGAAACCATCGACTCCTGGTTCGACAAACTGAGCGAAGGCCTGAGCGAGCAACAGCGGGCGGATCTGAAGCAGAAGTACTCCCGCTTGAACGCGCTGGCACGCACCGAACAGGCGATACACGCCAGGGCGTTCGACATCTCCGAACATTACCGGCAACACTGGCAGGGCAGTGGGTTCAAGGCGCAACTCGTCGCACCATCAAAGGCAGCTGCGTGCCGGTACAAGGAGATCCTCGACGAGATCGGCCATGTGACTAGCGAGATCGTCATCTCGCCTCCCGACGACCACGAGGGCAACGAGGACGTGGATCACGACTCCAAGAGCGTGGTCGGCGCGTTCTGGGAGCGCATGATGGACCGGTACGGGACGGAGGGCGAATACAACCGTCAGATCATCGACGCGTTCAAGCACTCGGAGCATCCGGAGATCCTCATTGTCGTCTCAAAGCTCCTGACCGGCTTCGACGCACCTCGGAACACGGTGCTGTACCTCTGCCGCTCGATCCGAGAGCACAACCTTCTGCAGGCGATCATGCGCGTGAACCGGCTCTTCGAGGAGGACGGCATCGAGAAGGAGCACGGATTCATCATCGACTACGAAGGTCTGCTCGGAGAGTTGGACGGTGCGCTAAACGCCTATAGCGCCCTCGAGGGCTTCGAATCATCCGACTTAACCGGCACGATGGCAAACGTCAAGGAAGAGATCGATAGGCTTCAGCACTTGCACGAACGCCTTTGGGATGTGTTTAAATCCATCCGGAACAAAAGGGATATGGAAGAGTTTGAGCAGTTCCTGGCCGACGAGGCCAAGCGCCAGGACTTCTACGAAAGGCTGAGAGTATTCGGCCGGTGCCTGCGGGTATCCTTGTCCTTTGAAAAGATCCACGCCGTGTACGACGATGCGAAGATCGACGAGATGAAACGCGACTGGTTGACATTCTCCGAACTCCGGCGCTCGGTCCGCCTACGCTTTCAGGAGACGATCGACGTCAGGGAATTCGAGCCGCAGATCAGAAAGCTCCTCGACGATCATGTGGTCGCCATGCCCGCGGAGACCGTCATCGAGCCCGTCAACATCAACAACCCCGACGCGCTGAAGGCTATCGCCGAAGAGTCGGGAGTTACCGAAGCGTCCAAGGCCGACCGAATTGCCAGCGCTACGCGCCGCACCGTCACGGAGAAAATGGATGAAGACCCCACCTTCTACCGGCGATTTTCGGTACTATTAGAGGAGACGATCCGTGATTACCGGGAGCGCCGGATTTCCGAGCGGGTATACCTGCAGCAAGTTCTGGATCTCGCCGGGAAGGTGTCGCGCAAGGAAGACCGCGGCCAAGAGATGCCCGAACCGGTCAGGGGCAACGATGACGGCGAGGCTTTCTATGGCGTACTTGGAGAATCGCTTGCGGAAGCGAATGGCCAGGCTGACGCCAAAACCCTCGACGAGTTGGAGATTGCCAATGCTGCTCTCGACATCATCGAGATCATCAAGAAGCACCACATAGTCGACGTATGGTCAAACGAGATCGCACAGAACGAGATGCGTAACGCCATTGACGACTACTACTATGACGTGCTTCGGGAGCAGAAGGGGCTCATCCTTACGGACGCGCAGTTGAATGATCTCGAAAACAAGGTCATGAATCTGGCCAGAGCGAGGTTTCCGGATTGACGATGGAACGGTACTGGATTCAATACGGCGAGCATCGCATAACGTTCTCCGTTGTGCGCCGTGAACGGAAGACGCTGGAGATTGGCGTCGAACCAGACACTACTGTCGTCGTCGCTGCACCTCGTGACGCGTCGATAAAGGTCATCTCCGAAAAAGTTCGCAGACGCGCGGCCTGGGTGCGCCGTCAACAGCGGTTCTTCTCACAGTTTCTACCGAGGATGCCCGAACGACGCTTCATCTCTGGAGAAACGCATCTCTACCTCGGCAGACAATACCGACTCAAGGTGATTGCTTGCGAGAAACCCGGCGTCAAGTCGATCCGGGGCTTCATCGTTGTGCGAAGCCGCGAACCCGGTCGTAGCGAGTTGACCCGTAGCCTCGTTGAAAAATGGTACCGGGACCGGGCGCGGGTCAAGTTCACCGAAAGGATCGAAGTCAACCTGCTGCGGTTCGCGGATCCGGAATCATTCCGACCTCGGGGACTGATCATCCGCACCATGCGTCGCCGTTGGGGATCCCTGTCGGCCTCTTCGCGGCTGGTTCTAAATCGTCGGTTGATCGAGGCGGCCGTCAATGGGATCGACTACGTGATCACCCACGAACTTTGCCACATCGCCGAGCCTCATCACGGATCTCGATTCTATGTGTTGCTGGATGGAATTATGCCGGACTGGCGGAGGAGGAAGGAACAGTTGGAGCGGAGTGTTGGTGGGCGAATGTGACGGCAGCTGTTGTCATTTCTGCAGCCTGCCAGGTGGCCGGAAGGGTAAGTAAAGCGATTCACACTTCTGTGCATTGTCCGTTCAAGGAGTATGTTTTCTTTTTTTTACGAGAAAACTGAGATTGACTGCGACTGAACTGAAATGTTGGTGTGGAGGTTCGGAGATGTCAGGGGATGCGTTACAAAGACCGAACTCTATGCATGCTCGTCCTACGGAGTTCCATTTCGTCAGAATCGCAAACCTTCTTGATGAAATCAAAATGCTCAAACGCGAAAATCGGTAACCAGACCCGCCTGTCGAATGATGCGACAGGGAGACTGTCCATGGGGATACAGATTAACTGGAACGCCGTAACGGCTGTATGCGCGATTGGCGTGACGCTATACACGGCAAGCGGATGGTTGACCGACGGGTTAAGCGAGGATATCAGGGACCTGCGCCTGGAGATGCACGAGGGGTTCACCGCAATGCGCGAGGAGATCTCCGAGATACGCGTGGACATCAAGGAGCTGCAACAGGACGTGGCTTATATAAAAGACCGAAACCTGCCGGATCAGATGATAGACGGTAATGTGCAGCGTCCAGATTCGGGGAAACAACGGAACCCATCTTGAACCTGATTTCCTAAGGGGGTTTGCTGTTGAGGTAATTCAAGATGGCTACCTTGGATCTCGGTCCGTATAGTATACGCGAGCGTCTTCAATCGCACGCAGGATATCCTCGGCAACTTCATTCACCTCAGCCGCAACACGTGCGTCCAACCCTTTTCGTTTTTGCAAAGCTACAACGAGAGGACTAAGCACTTCAGCCTTCTTTTCGTCACTTAACAAGATATCCAGCACATCAGTCTCAGAAGCTCCAGTCGTGATTAATTGCACGACACTCCAGATCATCTCATGCAACTTAGCTTGGTCGTCAAGGTCGGCGGAAGCATACAAAGAGTGGAACAATTTCATAGCAGCGGTATGGTCCTTTTGAATCAACATTACACTTATTCTGATCCAATGCAGTTGCCGTCTTGTTTCCTTGGCCACGTCAGTTTCCAGATTGTCCAATGATTCTTGAATCGCTTCGTAAGCACACTGTGCTTCTTCCGCACTTCCGTTTCTGATATGGATATATGCCAGGCTGACCCATGCTTTGGCGACTATTCCCTTGAACCATGGGCCTTCAAAAGCACCCGCGCGTTCAATTACCGCGTTATAGGTCGTCATACTCTCCGATTGATTATCAAGTTCAAGTTGGTAAACCGCTTTGTTTAGCATCGCCATCAACACGACTTGTTGAAACTCCACCGTTCTGTTATCCCCGAAACAATCTACAATACGATCATAGGTTTCTATGGATCCTGCGTAGTCACTGTGGTTTCGCAGCGCGACACCTTTATTGATCAATGTCTTGGCAATCCATAACTGAACTCGGGAATCGTTGTTACTTCCAAAGCGGTCTATCACTTCATCATACGTTGCGATCTCCGTTTCAGAGCGCCCGTTTTGTCCTTGCACCATTCCTTTATTCAGAAAGGACTTAACGACAACCTCCTGAAGTTCCGCCAATTCACTGGATCCAAATCGTTCTATTACCAGATCGTAACTTGAGATTGACTCAGTCAGGTTATCAAGATTCCATTGAGCAACTCCCCGGTTGATCATCGCAGTGGCGACCTGTACCTGACGGTTCAATCTGTGGTCATTGTCGACCAAGGCAATAAACTCATCGTAGGTTCTAACTGAAGCCTCTACATTGCCTACTTCATACAGCGTCTCTGCTTTGTAGAATAACACGTCGACTACCATATTCTTCAGTGGCAATTCATCAAAAGCACCAAAGCGTTCTACAAACTCATCGTAAGTCACAATCGCCGACTTTGTATCAAGTTCACGTTGTGTCATCGCCTTGCTAAACAATGCTCTCGCGACCCATTCCCGGACATTCATATCTGAGAGCGGATCGAATCGCACGATAGCGTCTTCGAATGCCTCTACCGCTTTTTCTAAATCACCTAGCTTAAAGTAAATCATTCCTTTTTCGACTAATGCTCTGGCAGTTGGGATTATCAGCTTTGCATCTTTGTTCGAATCATAACGTTCTACAATCTCATCAAATGTGCCGATAGCTGCCAAAGAATGGTCTAGTTCAACTTGTACATTCGCTTTGAGGATTAGCGCGTCAGCGACTATTTTCCGGATCTTAGGCGTGTCAGAGTCTGAGAACCGTACAGTAATAGATTCTAATGTAGAATTCGCGTCGCTGAGTTGGCCGAGTTCCCTCTGTACAAATCCTTTATTTACCAATGACTCGGCCAGCAACAACTCGATCTGTGGTATTTCGCTTGTATGAAAGCGGTCTTCGATCAAATTGAAGGTTGTAAGCGCCTCAGAAAGTCTACCCATCCCGCCTAGTACCATACCCTTTAGAACCATAGCTTTGGCAACCGAAAATTGGATTCTGGGAGATTCTCGACCTGAGAACCGATCTACGACCGAATCAAATATCGAAGTAGCCGCTTCAGGTTCTCCGCTTCGGACTTTGTCGTCTGCTTTTCTTATTAAGTCTTCGGCGGCCTTCGCTAATTCATTCAGTTCTGCTTCTATATGTTGGGAACTGGTCGGCTTACGGCTGAATGTTACAGGTTCCATACTTGAATCGGTAAACTGACTGAACAACTGTTCAATCTGTGGTACATCTAACCTCGCCCGCTTGAACCCTTCACGTATTGATTGGAACCGCGTTGCCTCCACGCTGAACATTTTTGACATCTCCGTCAGTTCGTCCTCGCTGTAGAAAACCGCCATAAAATGGATTAGATTGTGCACGACTGCCGCCTCATCCCGTTCACGTCTCATTTTATAGTATATGCTGTACAGCCGCTCTGCCGCTGCGTACTCACGTTTCCTGGATGTTCCGTCGTAAGTAACGGCTCCACGATCAATCAGTCTGCCAAGCAGGCTGGACACGCTTCGGACATCCATACGTGCTCTGGCTGCAATCTCGCCAGTGGTCGAAGGTTGCCAGAGGTCAATAACCGCGAGATAGACCCGACGTTCCGTTGGCGCTAAAGCTTCTAAATGTCCGCGGAAGTACTCGGTATGTTCATCGACGAGCGTCACCAATTCTTCCATCAACTGGTGTAACGACCGGTGGCGGGCGAATTCCGCGATGATGACCAACAGTCGGGGATTGCCGCCGGTCAGTATCTGAAGGGGTCTGATGCGGCGTTCCTGAAAATCATCACCGCTTACCACCTGCCAGAGCCGTCGGCAGGCTTCGGTGTCTAACGGTTTGAGATCAAGTATCCGGAACAGTTCGAAGAAGGGTTCTCTTACGTCATCCAGACGTTCGAAACGACTAGTGGCTGTGCCAATCAGGATGATCTGGGGCTCGGTCTGCAACGTCTCCCGCAACTGCCAGCCGAAGTTTTCGTCTACATCATCGAATAACGTCTGCATGTTCTCGATCATGAGCACGAGTTTTTTACCCAGACGGTCGGACGCGTCCAGCACCGTAGCTCTGGCTCGTTCCGCCAGGAATCCATCCCTCCATTGACCCGTCAGATCGGCATGGACGGCCTGTAATTCCCGTGCGAGGTCTGGATCAGGACGCACAATCTCTTTTGAAAGATAGAAAAGCGTTTCAAGCCAGAAGTCGGCGATGTCGAATACTTCGTGGCTTTCTTCCATGAATCGCACAGGAAGCATGCTCTGTGACAGTTCGTTTTCGTTTCGCAGTTCAGCAGCGACGCGGGCCAACAACATGGTCTTGCCCCTGCCTCGGGGCGCTACCAGAAGGACATGCTGGCAAGAAGGGGTTTCGATATTTTCGTGTAGGACATCAAGTACGAGTCCCAGTTCGCGTTTCCGTACCACGAATTGCCGGACCACCTCTTTATCAGACTGGAAGGTACCGGGATTGAACTTTCGTATCGTAGGAGCATTGAACTCAGATGCGTCCATGATTCTCTCCTCACTCGTTTCGGACTGCGAAACCTAAACTCTGTTCGTTTCGGACGGGGCTGCGCTGTTCAATGGGTGAGTAATGGTTACCAAATCGCGCAGCCCACCAATCCTTCAGCAGATTCGAGGGAAATCGGTATTCAGCGTCACACGTGTCGAGATACCCGTCATGAACGAGGATACCGAGGACTTCGGAAATTCGGCCGGCGACATTACCGATTCTGGGCGCGTAAATTTGCTCTAGACCTCGCCGAGCTAGGGGGCCGAATACATCCTGCGTGGCAGCCTCTGACAGGATGTCCTTGGCTATGGAATAGTCCAATTCGTCGGCCAGCCCGTCCTCGAGACGCGTTTCGTAATGCGCCAGATCGCTCTGGCCCACCGGCCCCAGCAGTACACTATGGTAGACTTCATCCACGTCCGACACAGCCACCCCTTCTTTGTCGTGCATGTGTGCGTGCTCAGTAAGTCGGGCGAAGAAGTACTGCACGTGATGTGGAATACCCATACCGAGCTTGTCGTACACCGCCTCGGCAACTCCACTTTCTACCTGGACTTCAGAACTCAGAACGAGTCGATCGAAACATTCGATGCAGATTTCGCGGTTCCAGGGACCGAGCCGAAACGGATAGAGGTAGTTGATTCGGTCGGGGATTCCCAACCGTCGTACAAGCGGAGCAAGACCTATACTGCCGGATACCATAAGGACTGGAGTACTTCCGTCGTGTCGTTGTAGAGCGCCACGCAGCCAACTCAGAAACTCGTCTACCTTTTTATGTCCCTCGTCGTCACTGAGCATCCGTTTCAGGAAGATCGGCAGTTCATCAATGACAAGCAGGACAGGTTGATCGTGGTCGGCGCAGTCGCGAATCAGCTTTTCGCCGAACCGACGCCAGTTGCCTATATTCAGCTCTGCCCTGAAACTCACTCGGAACTGCCTTGGACCTATTCCCTTGATTCTGTGTGAAAGTCGGTTCAGTAGACTTAGAGTCCCGGTGGTGATCCGGGATTTCAGGGTTCTAACCTGATTTGCAGCCTCTGCGACGTCTGCGATCACATCTTCCGGACAGGTAGCGTCTTCGACGTCTACGAAGAGGAACACCCACTCTTGGGCCTTGAGTCGGCAGCCTAGCTCTCGAGCCACGCTGGTCTTGCCCATGCGGCGCTGGCCTGTCAGAAGCACGTGGTTACCATTTCGGATTCGCCGCTCCAGTATGTCCAGTTCGGATTCACGGTCGAAGAAGTCGTCGCCGCTCACCCAGGGACCAGTAACTGATCTCATTATGGCTCCTGTGAAATCGGGTTGATAGTGACCTTGAAATCTGTTGTTGCTATGACTAAAATAGTATTCAACAAGCTTGTTGTCAACAGATTTGTTGTAAAATTGCGATAGGTTGATTGTTATGTGTTTTCTCGATAGATGGCCTGCGTAACAAGGCCATCATATATAAAAGAAAGTTTGTAGATTTGAACTTGACAACCAGACGAAATGCGGGCAATTGTTAGGCGACATCGCTTCACGATACTGATTCCGACAGATCCTATTTCAAGCACTCGTATTCAGGCGCATTTCAAGCTGAACGATCGGAGTCAAAATGTCTACCGAGCAAGCCACGGATACCGACACGGACAAAGGGGACGCGTCGACAATGGCCGTCGAGCATTCCACCACTTCCAGCCCCACCCCCTCCCCCATGACCGAAGAGCAGAAGTTCTTCTTCGACCTGAAGGGCTGGATCCTCGTGCCTTCCGTGCTGTCGGAGACCGAGATCGAGGAGATGAAGGCCGAGGTGTATGCCGCGGTTGAGCCGGACAACAAGGGCAAGAACAGCGGTTTTAAAAGGGGTTTCCAGGGCAGGCTGGCCGATCTGCTGGATCACCCCGCGGTCGTGGGCATTCTCAACGAGATCCTGACCGAGCCGCCCTTCGTGGGGGACGACTACTACGGATTCCGCTGCGAAAACTCCTTCCTCATGGTGCGGGAACCCGGCTGGGAATCGACGGTGCAGGGTACGGGCCTGCCCCACGTCGTGCGTCCTCCCCAGCAGGCCAACGCCATGCGTTACCAGGTGCAGGGTGGCAAGATCTTCGCAGGACTCACCCGGGTGGTCTGGGAGTTGGAGGAGGTCAGGGCGGGGTACGGCGGCACTTCCTTTCTGAGCGGCTCGCACAAGGCCCATTTCAACTACGGCGGTCCGGACCGGTACCGCCCCAATATCAGCGAATCTCCCTGGGAGGAAAGTCTCTACGCCGCCATGGAAGATTACAGTTGTCCGCCAGGATCGATGCTGGTCTTCACCGAGAGCCTCATCCACGCGGCGAACGACTGGACCAATCCGGACAACCGGCGATGCGCCGTGTTCAACTGCTACAACTCGATCTGGGCGCAGTGGCACCGGCTCAACCTCGACCATCAGATCATCGACCAGATGCCGCCAAAACGGCAGTCCCTGTTTCGCGGCACGTGGCAGCTAGGGGGCGATGGAAACCGAACCTACTCGCTGGACAACCGGTCGGTGTAAAGAGGATGGGCAGATGACCGAAATCCCCGGTGGCCTGGACGCCGTCTCGCCACACCCCCCTTCCGTCCCGCGAAGTTCCGACCTGAAGATCACGGCCGTGGAGACCCTCATCCCCGACGACGTCATGCCGGGGTTGATCCTGCTGCGGATCCACACCGACGCGGGCGCTGTCGGCCAAGGCGAGTCCTACTACGTCCCCCAGGCGGTGGCCGCAGTCGTCCATGACTGGCTAGCCCGCCGGCTGCTGGGCAGCGACCCTCTGTCTATCGAGCACCACTGGCGGTTCTTCTACGAACGGTTCAGCGCCTTCGGCTCGCGAGGCGCCGAAATGCGGGCCCTCAGCGCCGTCGACCTGGCCCTCTGGGACCTTCTGGGACAGGCGAGCGGACTTCCCGTCTGGCAACTGCTGGGCGGAAAGGCCCGCGAGACTGTCCGGGTCTACAACAGCTGCGGCGGTCCGACCTATGGACGCCGTCCGCCGGGCGCGCCTGCCCAACAAGGCTGGCCTGGCCACGGCGACATCGGCAAACCCGGTCCGCTGGAAGACAACTGGGCCGCCCACCACGCCGCGGGCGACCTGGCGGAGGAACTGGTGGCGGAAGGCTACACGGGCATGAAGTTCTGGACCTTCGACCGCGCCTACCGGGCCCACGGCTCAAGCTATCTGCCCATGTCCACGGTCCGGGAATGCGTCAAGCCCCTGGAGGAGGTGCGCAAGCGCGTGGGCGACCGGATCGAGATCCTCCTGGACGGACACGGATTCTTTCAGCTTCCCGCCGCCCTGCGCATCGCCGAGGCCGTGCGGGACCTGAACCCGATGTGGCTCGAGGACGTCATGCGCCTGGACAACGTGGACACGCTCAGGGACTTCCGCGAACAGTCGGGCGTGCCTCTGGCGGTCAGCGAAATGTACATCAGCAGGGAGGACTACCGCCATGTACTGGAGAGAAACGCCGCCGACTACCTCATGGTCGATCCCACCTGGGTGGGCGGCATCAGCGAGACGCGGCGGCTGGCCGAGATGGCCCAGGGCTACAACATTCCGGCGGCCATGCATGACTGTACGGGTCCGCTTACGCTGATTGCCGGCATCCACGTCGCCACGGCCGTGCCCAACGTCGTCATCCAGGAGTCCGTCCGGGCCCACATCAGGACCTTCTACGATCTGCTCATCGAGCCCAACATCGTCGTGGATCACGGATTTGCGCGACCGCCGGAAGGACCGGGCCTGGGTACCCGCCTGCGGCCGGAGCTCTTCGATTCCAGTCACCCGGGTTATCGAATCAGCAAGGCGTAGGCGGGCGGCTTGCTGCCCGGACCCCAGGTCAGCAGGGCATAGGCCTGGCCGGGCGTAGGCGGCCTGGCCGGGCGTAGGCGGCCTGGCCGGGCTTATTCCAACTGTACCACTTCACCATCTGTAAATAGCGAGATCATGTTAAAAGTCGACCTACTTGAAGCGAACGAGATCGAGCGCGCCGCCGCGATTTTCCACCGGGACGGCTTCGTCTGCGTGGCGAATCCCCTGGACGCGGAGCAATTCGCCCTTAACCGGTCGGGCGCCGAGCGCGTGATGGCGGAGCAGGAAGCCGAGTTCGGGCGCGAGAAAATGAACCGGGGCTACGCGCGCCACTCCTTCGGCAGCCAGATGCACAACTGGGAATGGTGCATCCTGATCGACCTGCCCACGATCCTGCCGATTATAGACGCGATCTGGGGGAGCGACGACTATACCTGCACGGGCGCGGGCGGCGACTATTCCCTGCCCGGCGCGAAGATCCAGCACCTGCACTCCGATCGGAACGCCGACCTCTTCAACGATCCCCTGGGCCGGGTAACCCACCGGGACGTCCCGGCACCGTTCATCGTCATCAACTTCACTATGGTGGACTTCACCGTGGAGAACGGCGCCATCCGGTTCATTCCCGGCACCCACCGGTCCCGCGCGCCGATCCCTTCGCTCGAAGAGGAACCGGAATGGATGCGCACGAACCATCTCTGCGCGCCGGCGAATACGGCCGTCATCCGCGACGTGCGCTGCTGGCACGGGGGCACGGCGAATCAATCGGACATGAAGCGGCCCATGACAAGCGTGGGCTTCCACGCGCCGTGGCACCGGGCCGTCGAAGAGAAGTCTCTGCCGCGGGGGCATTACGACCGGCTGACCGCGCGGGGCCAGCGGCTGTGCAGGCATCTCGCGGCGGGGTGAGTATGATTACCGGTCTCGTCCTTATCCTTATCCTTCGGTATCCTTTTGTGAATGTAACGCCCGACCCATGAAAACCCGCGGCTGGGGTGTGTGGAAACTGTTGACAAAATGCATACATTGTACGATAATTGACGTATGGACATTGGCTTCGACTGGAGCACCGAAAAGAACCGGCGGCTCATTGAACAGCGGGGAATCTCGTTCGAGCGCGTTGTCGTTGCCATAGAACAAGGCGGTCTGGTGGACGTGCTCGAACACCCAAACCGGGACAGCTACCCGGACCAGTTAATCTACGCCGTGGAAATCGATAAATACATTCACCTCGTGCCTTTCGTGAAGCAGGCCGACGGCACTCACTTTCTGAAGACGATCATTCCCAGCCGGAAGGCAACGAGGGACTACAGAAGGAGACAGAAATCGTGAAGGACGAATTGAGTGCAGAAGAGCGCGATGTTCTTGATCGATTCGAAAGGGACGAGTTGCGCACCGCCCCCGATGCCGAACGGGAGATCAAGGCCGCCCGGCAGGCGGCTCGCAATACGTTCAATAAAACCAAACGGGTGAATCTCCGGGTGACCGAGCGTGACTTCAATCTTGCACACGCGCGGGCCAGGGAAGAGGGGATACCCTATCAGACGCTGCTGTCCAGCGTCATCCACAAATACCTGTCCGGACGCCTTACAGAGAAGAAGTAGGGTGACAGGGCTGTGTCCGCATTTACCCTCGACCAGCTTAAACACCGATTCCCGTCACCTGTGAATAACGAGGCATTTTCATGTCCGGCCTTTCTCTCGTCCGGCCGTCCTTATTCGCCAGCCAATTTCCTATTCGTTATTACTAATTTATATCTATTGGTATTAAATTACGTAGTTAGATACACCGTCACGATTCTCTGATGTGGTCATTATCGAACCGGACCAATAAAACATGACGGAAGCTACTAAAACCACATTCTCTACGTTGCTATGCTGCCTGTGAACATTATATTACGGTATCGACGATATTACGCCGTCGATACCTCAGCCGACACCGTGGATGAACTCATGGGACGGGACCCCAGGATAGTTCACCGATGACAAAGACCCTGTGGATGGCCACTGCGGCAGCGTGGTGGTGCCTGGTAGCAGCAGCGATACATTCCCCGCCAGCAGCCAACGCACAAGAAGTCGCCCAGACCAACGCCCGGGCTGTCCATCAGACCGACCCCCAAATCAACGCCCAGGTTGACACCCAATCCGATGCCGTGGCCACCGCCCTGGTCGACCCCCAAATCAACGCCCAGGTGACCGAGCATCGGCTTACCCTTTTCCACACCAACGATCTGCGGGGTGAAATCTACAACGAGGAAGGCTTTGACGAGGCGGATCTGGCGGAGAATCAGGGTCCTGAAAACGCAGCAGACCGAGGCGGCCTGGCCGCACTCGTATCGATGATCCGTGCCCATGAAGGGACCAGTGGCGTTTCGACCCTGGTCCTGGACGGCGGGAACGCAATGGGCGCGACGCCCGCCTGCGACGTGGATGGCTGCCGCACGTTGATTCAACTCATGGACATGGCGGGATTCGATGCCATGGTCGTGGGCGGACACGAGTTCGCCTACGGGCTCGACACGCTCTTAACCCGCGCAGGCCAGTCAGACTTCCCACTGTTGGGCGCCAACCTGGAGATCGGTGACACGGTCCATGGGACTGACGAAACGGTCCATGGGACTGACGAAACGGTCCATGGGACTGACGACTCGGTCCAGGAGGCCATCGCTCCGTTCCTGCTGACCGAAAGAAGCGGATTGCAGATCGCCGTCATGGGGCTCGTTTCGTCCCGGATGGCTGACGATCTTTCATCTGTGGACCCCGCGGCCCTGGATATCCAGGGTCCGCGCGAGACGCTCGAATCGCTCCTGGCCGGTCCCGCGGGCCGCGCGGACGTACGCATCGCCCTGGTCAACATGAGCATGGACGAGGCAAGGGACCTCGCGCTGGCCTTTCCCCAGGTACAGCTGTTCATCGCGGGAGGCACGGCTGCCGGTCCCGAACCGCGCCCGACGGAACACGTGGTCCGATTCGTCGATGGCAGATACCTGGTGACAACGCCGGGACGGGGGACCCATCTGGGAAGGCTCGAAATCACCTTCCGCAGGGAAGGCGGCATGACGGCCATTTCCCGCCTTAGTCCGGTCCTGGTACCTGCCGGTTCGTCCCTGCTGCCGAACCTCGCGACCACGACCGATTCGCCCGTTCCGATGGATCCCGTGGTATCAGCTGTCGTCGCCGGACACAGGGAAATCGTGCACAGGATCTACGACGTCCGGATTGGCAAGACGCTGGAACCCATCGAGGATACGGGATCCTGGATCGCCGACCTGGCGCGCACGAAATTGGCGGCCGACCTCGCCGCGATCGACCGGCACGCCTTGAGGCCCATGCGTCTGGACGGAGAGGTCCGCTTGAGAACGGTTACGCGGCTGATCCGCGACAACGACGTGCTCGTACGCGTTTCCGTATCGGGCCGTCAGTTGCGGGCATGGGCCGGCAGGCTGCCGCGGGAACACGACGTAGTCTTCGCGGGGTACGATGCGAAATCCGGCGCGGTCGACGGTCAGCCGCTGAATCAGGCCAGGACGTACGTGATGGCCATCCCGATGATCCTGGCGGATCCGGCCCTGATCCGGGAAGCCAGAGATTTCCGAATGTCGCGCGATTCCGGTACACGTATCGGACTGAGGGAATTGGTGACGGACCATGTACGGGGTAACGGTACCCTCGACCGATGGGAGGGCATCCGGCGCGGTCCGCGCAGTGCAATGGAGGGCAGCACGCGGTTCAACGGCTCCCTGTCGCAGACCACACTGGAAGGACCTGCCGAAGAGTACAGCCGCGATCCGTTCCTGAGTGGCGAGGAATCTCTGACCTGGCTCGTTCGCGTTGCGCACCAGTCTACCCGGTACACCCCGGTGGGATCGATTTCGGCCCAGCTGAGGACGGGCTACGGCAGGTTGAACAATAACGGAAGCCAACGGGAGGCCGTGGACCGGATCGACGGCGAGTTGCTCTACTCGCTGCCGTACGCGCAACTGTCCCAGTTCGTCGGACTGGACGTCAACACGGTATGGACGGGTGACGAAGGACAGAAACACCCCGTCGTGTTTCGGTTCAAGGGAGGCCTTCGGACGGAACTGGGTTCACAGGCGAACGTACGGGTCGGCCTTGCCCTGGAAAGAGACCGGATCACCGCGATAAACGTCGTAGGCGTCGAGGTGGCGCCCGAGTTCCGGACATCTCTTCTACCAGGCAATTCGCTGTCGTCGCAGGCCCGGGTTTTCTGGGGCACCGGACAACGCCAGACCATGTCAGTCCAGCACTTCAACCACCTGCGTTTCCGCTTGCTGGACGATCTTGCCGCCACGCTCGACGCGAACCTCTTCCTACACCGGGACAGCGACATCGACCGGGCGGCCGTCAAGTTTGAACTGCAGGTCGGCCTCGGCTACGATTGGCGTTACTACCGGTGAGTGTGGAAGCACCTGCCCCCCCTTACCGCTCCCACGTCCTCTTCATATCATCTGCGCAGGTAATGGTCAGCGCGGGTCCCAGCTTGTCGATACTCAGGCGCAGACTGTCGCCGTCCTGCACGGGACTCAGGGCGTAGTGGTGCGTGCCTGTGGAGACGACATCGCCGGGCTCGAGGGTGACCACGGCGGTCACTTCGGCCAGGAGTTCGGGGATGTGCCGGGCCATCTCGCCGGTGGAGAAGTCGTGCTTGAGGTTGCCGTTGATCCACATCTTCGCGGGCAGGTCGTTGGCGTCGCCCACCTCGTCGGCCGTGACCAGGGCGGGACCCATCGGGCCGAAGGTGTGCCAGCTCTTGCCGAGGAAGAAGCCGCCGGGCAGGCCGCGGGCCGAGACGTCGATGAACTGGGTGTAGCCGAAGATGTGGTCCAGGGCCTCGTCCGCGCTGAGCTTGCTGGCCCGCTTGCCGATGACGATGGCGAGTTCGGGCTCGAAGTGAAAGACCGAGGCGTCCGTGTCGGGCAGTTCCACGACCGCGTCCTGGCCCATTACGGACGTGTTGGATTTCAGGAAGGCGTTGAAGGTTTCCTTGGTGGGGTGATCGGGTTCGATGTAGTTCCCCGCCAGGCAGAGCAACTGTCCCGGTCGCGGTAACGGCGCCCTCAGGCTGACCGCGGAGAGCGGCGTTCCGGCCTGTCCCTGCACGGCCTCTGCGATGCGGCCGCCGTAGGTATCCCAGCCGCTGATGACCGCTTCGATCTGAGCCTGGGGACTGGACGTCCCGGTATCCTTCGCGGCGGCCGATACGTCGATGATCGTGTCGTTCTCGATGACGCCCAGGGTGTAATTATCGTAGTATGCCAGCTTCACGTCGTCCTCCCGTCTGCGGGTGAATGCGCAATCTCATTTGAAATAGCGTACATAACTATCGTGTTTATAGATAAAACAACGTTTTTAGTCCAGAAATGGACGAACTAATATAAACGGACCCGGTGTTCCGTCAACTCCATTAAAACGTATACCTCACCCCGGCCTGCACCTGCCAGCGGGACGAGAGGTTGGTGGTCTGGAACACGTCCTCGCGGTCTACCCTTCCGTCTTCGTTGGCGTCCCGGACCCGGAGGTCCAGGTCCGGCCTGCCCTCTTCGTCGTACCCGTCGAAATTGAACAGGCCGGCGGCGTCGAACCGCACGTACCGGCTCTGTCCCCAGTCGCTGTTGATCAGGTTGGTCAGGTTCAATACGTCCAGCGTCAGCTCGAAGTGCTGGTCTCGTAAGGTGGGAAGTTGCTGGATCAGGCGCAGGTCCAGCCGGTTCCGCCAGGGCGAACGGCTCGCGTTACGCCGCACAATGCCGCCCCGGGCCGCGCGCAGCGTGGGGTCGGAATCGATGAAGGCGTCGATCGCCCGCCACTCGTTGTCGGCGACCTCCGCGCTCACGTCGCTCCTGCTCGCCGGGATGTAGGCGAGGTCGTTACCCCGGATGCCGTCGCCGTTCACGTCGTCGCTATACATGTAGCTGTAAGGATCTCCCGCGCTGCCTTCGTAGAAGACGGAGACCGTCGTTGCCAGGCCCTGTCCGATCTCGAACTTCCAGGACCCGCTGGCCAGGACCCGGTGCCGGACCTCGAAATCGGACGTGGCGGTCGTCTCTCCGTTGGGGTCGTCGGTCTCGTTGTACTGCCAGTTGGAGATGGCGCGGCTCGACCTGCCGCTGTTGATGTCCTCCGCGTCCTGGAACACGTACGCCACGCTGCCGAAGAGTCCGGGCAGGAAGGTCGTGTTCTGTCCTTTGCGCAGCCGCAACGTCAGGTTGAACTGGCGGCCCCTGTCCGTGTTCTCCAGGAGGATGACGTTGGTGAAATCCCCGCTGACCTTCCTGCCGCCGTAGTCGGGCCTTCCGTCCGGCGTCACACCGGTCGGCCTGCCGGCGTCCCCGATGTTGAGGTTGCGGAACCGGACGTCGTCGAGGTTTCGGGCCAGCAGGACTTCCACGGTACCGACCAGATCCAGGGGCAGCCTGCGGTCGAGGGCGAGGTTGGTGCGGAAGACCCGGGGCAGCCGGAACGCCGGATCGATGACGTTGACCTCCGTGGTCTGCGGCGCGGAGAGATCTGCTCCCAGCGGTAGCGGTTGCGCGAAGGGGTCGGCTACGAACGCGGGGACGTCCTGGTCCCGAAAGGTCGCGAGATCGATGCGGGTGAAGTCCACGCCGCTGTTGCTGTATGCGTTGGAAAGCCAGACGGCGGGCGGCAGTCCCGCGAAGACGCCGGCGCCACCCCGGATCTGGGTCCCGCGGTCCCCTCCGGCGTCGAGATTGAACCCGAAGCGGGGAGACCAGAGTACTTGACCGCCCGGGGTCCGGTCCGTCCGGTGGCCGGCGAACTGGCGGGCGAAGCGGTCGTTGGCCAGGGGCTCGTCCGGAAGGATCGGCACGTCGGCCCGCAGCCCGAAGTTCAGGCTGAGCCGCGGGCTGACTTTCCAGTTGTCCTGGGCGTAGAATCCCAGCTGCACGTAGTCCCATGCGGCGCGAGGCTGTTCGACGCCGGGTACGCTGGACCGGCTCAGGAGGTAGCGGGTGGGGGTGCCCCGTTCGAAAGCCTCGATACTGTCGAACTCGTAGGCTCCGTAGTAGTCCTGGATGAACAGGTTGTCGAAAGAGACGAATTCGTTGTGGGTGCCGATCGTAAAGGTGTGATCTGCTCGGAACAGATGGAGGTCGTTGGTGAACTCGAAGGTGTCCTGGTCCAGCGAGTTGGCCTGGGAGAACCGCTCCACGCCGAGCCGGACCTCGCCGAGGAACGCGCCGCCCGGTTCCTCGAGATCGATCCGGACCTGGGGAAAGGAAGCAGACAGCGGCGACCGCTTGTCCCGCACGCGGCTGTAGGATATCCGCGCTTCATTGGCCAGGCTGCCGGAGAAGGTGCTGTTGAGCTGTACGACCGACGACTGGGTGACGTTGTCGCGCTTGAACTGGTTGCTGGTAAGCGTGAAGAGGGTACGTCCCCGGCTCAGTCCGTCGTCGAGGTCGCCGTTCACCAGGTTGTGGCGCAGGGTGAGACGGTGCCCGGGCGACAGGTTGACGTCCAGCCGAGTGAAGATCTTCTCGTTCCTCGTATCCCGTGAGAAAGGGTCGTATCCGCCGGCGTCGTAACCGTATCGGTCGCGGGCGACGTCCACGATCCGCTGCAGATCGGCCGAGCCCGCCCCGAAACGGATGGGCTGGTCCGAGTCCGCCGGGCCCGCGCTCGAAGGGCTGGAACGGCGCCGCAGCTCTCCGTTGACAAAGAAGAATGCGCGGTTCCTGGCCACGGGGCCTCCGAGCCTGAATCCGAGCTGGTAGTCGGTGAAATCCCCGAATTCGTCCCCGTCCAGGTCGCCCACCAGGGATTCGTTCCGGCCGAACCAGTACAGGGAACCCCGGAAACGGTTCGTTCCACTGCGCGTCACTGCGTTGATGAGCCCTCCCGCGAAACCGCCGGAGCGCACGTCAAAGGGCGCCACCTGCACCTGGAATTCCTCGATGGCGTCCAGGCTGATCGGCTGGGCGTCCACCTGGCCCGTGGGCAGCCCCTCGCCCGTCAGGCCGAAGGCGTCGTTCAGCACCGCGCCGTCCACCTGGAAGTTGTTCAGGCGGTTGTTCTTGCCCGCGATACTCTGTCCGCCCGCCTTCGACGCCGCCTCGGGCGCCAGCCGCGTGTAGTCCTGTATGCTCCGCGCGATCGAGGGCAGACGGGCGATCTCGATCGCCGAAACGTGGGTCTCGGTACCGGTGTTCGACGCGTTTAACACCTCGTCCCGGTGGGCCGTGACGGTGATCTCCCCCGCCTCGATGAGGTCCCTGTCCAGCCGGAAATCCGCCCGCAGGCTTTGGCCCATGGTCAGCAAAATGTCCTGACTGACAGCGGTGCGGTACCCGATGTAGCTGACCCGGATCTCGTACGGTCCGCCGGTCCTCAAGCCCGCGATGTTGTACCGCCCGTCGGCACGGGAAAAGACACCCGAGGTGACGCCCGTGGGCTCATGTAAGGCAACCACGGTGGCGTCGGGAAGCGGCGTACCGGTGTCGTCCAGAATCCTGCCGTAGAGGGCCGCGGTCGTAATGCCCTGTGCGTAAGACGGGACCGGCTGAATCAGGACGGCGCACAGGACGAGGATCAGAGCGAGGATGGGAACCGGCCGGATCAGGATGCGCATGGACCACAAACTCCTTTTCGATAAATCGTTTCACAATCCCGGGAACGTCGAATATAATACCCCACAAGTCCGAATACGAAACGGAAACTTTCATCTAGGAGCCTCCCATGGCGCTCATGGAAATAGAACCCGGTCTCAAGATCGCAGGACAGATGTCTCCCG
The DNA here is from genome assembly GCA_009841265.1 of Gemmatimonadota bacterium. NCBI lineage: Bacteria > Pseudomonadati > Gemmatimonadota > Gemmatimonadota bacterium. The sequence goes on along the minus strand of VXMB01000009.1, from coordinate 75,630 downwards.
AACCCACGCAGGAGGACCTGCAGTTCGCCCGGCAACTGGGTATCGAATACGTCTGCCTCTGGACGGACGGCGAACACGCCAACTACGACTATTTCATGAGCCGCCGGGAGATCTACGAGAAAGCCGGCATAAAGATCTACGGTTTCGGGAACAGCGACGTGCACAACCAGGACGCCATCGTACTCAACCTGCCGAACCGGGACGCGAAGGTGGAACAGTACAAGCGCTACATACGCGACCTCGGCAGGGCCGGCATTCCCTATACGACGTACGCTCACATGGGGAACGGGATCTGGAGCACGGAGCGGGAAACGACCCGCGGCGGTGCGCCGGCCCGGGGATTCGACCTCGCAAAAGCCGAGGAAGGCCACTGGGGCGGGCGGATGTTCAGGATGCCGCTTACCCACGGGCGGGAGTACAGCGAGGACGAAATCTGGGACAATTTCGCCCATTTCATCGGAGAAGTCGCGCCGGTCGCGGAGGAAGCGGGCGTCCGGATCGGCATCCATCCGGACGATCCTCCCCAGCCGGAACTCGGCGGCATCCCGCGTTGTATCTTCAGCAGTTTCGACGGATACTACCGGGCCATGGAAATCGCCGACAGCCCGAACGTGGGGCTCTGCTTCTGCATCGGCTGCTGGCTCGAGGGCGGATCGCTGATGGGCAAGAATGTGGAGGACTCGCTGCGCCATTTCGGCGAACAGGGCAAGGTCTTCAAGGTCCACTACCGGAACGTAGACCAGCCCCTGCCCCATTTCGTGGAGACCTTCATCGACAACGGGTACTTCGACATGTACCAGGCCGCGCGGGTCCTGGAGGAAACCGGCTTCTACGGGGTCATGATCCCCGACCACATCCCCGAGATGGCGGGAGACGGCCGGATCGGTTACGCCTACTCCATCGCGTACATGAAAGCCCATGCCGACCGGGCACGGGCGGAGTGCGCCGCCGCGTAGGCACACAGGCCGGCGGGACGTGTTGACCGTGCAAGTGAGATGCCTCGTTCCTGGCCTTGTCCGGGGAAGGACCGCCGCGCGTCATGAATGAACTGAACGATTTCCTCACCCACCTGCTCATCGAACGGGGGCTGTCGCCGAACAGCCACGAGGCGTACCGCCGCGACCTGACCTCCTACAAGAACCACCTCGACCGGCGGGGGATCGCTGCCTTTTCGGACGCCACGCGCCAGGACGTCCAGGGGTTCATCGCGTACCTGCGCCGGCGCGGGCTCGCGCCTTCGAGCATCGCGCGGCACGTATCGGCGGTACGGATCTTCCACCGATTCCTCATCGGCGAGGGACTGGCCACGGCCGATCCCACCGAGCACGTCCGCGTCCCCAAGCAGCCCCGCCGCCTTCCGGTCGTCCTGAGCCGGGAGGAGATCAGGACGCTGCTCGAGCAACCCGATCATACGACGTCGCTGGGACTGCGCGACCGGGCGATCCTCGAGTTCATGTACGCCACCGGCCTGCGCGCGTCCGAACTGCTGGATTTCAGGCGGCCCGATCTCCTCTTCGAAACCGGGTTGGCACGCATCTTCGGGAAGGGCGGCAAAGAACGCCTGGTCCCCGTGGGCCGCCAGGCGATCAACGTGATCCGAAACTACCTGCACAAGGTTCGGCCCGCACTGGCTTCATCGAAGAGCGGCGAATTGCTCTTCCTGAACGCCCGCGGCGGCCGGCTGTCCCGCATGGGCCTGTGGAAGATCATGGATACCTACGTGGAACTGGCCGGGCTCGAAAAGAAAGTCAGTCCCCATACTCTGCGCCATTCCTTCGCCACCCATCTCCTGGAAGGGGGCGCCGATCTCCGTGCCGTCCAGGAAATGCTGGGCCACGTGGACATCGCCACGACGCAGATCTACACCCACGTGGACCGCGAATACCTCAAGGACGTGTACACCCGGTACCATCCGCGAGGGTGATTTGCGGCCCGGTAGTCTGGCCGGTCCGGACAGCCCAATTATCTGGATTTGCTTCTGAGGAGAATGACGGTCCTGCTGCCCGCCAGGGCTGCCGCGACGACGGCCAGCACGCAGCAGAGGAGGGCGAACACGTCGCCGTAACGGGTGTAGAACGTGAGCCCGCCCCGGTTCGGATGCACGTTCTCGACGGTGGTCGTGGCAACCAACATGGGTGTGGTGCCGTAAACGGCGCCTGTAGCGGAGATGAACCCCGATATTCCCGTGTTCGCGGCGCGGATGATCGGCGTGCCGTTTTCCACAGCGCGCAGCACCGCCATGGAGAAATGCTGGGCGGGCGCCGATGAGGTTCCGAACCAGGCGTCGTTGGTCATGACCACGAGCACGTCGGCGCCGTTCAGCGGGAATCTACGGACCAGATCCGGGAAAATGGATTCGTAGCAGATGACCGTGCCGACACGCATATCCTGCCCGGTGAGCGGCATCACGGTCAGTTCGTCCCCGGGCGTGAGATTGCCGATCGCGCCGGTCAATCCGGATAGAAAGGAGAACAGACTCGGAAACGGCAGATATTCGCCGAAGGGCACCAGGTGCATCTTGCTGTAGGAACTCACGATCCCCCGGTCGGGTAGCAGAAGGAAGGCACTGTTGTAAACATCCACTTCGCCGGATCGGTAACCCAGCGCGCCGGTAAGCAGCGGAACGCCCGCTTCCTCGGTCAACGCGTGCACCTGTTCGTTGTATTCTTCATCTGCCGGGCTTTCCAAATAGAAAGTCATCGCCGTTTCGGGAAACACGATGAACTCGGGTTCCTGGGGCAGTATCGACCGTGTCAGATCCCGGTAGACGTTCACGGTCCGTTGAAGCTCCTCCGGCGACCATTTTATGCCTTGTTCCTTGCTGCCCTGGACGACCGCCACCTTCACCGGGGGGGTCATCCGCTCCAGGTCGTGTGCCTGGGAAATTGACCACCATCCGTATCCCGTCGCACCGATCAGGACCAGCCAGGACAGCATCATGGCGAACACCGGCGCGCGCCAGGCGTTACGCTCGCGAAGGGCGATGAAGACCATGGCCAGCGTCGCGTTCAATAGCATGACCAGGAAGGTCACGCCGTAGACGCCCGTGAAATTCGAAATCTGTATGACGGGAAGGACCAGGTACTGCGAGTATCCCAGCAGTTCCCAGGGGAACCCCGTGAAAACATAGGTCTGGATGTATTCCAGCGCCGTCCAAAGGGCGGCCGCGAACAACGGGAAAAGGGGGGACTTCCAGTCGGCCCGTGCCGCGTACAATCCGAAAATGAAGGCGTACAGGGCGACGACAAACGCAACGCCCGCCATACTGACCAGGCCCAGCGCCAGGTTCAGGCCGCCGTAATTCATGACGGTTTCGCGGATCCAGTACACCTTGGCGACGCCGGAAACGAAGGCGAAAACCAGGGAAATCAAGGCCACCCTGGTCAAGGACCCGTTTCGCCCGGCGTCGTGCAACGCGACCATGACCGGCACGAAAGCGACCCAGGCCAGGGGCCACCAGTCGAACTTGGGTATGCTCAGGTAAATGAACAGGGCAGAGCAGAGGGCGAGCCCGAACCCGGCGATCGGCGATGTGACGTGAAGCCGTTGCAGCAGGACCATGGAGGTCGTCTCAAGTGGGATACACAGATCGTTTTACGTGACTGAAATCAACACGCATTCCGGGAGACTGTCAACTTAAAGAAGAGGCGCAAAGCCGGTATGCCGGAGCCAAAGAGGTTGACCGTTCGCCGGGCCGGCATCTACATTCCAGCCGTCTCTCGGCCGGCGTCTCCCGGCCGGAACCAACCGCTGCCGTGCAGGCCTTGCCGGCTTTCCAGCGGCGGGCACCGAATCGACACTTGAACAGCAGGCAGGCTAACAGACACCACACAGGATGACAGGGAGTCTCCGCACTTGGACGACTTGCGAATGGCCGTAATCGGCGTTGGACGGCTCGGTGAAGCCCACGCCCGGGTGCTTTCGGGCATGCCCGGCGTGCGGCTTTCCGGTGTGTACGACATACGCGAAGAACGGGCGGAAGAGGTTGCCCGCCGCTACGATACGACAGCACTCGGTAGCCTGTCACGCGTCGTGGAAGAAGCCGATGCGGCCACCGTGGTCGTACCCACCACCGCGCATTGCGAGGTGGCGTCGTTCACCCTTGCAGAAGGTCTGCACACCTTCGTGGAGAAACCGATCGCCGCGACCGTAGCGGAAGCCGACCGGCTCATCGATCTGTCGGAATCCCGGGGCCTCGTGCTTCAAGTCGGACACATCGAACGGTTCAACGGCGCCTTCCGCGCCCTCGAAGGCATGGACATTGCCCCCGGATTCATCGAAGCACACCGCCTGGCCTCCTTCGACCCCAGGGGAACGGACGTGTCCGTCGTCCACGACCTTATGATCCACGACATCGATCTCATCCTGCGACTCGTCCGATCGGACCTGGAGTCGGTGGACGCCACGGGCGTCGCCGTGATTTCCGACCAGGTGGACATCGCCAATGCCCGAATGCGGTTCGCCGATGGATGCGTGGCCAACGTCACGGCCAGCCGCATCTCGCTGAAGAAAATGCGCAAACTGCGGATCTTTCAGCGCGACCATTACGTTTCGATGGACTTCCTGGCGGGCGAGAGCGAGATTTACCGGCTGATCGACGATCCCGGTCAGGCCGGAGCACGGGGATTGAAAATACCGGTAAACACCGGCGATGGACGCGTCCGCCATATCACGCGGCAGAAGACCTCGAAGGACCGGAGCGAGCCGCTCGAATCCGAACTCGCCTCCTTCGTCGCGGCGGTGCGCGGTGATGCGCCGACGCCGGTGACCGGCTTCGACGGCCGCGAAGCCCTTCGCGTCTCACTGGCGGTCATCGAACAGATCGAAACCAACAGCCGGTAACGCCGGTAGACCGGCCGGCAGGCCGACCGAGCAACACCGAGGAGGTCCAGCTTCAACATGGATATCCGCGCCGCCGTCTTCGCGGCCCGAAGCTATACGCCGATCCCGCTCCTGATCGCGGTCCTGATCATGGCCGAACCCGGTCCGAAGACCTTCATTACCGGCGGGCTGCTGGTGCTGATCGGGGAATCCATACGCCTGTGGGCGGTCGGTTACGCGGGCTCCGCCACCCGCACCCGCCACGTCGGAGCGCCAGCGCTCATCACCAACGGGCCCTATGGCCGGGTACGAAACCCGCTGTATGTCGGTAACTTCGTGCTGAGTCTCGGCCTGTGTGTCATGGCCTGGGCCTGGATGCCTTACATGATCGGGATCTTCGTGGCCGCCTTCGGAGTACAGTACGGCCTCATCGTATCGCTGGAGGAGGAAAGCCTGCGGAAAACCTTCGGCGCGCAATACGAAGCATACCTCGCGGCGGTACCTCGTTTTCTGCCCCGATTCACCGAATACACCGCGGGGAAACCGGCGCCTTATGATTTCGGCGCCGCCCTGCGCAGCGAAAGACGCACCTTTCAGTCCACGGCCGTGGTTGTGGTCGCCATCGCTATGCGCTGGTACTGGGGCTAGTCCGGATCGGACCAGGCGGATGTTAAGGGTTCGTTTCCACGCGGCTCATGCCGTTCAGGGACCGTTCGTGCATCGTGCACCGAAGGGGATCGCCGTTTTTCCCGGACGGTCCGGGCGGACCGGACGGCCCTGTTGACGTCGGAGGTGCCGACGGCTCAGAAGGTGCGGACGGTTCGGGTGGTTCGGGTGGCTCGGCAGCGGCGCCCGCGCCTTTCTGCTTGTCGGGCAGCTTCTGGACGCTTACGCCCGTGGTCCCGTGCAGCAGGCTGAGCAATGCGACGAGTGCCACGAGGAGGACGACCGGCCACCAGGGCACGTTGGACAGCATCCGCACCGAGTCCGGTCCGGACTGGAACAGCAGTCCGTAGAGCAGGATAGGACCGAGGATAATCAGCAAGGCAACTCCCACAACGCATACCACCTGGGACCAGCCCGGGTTGCGTTGAAGAAACTGCGATATGCTCGATACTCCGTGTGCTCTTTTCATGGGTCGTTCCCGTGTAGCAAAGGTGTATATTGGCATCCCTTTCCCATCTCTCACCGGGGTGGATGCACATAGGTTTAAAAAGACAATCGTTAAGACCGGATGAAGGTTCGCTGGGCCCTGAAAGCACGGCGGTTCGCAGACCGGAACCTCTTGACAATCCAGATCCCCGCGTCTACTGTAACAGGTCGAACCTGACGCCAATCGATTGAACGACTTTCGGCGACTCGCCATCGCATAGAGGAATACGTGCCTCGCACCGCCACGGTAACGCGCGAAACCCTGGAAACCCGCATCGAACTGACCCTGACCCTCGAGGGCGTAGGAAACCTCGCCGGAGAAACCGGCATCGGTTTCTTCGACCACATGCTGGGCAGCTTCGTCAAGCACGGCGGGTTCAACCTCGATCTCGCCTGCACCGGCGACTTGCATATTGACGATCATCACACGGTGGAAGACGTAGGGATCTGCCTGGGTCAGGCCATCTCCCGGGCGGTCGGCGACGGATCGGGCATTACACGGTTCGGCCACGCCTACGCACCCCTGGACGAGGCGCTGGCACGGGCCGTCTTCGACGTAAGCGGTCGCGCCCACCTGGAGTTCGACGCCGATTTCTCGCGTTCCTCGGTCGGCGATTTCAGCACGGAAATGGTGCGGGAGTTCTTCGGAGCCCTCGTGCATCACGGTCGCGTCACCCTGCACGTTGCGCTGCTCTCCGGCGTGAACGCCCATCACCAGGTCGAGGCTATCTTCAAGGCGGCGGCCAGGGCCCTGCGCCAGGCCGTGGCCATGGATGAACGGGTATCCGGCGTGCCGTCCACCAAGGGCAGCCTCTAGTCCCCATAGCATACACGGGTAACCATGCACATCGACGAGCTGGACACCCCGGCCTACGTGGCCGATCTGGACCTGATGGAACGGAACATCGCGTCCATGGCGGAGCACTGCCGGAATCTCGACATCGGCCTTCGATGCCATACCAAGAGCCATAAAATCCCGGAAATCGCCCACCGGCAGGTCAAGGCCGGCGCGATCGGCATCTGCTGCCAGAAACTCGGTGAGGCCGAAGTCATGGCCGCCGCCGGCATCGAGAACATCCTGATCCCCTACAACATCGTCGGTCCCCGCAAGGTGGAACGTCTGACGCGTGTCGCAAAGCGGACCGAGATCATCGTGGCCGTCGATGACGAGATCACGGCACAGGGCATTTCGGACCAGGCCGAAAAAGACGGCTGCCGGGTCAACGTGATCATCGAGCTGGATACGGGCACGCAGCGTTGCGGCGTGCAGTCGCCCGAAGCGGCGGCGACGTTGGCCGAACGCATCACGGACTTGCGCGGACTCGTTTTCAAAGGCGTCATGATCTTCCCCAGCCATCCCGAGGCCAGGGATTTCCTGGCGGAAACGATAAAACGGATCACCGGGAAGGGCATCCCCGTCGAGATCATCAGCGGGGGCGGTACAGGCGGCGAAGAAAACTCCAAAGCCATGGGCTGCACCGAGACCCGTAGCGGTTCCTACATCTGGGAGGGCATGGAGCGTCTCAGCACTTCCGCCATGCTAGATCCCCAACGCTGCCCTTGCCGCATGATCTGCACAGTGGTGAGCGCACCGACCCCGGACCGCATCATCATCGACGGCGGCATGAAGACCTTCGCCAGCTATCCGCCCACACCCTACGGCCATATCATCGAACATCCCGAGGCGCAGATCTACGGCATGTCCGTGGAACACGGCCACGTGGACGTGTCCCGCTGCGCGCACCGGTTCAAGGTGGGCGAGCGCCTGTCGGTCATCCCCCTGCACCAGGAGATGGCCCTCAACCTGCACGACGAGCTCAACGGCGTACGGGGCGACCAGGTGGAAGTCATCTGGCCGGTGGCCGGGCGGGGCCGGGTCAAATAGACCCTGTCCGTCTGGAAACACACGGTCCGTCTGGATAAACTCTGTCAGACTGGAAGGAGTGCCGGATGTCCTTGAATAACGTAAGGGAAGTCTGGAAAAGCCGCCTGGGACTGATCATGGCCATGGCCGGCAACGCCATCGGCCTGGGCAATTTCCTGCGGTTTCCCGTGCAGGCGGCCGCCAACGGCGGCGGCGCCTTCATGATCCCCTATTTCGTCGCCTTCCTGGTCGTGGGCATCCCCATGATGTGGGTGGAATGGAGCGTGGGACGGTTCGGCGGGAAGCACGGACATGGTACGACACCTGGCATCCTGTACCGCCTTTGGAAACACCCGGCGGCCAAGTACATCGGCGTGCTCGGCATCGCGGCGCCGGTCGCCTTCGCCCTGTACTACTCTTACGTGCAGTCGTGGACCCTGGCCTACAGCTTCTTCTCCCTGACCGGCCAGTACTTCGGTATAGAAACCCAGGCGGAGATGGGCGCGTTCCTGAGTAGCTTCCAGGGCGTCACTGAGAGTTCCTACTTCAGCAGTGTCGCCACCGCCTACATCTTCTTCCTCATCAACCTCGGCATCGTATTCTGGGTACTGAGCCGCGGCGTGGTGCGGGGCATCGAGACCCTGGCCAAGTTCGCCATGCCCATGCTGTTGATATTCGCCATCGTGCTCGTGGCCCGTGTACTGACCCTGGGCACGCCCGATCCGGCCTTCCCGGATCGCAGCGTCATGGCCGGTTTCGCCTGGATCTGGAACCCGGACCTCAGCCGTCTGTCCGAGGGCAGTGTGTGGCTCGCGGCCGCGGGGCAGATCTTCTTCTCCCTCGGCATCGGCATCGGCAGCATGCAGTGCTACGCGAGCTATGTCCGCGCCCGTCAGGACGTCGCCCTGACCGGGTTGACGACCTCCATGAGCAACGGGTTCGCCGAAGTGGTGCTGGGCAGTTCCATCGCCATACCGGTGGCCGTGGCTTTCTTCGGCGTAACCGCTACCGAGGCGATCGCGACGGGAGGCTCCTTCGACCTGGGCTTCCAGTCCATGCCGCTGATCTTCCAGCAACTCCCACTTGGTCAATTCATCGGCACGCTGTGGTTCGGTCTGCTCTTCTTCGCGGGGATTACGTCGACAGTGGCCCTTACGCAGCCGCCCATGGCCTTCCTGCAGGACGAAATGGGATGGCCGCGGAAGAAAGCGGCCCTCTTCGTGATCTCTTTCCTGTTCATATTCGGCAACTTTATTGTCTTCAACATCGAACACGGCGTCATCGACGAGCTGGACTTCTGGATTGGGACCGTGGGGCTGGTCGTCTTCTCCTTCCTCGAGATCATCATTTTCGCCTGGATCTTCGGGATGGACAAGGCCTGGGAGGAGATCAACGAAGGCGCGGCCATCCGGATACCTCGGATCTTCTACTACATGATCAAGTACGTTACGCCCGTATCGCTGGCGATCCTGCTCGTCGTGTGGACCTACCAGGCTGGATTCGACCTTCTACTGCTGCGCAACGCCAATCCCGAAGACATTCCCTACCTGCTGCTCACCCGGGGAATCATCGTGTTATTGATCCTGGTCGGCGTGTTGCAGGTAAGACGGGTTTCGAAGAACTGGAAATGAGATCGAAATCGTGGTATTGACGGTGTAACGCCGCTATGAGCACGGACAACGAAGCCTATCGGAGCATCGGTCTTCCTCCCGGCATCATCCGCCTGAGCCGGAACGAGAACCCCATCGGGCCTTCCCCGTCCGTCATCGAAGCCGTCAAGGCGCGGTGCGCCCGGATCAACCGGTACGAGGACCCCGACCAGATTGCCCTCTTCCGCAAACTGGCCGAACTGCACGGCGTTCCCCACGATGAGAAGCTCGCCCTCCACGGGGCTGGTTCGGACGGCGCCTGGATCCGTGTGGGCGACGGTTCCGAGCACCTGATGCACGCCATGGCCCGTGCTTTTCTTTCCCCGGGAGACGAACTCATCGAACCCCAGCCATCTTTCGGGTTGATGTCCCGGTACGCGGAGGAATCGGGTGCCCGCGCCGTGCGGACGCCTTTGACGGCCGATTACGTTTACGATCTGGAAGCCATGACCGCGGCCGTCAATGAGCGGACCCGCATGGCCGTCGTCACCAATCCCAACAATCCCACGGGTACCATCGTCACCCACGACGCGCTGTCACGCTTCGTCGCCGGCCTGCCGGAACGGGTGATCGTCCTGGTGGACGAGGCCTACGCGGACCTGGCGGAGGACGAGGCCTGCGCCGACGGCGCCGGGCTCGCGCGGGAGTTCGAGAACGTCCTGGTGGTCCGCACCTTTTCCAAGGGTTACGGCCTGGCGGGATTCCGCTTCGGCTACGGCGTTGCCCAGCCTCGAATGATGAAGCGTGTCCGCGCGTTTCACGGCGGATCGCCCAGCGCCATGGTCCTGACCGCGGCCATCGCCGCCCTCGACGACCCGGATCACGTAATACGCACCCGGAACACGGCGAGCGCGTCCAAGGCGACCTATTACGCGGCCTGCGAGGAACTCGGCCTCGAGTATATCCGCAGCGAGGCGGCCTTCGTCCTGATTGAGGTGGACGACGCCGCGGCCATTGCCGACGGCTTGGCCGAACGCGGCATACTCGTCATCAACGCCGAGGCTTCCTGGGGTCTGAAGGGCATGATCCGGGTCTCCTACGGCAACGAGCAGGAAAGCCGGATTTTCGTCGAGGCCCTGCGGGAAATCCTTAGCTGAAAGGCACGCAATGCCCGCATCCGAACTGTGCTTCACTCCCGCGACCGATCTGGTCCGCATGATCCGCCGCAAGGACGTGTCCGTGACAGAGGTCATGGAGGCCCACCTGGCCCAGGTCGACCGGGTGAATCCCGCCGTGAACGCCATCGTCACCTATCATCCCGACCAGGCGCTGGACGGCGCCCGGAAGGCCGACGAGGCCATCGCGCGAAACGAAGCGCGTGGACCCCTCTTCGGCCTGCCCATCGCCCACAAGGACCTGGTATTGACCAAGGGCGTCCGGACGACCTACGGCTCGCCGATTTTCCGCGATTTCGTCCCGGGACAGGACGAGCTGATCGTGGAGCGGCTGAAGAAGGCGGGGGCGATCTCCTTCGGCAAGACCAACGTGCCGGAGTTCGGCGCGGGATCCCAGACCTTCAACCCGGTATTCGGCGCGACGCTGAACCCATACGACACGGACCGGACCTGCGGCGGCAGCAGCGGAGGCGCCGCCGTGGCCCTGGCCTGCGGCATGCTGCCCATCGCCGACGGCAGCGACATGGGCGGCTCGTTGCGCAACCCGGCCAACTTCTGCAACGTGGTGGGGCTGCGGTCCGCGCCGGGACGCGTGCCGAGATGGCCGTCCGTCAACGCCTGGGGCAGGCTCAGCGTCCAGGGTCCCATGGCCCGGACGGTGGCGGACGCCGCGCTCATGCTCAGCGCCATAGCGGGTCCCGATCCCCGTGCGCCCCTGGCCATTCGGGAGCCGGGACAGCCCTTCGCCATGCCGCTGGAACGCGACTTCAAGGGCGTGAGCGTTGCCTGGAGCATGGACTTCGGCGGGCTGCCCGTGGATCCCGAGGTCACCACGGCCATCGAGGCAAAACGCGGGGTATTCGAGGACCTGGGCATGACCGTAAAGCCGAACCAGCCCGATTTCGCCGAGGCCGACGAGGCGTTCAAGACGCTGCGGGCGTGGAGCTTCATCCAGGGATACGGCGACCTCCTCGAGACCCACCGCGATCAGATCAAGGACACGGTAATCTGGAACCTCGAAGCCGGATTCGCCCTTACGGGGCCGCAAATCGCCCGCGCGGAGGTGGACCGGACCACCCTGTACCACCGGGTCCGCAGCTTCATGGAACAACACGATTTCATGGTCTTCCCCGTCAGCCAGGTCCCGCCCTTCGACGTGAACACGCCCTACCCCACGGAAATCGACGGCGTGCAGATGGAGACCTACATCGACTGGATGAAGTCGTGCTACTACGTCACCGTCACAGGCCTGCCCGCCATTTCCGTGCCTTGTGGATTCACGTCCTCGGGCCTGCCCGTGGGACTGCAGATCGTCGGACGGCACGAGGACGAACTCGGCGTACTTCAACTCGCCCACGCCTTCGAGCAGGCGACTGGAACCTGGAAGAGGCGCCCGTCCGTAGTCGAGGCATGAGCATGTTGGCGCCACCCGCTGCCGAGGCATGAGCACGCTGGCGCCGAGCGCGGCCGAGGCATGAGCGCGCCGATCGGCTATACCTCGGCAGCCAGGCCCGCCTGACGCCCTTACCCGAAGAGAACATCCATGTCCACCAGGGCGGAAATCGTCATCTGCGGTGCGGGCGTGGCCGGCGTGTCCGCCGCGTATCATCTCGTCGTTCGCCGCGGCGTGCGGAACGTCGTGCTCGTCGACGAAAGACCGCCGCTTTCCCTGACCAGCGCGTACGGGACCGAAGCCTACCGCAACTGGTGGCCCGACCTGCCCATGTTCCGGTTCATCAGCCGGAGCATCGACCTGCTGGAGGAAGTGGCGGCGGAAAGCGGGAACGCGGTCCGGATGAACCGAAGGGGCTACGTCTTCCTGACCGGTGACCGGCGCCGCATCCCGGAGCTCGAAAAAGAGGCGGAAGCGGTGACCGGCCTGGGTGGCGGTGCCCTGCGTATTCATCGCGACGGCGGGTCCTACATGCCTTCGCAGCCGGAAGGATTGCAACCGGATCTGACGGGCGCGGACCTCGTACTGGATACGGAGACGATCGGAAGGCTGTTTCCCTTTCTCACGGACGATACCGCCGCCATGTTGCACGTGCGCCGCTGCGGCTGGATTGACGTCCCCTCGCTGGGACGGTGGATGCTCGACTGCATCGCCTCCGGGGGCGGCCGGATCGTCAGGGACAGGATCACGAGCTTCGACACGAGGAACAACCGGATCACGGGTGTTGGACTGGAATGCGGATCAACGATCGAAACCGGCAAACTCGTCCTCGCCGCGGGACCACTTGTCGGGGAGGCCGGCCGGCTGCTGGACCTGGATATACCGGTCTTCATGGAACTGCACGGCAAGATCATCGTGGAGGACACGGCCGGCGTCCTGCCGCCCGATGCGCCCATGTTGGTCTGGACGGATCCGGTCGAGCTGGTCTGGGACGAAGAAGAAAGACGGCGGCTTTCCTCCAGCGCCGACACCCGCTACCTGATCGAGCCCTTTGCCGCGGGGCTCCACATTCGTCCCCGCTTCCGGGACGGAAAACAGACTTTCCTGGGCATCTGGACCTATGACGTCGCGCCAAGAGAGGCGGTGTTCCCGCTCGTGTTCGATCAGGCCTACCCGATGATCGTACTACGCGGGCTCGCCCGGATGGTCCCCGGCATGAGGGCGTATTTTGATACGTCGGACGCACTGCCGGTCGACGGCGGCTACTACTGCAAGACCCCGGACAACCGGCCGTTGATCGGACCGTTGCCCGTCGAAGGCGCATACATCGCCGGAGCGTTGTCCGGCTACGGCGTGATGGGTTCGCAGGCGGCGGGGGAACTGGTCGCGGCCCATGTCACCGGCGCCTCGTTGCCGGACTACGCGCAGAACTTCTCTTTCGATCGTTTCGACGGTCTATCGGCCGCCGATTTGGCCGACATGCGGGATGCGACGAGCGGGCAGTTGTGACGGATCGGTGTGACGACACCTGCGGACCGTGTGACGGACAAACGTAAGGCCAACCACGGACCGTTGCAAGCAGACCGGTATGACGCCGCCCGCGCACCGTAGGCGGTAGGTAAGCTCGGAACGGGTATGCGCTGTTTACCTCGGAATGGCGGATCGCGGCGCATGTACCATTGGAATCCCGATGAACGCTTTGATGATCCAGGGCACGGCCTCGGGCGTAGGCAAATCGCTGCTGACTGCGGGGTTATGCCGGTTGCTCGCCCGTTCCGGTGTGAAAGTGGCTCCTTTCAAACCGCAGAACATGAGCAACGCGTCTTCCGCCTGTCCCTCCGGCGGCGAAATCGGGCGTGCGCAGGCCCTGCAGGCCTTCGCATCCGGTATCGAACCCACCGTGGACATGAACCCCGTCCTGATCAAGCCGGAGGCTGACAACGTGGCGCAGCTTGTCGTGTGCGGCGAGGTACGGGGCAAGCTCATGGCTGGTCGGTTCAAGGAAGACCGGGGCAAGTTGATGCCCGAGGTGCTGGCGGCGTTCGACCGGCTTCGCCATTCCCATGATTGGGTCGTCGTGGAAGGCGCGGGATCGCCGGCGGAACCCAATCTCCGCGAAGGAGACATCGCCAACATGGGTTTCGCCCGGGCGGCCGGTATCCCGGTATGGCTGGTCGGAGACATCGACCGCGGGGGCGTTTTCGCCGCGCTGCTCGGTACGATGACGGCCCTGGAAGCGGAGGACCGCAGGCTCGTGGAGGCGATGATCGTCAATCGATTCCGGGGCGAAGCGTCCCTGCTGGGCGACGTATTCCAATGGCTCGAAACCCGGGCGGGTACGCCCGTACTCGGCTGGTTGCCGTATTTTCAAGATCTGGGACTCCCGGAAGAAGACACCCCCTACACGGGCATGGATCGCTCGCGGCGTGCCGCGAATCCCGGCGATGGCCTCAAGTTGCGCGTCGCCGGCATCCACTATCCGAGAGCGAGCAATACGACCGACCTGGATCCCTTCCTGCACGACCCGAGGGTGGATTTTGCCTGGCTGCGCGACCCCTCGGAACTGACCGGGCCGCATGGATGGGACCTGGTCGTCCTGCCCGGCTCGAAGTCCACTTCCGCCGATCTCGCATGGCTGAGGGAGCGCGGCTGGACACCGGCCCTCGAACGGCACCTTCGATACGGGGGATGCTTACTGGGAATCTGCGGCGGGGCGCAGATGCTCGGGAGACGTATTCTGGATCCCAGGGAGATAGAAGGACCCGCCGAAACGGAAGGACTGGCCTGGCTGCCGATCGAAACCGAGATGCAACCGGACAAGCGGGTTCATCCGTTGACGGCCCGGGCGAAATGGCCTGCTGATTTGCCGTTCACCGGGTACGAGATCCGGCACGGACGCAGCAGCGAGGATCCCGACCTGTTCCCCTTCTTCGCACGCTCAAACGACGGCAGGATACTGGGCACGTTCATCCATGGACTCTTCGATGATGGGAAGTACCGTGGCGCGGTACTCGAATCCTGGCTGAACTGGACGAGCAGTTCCGAAGAGCATGTCACGGCCCGGTGGATCCGCGACCTGGACCGGATCGCCGACGCCATGGTTGAAAACCTGAACCTTTCGCTCCTCGCGGGCAGGATCGGGATCAGTCTGGGTTGAAGGGTTCCTACCGGATGATTTTGTATTGGTCCAGTATCGGGCCGATGGTATAATCTCTCAGTTCGGACTACATGCCATGTCCGATTTGAATGCCATGTATAATGTAAACGCCGCACCCATACCCCGACGATGGTGAAACTCGTCCAAAACGAGAACTGAGGCCCCATGTCGACGTATGACTACGACCTGCTCATCCGGGCGGGCCGCGTATTCTGCGCGGAAACCGGCCTGGACGGACCAGGCGCCGTGGCGTTGAAAGACGGGCGCATCGCTGCGTCCGGTCCCGGAGTCGAGGGTTCCGCCGCCATGACGTTCGACTTCCCCGACGCTGTGGCGATGCCGGGACTGGTGGACCTGCACGCCCATCCGGCCAAGGGCGGTTCGCGTTACGGTGTCGACCCCGACGTCCACTTCTTGTCCCGTGGCGTTACGACCGTCATGTCCCAGGGCGACGCCGGCGCCAACAACTGGCCGGCCTACCGGGACCGAGTGATCCGGGCATGCAGGACGCGGGTGATCCTCGCCATCAACCTCTCGATGCACGGTGAATCCCATCCGGATGCCTGCTTTCCGGACCTGGAGGCCGCGGATGTGGAGGCCTGCGTTTCGGCCATCGAATCAGGAGGAGACGCCATCTGGGGCATCGCGGCCAATACAGGCCCCAGCAATCCCACGCCGCCGAGGGAGATCATGAACCGAGCGCTGGCAGCCTCCGAACGGACCGGAAAACCCCTGCTGGTCGGAACGCGCCTGTCCAGTGACTGGTCCCTCGACGACCAGCTGCCGCTGCTGCGCGCCGGAGACGTGGTCACCTACTGTTTCAATGATTTCCCCGAGAGCGTCGTGAAGGACGGCAGGATCCGGCCCAGCGTCCGCGACGCCCGCGAACGGGGCGTCCTCTTCGATATCGGCCACGGCATGCGGTCCTTCAGCTTCCCGGTCGCCGAGGCAGCCATCGCCGACGGATTCCTGCCTGATACCATATCCACCGACCAGTATAGCCGCCACGTGGGGAGCGACCCGCAGCACAACCTGCCCCGGACGCTGTCCAAGCTGATCGCGGCCGGCATGCCGGAACGCGACGCTTTCCTCCGGGTGACGAGCCGTCCCGCGGAAGTCCTGGGTTTGCAGGGCGAAGTCGGCACCCTGCGCGCCGGCGCCTGCGGCGACGTGGCGGTGCTGCGTTGGAACGGTGACGCGCCGCCGCTGCGCGACGTGGACGGGGTGCAGCGGCCCGGCGGCTGCTGGGAACCCGTCCTCACGGCCCGGGCGGGCATCGTATGAAATCGAGCGACGAGGTACAGATCCAGCGATTCCAAGCGGATCGGTTGGCGGTCTGAAACCGGTTACGCGGTTCAGGTCCATGTTCAACCCGGGAGACTTCAACATGGTATACGGATCGGGAGACTACACCTACGAACTTGTCGAGGGCTGGGGAGGCGGACCCGCCGGCCGGGACCTCGGCGTGGTATCTTCCATGGCCGTGGACTCGCAGGACCGCGTGCACGTCATCGACCGGGAACCCCATCCCGCCATCGTCGTCTACGACCGCGACGGCCGGTTCCTGTACGACTGGGGTCAGGACCTCTTCAAGGTGCCCCACTCTATTTGGATCAGCGAAGACGATATCATCTACATTACCGAAGTAGAACTGCATACGGTCATGACCTTCACCCTCGATGGCAAGATGCTCTCCATGCTCGGCACGCCCGGCAGGCCGGGTGAATTGGGCCAGCCCTTCAACAGCCCCACTTGGGCGGTACTCGGCCTTGACGACGACCTGTACGTGACCGACGGCTACGGCCAGCACTACGCGCACCGCTTCACGACGGATGGAGAGCTGCTTTGTACCTGGGGCGGTCACGGCAGCGAGGCGGGACAGTTCGATACGCCCCACTGCGTCCGCGTCGACAAGGACGGCCGGGTCCTGATCGTGGACCGGGGGAACGCACGAGTGCAGATTTTCGATGCCGAAGGCCGGTATCACGAGTCATGGGATCATCTGCTGGCCGCCAACGACCTGTATATCGATCCGGATGATGTGGTGTATCTTGCTGAGGCACCGGGAAGGGTCAGCATCCTCAACCTGGACGGCGAGGTACTGTCGCAATGGGGTAACCGGGACGAAAAAGACGGGGTGTTTGTGGACGCACCCCACGGGATCTGGGTAGATTCCCACGGGGACGTCTACGTGTGCGAAGTACCCTTCGCGCACAACCGTATTCAGAAGTTCCGGCGGGTGTAGCGTGTATAACGATCGTGCGTGTTGGCGGCGGGCTCGCAAACTTCATGCTGCGAGATCGCAAACTTCGCGCAGCAGTTCAGTGGAAGGAACATCGATATGAAGGACCTCGGTCTCCTTCTGCTGGTCTTGTTAGTCACTTTTGCGGCGGCCTGTGGCAACGACGAAGACAGTCCCGTTTCCACGACACCTGATCATGGCCCGTTCAACGACGCCCCGACGACCGGCAACGTCGTCTTCGTTCCCAGCGACGTCCGTTCCACCAACCAGTGGGGCACCGATGACTATGAACTGAAAGCGGCCGCCGTCAGGGGAGATACGCTCGCGGTTTCCGTGTCGTACAGCGGTGGATGCAGAACGCACCGGTTCACGCTGGTCGCAGCCGAGGTCTTCAAGGAATCGGATCCCGTACAGCTCGATGTCGCCATTGCCCACGACGCCGACGGTGACCCGTGCGAGGCCTACCCTACGGAAGACTACCACTTCATCCTCGACCCGATCAAGGCGCGGTACAAGGCGTCGTATGGCACCGGGCCGGGCACCATCGTCCTCGGGCTCGATCGCACTCCGGACGGACCACTCGTCTATACATTCGACTAGAGGTATACACCATGGCATTCGAAATACTGGACCAGGGCATGATCGCCCGCCAGCCGTCGACCGGTCCGGACGCGGTCGCGGCCTGTTCCCGCTGCGTGGACACGGCGGATGGCGGCCTGGTCTGTTCCTTCGCCGTCCAGGAAGCCCTCGGCCAGAACGATTTCAAGCAGGTCGTCGTCCGGTCTGTAGACGGCGGCAACACTTGGACGAAGCCGGCCTACCTGTGGCCCCAACTGCACGATGATTTCGCGCACATCGGGTCGATCAGCCAGGCGCCGGACGGCACCTGCTTCATCTCGGGTATCCGCATTCCCATCGACGAGCCCGGTGAATCGTTCTGGCGGGACGAGACCCAGGGTATCAAGCAGAACGCCATGTTCTGGGCATCGTCCGCGGACCAGGGCCTGACCTGGACCGATCCTGCGCCCATCGTCCTGCCCGCCGCCGGGTCGGCCGAGGCGCCCGGCGCGCTCACCGTGACGCGCGACGGGACCTGGATCTGCTGCTATTCGCCATACAACACCTTCGATCCCTCCGTGGAAGTGGATCGAAACCAGGTGGTCTACCTGCGCAGCACCGATCAGGGCAAGTCGTGGACCCATGGAACGATGCTGCGTTTCGACGATGCCGGATCGACGGCCGCCGAGGCCTGGGTCGTGGAGCTGGCCGACGGACGGCTCCTCGGTGCTTGCTGGCATATCGCCCCGCACGGCAAGCCGGATTTCCCCAACGCGTACGCGCTGTCCCACGACGGGGGGCTGACCTGGACGCCGACCCGCTCCACGGGCACGCTGGGCCAGTCCATCTCGCTGACTGCCCTGGCGGACGGACGGGCGATGATGGTATACAACCAGCGGCAGCACGGAGATCCCGGGATACGCCTCGCCGTCGCACGGCCCACGGACGATGATTTCGGCGTGGAAGCGGACGAACTCGTCTGGAAGGCCGAAGTCCGGACCCAGAGCGATACGTCCGGCGATCACGACGACTGGCAGGACTACTCCTTCGGCGAACCCGCAGTGACGGTGCTCCCGTACGGCGAGTTCCTGGTCGTGTTCTGGCTCATCCAGCCCGATGTCCGGGGCATCGGCTACGTGAGGGTGAGGTAGCGCGTTGTCCGGCGCCCGGATCATGCTGGCCCCGCTGATCGCGGCGCTGGTACGGCACGCCATCTTCGCGGTCGCCCTTCCCTGGCTGATCCTGTACCGCACCGCGGGCATGGAGGAGATGCGGCTCGATGCCGGCTTTCCGGCCGCCGGATCGGTGCTCATCGTACTGGGCGCGGCCCTATATATCCGCGCCTTCGCCGAACGGATTCGCATGGCGGCGATCGTTACCGCTGCCGCAGGAACCTTCGAGCCCACGGGAGATGCCCGGCCGATTCCCGGGGGAGATGCCCGGCCCATCTGGTCGACCGGCGTCCATGGCTGGTCCCGCAACCCCCTTCAACTCGGTGTCCTCCTCATCCTGACCGGTGAAAGCCTGGCCTTCGAGTCGCTTGCGCTACTCGTATACACGGCGCTGTGCTGGACCGGGCTGACGCTGTACCTGGTCCTCGTGGAGGAGCCGGCCCTTCGACGCGCCCTGGGCGACGAATACCTCCACTACTGCCGCCAGGTTCCACGCTGGTTTATGCGTTTTGGATTCCGTAAACCGTCCTGATCCCACACGCTGATTTCCTTCTTACATTTACCATCAATACGATCTACTCCGGTGGTGCAGTGTTTCTGCTCTGCCCAGTTCGGCCCAGTGAAACTGCCATTTTGGCAGTTATGTCATTTTGGCAGTTATGTCAAGTCTATTACCGGTTTTAGACCGGTTGAGCAGACGGAATTTGCTCTAAAACAGGTCGAAATCGCCAGCATCACGGCTAAATCAGCCATGGCACATGTTTTGCGACCTAAATGGCTTGGTATGAGATGAAACAGCGTAAAATCAGGGTGGAACAGGCGAGGAGGGACCTCATGCGAACGGATAAACTGACGCAGAAATCGATGGAGGCGATCCAGGTTTCCCAGGAGATCGCCCGCGGCCGCAACCACAACCGGCTGGAGCCCACGCACTTGGCGCTGGCGCTGCTCAAACAGGACGAAAGCCTGGCGGCCATCCTGCTGGAAAGGACGGGAACGGATCCGGCCCAGGTCCGGGAAGGGCTGGAAGCGGCTCTGGACAAGATGCCGAGGGTAACCGGCGACGGCGCATCGCTCTATGCCTCCGACGGCTTTCAGCGGGTCATGGACCGGGCGCTGAAAGAGGCGCAGAATCTGAAAGACGAGTACATCAGCGTGGAGCATCTGCTCCTTGCTCTGCTGGATGACGGCGGGGAGGTCAATCGCGTCATGAAGGAAGGCGGCGTACGGAGCGAGGGGATCATGAAAGCCATGAAGGAGGTTCGGGGAACTCAGCGTGTCACGAGCCAGACGCCGGAGTCCGGCTACCAGGCCCTGGAAAAGTTCAGCAGGGACCTGACCGACCTGGCCCGGGAGGGCGGACTCGATCCGGTCATCGGCCGGGACGAGGAAATCCGGCGGGTGATCAAGGTGCTTTCCCGGCGGACCAAAAACAACCCCGTGCTCATCGGCGAACCCGGCGTGGGGAAGACGGCCATCGTGGAAGGACTGGCCCAGAAGATCGTGACCGAGGACGTCCCGGAATCCCTTAAGGGACGCAAGGTGATCAGCCTCGACATGGGCGCCATGCTGGCCGGGGCCAAGTTCCGCGGCGAATTCGAGGAGCGGTTCAAGGCCGTGCTGAAGGAAGTGGAGCAGGCCGCGGGCGACATCGTCCTGTTCATCGACGAGTTGCACACCATCGTCGGCGCGGGCGCCGCGGAAGGCGCCGTGGACGCGTCCAATATGCTCAAGCCGGCGCTGGCGCGGGGGACCCTGCGCTGCGTGGGCGCGACGACCCTGGACGAATACCGCAAGCATATCGAGAAAGACGCCGCCCTGGAAAGGCGGTTCGCGCCCGTATACGTCGGCGAGCCTTCCATCGAAGACACCGTGTCCATCCTGCGCGGGCTCAAGGAGCGCTACGAGATCCATCACGGCATACGCATCCGGGACGGCGCCCTGGTCACGGCGGCGACCCTGGCCGAGCGGTACATCAGCGACCGGTTCATGCCGGACAAGGCCATCGACCTGATCGACGAGGCCGCGGCGAACCTGCGCATGGAGATCGACAGCATGCCGGCCGAACTGGACGATCTGGAGAAGCAGATCCGCCAGCTCGAAATCGAACGGGAAGCCGTTAAGCGCGAGCGCGACGCGGAGGAACGCCTCAAGCCCGTGGATAGCCGGCTGGCCGACCTTGCGGCGCAGCGCAGCGTCCTGCGGGCCCACTGGCTCGCCGAGAAGGAACTGGTAAAGACGATCCAGGAGATCAAGGAGCAGACCGAACAACTGAAAATCGAAGCGGACCGGGCACAGCGCATTGGCGATTACGAGCGGGTGGCCCGCATCCAGTACGGCGAGCAGCTGGAGCTCGACGGCCGGCTCGAGGAGAAGAACCGGGCCCTAGCCGAACTCCAGCGGGAGCGCCGGATGCTGAAAGAGGAAGTGGACGAGGAGGACATCGCCCAGGTCGTCTCGAAGTGGACGGGCATTCCGGTGAGCCGGCTGGTCGAAGGCGAGGTCGAGAAGCTGATTCAAATGGAATCCCGGTTGCACCGCCAAGTGGTGGGCCAGGATGAGGCGATCGTCGCCGTGTCCAACGCCGTCCGGCGGAACCACGCCGGCCTGGGTGACGGAAACCGGCCCATCGGCTCCTTTCTGTTCCTCGGACCCACGGGCGTAGGCAAGACCGAACTGGCCCGGGCCCTGGGCGAGTTTCTCTTCGACGACCGGGGCGCCATGATTCGCATGGACATGTCCGAATACATGGAGCGGCATGCCGTCGCCCGGCTCATCGGCGCGCCTCCGGGTTACGTGGGTTACGAGGAAGGTGGGCAGCTCACGGAAGCCGTGCGGCGCAGGCCCTACCAGATCGTGTTGCTGGACGAAATCGAGAAGGCGCACCCGGACGCGTTCAACATCCTCCTGCAGGTCCTCGACGACGGGCGGCTCACGGACGGTCAGGGCCGCACAGTGGACTTCCGGAACACCGTGATCATCATGACCTCCAACATCGGGACGGAGCATATCGGCAGTCACGACGCGTCCCAGTACGAACAGGTGCAAGCGGACGTGATGCGCGCGGTGCGGGCCCACTTCCGCCCCGAATTCATCAACCGGCTGGAGGAAATCATCATCTTCCATCCCCTCGACCGGGACCACATCCGGGATATCGTCCGTATCCAGCTCGAGGAACTGCAGGGACGGCTCTCGAAACAGGCCGGGTTGACGCTGGAACTGGCCCCCGAGGCCGAATCACTGCTTGCGGAAGAGGGCTATGAGCCCCAGTACGGCGCACGGCCCCTCAAGCGGGTGATTCGCAAGTTCGTCGAGAACCCGCTGTCCATGGCGCTGATCGAGGGCAGGTTCCGGGAAGGCGACGCGATCCACGTCATCCGCGAAGGCGACCGCCTGGACTTCGTCCGGCAGGAAGCGTCCGCGGCGGCCTGAGCACAGGCTCCCGTGAACGGCTTCATCCCGCATACACACCCATACAATTGAATTGACGGCGAATGGCCGATTGTTCATCTTGATCTGGCGGAAACCGTAGACCGTAACGGGTCTTCCCGGACGGGTCTTGCGGGTGATCCCTCACCATGACGCTTCATCGGCTGCCGCTTGAAATGAACAGACGATCCTTTCTGCGAAAATCCGCCGGGGTGACCGGCGCGGGCGTCCTGGCGGGACTGGGCTCCCTGCGCGAGTCCGCCGTCGGCCAGACGAACGACCCCTACGGTCCGTCCGGATCCATCACGGACGTCGAAGGGATCAAGGCCGGGCACTTCACCGACCCGCGGCGTCCGACGGGCTGCACGGTGATCATGGCCGAGGAAGGGGCTGTGGGTGGGGTGGACGTGCGTGGCGGCGCACCGGGCACCCGGGAGACCGACCTGCTCGATCCCGTGAACATGGTGCAACAGGTCCACGCCATCGTCCTCTCCGGCGGCAGCGCTTTCGGCCTGGATACGGCCACGGGCGTGATGCGCTACCTCGAGGAACGATCCATCGGATTCAACGTACGCATCGCACGGGTCCCGATCGTCCCCGCCGCCATCCTCTTCGATCTCGGCATCGGCGGCAAGCCTGAGATCCGCCCCGATGCGGAAGCGGGCTACCGGGCCTGCCAGGCCGCTACGTCGGATCCAGTCCCCGAGGGCAGCATCGGAGCGGGAGCCGGCGCCACAGTGGGCAAGATGTCCGTCGGCGCGCCGGGCACTCGCACGGCCATGAAGGGCGGCATCGGCAACGCCTGCTTCACCACGCCCGAGGGGCTCAGGGTCGGCGCGATCGTTGCGGTGAACGCCGTGGGCGACGTGTACGATCCGGATTCGGGCCGCGTGCTTGCCGGCGCCAGGATGCCCGATGGGTCTGGTTTCGTCCGCGTGGCACGGAAGATTCGCGAGACCGGGTCGCTTCGCCTGGAAGCGCCGCCCGGAAATACGACCATCGGCGTCATCGTGACCAATGCCGGGCTGACCAAGACCCAGGCCAGCCGCATCGCCCAGGTTGGGCACGACGGGCTCGCCCGCGCCATCAACCCGGCCCACCTGCAGGCGGACGGGGACACCCTCTTCACCATGGCCACCGGGACCTGGGAGGGCGGCGTGAACCTGTCCCTGCTGTCCATCCTTGCGGCGGAAGCAGTCACGCGGGCCATCATCCGCGCCGTCGTTACGGCCGAAGGCCTACCCGGTTATCCCTCCTATTCGGACCTGAACGCGGGATGACGGGAAGCGCGACGGAAGCTCTATGTCCCCCTACGTAACCGCCCTCCTCGTTTATTCCATATTCCTCATGGCGATCGGTTGGTGGACGTCGCGGTCGGTCCGCCGCGCCGAGGACTTCTTCGTGGCCGGCCGGCGGCTTTCTCCCGCGCTGCTGTTCGGCACGCTGCTGGCCGCCAACCTGGGCGCGGGTTCCACGGTGGGTGCCACCGGCCTCGGTTACACGCACGGTTTTTCGGCGTGGTGGTGGGTCGGGTCAGCGGGTATCGGGAGCCTCATCCTGGGCATGACCGTGGGGCCCCGCATGTGGCGCGTGGCAAAGGAACAGAACCTGTACACGGTCGGGGATTACCTCGAGCACCGGTACAGCCGCGGCGTCCGGTGTCTTATCGCCGTGCTGCTGTGGTTCGGTTCCCTGGCGATCCTCGCCGGCCAACTCATACCCCTGGCCTGGATCCTCAACCTCGTACTGGGCATCCCGAAGTACGTCGCCTGCATGGCCGGGGGCGCCGTGGTGGTCGTGTACTTCACCTTCGGGGGACTGACGTCCACCGCCCGGGTCAACATGGTCCAGCTGGTGGTGAAACTTTCCGGCTTCATCCTGGCCTTTCTCATGATCGTATCGGGGGCAGGTCTCCTGTCCGGCGAGAACGCGGCGCCTACCGGTTTCGAGAGCTGGTTCGGGGACGATCCTTCCCGTATCTGGGGTTACTTCATCGTCCTGGTGCCCGCGTTTATCATCTCGCCGGGCCTTCTGCAGAAGATCTACGGCGCCCGGGACGCCCGGGCGGTCCGGCAGGGCGTCTGCACGAACGCGGTCGCCCTGATGCTCTTCGCCTTCATCCCCGCGCTCCTCGGCATGGCGGCTTACCACGCCTTCCCGTCCCTGGATTCACCGGACCTTGCGCTGCCCCGCCTGCTGATGGATGCCCTGCCCTTCTGGATCGGCGGGCTGACGCTGGCTGCCGTGTTCTCGGCGGAGATCAGTTCGGCGGACGCCGTGCTCTTCATGCTGACGACTTCCCTGAGCCGGGACCTGTACCAGACCTATATCGAACCCGGCGCTTCCGAGCAGCGGATGCTGGCCGTCAGCCGGATAACGGCCGTGGGCGCGGGACTCGCGGGCGTGGTCCTGGCGGCCGTGCTGCCGGACGTCATCACCGCGCTGACCATCTTCTACAGCATACTGTCCGTGGCGCTCTTCGTACCCCTGATCGCGGGACTGTACTCCACCCGGCCGAACGCGAACGGCGCACTGGCCACGATCGCCGGTTCCGTCCTGGTGATGATCCTCGTGCATCTGTGGTCGAACGGCGGCGGATTGGCCGGCATATCCCCGGCGACCTGGGGCATCGGAACGGCGGTGGTCATCATGGCGCTGCACATGACGTCCCGGCGGGGGACGGAATCTGCCCCGATGAACTCGAAATAAAAACATCAACCCAACGAAGGAGGAAGAGATGCTCAATGACCTGAGGGGCGTAATCCCCCCGGCGACCACACCCTTCTCCCGGGACGGCGCCGTGGATCTCGGGGCCATGAAAGAACAGGTCAACTGGTTGATCGACCGGGGGGCGCACGGCATCGCAGTGGGAGGAAGCACCGGAGAGGGCCATACGATAGACGTCGATGAGTTCCGGGGTCTCGTGGACACGACCCTGGACGCGGCGGCCGGACGCGTGCCGATCGTTGCCGGCATCATCGTCGACAGCACCCGCGATGCGGTCCGGCGGGGGCAGGCCATCGCCGATCTCGACGTGGCCGCGCTCCAGGTGACCCCGGTCCACTACCTCTTCCGCCCCGACGACGATGCCATGCAGGAGCATTTCAGGGTGATGGGCGAGGAAGTGGATCAGCCCATCATCATTTACAACGTGGTGCCCTGGAGCTACCTCTCGCCGGAACTGCTCTGCCGGATCATGGACGAGGTGCCCGGTGTGGTCGGCGTCAAGCAGAGCGCTGGGGACCTGAAGCTGTTCGCCGACCTGATGATCATGGCCGACCCGGAACACCTGCTCTTCTGCGCCGTGGACGCCCTGATGTACTCGGCCTACACCCTGGGCGCACGCGGATCGATCGCGGCCATCCTGACGGCGGCGCCGCGGGCCTCGGTGGATGTATGGGACGCGGTACAGGCGGGCGATCACGCGCGGGCCCTCGATCTGCACCGAAAACTCCTACGACTCTGGAACGCCATGGCGGGGACGAACCTGCCGGCCTGTACCAAGCATGCCCAGACGCTGCAGGGCTGTCCCGGTAGATTTCCACGCGCTCCCATGCAGGATGCGACCGACGAGCAGAAGCGGAGCATCGAGGAAGGACTTGCGCTCCTGGGCGCGTTGGACGTTTAGCACGACAAGGACCGCGCAAGATGGAGGAAATGTCAAGGATGCCCGCTTCGGATCACACACACGCTTCAGATAGCAAGTCCGCTTCGGAACCGCGTCCCGTCCGCATTGAGCCGGACCGGCTTGCCCGGATCATGGACCGTATCTTCGAACGACTGGGCCTTGAAGGCGACGAGAGACGGGTAGTCGTCGAGCGACTCATGGAGGCCTCGCTCTCCGGCTACCATTCCCACGGCGTCATGCGGATCATCATGTACACCGAGGGCATCCGTGCGGGGAACATGATCCCTGGCGCGCCGTTAGACGTCCTGGGTGAAACCGTCTCCACCGTGCATCTGGACGCCAACATGGGCATGGGCCCCTGCACGGCCACCGAGGCCATGAAACGCGCCGTCGGCAAGGCCGGGGCGACGGGTGTCGGCTGCACGAGCGTCGTGAACGCCAACGATATCGCCCGGCTGGGCGGATATGTGGAACAGCCGGCGAAAGACGGTTACATCGCACTGCTCATGACCAACGATGCCGGGGGCAATCCCTGCGTAGCACCCTGGGGCGCGACCTCCCCCCTGATGAGCACCAATCCCATGGCCGTCGGGATCCCCCGGGAAAGCGGCGACCCGATCCTCATTGACCTCTCCACGGGCGTTACGTCCGAGGGCGGATTGAAGATGTTGCGCAACAAGGGCCAGGCGGTGCCCGAAGGCTGGCTCATCGACGGTGAAGGGCGGACCACGACGGATGGCGAGGCCTATTTCGCGACGCCCAGACGGGCGGCTATCCTGCCGTTGGGCAGCCTGATCGCGGGACACAAGGGCTTTGCGCTGAGCATACTGGTCGACGTGTTGACCGGCGGTCTGAGCGGCGCGGGCTGCAGTGGCCGATCCCCGGAAGACCTCGACCAGAACGCCCTGTTCCTCCTCGTCATCGACCCGGAGAAATTCGTTTCAAGGGCCGCCTTCTCTGCTGAAGTGGACCGGCTCGTGGAGAGCATCAAAGACGCACGCAAGGCGCCTGGCGTGGACGAAATCCGGGTGCCCGGCGACGGCGCGCGCCGTGAACGTGAGCGGCAACTGAAGCAGGGCATCGAAATCGATCCGCCCGTCTGGTCCGCCATCCTTGACATCCTGGACGAACTGGGCATCGGGCGAGACAAAGTGTAGTCTGGCCACTTCGCCAGGCCGCAGTCTCAGCTGTCGCGGTCCCAGCTACCGCAAGCTCAATTACCGGTGTTCGCCACCCGGATACCCAGGTAGCCCGTAATGCCCACGGTCCCGTAGCCCAGGATCTCCTCGTACTTCGTATCGAAAAGATTGTCGACCCGTCCGAACAGCTGAATGTTCGGCGTGATCTTCCAGTTGGCGGCGACATTCACGATCCCGTAGCCGTCCAACGTAACCGGCGTCGCCGGCCAGGTGGTAAAGTCGTTGTCCCGCCGTTCCCCCGCGAACCGGTAACTCAGGTTCAGGTCGAATCCCGGCCGCACCCGCTGATCCAGCACGATCCCGCCGCTGTGCCGCGGACGCCGCAACAACTGCTCATCCGATTCGTGGTCCTTCGAATCGGTAAAGGTGTAGTAGGCCCGCAGGGATGTTCCCGCGCCCCCCGAATACCGGCCGGTCAACTCCACGCCCTTGCTCGTCGCCTTGAAGACGTTCTTGTAACTGGAGGTCGCGCTATCCCATCCGACCATGTTATCGAAGGTATTGTCGAAGTACGTCACACCGGCTGCAAGACGCTGGTCGGTCGTGTACTGTTCGATCCCCGCTTCCCAGCTCTTGCTCGACCCCGCCTGGAGCGTGGAATCACCGAAGGATGAATACAGCTGGAACAGTGAAGGCGCCTTGTAACCCGTACCGTAAGCGCCTTTTAACCTGGTCCCCGTCTCTTCGAAGAATACGTTTGGTGCGAGGTTGTAGGTGACTTCGGATCCGAACCGGTCGTGGTGATCGACCCGGATGCCCGCGGCAGCGAACAATGCGTCGCCATACTGCAGCATCTCCTGCAGGTAGACGCCCGTCATCCTCGCCGTCCGCCGGTCGAACCTGCTCGAAAACGGCCCTTTAGATTCCGATTCTCCCTGTTCCGACTCGGTTTCGGCCCCGAACACGACGGTATTCCCCTCGGCCAGTAACAGCGTGTGCTGCCAGTCCACTTTGTGCAACCGGGCGTCGAACGTGGAATTCGCGGCCGTCTCCTGGTTGGCGTCCGCCGGATTGTCGTCTTCCCTGCTGTGGTCGACCAGGCTGTAGCCCAGCGTCTGCCTCCATCGCTGCGACCACAGCTCGAGGGTCGCGGAGGGCCGGACAAACAGCTGCCTGGATGTGTTTATCCGATTGGGATCGTCTCCATTGGGGCCGGTTCCGTTGTCGATATCGGCGCGGCCGTCCGTGTACCGGACGTTGAGATCGACCGAAACGCCGGCGGAAGGCGTCGCCCCGAAACGGCCACCCAGCGTGGTGTTCCGGTATCCGTCTTCTTCCATGTTCCCCAGGGCGTTCGACGAGATTCCCTTCGTGTTGAGGAACGAGCCATCCATCGCATACCGGTAGTCTGTTGTGCCCCCGCTCAATCCCGCCCGGCTTCGAATGGTACCCAGCGCGCCGCCCTCGATGGAGGCATCGATCTTCGGCGGACCGTCCCCCTGCTTTGTAATGATGTTCACTACGCCTGCGATGGCATCCGATCCGTAAAGCGTGCTCTGGGACCCGTAAAGCACCTCGATCCGCTCAACCTGGTCGACGGTCATATGGGCCGGACTGTAGCTGCGTCCTGGAGACATGGGGTCGTTCACTTCAACGCCGTCGATCAGAAACAGGGTGTAGGCCGATTCGGCGCCGCGAAGGAAAACAGACGCGTTCCTGCCCGGCCCGCCGTTCTGTGCCACGCTCAGCCCGCCCACATCGCGCAACAGGTCGGCGACCGTGTTCCGGCTGCTGCGTTCGATATCTTCGGAGGTAATAACGGCGATCGAACTCGAGACCTGCCTCAAGGGAGTCTCGATCTTGTTACCCGTTACGACTACGGTGTCCAGGATGTACCTGGGCGCCTCGTCCGCCGCATTCTGCGTATCCTGTGCATTCTGCGTTTCCTGGGCGAATCCTGGCATGGCGGAAAGCAGGATCAAACTGAACACGGATTTAAGTGTGCTTCGTAGGTATTTCATTTTGGGCTCCTTGCCTGGTGAATGGTTCGGCTTCGATAACGGCGACACAAATCAGGGCTTTCCGGATACTGAATCAGGCTATCGTTGCAAGGTGACCTCCCATTAAACAAAAATCCCCGCACCTGAACGATGTCAGATACGGGGATGCCGTTTATCATCCTCGGAGCATGGCCCGCGCTATACCACGCCCCAGGATACTTAGCCGGAGCGACTACGCCGGATGGCCACGCTTTCCATTATCCATGTACACCGGACGACTTCAGTCCACGGAAGTGCCGATGAAAACTATGGCGCAGGTCGGTCTTCTGGCTTCCGGATCGTTCTACTCGCCGCGCCTTCCCATTCCTTTCGGAACAGTGGCTCGAGCCCTTAGGCTCATGTTGCGGCTTTCGTCCCCGGTCACAGCGACGGGTCCGCGACGGATTCGCACCGTCTTCCCAACTTCTCACCTGCTCCTGTCAATGTAGTGCTACCGTGACGGGAGATCAATCGAAAAGCGTGAATTTTCTTGAGGTATCCACCACTCCGTGACTAATTTTCCATTCACTGCAACTCATGCAATGCAATATCGGAATGCAAAAAGAGCATAAAGTTCGAAAGGGACAAACACGATGACGGATAGCGTGAAAGTCGGCCTGCTGGGGGTCGGTTTCGATGCGAACTCGACCTTTCGACGCGGTCCGGCCGCCGCGCCGCCTGCGATAAGGGCCGCCCTCGGATCGGAGTCAGGCAATCCATACTCTGAGACCGGCATGCGCGTGTGGCCGAGCGACAGCGTGCTCGACCACGGCGACCTCGACGTCCCAAACGAAAAGGGCACGCGGGAACCCATCGATGTCATTGAGCGTGGGGTCAGGCAGGCACTGGACGAAACGTCTCGGCTCGTCGTCCTGGGCGGCGATCATACAGTCACTTATCCCGTAGTTCGCGCTTTCGCCGCGAAACACGGCCGGATCAGCCTGCTGCACTTCGACGCGCACCCGGACCTGTATCCCGACTTCGAAGGCAACCGCTATTCTCACGCCTGCCCCATGGCCCGCATCCTGGAAGACGGCCTCGTCGAGCGGCTGGTCCAGGTCGGCATTCGCAGCTTCACGCCCGCGCAGCACGACGCGGCGAAGCGACACAACGTCGAGGTAATCCCCGCCTACTCGACCGGACCGGTTCCGGCGCTGGCGTTCGACACACCGGTCTACATCTCGATGGACATAGATGCGCTCGATCCCGGTTTCGCACCGGGCGTCTCCCATCCCGAACCGGGCGGCCTGAGTGTTCGCCAGGTGCTTGAGGTCGTTGCCTCAATGCGGGCGCCGTACGTGGTCGGCGGCGATGTGGTCGAGCTCAATCCCAAGCTGGACCGAGACGGCGGGACGGCGATCGTCGCCGCTAAACTGGCCTGTGAACTACTAGGGCGCGTCATCCTCGACGGGCGGGCGGATTGATTCTGCCGCTGTCACAGCACCAGGGCTTGTCATTAAAATACCGGGAGCAGTTCTGTTTCCAATACATCACTGATTCGACTGCAATAACTCCAAAATACGTTCAACCTTCTGATCAAGACTGTCTACTTTTTGTTCAAGGCTGTTAACCTTCTGATCAAGGCCGTTAATCTTCTGATCAAGACGGTTAACCTTCTGATCAAGACTGTCTACCTTCTGATCAAGACTGTCTACTTTTTGTTCAAGAGCATCCATCCGCTTGTCGAGTTTAACAAACGAAGCTGCAAGCCCCGCAAGACATGTTACGATGTGGTCGTACTGTTTTTCAAGTTTCGTGACCCGGTCTTCCAGGTAAACGGTCATGATTTACTCCGAGTTGGTTGGAAACACGGGCTTAAGCGTACCCGATTTCTATCCTGTTGTAATACGTACGGCTGTTAAACACCCACACAACACCCCTGAACTGGACATCTTCTCACCCTTCTTTACCCATTCACCACCGGGCATTCAACTGCAGAACCCACCGTGTTTCGACGAGGGGTACCTTGAGTTGATCGTAACGGGTCTGGCGAGTCCGCGTGTAGCGAATCAGGGTTGAAACGCCCGGTCCGACCGGTCCGTATAGCAGAATAACCCATCTCTCGCGGTGATTAGCTCTGAACACGGAGGCCGTGTCCTCCGGATCGGGAAACCCGGCCATCGTGTCCTCCGGATCGGGAAATCCGGCCAGGGTGTATTCCCACTGCGCGGACAGGCTGAAGCGGTCTTTGGATCGATACCGCATGTACAGCCGCAGATCGTGTTCGGGCTTCAAACCGGACCGGCCGCGCCGCTCGTAGCGGGCCCGCCATTGGACCCGAGCCGGCACGCGCCAGGCCACCTGTCCCCGCCAGGTATCCAGCAGGGCCGATCCGGTGGCCTGCCGCTCATCCATTTCACGGCGCCACACTCCGGAGGCTATGACACCGCGCCCCATTCTTCGGCGAAATCGAAAGGTGCTGCGCCGGTACAGTTCCAGGTAGGTCAACCGGGGTTCAACGCTCAATTGTAGTGTCGTCCGGCGATCCGGCCGCCAGCGCAGAAGCAGGCTCTGCCATGCCCTTTCGGTTTTCTCGATGAACCTGGCTTCCGGCTGGCGGTGGAAGGTCAGCCCGCCTTCCACGCCCTCCATGCTCCAGACCATGCCTCCCTGAACGGTCTGGTATCCCTCGTCGTCAATGGCCACCTCGCCGAACAGGTTCGTACCACCGTAGAGGTAGTCCAGGTCCGCACCAACGCGCAGGCTACCTTCCGATTGCAGGACCGAGAAACCGATCAACCCACTGTTCCGGCTCCAACCCAGGCGGCCGCCGGGTTCCCATTTGCCCGAATCGGCCCGCGAGAGGATCCCCGTAAGGTTGAAACCGCGTCGGTCAATCCGCATAGCCATGCCGCGCCGGGCGCCGGATGCATAGGTCGTTCGCACGGGCCTCAGGCCACGGATGCGGCGTTTCACCGACGCGCTGAGACTGGCCGTGGAGGGCCGGATCGAATGGCTGCGCCATATCAGTCCCTGGCCGAAATCCATTTCAAAGTATCCGAGGATCAGCCTGCGGTAAGTAGCCGAACCGCCGAATTCCACGTATCCGGACCGCCACCTGGTTTCGCCGCCCCGGTCCCGGCGTTCGCCCCGGCCTCCCAGCTTGAACCTGTTTCCCAGTCCAATATCCGCCTGCACACCCAGGATGCCGTTTCCCGGCGCTTCGGGACGGTCGGTGCGGCTTCGCGCCAGGCGCAGGCGTCCGGTGGTCTTAAAACTGTGATCGTCCTCCGCCCGAACGAAAGGACTGATCCGAGAAACGAGGTCCGCCGTGAATCCCGGAACTCGTGCAAGCTCCCCGGCGCTGCCGAAGGGGCCGTGTCTTTCCCGCCAGGCCACGATCGCGCCGGCGAGGGCTGGCGTGATCCACGGGAGTTGTTCCAGCTCGGTACGGTCCGCCCGGTTGATATCGAGCGGGTCGCGCCGCAGCGATACCAACAGCGCGATGTCCTCCGGATCGATATCGGCGGCTTCCCGGTCGATCAGCGCATCGATCGAGTAGTCGAGATCCTGGGCAGCCCGTTCTGCAGGCAGGCCCATCATCGCCACAAGGGACGCGGCGGCAAACGTGCGCTGTATTTGTTTAATGAACAGACGCATATCAACCGAACTCCATGGTAAGAGAAAACCGGTGCGTGATGCCCAGCAAGGCGTGGGACGAGAGGGCGTAGTCCGTCTTGACCCGTCCCTTCGCCAGGCCCAATCCGACGTAGAAAAGAGAAGGATCGGTGCTCAAACCGGCCCGGATCGTAACGGATTCGGCCAGGCGAAACTCCTGGCCCACTCTCGTGGTGTAGCCATGACGCGGGTGGCGGTCGAACTGGAAGGAAACCGTCAACCGGTCTCCCGTCCTGCTCAATCCCGCCTGGATGATGCGGGGGCTTTCCGCAGCGGGACCGGATTCCGAGAAGCGGCCGACGGCGTGGGCCATCGCGCCGAGACGAAGATCATAGGGGAGATCCAGGAGGATGCCCGCGTCCATCGCAACGGCGGAAGCGCCATCGTAATTTTTAATGGAAAGGCTCAATCGGCGGAGAGCGAGTCCCGCATGGAACCGCTTGCCGATGGAACGTCCGTAGGAGAGACCGAAGACACTCTCCCGGTATAGCGAGCTACCCAGTCCGTGATAGAACAGGCCGAAATGCCCGAGGCCGGTCGGCGCGACGGCGGAGACGGCCACCTGGGCCAGTTCTTTCATGCCGAAGAGCCGCGTATAGTAGCTCGTCAGGGCAAGCCGGCCTACCCTGGGCGTACCGCCCGGGTTCAGGAAGGATGCTTCGGCGTCGTCCGCGACGGCCACGAACGCGCCCGCCATGCCGACAGGTCTGGCACCGGCGTAGACCGGTTCGAAAGCGCTCCATGCAGTACCCGGTGTCGCGAGTAACAATAAAAGCGGTAGAAAACGTTTCATTTTGGCTCCCATGTGGAGATGAACTGTCGAGTGACCGCTTCAATGCGGCATACCTCAACAGTCGGAAGCCGTTTCTGAAATCTCGTTTTCTACCGCAAAAAGTCGACCTGGGTCCGTCCCACTCTCGTGTTGACAGCAACCCCCGATCCCGTATATTGATGGTGGTGCGCCCCAGTAGCTCAGTCGGACAGAGCATCGGACTTCTAATCCGAGGGTCGCAGGTTCGAATCCTGCCTGGGGTATACCAACCTCGCATCTACCCAGAATAACGGGCTACTACCAACAATATTCCTTTCATACCGTTTGAACCGTGAATTGTAGTCACGGGATGACACAATGGTCGCCGAAGAGAACGTCCCCTCCTGAGTACCCCAGGCGTCACGATTCCGGCGATTCACTGGCAGAAAACGCTCGAACCTTGCGTTTTCTGGTATCCCGGAGAGAAACGACCCGGGTTCCGTGGATCGATTCATTGTCCGGCAGCGCCGTTTCGCCTTTCTCCTTGCCGGTCTGCGCCACACTTTTCACCGACTTCAGGATATCGCCGCCCGAAACGGCCTCGTGATCGGCGTCGTAATAATCGTACCAGGGCAGGCCGGCTTCGGTGTAGTGTTCGGCCGTAGGCGGTTCTATCGGGGGACGCTCACCGGTTATGGCCAACCACTGGGCCGAATTGGCGATGGTAATGAAACAACGGACGGGATGCCGCTGGTCCCAGGCATCCAGGCCGTATTCGTCCTCGTAGATTTCCTGCCGCATCCGGCCGCCGGGCGCCAGTCCCATGCCCTCTTCCCGGGGACTCTGCATCGCCATCGGCGCCATGTCCCTTTCTCCGTATACTCTGGTCCGCATCGCTTCATACCGTTCCGCCTTCATGGGATAGGCCGTTATCTGCAGGCCGCCATACTGCGCCGAGCCCGTCAACTGCTCCTCGACCGTGTACCCCTTGCCCAGCGGCATGGCCACGAACTGGCGGATCACGCCCTTTTCGACGCAGTACCCATCGAGCCACGGCTGTTCGGGCAACACCAGGTAGTCCTGCGGATCGGTATTCAGATAGTTTATCCAGTTCTCGCCGGTGATGGCGCAGACCTTCCCGGTCGCGATCTTCAATGCGAACGGATAAGCACTATAACCGCTGAAGTTCAGCCACATCGCCTCAGCCTGAAACATCGGCATGATCACACCGCCCCTGCGGACCCACTCGTCCGGCAGGCGATCCGCGTAGTCGTCCAGGTGGCGCAGGGGGAAACAACCCAGACCCGGTGGCAAAGGGTAATCCCGCCCATCGTCCGGGATGCGCAGCGTACGCTGAAACGAGATCGAACACCGGGCACGATCGTGGACTTCCGGGCAACTTATTTCCAGTTGGTCGTGCTCAAGGTAAATCATCATGGGTCTCCTTATTGTTACCATTCACCGTCCCGCACTTCGCGAACTATCTTGAGGATGGCGTGATCGGGCGCCTCCTTCATCTTCCGGATCAAGTCCGCGAATAACTTCGGCCGTTTGCGGATGATCTCCTGCAGATCGCTCGACACCTTGCCCGCCAGGGCCAACAGCACGTCCGGGTCCTCCCCCAAATCCCGTGCCAGCTTGAGCGTCGTGGCCTCGGAGGGCGGCGCCACATCGCCGCGTTCGATCTTGCTCAGGTAGGCCGGTTCGACCTCGATGCGCTGCGCCACCTGGCGCAGGGAGAATCGCCTTTCTTGCTTCCGCAGGGCTTCGCGGCGGGAACGGATGTGTTTACCAAAATGTGTCATATGTCATATATAGTACACATTCGGATGTTTGTCAAGCCCCTATGTTAAAAAGTTTCGAAGAAACCCCAGTTTGTACGTATTAGTTGTTAAATAGTCCTCGAAAGCGTAAAATCGATCCATTTGGATTTTCACAAAGGAATCAATAACCAGGAGTACTAGAAGCATGGGATTGTTACGAGGTTTGTTACGAAATTTGAAGATGACGGATGGTATGCCAGCCACCCAATCCGCGTCTATCCGGCCAGCCAGACGTTCCGCGTCTTCCGTCCCAGCCACGGTTCGGGGCGCCTGGCGTTTGCTTGCGACGGCACTCGCATTCTTAATCACCGCCGTAGGAACCACGCAAGCCCAGGAAAGCAAGACCGGTTTCTACGTCGGCGCATTCTCGGGTGCTGGTGTAATGGACGTTCGTTCGACCGACATCGACGGTTTTACGGGATCTCAAGGCGTCCCCGGAGAGATTTTCGAGTACGACGACACTGGATTCCCGACCGGTGTCGTGGCAGGCCGGCACTTTCACCTGGGACGCGTGCCGATCCGGTTCGAAGTGGATGGCGCCGTCGTCGGGCTTCCGTCGGCTTCGCGGCAGATGGATCCCGTCGGAATGGACGAAACGGCCACGTCGGAATTGCGTTGGGTCGGGACGGCGCGCATTGGCGTTCGGAAATCACTCGGCCGAGCAGGCGTGTTCCTCGATGGCGGTGTGTCGGTTGTCGGCATATCGAATTCGTTCATCGATCTCGACCCGGGAACGGACGGCCAGATGCAGGTGGACCACGACGATTCATTCGACGATCAGTTGACGCGCGTCGGGTGGGTCGTGGGCACAGGAATCGATATGCCGGTGGCCGGCGCCTGGAACATCCGATTCGAAGGTCTGTACGTGGATACGGGAGAGACCGACCACCAGGCCCCGAACCGGCTTGACGTCAACGCAGGCGTCTGCGGACCTGCCGGTCTCCCGAGTCCTTGCCGCTATGGCATCGATCAACGGTTCGCCCTCCTCCGCCTGATCCTCGTTCGCAGTATTGGCCGGTGAATGGACGATTGATTTCGTTGACATCAATCCGTTCTGTGCGTATATCGGATGCTGGCCTCAGTGGGTTCCCCGTGCGTCTGTAGCTCAGCTGGATAGAGCAACTGACTTCGGATCAGTAGGTCGGGGGTTCGAATCCCTCCGGGCGTATTCTCTTCTTCGACTTCCCCATCTGTTGCATCGATTCCAGGACATCGATTCCAAGACATCGATTCCAGGATATCGACTGCCGGAAAGGCATATCCATGGATCGCATCAGGATCGGCGTGGTCGGCTGCGGCGCGATCGCCCAGATCCAGCACCTGCCCCATATCGCCGAACTTCGGGACCGCTACGAACTGGCCGGGCTCTGCGACGCGTCCGCGAAACTCGTTGACTTCATCGGCGAACTCTACCATGTGCCCGAGCGCAGCCGTGTCTCGCGGTACGAGGACCTCCTGGCGCTGGACCTGGACGCCGTACTGCTGTGTTTCGCCGACCCCAAGACCGACGCAGCCGTCGCTGCGCTGGACGCGGGCAAGCACGTGTTCATCGAAAAGCCCATGTGCTACTCGGTGCGGGAAGCGGACCGGATCATCGGGGCCGCCGAAGCTTCGGGCAAGACGCTGATGGTGGGGTACATGAAGCAGCACGATCCGGGGTACCGTTTCGCCCGGGACGAAGTACTTGCCATGCCCGATATCCGCTTCATTCAGGCCAACCACCTCCACTGCGGTAACGACCGCCACTTGAGTGAATACACGTTGTACGCCTTCGACGACATACCGGGCGAGGTAATCGAGCGCACAGGCGCCCTCCGAGAGCGCGCCGTCCGGGACGCCATCGGCGACGTGCCGGAGGCCGCACGAAGGATCTTCTTCTCGCTCTCCGGCAGCATGATCCACGACATCAGCAGCCTGCGTGGCCTCTTCGGTCCGCCGGACCGGGTGGTCAGCGCCGAAATCTGGCGGGGCGGATCGAGCGTGACGACGGTGCTGGCCTACGAGAACGACGCGCGGTGCGTGGCGACGTGGACCAGCCTGCCCGAACTGCACGATTTCCGGGAGACCCTGGAAGTCTTCGGCGCGGGACGGCGCGTGGGTATCCGTTTTCCCACGGGGTTCGACCGGGGACTGCCGTCGCCGGTCACGGTGCAGGGCATGGACGGCGAACAGCCCTGGAAAAAGGAACTCGTCGTCAACAAGCAGAACGCGTTCAAGCTGGAGCTGATCCACTTCCACGATTGCGTCGTGAACGGTAAACCACCCATCACCGACGGATACGGCGCGCGGCAGGACCACGCCCTTTGCCGCGACATCGTACACGCCTACCTGCGGGCCAACCCATCATGAAGATCGTCTTCTGTACCCTCACGCTGAGCGGCTATCGTTCACCAGAAGCCGCGGAACGGGGCTATCCCCTGGCCGAAGAGCGCAAGCCGGTGTGGGACTGGCTCGTCCGCCACGGATTCAACGGGATCGACCTGGGCGAGACCTGGTTCAATTTCTACGACGCGCCGGACGAAGTGCTCGTCGAGCTGGGCGAGGAGGCGCGGGGTCACGGACTCGAAATCGGCGGGCTGACCGTTCTGCGGAAGATCATCACCTGGCCGGCGCCCGAGGAGGTCCGGGCGACGAACCGGGGGTTGCTGTCCCGTGCGGTGAAAGCGGCCCAGCTCGCGGGCGCGCCGCTGGTCAACATGTCCATCTCGCCGCAACCCTGGGAAGTGGGCGTGCGCGAACAGGATCTCCGTGGACAGTCCGACCCGGTGGGCAGCAGCATGCGGGCGCGGGACGAGGACTACGATGAAGCCGCCGGCGTGCTACGGTCGCTGGCGCGGGAAGCCGAACCGGAGGGTACCGAACTGACCCTGGAACTTCACCAGAACAGCATCGTGGACACCCCGGAGGGCATGCTGCGGCTGATCGACCGGGTCGGCCATCCCCTGATCAAGGCGAATCCCGACCTCGGCAACTTCTACTTCGCCTACGCGACGCCCGAGGGTGGCTGGGACGACGTGTGCCGCATGCTCGCGACCCACACCAACTTCTGGCACGTCAAGAATATCCAGCGGATCTACTTCCAGGAAGAAGACCGCGCCCAGCACATCAACGCGCCCCTGGGCGAGGGCATGATCGACTACCGCCGGGCGCTTCGGATCATGCGTGACGGCGGCTTCGACGGGTACATCAGCATCGAGCTGGCCACGGGCGCCGATCCCTTCAACGCGATCCTGTCCGGCAAGCGGTACCTGGACGAAATGATGCGGGACGAGATTTGAAACTGAACTTCTTCCAGATGCTCGCCCTCATGGGACCGGGGATCGCCGTCGCGGCCACGGGCGTTGGCGCCGGGGACATGATTTCGGCCACCAATGCCGGCGCGAATTTCGGCACGGTGCTGCTGTGGGCCCTCGTCTGGGGCGCCGTCCTCAAGTTCGCCCTGAACGAAGGGGTCGGACGCTGGCAGCTCGCGACGGGCACCACGCTCCTGGAAGGCTGGGTGGAGCGCCTCGGCAGGCCCGTACAGTATTTCTTCCTGCTCTATCTCCTCATCTGGTCCTTTTTGGTCGGCGGCGGGCTGCTTTCGGCCTCCGGCATAGCCGGCCACACGGTATTTCCAGGGCTCTCGGTCGCGCAATGGGGAATTATACACGCCCTGGCCGCGTGCGTCATGGTTTGGGCGGGCCGTTTCGGGTTCTTCCTGACCGTCATGAAGGTGCTCGTCGGCCTGATGTTCGTGAGCTTCCTGATAAGCGCCTGGGCGCTCCGCCCCGACTTCGGCGACATCCTGCGCGGCATCGCCCTGCCGACTGCACCGTCGGGTTCGGTGGTCGCCGTCCTGAGCGTCCTGGGCGGCGTGGGCGGCAGTCTGTCGGTCATGTGCTATGGGTACTGGATCCGGGAAGCCGGTCGCGAAGGTGGCGAGTGGCTCAAAGGTATACGGATCGATCTCGGCGGCGCCTATCTCCTGACGGGGTTCTTCGGCATTGCCGTCATGATTCTCGGCGCACAGATACGTCCTGAGGCCGTGGGCATCGATATCGTACTGGGCATGGCGGACCGGCTTGAAACGGCACTGGGGCCGTTCGGGCGGTGGTCCCTCTACCTGGGTTTCTGGGCCGCGGTCATCACCTCGGTGCTGGGGGTCTGGCAAGGCATCCCCTACCTGTTCGCCGATTTCATGGCGATGTTCAAAAGGGCGTCCAGCGAGGCCCGAG
Organism: Gemmatimonadota bacterium; assembly: GCA_009841265.1. Lineage (NCBI taxonomy): Bacteria > Pseudomonadati > Gemmatimonadota > Gemmatimonadota bacterium. The sequence goes on along the minus strand of VXMB01000009.1, from coordinate 35,863 downwards.
AGGCTATGGTCCGGACCGATTCCCGGTACTACCGCGGGTTCCTGCTGTTCCTGACCTTTCCGACCATGGTCCTGCTGCTTTTCGACCGGCCGGTTTCCATCGTCATCATCTACACGGTGGTCGGCGCCTTCTTCATGCCGTTCCTGGCCGGCACCCTGCTGTACATGAACTCGAAACGTGAATGGGTCGGAAACCTGAAGACGGGGTGGCTGCTGAACGTGCTCCTCGTCCTCGCGCTGGTTCTCTTCCTGTATCTCGGTGTCAATCAGTTGATCGACGCCCTGGGTTGACCCGGACGATCGAGCGGCGGACCCCGGCGATAACCCGGCTGAGCTGGCGATTATGCGGATGACCACGCGATCGAGCGGCGGAGCGGCGGACCCCGGCGAACGGTGCGATCAATGAAACGGAGCGGATGAAATGGCCTCGCCGATCGGCATCGGCATCATCGGTATGGGCTGGATGGGCATGGTCCACGGCCGGGCCTACCACCAGGTCCGACAGCGCTTCCCCGAAAGCGGGCTGATTCCGGAACTAGTGGTCTGCGCGGACGACGTGGCGAACCGGTGCGAGCAAGCCCGGAACATGCTGGGATTTACCAGGACCACGACGGACTGGCGCAAAGTCATGGACGATCCCGATGTGTCCGTGGTCAACATCACCGCGCCAAACCGTCTCCACCTGGACATGGTCCGGGCCGCGGCGAAGGCGGGCAAGCATATCTTCTGCGAGAAACCCGTGGGCCGCTCTCCCGCGGAAACGGCCGAAATTGCCCGGACGGCCGCCGAAGCCGGCGTGCTGACCTGGGTGGGTTACAACTACCACTGGGCGCCGCTGGTGCAGCATACGCGCAGTCTCGTTGCCGACGGCGTGCTGGGCGATATAACCCACTATCGCGGCCGCTTTTTCGCGGGCTACGCGAGTCACCCCGACGGCGTGCTCTCGTGGCGCTTCCGAAGAGAGGATGCCGGAAGCGGAGCCCTTGGCGACCTCATGTCCCATGTAACCGACATGGCCCACCTGCTCGCGGGACCCATCAGGCGCGTGGTCGGACAGAAGGCGCTGATCATCGAAGACCGGCCCGTCGCGCCGGCCGGCGAAGGAACTCACTTTTCCTTCGGGACCGGCGGGCAACGCGAACCCGTGACGAATGAAGATTACGCCGGAGCGCTGGTGGAATTCGGGAACGGCGCCCGGGGGACCTTCGAAGTCTGCCGCGTGATCCAGGGGACGAAATGCCAGATGGCCTTCGAGATCCACGGCACGCATGGCGCGGTCCGGTGGGACTTCGAACGCATGAACGAATTGCAGTTGTACACGGTCGACGGACCGCACGACGGGTTCGTTACCCTGCAGAGCGGGCCGGCCTATCCCGGGCATGTCCACTTCAACCCCGGCCCGGCCGTGGGACTCGGATACGACGATCTCAAGGCGATCGAGACCTTTCAATTCCTGCAGTCCATTGCAACTGGCAGGCAGGGCGAGCCCGGCTTCAATGAAGCGCGGGCCGTGGCCGAGGTGCTGGCCGCGGTGGAGCGCTCCTGGTTGTCCGACCGCTGGGAAACGGTGCAGGAAATCGGCTGAGTTACCCGGCGAAGGCTATCGACTAATCGATCGCGGCCGGCACCGTCCGAATCGATCGGAATCAGGTATCTAAACGAAGGAGCAGATCATGGCATATCCCCACGATAAGGTCCGCCTGACCACGGCGCAGGCGGTGGTCAAGTACCTGTCCGTGCAGTACAGCGAGCGCGACGGCGTGGAGCGTCGTTTCATCCCCGCCATATTCGGCATATTCGGCCATGGGAACGTGGCCGGGCTGGGCCAGGCGCTTTTCGAGTACGGACAGGACCTGACCTACCACCAGCCCTGCAACGAGCAGTCCATGGTGCACACGGCCTCGGGTTACGCCAAGGTGAACCACCGCATGGCCACCATCGCGTGCACGGCATCTATCGGTCCGGGATCGACCAACATGCTGTCCGGCGCGGCCACGGCCACGATCAACCGTCTTCCCGTGCTCCTGCTGCCGTCCGACTACTACGCCACCCGGTACCAGGGCCCGGTGCTGCAGGAACTCGAGCACCCGGTGTCCGCCGAGGTCAGCGTCAACGACTGCTTCCGCCCGGTCAGCCGGTTCTTCGACCGGATCAACCGGCCCGAACAACTGCTTACCGCCTTGCCGGAAGCCATGCGCGTGCTCACCGACCCGGCGGATACGGGCGCGGTGACGATCTCGCTGCCCCAGGACGTGCAGACCCACGCCTACGACTACCCGGCCCACTTCTTCAATAAGCGGGTCTGGCGCGTGGAGCGCAGGCCGCCGACGAAGGCGCGTGTCGCGGAGGCGGTCGAACTGCTGAAAGGGGCGAAGCGGCCGATGATCATCGCGGGCGGCGGCGTCCACTATTCGGAAGCCTGGGACGCCCTCGCGGCCTTCGCCGAGACCTGCGGCATACCCGTGGGAGAGACCTTCGGCGGCAAGGGCGCCATGCGCGAATCCTCGGATTGGGCGATCGGAGGGTTCGGCGTGACCGGCACGCCGGCGGGCGCCAGAATCGCTGCCGAGGCCGACCTGGTCATCGCCGTGGGAACGCGACTGACCGATTTCTCCACGGGCTCGCAGTCGGCCTTTACGAATCCCGACGTCCGGTTCATCGGCATCAACGTGGCCGGACACGACGCCTACAAGCAGGGTGCCCTGCCGGTCACGGCCGACGCCCGGGAAGCGCTGACCGCCCTGGCCGAAGCCGCACGGGAGGCCGGCATCCGGCCCGACGACACGTACAAAGCGGAAATCGGCCTCCACATGGAGGCCTACCAAAAGTCGCTGAATGAAAAAGTATATGTCGACCATCCCGGCGAGGCCATGAGCCAGGCCCGGCTCATCCAGACCCTGAACGGCGAAGCCCGGGAAGGCGACTGCGTCATCGCCGCCGCCGGCAGCCCGCCGGGCGACCTGCACCGGCTCTGGGACGTGACGGGCGGCGCGGCCTGCTACCTGGAATTCGGTTTTTCGTGCATGGGATGGGAACTGCCGGCCGGACTGGGCACCCGCATGGCCGGGAAACACGACGAAATCTACGTCTACATCGGCGACGGGACCTACCTGATGAATCCCACCGAACTCATGACCGCCATGCAGGAGGGCCTCAAAGTGACCGTCGTCATCTCGGAGAACCACGGTTACCAGATCATCCGGGCCCTGCAGATGGCCCGGGCGGGCCGGTCGTTCGGCAACGAGTTCCGCGGACGGGACGCCGGTTCGGACCGCCTCGAAGGGGAGTACCTGGAGATCGATTTCGCGGCCAACGCCAGAAGTTTCGGCGCACGGGCATGGCACGTGAAGTCACCGGACGAGCTGCGGAAGGCGCTCAGGGAAGCCCGTTCGGAGACGCGGGCCTGCGTGATCGTGTGCGAGACCGAGAAACACCGCTACCTGCCGCCGTCCGACGTGTGGTGGGACATCGCGTCCGCCGAGGCGACCAACGATCCCATGACGCGGAAGCTGCGCGAGGGATACGAGGCCGAACGGCGCACGAGCCAGCGGTTTCACTACTAGGGGAGGACGCCGTGAACATCCGCATTGGCAGCGCGCCGGATTCCTGGGGCGTCTGGTTTCCCGACGACCCACGGCAGACCCCGTGGCAGCGGTTCATGGACGAGGTGGCCGAAGCCGGCTACACGTGGATCGAACTGGGGCCCTATGGTTATCTGCCCACGGAGATCGACCGGCTGCAGCGGGAACTGGCGGCGCGGAACCTGAAGGTGACCAGCGCCTTCGCCATGGGGAACCTCGAGGATCCGGCCCGTTGGCCCGATCTGGAGCAGCAGGTGTTGGGCGCGGGAGAACTGCTGGCCGCCACCGGGGCCGGCTTCCTCGTCCTGATCGACGGGACCTACTCCGACCTGTTCACCGGCGAAATGATCGAGCCCCGGACACTGGACGACGAAAACTGGCGGCGCCTGGTCGATACGACCCACCGCGTGGCCGATCTCGCCCGCAACGCATTTGGACTCCATCTCGTGTTCCACCCGCACGCGGAGACCCACGTCGAGTACGAGGAACAGATCGAGCGTTTCCTGGAAGACACCGACTCCGGGCGGGTGTCGCTGTGTTTCGACGTGGGCCACCACGCCTACCGCGGCGGAGATCCGGTGGCCTTCCTCGAAAAACATCGCGACCGGATCCCCTATCTCCATCTCAAGAGCGTGGATCCGGTGAAGCAACGGAAGGTGGAAGCCGAAAACATCCCCTTTGCCGACGCGGTGGCCAAGGACATGTTCTGCGAGCCCTCCGCGGGCCTGGTCGATTTTCCGGCTTTGCTTGGGCTGCTGAAGCGGATCGACTACGATGGTTACGCCATCGTGGAACAGGACATGTATCCTGCCCCTTTCGACAAACCTTTCCCGATCGCGAAGCGGACGCTGGAGTACCTGCGGGGCATCGGGTTTTAGGGTCGCGTCAGACTCGAGCCTGCCGCCTTCGCATCGCTCCCGGCAGCCAGATGAACAGCGTTCCCAGCGAGACGCTCCATACCGAACCGGCGAGGAATGTGCCCCCCGCAACCATACCGCCGTTCAAAATCGTCATGACCGGACCCTTATAGTCGAGTACTCTCCCGGAGTTCTCCGGCGAGAACCGGCCGTGCTCCAGCCCGACGAAAAACGCGGTACTGTACGAAATCAGGTTCGGAATGAACCAGACCAGGAACACCACCACGATGAGCGATCCCGCCACCCGCCTCCAGGCCAAATGGTCCCACCTGCCTTTTAACCCGTAGTACAGGTAGGCCAGGGGCATCAGGAAGTAGACGCCGATGAACATGGACTGATCGGGCGCGACGAAATCCAGCAGCAGGCGCGTCGCCGCGACGATCCAGCCGAAGAAGACGAGTCCGCGGATGTCCGACCAGAGTGACGGTTGATCCGATGTCATAGAGGTTCTCCCATTCATTGAAGCATGTATTGCGTCGTGGCATTGCTGCTGTACGACGACATTGCTGTGCGTTCAGTATGTAAAGTTCGCGGACCGTTCATCCGCCAGCCAGTCGCTCATGGAGAACGCGTCCCGGTCCTTCTCGGACAGGATGGCTTCACCCACGACGATCTCGTCAAAGGCACGCTTCAACGCGCGATCGCAAAGCGACCAATCCAGGTCGGGTGCCAGGGGCGAGATGCCGGCCTCGTTGCCGGGGCTGTACTCTCCGCTGCACAGGTACTCCAGGATGCAGTCGGTCGGGCAGAAGAAGCCGTGGGCGAATCCCGGCGGTACCCAGATCCACTCGCCGTGGTCGGCGTCGGGATCCTCCGAAATATCGCGTGCAACGATACTGCCCAGGGTGGGCGAACCCAGCCGGATATCCAGCGCCAGGTCCACGATGCGACCCCTGACGGCGCGGACCAGCTTTCCCATGTGGGGGTTCCACTGGAAATGGAGGCCTCGGACCACGCCGGCGCGGGAGAAACTCTCATTGATCTGTAGAAAACGGACATCACGAAGAAACTCCGTCTCTGAGTTGAGGGCAAGGTCTCCCAGCCGGTAGGATTCGGTGAAGTACCCCCGGTCATCCCTGAAGCGGCCGAAGCGAATCACTTTCAACTCGGGAATCGCGAGGGATTCCACGGCTTCGATCTTCAAGCGTTTCTCCTTTCAAGAGCGGTCGCACGCTCGCTGAAGATAGGCAGACGAGGAAGAACTGGGCAAGAAGGAAATCCCGCGGGCACCGCAGTTACGAAAGTCGGCAGCGAACCGTCGCGCTTGACAACCTCGATTCGTCGCGCTTGACAGCGTTGGGCCGTTGCTGTTGATTCCCGACTATACCCGCACCACGATCTGAATCGAGAAGAAAGAAGCCCCGAATGACCATGGAATCCGGCCCCACACCGGCGGAACGGAAACAGTGGGAGGAAGAAGGGTATCTCGTCTTCGAGGACGCGATCCGGGGCGAGATGCTGGATCGACTCCAAAAGGCCTTCGACCACTGGGCTGCCGCCTGCAAGGAGAATTGGCTCGACAGGATAGCCCGTGGCGAAGCCGCGGCGACCTATTACGATATCCCGAATACCCTCGAGAAAGACGACGTATTCATCGATATCCTCGACCGGCCGCGCTACTTCGAGTACGTCAAAGCCTTTACCGATGACGACATGATCTTCATTGGCGAGCAGGTCCGCACGGCGCCGCTCTGGCCAATGGGTTACACGGGATGGCATCCCGACGTCCCCCCGGACCATCCCCTCCACATCAAGGTGCAGGTCTACGTAAACGACGTCGAGCGCGACGGCGGAGAATTCGCCTACGTCCCGGGCAGCCACCGGCCCGGCGCCGGGCCGTACCCCCGCGTGAAGAGTCTCGAAGCCATGCCGGGCCACAGGCGGTTCCCAGGCAAGGCCGGAACGGCCGTCATGTTCAATACCTACGGATGGCACGTGGCCATGAAAAACCGCACAGAAACCCCCCGGAAGTCGATTATCCTTACCTACGAAAAGCGTACGCCCGGAAAAATCAACCCCGGACGGTACGCGCACATCGCCCCATCGCTGAGCACGCCGGACCGGCGCCGGCTGTTCGGGATGGCATAGGCAGGAAACCGCATGCCGCGTATCGATGCCCACGGTCACGTGTTCGCGAAGGTGACCCGCGAGTTTCCGAGAGAAGCAGGCGGCAACACGCCTCCGGAACGCGAAGAAACGGTCGAAAAGCTGATGACCTACATGGCCGCCAGCGACATCGACCAGGCCATGCTGGTGCAGATCGGCGGCACGAGCGTGGCGCAACACGCCTACCTGCTCCATTGCCTCAGGTCTAATCCCGATCGCTTTCTGGGCATCGGGCTCATTCCCGAGTCGGCCTACGGCGCGCCGGAGGAGCACATGGACCGGTTGACGGACGGAACGGGTATCGTGGGTTTTCGCCTCGGCATGGTCGGCGGCCCCCCGGATCCCTTTGATCCCGTAGACGTACGCACGTTCACGACCTACCCCATCTGGCGGCACGCGGCGGAAAAGGACCTCGTCCTCTGGCTGTACGTGCGGGCGGCGGACGCCCACCTGATCGCCTGGCTCGTCGACGCCTTTCCCCAGGTGCGCGTCGTCATCAACCACCTGGGCATCTGCCCGGGACTGGGCAAGGGCCGGTCGGACCAATGGGGACGGCCGCAGATCGACATCGTGCCGTACAATCCTGCCTTTCATACCACGCACAGGCTTAGCACCTACGAAAACGTGACAATGAAACTGTCAGGCCATTACGCCTTCAGCAAAGAACCGTACCCCTACCCTGATCTGGCGGGGTGGCATAGGAACTTTCTAGGCACATTCGGCGCGGACCGCCTCATGTGGGCGACCGACTTCCCGTGGATCTACGACGAGCCGGGATACGACAAACTGGCGAAACTGGTCGAAGAGACCATGCCCGAAATCAAGCCCCACGAGTACGAGGCGATCATGGGCGGCACGGCCAAGCGGTTCCTGCGCTTTCCGGACATTAAGTAATACGGATTGCAACAGTATGCGTCTACGTTCCGATCGGAGACCAAAATGAGCGACGACCATAACGGTTTACTGACCAGCAAACACATCCAGGGCCTGGTTCAGCGGATGGGAGAAGCGGCCGTCGACTTCACGGCCGTCTTGGCCCCGGATCAGCGGGCGAAAGCGCTCTTTCCCTTCGAAGACGATGACGCGCGCACCTTCTGGGACTACGTGCCACTGGCGCGAAAAGGCCTGCCGCTCGGCGAGATGGACCGGGGTCAGCGGCGCCGGGCCATGCAACTCGTCGCCTCTGGGGTTAGCAGCACGGGATACGCCACCACGACGACTATTATGGGCCTGGAAGCCACGCTGGATGCCCGTGAGGGCTGGTCGTCGGGAAACTGGCGGGATCCTTCCGACTACTACGTGTCCCTATTCAGCACGCCTTCGGACCAGGATCCCTGGGGATGGAAATTCGAGGGGCACCACGTTTCCATCAACTATACCATCGCCGGGGGAAGGATCGTCGCGCCCACGCCCTTCTTCTTCGGGGCGAATCCGGCATCGGCCGAGCTCAACGGCGTCAGTTCGCTCCGGCCCCTGGGCAACGTGGAAGACCTGGCGCGGGAACTGGTGCGCGCCCTGGACGAGGAACAACGGCACAGCGCGCTGATCGCAACGGTTCCGCCGGGTGATATCGTCACGGTGAATCAGCGCATTATAACGGAAAACAGGGAGAAACCGGACCGGCTAGCCCGAACGGACGTGCCCTACGATGCGGTGCGATACACGGAAACGCCCCGCGGCCTCGCCGGGGCTGGCATGAACGACGGACAGCGAGAGATGCTGGAGACCCTCATCGGCGAGTACATTCACCGCATGCCCGACGCCGTCGCCGAGATCGAATCCGACCTGTTGAGGAAGCACGGCGTGGGCGACGTCCACCTTGCCTGGGCGGGCGGCCTGGAAGCCCGGCAACCGCACTACTACCGCCTGCAGGGCGGACGGTTCCTGGTGGAATACGACAACGTGCAGAACGACGCCAACCACGTGCACACGGTATGGCGCAACCCGACGAATGATTTCGGCGCGGACCTGCTCGCCCACCACTACCACACCGCGCACGACCACGGGGTGGTACACCGGCACTGAGCAGGCGGTCTGATACCCTGACGTGGCACGCCAGTTCCCGGACGCAGCGCTCCGGCGGGTCGCGGATTCAGTACCCCTTGCGCTTGTCGATCACGCTCACCAGCGGCCGTCCATCCAGGTAACGCCGCAGGTTTTCGCAGAACAGGGCCACGCACCGGCCGTCCCGGTTGGGAGATCCCCCGGCGGTATGGGGCGTGATCACCACGTTATCCATCTTCCACAGCGGATGGTCGCCGGGCAGCGGCTCCTGCGGCACCACGTCCAGGCCCGCGCCGCCAATCTGTTTGCCTTCCAACGCTTCCAAGAGGGCCGCTTCATTGACGATCCTGCCCCTGGTGACGTTGATCAACAGCGCGTGGTCTGGCATGCGGGCGAAGGCGGCCCGGTCGAACAGCCCTTCCGTTTCCGCCGTCAAAGGCGCGCAGACCGCTACGACGTCCGACTGTTCCAGGAGCGCATGGAACCGGTCCATGCCCCAGCAGGCTTCCACTTCGGGCGGCACTTCCACCTTCTCCGGATCCACGGCGACGACGCGCATGCCGAAAGCGGCCGCCCGCCTGGCCAGTTCACGGCCGGTTCCCCCCAGTCCCACGATGCCCATGGTCCGGTCCACCAGTTCCCATGAGGCGTCGCGAATGGGCCAGCGCGGATCCCAGCCCGGATTGCGGATCGCGGTGTGGACACCCCGAGTCAGCGCGAGCAGCAGTGCCATGCCGTGATCGGCCAGGTGCACGCCCACGAAGCCCTTCGAGCTGCATAGCACCACGTCGCTCTCCACCAGTTCGGGATAAAGCAGTCCGTCCACACCGGCGCCCCAGCTCTGGATCCAGGCGAGCCTCCTCCTTCGCGCGAAGAGCGCCCGGGTGATCTCACCGCAGACCACTTCGATCTCCGGCATGACGGCCAGCGCCTCCTCCTCCGAATCCACCCTTATCACCCGTACTTTCTCGTCGACCCGGCGGATCTCGTCGACGAGGGGTTCGATCAGATTCATCCTGAGCAGGACGTTCATGGCTGCACCTCGGGGTAGACGGACATCAGGTTCGTTTCTTGAAATAGGAAGCGCCTTTCCTGGCGATTTCGAAGGCGGTTTTGCCGTTCCTGTTAAGTACGGTCGTGTCCGCACCCGCGGTGAGGAGCGCTTCCGCGGCCTCCGCGTGTCCTTCGTACGTTGCGCGATGGAGCGGAGTGCGGCCTTTGCGATCCTGCGTGTCCAGGTCGGCACCGGCTGCCGCCAGCAGCTTCACGGCCTCCGCTCGGCCGCATTCGGCCGCAAGCTGTATGGACGTGCGATGGGCGTCGTTCCGCGCATCGACCTCCGCGCCGTGGTCCAGCAGCCACCGCAGACTCTTCAGCGAACCCGCCCTCGACGCCCAATGCAGAGGTGTCATCCCGTACGCACGGACCGCCGTGGCGGTTCCGGGATCGACGGCCACCAGTTTATCTAGCTGTTCCGCGTCGTCCAATCCCGCCGCCGCGCATGCGTCGTAGGCCGCGCCGTCCTCAATAAGCATACGGGCGACTTCACGCTTGCCCCGGTTCCTGGGTGCATCGTCGTCGCCCCAGAGTCCGGGAGCCACGGCCTCGTGCAGGGACGTTACGCCCCGCTCTCCGTTCCCCTTGATCGGCAGTTCGTGATGTCTTCCGGCGCCGTACGCGATCAGGAGCCTGGCGATTTGGGGAAACCCGCCCCAGGCGGCCCAGTACATGAGGGAGAGGTTCGCGGGCCAGCCCGTATGGGGCTTTTTGACAGACACCGGAGTAGCGTCCGCCGCGCCCGAGGTGAAAACGGCTTCGAGCGTGTCTGTCGACCCCGCCCAGGCCGCTTCGTGGAGTACGTTATAGGAACGGGTATCGATGTTGAACGGCACGCCGCGATCAAGCAGAAGCGATACCGCGCCTCCGCAGCCGCGCATGCCGACGATGACGGTAAGCAGGTGGGCGCCCATGCGATCGAGAACGGCCGGATTATCGGCAAGGATCGCGGTCATCCGCGACAGGTCCGGCTGGCCATCCCAACGACCGGGGTCCGGTCCCATGGCGGCTTCGATGAGGCGCTTTTCCGCCAGGGTAATCTCCGGCAACTGCGCTTCACGAAGGAACCAGTTTTCGTGGAACAGTCTGATGGCCGGACTGTCGCGCACCGTACCTCCCACCGGACTGTCGCGTACCGCACCAACCTTTGGAATGTAGCGAACCGCTATTCGAGCAGGTTCGCGCCGCCGTCGTCCATCTTCCCGGGCTGGCGCCAGTAACGGTACTGTGGGGTCCATTCCGCTTCGCCGAGGCCTGCAAGGCCCAGCAGGTTCCAGAGGGAGCAGTACAGGTCGCCGGGGCCGAACACGCAACTGTTCTTTCGCAGCACCTGGTCATCCTGCCGTTCGTAAAGCACAGCGCCAGGCATGTTCTCTACGCCCTCCATTACCGTCTGTTCCACGATATACGCGCCGCCACCGTGGGAAGCGAGGCGAAAGCGCCAGTTCCGCGAATTGGCGAAGTCACGCTGCAGGGCGGGGGGATCGCCGGACAGCAGCACGACGGACATGGCGTCCTCGAGATGGGCCAGCATGCCATTGAATCCATCCGCCCACAGCGTACAGTACCGGCAACCCTGTCCCATGTTGTGGATGGCCAGCAGGCGGTCGCGGCCGGCGAACAGGTCGAGCAGGGAGACCTCTCCAGACAGGGTGTCGAACCGGTAGTCCGGCACCGGCAGAGGAACATTGTCCCGCCGCAACGCGTTCAGCTTAGCGGTGAGTTCGAAGATCTGCCGTTCGAGGGCAACGATGTCCTTCTCGACCATGCGTATTCCTTTCGTCAGAAACGGTCGATGACCGTCAGAACCGGTCGATGGCCGTCAGAACCGGTCGATGACCGTGACGCCCGTCTGGCTGAACCGTCCCATGGCTTCCAGTTCCGCGCCGGCCTCTTCGAGCGCGACGGTCTTGCCGACCAGGCGACCGGGCTGCAGCGCGCCGGAGGTGACCATGCGCAGCAGGTCGGCAAACCGGTGGGCCGGCATGCCGTGGCTGCCCACGATTTCGAGTTCCTTTGCGATGACCGCGTTCATGGGGATCGGGACGTCGGCCTCGTCCGCCAGGGTCAGGCCGATCTGCACGTGGCGACCTCTCTTTCGAAGGCACCGGATGGAATTGCGGCTCGTGATTTTGCTCCCGAGGGCGTCGATGGAGACCAGGGCGCCGCCGCCTGTCTTCCGCCGTATTTCTCTGACCACATCTGGACTCGTCTTTGCATTCACCGTCATGCGTGCGCCGAAGTCCCGTGCCAGCTGCAACCGGGTCTCATCGATGTCCACGGCGATCACCTCGGCTCCCACGGCCGCCGCAATCATGGTCGCCGACAGCCCGACCCCGCCGCATCCGTGGATGGCCACGAAATCACCGCCGGTCACCCGGCCCTGGTCCACCACGCCTCGGAACGCCGTCATGAACCGGCAACCCAGGCTCGCCGCCTCGACGAAGTCCAGGTCATCGGGCAGGCCCACGAGATTCACGTCGGCGTACGGCATGGCCACGTAACCGGCGAAGGCGCCCCAGCCAGTAAACCCCGGCTGGTACTCGTTGTCGCAAATGTGGTGATGGCCGGTCAGACACTGCTCGCAGGTGCCGCATCCACCGCAGAAGGGCACGGTCACCCGGTCGCCGACCCGCCAGTTGCGCACCAGGCTGCCCTTTTCGACGACCACGCCGGCGAATTCGTGGCCCGGCACATGAGGCAGCTTGATCGACGGGTCGTGTCCCATCCATCCGTGCCAGTCGCTCCGGCAGATCCCGTTAGCCCGCACCTCGATCACGACGCCGTCCTCCGACGGCACTGGATCGGGTACTTCCCGCACCTCGAGGGGTGATCCGAAGGCGTCCATTACGGCGGCTTTCATCAGGTAGTCCTAAGGCTTGGCGGGCGTTCCGGTGACCGATGGGTCGCCGGAGGCACCCGCCTCTTTAGAAAGATATTCGACTGTGGATTCGGCACGACGGACAGGCCTAGAGGCGCCAGACCACCAGGAACTGGATGGTGTTCTCGTCGTCGTCCGTGCCGAACTTGTTTCTCCAATACTGGTACTCGAATCCGAGCATCAACTGATTGGGTTCGCCGGCTGCGGCCCGGCCGATGTCCCAGACGAACTGCGGCTGTGCGAGAATCGATGCGTCGTGCCGGCCGCCGAGTTCGTTGGACCGGCTTCCGATGTACTCCGCGTGACCCATGAATGCGAAGGAATGCTGGCCGATATCAAAAGGGGCGGCCCAGTTGATGTCGAACATGAAACTGTGCCCTTCCTTAGGTGCACCGCCCTTTGCCACGCCGAAGTTCTGGTCGATATAGGCCGTGAGATCGGTGTTCAGGAACAGGAATCCGGGGATATCCCAGGACGCCCGGAATCCAGGCAGAAACTTGAACAATTTCGCGTCGCCGCCCATGTTGATTCCCGCGATGATCGCCAGGTCGGAAATGAGTCCCAGGCTGGCATCAGACTGCTGCATTTTGCCGATACTGAGCGTTGGATACCACTCGGCGTAGAAATCACGGTCGTTGAATCCGTCCGTTTCCCGGTCAACCAGGTAATTAAGGAAGAAGAAACTGTCCCCGAGCTTCCATTGGGAGGCCTGCTGTATGTTGAGCACCAGGGACTGCACGCTTTTTTGTGCGAAGGGATTCCTCAGCTTCCCCGCCTTCAGATGGAATTCGGTCTGGGCGGAGGCCGTGAGCACCGTAGACGCTGCGGCCAACAACATGATCGTCCATACCGTGTATCGTTTAATACTGCTGTAGACGCTACGATTCATCCCAGTGTCCTTGTCCGGTGACGACCGCCTTCCGTTTCTTTCGAGTATTGCCGGGCTACAAGAGTTGATTTCGATCAATCTCCCCAGCGGTCGGGGTTTATCCCCGGCGCTTCGCTTTTCATCCCCTTCGGCTTGTGCGGCTGCTGCCACTCCAGGCCGGTCGTATTCAGGCTCTGCAGGAAGGGTCTGGCCTGTGCGGGCGCGGCGGCAACGTCCCCGGGATCCCACTCCTCCATCGGCTGAACGGGCCCGGACCAGGCCGGCCGGTAACCGAACTGGATCAGTTCCCGGGGTACCGTGTCGCGGTTGGGATGGGTACCGTGAAAGACGTCCTTGGGAATGACCAGGGCTGATCCTGCTTTCGCGCAGAGGGTCACCTCCTGGGGATGGGACTTGTAACGTACGTAGGGGTTGCCATGGGCGTGAAAGGACAGGTGCGAACGCGGCACGACCCGGAACGGCGCCCTTTCCGGCGGCAGATCGTCCAGATAGTAGAGCACGCGAACCAGACGGGGCGAACTGCCCTCGTAGCTGAATATGGATGAGCCGTAGGGCTGGCCGTCCGTATGCATGGAAATGGGCGGCGAACCCGACAGGGTCCGTGTGAACAGGCCTCGCGTAAACACGATATCCGCACCCATCAGCGCTTCGAGGAACTCGATCATGGGCGGATGCCCGATCAAGGCGCACATGGCCGGACTGCGCCACTGGGCCTCCAGGCAGTAGGTCTGGCAGTCGCTGTAATCCTTGCATTCCATGGGCACATCGGCCAACTCGGCCTTCAGCCGTGCGATGTGATCGGCGTCGAGCATGTCCGGTAGATGCACGTAGCCTTCGACTTCGAAGTGACGGATACGCTGGGCCGTCGTGAAAGACCCGAAATCCGTCTCGTCGACGTGCATGAATCCGATCTCTTCCCGGGGATCGATTTGAACCGTGGCGCTTTCCATGCTGCGCTCCTCGATGCTCTACGGCATCTTTCTTGCGACATTCATCGGTCGTTGCGTTTGAGGAAACTATATGATCTGGCTGGTCGTTTTCAAGCGTTTTCCGCGCGCATTTGGCAAGACCGGCGACCCGCAGGCACGCTGACCGGGGGATTACCCTGCTGCGTATTCGACCCGGGTGCGAGTGAGGTTTCGAGCTTCCCGGTTCAGGACCGCGCGCCGAAATGCCGGCGCACGAAATCCCAGGCCGGCGTCTTGAAAAACCGGTGCCCGCCTTCTCCGACGGCCAGCTTGCATTTATCTCCGGCGCCGGCAACCTCGTAGACTGCCTTGAGCCGGTCGAAGGCTTCATGGACGTGGTCGATGGGAAAGATGGGGTCGTGCCGGCCGGCGATGGCACAGAAGGGGCGTGGAGCGATCAAACCGGCCACGTCGTACATTTCTCCCATCCGCAGCAAACCGGGCACGTAGTTGCATTCACAGTGGTGGATCATCCCGATGCTGCCCACGAACGTGCAGAAATAGCACCCCGGCATGGAGAGAGCGATCCGGGTGTCGCAGGCCGAGGCGAAAAGGGATATCGTACCGCCGCCCGAGTTGCCCGTGATGGCTATGCGGCCGGCGTCAACGGGCAGATTGGCGACCGCCCAGTCGATCAGGCGGGACGTGTCCCACACGCGTTCGCCGATGGGCGTTCTCCCGAGCAGCAGGTCGTGGACGAGTTGGTCGCGGCAGGAGTGTACTCTATCGGCCTCTATGTCTTTCGCGGTGCGCGTTTCCCCGAAGGCCCGCGTGGTCGGCGCGATGACGATGTACCCCTCCTCGGCGGCCGCCTGCCGGGCGATGTCTCGCTCGCCCTCCATCATGTGCGCCTCTTCCGCCGCGTCCCGGGCAATGCCGACGTAGATGTGGGGATGATTGTGACCGTGGGGCACAAGGACCAGGGGGAGCGCCTCGTCGCGGTCTATCCCACCTGTGCCTGAGTCTGTGCCTGTGCCTGTGTCCCCACGCTTCACGCCTTTAGGGAGCAGGAGGTAGAAAGGCAGCGGTACCGTCGGTTCGACCCAGAGATACCAGCGTTCCCGGACATGACTGCCCAGGTCGGTAGATTCAAGCCGCTCCGCTTTCGGCACGTAGCCCGAGAGGTCCGAAGCCATGTTGTCCAGGCCGAGGGCTTCCCGCAGTTTCGGGCGAAAGGCGGCCTGCCAGGCGGACAGGCCTTCCGGATCCGTCGCCCTGAAGGTGTACGTCCCGGAGACGTTTTCATACAGGGCATTCAAATGAGTTTCCTGGTCATAGGGCTTGAACGTTCCGGCCGCCGGCTTTCCCGTCCGGTTATCCATCATGAACTCCAATGCTGGTTGCGAAGACTTGATACGAGGTGCGCGTGTGGCCGCCCTGTCAACGGTACCCGAAGATCAGCGGAAAAACGGCCACGACGAAGGCCGCCCATACGGAGAATACAGGGAGATAGTCCGTCTGCCAGCGTTCCACGGCAGAGAACGGCCCCCGCCGTCGCAAGAATCCGATGTACAGGCGGGCCGTCCACGCCAGGTTGCCGAACAGTATGATGTTCAGTCCTATGGCCCACATTCGGTTCGGCGTGATCCCGAATTCGCTGATGCGCGCCGTCATGGACGCCAGCACGAGGATGTCTACGACCAGGGCGGCTGATACGAGCGCGATCTGCAGGCCGTCAAAGACGCCCGGCGGCGCCACGGGGTCTCTTGCCGAGACCGAATACAGCACGAGACCCAGGACGACGATGAGCAGCGCATCGAAGGCGATCAGCATCTCGCGCTGCACGTCGATCCCTCTTCCGGTCCACACCAGGACCGCGAGAAAGGACAGCAGCATCAAAGTGAACAGTGGCGTGAAAATCCGCGTGAGCACCGGCGCCACCTGCTCGATTGCGCCTTGCCCGGTATCCACAAGCCAGGCCACTACGACGAACGCGCCCATCGCCCCGCACGGAATGATCCACGATGCGACCGCCCATCGCAGGTCCACGCCCAGCGCGTTGAACACTGTCAGCGTTATGCCGGTGAGCACGCCGCCGCCCAGGGCGATGAGCACGTACAGGATGAAGAGCTGTCCGCTGAACCGCACGAAATCCATGCGCAACCCGCGCGTCCGCCAGTCACCCCCGGCATATGCGAAGCCGACGAACAGCCACAGGGCAATGGGCACATGCAACGTGGCGAGAATCGCGGTATCGCCACCCGGTTCGAAGGGAAAGACATTACACAGCAGCATGGCCACGAAGAAGGGCGGTATCAACCAGCCCCATCGGGCAAAGTCCATGCCGCGTTTCCAGGCGAAATAGGCCGTCACGAAGGGAAACGCGAAGAAACTTATGTTCAGCGCATAGAACTGGTTGACGTCATCGTCGTCGAATGCGTATCCGAACAGCGCGGGAACCTTGATCGCCAGCGCCGCGCCGGCGGTCAGGCAGAGGACGAAGATGAATTCCGTCAGCCTGGGCCTGGCGAATCGCGGGGCTATGTCGATATTGTCGGTAACGTCGATTTTGCCGGTTTCGTCCGTGGCGGGCTCGTCTGGTGCAGCGCCCATCAACTGCACCGCGTGAACCTGGACGAACGCGCGCGTCGCCGGGTCGTCACGGCTGATACGTCCAACAGCGACCTGAAAGGCTTCTTCGGCCGGGAGACCGAGCCGCAGCAGGTCGCCGGCCTGGACCCTCAGCCGGGCTTCGAGCGCATTCAACTCGGTCGCCGGCAGGGCGCCATGCCGTTCCACGTAGGTCCGCCACCGGGCGATTTCATTTTCAAACATGGGTTCGTTCAAGATCCTGGCCCTGGGGAATAGGATTTCCCGTAACCATGCGTTACTCTGTACTGGATACTAACGCGGATCGCCGTGCAATGTTCCAGAACGGAGTCAATCTGCGCCAGGCGGATCGCCGAGATCCGGCACCTCAAGCAGAGCACCCCCGTGGAGCGCGGACTCATGGGCCGTCAGTCCGGGCAGCATGTACCTGGCTGCGGCCCAGGCGTTGTTGGGGGGCACCGTACCGTTCACACAGGCCATCACGAAGTCGTCGACGAGAAACTGGTGGCTGCCCGCATGGCCGTTGGGCAGCCCTGCGAAAGTCTCCGGCAACCGCTCGACCGGGTGCGCCGAGGAGACGCCGAGATGGGTGCCGTCGGATGCGGTCACCTTGTCCATCGGGTCGCTTCCGGGCACGGGCTGGCCGGTGCAGGCGAGCAGGTCGTCGAGAGGTTCCACGCGGGTCCCGTCCTTGCGAAGCCAGGATGCCCCGGCGGCGGTCTGTTCGAAGCCGCCCTCGGTCCCCTGAAGGCCCATGCGCACGCAACCTGGATGGCCCACGCGCCGGAACTCGTTGATGCGGCAGACACTCCCGTCGGACATGCTGTACAGCGCGCTCTGGTTGCTGAAGGGATTGGCCCAGTCATTAGCCCCGTAAATCCCGTCCTCGTGGGTGTCTCGAAATCCCTGGCAGGATACCCGGGTCATCCGGGCGCCGGTGACGGATATGATCTGGCTCGTCGAATGCGTGGGGTAGTACATGGGCGGTATGCCGGCTGTATCTCGCCAGTTCTCGCCGCCGCGCCAACGCGCCACGTCGTAGAGGCCGTGGTCCCAGTCATGGTAGTATTCCGCCTGGCCGTAGACAATTTGGCCGAAAGCGCCCCGCGCGAACTGTTCCCGGCAATACAGCACGCCGGGATAATAGTAGCTGGTCTCGCCGAGCATATAGACCGCGCCCGAGGACCTGGCCGCGGCCACAAGGTTTTCGATCTCGGTGACGCTGATCCCCGGCGGCACGGCCGAGTACACGTGTTTTCCGGCTTCCAGGGCCTGGACGGCCTGGGAGCCGTGAAGCCAGTTCTGTGTAAACAGGCACACGGCGTCCACGGGGGATGCGCAGAGGTCATCGAGGGAGGGGCTGGTATCCCTGATCTCGAAACGGGTGGCCGCAACCGCCCTTTTTTCGTCGTCCAAATCGCACAGCACCACCCGTTCTACGTGCGGATGCGCCTTGAACAGGGGGATGAACGACTGTGAGAACGCACCCGTCCCAACAATACCGACCTGGAGTCCCATGTCCACCTCATGACGCGCTCAGACGCCTTTGCAGTCCGCTTCGTTAGCCCCTGCCCGGCTTATTCTCCATTTGTTACAAGGAGATTGCGCAAGAACACCACCGCGCGGGGAATCGCGCTCGGCATCGACGTGATATCGTGCGTTCCACCCGGGTAGATATAGGCCTCGAACTCAGGCGGTCCGCGACCGATCTCCCCCATGGCCTGAATCATGGATTCCGCCTGGGTGACGGAAACCACCCCGTCCATGTCGCCGTGATGGACTTGCAAGGGAGGCATATCCTCGGCAAACAGGACGGCGGACCGGCGGATGAGCGCCAATCGGGCATCCTGGAGCGTAACGTCCCCGGTCCACCACGGTACGACGTACGTGGTGCGCAGGTATTCGACCCCGGGCAGATCGACGGTCACACCGCTCACCAGAAGCGTAGCGATGTCGCGCGCCCATTCGTTCTGGAAATCCGTCGGTCCGAAGAACGTGATGAGGCCCGCGATACGTTCATCCCGGATCCCCATCAGCATCGCCACTCCGCCTCCCCTGCTGGCCCCCGCCGCGAAGTACCGGTCGGTCTGGGCTTCCGGTATCGTTTCCATGGCGAGGTTGACCAGCGCCAGCGCGTCGTCCACGTCCCGGTCCCACGGACTGGCCGGACCATCCGACAGCCAGGACCGGTCATCGTACCTGAGCGGTTCGTCCCGGAACGACGGGATCAGGTAGACGAAGTCGTCCGTCATTTCTCCGAGGGCGACGGTTAATATAAATAACGTGCTTTCCACCGAAACGCCGTCGTCACCGCCATGGGCGAATAGCAGTATGGGGAGGCCCTCGGCGCCGGCGCCGTCAGGCACGATGATGGCGCCGAAATGGCGTAATCCCTCGACCTGGTGCGAGACGACACGCAAGGTGGTCGGATATCCTCCCATGCTGTAGGCTTCCTCAAGCTCGACCGTCCCTCCTGCCGCAGAGAAGTCCCGCGCGGTCCAGTCGGCGCGGACCGCCGATAATTCGTCCTCTTCGGCTGGCGCGAACAGGACGTCTAGCGAATCTTCCACGGAGATCGCGTGGCCGTTCACGTTGGCGGTCGCGCTCGAAGCGGTGACGGTCAGCGTCTGCAGTCCGGTGGTCGAACCCAGCGTCCAGTGGGCGGCGGCCATGCCGTCCGGTCCGGTTCCGACGGTTGTCGGTTCGGTTACACCATGGTTGGGTGAAAACAGGACGAGCGCACCGGGCAGGGGCTGTTCTTCCTCGTCGAGCACCTGGACCACGACCGGTTCCCGCAGACTCGAACCGGCAAGCGCGCGCTGCCCGTCGCCGGAAACGACGTTTATCCTGGCGGCTCGGGGCGGATCCACGGGATCGGGCGAGGTAGGGCCATCCTCGCCGCAGGAAACCAGGACGGCCAGGGCGATGAGCAGCGTGACCGGAGCAAGAATGCGCCGGCGGCAGGCTGCCGATCCGAATCCCGACGTTCCGGGGCCGGACGTTCCAAGGCCGGAGACGGATACAGGCCGCGATGGATTTTCAAATGGACGCATTTGCTTGTTCGGTGGTAAGTGCATCGGTTAGTGGATGGTTTCGTGCTGCTCGGTGCGAATCTGGTATGTCAGCGGGCTGTTAATTTACGGATCGGCTACAGAGATAGAAAGCATCAATTGTCTAAACCGCGAATTTGTTAAGTTTTTTAAGTAATCTGCCCGTTCAACCAGCGTGTTGCGCACCTTTCAACCAGCATGTTGCGCACCTTTTAACCAGCGTGTTGCACGATATCTACGAAGTAACGCTCGAGGTCGGAATGCGCCGGAGCCACAACAGGCACGCTATGCCCGCCACGGCCAACACGCCGTTGAAACTGAACACCAGGATCCAGGCCGACGGCCCGCCGGAAAGGTCGAGTATCGATCCCGCGACAACCGGCGCCCCGGTTCCCACGACAAACCCGATGAAGGACTGCACGGCCTGTGCGGACCCGACCAGGTTCCTCGGGGCGAGTTCCGTCACGGCCGTCGAGTAAATGGCGGAATCGGCAGCCGTAAAGAACCCGTAAAGGAAACCCAGCGCAATCAGCCAGGCAATCGGAAGTCCAACCAGCCATCCGGCAAGAAAAGAACAGATGCCGCTTACCGTGAAGATCAAAGTCGCCGTTCTGTTTCTCCCGAATCGGTCCGACATCCATCCACCCAAAAGCACGCTGAAGATGCCCGTCATGAACATGAAGCCGGCCAGGGTGGCGGCGCGCGAAGCAGCGACTTCCGAATCAAACCCCGTCATCATGAGTGCGGCAACGAGAAGCAGCGGCAGCCACAGGCGGGCTACGAAGAGTTCTGCGGTGTGCAGCGCATAGGCCATGATCACCAGCATCAGCCGGCGGTCGCGCAGCGGCGCCAGGGACAGCCAGCCCCGATTTCCATGGCGACTCTCCTCATGTGGGGGCCGAGCACTTCGTCCGGAGGAAAGAATTGCAACAATTACAACGCTTGCCAGACCGGGAAGCGTGGTCGATAGAAATGCCGGCTCCCATCCGTCCAACCAGTCCAGCAAGATGCCCATGAAAACGTACGAAACCGTCGTACCGGCGTAACCTGATCCCACGAAGACGCTGACGGCCGTAGCCCGGCTACGGCCGGCAAACCGGTGCGACGCCAGGCGGATCCCGGTGATGTAGACACATACATGACCGACTCCGTAGGCGAATCGCAGCAGACAGGCGGACCACAACCCCTCCGCCAGTTTGGGAAACAGCAAACCGCTGCTCGCCGTCAATACAACGCCAATAAACAGGATCCGAATTGGATTGAACCGGTCGGTGAAGGGTACAAGGAGCAGAGACGAAATGGCATAGCCGGCCAGGTACGAAGAGAAGATCACGCCCGACTGGGTATTGTTCAGTCCCCACGCTTCGCGAATGAAAGGAAGGGAAGCGACGTAGCTCGAGGAGGACAGCAGGATGAGGAATAGAGAGGCGCTCATTCCCGCGAGCCAGGCCAGATCGGCCCTTGCGCTCAATGTCCCGCCGCTTTGGCTGGTGCCTGTGTTGTCAGAAGTTCCCGAATGATTCGATGGTGACAACTTGGACATTGTTGGTAAAATGACGGTTAATAAAGGCGCTCTTACGGGCTGATATCGCCGCTGGCACTGTTACGTCATTGACCATGACCTAAACTACATTCAACCAATTTTAGGCGTTCTTTACTTAAATTCAACCACTACATTACATGCACTGATTCAATTGAAAAGAGGGGGTACGAAATGACCGCACAAAAACCCTCGGACGAAACCTACCTGGCCCTGCTGCGCGGAATAAACGTCGGCGGCAAGAACATCATCAAGATGGCGGATCTCCGGAGTTGCTTCGAGGCCGAATGTTTCCGCGATGTCGTCACCTATATCCAGAGTGGGAACGTGATCTTCCGTTCGCCTTCCACCGGGCTCAGGACCTTGACGAAGAGCATCGAGGGGATGCTGTCCGTGGCGTTTGACTACGAAGCGAGTGTCGTGATGCGCTCAAGAAAGCAGATGCGGGCTGTGGTTTCCGATGCGCCGGCGGGGTTTGGAGAACGGCCGAAGACGTACAGATACGACGTGATCTATCTGAAAGCGCCACTTACGGCAACAGCCGCCATGGAGGGCATCCCCACCAGGCCCGGCGTGGATGAAGCCTGGGCGGGCAGCGGTGTGCTCTACTTCTCCAGACGGATCGACCAGGCCTCACGGAGCTATCTCAGCCGTCTCGCGTCGATGCCCGTGTACCAGCGCGTTACCGTCCGAAACTGGAATACGACGACCCGGTTGGTTGAACTCATGGAAAAACTGAATGCCGACTAACCTGACCGACGCCGGCCGGTCTTGCGTATCTTGTAGTATTCGATTCGCATCGGTCAATCATTTGCATACTCATTCAGCACTGATCGAGTTGTTCGACGTCGTTCAAGGGCGAGTCGTCATTCCGTGCCGCACCGTCCATCCCTAAATACCAATACCGGCATGTTGGGAATCGAGCAGTCGGAAACGTACCCGTAAAGCGCATTCATCTCGGCTTCGAAGGCGTTGTATTCTGCCAGCCGACTGACCAGTTCCGTCGGATCTGTGGATGATGCTGAGTAAACGATGTACGCCCAGGGTCCGCCGCACGGCTTAGCGCCAATGCCCGCGTAGCGACAGTCTGCAATCGAAGCCCCAGCCGCGTCGCCGATGAGTGCGTCGATTTCCTGTCGCATCTCTACCAGCCGTGCCCGGTCGCCTTCCTCGGTCCGCTGTTCGCCTTCATTGGTCGGCTGATCCCCCTCATCGGATTGCTGTTCGCCATTGTTGTCTGGTCCAACAACAGGATCGCGGTCGTCACAGGCAATGAGGGATACGGAGATCGACGCCGCCACTACCAGGCATACCACCGCAACCAGGTATCGCATGGACTTTCCTTTCTTTCGGAAATGAATCATAAACCCCACTGTGGAGGACGCTTGACCACGCATGCGGTTCCCTTCCGAGGCTACGATTCACCGCGTCAACAGCTTTACATTATCGACTGCAACCCGATCGGCAGATCAGTTCCCAGGTTTCCTTGAAACAGATTCGAATTCCAATCTACTAATCACACCCTCCACTCTTCCTAGCCGGGTGTTCATGTCATGCACTTCTTTAGATAGGTCTTTGATGTCTTCCCTGGAAGCCATTTTACCGCGTATAAAGAACAACCAGCCGAGAATCAAACAGGCTCCGGTGGTTACAGGCATGATCCAATCACTCATGTCGACTCCTTTATTGATTGTGGCCTGTTTTTATAGTTGTGAAGTGTCTACTTCGTTTGCAATGTTCTTTTCTCATCCGCCTTCCGAATCCGTCGAATGACCGTGCTCGCGACGTTGTTATCTACCTGTATCTAACCGACCGGGTGTCATTTGATTCATCCGATACTTCGTGTGAATCCCCCGGATAATCTTTATAGTAGCCTTAACACCTTCTGTTCTCGAATTCTGTAGATGAAAAAGGAGATCGCACCATGCAAAAATACCGGGTCGCTGTTCTGGGCTGCCGTGGCCGGGGTACGGCCGCGGGCCGCGCGTACCATCAGCATCCCCGCACCGAAGTTGTGGCATTGTGCGACCTCGTGCCCGAACGGCTGGCGACCCTCGGCGACGAACTGGGGGTTGCGGCTCGTTACGACGATCTCGACCGGATGATCGAGGCCGAGGCTCCGGACATTGTCGCTATTCCCACGGGTACCGAATTCCACTACCCGCTGGCTATGCGCGTGCTGGAACACGGCGTCCACATCGACATTGAAAAGCCGATTTGTACGACCCTGGCCGAGGCCGACGCGGTGCTGGCCAAAGCCGCGGAGCAAGGGGTGCAGGTGGCCGTGCATCACCAGGGGCGCAGCGGCGGTGCGCTTCAGGCGGTCAAAGCGGCGGTTGACGAGGGCCGGATCGGCGACTTGCGGTTTATACAGGGCAGCGGCAAGGGCTACTACGGCGGCTACGGCCTGATGAATATCGCCACGCACTCGCTCAATGCCATGCTAGGCGTGGCCGGACCGGTGCGAAGCGTGCAAGCCGTGGCCTTGACCGATGGACGTCCGATCACGCCCGAGGACGTGGTGCCGTCGCCGAGTGGCATGGGCTACATTGCCGGTGAACACGTGACCGCGGCTCTTGCCTTTGAAGGCGGGTTTTCGGGTGTCCTCCTGCAGCACCGCTTCCCGGTGATGGATTCGACAGCCTATATGATCGAGATCTACGGCACCGAAGGCAGGCTCTATTGGAAAAGCGATGCCCCGTGGTTTCTGTCTACTCCGCACTTTGCCCCCGGACAGGCCGAATGGCAGCCGCTTGCCCCCATCGTGCCGGAGCACTACGATCCGGCCGGTCCCGCTTCCGTGGAGGACTACCAGTTCGCCGACGAGTACGTGCGGGCGCTCGACGAGGGCCGTGCGCACGAGTGCTCGGGTGATGCCGGCCGCCACGTGCTGGAGATATTGATGGGCATTTCGAGTCGGGCGCGCGCGGCCGGCGTGTGGATCTGCCGCAAGCGGAACGCGATCACCCGCTCCTGCGCTGGCGCGAGGAACACGGTCTGGGCCTGCCCGGTCCGATGCCGCGCCCCTATTCGGAATGGCTCGCCGCGGAAGACGGCCGTCTGGGCCGGAGTGCGAGCTAGCCGCCGGGCTTTCCCAAATCACCCTCCTCGTCCCTACCCGGCAAACCCGCCCACGCCCATAATCCGCTCCATATTGCCACCGAGAATCGCCGCCATCTCGTCCTCGTCCAGGAACGGGCAGTAGCGCCTCACATAGTCCAGGCTCTGGCGGTAGGTCCAGTGCAGCAGCACGATGGGGATGTCCGTACCCCACAGGATGCGGTCGGCGCCGAAACATTCGACCATCTTCTCCAGGACGGGCCGCATCTGGGGCATGGGGTAGTCCCAGCGCGACTGCAGGAACACGGCGAAGAGGATCTGGATGTGGAAACGGGGGTGGTCCGCGGGCGCGGCTTCATACACTTCGTCGGGGACGTTGATCCGGTCACGTTCGGCAAACATCCGCCAGGGGAATCCGTGGGTCACGATCACGTCGACATCGGGGAACCGGTCCATCCAGGCACTCAACGAACGTAACTCTTCGATGTATGCGGAAGGCGATCCGACCGCGCCGAGGGTGAAGAAAACAGGAATACCCAGTTCGGCCACTGCTATCCAGAACGGGTCGAAATCGGACCCGGTCCATTCAGCGGAGAGGTCATAGAGCGGCCGGTGAAAGGGCGCGAACTGAAGGCCCGAAAGGCCGAGAACGCCGATCGCCCGTTCCAGTTTCGCAATGGCCTCGTCGGTCCGGTCAGGTATCCACCATTCGGGGACCTGGGCCAATCCCTGGAGCCGCTCCGGGTAGCGGCGGCAGCATTCCGCGATGTAACCGTCGTCGAGCCCCATGTAGGGCGTGCGGTGAAGGAGGGCCCGGTCGACGCCCGCGTAGTCCATCTCCGCCACCAGGCTTTCCGGTGAAAATGAGAAGTCCTCCGTCCACGGCGGCAACGCTTGTTTGACGTAGTCCTCGCCATCGACCGACCACTCGGCCAGTCCGTGTTTCCCGGTGCGGAAGTTTGCGTTCCGCAGGCCCTCGAAACGCCAGGGTAGATCGGGATCGTATAGCCCCGTAGCGTCGGCCGGCGCGCGGTCGCTACGCCGCCAGACGGGCTGCTGCCGGGCCTGGGACATGAACAGTTGCAGGTGACGCCGGAATTCGGTATGATCGTCGAAACCTCCGATATCTCCCGGAGAAGGAAAGCAATAGGCGTGTCCGTCGTAGATCATTTAATGCCTCAATAGTTCGCCCGGAATGGACCTTCGAATCCCTGGAAGACGCATAATGAACAGGTATGGATGCGGGACCGCAACTTCATTCCTGCTTGTCAGTTCTGAATGGACTTGACGGACAATTACCATGGCGTTAAGGATGTTGGACGAATGATTACAACGGACAACATGCGGAGGGATCATTAAAATGCCGGCCCATCCCACGGATGCCGAACGCTTCCTATTCGACACGAACGGTTACCTCGTGCTGGAGGATTTCCTTCCGAATTCCCAGGTCGACGCGCTCAACGCCGCGCTGGAGCGGACGATTGCGCGTCGCCGCGACCCCGGGTTCCAACGAGCGCACGAACCGGCCTTCGCAGACAAACTGGATTCGGCCAACGCACGGGTCATGCACCTGCTGGCCGAAGATCCGCTCTTTCTGGACATGCTCGACTACGAGCCGATGATGCACTATGTCCACAGTCTGTTCAACGAGATGCCCCACCTGCACTCGACCGACGCCATCTACGAGATCGAACCCGAAGAGCACCACGGAAAGGGCTGGCACACGGACGGGATACAGGACGGATTTCGTGACTTCCAGCCTCACATCCCGCTATTGCAGTTCAAGGTGGGATACTACCTGAGCGACATGTCCGGTCCCGACCAGGGCAACCTGACCCTGGTACCGGGCAGCCACAAGTCCCTGGTCGAGCCGGACGCGAAGAATGGAATGCCCGGGGCCGTACAGATCTGCGGACGGCCCGGCACGGCCGTGCTCTTCCACAACGGGGTGTGGCATTCGGCCGGCCCGTTCACGCGCAAAGGCGGCAAGCGGGTGATCCTCTACTACGGATACGAACACCCGTGGATGCTGGCCTGCGCGGAGCAGTGGCGGTACGACAGGGATTTCCTGAACAGCCTCACACCCCCACGCCGGCGATTCTTCCACGGTTTCGTCTTCGACCCGCCGGAATACCGCTGGGGTTGAGCCGACGCGTATCGCAACGGAATCGGGCCATGAGATTCCTTCTCGTTCCTGTCTTCCTCTCAATCATCGTCCTTCCGTCGTGCAGCCGGGAAAGCCCCACGGGACCGCCGCGGGCAGCCAGCATCACGATATCGCCTGCCGAGGCCGAGCTGGACGCCATTGGCGCGACCGTGCAACTCACCGCGTCGGTCCGGGACGGGAACGATCGGGTGATCGCGGACGCTGCCGTGACGTGGACCAGCGGAAACATCGAAGTGGCCAGCGTGACAGACGAGGGCCTGGTCACGGCCCGGAAGAACGGTTCCGCGGTTGTCACGGCCGTTTCGGGGCCATTCCATGCAAACGCCACCGTCACGGTATCGCAGGCCGTCGCTCGCATCGAGGTCATGCCCGCCAGCGTGACGCTGACGAAGACGGACGTGGCGCTGCGGTTGGACGCCGTGGCCAAAGACAGGAACGGCAACCCGGTGCCGGACGCGCGGCTCTTCTGGACCAGCAGCGATCCCTTCGTCGTCTCGGTGAACGCCCTGGGTGACCTCGAAGCACGGTCGAACGGAAACGCCCGGATCACCGTGTCTTCCGGGGAAATATCGGCGAGCGTGGAAGTCACGGTCTCGGGATTTGGACCGGACGCGCTGGACCGCGCCGCCCTGGTGGCGCTGTTCGACGGCACCGGCGGACCGGGATGGACGCTCGCCACGAACTGGTCGAGCGACGCGCCCCTTTCCGAGTGGCACGGAGTGACGACCGACGCCGAAGGAAGGGTGACCGAACTGTTGCTCGACCGGAACGGCCTGGAGGGCGCGATTCCCGCGGATCTGTTCCGGCTGGAAAGGCTCCGATCTCTTTCACTCCTGGGCAATCGGTTGACCGGAAGCATACCTCCCGGAATCGGTCGACTCGCCCGGCTGGAGGAGCTGGAGGTTTCCTACAACCGGTTGACGGGAAGCATACCCCCTGAAATCGGACGACTCGTCAGGCTCAGGATACTCGGCGCCAACGGTAACAACTTCTCGCCAGGACCGTTGCCCCGGGCCATGACCAATCTCGACCACCTCGAATCCCTGGGGCTAGCGAGGACTCCGCTGTGCGCACCGTTGGACGCGGTTTTCCAGGCCTGGCTTCGCGCGATTGACAACGTTGAGGTGGACAATTGCGAGGACATGGAGCGGAGCGCGCTGATCGCGTTGTACAACGCGGCGGACGGGGGGAACTGGACCGGACGGCAAAATTGGCTCACCGCCGCGCCCCTGAGCGCCTGGCACGGCGTCACGATCAATGATCAGGGCCAGGTAACGAGCCTGGACCTGGCAGACAACAACCTTGAGGGAACGCTGCCGTCCCGGCTGAGTGATCTCCGGTCCTTGAGCATATTGGACCTGTCCAACAACTCCAGCCTGTCGGGACCGCTGCCTGCGTCGCTGGTTGGTCTCGGCTTGACGGTCCTCAAGTTGGGCGGAACGGGACTTTGCGCGCCGCCCGAACCCGCTTATCAGGCCTGGCTGTCCACCGTCGGGGACATACGGGTCGACAACTGTCCCGCGGCCGTCGGCCCCGACCGGGTGGCGTTGACCACGCTGTACGGCGAAACGGGCGGCGCCTACTGGAAGGAGGCCGCCAACTGGCTCAGCGAAGCGCCGCTGCGGGATTGGCACGGCGTCGAGACCGACGACGAAGGGCGTGTGACCTCCATCGACCTGCAGTACAATAACCTGAAGGGGCGGCTGCCTTCGGAACTGGCGCTCATGGACCGGCTGGAAGTGTTGCGTCTTTACGGCAACGGCCTGACGGGGGCCATTCCGCCTGAACTCGCTCGCCTCGACCGGCTCACCTCGATGGAACTCTCACTGAACCTGCTGACGGGACACATTCCGCCCGAACTGGGACGACTGGCAGACCTCTCCGTCCTCGATCTCTCCGCCAACGGGTTGACCGGGGCCCTTCCACCCGAACTGGGACGACTCGACCGACTCTCCTTCCTCGACCTCAGGCTCAACCGGTTACACGGTCCCCTCCCACCGGAACTGGGAAACCTCCGCAGCCTCGGGCGACTGGAGCTCTCCTCCAACGAGTTTACGGGCTCTGTTCCCCCGGAATTGGGACGACTGGAATCACTCACCGTCCTCAATCTCGCCGTCAATGGGCTGACGGGATCCGTTCCACCCGAACTGGGGCGACTCCGAAACCTCGTCGCGCTCGAGCTCGGTAGAAACGGGCTGACGGGCCCCGTTCCGCCGGAACTGGGACAGCTGGCAGACCTCGAGGAACTGGATCTTTCCACCAATGGGTTGACGGGCCCCGTTCCGCCCGGACTCGGAAGCCTGGCAAACCTCGAGGAACTGAACCTCTCCGCCAACGGGCTGACGGGCCCCGTTCCACCCGAACTGGGACGACTGGCAAATCTCGTCACGCTAAGTCTGGCGTCAAATCGGCTGAATGGACTGGTCCCACCCGAACTGGGAGCACTCGGAAACCTCAAGACGCTGAGTCTTTCCCACAACGGCGCAATGCTAGGGCCGTTGCCGCGCGCGTTGCTCAACCTCGACCTGGCCTCCCTGCTGCTGGCCGGCACGCGAATTTGCGCAACCCGAGACGTCGAGACCCAGACATGGCTGCAAAACATCGATGAAAGGCGCGTTTCCACCTGTGGAGGCACTGTCGCGCGCGTTGCGTCCGCATATCTCACGCAAGCGGTGCAGTCCCTCGAGAACCCGGTGCCGCTGGTTGCCGGCAAGCCCGCGCTCCTCCGCGTCTTCGTAACGAACGGCGGCATGGCCGACGCCAAACGGCCTCCGGTACGCGCTACTTTCTACCAGAACAATCTTCCGGTGTACACGGCCGAGATGCCGGGCGGAGACTACAGCCTGCCGGACCGTCCTGAGGAGGGAGACCTCGCGGCGTCATCTAACGCCCATATTCCGGCCTATGTCGTTCGGCCGGGCCTGGAAATGGTGATAGAAATCGATCCCGGCAGCATACCGGATTCCGCTTCGGACGTCGATCGCCGCCTGCCGCCTGCCGGACGGCTGGCCCAGGAGGTGACGGAGATACCGCCCCTGGATCTTACCCTGGTCCCGTTTCTGTGGACGCAGAATCCGGATTGGGCGCTCGCGGACTACGCCGCGGGCCTGTCGCCCCATGACGAACTGTTCAGGCTTACCCGGGAAACGTTGCCGGTAGGCGATCTCCATCTGAACGTGCGCGAACCCGTGTGGACTTCGGTGGCCTCGGAGGCGAAGAACACCATATCGATCCTGATCGAGGTTTTTGTGGTTCGCATCCTGGACGGCGCACGGGGACACTATATGGGCATCCTCCCTGCCAGCGAACGCGTGGGCGTCGCCGTCATCCCCGGAAGCATCGGCGTGTCGGCACTGAACGGACAGATCATAGCCCATGAACTCGGACATAACATGAACCTGAGGCACGCGCCGTGCGGTGGCCCGGCCGGTGTGGACCCCGACTACCCCTACGCCGACGGGACTACCGGCGCATGGGGCTACGATCTCCTGTCGGGATCGCTGGTGTCGCCGCGGAAACACGACCTGATGAGTTACTGCCCTCCCGGATGGATCAGCGACTTCCACTTCGTCAAGGCGCTGATCTATCGGCGGTCCCTGGAAACGCCCGTTCCTGCTGCGCGCGCCGCTTCCGCGACCAACCTGCTGCTATGGGGCGAAGTGAACGACCTGGGTGAAATCGTCCTCCATCCTGCTTTCGCGGTCGACGCCCCGCCCGTCCTGCCGGAGACCGGCGGTCCTTATCGCCTCACCGGTGAAGACGAAACGGAGAACACGCTTTTCGCGCTGTCCTTCGGCGCGGTGGACGTCGCGGACGGGGCCGGGCGCGTTTTCGCCTTCGTGCTTCCCGTCCGGACAGACTGGCTCGATCGTTTACATCGGATCGCGTTATCCGGCCCGGAAGGGGTGACGACGATGGATCGCAGCGGAGGGCCGTCCGCCGCGATCATGTTGGACCGGGCGACCGGCGCGGTCCGGGGCATCCTCCGGGACTGGCCCGACCAGGGCGGCTCTCCCGCGTTCGCCCGGCGCGTGCCGCCGGATGGAGATTTCGAAGTGCAGGTCAGCCGCGGCATCCCGGATTTGAACCCCCGGTAGCGAGGGTTGCCTGCCGAAGCCCAGCGTTCGGTTCAAAAAACTGTTTTGGGAGTGGTGCAATGGTTATAATGATTAGGTATAGCCCGGATCGGTCGTGTCGTCCAGATCGGGGATGCCGTCGAGACCGGTCCCTGTGTACACCCGGATCGACCTGGATCGACCCGGATTCCCGCCCGGTCCCATGAATCTTGTTCTTGCCCTGGCGCTGACCGCCGTCTGCCTGGGTGGCGAGACCTTCTTCCACGCGCCACGGGCCTATCTGGGAGAGCGGGCTTTCTCGCTCCACCTTTCCGATGAGCGGGTGGCGAACGGCCATACCCTATTACTGCAGTGCATCCCGTACGGTCCCGGCGAGGAAGCCGGTCGTGCGGCTGATCTTCCGATTGAGCGGGTCGATCTCCCTGGTCCGGCCGATCGCGTGGCTGACCTGACCGTTTCGACGGGTGCCCGGATCCATCGCCTGTACCCTCATCCGACCGGGCCCGAAGGTGTTTTGTTCGCGCTGATCGGCATTCCCTATCGTGCGGCGCCGGGATCGGATACCGTTCACGTGGAGTGGACCGAAAGCGATCGGATCTTCGATCGGGAACTCCCGTTCACCATAGTTGCCGGCCCGTACCGGTCGGAGCAGATCCGCGGCGTACCGCAGAGCCGGGTCACGCCCTCGGTCACGGACTTCCGGCGTATCGCACGTGAACAGAAGATCATCGCCGCGGCGTACGAGGCGGTACGGGATACGGTGATGATGGAAGACACGTTCCGTTACCCCGTGGAGAAGAAGACCATCACCAGCCCGTATGGGACTCGAAGGGTGTTCAACGGTCTGCTTCGAAGCTACCACGGCGGACTCGACCTGCGTGCCTACGAAGGAACGCCCCTGTACGCCGCCCAGTCCGGCGTGGTCAAGCTGGCGCAGGACCTGTTCTATTCGGGCAACCATGTCCTCATCGAACACGGCATGGGCATCCACACCGGGTATTCGCACATGAGCCGGCTGTACGTGAAAACGGGGGACGAGGTGTCACGGGGACAGTTGCTGGGGCTGTCGGGGGCCACGGGCCGGGTGACCGCCGCGCACCTGCACTGGACGGTGAGCGTAGACGGCGTGGGGGTCAGTCCGCTCCAGTTTACCGAGATCCTCGCCTTGCTGTACCAGAAACCCGTCGAAGTGCGCAATCCGAATGACGGTTGAACGGGGTAGTCATGCGATCGAAGATCTGCCTGTTGCTCCCTGCTTCTTTGCTGATGATTGCCGTTGCCCTCGCGTCGGACGCACTGTCCGGGCCGTCAGGGCCGCCTGGTTCCTCCGGCCAACCTGGTCCGCCCAGTCAGCCCGGCCAGCCCGGCCAGGTCAATTCCGTCGGCGTGACGCTCCCTCCGGACGCCGCACCGCCCTCCCTGCAGGTCCTGCGGACCTTCGAGCTGAACAACCGGTACATGGACCGGGCCACGTCCTCCTACCAGAAGTCCTTCGGATTTGCCCTGACGAACGAACCGCTCAGCCGGGTCGACCGCGATTTCAACCTGGTGCCCGCCGCCGCCACCCGCTGGGAGGTGACCGAGGACGGCCGCACCTGGGTTTTCCACCTCAGGAAGGACATGGTGTTCGGCGACGGCAAGCCCGTAACCGCCTACGATTACGCGGACACGTTCCGGCGATGGGCGGACCCGGACATCGGCTTCGATTTCGAATGGTACTACCGGCCCATCAAGAACTGGGGCGCGGTCGTCGCGCGGAAGATGCCGCTGGACTCGCTGGGCGTCGAGGCGCTGGGCCCGCACACCATCGCCTTTACGACCACCCGGCCCGCGCCTTTCGCGCCTCATTTGCTCAACTACAGCTGGGTGACACCCACCCACCAGTTCGAGAAATACGGGGCCGCCTGGTCCACAAAACCCGAAACCCACATCGGGTACGGCCCCTACCGGCTCAAGGAGTGGACGATCAATGACCGCATCGTCCTCGAACCGAATCCCGTCTACCCCGGACCCAGCACACCCTACCTGGAGCGGATCATTGCCCGGTTGTACAATGCCGCGGCCCAGCCGCCGTTTCTCGCCTCCTACGAGGCGGGCGAGGTCGATTACGTCCTGCTGAACAACCCGGCCGAGATCAACCGGGTCCGGTCCGACCCAGTACTGCGAAACCATCTCAATACCTATACGAATTTCACCACGTACTATCTTTTCATGGATACCCGCGGACCTCCCTTCCACGACCTGCGCGTCCGCCAGGCTATCAGCCACGCCATCGACCAGCCGGCCATCATGAAATCCGCCCTGAAGGACATCGCGGTGCCCGCCGTATCGATGATGCCGGCAGGATTTCCCGCCGCACGTCCCGATTCACTCGCCCATATCCAACGGTACGATCCCGAAAGGGCCCGCAAACTGCTCGCGGAAGCGGGATATCCCGATGGCAGGGGATTCCCGGAGATGGCCATGTGGCTGCGCGGCGAAGCCTATCTCAGAAAAGTGGCCGCCGAGGCCATCCAGGCCATGCTGAAGCAAAACCTGAATATCGAGGTCGAGGTGCTGAACGTGGAACGGAAGGTCTACACAGAAGCCATGAACGCCAAGGAGATCCCCTTTTCCATGATCGCCTACGGATGGGACTACCTCGACCCCAGCAACCTGCTCAACCTGTGGTTGTCCCGGGGCCGTCATCCGTGGCGCAACGACCGGTTCGAGGTACTCGTCGAACGGGCCAACCACCTGGTGGGCGATCCCGGCCGCCGTGCGCAACTCTACCATGACGCGGAAGAGATCCTGGTCCGCGACGTGGGCGGCGTGTTCCTATGGCACGACCTGGTCAACGAGATGTGGCGACCCTATGTCCGCGGCGAAGCCCTGGAACCGAACGAATCGGGATACAGGGCCTGGCGGGGAAACCAGATGCTGAACCTGATGACGACGATTTATATTACTGAGGATGTATCCCGGGAAACGACGTCACGCAGGCAGGCCGGACCCCGGAGTGGGCTGACCGAGCGTTGACGGGACCTTGCTCACCGCTTCAATCATCAGATCGGTCCGCTTTATGGGTATGCCATCACACATGAGAACATGGGGTATTCGGGGTATCCTCGCCTCCGCGGTTGTATTGACAGGCTTGGCGGCACTCCTGTATTACACGCTGTTGGGGTCCGCCGTCGCCGACCCATCCGGCCAGGATGAGCCGGCTCAAGTAAACTCCGTGGGCGTCACGCTTCCCCCGGACGCCGCGCCGCCTGAGCATCAGCACCTGCGCACCTTCGAATTGAACAACCGGTTCATGGACCGGGCCGTTTCCTCTTACCAGAAGGTCTTCGGTTTCGCCATTACGAACGAGCCGCTGACCCGGGTCGACCGGGACTTCAACCTGCTCCCCGCCGCGGCCACGCACTGGGAAGTGACCGAAGACGGCTTCACTTGGATTTTCCATCTGCAGCAGGACCTTATTTTCGGCGACGGGCGTCCCGTGACGGCCTACGACTACGAGTCTTCGTTCCATCGCTGGGCCGATCCGAAGACCGGGTTCGATTTCGAATGGTACTACCGTCCCATCAAAAACTGGGGAGAAGTCGTGGCCGGCCGCATGCCGCTGGACTCGCTGGGCGTCGAAGCGCTGGACGAGCACACCATCGCCTTCACCACGACCCAGCCGACGCCCTACGCGCCGGAGCTTTTGAATTACAGCTGGGTGACCCCCACCCATCTGTTCGAGAAATACGGCCCGGCCTGGTCGACCCGGGCCGAGACTCACATGGGCAGCGGTCCCTTCCGGCTCAAGGAATGGACGATCAACGACCGCATCGTCCTCGAGCCGAGTCCCACGTACCGGGGTCCCAACAAGCCCTTCCTGGAACGCATCACGGCGCAACTCTTCAACGCCGCCGCCCAACCGCCCTACCTCGCCGCCTACGAAGCCGGCGAAGTCGACTACATCGTGCTGAGCAACCAGGCCGAAATAAACCGCGTCAAATCCAATCCCGCGTTGGAAGACCACCTGAACACCTACGTGGATTTCCAGACCTACTATCTGCTGATGGATACCTACAACCCGCCCTTCAACGACCGGCGGGTGCGCCGGGCCTTCAGCCACGCCGTCGACCAGGCTTCGCTCATGAGTTCGGCCCTGCGGGACATCGCGTTGCCGGCCGCCGCCATGTCGCCGCCGGGGTTTCCCGCGGCCAACTCCGAAGCGCTGGCCGCCATCCAGGCCTACGATCCGGAAATGGCGCGTAACCTCCTGGCGCAGGCGGGTTATCCCGATGGCAAGGGATTCCCGGCCGTGAGTATTTGGCTGCGGGGAGAAACCATCGTGAACAGCACGGCCGCCGAGGCGGTCCAGGCCATGCTGAGGCAGAATCTGAATATCGAGGTCGGGGTGCGGAACGTGGAAAGGAAGGTGTTTACGGAAACGATGAACGCCAAGGAACTCACCCTGGCGCTTATCCCTTACCGCTATGACTACGTAGATGCCAGCAACCTGCTCACGCTGTGGCTGTCTAACGGCAGGCATCCCTGGTACAACGAGCAGTTCGAAGATCTGGTGCTTCGGGCGAATGTGCTGGTGGGAAATCCGGACCGGCGCAACGCGTTATACCAGGAAGCGGAGGAAATCCTGGTCCGCGACGTGGGCGGCGTGTTCCTCTGGCACACCCTGATCAATGAAATGTGGCGGCCCTACGTACGCGGCGCAGCGCTGGAGACCAACAAGTGGGGGTACAGGGCATGGCGGGGCAACCAGATGCTGAACCTGATGCCGACCCTGTATATTTCGGAAGACGTCCAGGATGCGGCCCCGAAAAAGGAACCCGCCGGCTTCTGGGACTGGCTGACCACCCGGTAGATCCTAGCCGAGGCCCAGGAACGGATCCAGTGCCTCCGCCTACGCCGCTGCTTCCTGCACGATCCGCCCGTCGAAGAGGCGGATGATCCGGTGGGCGTGGTCGGCCAGTGTCTGGTCGTGGGTCACCATGATGATGGTCGTGCCCGCTTCGTTGAGGCCGCTTA